>NZ_JAJFER010000010.1:0-134299 GCF_020707295.1 Massilia sp. IC2-476
CGCCGAACTTCTTCGACAGAACGGTTGCGATTGCAGCCGTCAGGGTGGTTTTGCCGTGGTCAACGTGACCGATGGTGCCGACGTTGACGTGCGGCTTGGTCCGTTCGAATTTTTCCTTTGCCATTTCAGACTCCTAAGATCTAACGATTTTTTTGAGAATTACCAGGCACACCTGACGGACGAGTGCTACGCGACTGCCGTACAAAATTCTGGTGCCCTTGACGTGGATTGAACACGTGGCCTCTCCCTTACCAAGGGAGTGCTCTACCACTGAGCTACAAGGGCTTATTTTTGCGGTTGAAAACTACACCGCACTTAACTGGAGCGGGTGAAGGGAATCGAACCCTCGTCGTAAGCTTGGAAGGCTTCTGCTCTACCATTGAGCTACACCCGCGAGGTACAAATTCAATTCCTTCGACTCTTCTTTTTGGTGGTGGGGGCTGGATTCGAACCAGCGTACTCAGAGAGGGCAGATTTACAGTCTGCTGCCTTTAACCACTCGGCCACCCCACCGCGAAGAACCGCAGAGTATGAAGCAAGCTCAACGTACTGTCAACTAAGTTTCGGCAGACTTTGTCCGCTTCGCATAGCAGCGTTGCTTCGGGGCGTGATTGTAACGGGCGGGATGCAAAACCACAAGGGTGATTTGCTGGGATTTATGGAGATCTGTTTTTCGTAGGGTGGGCGGGTCCACCGCCCACGCGGTCGACGGTTGCCGGCAATGCCACGAACACTCAAATTTCGCCTATCACCGCGTGGGCGGGGAACCCGCCCACCCTACGGGGCCAACGCTGCCAATACCTGCCCTTTGAGCGCCTTGATAAGCGCCGTCTCATCTGGCGGCACGCCCTCTTCCGCGGTTGCGCTGCGGTCCGCATAGAACAGCCCCAGCTGCACCTTGCCCACCACCAGCGGCAGCACGATGAAGCTCCTGGCGTCCGGCAGCAGCTTGCGGTGCCACTCGGGCAGCAGGTCGCGGATCTTGGGGCTGCCGGCGTCCGAGATCATCAGGTCAGCGTCGTTCTCCATCGCCAGGTGGAACAGGTCGCGGTGTGGGGCCAGGGGGAAGGCGAAGCCGGCCTGCAGGCGGGCGCTGTCTTCGCCCAGCGCCACGCGCGCCCGGTACTGGCCGCTCTTCGCGTCCTTCAGGCACACGGTCGCGAAGCGGAACCCAAGCGCGCTGTACAGGGTCTCGAGCACGGCCAGCACCACGTCGTTGACCTTGCCCTGGCCGGAGGCGCGCAGCAGGGTCACGTCCTGCACGCCGGCCAGCAGCAGGTCGCGCGCATTCTTCGGCTTGCCGCTCGGGTGGCTGCCTTCCTGCTCTTCCTCGCCGGCATCCAAGGTGGCCAGCAGCAAGACGTTCGGCAGGCCGCTGCCTTCATCCTTCGGCTCGCTCTTGGGCGTCGGCTGCATGTTCATGCTCTCGAGCAGGCCGCGCATGCCTTCCTGTACCGAGGACATCAGGTCCAGCATGCGTTCCCGGTCGAGGTCGAGCGCTTCGCCATAGCGCGCCAGCAGCGCCTGCGCTTCCAGCGAATTGGCCGGCTCGTGGGTCCGGCCCAGGAGGCGCGCCACGTCCAGGCCGAAGGAGGCCACCTGGCGCATCCATTCGCCGCGGTTGGCGGCCACCCGCACGCCGCCTGGCGGCAGCGCGGCCTGGGCGCGCACGATCAGGTCCGGGATCTTCCATTCGCCCAGCACCGCCTGCGACAGCGCGTCGTAGCTGCAGCCCAGGATCATCTGCGAGGCCTGCCCCACCGTGTGCTTGCCGCCCGCGACCAGGGCGCTGATCTCGCGGTAGCGGTCGTGTTCGTGGCTGGCCACCAGCAGCGGCGCCACGTTCTTGAACAGCGCGCAGATCGCGGCTTCCTCGGCGCCCTGGAAAAAGCTGTGGCGCGCCATCTCGCGGCCGACCAGGCTGGCGCACAGGGAGGCTTCCAGTTCGACGCGCACGCTGGCGGCATGCTCGCTGCTGGCGAGGGCGTCGACCAGCAGCATCGCCAGCGCGGTGGTCTTCACGTTGTCGAAGCCGAGCAGCGAGATCGCGCGCGAGATCGTGGTCACCGGCGTGCTCGCCACGGGGCGGTACTGGATGGTGTTCGACAGGCGCAGGATGCGCTGGGTGAGCGCAGGGTCGGAGACCACGTAATAGGCCAGGTCGTGGGTGCCCTGGTCGTCGCTCGAGGCCATCTCGACCACGCGGGCGATCGAGGCGCCCAGGGCGAACATCTCTTCGTCGCCGCAGACCTTGTGCATCAGGGCCGCGCGCACGCGGCGGGTCGCGGTTTCCGGCGGAACCGAATTTGTCAGTGCGTCAAGCATTGCGGCCATGGCCTTGTGTCTTTCTTATGCGGTCTTCCGGGCCGGCTTGAGCTGGCGCCCCTGCGCGTTGCGTTCGTATTTCTTCAGGATCTGGTGGTGCAGCGCCGACAGCGCGCCCAGCTTCGGGTTGCCCGGATCGAGCTTGCGCACGTTGCCGATCAGGCCCACCACTTGCAGGCCGAGCTTGTCGTCCCAGCCGTCGTGCTCGAGGCAGCGCAGGGTCGCCAGCGCGGCATTGAAGGCCACCGACGGGTTGTTCGGCAGCTTGATCGCCGCTTCCTGCATCAGGCTGACGGCGCCCTTGTAGTCGCCGCTCTTGGCGCGGGCAGCGCCGTCGGCCACCAGGTCGACCACGTGCTGGCGGCTTTCCTGCGCCAGCGTGCGCGCCAGGTCGGGGAAGCCCGCCTGCTCCAGCACGCCCATGGCGCGCGCCATGCCGGCGTCGTTCGAGACGTTGCGCATCACCTCGCGCACCAGCTCGGCACCGCCCTCTTCCATGTTGTTTTCCAGGCAGCTGCGCGCCAGCTCGAGCTTCAGGTCGCTCGAGAGCGAGGGCATGTCCTGGCAGGCTTCCAGCGCGGTGGCGAGCGATTCATTGAGCCGGGTTTCGTTGCCCGTGTATTCATGCAGCAGGGCCGAGGAGATCGCGCTGCACAGGGCGGTGGCGGGACGTCCGCCCATCGAGCGGTCGAGGTCGCGGATGACCGACGCGGCCGCCACCGGATCGCCCTTCTTGACCAGGGTGCGCACCAGCTTAACGTGGTCTTCGGGGTCGCGGAATTCCGAATACTTGGCCTTGGCCACCACCTGCTTGAGCGCCTTTTCGGCGGCTTCCGTGTCGCCCGCCTCGAAGGCGGTCTCGCCCAGGGTGCGCAGGCGCCGCACGGCATGCGGCGACACCGCCACCGCCTCCGTGAGCACCGCCTGCGACTTTCCCAGGTCGCCCACCGCCGCATGGGTGCGCGCCAGCCAGTCGTAGGCGTCGACGAAGTTGCGGTTGTCGTCGACCAGCTCTTCCAGCATCCCTTTCGCATCCTCGTACTGCTTGCGCAGGAACAGGGTCTTGGCCAGGCCCAGGCGCGCCCAGGCGATGGTCTTGGCCTCGATGAGCTGGCGGTAGATCGGTTCGGCCTGGTCCGGCTCGCCCAGGAACACGTGCAGCTCGGCGCGCAGGCGCAGGAAGTCGACCGCGTAGCGCGGGTGCAGGCGCTCGCCCTCGATGCAGGCGTCGACCGCTTCACGCTGGTCGCCCGCCTCCATCAGGGTGTAGACCGGCATGAAGGCGCTGCGCTTGTCGAGGGCGCGCGCGATGCGGTCCAGCAGGCGGTCGGCGGTGAAGGGTTTCAGGATGTAGTCGGTAGGCGCCAGCTCGGCGGCGCTGACCACCTTGCTGTGGTTGCCTTCCGCGGTGACCATGAAGAACATGGTCGACAGCGACATCAGCTTGTGGTGGCGCAGGTCCTCGAGCAGCTGCTGGCCATCCTGGCCGCCCTCGAGGTCATATTCGCACAGCACCATGTCGAAACTGCGCAGGCCGAGGTGCTTGACCGCCAGGTTGGAGGAACTGGCGTGTTCGATACGCGTCAGGCCACACATGTTGAGCATGCTGTGGACATTGGCGCGCATGCCCGCGTGGGGCTCGATGATCAGGGCCGTAAGGCCTTCCAGTTCGTTCATGAAGTTCCGTAAGCCTGCGTTGGGCGTGGGGGCGGCCGCTGCATGGGCGGCCGTATGCACGGTCCAGTATATTACGGCAGGGAACTAAAATAGTTGAATTGGGTAAAGTCTCAGCGCAAAGATTGGTCGTTGCGCGGAAAAAACCACAATTCAAGGACTAGAGCTGAAGGCGGCGGCCTGGCGCAGCGGGACGCGGCGCCCGTTCAGGCACTCGGTCTTGCCGTCGTTGACGACGATGTTCTGGTAGCGCACCTCGTATTTTCCAACGCTGAGCTTATCGATCAGGAAACTCGCGCGTGGCTGCACGTAGGCGTGGCGCACGTTCGAGCGGCGGTCGAGGTCGTAGAGCTTGACGAATACCGGCGAGGCATTGGCGCTGTTGTCGACCAGGACCTGCATCTCGTTGCCGGTATTGCCGACCGGGTAACCCGGCAGGTAGCCGGAGCTTTCCGGCCATGGATCGCCGCTGGGGGCGACCAGGGTCTGCAGGTCGGTGCCGCAGTCGGGCGCGGAGGCCGGCACCACCAGCTGGGTCACGCCCAGGGCCTTGATCTGGGGCGGCTCCTTGCCCTCGCCGCCGGAGCGGCGCGCCCAGCCTTCGGTACTGGCGTCGGCGCCCAGTTCGTCGGGGCGGTCGGCTGCCGGCACGTGGGCTGGAGCCGGATCCGCCTTGCCGACCCAGGCCAGCGCCGCCGGCAGTTTTGCGCGCGGCTGCTCGCCCAGGTACCAGGCCGCAGCCGCGCCGGCCACGAAGCAGGTCGCCAGACCCAGCCACCAGCGCGGGTCGCGCATCAGGCGCGGCCGGGGACGGGCCGTGGTTTCCGGGACGCGCGGTTCCCAGTTGTCGGGGCGGGAACGGTTGCCCGCCGCCGGATTGTCTTCGGCGCCGGTGCTTTCCAGCCACTCTACTTCCCACTCTTCCGAAGCGATCCACTCGTCGTGCTCCTTGCGGCGCACTGGGTCGGACAGGGTGTTGTAGGCGGTATTGACGATCGCCATGATCCGGGCGGCTTTTTCGTCGCCCGGGTTTTTGTCAGGATGGTATTTCTGGCTGAGGGCCTTGTACGCCGCACGAATGACTTCCGCCGGCGCGCCGCGCGCGACCTTCAGGTTGTCATAGTGGGTGTGGATTCTGGCCATGTTCTCGAGAATGCGCCTGTTCCGCCATGGGAACAAACCGGTGGTACAGCTTAGCCGGATTTGTGTCTCTAGCGCAAGATGTCAAAAATTCTACAGGCGGTGGGTCTTGTCCGCCCGCACGATTGCTTCCGGCAAGTCTACATCCCTGCCGACCACCAGCACCTTGAACAGTTCGCCCATCTCGGCCGGCGATACCAGCTTCTGCACTGCCTTCGATTGCGGCAGGAAGCGCAGCGTGTCCTCGGGGTCGGTTTCCATCAGGAGTTCGCCAATGCCGCAGGCCAGCAGGAAGGAGGACTGGTTCATGTACGCCAGCACCGGCAGCCCCGCTTCCTGCGAAGCCAGCGCCATCGCAGTAAAGTCGACGTGGGCGGTGATGTCCTGCAGACCCGGCAGGTAGAAGGGATCCGGGTGCGCGTGGTGGCGGTAGTGGCACATCAGGGTGCCGCCCATGCGCTGGTCGAGGTAGTACTCGTGCGCCGGGAAGCCGTAGTCGAACAGGAAAGCCGCGCCGCGTCCGCCCTCCATCATGCGGGCGAGCGAGGCCATGAAGCCTTCGGCCACCGGGTGGATCTCGGTGAGATAGCCGTCCGGCAGGGAGTCGGCGTCCGGGATCTGGCGCGTCACCTGCGCCGCCAGCGCGTCGGGCAAGGGCTGCTGGACGAAAGCGAAGGCGCCGTTCTCCACGGTGACCATCTGGCGCATCCAGCGCCCGTCCTTGCGGATCACCAGTTCGACCGGCATCGCGTCGAGCACCTCGTTGGCCAGCACCACGCCGCTGAAGCGCTCCGGCATGCCGTCCAGCCAGCGCACCTGCGGCAGATCCTTCAGGGCTTCCTGCTGGCGCGCGCGCAGCTCGCCCGAGAGTTCGATGATGGTGTACGAGTTCACCCCCACGCCCAGCCCGTCCAGCGCGCCGAGCACGTCGCGCGCCAGCTTGCCGGTGCCGGCGCCGAATTCGATGATGTCGGGCGCGCTTTGGGCGATAATAGCGGCTGCCGCGCGCGCCACGCTGGCCCCGAACAGCGGCGAGATTTCGGGCGCGGTGGTGAAATCGCCGCTTGCCCCCAGCTTGGAGGCGCCGCCGCTGTAATACCCGAGCCGCGGCGCGTACAGCGCCAGTTCCATGAACCGTGAAAACGCTATCGCTCCGCCGAGCTGTTCGATCTCGGTGGCGATCAGTTGTTGCAGGGATTGGGACGCGGCGAGGGCGTCGGGAGCAGGTAGAGGCAGTGACATGCCCGCATTGTAGCGAAACGGAGCCAACACGAATGTGTTTAACGATATGACCGCTTCCACGACTGTGCACAAGCTGGCGCTGGTCACCGGCGCAGGCCGCCGCCTGGGCCGCGCGATCGCGCTCGGCCTGGCTGCCGCCGGCTGGGACATCGCCGTGCATTACCGCCATTCCGAGCGCGAAGCGCAAGAGACCGCCGAGGCCATCCAGGCCCTCGGCCGCCGCGCCGCGCTGTTCCAGTGCGAGCTGCTGGACCAGGATGCGGTGCGCGCCCTGCCAGGTCGCGTGGCGGCGGAACTGGGCCTGATCAACTGCGTGGTCAACAATGCGTCGTTGTTTGAATACGACAGTGCGACCACGTTTTCGCCGGGCCTGCTGGCCACCCACATGGGCGCCAATGTGACGGCGCCGCTGCTGCTGGCGCAAGCCCTGCATGCCGCCACGCCGGCGGGATCGCAGTCGGTGGTCATCAACCTGCTGGACCAGAAACTGTACAATCTCAACCCGGATTTTCTGTCGTACACGCTGTCGAAAGCGGCGCTGCACGCGGCCACCACGATGCTGGCCCAGGCGCTGGCGCCTACCGTGCGGGTGGTCGGCGTGGCGCCCGGCATCACGATGGTGTCGGGCGAGCAGACCGAGGAAGGCTTCGCCCAGGCGCACCGCATGACGCCGCTGGGCCGTTCCTCGACCCCGCAGGACATCGCCGACGCGGTCGTGTATGCCGCCGGCGCCCGCGCCCTGACCGGCACCACCCTGCTGGTCGATGGCGGCCAGCATTTGGCGCCATCCAACCGCGACGTGATGTTCCTGACCGAACCTACCAACCATTCATAAATAAGGTTTACCCCATGTTATCCGCCCTGATTCACCCGAGCTTGCGCGACTGCCGCCGGCTGTTCCTGCGCAATTACGAAGTGATGATCAACATCGGCGTGCATGACTTCGAGAAGAAGGCGGAACAGCGTGTCCTGATCAACGTCGACCTGTACATCCCGCTCGAGCAGTCCACCCCGAAGGCCGACCAGCTGTCGGAAGTGGTCGACTACGACTTCATGCGCGAGACCATCGCCAAGCGCATCTCGAAGGGCCACATCCACCTGCAGGAAACCCTGTGCGACGACGTGGTCAAGGCGATGCTGACCCACCCGCGCGTGCGCGCCGCGCGCGTGTCGACCATGAAGCCGGACGTCTACCCCGATTGCGAAGGCGTGGGCGTCGAAGTGTTCCAAGTGAAGGAAGAAGCATGAGCGAAGCGGATCTCGACCAACTGAACCCGGACGCGAACGCCAAGAAACTCGAGAAAATCGCGTACGAGAACAACAAGCTGCACAAGCGCCTGTGCCGCCTGGTGGGCCAGGCCATCGGCGACTTCAACATGATCGAGGACGGCGACAAGGTGATGGTCTGCCTGTCCGGCGGCAAGGACAGCTACGCCCTGCTCGACATCCTGATGACCCTGCGCGAGCGCGCGCCGATCCACTTCGACATCGTCGCGGTCAACCTCGACCAGAAGCAGCCGAACTTCCCGGCCGAGGTGCTCCCAGCCTACCTCGAGAAGCTGGGCGTGCCCTTCCACATCGAGAACCAGGACACCTACAGCATCGTCAAGCGCCTGGTCCCGGAGGGTAAAACCACCTGCTCGCTGTGCTCGCGCCTGCGCCGCGGCATCCTGTACCGCGTGGCCGATGAACTGGGCTGCAACAAGATCGCCCTCGGCCACCACCGCGACGACATCCTCGAGACCTTCTTCCTGAATATGTTCTTCGGCGGGAAGCTGAAGGGCATGCCGGCCAAGCTGGTGTCGGACGACGGCAAGCACATGGTGATCCGCCCGCTGGCCTACGTGAAGGAAGCCGATACCGAGCGCTATGCGGAAGTAAAGGGCTTCCCGATCATCCCGTGCGACCTGTGCGGCTCGCAGGAAAACCTTCAGCGCAAGCAGATCAAGGCCATGCTGCGCGACTGGGAAAAGAAGCATCCGGGCCGTGTGGAGAACGTGTTCTCCTCGCTGTCCACCGTGGTGCCCTCGCACCTGCAGGACCGTAACCTGTTCGGCTTCGTCGACCTCAAGACGGATGGCGTGCCGAACCCGCTGGGCGACATCGCCTTCGATGAAGAGCCATGCTCGACGCCGGCGGCGAATACCATCTCGCTCACCCAACTGTAGGGTGTTCGGCTTCGCCGACCACCTTACAACGGCAGCGTTAACAGAAAGGCAGGGGCATGCTACCCTGCCTTTTTTTCGTCCCTACCAAAGAGGATCCCATGAGCCTGCCCGCCCGCCTGTTCCGCTGCCTGTCCCTCAGCCTGGCCATCCTTGCGCCCGGCGTGGCCCTGGCCGAGCCCAGCGCCATCTACCTGGTGCGCCATGGCGAAAAGGCGGCCGTGGGACAGGATCCGGAACTGACTCCGCAGGGCCAGGCGCGGGCGCAGGCAATCGCCACCATCCTGGCGCGCACCGGTATCACGAGCATCCACAGCACGCCGACCCAGCGCACCCGCCAGACCGCCCAGCCGCTGGCCCAGCGCCTCGGGCTCGACGTACAGCTGTACGACCCGCGTGCGCCCAAGGCCCTGGTCGAGAAAGTGAAGGGCCTGTCCGGGCCGGTGCTGGTGGTGGGACACTCGAACACCCTGCCGGAACTGGTGCGCCTGTTCGGCGGCGCGCCCGGCAGCGACATCGGCGACGAGGAATACGACCGCCTGTACCAGCTCACCCCCATGTCCGGCGGCGCGGTACGGACGGTCCTGTTCAGCACACCATCGGCACCATGACAACCGCTCCGGCGTTAGCATCATTGCCACATTGAAACATTGTCGTGGCGGGCTAACAACCAGTAGTTCCAATGCTTGTCCTCATCAGTTACGATGCATGGAATTATTGAACGGAGTTAATTTTGAACCTCTCGCAGGCGCAGTTCGATCGCGCCGTCAACCTCATCTACGATACGCTCGACAACCGCGCCGCCTGGCGCAGCGTACTCGAATGCATGCACGAAGCGGTCGGCGGGCGCGCCATCCATTTGCTCGCCTTCGACGCCGAGCATGGCGCCCTGTCGTACAGCGAAGGCGCCGACATGGCGCCGCAGATCGACCTGGAATACATCCAGAAATTCCAGTTCATCGATCCGCGCGTGACCCTGATGCGCACCGAGTGGCAGGGCGACTGGCTGCACTGCCACGAGCATTTCGCCGAAGACTTCGTTGCCAATGATCCGTTCTACCAGGAGTTCCTGATCCCGCACGGCGCGCGCTACCTGACGGCCTGCAAGCTGGTGGAGAACGGCGAGGCGACCGTGCTGCTGGCCTGCCTGCGCCGCCCCGGCGAAGGACCGATGCCGCCTGACGCCCAGGCCTTCCTCGAGCGCCTGCGCCCGCACCTGCAGCGCGCCGTGCGCATGGGCCTGACCCAGTTCGTGTACTCGGCCCAGGCCCTGGTCGGCCACGCGCTGGTCGACAGGCTGCGCCAGCCGGTGATGCTCCTGACCACGGGCGGCGAGCTGGTACTGGCCAACGAAGCGGCGCGCTGCCTGCTCGGCTCGACCAGCCTGGTGCAGGTGGTCGACAACCGCGTCGTGCTGCCCCAGGCCTACCGGCGCGCCTTCCTCGAACAATGTGCAGAACTCGAACACCAGGTGCGCAGCGGCGTCGGTTCCGCCGAAGCCAACGGCAAGGCCTTCCGCTCCCTGCACATGGCGAGCAGCCCGGGCGCGGCGCCCGACGTGCTGTACGGCTTCTTCACCATGCTGGTACCGGAGCGCACCATGGGCAGCTTCGGCCTGCGCCCGCTGGTCATGCTGTTCTTCTACCACCCGACCTCGGCCCAGGAAATCGACTCGGCGCTGCTCACGGCGGCCTTCGGCCTGTCGCATGCCGAATGCCGCGTCGCTTCGCTGCTGGCCGACGGCATGCCGCTCAAAAACATCGCCGACACCCTGGGCGTGCAGTACGACACGGTGCGCAAGCAGCTGATGTCGATCTACCAGAAGACCTCCACCAACCGCCAGCCGGAACTGGTGCGCCTGTTGATGAACCTCCCCGCATCGGCCGTGCAGCGCGCGCTGAAGGCCGACGGCACCCCCTTCGGAAACCTCAGCGCTCCACCACGATAATGTCCCCTACCGCGCCGCCGACCATCTTCCTCAGCATCGCCTCCTACCTGGACCCGATGCTGTTCTTCACCCTGAACGACGCGGTGGCCAAGGCCACCCGGCCGGAGCTGATCTCGCTCGGCGTGGTCGACCAGCACATCGAGGACCAGCGCGGCGCGATCGCCGCCCTGCCCTTCGCGCGCCAGGTGCGCTACGTGCACCTGCACCCGCAGGACACGCTGGGCGTGAGCTGGGCGCGCAGCACCGCCTTCTCGCTGTACGACGGCGAAGCCTTCCTGCTGCAGGTCGATTCGCATACCCTGTTCGAGCCGGGCTGGGACGAGCAGCTGCGCAAGCTGCATGCGCAACTCCGGGAACGCTCGGCCAAGCCGATCGTCAGCACCTATCCCTACCGCTTCGACATGGTCGATGGCGTCCCGCAGTACACCCCGAGCGAGGGCCGCACCGCGCTGGTGCTGCGCCCGCACCCGGAAAAGAACCTGGCGCCGGATGACGCCGTGCTGCGCTTCATGGCGCGCCACCTGTTCACCACCGAGCCGGTGATGGGCTGCCACATCTCGGCCGGCTTCCTGTTCGCGGCCGGCAGCTTTGTCGAGGAAGTGCCCTACGATCCCTACCTGTACTTCCACGGCGAGGAGCAGAGCCTGGCGGTGCGCGCCTTTACCCGCGGCTGGGACATCTTCCATCCGCTCACCACCCCGGTCTACCACCTGTACAAGACCGAGGGCACGCCCTACGAGAGCCACCATTGGCACGGCGAGGCGGATGCGAAACGCGCCTTCCAGTCGGCCTACCTGACCGAGCGCGCCAAGCAGCGCCTGAACCGGCTCCTGATGGGCGACGGCCTGCCCGGCGCCTATGGCCTGGGCAGCGCGCGCACGATGGCGCAGTATCGCGAGCTGAGCGGGATCGACTACGCCAACCAGACCATCAGCGATCCCTTCGGCGGACAGCTCTGCTGACCGCATCTCCGCCGCACGCATGAAAAAACGGCGCCGCAGCTTTCGCTGCAGCGCCGTTTTGCATGGCGCCGCGCCGACTCAACCCTGCGGCATGCCGATCACCACGATGCCCTGGGCGTCCAGATCCGGCGTCACCCAGATCTGCTCCGAGATCTCGTTGTCTTCGCGCTGGCCGTTGCCGTTGGCGTCGTTCCAGACGTTGAGCGCCAGCTGCTCGACATTGACCACGTAGTCGATCTGGTCCTGCGCCACCACCTTGAACTTGAAGCCCTCGGCGTAGGCGTGGGCGTCCTCGCCGCTCATGCCGGCGGTCAGCACCTGGTAGGTGATGGCCTGGCGCTGGGCCAGGGTGGCGACGTTGATTTCGAGGACGTCGATGGCCGCATTGCCGTTCGGCGCCGTGCCCAGGTTGGTGCCGCCGTCCACCCAGTTCAGCCCCTTGCCGACATTGATGTTGTCGCCGTAGATGGTGGCGGCGACCACGTCGTTGCCGTCGCCGAGGTTGACCCAGGCGCCGCGCCCGTACTGGTTCATCAGCTGCAGCTCGCTGCTGCTCAAGCGATGCTCGACGATGACCCAGTCGTCGCCCTTGAAGCCGCTGGCCCAGGCGAAGTGCCACTGGTCCGCCAGCACCTGGCCGTTGACGTCCGTGGGCGCCCCCGGAGCGCTGACCTGCCTGCCCGAGACGTGGGTGCGGAACTGGATGTTATGCAGGTAGGTCCCCTCGACGCCATCCACGATGCCGTTGCCGTTGGTGTCGGTCCACAGATGCACCGATACCTGCTCGACGTTGCGGATGTAATCGACCTGGCTGCCGCTGACGATCTTCGCTTCGTAGCCGTCCAGGTAAGCCTGGGCATCGGCGCCGGTGGACAAGGGCGTCAGCATGTTCGCCGTGACCGCGTCGGCCGCGGCCTGGTTCGGCACGTAGACGATCAGGGTGTCTTCGCCGGGGCCGCTGCCGTAAGGCGAGCTGCCGGCATTGGCGCCGCCGTCCACATGGTTGACGCCATTACCCAGGATGAACTCGTCGCTGAAGCCGGTGCCGGTCACGGTGTCGTCGCCGCCCATCATCTGGTAGGTGGCGCCGCGGCCGAATTCGGCCATCAGTTGCTTCACTTGCGGCGACAGGTCGCCCGCCGTGAAAGTATCGCTGTTGCGGGAGCCGGTTACGCTGGCAAAGAAGTCGAGGCTGGACAGCGGGCGATTGTCGTAGCTGAGTGATGGGTCTTGCCAGCTGCGCTTGACCTCGCTGGCAACCGCTGCGAATTCGACCGTGGTCTGGCCCTGGGCGACACCGATGCCGCCACCGCCCTGCCCCCTGTCGTCATTGCCGTCTTCGAAGCGCCAGCCGATCGTGACCGACGCCGGCGGAGTGGCCGTCTTGTTGGCGTAGGCGATGCCGTGCAGCGCGCGGTTGACCAGCCCCTGCGTAGCACTGTCGCTGAACTCCAGGCGCAGCCTGCCGGGCTCGATGACCACGGTCCCGATCACGACACCACCGACGGACAGCTGGCCGCCGCTGGCGCTGACTTCACCCGTCAGCGAGAACACGTCGTCGGTATTGCGGCCACCCTGGCGCTCGACAGTGAGCGACGCGCCGCCGTAGTTGCCGCGCTCGACCAGTTCGGCGTCGTAGATCATCGCATTATGGTCGAGAACCACCGGGATGGCGCCGCTGGCCTTGACCATGCCGCCCAAGGTATCGAACTGCCCCGGTGCGAAGCTGGTGTCCAGGCTGCCGTCCGCATTCAGGCGCGCCAGCAGCAGGCTGCTGTCGGCATCCGTGTTGAAGAAGGCCGGAATTTGCAGGACGATCTTGTCACCGTCGAGCACCGCCGCGGTTGCATAGTCGCGAATGCCCCGGATGCTCATGAGGAAGCGGCCACCGTCGGCGAAGCTGGTATCCAGCGAGCCGTCCGCGTTGTAGCGGGTCACCGCCAGCTGCTGGTCGTGTCCCCACTGTCCGACCACCACAATCTTTCCATCTGGCTGAATCAGGGTCGCACGCGCGCTGTCCGGCGTCGCGTCGGGTGCGTACACCTTGCCGTTATTGCCGAAGCCGCTCGCCAGGTTTCCGTTGGCGTCGAGCTTGACCAGGGCAAGCTGTTGGGCGCCGTTATGGTCGGCGTTCCCCGTCAGCAGGATGGCACCGCCCGGCAACACGTTGACCGCGGCGATGGCGTCGCTACCCGCGCCAATCGGCACAACGACCTTGCCGCCGTTGCCGAAACCGCTATCGAGCGTTCCATTGGTGTTCACCCGCACCACCGCAAAGTCATTGGTGGCGCTGGATGTGCCGCTGCGGGTGGTACCGCCGAGCACCAGCTTGCCGTCCGCCTGCAGTTCGGCGCTGGACACGGAGTCGACGTACTGCGACAGCGCGATGGTCAGCTTGCCGTTGCCATTGAAGCCGGTATCCAGGCTGCCGTTCGCGTTCATGCGCACCACGCCGAAATCATTGGAACTTCCGGCGACAGCCGTGCTGCCGGTGACCGTCACCGCACCATTCTGTCCGACCAGCACCCCGGTCGGTATGAAGGCGGAGGCGAAGCCGACCGTGGTGGCGCCGTCGGTGCCGAAGCTGGTGTCGAGGCTGCCGTCGGCGTGGTAACGCGTCACCTTGAGGCCCGAGGTCCCGGCGCCTGTCAGGCCTGTGGCGACGAGCAGCTTGCCGTCGGCTTGCACCTTCATGGAGATCCCGACGCCGGCAATGGAGTCGGCCGCCAGCGGCACGAAGCCGGCGCCATTGCCGAAGCTGGTGTCCACCGAGCCGTCGGCGTTGTGACGCGCCAGGAAGGGGACGTAGAATTCATCGTCCACCCCCGGGTCGTAGGAACCCATGATATAGAGCTTGCCGTCAGGGCCGCGCTCCATGTCGCCCGGCGTGAAATCCCAGCCGTGGTCGACCACGGCAATGCCTTGCGGCGGGGCGAAGCGCGGTGCGCTGTTCTGCTCGACGTCGATCAGGCGGCCGAAGCTCACCTCGGGGTTGTGGTCGATCTCGCCATCGCCGTCCGCATCGTTCCAGATGCCGACGTAGACCTGCTCGACGTTCTTGATGTAGTTGACCTGGTCCGGACCGGTCACCTTGTAGACGTAGCCTTCGCTGAAAGCGATCGCATCCTCGCCCGTCATGGCGGCGCTCAGCTTGACGACCGTGACGGCGTCGGCCTCGGCCTGGCTGCGCACGTGCAGTTCGACCACGTCGAAGATCGGCGAACCATCCGGCCGGGTGCCGATGTCGGTACCGCCGTCGAAGCGGTTGACGCCTTTGCCGAGGTCGATGTTGTCGCCGTAGGCGGAGCCGGTGACGCGGTCGTTGCCGTCGCCGAGCATGCCCCACATGCCGCGTTTGTGCTGGTCCATCAGGCTGCGCGTCGGCTGCGAGATGCTGGCGGCGTCGATCACGTCGTCGCCGGCGGTGCCACGGGCCCAGGCGAAGTGATAGGAGTCCGCCAGCGGCCTGCCGTCGATATCCTGCGCCGCGTTGTTCGGGTTGACCCGGATCTCGTCAATGCGGCTCTCGAACGCAATCTGGCGCGCATAGGTGGTCTCGCCATTGTCGCGGACCCCGTTGCCGTTGGCGTCGTTCCACACCGTGATGTTGACCGCCTCGATGTTCCTGATGTAGTCGGTTTCCTGCGCGGACACCACCTTCCAGCGGTAGCCGGCGGCATACGCGCCGCCGTCCTCGCCCGTCATGGAAGACGTGAGCGCGGTCGCCACGACGGCGGCCGCTTCCTGGCTTGTGCGCACGTAGACGTCGAGGATGTCCTCCGCCCTGCCGCCATGCGGCGGGGTACCGGTGTTGGCGCCGCCGTCGACCCGGTTGGTGCCGGGGCCGGCGACGATGCTGTCGCCATAGCTCGACGCGACGATGGTGTCGTCGCCGGCGCCCGTGTCGATGTACACGCCGCGCTGGTGGGTGTCCATCAGGGCACGGGTCGCTTCCGGCACATCGGTGGCGACATTGACGCTGTCGTTGCGCGCCCAGCTGTCGAGCCATGCGAAGTGCACGGACTCGGCCAGCGGGCGGCCGTCGGCGCCGGTACCGGGCGCACTGCCGAGGCCGATCGTGAAGACGCGCAGCTGCAGCGGCACGTCGCGCGCATAGCTGACTTCGCCGCCGTCGCGGATACGGTCGCCGTCGGCATCGTTCCAGACCGAGACGACCACCCGCTCGATGTTCTTGATGTAGTCGACCTCGGCGCCGTTGACCACCTTGGCCTCGAAGCCGGCCGTGAAAGCAGCGCCGTCGTCGCCCGTCATGCCGGCCTCGAGCTTGACCACCCGCACGGCGGCGGCCTGGGCCTGGTTCGCCACGTAGATGCTCAACTGGTCCTTGCCGGCGCCGCCCTGCGGATGGGTGCCGGCATTGGCGCCGCCGTCGATGCGGTTGACGCCCTGGCCCATGACGAATTCATCGCTGTATCCGGTGCCGGTCACGGTATCGCCGCCGCCACTCATCTGGAACAGGGCCCCGCGTCCATAGGTCGCCATCAGCGACTGGGCCACGCTGCCGATGTCGGCCGCGGCGTCGAAGGTTTCGCCGCGCGCGCTGCCGTTGATGGTGGCCATCCACTGCACCTGCGACATCTGCTGGCCGTAGATGGTGCGGGTCGGGTCGCTGACGAGCGGCGCCACTTCGAGCTTGAGCAGCCCGATCTCGACAGTGCTGGTGCCGGTCGCGGTGAGCGCGCCGCCGATGCCCTGCCCGCCCGTATTACCGTCCGAGAAGGTCCAGCCGAAGGTGACGCTGGCAGGCGGCGCGTTGCTGGCGCTGGCGTAGCCGATGCCGTGCATGGCGCGGTTGACCAGGACCTGGGTCGCGGACCCGTTGAAGCTCATGACCAGCTGGCCGCCGCTGTTGCTGACGGCGCCGATGTCGATGCCGCCCACCGTCACGCGGCCATTCGCGAAGCTGACGTCGCCGATGGCGCCGAACAGGTCGTCGGCCTGGGCCCCGCCCTGGCGCGCCACCGAGAGGGCGGCGCCGCCGTAGTTGCCGCGCGCCGCCAGTTCGGCGTCGAACACCGATACATTGGCGTCGATCGCGTAGAAATGGCGGCCGTCGGCGCGGACCGTATTGCCGAGGGAGGTGGCGCCCGGCTGGACGAAGGAGGTATCCAGGCTGCCGTCGGCGTTCAGGCGCACCAGCAAGGGGCTGGCGTCGCCGTCCGGGCCGTTGTACACCGTGCCGAACACCAGGATCTTGCCGTCCACGACGTGCAGCTCGGCAGCGTCGCCGCCGGCGCCGCGCAGGCCCAGGCGCACTTCGCCGCCGTTGCCGAATCCGGTGTCGCGGCTGCCGTCCGCGCGGAAGCGGTTGATCACCAGTTCCGAGTTCAGGGTCGAGTTGGTCGGGCTGGTCATGCCGTAGGTGATGATGCTGCCGTCGCCCTGGACCACGACTTCGTAGAGGAAGTCCTGCATGGCGCCGACCTGGGCGCGCACCGTGCCGCCCTGGCCGAAGCTGGTGTCCACGCTGCCGTTGGCGTTCAGGCGCATCAGGATGCCGTCGAAGCTGCCGAGCGTGGTGCCGCTGGCCGGGGCATTGGTATAGCCCCCGACCAGGATCTGGCCGTTCGGCAGCAGCTGCATGCTGGTGGCGACGTCGACGCCATCCATGCCGGTGCCGGCCTTGACGATGGTCTTGCCGCCGCTGCCGAAGCTGGTGTCCAGGCTGCCGTTCACGTTGAAGCGCATGGCGACGACGTCCTGGTTGAAGCCGCCCTGGCCATAGCCCACGATGAGCAGCTTGCCATCGGACTGCAGGGCGCCGGCGCGCATGGTTTCGCTGGCATTCGGGATCGCCAGGCGCAGCTGGCCGCTGCCGTTGAAGCTGGTGTCCAGGGAACCGTCGGCGTTCAGGCGCATCGCTACCATGTCGATGCCCGAGGCGCCGGTGGAGGCGTGACCGATCAGGGTCAGCTTGCCGCTGGCGTCGGCCATCTGGCGGTACACGGTCAGGCTTGCATCGGCGACCGACAGCTGGACTGCGCCATTGCTGCCGAAGCTGGTGTCGGCGCTGCCGTCGGCATTGACACGCACGACGCGGATCGTACCGCCCGCGGCCTGGCTGCTGATGAGCAGCTTGCCGTCCGCCAGTTCCACCGGTACGGCGGCGTTGCCGTACTGCGAAGACAGCAGCACACGGCCGCTGCCGCCGCCGAAACTGGTGTCCAGGCTGCCGTCCGCATTGCTGCGCTCGAGCACCAGCGAATAGACGTCGTTGGCATCGGCGATGTAGTTCACCGTCAGCAGCTTACCGCTGCGCAGTACCGTGCCGGCCAGGGTGCCGGCATCGCCCGCCTGGTCGCGCGCGATGATGCCGGCCGGCGCGCCGGCGAAGCTCGGGGCTGTGTTGGACACCAGGCCGACGCTGCGCGTGTAGCTGATTTCACGCGCCGGATCGGTGTCGCTCGAACCCCAGTCGCGCTGGCCGTCGCCGTCCTTGTCGGTCCAGACCATGACGTTGAGCTGCTCGATGTTCTTGATGTAGTCGGTCGACACCGCGCCGTTGACCACCTTGTAGCGGTAGCCGTCGTTCCAGGCGGCGGCATCGGCCCCCGTCATGCTGCTGGTCAGCGCGGTGACGGCCACCGCCTCTGCCTCGGCCTGGCTGGCGACGTAGATCTCCAGCATGTCGAAGGCGCCGCCGCCGGCCGGATGGGTGCCGCGGTTCTCGCCGCCATCGATGCGGTTGATGCCGGCGCCGGTGATGAAGTTGTCGCCGTAGGCCGAGCCGGTCACGGTGTCGTTGCCGGCATACGTCTCGACGAAGACGCCGCGCTGGTACTGGTCCATCAGGCCGCGGGTCGCGCTCGAAATGTCGGTGGCGGCAGTGAAGCTGTCGGCGCCGGCGCTGCCGTTGACCCAGGCCATGTGCATCGCGCCGGACAGCGGGTTGCCGGCGGCGTCCTTGGTCGGGTCGGTCGGGTGGCGGCCGATCTCGTTGACGCTGGCGGACAGGCGGATGTGGCGCGCATGCGGGCTTTCGCCGGCATCGCGGTCGTGGTCGCCGTTGGTGTCGGTCCAGATGAAGATGTTGACCGCCTCGACGTTCCTGACGTAGTTGACGGCGTCGCCGTCGACCACCTTCCAGGTGTAGCCGTTGGCGAAGGCCTGGGCATCGGCGCCGGTGGATGCGGCGTCGAGCACGATCGCCTGCACCGCGTCGGCGCGGGCCTGGCTGTCGACGTAGATCTCGAGCACGTCTTCCGGGCGCTGGCCATTCGGGGTGCTGCCGCCGTTGGCGCGGCCGTCGATGTAGTTGGTGCCGGCGCCGCCGATGAAGTTGTCGCCATAGGCCGAGCCGGACAGGGTGTCGTCGCCCGCGCCGCCGTCGACCCAGACGCCGCGGCCCTGCTGGGCCATCAGCTGCCTGGCCGCGGCCGAGACATCGGTGTCGGCGTCGAAGCTGTCGTTGCGCTGCCAGCCTTCGGCGCTGGCCAGGTGCCAGATGTCCTTCAGGAGGCGGCCATCGGTCGCCTTGGTCGGGTCGGTGCTGCTGACCGTGGTCTCGTACACGCGCAGGGCGACCGGGATCTCGCGCATCCAGGTCAGTTCATTGCCCTCGGCGGTCTTGTTGCCGTTGGCGTCGGCCCAGCGGAAGATCTTGATCATCTCCACGTTCTTGACGTAGTCGATCTCGCTGCCGTTGACCACCTTGACCTCGTAGCCGGCGGCGAAGGCCTCGGCGTCGGCGCCGGTCATGCCGGCCGTGAGCCTGGTGACGGCGACCGCGTTGGCCGCAGCCTGGTCGGCCACCAGCACATGCAGGGTATCGCGGCCCGGGCCACCGCCGAAGGGGTAGGTGCCGGCGTGGTCGCCGCCGTCGATGCGGTTGGTGCCGCTGCCGGCGTAGATCTCGTCGCTGCCGCTTGTTGCGACCAGGGTGTCGTCGCCGGCGCCCAGGTCGAAGCGGGCGCCGCGTCCGAGTTCGGTCATCAGGGCGCGCACGGAGGCCGACAGCTGGGTATTGCTGTCGAAGCTCTCGCCGCGGGCGCTGCCGTTGACGGTGGCCAGGAAGGGCAGGCTCGACAGCACCTGGCCATCGGTCGAATTGGCCGGCGTGCTCGGGCTGCGCACGACTTCACGCACGGTGGTGCCGATCAGGATTTCGCTGGTAGCGACGGTCGACAGCGCACCGCCGAAGCCCTGGTTGCCGCTGTTGCCGTCGCTGAAGGTCCAGTCGATCAAGACCGAGGCCGAGGGGTTGGCGCTGCCGTTGCTGTAGGCGATGCCGTGCATGGCGCGGTTGACCAGCCCCTGGGTCGCGGCGCTGTTGAAGGACAGCGTGAGCGTGCCGGCGGCCTGGGTGACGGTGCCGATCACGGTGCCCGCGACGCTGAGCTGGCCGTTGGCGAAGCTGATGTCACCACGGGCGGAGAACACGTCATCGCTGGAGGCGCCGCCCTGGCGCGCCAGCTTCAGGGTGGCGCCTCCGTAGTTGCCGCGCGCATGCAGCTCGGCATCGTGGATCGCCGCATTGGTGTCGAGCGCGACGGGGCGGATGCCGTCGGCCTGCACGCTGCCGCCCACCGAGGGGAGCGGCGCCGGGTAGAAGCTGGCGTCGAGGCTGCCGTCCGCATTCAGGCGCGCGATCAGGGGCTGGTAGCTGGTACCGGTAAGCTCGGTCATCGTGGTGCCGAAGATGACGATCTTGCCATCGACGAGCACCAGGCTGCCCGGGTCGGCGCCGACGCCGATCCCGTGGCCCGGCACACGGGTAGTGCCATTGGTGCCGAAGCTGGTGTCGAGCTGGCCGTTCGCCAGGTAGCGCATGACCATCAGTTCGCCGCCCACGCCTGCGCTGGACTGGGTGGCGCCGACGGTGCCGTAGGCGATGATCTTGCCATCCGGCTGCACGGCGATATGGGCGAATACGTCGTGGCCGTCGGTCAGGTGGGCCTTGACCACGCCGCCGCTGCCGAAGCCGGTATCGATGCTGCCGTTGGCGTTCAGGCGCAGCAGGAAGCCGTCGACGTCGTTGGCGGGCGAGCGCATGGTGCCGCCCAGAAGGATCTTGCCGTCCGGGAGCACCACCATCGAACGCGCATTGTCGGTGCCGATGCCGATCGCGCGCAGGAATACGCCGTTGTCGCCAAAACTCGTATCGAGGCTGCCGTTGCTGTTAAAGCGCAGAACGGCCGCATCGAGCGTGCCGTCGGCACCGCCCACGTAGCCCGACACCAGCAGCTTGTCGCCCTGCAGGGCCATGCTCGCCATGGTCGAGGCGACGTTCGCGAAACCGTACTGCAGCTTGCCGCCGGTGCCGAAGCTGGTGTCGAGCGAACCGTCGGTATTCAGGCGGGTCGCGACCATGAAGAAGGGGGCGACGCTGGCGTTGCCCCAGCCGGCGACGACCACCTTGCCGTCCGGCTGGACCAGGATCTCGGTCGGCAGGTCGGAGCCGGAATGGATATTCACGGTGGTCGAACCGCCGTCGCCGAAGCTGGCGTCCAGGCTGCCGTCGGCATTCACGCGCATGACACGGAAATCGAAGTTGCTGCCCGGGGTCGAGATCGCCAGCATGACCTTGCCGCCGGCCAGTTCGACCGGCGCCACGTTCGAGACGACGCCGCTGGTCGGCAGGACCACGCGGCCGGTGCCGCCGCCGAAGCTGGTGTCGACGCTGCCGTCGGCATTGTGGCGCGCCAGGATCGTCTGCGACGGGCTGCCGTCGCCCTGCACGAGCTGGCGCATCGACAGCAGCTTGCCGTTGGCCAGCACGGTGGCGCCCGTCTGGATGTAATGGGCGCCGACGCCTTCGATCGCCACGCCCGCCGGGGCGCCCGCGAAACTGGGCGCCGTGTTGGCCACCAGCGCGATGCCGCGCGCAAGCGTGAGCTCGTTGGCCGGATCGCTGGCCGGCAGGCCGTCGCGCTGGCCGTCGCCGTCCTTGTCGTTCCACAGCATCACGTTGACGTGTTCGACGTTCTTCAGGTAGTTGACCTCGGCCGTGGCGTTGGCCACCCTGAACTTGTAGCCGGCGTTGAAGGCGGCCAGGTCGGCGCCGGTCGACGCCGCGCTCAGGACCGTGACCGCGATCGCATCGGCTTCGGCCTGCGAGGCGACGAACATCTCGAGCACGTCGCGCGCCGCGCTGCCGCTTGCGGTGGCGCCCAGGTTGGCGCCGCCGTCGATGTAGTTGACCCCGCCGCCGCCGACGATGTTGTCGCCCCAGGCGCTGGCGACGATGGTGTCGTTGCCGGCGCCGCCGTCGATCCACGCACCCTTGCCGCGTGTCGCCATCTGCTGCGTGACCGCGGTCGACAGCAGCCCCCCCAGGTCGATGCTGTCGGCGCCGGCCGTACCGGTCACCCAGGCCAGGTGCTGGTAGCCGCCGATGTTCGGGTCGGTGGCCGCCGCTTCCTGCACCTGCACCGCCAGCGCGACGTCGCGCACCCAGGTGCTGCCGTTCAGCACGATGGAGACGCGTTCGACGTTCTTGAGGTAGTCGATCTCGTTGCCGGCGACCACCTTGTGGGTATAACCGTCGGTGAAGGCTTGCGCGTCCGCGCCGCTCATGCCGGCGGTGAGCGAAGTCACCTGCACGGCATTCGCCGCGGCCTGGCTGGCCACGCTCACCTGCAGCACGTCGGCGGGCTGGCCGCCCCAAGTCGTGGTGCCGGCGTTCGCGCCGCCATCGAAGTAGTTGGTGCCGCTGCCGAGGATGACGTGATCGCCGTAGCCGGAGCCGGTCACGGTGTCGTCGCCCGCGCCCATGTTGGCGTAGACGCCGCGGCCGTGCTGGGACATCAGCGCCTTGGTCGCGTTGGAGACCGAGGCCGCGTCGAAGCTGTCGGCGCCGCCGGTGCCCTGGGCCCAGGCGAAGTGCGAGGCATTCGCGAGGTTGGCGCCGGCGGAGATCTCGCTCGTTTCCACGACCAGCGGGATCCACTTGCCGGCGCTGCTGCCGCTGACGGTGATGGCGATCGCTTCGATATTCTTCAGGTAGTCCTTCTGGCCGTTGCCATAGGTGACCATGAGGCTGTAGGCCGGGTCGTCCGACGCCACCACCTGTACCGCATCCATCGCGGCGATGGAATCGACCGAGATCTCGAACACGTCCTTGCCGCCGGCGTTCGCGCCGCCATCGATCTTCGCGTTGCCGCTGCCGTTGCGGATGTTGTCGCCGTAGGCGGTGCCGGTGATGGTGTCGTTGCCGCTGCCGCCGTCGATCCAGACGCCCTTCTGCAGCTCGGCCATCTTGGCTTTCGCGCCGTTTGAAAGCAGGTCGGTGGCGTTGATGGTGTCGCCCCCGGCGGTGCCGTTGACCCAGGCCAGGTGCATGTAGTTGCTCAGGTTGCCGGAGAGTTCGGCCTCGTGCACCGCGGTTTCGAGCGGAATGTCGCGCGCCCAGGTGCTGCCGCCGTTGCCGGTGGCGACCTGCACGCTGACGCGCTCGATGCCCTTGATGTAGTCGATCTCGTTGCCGGCCACCACCTTGTGCGTGTAGCCGTTGGCGAAGGCCTGGGCGTCGACGCCGCTCGCTCCAGAATCCAGCTGGATCACCTGCACGGCTGCCGCCGCGCCCGTATTGGCGACGATCACGTGCAGCACGTCCTGCGGCTTGCCGCCCCAGGGCGTGGTGCCGGCGTTGGCGCCGCCGTCCGCGTAGTTGGTGCCGCTGCCGAGAGTGATGTCGTCGCCGTAGCCGGAGCCGACCACGGTGTCGTTGCCCGCGCCCATGTCGGCGTAGACGCCGCGGCCGTGCGTACCCATCAATGCCTTGGTCGCGTTCGAGACCGCGGCCGCGTCGAAGCTGTCGTCACGGTCGGTGCCCTGGGCCCAGGCGTGGTGCATCGAGGCGGCCGGGTCGCCGTCGGCCGAGATCTCGTGCAGCTGCACGGCAAGCGGAATCCACTTGCCGGCGCCGCCGCCGGCAACGCTGACCACGATCGCTTCGATGTTTTTCAAATAGTCCTTCTGGGTGCCGGCGCCGTAGCTGACCATCCAGGTGTAGGCCGGATCGTCCGATGCCGTTACCTGCACCGCGTTCATGGCGGCGGTCGAGTCCACCGAGATCTCGAACACGTCCATGCCGCCGGCATTCGCGCCGCCGTCGATCTTCGCGTTGCCGCTGCCGTTGCGGATATTGTCGCCGTAGGCGGTGCCGGTGATGGTGTCGTTGCCGCTGCCGCCATCGATCCACACGCCCTGCTGGCCCTCGGCCATCTTGGCCTTCACGCCGTTCGAGAGCAGGTCGGCGGCGTTGATGCTGTCATCGTTCGTGGTGCCGCTGACCCAGGCCAGGTGCATGTAGTCGGCCAGGTTCGGGTCGCCCAGGTCGGCTTCGTGCACCACCGTCTCGAGCGCGATGTCGCGCGCCCAGGTGCTGCCGCCGCTGCCGTCGGCCACCTGCACGGTGACGCGCTCGATGCCCTTGATGTAGTCGATCTCGCTGCCGGCGACCACCTTGTGCGTGTAGCCGTTGGCGAAAGCCTGGGCATCGACACCGCTCGATCCCGTACCCAGCTGGACCACCTGTACGGCCGCTGCCGCGCCCGCATTGGCGACGATCACGTGCAGCACGTCCTGCGGCTTGCCGCCCCAGGGCGTGGTGCCTGCGTTGGCGCCGCCGTCCGCGTAGTTGGTGCCGCTGCCCAGGGTGATATCGTCGCCGAAGCCGGAGCCGACCACGGTGTCGTTGCCTGCGCCCATGTCGACGTAGACGCCGCGGCCATGCGTCGCCATCAGGTCGCGCGTCGCGCTCGAGACGTCGGCCTGCGCATCGAAGCTGTCGGCGCGGTCGGTGCCCTGGGCCCAGGCGAAGTGCATCGCGCCGGCCACGTCGGCGGGGGCGATCTCGCGCACGTCGACCGCCAGCAGGATGGTGCGCACGTAGGCGTTGTTATCGTCGGCGCGGAACACGTTGATCTGCTCGACGTTCTTCAGGTAGTCGGTCTCGGCGCCGTTGCTGACCTTGATGCGGTAGCCGGCGGCATAGGCCTCGCCGTCGGCGCCGGTTGCAGCGGCGGTGAGCTCGATCACCTGCAGTGCGGCGGCCGCGGCGGCGTCGGCAGCGAATACGTTGAGCACGTCGTGCGCCTTGCTGCCGTCGGGCGTGGCGCCGGCGTTCGCCCCGCCGTCGATGAAATTGGTGCCGGCGCCGGCATTGATGGTGTCGCCGAAGCCGGAGCCGATGACGGTGTCGCTGCCGCCGCCCATCACGACCGAGATGCCGCGCCCGTAGGCCGCCATGCGGGTCTGGGTGGCGGTGCTGATATCGGCGGCGTCGAAGGTTTCGTCGGCGCCGGTGCCGTTCACCAGCACGAAGAAATACTGGGTCGCCAGGAGCGAGCCCCATGCGGTCTTGGTCGGGTCGGTCGAATCGACCGGAATCTCATTCTTGTTGACGGTGTTGGAAGTGGCCATTGTGTTGTCCTTGATGCGTCCGTGTCGGTTTGTCGGGTGCGGGCCTTCGAGCGGCTAACAAAACCCCCAGGGGCAAGGCGCATCGTTGAAGGCAGTACGCCAGTACGGCGAGACGATGCAACGCAGCCATGGGGGGAATTGTTAGGCGCTCTTAGCCGCCAGGGAAGGTGGTGGGCGGCACAGTCGGCGCGGACGTTGGCGCAGCCGTCGGCGCCTGGGTGGGCGCTGGCGTCGGGGCCTGGGTCGGGGCCTGCGTCGGGGCGGCAGTCGGCGCCTGGGTCGGCGCGGGCGTCGGCGCCAGGGTCGGCGGCGCGGTCGGTGGCGCGGTCGGCGCCTGGGTCGGCGCCGGCGACGGCGGCTGGGTCGGGGCTGGGGTCGGGGCCGAAGTCGGCGCCTGGGTCGGCGCTGCCGTCGGGGCCTGGGTCGGCGCCTGCGTTGGCGCCTGCGTTGGAGCCTGCGTTGGCGCCTGCGTCGGGGCTTGCGTTGGCGCCTGGGTCGGCGCCGTTGTCGGTGCCTGCGTCGGGGCCTGTGTTGGCGCCTGCGTCGGCGCCTGGGTCGGCGCCGGCGTCGGCTGCGTCACCGGCAGGCCCTGGACCGCCTGCAGCACGGCCGACATCAGGGGCGAGGGCACCGGGCTGGCCGGCGGCACGTTGGCCAGCGAACTGGTGGCGTTCACCAGCGCCAGCACGGCGGGCGACAGTCCGGCGCTCTGGGCCACCGCGGCCAGGCGCAGCGGCTGGCCGGTCGGGGCCTGGGTGATGGTGGCGGCCACCTGCTCGGCGCGGTTCTGGACATCGTCGACGATCTTGATCACCGGGTCGACGTACAGCGCCAGCGGCTGCTGCAGGGCGGCGCCGGTGGCGCCCGGGGCGGCCTGCATCACGCGGCCGACGGCGATCGACAGGCTGGCTTCGACCAGGTTGGCGACGTCGGCCGCCAGCGCCACCGTGCCACGCGCCGCGGCACGGTTGGTCAGGAAGCGGTCCTGGTTGGCGACGGCGCCCTGTACCAGGCTGCTGACCATGGTCGCGCCGCCGGTGGCGCCGACACGCGCGAATTCGGCGGCCATGGCCTGGGCCACGCGGCCGTAGGCGGCGTTCGGATCGGCTTCCTGAGCGGTCTTCTCGGTGCGCGCCATCACTTCCATGGCCTTCTGCAGCGCGACCATCTTCTGCACGAGGGCCGGCTCGGTCACGGCCAGGGTGAGCGGGTCGGCGTCGAGCACGAAGGCCGAGGTCAGGCCGATCACCCGCACCACGGTCTGGCGCGCCTGCGTGATCGAGGTGGCCGCGCCAGAAGCGACCATGGCTTCGGCGATGGTGGTGAGCGGCGTGACCACGAGCGCCGGCTTGCTGGCCGCGTCTTCGACCATGGCGCTCATGGTGTAGCCGAAGCCCAGCCCGGTCGAGGTATCGGTGCCGCCGGTGACGCGCAGGCGCTGGCCGTTGATCTGGGCCACGCTGGCGGCCACCGTCAGGTTGAACTTGCCGCCGCTGTCGGTGGTGGCGGACGGCTCGCCGGTGTCGCGCTGTCCGTTGTTGTTCTGGTCGAGCCAGACGGTGGCGCCGCTCAGGTAGCCGTCGATGACGATGCCCGTCAGCGCGGTGCTGGGTGGGGGCGGCTGGACCGGGCCGGGGTTGGACGGCGGCGGGGAATCGCCGCCTCCCCCGCCGCAGCCGCTCAGGGCAAGGGCGATGGTCAGGGCAAGGGTGGAACGTTGGGGCAGGCTTGGTTTGGACATGGTCTGGTCTCTCGGCGCGAATTCATCGGCACCCCGGCGACACGCCGACTAGGTGCGAGGGCACGCGCGACCATGCGCCGCCATGCAGGACGCATGGCGAACGGCGCCATGCCGCCCCTACGGCGGCATGGATCTCTTTCAGGTCGGTGTTTTCCCTCTCACCTGCGCGGTATGTCTTTTTTTGTAACCGGTGCGCAGTTGCTGCGAGACTAAGTGAATTTATTTACAACATCAATTCCCCAATTGGGGAACGTAATGACAATATCGCGAGGGAAAGAAAGAAATACGGCGCACCGTGGGATGCGCCGTAGCTTGTATGGCGGTCTGTGGTCAGGGCGCGACGTTGGCGCGGTACACCGGATACAGGTTGAAGCGCTCGTCCCAGGAGGCGTGGCGGCGTGCGAAGAACTCCAGGCGCGCATGCGGGTTCCTGGCGAAGGCCGGATCCGTCTCGACGCGGCGCTTGAATTCCGCGGCCAGCGCCGGGTCGGCGGCCATCTGCTCGCGCGCCACGTCTTCGGCCACGTATTCTTCCATGTACTCCTTGCGCTCATAGGCGTTGTTGAAGAATCCCCAGGCCAGCAGCGAGTCCGGCGCCTGCGGTTCCAGCATGGCCACCACCAGGCGCGCCTTGGGCTGGTTGACCGGCACGAACAGCGCGCCCGCGCTTACCTGCCGCGCCTCCGCTTTCCAGGCCCCGTCCACCGTCAGGCGCTGGTGCGATTCGAAGGAAGTGGCGCTGAAGCTCGCCTTGTCGGCACGGAAGGTCTCGACCTGGGCCTGGGCGATTGCCTTGTCCAGCTTGCGGAAGGCGATGCCGTGCAGCGTGAGCTTGCTGGACACGATATCGGCCCAGGCGGCCGGCACGATGTAGCCGGCGCGCGGTGCGGCGACCACGCGCTCCGCCACGACTTCTTCGCGCAGCGGCACGCGCCAGACCTGCGGCTTGCTTTCGTCGTAGCGGGTCATCAGGATGCCGGAGACATCAGACGGAGTGCGGGTGTATTCGTAGCCCTGGAAGTCGACCATCTGGGTCTTGTCGGTGGTGCGGTAGCTCAGCGCCACCTCCTGGCCGGCCAGCTTGCTGGCGCGCGCATCGGCGGCCAGCGCGGCCTGCTGCCAGGCCTTGCCGTTAGCGGCGACCTGCTCGAGGATCGAGATCACCGTGTTGTGGGTGACGCGCACGCGGGTCGGATAATCCTTCCACGAATGGGTCTCGACCAGCAGGGCCATGCGGTTACGCAGCGGGAAGTAGCCGGTCGAGAAGCGCGGGTCGGAGACGCTGTCCACGAAGCCCGACTGCGGATCGTCGGTCTTGGCGAAGGACATGTAGTAGGACTGCGGGGTCGACCCCTGCTTTGCGATGTCCTTGATGACGTTGGTGCGCAGGGCCAGGCCGGCCTGGCGGAATTCCGGGTCGCCCGAATACACCGGCTCGACCTGGATCGAGACGTCGTGCTGGAACTTGGCGCCGTCGGTAACGTGCAGGTCGACGTAGGTCAGCGGATCCCAGGCGTTCACCAGTTTCAGCATGGCCGCCATCTCGGGCGCATCGGCCTTCACATAGTCGCGGTTCAGGTTGAAGTTCTGGGCGGTGGTGCGCCAGCCCATCTCGACCGGGCCGCGCTGGTTCGGACGGTTCCACTTGCCGAAGCGCTCGTGGCCGTCGACGTTGAATACCGGGACGAACAGCAGCACCTGCTTGTCGAGGGCGCCCTTGGCGAGCTTGCCGTTCAGGGTCTCGCGCAGGGCCAGGAAGCCGGCGTCCTTGCCGTCGATCTCGCCGGCGTGGATGCCGCCCTGGATCAGGGTCACCGGCAGGCCCTGCTTGCGCGCCGCCTGCGGCGTGAAGGCGCCGGTGTTCGAGACGACCAGCGCCATCATCGGACGGTTCTCCGGCGTGCGGCCGAACTCGATGCACTTCACCTGCTTCGAATAGGCTTTCTGAAAGTCGGCGCACAGCTTGATGACTTCGTCGTAGCGGCCGGTGGCCTGGAAGCCCGAACGTTCGGAGATGGTGGTGAGCTCGGGGGCCGCATGGGCCAGGGGAACGGCGGCCAGCATGGCCAGCAGCAGGGCGGAACGGATCATCGGAAAACTCCAGCAATCGATCGGGTGGCAAAGCGAAGGATTATAGACCTGTTTCCAGAATGAAAACGGCCCGCACTGGCGGGCCGTTTTGTATCCTGCGAACCTTAATTACGCGGCCTGGTGTAGATCGAGATTTCCTTGGCCGGATGGCGTACGAGTTCCATCGGCACCTGGCGCGCGCGGGTGGCCGGCGGGCAGGTACCGGTCTCGCGGTAGCTCAGGGCCGCGGCCAGCAGGCCTTCGCTGCGGTCGCCCAGCGGCTTCGACAGGTCGTCGGCCACCTGGCAGGTGGCAGCCAGGCCGTCCGGGAAGTCGCCGAAGCCCTTGTGGTTCACGCCCTTGAACTCGATCGAGAAGTAGGTGGTGCCGCAGTTCGCCGTCGGCGTGAAGCCATAGGGCTTGCCGCAGGTCTGGCTGCCGATCACGTCGACCTGGACGTCGGCGCCGCGCAGGCCGTTGATCACCGCTTCGCTGGCCGAGCAGGTGCCCGGGGTCGTCAGGATGCTCACACGCTTCAGACCGAGGTAAGGCAGCGGCGTGCCCGAACGCACCGGGTTGGGCGAGCTGAAGCCGTAGGCGCTGCTCAGGAAGGGAATCGGGGCCTGCTGCGGCGTCTTGTCGTTGTACTGGAGGCGCTCGAAGGTCTTGCCGGTGGTCTGGGCCGGGCCGGCGATCATGTAGGACAACTCGCTGGCCACATACAGCAGGCCGCCGCCGTTGTAGCGCATGTCGAGCACCAGGTCGACCACGCCGGCTGCGCGGAAGGTGGCGAAGGCATCGACCAGTTCCTTTTCCGAGACGGCGTTGTGGGTCTCGAAGCTCAGGTAGCCCACCTTGCCGGTCGGGGTATCGAACACCTGCACCAGCTTGACCGGATCGACCACGACGTCGGCGCCGGTCATCGTCACGTCATAGGTGGTGCTGCCGCGCTGCAGGGTGAAGCTGTGCGGGGTGCCCGCGGTTTCCGGGAACAGGCCGGCATTGATCTTCTCCACCGTGGCGGCATCAGTGCCGTTGATGAAATCGACGCCGTCCACCTTGATCAGCTTATCGCCGCGCTGCAGGCCGGCCGCCGCCGCGGGCGAGCCCGGTTCCACCAGCGTCACCAGCCAGGTGCGCGGCGCGGTGGCGCTGTTGCGCTTCCAGGTGACGCCGTAGCCCAGGTCGATGCCCGAGTTCTGCAGTTTGTCCCACTCTTCGGTGGTATAGGTGAAGTGGTACTTGTCCTTCGGCTGGCCGGATTCGGTCAGGGCCGGCGACTTGAGCACCTCGAAGTAGTCGAGGGCGTTGGTGAACTCCGCCATCCGGTAGGTGTTCGGGATCTCGTTGTACCAGAGATAGTTTTCGTTGGCCCAGGCGCGCAGGAACTTCAGCTCGTCGAGCAGGGTGCCCTGCCTGTCCGGGAAGGGCCGGCCGAACAGGTCGACGCCAGTGCGCGGCTTGGCGCACATGTTGGCGTAGGTGGTCGACGCTGCCAGCAGGTTCGGATTGAGGTCTTCCGGGGACGGCGTGCCGACTGGCGGATTCGGATTGGCCGGCGGATTCGGATTGACCGGGGGAGTCGGCTGCTGGCCGGTCTGGTCCGGACGGGTGCCGATACCGGGCGAACCGCCGCCACCGCCGCAACCGGCGAGGACGGCAGCTGCGGCCAGCAGCGCAGCGATCAGGCGGGGAGCGGTCGACGAACGACCATGTGCATATGGCGATCTCATGCGCCTGATTATAGACGTCGCCATCGGGCCGGAGTGCAACCAACTGTAACAGTTGGGTCTGAGGAACAACAACAAATGCTAGGAAGATATGGCCGGCGCAACCGGCCATATCAAGCTGTCAATCAAGCAGCGCGCGGAGCCGATGCGGAAGGCTGGTGGAAGGCCGCCACCAGCGCCGCTTCCTTCTGCTTGGCCGCCTTCAGGTGGCGCTCCTTCACGTGGCCGTAGCCGCGGATGTCTTCGGGAATGCTGGCGATGGCCACCGCCTGCGCCACGTTTTCAGGCGTCAGCTTCGGCAGCAGCGCTTCCACGGTCTGGCGGTATTCCCCAATCAGCGCACGCTCGGTGCGGCGCTCCGCGGTATAGCCGAACACGTCGAACGCGGTACCGCGCAAGCCTTTCAGTTTCGCCAACACGCCGAACGCTTTCAACATCCACGAACCATATTCCTGCTTCAACGCGCGGCCTTCCTTGTCGTGCTTGGCCAGCAGCGGCGGCGCCAGGTGGAACTTCAGTTTGATGTCGCCTTCAAACATGTTGGCGATCTTCGCGCGGAACATCGGATCGGTGTGCAGGCGGGCGACTTCGTACTCGTCCTTGTAGGCCATCAGCTTGTAGAAGTAGCGCGCCACGGCTTCGGTCAGGCGCGAACCCTTGCCCAGCTTCGCTTCCTCGGCGCGCACCCGATCCACGAAGGCCTTGTACTGCGCGGCGTAGGCGGCGTTCTGGTAGGCGGTGAGCAGTTCGACGCGACGGTTGATGATGTCGTCCAGGCTCTCGCTGCGCTTGAACTCGATCACTTGGGCGGGCGTGGCCAGCTTCTTCACGGACGCCAGGTCGTGGGCGGCCGTGCGGCCCCAGTGGAAGGCGGCCTTGTTGAAGGCGACCGACACGCCATTCAGTTCGATCGCTTTCAGGAGCGAAGCTTCCTGCAGCGGCACGTGGCCCTTCTGGAAGGCGTAGCCGAGCATGAACATATTGGTCGCGATCGCGTCCCCCATCAGGGCGGTGGCAATCTTGCCGGCGTCCACGAAGTCGACCTGGTCGGCACCGCAGGCCTGCAGGATGGCGCCGCGCGAACCTTCGGCCGGGAACTGCCAGTCCGGGTTCTTCACGAAAGCGGCGGTGGTGGCGCCGGTCGAATTCACGGCGGCCCAGGTGCGGCCTTCGCCCATGCGGCTCAGGGCATCGCGGCTGGCGGTGACGATCTGGTCGCAGCCGATCACCAGGTCGGCGCTGCCGGTGCCGACGCGGGTCGAGTGCAGGTCGGCCTGGTGTTCGGCCAGGCGCACGTGCGACATCACCGGCCCCCCTTTTTGCGCGAGGCCCGATTGGTCGAGCACGACCGCGCCCTTGCCTTCCACGTGGGCCGCCATCGCCAGGATCTGGCCGACGGTGACGACACCGGTGCCGCCGACGCCGGCGATCAGGATGCCGAACGGATCGGCGACCGAGGGGATGGCCGGCATCGGCAGCTCGGGCGGCGTGGCATCTGCCGTTGCCGCTTTCTTTGGCTTCTTCAGGCCACCGCCTTCGACGGTGACGAAGCTCGGGCAGAAACCGGAGACGCAGGAGAAATCCTTGTTGCACGAGGACTGGTTGATCTGGCGCTTGCGGCCCAGTTCCGTTTCCAGCGGCTCGACCGACAAGCAGTTCGACTGCACCGAGCAGTCGCCGCAGCCTTCGCACACGGCTTCGTTGATGACGGCGCGCTTGGCCGGGTCGGGGAACTCGCCCTTCTTGCGGCGGCGGCGTTTCTCGGAGGCGCAGGTCTGGTCGTAGATCACGGCGGAGACGCCCGGCATCTCGCGCAGTTCCTTCTGCACGTCCATCAGCTCGGAGCGGTGGCGTACGGTGACGCCTTCGGCCCAGGCGTAATCGTCCGGGTATTTTTCCGGTTCGTCGGTGACGACGATGATCGGGCGCACGCCTTCGGCGGCGATCTGGCGCGTGATCATGCCCGGATCAAGCGGGCCGTCCACGTTCTGGCCGCCGGTCATCGCGACCGCGTCGTTGTAGAGGATCTTGTAGGTGATGTTGACCTTCGCGGCCACCGCGGCGCGGATCGCCAGGATGCCCGAGTGGAAGTAGGTGCCGTCGCCGAGGTTCACGAACACGTGCTTCTCGTCGGTGAACGGCGATTGGCCGATCCAGGTCGTGCCTTCCGCGCCCATGTGGGTGAAGGTCGAGGTCTCGCGGTCCATCCACAGGACCATGTAGTGGCAACCGATGCCGGCCATGGCGCGCGAGCCTTCCGGCACCTTGGTCGAGCTGTTGTGCGGGCAGCCCGAGCAGAAGTACGGGATGCGGTCGGTTTCCGGATTCGCCTTCGCCGGAATCGACTTCAGCACCAGCTCTTTCTGCTCCAGGTAGGCGATGCGCTGTTTCACGCGCTGTTCGACCGGATGGCCGGCGCAGTAGTGCGAGATGCGCGACGCGATGGCGCGCGCGATCTGGGCCGGGTTCAGCTCGTAGGTGGCCGGCAGCAGCCAGTCGCCGTGGCCCATGCGGTCCTTGTTGCTCCACTCGCCGGTGTCGTCGAACTTGCCGACCACGCGCGGACGCTCGCCGTCCGGCAGGTTGTACAGGGCTTCCTTGAGCGCGTATTCCATCACCTGGCGTTTTTCTTCGACCACCAGGATCTCGTCCAGGCCGCGCGCGAACTCGTGCACGCCTTCCGATTCGAGCGGCCAGGTCATGCCGACCTTGTACAGGCGCAGGCCGATGTCGGCCGCCGCCTGTTCGTCGATGCCGAGGTCGGCCAGGGCCTGGCGCGTGTCGACATAGCTCTTGCCGGCGGTGATGATGCCGATCTTCGGCTTCTTGCTGTCCCAGATGATGCGATTGAGCTTGTTGGCGCGCGCATAGGCCAGCGCCGCATACCACTTGAAGTTGCTCATGCGGACTTCCTGGTCCAGCACGGCGTCCGGCCAGCGGATATTCAGGCCACCCGGCGGCAGTTCGAAGTCGCTCGGCATGGCGATCTGCACGCGGTCCGGATCGAGGTCGACCACGGCGCCCGACTCGATGATGTCGGTGACGCACTTCATTGACACCCACAGGCCGGTATAGCGGCTCATGGCCCAGGCATGCAGGCCAAAGTCCAGGTATTCCTGCACGGACGAGGGGTACAGCACCGGAATGCCGCAGTGGGTCAGGATGTGGTCGGACTGGTGTGCGGTCGAGGAGGACTTGGCCGCATGGTCGTCGCCGGCCAGCACCAGCACGCCGCCGTGCTTCGAGGAGCCGGCATTGTTGCCGTGCTTGAAGACGTCGCCGCAACGGTCCACGCCCGGGCCCTTGCCGTACCACATGGCAAACACGCCGTCGTACTTGGCGTCCTTGTACAGGTTGGTCTGCTGGGTGCCCCAGACGGCGGTCGCCGCCAGGTCTTCGTTCATGCCCGGGTGGAACTTGACGTGGTGGGCGTCCAGGTGCTTCTTCGCCTTCATCGCGGTCTGGTCGACGGCGGTGACCGGCGAACCGCGGTAGCCGGTGATGTAGCCGGCGGTGTTCAGGCCAGCCTTGAGGTCGCGCTCGCGCTGGAGCATGGGCAGGCGCACCAGGGCCTGGGTGCCGGTCATGAACGCACGGCCGCGTTCGAGCGTCCACTTGTCGTCGAGGGTGATGTCGTGCTGGGGCAGCGCGAGATTGGCGCGCTCGAGGGGTGCATTCATGCGGTGTCTCCGTCAACTTGTGCAGGGCGCTGGCTCTTGATGGCTCTTGGTGCGCGCGGGATGGGCTGGCCAGCCCATCCGATCAGCCGCACAGTATAGTCCTGCCCCCAAAGCATTAAATTCCAAACAATTCCCCCGCCCAGTCAATTTGCGCAATAAAATTGCCGTGTTTGCGAATCTACCGAGGAAACCATGTCAAAAATCGAGCTGGACAAGACTGACCGCAAGATCCTGGCTGTCCTGCAGACGGACGGCCGGCTGTCGAACCAGGACGTGGCCGAGCGCGTCAACCTGTCCCCTTCCCCCTGCCTGCGCCGCATCAAGCGCCTGGAAGAAGCGGGCGTCATCCGCCAGTACGTGGCGCTGGTGGACCCGGACAAGATCGGGCTCGGGCTGCTGGCCTATGTGAATGTGCGCCTGGAAAAGCACAGTGAAGTGGCGGGCGGCGCGCGTGGGACCCCGGGACTGCCGGCGACGTCGCCGCGCAACGACTTCGCAGTGTCGGTCGGCACCTGGCCGGAGGTGGTGGCCTGCTATGCGATGACCGGAGAGATGGATTTCCTGCTGCGGGTGCACGTGGAAGACATGGACCACTTCTCGCGCTTCATGATGGGGACGCTACTGAAGCATCCGGCGGTGCTGGATGTGAAGTCGAGTTTTGCGTTGCAGAGGATTAAGGAGACGACGGCGCTGCCGGTGGCGGGGTGAGCTGGTTGGTGTTTGCGTCAACACCACCTGCGCTTTATTTTACCTCCAGCCTCAGAACCGTCATCCCGGCGTAGGCCGGGATCCAATTTCCCGTGCAAACCCGGGTGTACCCAAACGACTGTGGAACGCGACAAACTTGGGTTCCGGCCTTCGCCGGAACGACGTTGATTAGGGCCGCGTTTTATTCGGGATTACTTCTTCGGCGTCAGCCACTTCACCGCCGCCCGCGCATTCGCCTTGACGGTGTAATCAATCACCGCCCACTGCTCCTCCAGCGCCTCCGCCATCACGCTCGCCGGGCTCGGTGGCGGCAGTTGCAGGTAGGCATCCGCCTCACCATATTCGCGCTTGATCTCCATCCCCGCCTTCTTGGCGATATGCATCATGGTCTGGTTCGAGGTCAGGCACTGCATGTAGAGCGTGTCGACGTCGGCATTGCGGCAGTGAATCGCCGCGCGCTGGAACAGGCGCGAGCCGACGCCCTGCCCGCGTGCGGACTGCGAGACCGACACCCCGAACTCGGCCACCCGCTCCTTCGCGGTCGGCTTGCCCTTGTCCGCCTTGGCAAAGGCCAGGTGCCCCACCCCGACCAGCTGGAACACGCGGTTCACCACGCCGAACACGATGTCGTGCCTGAAGTCGATCTTGGCGACGTAGTTAGCGATCGCGTCATCGGGAATGACGCTGCCGAAGCGCAGCAGGCGATCGCTGTCGTCCAGCGCCAGGAAGTGGCGCAGGATGCGGCGGCGGTCGCGCTCGCCCAGTTCCTTGACGAGCACGGTGGGACGGCCGGGTTTGCCACGCAGGCCTTGCAGCCACCGTGTCAGCGGATTGTCCATGCGTGCGATCCTTTTGTGCAGTGCAACATAACACCCATTGTAGCGGATTCCGCTATTGCGCGCCGTCCTTTGCCGGCCCGGTCCATTGCGCTTCCGGGCTGACCACGAACACGCCCTTGCCCGCCTGCTTGGCCTCGTACATGGCCTTGTCGGCTTCGGCCAGCAGTGCCGCCGAGCCACGCGCGGCGCCAGCGTGGCCCCGGGCGCTGGAGATGCCGATACTGGCCGAGATCGAGACGGGATTGCCGTCCGCCTCGGTCACCGACTTGATCTGGTCGAGCGCCAGCTGGGCCACCCGCAGCGCGCCTTCGCGCGAGGCGACGTCTTCCAGCATGATCACGAATTCGTCGCCGCCCAGGCGCGCCAGCGCATCTTCGGCGCGCAGCTTTTCCTGCACCCGGCGCGCCACCATCTGCAGCACCAGGTCGCCGGTTGCGTGGCCATAGGTGTCGTTCACGGCCTTGAAGCCGTCCAGGTCGATGAACATGATCACCACCACCGAATCGCGGCGGGTGGCGCGGGCCAGCGCGCGCTCGAGCAGGCGGGTCAGCTGGCGGTAATTGATCAGGCCCGTCAGGCTGTCATGCTGGGCCAGGCGTTCGAGCTGCTTCGACTGCGCTTCCAGCTCGGCGGTGCGCTCGGCAACGCGGTGCTCGAGGTTTTCGTTGGCCGCCGTCAGCTGCTGGTTGACCACCCCGATGATGCGGTAGCTGCGCCGCAGCCGCATGCCGGCATAGGCCAGCAGGAGCAGCAGGAAGGCCGAGTAGGCGAACAGGTAGCCGCGGTAGCGCTCGCGCACCGCCTGTGCGGCGTCGAATGAACGGTCGAACTCGCGCCCCAGCCGGTCGAGCGCGGCGCCGGTGGCGGTGGCGGCGATCTGCGCTTCCAGCCGGTTTTCCAGCGGGCGCTTCTCCAGGATCACGCGCGAAGACTTGATGATGGCGTCCATCTTCTCGATCACGGCCGGCGAGAAGGCGATCTCCTGGGCCGCGATGTCGCCCAGGATCTCGTCGATGCGCGCCGCCAGCGGCGCGCCTGGTACGACGTTGTAGCGCAGGATCTCGGTCAGGAGGGCGTTGAGCGAGGCGTCCAGCCGGATCACCAGGCGTGCCGGCGCCAGTGCGCCTTCGATGCCGCCCAGCTCGGTCTTCAGGTCGGCCACGGCCGGCGGCAGGTAGGTCAGCGCCTCGCGCAGCGGCGGGTTGTGGCGCGCGAACTGGGCGGTGAGCAGCTCCTTGCGCTGCATGGCGTCGCGCAGCTGGCTGTAGGCGCTTTCCACGGCCGGGCTGGACGCTTCCGGTACCGCTTCGCCGATGCGCACCATCAGGTCCTGCATGCGCGGCAGCTGGGTGGTCAGCTGCGCGGTGGCGGGAGCGCGCCCGATGTGGGAGCGCAGGATGTTGGCATCCCATTCGGCATCGAGCTTTTCCAGCTCGCGCAGGTTGAGCATCACGTCGTTGCGGACGCCGGGATCGGTTCCTTCCGAACGAATATAGAAAAAGGCGAGCAGCAATGCCAGCACCAGCACCGCCAGGCCAGCGAGTTGCAGGCGGCGACGCGGTTTCAAGCTCGCTACGCGCTGCGCCAGCACGGCAACCATCCAACCTCCGTTACATCTTTACGTTGTTATCCGGAGAAGCATAGCAAAACCCGGCCGTTGTTGGGTGTTCGGCTCACGGATGCTTTGCCGATGCGCGCGCACTTGCTGGACGCGCGGTCGGGAAACCCGACCACCCTACGGTTCTCTTAGCGCCGCCTTGACCGCGGAGACGCGCGCCGCGTGCACGGCTTCCGGGATCTTTTCTTTGGCGTCCGCATAGCGCGCCGCCACCTCCCCCGCATTCACGGCGCGCGCCGCAGCGAGGGCGCGCAGTAGGTAAGCCCGCTGCGGATAGTCCTGGTGACGCATCGGGTGTTCTTCGTGCCCGCGTCCGCGCGCGTCGCACTCGGATGCCAGCAGCATCTGGGCGAAGCGCTCCGGTTTGCGGAAGGCGTCGCAGCGCTCGAACAGGGTGACGATGGTATTCGGCCGCATCTCCTGGGCGCGGCTGACGTTGCCGTGCTCGCGCGCCGTCATCTGGGCCAGGTCGCGGCATTCGTTGGGCACCTTCAGGCGCTTGCATACCGCTGTCACCAGCTTCATGCCGAGGAATTCGTGGCCATGGTGGGCCGGCCAGGTCTCGCTCGGGGTGGCGCCCTTGCCCAGGTCGTGCACCAGGGCGGCAAAGCGCACCTCGAGTGGCAGACCCTGTGACGCGGCGTAGTCGATCACCAGCATGATGTGCACGCCGGTGTCGACTTCCGGGTGGTGCAGCGGCGGCTGCGGCACGCCCCACAGGGCGTCGAGTTCGGGCAGGATGCGGGCCAATGCGCCGCAGTCGCGCAGCACGGCGAACATGCGCGAAGGCCGTTCTTCCATCAGGCCGCGCGACAGCTCCTGCCAGACGCGCTCCGGCACCAGCGCATCGACCTCCCCTGCCGCCACCATGCCCTGCATCAGCGCGAGGGTGGTCTCGTGCACCCGGAAATCCGGGAAGCGCGCGGCAAACCGCGCCAGGCGCAGGATGCGCACCGGGTCTTCGGCGAAGGCCTCGGAGACGTGGCGGAAGATGCGGTTCCTGAGGTCTTCCTGGCCATGGTACGGGTCGACGATGCTGCCGTCTTCCGCGCGCGCCATGGCGTTGATGGTAAGGTCGCGCCGCACCAGGTCGTCCTCGAGCGTGACCTCGGGCGAGGTGTGGAACACGAAGCCGTGGTAGCCGGGCGCGGTCTTGCGCTCGGTGCGGGCCAGTGCGTATTCCTCCTGCGTGTCGGGATGCAGGAAGACCGGGAAATCCTTGCCGACCGGGCGAAAGCCCTGCGCCAGCATCTCGCTTGGCGTGGCGCCGACCACCACGTGGTCGCGGTCTGTTACCGGGCGTCCCAGCAGCTCGTCGCGCACGGCGCCGCCGACCACGTAGCTGCGCACGCTGTTACTCATCCTTACTCCTGCGGCAGGTCGAGGTCGTGCGCCGGGGTCGGATCGTCTTCGCGCATGGCTTCGTCCACCCAGCGCGCCACCGCCGGGTGGGCCAGCACGCGCTCGCAGTAGGCCTGCAGCGCCGGCGCCAGCGCCACGCCATAGGTCTTGAAGCGGCACACCACCGGGGCGTAGAAGGCGTCGGCGATCGAGAAGTCGCCGAACAGGAAGCTGTGGTGGCCGAAGCGCGACAGGCAGTCTTCCCAGATCTCGCAGATGCGGCCGATGTCGGCCTGGGCGCCCGGCGTGCGCCCGCGCCCCGGCAGACGGGCCTGGATGTTCATCGACATCGCGCTGCGCAGTTCGGAAAAGCCCGAGTGCATCTCGGCCACGACCGAGCGCGCCAGCGCGCGCGCGGCGACGTCCTGCGGCCACATGTGCTTGTCCGGGAACTGCTCGGCCAGGTATTCGACGATGGCCAGGCTGTCCCAGATCGTCATCTCGCCGGCCAGCAGCACCGGCACCCGGCCCGCGTGCGAATAGCGCGCGATGTTGGCGGCGGTGTCGGGCTTGTCCAGCAGGACGCGGATCTCGGTGAACGGGATGCCGAACGCGACTGCGGCCACCCACGGCCGCATCGACCACGACGACACATTCTTGTTGCCGATGACGAGGGTCAGGCCCGGCTGGCGGGCGGCCTCGAGGGTGGAAGACAGGGTCGGGTCGAGTTCGATGGTCTGCATGGTGTCCTGTAATAGTGGTTAGCGGCCGGCGTGCTCACGGTAATCGTCCAGGCCCTTGGGCGTCGCCAGGTAGTGCGGCGCCGCGGCCTCGAGCGCTGTGAGCTTGATTCCCAGCGCCTCGGCTGTCAAGGCTTGTGTTTGCGGATCGACCACATTATCGGTCTTCATGGTGGCGAGGTTGTCGCGCGAGATGAGCGGGTCGCCCGGCAGCAGCTCGAACAGCCGGGCCTCCAGCCGTGCGGCCCAGTCCGGCAAGGGCAGCACGTGGCGTTCGTGGCCGGCATAGCGGCCGGCCAGCTGCACCAGCTCGGCCAGGGTGTAGACCTGCGGCCCGCCCAGCTCGATCTCAAGGCCGCGCGTGCGCGGTTCGCGCAGGCCAGGGCAAAGGCGGCGGCGACGTCCTCGACGTACACCGGCTGGATGCGCGCCTGCGCACACGCCAGCGGCAGCACCGGGAGGTGGCGCTGCAACCTGGCGAAGACGGTCAGGAAGTGGTCGCCCGGCCCGAACACGATCGAGGGACGGAAGATGGTGGCGGCCACGCGCGGGTCGCTGCGCGCGGCCAGCTCGCCGTCGGCTTTCGAGCGCTGGTACATTGACGCGCCCGTGGGGCTGGCGCCGAGCGCGCTCATGTGCAGGTAGCGCGGCACGCCCAGCTCCGCGCAGGCCTGCACGATGCGGCGCGGCAGCTCCACGTGCAGGCGCCGGAAGCCCGGACCATAGGGCTCGCCATGGCCGCCGTTCAGCACCCCGACCAGGTTGATCACGGCGTCGCGCCCGGCCAGCAAGCGCCGCAGCGTGGCGTCGTCGTGGATGTCGGCCACTTCCAGGTCGAGGTAGGGCAAGGTGGTCAAGCCCTTGGCCGCTTCGTAATGGCGCGCCGGGACGACGGTGCCGACGCCCTCCTCCGCCAGGCGCGCTACCAGGTGGCCGCCGATGAAACCGGTTCCTCCGATGACCACCACGTTCTGTGCGCGCATGGTCTTTTCCTCCGTGCTGTTACAACACTCAGGGCAGGATGGCGGAGCGCTCGCGCGGCTGTACCGGGCGCACCCGGGTGCGGATCGACTGCGGCTTGTTCTCGAACACGGCGGCGTAATTGGTGGCGTTGGCCAGCACGTTGCGCACGTAGTTGCGCGTTTCCGAGAACGGGATCGATTCGACGAAGACCGCGCCTTCCATCGGCTGGTCGAGCAGGCCGCGCCAGGCGCGGGCACGCGAAGGCCCGGCGTTGTAGGCGGCGGTGGCGAGGATTTCGTCGCCGTCGAAGTTTTCCAGCACCATGTTCATGTAGTTGGCGCCGAGCGTGATATTGGTCCGCAAATCGTTCAGCATGCCGTGCACGAAGTTATCCATCCCGATCTTGGCCGCCACCCACTTGCCGGTGGCCGGCATCACCTGCATCAGGCCGGAGGCGCCGACGCCGGAGCGCGCATCGCTGATGAAGCGCGATTCCTGGCGGATCAGGCCATAGACCCAGGCTTTATCGAGGCCCAGGCCCTGCGCGGTCGGGTGCAGGACGTCCAGGTGCGGCGCCGGGAAACGCTGCGAGTAGTCGAGTTCGGTGCGGGTGCGCAGCGAGGTCTCGACCGTGCGGTCAAGCAGGTCGTTGCGGCGAGCGATTTCGCCGGCAGCCAGCAACTGACGGTCAGACATGCCGCGCAGCGCCCAGTTCCATTCGCGGTTGCCTTCCGCGCGCAGGCGCAAGGCATAGAACTTCAATGCGCGCTGCAGGCTGGGGTTGGCGTTCACCGATGCCAGCTCTTCCGTGCTGAGCGGCATGATGGGCGGCGGCGCCACCACCTGGCGGCCCAGGTCGTCCAAGGCCAGCTGGCCATAGAAATGGTGCTGGCTGGCGACGCGCTCGAGTGCCGCCGTGGCTTCGGCCTGCCTGCCCTCCTGCCGGTCGGCGCGCGCCAGCCAGTAGACCCAGACGTTCTCGGCGCGCAAATTTGACGGCATCGACTCGATCGTGGCGCGCACAAGTTTCCAATCGCCGCGGCGCAGGGCGATGCGGGTCTTCCACTGCAGCTGCTCGTTGGTCAGGCGCGCGCCATTTGTGCGCTGCCAATAGTTGTAGGCCTCGGGCGAGAGCGCGATCGAGGCCGCATGCGCGATGCTGGCCCAGCCGATGGCGCGTTCCTCGCTGCTCAGTTTCGGGCTGTTCTTATCCAGTGCCACCGTCGCCAGCTTCAGGCTGGTGCGCGCCATGCGGCCGACCGCGACAAGGTAGATGGTACGTTCGGCGCGGGTGTTGCCGATGCCGCGCGCCATGGCCACGGCCGGCACGTCGACCGCCTGGGCGGCGCGGGTGTCGGACGCGCCCAGCAGCAGCGCGATGCGGCGCGCCGGGCCGGTGGCGTCGGCTTCGCCGGCCAGGCGCAGCTGCCACACGAGGTCGTCCTCGTTGAACTGGCCGGTCTGGATCAGCTGGGCCATCAGGGCCGTGCAGGCTTCGCCGTAGCCGGCCGGATTGACGAGTAAGGCCCGCGCTTCCTGCCCCACCTGTTCGCCGCGGCTGGCGCGCGCCAGCAGGGCGTAGCAGCGGATCTGCAGGTTGTCGCCGCGCGCCAGCTGGCCGGCCTCGCGCTCGAAGCCGGCGAAGTCGCGGCGCCGGCCCAGGTCGAGCAGCCATTCGGTGCGCAGCTGCTCGGCCACCGCCGTGCCCTCGTGGCGGCGCAGGACCTCGCGGATCTCGTCGGCCGTGGCGTCGCGCATCCGGGTTTTCAGACGATAATAGTCGACGTAGGACGCCAGCGGATAGGACGGCGGCAGGCGCGATGCGAGCGCGTTGACGCGCACGGCATCGTTCTGGCGCGCGGCCTCGCGTAGCAGCATGAAGGTATCGTCGTCGGCGCGGTTGTCGACTGCGGGCGCACCGGGAACGGTGGGGGCGCCGGCAGGTACCGGCGGCACGGCCTGGGCGGCCGGCGGGGCCTCAGGCGCAGACTCGGCGTGGACCGTGCCTGGGTACAGCGTCCACGATGCAAACACAATGGCAAGGGCGGCCGGCAGGGAGCCGGTTGTCAAACTCGATTGAAACATCCACAACTCTCAATGTACGCTGCATTCATACCATGACCGGCGAATCAAGAATACCATGTGCCCCCGGGCTCCTGCCAGCCACTGGCGCAAGCGCCATGGTCGAGAAACCACAGTTGCGCCGGATGCTGAAGGAACGGCGCCGCGCCATCGACCATGCTACCCGGCGCAGCTGGGACGACCGCATCGGCGCGCGCGTGCTGGCATGGTGGCGCGAGCATCCCGGCGCCGTGCTGGGCGTGTACTGGCCACTGGCCGGCGAACCGGACCTGCGTCCAGCCTACGCGGAATTGGCAGAGGCAGGCGTACGGCTGGCCCTGCCTGTCGTCTTGGCGCGCGACGCGGCGCTGGGCTTTGCCGAATGGGTGCCCGGAGAGCCGACCGTGGCGGACAGCCTGGGCGTGGGGGTGCCGGCGGAACTGCGCATGGTGGAGAGGCCGGATGTGCTGCTGGTGCCCTGCCTCGGTTTCGATGCGCGCGGCTACCGGCTGGGGTATGGGGGTGGGTTTTATGACAGGACGCTGGCTACCGAGCCACGGCCCAGGACCCTGGGGATTGCGTACGCGTGCCAGCAGGCGGAGTTCGAGATCGGGGAATATGACATTCCGCTCGATGAGATAGTCACGGAACTGTAGGGTGGGCGGGTCCTCCCGCCCACGCGGTCAACGGTCGCCAGCGCAGCCGCGACAGATCACATTGTGGTGATCACCGCGTGGGCGGCGCAGCCGCCCACCCTACAAGTCACTTCACCAGCCGCTGCCAGATTGCGGTCGTCGCCGCCGCCTGATTCATGCTGTAGAAATGCAGCCCCGGCGCCCCACCCGCGAGCAGGCGTTCGCACAGGCTGGTGACCACGTCGAGACCAAAAGCCTTGATCGAGGCCGAGTCGTCGCCGAAGCTGGCCAGCTTGTTGCGCACCCAGCGCGGGATCTCGGCGCCGCACATGTCCGAGAAGCGCATCAGCTGGGTGTAATTGGTGATCGGCATGATGCCCGCCACCACCGGCACGTCCACGCCCAGTTTGCGCGTATTGTCGACGAAGTCGAAATAGGCGTCGGCGTTGTAGAAGTACTGGGTGATGGCCGCATTCGCGCCGGCCTGCACCTTGCGGGCAAAGGCCTGCAGGTCGTCCTGGGGCGAACGCGCCTGCGGGTGCATTTCCGGGTAGGCCGCCACTTCGATGTGGAACCAGTCGCCGGTTTCCTTGCGGATGAATTCGACCAGCTCATTGGCGTAGCGGAATTCGCCGCCGGCGCCGTAGCCGCTCGGCAGGTCGCCGCGCAGGGCGACCAGGCGGCGGATGCCGTTGTCCTGGAACTGCTGCAGGATGGCGCGGATCGATTCGCGGCTGCCGCCCACGCAGGACAGGTGCGGCGCGGCCTGGTGGCCTTCGGATTTGATCTCGAGCACGGTCTGCAGCGTGCCCTGCTGGGTGGTGCCGCCGGCGCCGAAGGTCACCGAGAAATACTTCGGCTGCAGCTCGGCCAGCTTCTGGCGCACGACGCGCAGTTTCTGCGCGCCTTCGTCGGTCTTCGGCGGGAAGAACTCGATACTGAAATTAGGAGTTTCCATCGTTGTCTTTGAGGAGCAAGGTAGAAAGCGCCCACGAAATGATGCTGTACAGGATGGCTGCCAGGAAGGCGGAGCCGAATCCCCTGACGTCGAAGCCCTCGATCCAGTGCGACACCATCCAGAACAGGAGGGCGTTGATGACGAGGATGAACAGGCCCAGCGAGACGACGGTGACCGGCAGGGTCAGGATCACCAGCACGGGACGGATCAGGGTATTGACCAGCCCAAGCACGAGCGCGGCGATCAGCGCGGTCGTGAAATTGGTGACGTGAACGGACGACATCAGGAACGGCAGGGCCATCAGGGCCACGGCATTGATCAGCCAGGTAAGCAGCAGGCGCATTGCATCGACTTTCGTGGTACGCGGGCGTGCCTTCACAGGATCGTGAAAGGACGCCCGGCTGTTGAAAAAACGGGCGCTGGTTTTGGTTAAACTCAGCGCCCGCATCAGCTACCTAAGGATTAGTAACGGTAGTGGTCCGGCTTGTACGGACCTTCCTTCTGCACCGAGATGTAGGCAGCCTGCTCGTCGGTCAGCGTGGTCAGCTGGGCGTTGAGCTTCTTGAGCTGCAGGCGGGCGACCTTTTCGTCCAGGTGCTTCGGCAGCGTGTAGACGCCGACCGGGTACTTGTCGGTGTTGGCGTACAGCTCGATCTGGGCGATGGTCTGGTTCGCGAACGACGAGCTCATCACGTACGACGGGTGGCCGGTACCGCAGCCGAGGTTCACCAGGCGGCCTTCGGCCAGCAGGATGATGCGCTTGCCATCCGGGAAGATCACGTGATCGACCTGCGGCTTGATGTTTTCCCACTCATACTTCTTGAGCGCGGCGACTTCGATCTCGTTGTCGAAGTGGCCGATGTTGCAGACGATCGCCTGGTCCTTCATGCGCTGCATGTGCGCTTCGGTGATAACGTGGTAGTTGCCGGTGCAGGTGACGAAAATGTCGCCGTGTTCGGCAGCGTAGTCCATGGTCACGACGCGGTAGCCTTCCATCGCGGCCTGCAGGGCGCAGATCGGGTCGATCTCGGTGACCCACACTTGCGCCGACAGCGCGCGCATGGCCTGGGCCGAGCCCTTGCCCACGTCGCCATAGCCGGCGATGACGGCGATCTTGCCGGCGACCATGACGTCGGTCGCGCGCTTGATGCCGTCGACCAGCGATTCGCGGCAGCCGTACAGGTTGTCGAACTTCGACTTGGTGACCGAGTCGTTGACATTGATTGCCGGGAAGGCCAGCTTGCCTTCCTGGTGCATCTGGTACAGGCGGTGCACGCCGGTGGTGGTCTCTTCGGTCACGCCCTTGATGCAAGGCAAGCGCTTGGAGTACCACGACGGATCACGCGCCAGGCGGCCCTTGATCGAATTGAACAGGCAGATTTCTTCTTCCGAGCCCGGCTTGTCCAGCACCGAGATATCCTTTTCCGCGCGCACGCCCAGGTGCAGCAGCAGCGTGGCGTCGCCGCCATCGTCCAGGATCATGTTGGCGTGGTTGTCGCCCGGCCATTCGAAGATGCGGTGGGTGTATTCCCAGTACTCGTCCAGGGTCTCGCCCTTGACGGCGAACACCGGGGTGCCGACTTGAGCGATGGCGGCGGCAGCGTGGTCCTGGGTCGAGTAGATGTTGCACGATGCCCAGCGCACCTGGGCGCCGAGGGCTTCCAGGGTGCGGATCAGGACCGCGGTCTGGATGGTCATGTGCAGCGAACCGGCGATGCGCGCGCCCTTCAGCGGCTGGGCGGCGGCGTATTCCTCGCGGATCGCCATCAGGCCCGGCATTTCGGTTTCTGCAATGCGGATTTCCTTCTCGCCCCACAAGGCAAGGCCGATGTCGGCAACGAGGTAATCCGGGGAAGTGTCTTTGAGTACGGCGCTCATCACGCCCTCCTTTCAATGGTTGAAAAAAGTAACGTGAGCGCGGTGTTGATTATCCGAGCCTGGCGAAGATGGGAATCTTCGTCGCAACGCTCCTCGGAATGGGCTAGTTTAACACGAAGGGCGGTGTGTGGAAACCGCAGGTGTTGTGGTGCAACGGTGTTGTGTTGGTACGCTACGAAATTGGATCCCGGCCTTCGCCGGGAGTCATGGGCGCCAGTGGCGCGCATGACGGCTCATCGTTAAGTGGTACTCTCAGCACGTCGTCCCGGCGCAGGCCGGGACCCAAGTTAACACCTTCGATTACGACAGCCCCGCTTCCGCACGCAGCAGCGCCGCCTTGTCGGTACGCTCCCAGGTGAACTCCGGCTCTTCGCGGCCGAAGTGGCCGTAGGCGGCGGTCTTGGCGTAGATCGGGCGCAGCAGGTCGAGCATCTGCACGATGCCTTTCGGGCGCAGGTCGAAGTGTTCCATCACCAGCTGGGCGATCTTCTCGTCCGACACCACGCCGGTGCCTTCGGTGTACACGGTGATGTTGATCGGGCGGGCCACGCCGATCGCGTAGCTGACCTGCACCTGGCACTGGCGCGCCAGACCGGCGGCGACGATGTTCTTGGCGACGTAGCGGGCGGCGTAGGCGGCCGAGCGGTCGACCTTGGACGGGTCCTTGCCGGAGAAGGCGCCGCCGCCGTGCGGAGCTGCGCCGCCGTAGGTGTCGACGATGATCTTGCGACCGGTCAGGCCGCAGTCGCCCTGCGGGCCGCCGATGACGAAGCGGCCGGTCGGGTTGACCAGGAACTTGGTGTTCTGCAGCCACTCGCGCGGCAGGGTCGGCTTGATGATCTCTTCGATGACGGCTTCTTCGATCTGCGAGTGCGACACGTCCGGATGGTGCTGGGTGGACAGCACGACGGTGTCGACCGAGACCGGGCGGCCGTCGACGTAGCGCAGGGTCACCTGCGACTTGGCGTCCGGGCGCAGCCATGGCAGGCGGCCGTCCTTGCGCAGCTGCGACTGGCGTTCGACCAGGCGGTGCGAGTAATAGATAGCGGCCGGCATCAGTTCCGGGGTCTCGTCGCAGGCATAGCCGAACATCAGGCCCTGGTCGCCCGCGCCCTGGTCGAGATCCAGGCCCGCGCCTTCGTCCACGCCCTGGGCGATGTCCGGCGACTGCTTGTCGTAGGCGACCAGCACGGCGCAACCCTTGTAGTCGATGCCGTAGTCGGTGTTGTCGTAGCCGATGCGCTTGATGGTGTTGCGTGCGACGCCGATGTAGTCGACGTTGGCGTGGGTGGTGATTTCACCCGCCAGCACCACCAGGCCGGTATTGCACAGGGTCTCGGCGGCGACGCGCGCGCGCGGATCCTGTTCCAGGATGGCGTCGAGGATGGCGTCGGAAATCTGGTCGGCGACCTTGTCGGGATGGCCTTCGGAGACGGATTCGGACGTAAAGAGGTAGTCGTTGGACATGGAGGCTCCATTACTGCTGTGTTATGTATACATGCCGCAGCAAGGGTTGCCTGCGACGCTTTAGCGACATTTATATTCCGCTTCGCAAGTTGTCTATTAACTCGGCGGATCCTGCATAAAGTGGTATTTTACGCTTCCTTCGAGAATTTTGCTCTACCACGCCTCCGTCTTTCAACCTTAGTCAATCGCATGTTAGTTTCTTTATTCCGGGCACTATCGGTATTTCCATTGCCGTTTTTGCATGCCCTTGGTGCGGCCCTCGGCTGGCTCGTGTATTTACTGTCCGGCTCCTACCGCCGCCGCCTGCGCGCCAACCTGGCCCAGGCCGGTTACGAAGCCCACCTGAACGCGGCCGTGGCCGAAGCCGGCAAGGCCATCATCGAACTCGCCTTTGTCTGGTGCGCCGACCCCAAACGCGTGGCGCGCCACGCCAGCGTCGAGAACTGGGAACTGGTGCAGCAGCGCCTGGACGCCGGCCGCGGGATCGTGTTCCTGACGCCACACTTGGGCTGCTTCGAGATGACCGCCCAGCAGATCGCCCTGCAGACGGCGCTGACCGTCATGTACCGCCCGCCGAAGAAGAACGCCCTGAAACCCCTGGTCGAAGGCGCGCGCGCCCGCCACAACCTGAAACTCGCCCCGGCCACCCTGTCCGGCGTGCGCATCCTGGCCAAGACCCTGAAGAGCGGCGAGCCGATCGGCCTGCTGCCGGACCAGGTGCCGCAGGAAGGCGAAGGCGTGTGGGCGCCGTGGTTCGGCCGCACTGCCTACACGATGACCCTGCCCGCCAAGCTGGCCCAGCTGGGCAAGGCCGACATCCTGCTGGTCTACGCCGAGCGCCTGGCGCGCGGCCGCGGCTACGTGGTGCGCTTCGTGCCCTTCGAGGGCAGCCTGGAGGGCAGCGCCGCCGACCAGGCCGCGTCCATCAACCGCGCCATGGAGCAATTGATCGCGCGCTGCCCGGCCCAGTACTTCTGGAGCTACAACCGCTACAAGCAGCCGGAAGGCGTAGCCGGGCCGGAAGCTGAGGTGGCGGCATGAGGCTCCTGCTCGGTACCCTGTGGCTGCTGCACTTCCTGCCGCTGCCCATCCTGGGCCGCCTCGGCGAAGCGATCGGCAGCCTGATGTTCCTCATCATGGGCAAGCGCCGCCGCATCACCTTGACCAATCTGCGCCTGTGCATGCCGGAAAAGTCGGAGGGCGAACGCCATGCGATCGCGAAGCAGCACTTCCGTGCCTACGCGCGCAGCATCTTCGAGCGTTCGATCCTGTGGTGGGCGCCTGAGGAACGCGTGCGCAGCTATATCCATGTCGAGCCAAGCGTGCCCAAGGGCGAGATGGAAGCCGGCCCGACCATCCTGCTGTGCCCGCACTTCGTGTGCCTGGACGTGGCCGGCGTCGCCTCGCGCGTGATCCCGGTGTGCAGCATGTATGTGCCGCAGAAGAACGAAGCCTTCGACAAGCTGCTGCGCCACGGCCGCGAGCGCTACGGCCCGGTGCGCCTGGTGACGCGCAAGGAAGGCATCAAGCCGATCCTGCGCGCGCTGCGCGACGGCCTGCCCTACTTCATGCTGCCGGATATGGACTTCGGCGAAAAGGACGCGGAATTCGTGCCCTTCTTCGGCATTCCGGCCGCAACGCTCACCGCGCTGGGCCGCATCGCGGCCACGACCGGCGCCAAGGTGATCCCGGTGATCGCCACCTACCTGCCGAACTACCAGGGCTGGCGTGTGCGTTTCTATCCGGCGTGGGAGAATTACCCGGGCGACGACATGGTCGAGGCGACCCGCCGCATGAACGCTTTCATCGAAGAGCGCGTGCGCGAAGCGCCGGCGGAATACTTCTGGACCCACAAGCGCTTCAAGACGCGGCCGCCGGGCGAGCCTTCATTCTACGAATAATTAAGCTGAGCTAATCTATTCAGGATTTGGTTAAGCTGGACTGAAACAGACATGAAACTGACATTCACCAAGATGCACGGCGCCGGCAACGACTTCATCGTTGTCGATGCGATCAACCAGGACGTGAACCTGAGTCCGGAACAATGGCGCCGGCTGGCCGACCGCCGTTTCGGCATCGGCGCCGACCAGATCCTGGTGGTCGAACGCCCCGTGACCGAAGGTGTCGACTTCCGCTACCGCATCTTCAATAGCGACGGCGGCGAAGTCGAGCAGTGCGGCAATGGCGCGCGCGCCTTTGCCCGCTTCGTCAGCGACAAGGGTTTATCGGGCGAACGCAGCATCCGCGTCGAAACCATGAAGGGCGTCATCGCCCCGCGCCTCGAAGACGACGGCAGCGTGACGGTCGACATGGGCGCGCCGCGCCTCGATCCTGCCGAAGTGCCCTTCGATGCCGCCGGCCTGGACGGCGCGCCCGAAGGCGAGGACACGACCTGGCCGCTGTCGGTCGGCGACCAGACTGTGTTCGTATCGGTGGTCTCGATGGGTAATCCGCATGCGGTGCAGGTGGTCGAGAATGTCGATACCGCGCCGGTGGAAAGCATGGGCCCGGCGATCGAAACCCATCCGCGCTTCCCGCAGAAAGTGAATGCCGGCTTCATGCAGGTGGTGGACCGTCACCATGTGAGGCTGCGCGTGTTCGAGCGCGGCGCCGGCGAGACCCTGGCCTGCGGCACCGGTTCCTGCGCCGCCGTGGTGGCCGGCATCCGCCGCGGCCTGCTCGATTCGCCGGTGCGTGTATCGGCCCGTGGCGGCGAGCTCAGCATCGCCTGGGACGGCGTCGGCCAGCCGGTCTACCTGAGCGGTCCGGCGGTGACCGTGTTCGAAGGCGAAGTCGAGATCTGATCCTTCGCTGCTTGATCCAGCTTAGGGAGCGTTGGTAGCGCTGGAACCGCCCATCCGGACACCTGTCGAAAACCCGGACAGTGCCACATGAGGCGGACAGCATGGGAACCCGATTAGGCGAGCTGGTTGAGCGTTTCGGCGGACGACTGGAAGGCGATGCCGACATCGAAGTCACGGCGATCACCCCGCTCGACCGCGCCGGCGCCTCGGACCTCAGTTTTCTCAGCAACAGCAAATTGCGCGCGCTGGCCGCGCACAGCCACGCCGCGGCGCTGATCCTCGCGCCCGCGGACGACCCCGAAGTGGCCGCCAGCTTCGCGGGCGCGCGCATCGTCACCGCCAATCCCTATGCCTGGTTCGCCCGGGCCGCGCAGCACTTCGCTTCTGCCCGGTTGCCGCCACCCGAACCGGGCATCCATCCTACCGCCGCGGTACACGCCACCGCACAGATCGACCCCACGGCCCATATCGGCCCGCACGTGACGGTCGAGGCAGGTGCTGCCATCAAGGCCGGGGCCGCCGTCGATGCCGGCTGCTACATCGGCGTCGATGCAGTCATCGGCGAAGGCACCCACCTATTCGCCAACGTGAGCTTCCATGCCCGCTGCATCATCGGCGCGCGCGGCATCATCCATTCGGGGGCGGTCATCGGCGGCGACGGTTTCGGCTTCGCCGTGGAAGACGGCGTGTACATCAAGATTCCGCAGACCGGCCGCGTCCTCATCGGCGACGATGTCGACATCGGCTCGAATACGACGGTCGACCGCGGCGCGCTCGACGATACCGTGATCGAAGACGGGGTCAAGCTCGACAACCAGATCCAGATCGGCCACAACTGCCACATCGGCGCCCACACGGCCATGGCCGGCTGCGTCGGCGTCGCCGGCAGCGCCAGGATCGGCCGCCACTGCACCTTCGGCGGCGCAGCCATGATCAACGGCCACATCGAGATCGCCGACAACGTCCACATCACGGCCGCCACGATGGTGCCGAACTCCATTACCGAACCTGGCCGCTACACGGGCTATTTCCCGGTCGCCAGGAATGCCGACTGGGAACGCGTCGCCGTGCTGGTGCGCAAGCTGTCCAGCATGCGCGAGAAAATACGTGCGCTGGAGAAAGCAGTGAAAGCGCTGGCGGGAGAGAATCAAACGACCTAGCCCAACGCGGCTAGCCGCCGCGCAGCCTGCACCGGCGGCGTATCGCCCAGGGGCAGCAGCGCTGCCATCCGTGCCAGCGCACGTACCAGTACTGCCTCCCCAGGCCGCAGTCCGCGGCTGCGCAGTTGCGGCAATGCGCGCACCGGTTCCGGCACGATCTCCACCGCCGCACGCACCAGCAGCGATTGCAGCCGCCTCAGCGGCGCCGGCGCGATCGGCGCTGCCGTCATGGTCTGCAGGAACTCGTCGAGCGTGTCCGATCCTTCCAGGCGCGGCGCGGTCGCCGCCAGCAACGCTTCCCACTCCGGCCAGCTGCGGGGCGTGCCGGTTGCACCGTACAGCTGGGCAGCCGGCCGGCCTTCGGCAAACGCGGCATCCCGCTCGGCCGCCGACAAGCTGCGGACGTAGTGGTGATAGGCCTCGGTGAAGCCGAAGCCGGCGGTCGCGTGCACCCAGTCGAGCAGCTGCGGATCGTTGGCGCGGTAGGCCAGCCCAGCGGCGGTGCGGCCTTCCACCCTGCCGTGCATGCGCACCACGCGCGCGATCAGCTTCTCGGCTTCGGAACGCGGACCGTAGACGGTCATCATGGCGGCAGCGCCGGTGCGTCGCAGGCGCATCACCGGGTCGCGACGGAAGCTGCTGTGTTCCCATACGCCGGCGCGTACCGCCGGTTCGGCCAGTTCCAGCAGCACCGCCGTCACGCCACCGACGAACAGGGCCACCGGGTTGGCGAACACTTCCCAGGCCACGCCGCCCTGCGGCGCCAGCGCCGGCTCTCCCGCGGGCTGGCTGAAGTCGAAGGCCATGCCCGGAGGCGGCTGCATCAGTTCCCGTATCGTTCCCAGCATCGATCCTCTTCTTTCTCCCTCTTGCTGCGCCTGACTGCCGGCGCATTCGCGGCGAGGCGCTACTTCATGAAGAAGCTCCTCCGCTTGCGCGTTCGCGCAGGCCTGTTCGTTCGCCCGAGGGTACGAGCACTTCACGCCTGCTGTCGCCACGTTCGACGCCAGGACCGATGGCGATGGCGTCGCCTTCCTCCCGGCGCCGCAGGTCGCTGCGATCGAGCTCAAGCGGGGAAGCGGCGGGCCGGAGCGCTGTGCGGCGACCTCATCCAGTTCACCAAGGTAGCGGAATCGCTTCGCCGTGCTCGTCGACGACCGGGACCGGCGACACCGCCAGGATGCCGTACAGACGCAGGTCTTCGCTGCCATTGTTGACGATCTGGTGCAGCTCGTTCGGCTGGCACAGCAGCACCGTGCCCGCATGGCAGGGAGTGTCGACCCCATCATGGCGCAGGATGCCGTTACCGCCCGTAAATATGAGACCGCGCGCGGCCAGCAGGCCTTCGAGGCGTGGAGCGAACTGATCCTGCGGCTGGACCAGGTGCAGCAGGAACTGGCGGCGCCGGACGGGCTGGCCGGCCAGCTGGCGCTGTCGATCCCCAGCGGCTGCCTGTCCTGGCTCGCGCCCCTCCTCCACCGCTACCGTGCCGCCTGGCCGCGCGTCCAGCTGTGTCTGAACATCGCCGACGGCCGCAGCGACCTGGTGCGCGACCGGAACGACCTGGCGCTGCGCTTCGGTCAGCTCAAGGACAGCAATTTGCGCGCGCTGAAGCTCACCGACTCGCCCCTCGTCGTGTGTGCGTCACCCGGTTACCTGGCGCAGGCCGGAACGCCGCGCGTGCCGGCCGACCTGGCGGAGCATGAGGGCGTGTTCTTCCGCCGGCCGGACATCGGCCGGCCGCGTCCGGTGGAGCTGGCGCCCGAGTCCGCCTCCTGGCAGGCCGGGGCGATCATCAACGACGGCCAGGCGCTGGTCCAGGCAGCGCTGGCCGGCTTTGGCCTGATCCAGGCGCCGCTGCTGCTGGTGCAGAGAGAGATCGATGCCGGCCAGCTGGTGGAAGTGCTGTACGCGCATCGGCCGGCGCCGATGGAGGTGAACCTGGTGTTTTCCGGTGCACCCTGGCTACCGGCCCAGACGCGGGCTTTCGTCGATATGGCGAAGGAGATGTTTCGGGGCTAGAACGTCCTGATGCGCGAACTTTTTAAGGAGCGTTTTTTGAAAAACATTCTCGCTGGTATTCTGCTGTTGGGATTGTGCTGTGGTGAAGCAGTAGCATGTAAATGCGTAACGAGGTCGCTCGACGAGTTCGTGACGGATGCTGACGCAATCTATGTTGCGACACTTGAAGAAGCCAGGACCGTAAGGGATGCTGCTGGTAGCAAATGGCCGTTTGTTGAAGGGCGGTTCTCGGTAAGCCGGACCTTGAAAGGAGCGGCACGTGCTCGAAACCTGGTGTTGCGGACCGGCTTGGGCGGAGGCGACTGCGGGATTCCAATGACGATCTCCCATCGGTACATCATCTTTAAAACGACGAACGTGGACGAGATCCACGACTGCGACGGTTCGCGCGAAATTTACGAGCCTGAAGAAGTGATTGCGGCCAAAGTGAAGGCGGCGATGAAAAAAAGACCTTCCAAGCCATCGGGAAAGTAAGGTCTTCAACGCTTGTCAGGAGGTGTTATGGCGAACTCTCAACAGCAGGCCGCAAATTGGCTGAGCTTCTTGCTGACGCAAGATGTGCCATTCAACGAGTTATTGCGAAGCCATGTTGCCATCGGCAAGATCAGTGAGCTTTGCAATTGTGGCTGCCATGGATTCGGGTTTGAAGTACCTGCTCAGGCCACGGTTCGACCATTGCAAGAAGGGGCAGGCGTTTTTTACGAACTGGCGTTCGCGTCTAACCACCCCGAGGAGATCACCATGCTTTTGTTCACCGATGAACGTGGCTATCTAAGCTGGATAGACGTCACTTATGGCGCATGCAATATCGACCCTATGCCCGACGGAATCGCCCCGGCAAATAAAATTGGCGTCTGGCCCGGTACCCGACACGATCTGCCAAGGGTTGACGCAGCAGACTGACCTCATGCAGCTCCGTGAGATAACTCAGGCCGCCAGGCCCATTTCGCCAGGGCCTTCGCCCTCGTCGTCTCCTTTAGTGCCCGCACCCACCAGGGTCCGCAGCCGGTACAGCCGCTGCCGGTAATTCCCCTCCGGCCCCGACGGCCCGCAATCGATCCCTTCGAACAGCCGCGCGATGCGGTCCAGCGCGTGGCGTTCCTGGGCCGTGTCGACCAGCACCAGGCGGCGCTTGCTGCGTCCGTAGCTGGCGCGGATGTCGATCACGAGGCAGTGGCCGTGGTCGGCGGCGGGAACGTCGAGCAGCAGCGCTTCCGCGCGCGACAGGCCGAACAGTGCCGCCAGTTCGAGCCGGGCGTGCAGCAGCGGATGCGGCGCCAGCGCCCCTTCGTGCCCGGCCAGCAAAGCGCCGGTCTCGACATAGGCCGGCGCGGACAGGCGCGGAGCGATCTTGCGCAGCAGCGCCACCGCTTCGGCGCAGCCCTGCGCCGAAGCCTTCTGTAGCCAGTAGACGGCGCGGACGTCGTTGTTCTCGTTCTCGCGGCGCGCGCGCCAGGCGTTGTGGCCGCACTCGAGCTGGGCGTCGCGGTAGCCCATCTCGGCCGCGCGCTCGAGGTAGCGCTGGGCGTCCGCCACGTTGCGCTGCGAGAACTCGGGTTTGATATAGATGCGCGACAGGGCATACCAGGCCTGGGCCAGGCCCTGCTCGCCCGCCAGCGTCAGCCAGCGGATCGCCTTCTTGAAGTTGGCGGCGCCGCCCGCGCCGGCGATGCGGCGGCCGTCGACGCCCATGCGCGCGCAGCGCAGCCCCATGGCCAGCTGGGCGTGGCGGTCGTGTTCGGCTGAGGCGAGTTCCCAGAAGCACAGCGGTTCGTCCGGCGCGACGGCCAGGCCGTTCTTGGCGAGCTCGTCGTTGTGACTGCCCCCGTCGAGCAGGCGCGCCACGCGCGACAGCAGCGCGATGTCGCCCGGGGCCAGCCGGTGCACGCCTTCCTGGCTGGCCGTGGTGCTCACCAGCGCCCGCGCCAGGGGCAGCGCGCGTATCAGGTAATCGATCCAGTGCCCGTCTTTCCAGGCCTGGTCGAGCACGGCGGACTGGGCCTCGGCCACGCCGTTGTCGGCGGCACGCCGCAGCCAGCCCTGGGCCGACACCGGGGCCGGACCGCTGGCCGCCGGCGACACCGGCGCGGCGTCGCGGCGGCGCGCCAGCAGCCACTGGGCTTCGGGGAATCCGGCACGGGCCGCATCGTCGAGCGCGCGCAGGGCCTTGGCCGACAGCGGCGTGGCAGGCGGGGCGGTGCCGTCGCCCAGCACCAGCTGGGCGAACACCAGTCCGGCGTGCACGCTGCCGTCCTCCCAGGCGCGCTCGTACCAGGGCGCGAGCGCCGTGGCGCTGGGCTGGGCCAGCGCCAGGGGAATATGGTTGCCGATCAGCTGCCAGGCCTGCCGGCAATCCTGGCGCGCGGCGCGCTCGAGCCAGTGCAGGGCCGTCGGCAGGCTCTGCGGCAAGCCGGCGCTGCCAAACAGGTAGAGCTTGCCCAGCTCGAGCTGGGCAGCGGCCTGCCCGGCGCGGGCGTTGCGGATGATCGCCAGTTCTTCGCGGTTAGCCATTGGAGCTTGTCATGGTGTGGATCGGCCGGTGCAGCGGCGACGGAATATGGCGGACATCGAGCGGACCTAATGGCAGCGCATCGGGCAACAGGATGCATCGCCCGTCAAAATGTTGCCAATATACAAGAAATCCCGGAATGCCGTTGCCGTGCACCTTGGTTTGACGCTGAGTCTACGGCGTCGTCGCTGGCGCTCTGGTTCAATCCCATTCTTCCTTGAGGCCGCGCAAACGGTTTCGTCTGGCGGACACATCCTTATTCATGGTGGATTTGTTACATGCTTTTTGACACGCGTTTCAAAAATACAACAGCACGATTCGATTTATTGGCTTTCGACCAACTCGGCCCGTCATAATTGACAAAACCGACAATCTTGACGACTCAAGCATTTAAGGTGCAGCTATCCCGGCATTCGGTGTTGACCCTCAATGCCAGGGATAGCTGAGATTCACTTAAGAAAAGGAACACGAATAATGAAACAATCCCTCATGGCTATCGCACTGCTTGGCGCATTCGCTGCCGGCACCGCGCAAGCACAGACCTCGGTCCAGATCTACGGCACCATCGACGCCGGCGTCATCAAGCGCAGCGGCCAGACCCTGAACATCGGCAAGCGCGCTTCGAACACCCTGGGTTTCAAGGGCACCGAAGAACTGGGCAACGGCCTCAAGGCACTGTTCCAACTGGAAATGCGTTACGAGCCGGACACCGGCACCAATGAAATCGGCGGCAACGGCACCCAGCGTCCGCTGTTCCAGGGCCAGAGCCGCGTCGGCCTGCAGGGCGACTTCGGTATGGTCCGCATCGGTCGCGGCCTGACCCCGTACCACGAAACCGTCGGCGCCTTCGAGCCCTTCCATGCTTCGCCGAGCCCGGCCGGCTTCTGGACCGACCTCGCCGTCGCAGGCTACACCTCGCAGCCGCTGGACGTGGCTGGCTACTCGAACAACCGCTTCTCGAACGCGGTCTGGTACAACTCGCCGACCACCAGCGGCTTCCAGCTGAACGCTGCTGTCGCCACCAAGGAAAACGGTGGCGGCCCGGCCGTGATCGGCCGCGGCACCGCAGCCAACCCGCAGTTCCCGGTCGGCGCACAAGCTTCGTCGAACCCGTTCTCGATCACCGGCACCTACAACAACGGTCCGGCAGCCTTCATGGCCGGCTACGAGCGCAACGCCATCGAATCGAAAGTCTGGTCGATCGGCGCATCGTTCGCCGCCACGCCTGAACTGAAGCTGATGGGCCTGTACTCGAAGCAGGACCAGGAAGAGAACCGTTTCGCCAACGCCAACACCAACGCATGGGTGCTGGGCGCGAACTACACCATGGGCCCGGGCAAGTTCCTGGCTGGTTACGGCCAGAAGGACACCGACGGCCTGCAGAAGGTCAAGCAGTTCTCGCTCGGCTACGAGTACAGCCTGTCGAAGCGTACCTACCTGTACGTGGACGCATCGCGCAAGAAGGGCATGACCGCCCTGCCGTCGACCGTGAACCACTACGACGTCGGCGTGAACCACTCGTTCTAAGCTGACACAGCCGGGTACGGGCCTGCGGGCCCTACGCGAACAAGGGCGGACATGGGCAACCATGCCCGCCCTTATCATTTCAAGTCATTTTGTAGTATTTAAGCAACGATACTACACACAGCTATCGCTCCTGCATTGGGAGTCTGTACAGTGCACCGAAGCAATGGCATATTGGCATGCGAGTAAGAAAACGCTCGTTCGCAAATTACATGGAGACGCAATGAAGAAAAGTATCTTGGCCGCACTGCTCGGCACCTGTTTCGCAACTTCGGCCTTCGCGCAGACCAGCGTGCAGATCTACGGTATCGCCGATGCCGGCGTGATGTGGCAGAAGGGCGGCCCGACCAAGATCTACAGCGGCGGCGCCGACGGCTCGCGTATCGGTTTCAAGGGTACCGAAGACCTGGGCAACGGCTACAAGGCAATCTTCAACCTGGAAGCGCGCGTCGAGCTCGACACCGGCACCCAGCAGCCGACCCTGATGAACGACAATCCGGGCACCTACCTGCTGCGCGGCATGACCGGCATCCCCCCTGCGATCCTGTCGCGCCTGCAGTCCCTGATCCAGCCGCCGGGCGGCCCGGCCGTCAACCAGGAACGCGCGCTGTTCGACCGCACCGCGATGGTCGGCCTGATCACGCCGGTAGGCGCCGTCCTGCTGGGCCGCATGTACACCCCGGGCTACGAAGTGTTCAACAAGGCCGATACCTTTGAATCGGGCACCGGCGGCACCTGGGGCCACGTGACCGGCGGCACCGCCGGCTTCACCGCGCTGGGCGCGGACATCCGCTCGCAGGAAGCCATCCAGTACCGCATCGCCCTGCCGAACGGCATCGGCGCTTCGCTCATGTACGGTCCGAAGGGTTCGGGCTACCTGGGCCGCTACAACAAGTTCCGCGCCGGCGCCGTCACCTACACCGCCAATGGCTTCGACGTCGGCATCGGCTACAACCACGGCTACGACCAGCAGAACCGTCCAAGCCTGCGCACCACCACCGTGGGCGGCTCCTACCAGCTGAACGAGACCTGGAAACTGTTCGCCGGCTTCCACAGCCAGCGCAACAGCAACTCGGTCCTGATCGCCGACTACACCGCCGGCTGGGACCAGGGCGTGACCCCGGTCCTGACCCAGCAGGGCATCCCCGCGACCACCCAGGCTCAGCTGCGCGGCATCTTCACCCGCGCGATCTCCGCCAACACCCAGCAGGACGCCAACAGCTACCAGGTCGGCGCACACTACAAGCTGGGCAGCGGTCGCATCATGGCGCAGTACGCACACCAGAACGACCGTACCGCCACCAACAGCGACGCCAACCTGTACGCGCTGGGCTACGACCACTTCCTGTCGAAGCGCACCGACGTCTACACCGTTGCAGCCTTCATCAAGAACAAGGGCCTGGCGCAGTACTCGCCGGGTACCTCGGGCAACCCGGGCGGCTTCACCGAGACCCCAGGCGCGGACGGCCGTTCGCTGCAGATCGGCATCCGCCACCGCTTCTAAGGCGCTGCCGGCCCCAAGAGACGCCCCACTGGGGCGTCTTTTTTTATGTCCGTCGATATCTGACCGTCAGGTAAAATGACGGATAGACTTTTTTACCTGCCTACTTCCATGACCATCGAGACACTCGACGCCAACGCCGTTGCCCAATACCTCATCGACCACCCGCAATTCTTCGAGGAGCACGCCGGACTGCTGGGCCAAGTGAAGCTGTCGAGCCCCCTGACCGGCCGCGCCGTGTCGCTGCAGGAGCGCCAGATGGAAGTCATGCGCGACAAGTACCGCGTGCTGGAACTGCGCCTGGCCGAACTGACCCGCCGCGCCGAGGAAAACCACGCGATCGCCAACCGTTTCCATGCCTGGAACCAGGCCCTGCTCGCCTCCAGGGGCGGCGCCGCCATGCCGCGCGACCTGGTCGATGCGCTGCGCACCGAATTCATGGTGCCGCAGGTCACGCTGCGCCTGTGGAACCTGGCGCCGGAACATGCCGACACCTGGTTCGCCAGCGGCGTGTCGGACGACGCCCGCCTGTTCGCGGCCAGCCTGCGCGCGCCTTATTGCGGCCTGAACAACGACTTCGAAGCCGTACGCTGGCTCGACGACCCGGCCACGGTGCGCTCGACCGTCCTGATGCCGCTGAGCATGGAGGGCAAGACCTTCGGCATGCTGGTGCTGGGCGCGCCGAACGACGACCGCTTCACGGCCACCATGGCGACCGACTTCCTGGTCCACATCGCGGCCACCGCCAGCACCGCGCTGGCTCCGCTGCGCGCCTGAACCCATGACGGCGGCGCCGACGGACCTTGCCGCACGCTACCTGGGCGAGCTGGCCACCCAGCGCCAGCTCTCGCCCCATACGATCGCGGCCTACCGGCGCGATCTGCAGGAACTTTCTACCCTGGCCGGCCACGAGGACTGGCAGAAACTGAGCCACCACGACGTCCGCCGCTTCGCCGCCAAACTGCACGCCGGCGGCCAGTCGCCGCGTTCGATCGCGCGCAAGCTGTCCGGCTGGCGCGGCTTCTTCGACTGGCTGGCGCACCAGCTTGTGCTTAGCGCCAATCCGGTCGAGGGCGTACGCGCGCCGCGCCGTCCGAAAACCCTGCCGAAAGCCCTATCGGTGGACGATGCGGTGCAACTGATGGAAGCGAATGCGCACGGGCACCCGGAACCGGCCGAGCTGTGCGACCGCGCCATGTTCGAGCTGCTGTATTCGAGCGGCCTGCGCGTGTCGGAACTCGTTTCGCTCGACATGGTCTATACCGAGGGCGGCAATGGCCTACCCGCCTCGCTTGGCTGGCTGGACCTGCAGTCCGGCGAAGTGGTCGTCACCGGCAAGGGCCGGCGCATGCGCCGCGTGCCCGTCGGCGCACCGGCGCGCGCCGCTTTGTCCGCCTGGCTGGCCGTGCGCCCCGTGGCCCGCGACGGCAGCGCCGCGCTGTTCCTGTCAAGCCGCGGCACCCGCATGACGCCGCGCGTCGTGCAGACCCGGCTGAAGGCGCACGCGCTGCGCGCCGGCACGCCGGTGCACGTCCACCCACACGTATTGCGGCATTCGTTCGCGTCGCACGTGCTGCAATCCTCGGGCGACCTGCGCGCGGTGCAAGAGCTGCTCGGACATGCGAGCATCACGTCGACCCAGATCTATACGGCGCTCGATTTCCAGCACCTGGCCGCGGTGTACGACAAGGCCCATCCGCGCGCAAAAACCAAGTAAGCGCAAAATAGGCGGACACAACGTGAAGCTTGAGCAACGTCAAGACGCTGCACGGTTCATGGTGATGTAACACGAAATCCGGCATAATCGCCCGATTCTCCCGCGCAGACAGCGGGCCCAAGCGACAGCAAGGCGAACATGGAACCAATCCCAAGCACCATCCTGACCGGCTTCCTCGGCGCAGGCAAGACCACCCTCCTCAACCGCATCCTGCACGAGGAGCATGGTCTGCGCATCGCGGTCATCGAGAACGAATTTGGCCAGGAAAACATCGACAACGAGATCCTGGTGCGCGACACCGGCGAGCAGATCGTCGAGATGAACAATGGCTGCATCTGCTGCACCGTGCGCGGCGACCTGATCGTCGCCCTGACCAGCCTGGCGCAGAAGCGCGCCGCCGGCGAAATCAGTTTCGATCGCGTGGTCATCGAAACCACCGGCCTGGCCAATCCGGGGCCGGTGGCCCAGACCTTCTTCGTCGACGAAGAAGTGGGCGCCAACTACATGCTGGATGCCGTGGTGACCGTGGTCGACGCGCGCCACGCCATGATGCAGCTGGACACGCACGAAGAAGCCCAGCGCCAGGTCGGCTTTGCCGACAAGATCCTGCTCTCGAAAACGGACCTGGTGGATGCGGCCGCGGTCGACGCCTTGAAATCGCGTCTGCACCGCATCAACCCGCGCGCCCCGATCTCGACCAGCGACTTCGGCCGTGCGCCGATCTCGGAAGTGCTGGACCTGCGCGGCTTCAACCTGAACGACAAGCTGGAGCTGGATCCGGACTTCCTGCGCGCTGAAGAGCATGCGCACGATCACGATCACGATCACGATCACGAGCATGAGCACGGCGAGCATTGCGGCCACGATCACGACCACGCCCACGGCGAAGCCTGCAATCACCAGGATCACCACCACAGCCACCACACCGACGACATTGCCGCCTTCGTCTTCAAGAGCGAGCGCGCCTTCGATCCGGAGCGCCTCGACCAGTTCCTGGGCAGCATGGTGCAGGTCTTCGGGCCGCAGATGCTGCGTTATAAGGGCGTACTCTCGATGGCGGGCGCCGACCGCAAGGTCGTGTTCCAGGGCGTGCATCAAATCATGGGCAGCGACCTGGGGGCAAAGTGGGGCGAAGACGAAACCCGTGGCAGTAAAATGGTGTTTATTGGTAAAAATTTACCAAAAGACGTATTTATCCGCGGACTGGAACAGTGTTTGGTATAAACTACATCAGTTTTGCGGGCGCGCCATGGCCCGCCTGACGCCCTGCCACAGGGTTGGCGGGCCGCGGCGCTACCGCGCACATCGTCCTGCCGCCAGCCGGCGTGTCGGGACAGGCAGTGAAGGACGGCGGTCGCCGTCCGGGCAGCGCTCACATATGCATGAGTTGCAAATGTGCTAATGCTGAGTTGCTGCTAAAATGAAAACCTCTGTCGTATCGAAGGCATCATGACTAAAACAACGAAACCGAATACCGCCGCGCAGCTCGAAGAACGCCTTCTGACGGAAGAAGAAATTCGGGCGATGAGCGACGACGACTACATGAATCCGGCACAGCTGGCGTTCTTCCGTAACCGCCTGCAAGAGCTCGAGAAAGAGCTGCTGAAAAATGCCGGCGAGACCACGGAACACCTGCGCGAGACCGTGCTGGTGCCGGACCCGGCCGACCGCGCGACCATCGAAGAAGAACACGCGCTGGAACTGCGTACCCGCGACCGTGAACGCAAGCTGCTCAAGAAGGTCCAGCAATCGCTGCAGGCCATCGAGAACGGCGAGTACGGCTGGTGCGACGAAACCGGCGAACCGATCGGCGTTGCGCGCCTGATCGCCCGCCCGACCGCGACCCTGTCGCTGGAAGCCCAGCAGCGCCGCGAACTGAAGCAGAAGCTGTACGGCGACTGATTCTTCCCCCCTCCACAAGAAAAGCATGCACCGCAAGGCGCATGCTTTTTTTATGCGCGCCAATACCTGGCGTGCATATCTTTTGTTTCCCATCGGATACACTAGCGGACGGCGTGCGTGAAGCGCGTGCGCGCAGCACGTGCCGCGCGCAGCCGTGCTACCGTCATGTTCGTGCCGAGCAGGTGTGTAGGTAACTATTGATCCGCGGGGACCATGGGGCTGTTCTCCTTCCTGAAGAAAAAAAGCGATCCGGCAGACGCGGAGCTCGTCGTGCTGGACACGCGCCTGCGCGCGGGCGAGCCTTCGCGCCTGGACAGCGAGGCTGAACGGGAGCGCCAGCGCGCCATCGCCCGCGCCACCGCCGCCAAGATCGACGAGATCGAGCTGGCGATGGCCTCCGACATTTTCGATGACGAGCCGGCCTGGGGCAGCGCGGCGCGCCACCCGGCCGCGGCTGCCCCTGCGGCCCCTCAGGCAGTGCCCGCCGAGGAACTGCCCGACGCCGCCGCCCTGCCCGCCAGCGCGCCGGCCGTCGAGGAAAGCGCCATCCTGTACGCCAACGGCCAGGCTGCGGCCGCCGAAAGCCTGCTGCGCGACAGCCTGCAGGACTTCGGCCGCCACGAACGCCTGCCGTGGTGGATGCTGTTCGACCTGTACCAGGCCACCGGCCAGGAAGCGGCCTTCGAGAGCATCGCGATCGACTACGCCAGCCACTTCGAAACCTCGCCGCCGGCCTGGCAGCCGCTCCTGCCCGGCCCCGGCACGCCGCAATCGGCCGGCGTGGCCGCCACCGAAAGCCTCGGCCCCGTGCTCGACGACGCCATCGCCCCGCGCCTGGCGCGCCTGCTGGCATCGAACGCGGCGCTGGTGCGTATCGAGCTGGGCGCGGTGCGCAGCGCCGACGCCGGAGGCTGCGCCCAGCTGCTGCAGGCCCTGCAGACGCTGCGCAAGGAAGGGCGCGAGCTGGTGCTGGCCGGCGCCGACACCCTGATGACGACCCTGCGGCCCATGCTGGCGGTGGGCGACCGCGCCTCCGGCGAGGCGCCCTGGCTGCTGCTGCTCGAACTGCTGCTGCTGTCGAACCGCGAGAAGGATTTCGAAGAGTCGGCGATGGATTACTGCGTCACCTTCGAGGTCTCGCCGCCCTCCTTCGAAGCGCCAAGGCGCGTCTCGACCGCGGCGCCGGCGGCGGGCAGCGGCGACCGCTTCCTGCTGCCGGCGCTGGCAACAGGCGACTGCGCGGCCCTGCTCGACGCCATCGATGCCTATGCCGCCGGGCGCGACCTGCTGGTGCTGGACTGCTCGCGCCTGGCGCGCATGGACTATGCCTGCGCCACCGCCCTGCAGGGCCCCTTGCGCGTGCATACGGAGCAAGGACGCCGCGTCGAGCTGCGCGAGCTGAACCACCTGGCGGCAGCCCTGCTGCGCCTGCTCGGATACGGACAGGAGACCGAGAAACTGCGGGACAGCCTGCGGCTCTACCCGCACCGTTACTGAACATCGACCGTTTTTCCTGCGCGACAGTTTTTAGCCGCGCTTGTCTTGCAATTTAATGCACTCACCCCATCTGCGGGTGGCTAGACAACCACGAGGCTAAAAATGGAACAATTTCACGGCACCACCATCGTCAGTGTGAGGCGCGGCAGTCAGGTCGCGCTGGGCGGCGATGGCCAGGTCACGCTGGGCAACGTCGTTATGAAGGGCTCGGCGCGCAAGGTGCGCAAGCTGTACCAGGGCAAGGTCCTGTGCGGATTCGCCGGCGCCACCGCCGATGCCTTCACCCTGCTCGACCGCTTTGAAGCCAAGCTGGAAAAGCACCAGGGCAACCTGATGCGCGCCTCGGTCGAACTGGCCAAGGACTGGCGCACCGACCGCATGCTGAGCAAGCTCGAGGCCATGCTGCTGGTCGCCGACAAGGAAGTGACCCTGATCATCACCGGCAACGGCGACGTGCTCGAGCCGACCGACGGCATCGGCGCGATCGGCTCGGGCGGCGTGTACGCGCAGTCGGCTGCCAAGGCCCTGTACGAGAACACCGACATGGCGCCCGCGGAGGTCGTCAAGAAATCGCTCACCATCGCCGGCGAGCTGTGCATCTACACCAACCTGAACCACATCATCGAGACCCTGGAATGAACCAGTCCCCCATCATGAACATGACGCCCCCCGAGATCGTCTCGGAGCTGGACAAGCACGTGGTCGGCCAGGGCAAGGCCAAGCGCGCGGTCGCGATCGCGCTGCGCAACCGCTGGCGCCGCCAGCAGGTACAGGAACCGCTGCGCCACGAGATCACCCCCAAGAACATCCTGATGATCGGCCCGACCGGCGTCGGCAAGACCGAAATCGCGCGCCGCCTGGCCAAGCTGGCCGACGCGCCCTTCATCAAGATCGAAGCGACCAAGTTCACCGAGGTCGGCTATGTCGGCCGCGACGTCGACACCATCATCCGCGACCTGATCGACATCGGCGTCAAGCAGACCCGTCTCAGTGAGCAGAAGAAGGTGCGCCAGCGCGCCGAGGACGCGGCCGAAGACCGCATCATCGACATCCTGGTGCCGCCGGCGCGCGACTTCGGCTTCAACGTGAGCAACGGCGACAGCAAGGAAGGCGACGCCACCCGCCAGACCTTCAGGAAGCGCCTGCGCGAAGGCTCGCTCGACGAGCGCGAGATCGAGATCGACGTGGCCGAACCGAGCCCGCAGATGGAAATCATGGCGCCGCCGGGCATGGAAGAAATGACCGAGCAGATCAAGTCGATGTTCGCGGGCGTCGGCAATGCGCGCAAGAAGCCGCGCAAGCTCAAGATCAAGGACGCGATGAAGCTGCTGGTCGACGAGGAAGCCGCCAAGCTCGTCAACGAGGACGAGCTCAAGCAGAAGGCGATCGCCAACGTCGAGCAGAACGGCATCGTGTTCCTGGACGAGATCGACAAGATCGCGACCCGCTCCGAGCACGGCGGCGCCGACGTCTCGCGCGCCGGCGTGCAGCGCGACCTGCTGCCGCTGGTCGAGGGCACCACGGTGAACACCAAGTACGGCATGATCAAGACCGACCACATCCTGTTCATCGCCTCGGGCGCGTTCCACCTGTCGAAACCATCGGACCTGATCCCGGAGCTGCAGGGCCGCTTCCCGATCCGCGTCGAGCTGGAATCGCTGTCGATCGAGGACTTCAAGAGCATCCTGACCTCGACCGACGCCAGCCTGACCAAGCAGTATGAAGCGCTGCTCGCGACCGAGGGCGTGAAGGTCGACTTCACGGAGGAAGGCATCCACCGCCTGGCCGAGATCGCGTTCTCCGTCAACGAGCGCACCGAAAACATCGGCGCGCGCCGCCTGTACACGGTGATGGAAAAGCTGCTCGAGGAAGTCTCGTTCACGGCCGGCGCGGAAAAAGACCAGACGGTCACGATCGACGGCGCCTATGTCAACGCAAGGCTGGACGCGCTGGCGGTCAACGAAGACCTGTCCAGGTACGTGCTGTAATCATTGTTGAAGGAGGACTGGCGATGGCAAACAAGGCACTGGCGACGCGGCAAAAGATGCGGCTGCGGGTGGAGCCGTCCCAGAATTTCGGCAAGCCGCGCAACCCGATCGCAGCCCTGGCCAAGGCCAGGTCCGCCGGGGCACACGCGAAGCCACTCTCGAACGAGCGGCAGGAGGCCAAGCGCATGCTGAAGAAGGTCAAGCTGGTCGCGGACGACGAAGAGTAAACCTTTCACCTCCCCAGACTTTCCCCTTGGCGGGCCGCGCGAGCGTGCCCGCCTTTTTTGTGTCCGACTCAGCGTGGATATTGCCTGGAGCACTGTTCACAGGTAAATTCACTCGACATTACACATTCAGGAAAACCATGAGTTCACCGGAGCTGGTACTCGACGTGCTGCGCGCCGAACTGCGGGCGGCAGGCATCACCTACAAAAGCCTCGCGGACCGCATCGGCGTGAGCGAATCGAGCGTGAAGCGCATGTTCGGGCAGAAAGACATGGCCCTGTCGCGCCTGGCCCAGATCTGCCAGGTGACCGGCATCGCCCTGGAAGACGTGCTGCGCCGCGCCGCCGACGCCCGGCCCCAGGCCGACGCCCTGACGCTGCCGCAGGAAACCTCGCTGGTGGCCAACCCGCGCCTGCTCCTGATGGCGATCTGCTGCCTCGGACACTGGTCGCTGGAACAGGTGATCGAGACCTATCGCCTGACGGAACCGGAATGCATCACCCTGCTGGCCGAACTCGACCGGCTGGGGCTGATCGAACTCAAACCCCTGAACCGCTACAGCCTGCGCGTGTCGAATGCTTTCCGCTGGCTGCCGGGCGGCCCGGTGCAGCGTTACTTCCGCGAGCACGTGGTGGCCGACTATTTCGCGGGCGGCTTCGACCGCCCGGGCGAGACCCTGATGTGCCTGCCCGCGCGCCTGTCCAGCGCCAGCGCCCAGGAACTGGCCCAGAAGATCGAGGGTCTGGCCGGCGAACTGGCGCGCCTGCACCGCAACGACCGCCGGCTGCCCCCGCCGGAACGCGACGGCTATACCCTGCTGCTGGGCTTCCGGTCCTGGGAGTTTGCCGCATTCACGGCCTTGCGGCGGAGCTAGGAAGCGCTCAGCGCACGTCCAGCAGTTCGATATCGAAGATCAGGGTGGCGTTCGGCGGAATCGGACCGACGCCGGAGGCGCCGTAGCCTTTGTCGGCCGGCACGATCAGGGTGCGCTTGCCGCCCACCTTCATGCCCTGCACGCCTTCGTCCCAGCCCGGGATCACCTGGCCGCCGGCGACCTGGAAGCTGAAGGGCTCGCGGCCCACCGAGGAATCGAACTGGGCGCCGTGCTGGGCCTCGGCCTTCGGGTCGTACAGCCAGCCGGTGTAGTTCACGACGGCAGTGCTGCCGGCCACGGCTTCCTTGCCGGTGCCGGTAACGGTGTCGATCTTCTGCAGGGCGGCGGCGCCCGCCTGCGGCGCCTGCGGGGCTTCGTTACGCTTGCAGGCGGTGACGCTCATGGTCAATGCCAGGCCGAGGAGGCAGGAGGAAATCAGCTTGTTCATGGGTTCTTTCGTGGTTGCGTGATTGCCGCTGGAGCATACAGCGTGGATGCCTTCATGACAATACGCGCCCTTCCGGCATCAGCCACAGGATCGCCAGCAGCACGTGGATCAGCGCGCCCAGCGGCGGATACCACAGCGACAGCACGACGGCCAGGGCGTATAGGAGGATCGAGATCCGGTTCTTGCGGCTGCCCCAGGCCATCGCGTGCCTGGCGTCGACGTCCAGGCGCCAGGACAGCAGCATGAAGGAGATCGAGCACAGCAGCAGCACCACGCCGTACAGCGCCACCGGCACGGGCGCCATCGGGTGCTCGCCGGCCCAGGCGGTCACCCAGGGAATCAGCGACATCCAGAACAGCAGGTGCAGGTTGGCCCACAGGGCCGCGCCGTCCACCTTCGCCACCCGGTCCAGCAGCGCATGGTGGTTGACCCAGTAGATGCCGACGTAGACGAAGCTGAGCGCATAGCGCAGCCAGCCCGGCAGCGTCTCCAGCAGGTCGGCGACTTCGGTGCCGTGCGGCGGCTGCAGCTCCAGCACCATGATCGTGATGATGATGGCGATGACGCCGTCGCTGAAGGCCTCGAGGCGGTTCTTGCTCATCGCGAGATTCACGCCGCCTCCGGTTCCGGCAGCACCAGGTGCAGGCACAGGATCGCGACCGGCACGATCAAGGCCACGAAACCGACGGCGAGGTAGGCAAAGGCAGCCAGCGCGCAGCCGAGGGCGAAGGCCAGCACCGGCCAGAAGAACTTGGCGCAGCGGGCTTTTGTCGCCGCGTCGGCGGCGCCGCGCAGGCGGTCGACCGTGTCGATCACGAGCTGGGTCACGTTCCCCGTCATCATCGAGGTCGGCGCCAGGTGGGTGAGCAGCAGCTTGCTGGCCGCGCTGTGCGCGCCCATTGCCCCGGCGCCCAGCAGGCCGGCAGCCATCGCCAGCGCGCCGACATGATCACCCACCGGCTCGGCCAGCATGCCGCACACCATGAAACCCAGCAGCAGCACCAGCTGCAGCGCATAGGATGGCTTCACCGCGGAGCTGCCGCGCCGCTCGCAGCGCGCCACCAGCAGCCGCGCCGCCGCCACGCCCAGGATAAAGGCCGGGAAGGCCAGCAGCTTGAGCAGCGAAGGTGTCTGCGCCGGGTCGGCCAGGGACACCGCGATCAGCACGAAGTTGCCGGTGACGTGGGCCGTGAACAGGCCGAACAGGGCGATGAAGCCGAGGGTGTCGACATAGCCGGCCAAAAAGCCCATGCCTATGCCCTGCAGGCGCTGGAAGGAAGCGGTCTTCATGTTCAGAACGCGAAGCAGCTGCAACCGAAGGCGCCCCAGAAGCCGCCGAAGTCTGACACGGGAACATTCGACTTGCGCGCGCGGTCGTGGCTGTGGGCATGCACGCCACAGGGGCCGCTGCACTGGTGCGGCAGGGCCATGTGCGACTGCTGCGCTTGGGGGGCCGCCTTGCGCCAGTGGCCCGGCACCTTCTGGACCGGCGACCATTCCGGCAGCACCGGGATCGGCGCCGGGCCCAGATCGCTGAATTCGGCAGCGCCGTAGACCACCTTGCCGCCCACGATGGTCAGGACCGATTCGATCGCCTTGATGTCTTCGGCGTCCACGGTGAAAAAGTCTTCGGACAGCGCCACCAGGTCGGCCAGCATGCCTTCCTGGATGCGGCCCTTGCGCCCCTGTTCGTTCGAGAACCAGGCGCTGCCCGCGGTCCACAGTTCGAGTGCGACGCCGCGGTCGAGCAGGCCGTTCTCGCCGTACAGCGGCAGGCCGCCGACGGTGCGGCCGGTGACTAGCCAGTACAAGGCGGTCCACGGGTTGTAGCTGGCCACGCGGGTGGCGTCGGTGCCGGCGCCCACCGGCACGCCCATTTCCAGCATGGTCTTCACCGGCGGCGTGGCCTTGGCCGCTTCCGCGCCGTAGCGGTCGACGAAGTACTCGCCCTGGAAGGCCATGCGGTGCTGGATCGCGATGCCGCCGCCCAGCGCTTTCACGCGCTCGATGTTGGCCGGGCTGATGGTTTCGCAGTGGTCGAACATCCAGTGCAGGCCGTCGAAGGGAATCTCGCGGTTGATCTTCTCGAACACGTCGAGCATGCGGCTGATCGATTCGTCGTAGGTGGCGTGCAGGCGGAAGGGCCAGCGCTCGCTCACCAAGTGGCGCACCACCCGTTCCAGCTCGCCTTCCATGCCTTCGGCCAGCTCCGGACGCGGCTCCAGGAAGTCCTCGAAGTCGGCGGCCGAGAACACCAGCATCTCGCCGGCGCCATTGTGGCGGTAGTAGTCGCTGCCCTGCCCCGGCGTCACCATGCCGGTCCAGCGCTGGAAGTCTTCCAGCTCCTGGCCCTTGTTCTGGGTGAACAGGTTGTAGGCGATGCGGATGGTGAGCTGCTCGGCGCGGTCGAGTTCTTCGATGACATTGTAGTCTTCGGGGTAGTTCTGGAAGCCGCCGCCGGCGTCGATCGCGCTGGTGATGCCGAGGCGGTTCAGCTCGCGCATGAACTGGCGCGTCGAATTCACCTGCAGGTCGTAGGGCAGCTTCGGCCCCTTGGCCAGGGTCGCGTACAGGATCATCGCGTTGGGACGGGCGATCAGCATGCCGGTCGGGTTGCCCGCGGCGTCGCGCTGGATCTCGCCGCCCGGAGGATTCGGCGTGTCTTTGGTATAGCCGACGGCGCGCAGGGCGGCGCGGTTGAGCAGCGCGCGGTCGTACAGGTGCAGGATGAACACCGGGGTGTCGGGCGCGGCGGCGTTGATCTCTTCCAGCGTCGGCATGCGCTTTTCCGCGAACTGGAATTCGTTCCAGCCGCCCACCACGCGCACCCACTGCGGGTTCGGGGTACGGTCAGCCTGGTCCTTCAGCATGCGCAGGGCATCTGCCAGGGAGGGGACGCCTTCCCAGCGCAGTTCCAGGTTGTAGTTCAGGCCACCGCGGATCAGGTGCAGGTGCGAATCGTTCAGGCCGGGGATCACGGTGCGGCCGTTCAGGTCGATCACCTGGCTGCCCGCCTGTGCGAAGCGCATCACGTGCTCACGGTCGCCCACGGCGAGGAAGCGGCCGTCCTGGATGGCGACGGCGCTGGCCTGCGGGCGGGCGCGGTCGAGGGTGGCGAACTTGCCGTTGACGAGGATGAGCGGCGCGGCGCTCGGGGTGGACTGTGCTTGCATGCTGTCTGCTCCTGGCTGGATGGCGGCGGTCCGCCGTCGGGCGGACCGGAACTCGTTGTACTTAGCGGACCGGGGCCGGAACCGGCGCCAGCACTTCGTTCGTGCCCTGGTTGCGGGCCGCTGCCTTGTGGACCATGGTGTAGGCATAGTCCACGCCCATGCCATAGGCGCCCGAGTGTTCGGTGACGATCTTGATGACGGCGTCGTAGGTGTCGCGGTGCGCCCAGTCGCGCTGCCACTCCAGCAGCACCTGCTGCCAGGTGACCGGGACCACACCGGCCTGCACCATGCGCTGCATCGCGAAGTCATGGGCGTCCTTCGAGGTGCCGCCCGAGGCGTCGGCCACCATGTAGATCTCGTACTCGCCTTCCAGCATGGCGCACAGGGCGAAGGTGGTGTTGCAGACTTCGGTCCAGAGGCCGGCCACGACGACCTTCTTCTTGCCGTTGCGGGCCAGCGCGTCGCGCACCTTCTGGTCGTCCCAGGAGTTCATCGAGGTGCGCTCGAGGATCGGGTGGTCCGGGAACACGTCCAGGATTTCCGGGTAGGTCTTGCCGGAGAAGGACTCGGTCTCGACGGTCGTGATGATGGTCGGGATATTGAAGGCCTTGGCAGCCTTGGCCAGGCCGACCACGTTGTTCTTCAGGGTCTGGCGGTCGATCGACTGCACGCCGAAGGCCATTTGCGGCTGGTGGTCGATGATGATCAGCTGCGAGTTTTCCGGGGTCAGGACTTCCAGTTTAGCGTTGCTCATGATGTTCTCCTTCAGTAAATGTTGGACTGCGGTTGGACTTCAGTTCTTGCTATCGTCTTTGGCGTTCGACACGCCGGTGATACGGGGCTGGCATTCGCTGGCGAACCAGGCTTTGGTAATCGGTACGCCTTCGATCACGCGCTTGGCGACCGGGACCACCTGTTCGCCGATCAGCATGCCGAGCAATCCGACCAGGGCGATGGCCGGTGGCGCCGGCGAGCGGACGTTGATCAGTCCATACAGGATTCCTGCGAGGATGCCGGCGCCGAGAGAAATCAGGTACATGATCAGCTCCTTGTTCTATGTGAATACCATCGAAGGTTTCGATGCTCTAGGAACAGTGATTCCCTGCTCCTTATCGCTCGTTCTCTCGATGCGATGGAGTCATTATGCGTGGCTAAAACTGAAATGAAAAACGGATAATTTGCAGCTATACAATCGAAATTTTCGAATGTTCCCATGCAGGGGCGCGGGCCGGACGGCCGCGCGGGATGCGATGGCATCCTTGCCGTATGCTGCGACGGGGATGCAAGGGAAGCAAGTTAAAACAAGTTAACCGACGTGAAAAGAAAACGGGCGCCAGAGGCGCCCGCAAGTTCAGTCGATCTGCGTGGATCAGGGGACGTTGCGCTTGACCACGTTACCGCCCAGGATCACCACCGCCGGAGCTTCCAGCAGCTGCACATTCACGGTCGGGTCGCCCTGCACCGCCACCATGTCGGCGAAGCGGCCGGCCTCGACGATGCCGACATCGCTGCGGCCCAGCGCCTCGGAGGCATTGATGGTCGCGGCCTGGATGGCTTGCACCGGCGTCATGCCGTACTTCACCATCACGGCGAACTGCTTGCCGTTGCCGCCGTGCGGGTGCACGCCGGCGTCGGTGCCGAACACCATCTTGACGCCGGCCGCGTGCGCCTTCCTGAAATTCTGGCGCTGGATTTCCGTCACCTCGCGGTCCTTGCGCAGGTTGTCTTCCAGCACGCCGTTCTTCTTGCCTTCCGCCGCCGTGTAGTCGCCGTTGTAGATGTCCATCGACAGCCAGGCGCCGTGCTTCTTCGCCAGGGCGATGCCTTCGTCGTCGATCAGGCTGGCATGCTCGATGGTGGTGACGCCGGCGCGGATCGCGTCCTTGATGCCGGCCGCGCCGTGCGCATGGGCCGCCACCTTCAGGCCCCATTGCGCAGCCTCCTCGACCGCGGCGCGCAGCTCGGCCAGGTTCATCTGCTGCTGGCCCGGTTCGGTGTTACGCGAGAACACGCCGCCGGTGGCGCAGACCTTGATCACCTGGGCGCCGTACTTGCGCAGCGCGCGCACCGACTTGCGCACTTCCTCGGGGCCGTCGGCGTTGTACGGGTTCTTCTCTTGCATCGACGGCGGGAAGTAGGTGCTGTCGCAGTGGCCGCCGGTCGCCCCGAAGGACCAGGCAGCGGGCACGATGCGCGGGCCGCGCACCTTGCCGGCAGCGATCGCCTGGCCCAGGCCGACGTCGTTCCAGTCCGAGGCGCCGACGTTGCGCACCGTGGTGAAGCCCGCGTCCAGGGTCTTGCCCGCATGGGTAACGGCGAGTGCCGACCAGAAGCGGTCGTTGTATTCGAGGTTGCTGTAGCCGCCGTAGGTGGGGTCGGAATCCAGGTGGACGTGCATGTCGATCAGGCCCGGCACCAGGGTCATGCCCGGCAGGGCGATGCGGTCGGCGCCGCCGGCGGCGGGAGCGCTGCTGTTCGGCTTGACGCTGACGATGCGGCCGTCGCGTACCAGGATTTCCGGGTTCTGCACCAGGCGTCCGGTGCGCACGTCGAGCAGGCGGTCGGCGGTGATGGTGACCTCGGCAGCCTGGGCGGCGGACCAGCTCAGGGCGGCCAGGCAAGCGAGGGCAAGGCGGGACAGGACATGGGTGCGATTCAAGAGCTACCTCCGGTGCGTTGTAGATTTAACAGCTAGCAACTTTATACCGGGATATGCATGGACCGTCCAGCACGTGGTGCGCCATAAAAAAAAGCCGCATCGCTGCGGCCTTACTGGACTTGGGGCGGCGGGCCCACCGGGCTGCCCACCGAGCGCGTTGGCGGCGGCAGCTGCACCTGGTTCGGCGGCGGCGGGTTCTGGCCCTGCTGCTGGTTGGGCTGGGCAGGCAGGGTCCCATCCGAGTTTGGCTCCGGCACGTAGCCCGCCGGTACCGCGTTTTCCGGGGTGGTCGGGGTGCCGCCTGGCGCGCCGCCCGGCGGCGGCACCGATTGCATGGTCGGCGGCGCCGCCACCACGCCCGGCGAGGTCTGCGGCTCGACGCCGGGCGCCGGCGCCGCGGCCACCGGCGCCGGTCCCACGACTGGCGGAGCCGCCATGCCGCCCGGGCTACCTGCCGCGCCGGTATCCGGCGCCAGGTCGACCCGTTTCATCACGCCGCCCTCGGACAGCATCACGTAGCGTGCGTGCACTTCTGCCACGGTCACGCCCGGCACGATCTCGCGGCCGATGCGCACCGCCTTTGGCGGCGAACCCTCGGCCACCAGGATCACGGCGCTGTTGGCGCCGGCTGCGATGACGCCGGTCAATTGGTAGTTCGAGATCGCCACCGCGGTCGGCTGGCCGCCGAACAGGTAGGCGGCCGCTTCCGGACTCGGTTCGGCCTGGGCCACGGCGGGCGGGGGCGCCAGCGGGCGCTGCTCGGGCTTGTACAGCTGCAGGAACCAGTAGGCGATCGAGGCCACCAGCAGGACCAGCGCGAGCAGGGTGAAGAGGAGAGGCAAACGCTTGTTCATGGTTTCCTTGTTATTTTTTTCTCAGCGCACCAGCTGGTTAATCTCGATGATCGGCATCAGCACCGCCAGCACGATCAGCAGCACCACCAGGCCCATGGCCAGGATCAGCACCGGCTCGAGCAGGCCGGCGATGGTCAGCGTGCGGCGCTCGAGGTCGGCCTGCTGTGAATTGGCGGCGCGCTCGAGCATGGCGGGCAGTTCGCCGGTAATCTCGCCGGCACGGATCATGTGCACCAGCATCGGCGGGAAGTGCTTCTGCGCCGACAGCGCGCGCGCCAGGCTCACGCCTTCGCGCACGCTGGCGGTGGCCTGTTCGACCAGTTCGCGCATCGCCACGTTCGACAGGGTGTCGCGGCTGGTGTCGAGCGCGCGCAGGATGGGCACGCCGGAACCGGTGGTGATCGCCAGCGTGCTGGCAAAGCGCGCCGTGTTCAGGCTGCGCTCGAATTTTCCATACACCGGGGCATTCAGCAGCCAGGTATGCCAGCGGCGTTTCAGGTCCGGGTTGCGCAGCGCGCGCCGCCACAGCCAGAACGCGCCGATGAGCAGGATCGCGACGTAGATGCCGTAGGCGCGCACGAAGTCGGAGATCGCCAGCATCATCACGGTGAGGAAAGGCAGCTTCTGCTTGGTGTTGGCAAACACCGAAACGATCTGCGGCACCACGTAGGTGAGCAGGAAGATGACGATCGCAAAGGCAACCACGGTGACGATGGCCGGATAGGTGAACGCCAGGCGCACCTTCTGCACCAGGGCGTTGCGGCGTTCGATGTAGTCGGCCAGGCGCGACAGCACGCGCGCCAGCTGGCCGATCTGCTCACCCGAGGAGACCAGGGCGCGGTAGATCTCGGCGAAGTCGCGCGGGTGGCGCGACAGCGCGCTCGAGAACGACACGCCGCCCATCACTTCGGAACGGATCGAGGCGATCAGGTCGCGCACGTAGGGACGCTCGGCCTGTTCCAGCAGGGCGGTGAACGCCTGCTCCAGCGGCAGGCCCGCTTCCAGCAGGCTGGCCAGCTGGCGCGTGAACAGGGCCAGCTCGACCTGGGACAGGCGCTCGCCCAGTCCGCGCGAACGGGCTACGCCCGCTTCGTCGACCTGGGCCGCGATCTGCTCGACCGAGAGCGGCGTCAGGCCCTGCACGCGCAGGTCGGCGCGCGCCGAACGCGGGCTGTCGGCGTTGAGCACGCCCTTCTTGGTCGCGCCGCCGGCGTCGACGGCTTCGTAGCGAAATGCCGGCATGGGCTTCCCTTAATCCTTGGTCACACGCACCAGCTCGGCGCGCGTGGTGGTGCCGTCCTGCAGCCAGCGCTCGCCGTCCTCGCGCATGGTCTTCATGCCGGCCTTTTGCGCTGTGTCGCGGATCTCGGCTTCCGAGGCCTGGTTGTGGATCTGGGCCCGGATTTCCTCGGTGGTCTCGAGCAGCTCGTAGACGCCGACGCGGCCGTGGTAGCCGGTGTGGCCGCAGCGTTCGCAGCCCACCGCGTGCCAGCCGCTGGCATCGCTGACCTTGCAGTGCACGCAGAGTTTGCGCACCAGGCGCTGCGCCATCACGCCCAGCAAAGATGACGATAGCAGGAACGGTTCGATGCCCATGTCCAGCAGGCGGGTCACGGCCGAGGCCGCATCATTGGTGTGCAGGGTCGCCAGCACCAGGTGGCCGGTGAGCGAAGCCTGCACCGCGATCTGCGCCGTTTCCAGGTCGCGGATCTCGCCGATCATGATCACGTCCGGGTCCTGGCGCAGGATCGCGCGCAGGGCCTTGGCGAAGGTCATGTCGATGCGGGCGTTGACCTGGGTCTGGCCGACGCCGTTGAGGTCGTATTCGATCGGGTCTTCCACCGTCATGATGTTGGTGGTGGCCGCGTTCAGGCGCGACAGCGCCGCGTACAGCGTGGTCGTCTTACCGGAACCGGTCGGGCCCGTGACCAGCACGATGCCGTGCGGCTGGTTGATCAGGCGGTCGAACTGTGGCAGCAGCGCCGGGCTCATGCCCAGGTGGCTCAAGTCCAGGCGCCCCGCTTCCTTGTCGAGCAGACGCAGCACGGCGCGTTCGCCATGCCCGGTCGGCAGGGTCGAGACGCGCACGTCGACCGGCTTGCCGCCGATGCGCAGGGTGATGCGGCCGTCCTGCGGCAGGCGCTTCTCGGCGATGTCGAGCTGCGACATGATCTTGATACGCGAGATCAGGGAAGCGTGGATGGCCTTCTTGGGCCGTACGATGTCGCGCAGCGCGCCGTCGACGCGGAAGCGCACCACCGAGGTCTGTTCGAAAGGCTCGATGTGGATATCGGACGCGCCTTCGCGCAGCGATTGCGTCAGCAGCGCGTTGATCATGCGGATGACCGGAGCGTCGTCCGAGGATTCCAGCAGGTCTTCGATGGCCGGCACGTCCTGCAGCAGGCGCGTAAGGTCGAGGTCGGCGTCGAATTCGTCGACCACCTGCGAAGCGTCGCCGCCGGTGCCGGCATAGGCCTTGGCGATGGCGTCGTCGAGCTCGCCGCGGTCGAGGCGGCGCAGGGTGATGCGGCCGAAACGGCGCGAGACTTCCGCGATCGCGGCCGGGGCCGTGGCGCCGGAGACGAGGACTTCGATCGCCTGGCCCGGTTCGTCTCCACCGCGCGCCAGCACGCCGTGGTCACGGGCAAAGGCGAAAGGCAACAAATTGTTCATGGTCAGCTTATTTCTGGTTCGATGGCGTCACTGGCCGAAATTGCGACGCGGGCTGTTTGCCCTGCTGTCCCTGCGGAACAGACTGGCCGCTGGCGGCGCCCGGCGCACCGCCGGCGGCCGGGGCGGTCTGGGCCGGCGCGGTCGCCATGGTGCCGCCGACGGGCGGCTGGCCATTGGTCAGCGGCGGCAGCGACGGCGCACCGAGGTTGCGCATCAGGATCGTCTCGTCCTGCGATGCCTGGCCCGCGGCGCCGGCGGCGCGCATGTATTCGTAGCGGTCCATGGCGAGCGAACTCGAGGCTTCCTTGCTGCGCACCACGACGGGGCGCAGGAACACCATCAGGTTGGTCTTGGTCCGGGTGCGGTTGCGGTACTTGAACAGGTTGCCCAGCACCGGAATGTCGCCCAGGCCGCGTACTTTCTCTTCACCATCGCCTTCGGTGTCCTCGATGAGGCCGCCAAGGACGATGATCTGGCCGTCGTCGGCCAGCACATTGCTTTCGATCGCGCGCACGTTAGTGGTCAGGCCCGAAGGAGCATTCCGGGTTGAAGGGTCGACGCTCGAATTTTCGTGGTAGATCGCCATCTTGATCGTACCGCCTTCCGAGATTTGCGGGCGCACCTTGAGCAGCAGGCCGACGTCGCGGCGGTCCACGGTCTGGAAGGGGTTGCCGCCGCCGGTCGCGGCCGTGGTCGTGTACGAACCGGTAATGATCGGCACGTTCTGGCCGACCTTGATCGTCGCCAGCTCGTTGTCCAGCGTGATCATGTTCGGTGTCGACAAGATGTTGCTGTTGCCGTCGTTTTCAAGTGCGCGTGCCACCGCGCCGAGGCCCAGCTCGCCGCCCACCTGGCGGAACAGGCCGAAGGTCAGGCCGCCCGGTATGGTCGGCACGGAAGTGCCCGACAGACCCTGGCGCGCGGCCGCGGCCAGGTTGACGATGTTGCTGCCCTGGGCGCCGCCGGTGAAGGACTGGACGCCGCCGACGCGGTACTTGCTGTCGCTGTCGCCCGAGGCGCCGATCCATTGCACCCCGAATTCGGAGGCCTTGTTGGCATTCACCTCGACCACCAGCGCCTCGATGTAGACCTGGGCGCGGCGTACGTCGAGCTGGTCGATGACGTTGCGCAGGTTGCGGTAGACCGCGTCCGGTGCGGTGATGATCAGGCTGTTGGTCGAGGCGTCGGCCTGGATGAAGCCCGAGCCCTGGCCGCCGCCGGCGCCGCCGGCCGTCAGCTGGCTCTGCTGGCCGTAGGTATTGCCGGTGCCGGCCATGCCGACGCTGCTCTGCTGGCCCTGCTGGCCGCCGAGTCCGCCCTGGCCGCCCTGCCCTCCGGTCGAGCCGGCCTGGATCGAGCCGCCCGAGGTGCCCTGCTGCTGCACCGGCACGGCGGAGGCGTCCTGCGAGACCACGGCGCGCAGGGTCTGGGCCACGCGGCTGGCGTCGGCGTTCTTCAGGTAAACGACGTGGATGTTGCCCTGGCTCGAGGTCTGCTGGTCGAGACGCGCGATCAGCGACTTGGCCAGGTTGGCGCGCGCCTGCGAGGGGGCGCGGATCACCACCGAATTGGTGCGCGGGTCGGCCAGCACGGTGACGCGGCCGGAGTCGCCGCCGGCCGCTGGTTCCATCAGGCGGGTGACGAGGGTGGCGACGTCGGAGGCGATCGCGTTGCGGATCGGGACGACGTCGAGGTCGGCCGCCACCGGCGTATCGAGCGCTCCGATGATCTTGGCCAGGCGACGCAGGTTGTCGGCGTAGTCGGTGATGACCAGGGTGTTGTTACCCGGGTTCGCCATGATGGAATTGTTCGGCGAAATCAGCGGACGCAGCACGGCGGTGAGGTTGGCCGCCGATTCATACGACAGGTAGAACACCTGGGTCGCGATCTGGTCGCCGGTGGCGCGGCTGGCGCGCACGCCGCCGACCTGGGTCGGCGAGGACTGGGCCTTGGCTTCGGCTTCCGGCACCACCTTGGCATAGCCGTCGCCGCTGGTGACCACCGCATAGCCCTGCAGGCGCAGGGTCGAGGTCAGCAGGGCGAAAGCCTGGGTCTTGCTCAGCGATTTTTCCGACACCAGGGTGATCGTGCCCTTTACGCGCGGATCGATGATGAAGGTCATGCCGGTGTAGTGGCCGATCGCCTTGATCACCGATTCGATGTCGGCGTTGACGAAGCTGAGCGCCGCGGCGTTCGCCGTTTCCTGCGCCAGTACGGGCGCCACGGGCACCGTGGTCGCGGCGAAGCAGCACAGCATGGCGCCGGCGGCCAGGCGGCGCAGCGCCGGCAGGCGGAAATTGTTGCGGACGACGGTGGTACGGGAATTGTTGGTCATTATCTGAACTCGAGTGCGATTATGTTTTTGCCGTTCACCATGCGGCGCTGGCCCAGCAGGTTGAGCATGTTGCCCAGCGTCTGTTCGTATCCCTCGGCGGCCGAGGCCTGGCCGGAAAAGCGCAGGCGTCCGTTCTGCAGCATACCCGAGCCTGTCAATACAAGCGCACCGCGCACGGTACGCAAGTTGAGGTCGGCCTGGCTGCCGCGCCAGTCGAATGCCATTTCATAGCTGCCCAGCGGCCGCACGGGCGACATGCGCGAACCCATGTCGGTCATGGTCAATACCGTACGGCCTTGCACCGTCACCGTATTGGGCTGGCGCAGCAGGTCGAGCGTATTCCAGACCAGACGGATGGTGCCGCTCGGCGCGAGCGTGTTGAGCGGGGCGCCCAGGCCGGCCAGGCCTTCGGCCGGCAGCAGCAGTTCGCCGCTGCTCACCTGCCATTGCGACCAGCTGCCGTCGATACGGACCGGGCGCGCCAGCGCTTGCGGGTTTTCCAATTCCACGTGGACTTGGCCCAGGAGCACCAGTGGCGACAGGCGCCAGGCAAAGCGTCCCGGCAGCAGCGGCGTCACGGCGCCGCCCTCGCCCGGCGCGCCGCCGATGAACGCTGAGCCGTTCCAGAGCGTACCCTGCGCATCCCCCAGAGTCAAACGACCGCCGGTCTGCTTCTCGACCATCGGTCCGAGCCAGGTAGCCGGCAGGAATGCCAGCACCGTGACGAGCACGGCCAGGATGATCGGCAGCAGCCACAGGAGCAGGCGCTTCATTGAGCCGTCGCGCTGGCCTGGCGCAGCGTCAGGGTGGCGTCGACCTGTCCTTCCGCAGCCAGGGCGGTGAAGGTGGCGTCCTGCACCTGCACCCGGTTCTCGCGCCGCTGGGCGTCGAGCCAGGACACCAGGTTGGCGAAGGACACGGCATTGAACTGGAGCTTGGCGTATTCGCCCGTCATGGTGAGCGAGCCCGCCTTCAGGCCGCGCTGGGCCATGCTGGCATTCAGAAGCTCGGCCGTCATGGGCGGCACCTGTGGCGCCGGGCTGGCGGCCAGGGACTGCGCCTCGGCTGCCATGCTCTGCAGCTGCGCGGCCTGCTGGCGCAGCGCCGGCAGCGAGCGGCGCAGGTTGTCCCGCCCTTCGAGGGCGGGCGCCAGCAGCAGCCCGTAGACGAGCGCGACCAGGACCACGGCCCCGCCGACGGTGAGGAACTTGCGCTCCTGGTCGGTGCGCCCGAGCCACCAGGCGAGCGCACGCTCGCGCAGGGCGCCGGTCTTGGCGCGGAAATTGGTGACGGCGTTCATGGTGCGGCTCCTGCTGCTGCATTCGATCCCGGCGCAGGCGCCGGCGCGGCGCCGGTGCTGCGGATGACCCAGGTGGCGGGTGGCGTTTCTTCCAGGCTCAGGTTGCGTGCGCCGAGGGCGGCGCGCAGCTGGCCGGTAGAAGCGGGATCGACCGATTCGGGCCGCACGCGCACCGTGAGGGCGCGGTCGCGGAATTCCATCGAGGCGATGGCCGGCGGACGGCCGAGGTTGCGCACGGTCTCGCCGAAGGCGCCCGCGATCCAGCCGAACTCTTCCTGGCCGACCTGGCCGCTAGCGGCCTTGGCGCGCGCGATGTTCTGGCGCATCTGGGCTACCGGGTCGATTACCGGCTGGTTCGGGTAGGCGCTGCGGAAGGTCTGGTCCATGCTTTGGCGCACCGCGTCGGCTTCGCGCTTCAGGCGCAGCCATTCGATGTTGATGCCGATGATGTTGACCACGATGGCGGCGATGGCCAGGCGGATCGGCCAGCGCCAGCGGCTCCAGTCGCGCTGGGCCACGCCGGCGGTGCCCAGGCCCGGCACCAGGTCGAGGGTGCTGCTCTTGCTACCTGCGATCCAGTGTTCCCACGCATCGCTTTCCAGCGTGATGCCGGGGCCGGCTTCCGCCAGCAGTACCTGGTATTCGCCCAGCTGTTCGTGCGGCACGAACAGGATCAGGGGCGCGTCGCCGGCCAGTGCGCGCGCCGTCTGCAGCGTGAGCGTCGGGTTGCCGTCCAGGGCCAGTCCCAGGCCCTCGTACTGGCCCTGGCGCAGCAGCAGTTCGTTGTTGCCGATGGCGGCGCTGACGCTGCCCGGCATCAAGGGCAGGCACAGCTGCGCAGGCATGGCGGCGACGGCGCGCGCCCCCATGCCGAGCAGGGCCCGCACCAGCGGCTCGAGCCAGTCGCGCTGGACCACGCCAACCGGACGGCGTCCATCCGGCAGGGCGGGACCGGCCACCAGCACGCAGTCGAGCGGGTCGCCCAGGATATGTTCTTCGACCAGGGCCGGCAGCGCGGCGCGCAGGCGCGCGCCGGAGAGTGGCGGGGCCTGGACCGGCAACAGGGTCACGTCGGCGCCGGCCAGCAGCAGCACCACGCGGCGGCTGGCGGCGACCGCGTCGCCCAGGTTGCGCAGCAGGCCCTCGCCCTGCTGCGCGATGCTGCCGTTGTCGAGCACCACCGCAAAGCGGCACAACGCGCCCTCGCCTTCGGCTCTCGCCGGATGGCGAATATAAAGAGTAGTCAAACTGTCTCGCTTTCTTCTAGTTCTGGCGGGTCCAGATCACTCGGGTGCCGCCGCCGACGGTGGGTATGGGAGTACGCTGGATCAGCGACTCCGCGTTCAACGCCGCGCGGTCGAGCCGGATACGGCTCTGTACGATAAACCAACTGCTTTTGATGTCCCATGTCGTTTCGGGCAAGTCCTGGCCAGTGTTGGCCTGGCTTGCAAAATCCGCCGGCGTACGCCATGCCGCCGTCTTGCGCCGCGCCACCAGGCTGTTGGCCTGGGACAGCGACATCCCCGGCACGATCGCCGCCAACAGCTCGGCGGGCACGGTATTCACGTTCAGCCTCGTCGCCTCTGCACCCGACGGCAGCACGATCAGGAAGGGCCGCAGCTGCGCCAGGATCTGCGGCGTCACCCCCTGCACCGCCAGCAGGTCGTCCACCTGCAGCAGCGGGATCGGCACGCCGTTCACGGGCGGCACCGGCGGCAGGGTTCCGCCTATCGTTCCGCCTGTCGTCCCACCCGTCGTTCCTCCGCTGGTTCCGCCAGGTATCCCCTGCGGATCCGCCGGCGCCGCCACCTGCTGCCCCTGGGCGACGAAGTTGGCGACCCGGTTGCCCAGGCGTGCGTCCAGGCGCAGGTTGTCCAGCAGCCGTTCGAAGATGCGCACCTGCGCCTCGTCCTTGACGCGGTCGCGCGCGAGGTTGGCCAGATTGTAACGCGACGTGGCGTCAATAATGTTACCGGACAATGTCGCGTCAAAATTTTCACCTTGGACCCGTTCACGCTCGATGTACTGGTCGAGGCGGGTTTCGGCCAGGGGCGTGGCCCAGACCTGGTCGAGCGAGGTGTACTGCGAGGTGTAGGCGTCCTGGCGCAGCACCAGGCTGGCCCAGTCGAGGGCGCCGCGCAGGATCCATTTGGTCTGCAGGTGCAGGCGCTGGTTTTCCATCGAGCGCACCTGCACCTGCTGCTGCCAGAACAGGCTGGCGACGATCGAGATGGCCAGCGTGGTGAGCAGCAGCGCGGTGACGACCGCGACGCCGCGCTGGCGAGTCAGGTTGTAGCGGCGCATCAGGTGCCTCCCAGCAGGAAGGACTTGACCATCGGCTGGGCCAGGCCGGTGGCGGTCAGGCCGACCTGAATGCCTTCGGGGTCGGGCGCCGCGGTGCCGTCGGTGACGGCCTGGGCTTCCTTGCGCCAGGCATTGTTCTGCCAGGCCTGGATCTGCATGGCGGCCACGCCGGTCTGCAAGGCCACCGGCGGCGCGACGTCGGACGGCGCATCGCTCGCGGCCGCCTGCCACAAGCCTTCGAGCTGGGTCAGGTCGCGCGTGCCGCGCGATTCGCGCCGCACCAGGGTGCCGCCGGCAACACGGTAGGACACCACCACCAGTTGCGAGGGTTCGTTTTCGTTATAGGTCTTGCGCACCAGCACCAACCGGTCGTCAGCCCATTGCAGATTGGGCCGGCGGCCGATGATCTCGCGCCCCGCAAGGTGTTCGCAGTCGCTCTGCATCTGGGCGAAGGCCAGCTGCATGCCGCGCGTGACTTCCATCTGCTCGGTCAGGGCGATGCGGGCGCGCACGATGCCGTCCAGGCCGCGCCAGCCGAGCACGGCCAGGATGGCGAGGATGCTGATCGCCACCAGCAGCTCGACCAGCGTAAAGCCGCGGCGGCGGGTGTGAATGGACGGGGTCATGTGCTTCATGTGCGAGATGGCCTCAACACGAGCTGAACCAGTTTGACGATGCGGCGCTCCGGACGTTCGGCGTCAAACACCGAGACTTCGATCCGGCGCAATTGCGGGTTCGGGCTGGTCAGCACTTCCTCCTCGCAGACCAGGTTCAGCTCGCCCTGCGCGCAGGGGAAGCTGCGCTTGCCCACTTCGGGGAATTCCTTGCCCAGGCGGATTTGCACCAGGCGGTTCTCGGCCGACCAGGTGGCCATCATGGAGGCGCGCAGGCCGTCGCTGTTGGCGGTCAGGCTGCCGACCGCGCGCAGGCCGGCGCCGAGCGCGGTGCCGACGATGACGAGGGCGACCAACACTTCGAGCAGGGTGAATCCGCGTTGGGGGCGTGGGCGCATGATGGGCTTCCTATTCGACCGTGAAGTGACCGACGCCGTCGGCGCGGATCGCGACCGCGTTGCCGCCAGTGGCCAGGGTCAGCAAGAAGGGCTTGTCGACCGGTTCGCGCCCGAAGGTGATGCGCACAGTGCTGGGATCGCTGCTGGCGGTCGGCTGCAGCACCAGCTGCAGCGGCGCGCCGCGGAAAGTGCGTTCGCGCAGCAGGTCGTCGCGCGTGACGGGCTCCCAGCCGGTGTCGTTGCGCACCACGAAGCGGTAGCGCTCGCCATTGGCCTCGAAGGCCACCTGGCGGTTGCGCACGATGGCTTCGTCGCGCGCCAGCTGCAACAGCAGGGCCAGGCGCTGGGCTTCCTGTTGCAGGTCCTGGCGCGGCGAGGGAATGGCGTTGAGCGAAGCGAGGCCCAGCGTGATGCCGATGATGACCATCACGACCAGCAGCTCCACCAGGGTGAAGCCGGCGCTGCGTGCAGGGGCGCCCAGGGCCCGCATCAGGAATTATTCCCAGGAACCGACGTCGGCATCCTCGCCGGTGCCGCCAGGCTGGCCATCGGCGCCCAGCGACATGATGTCCACTTCGCCATGGATGCCCGGCGACAGATACTGGTAGGCATTGCCCCATGGGTCTTTCGGCAGCTTTTCCATGTAGCCGCCGGCCTTCCAGCCGTTGGCGGCCGGGCCCGCGGTAGGCTTGGTGATCAGGGCCTGCAGGCCCTGCTCGGTGCTCGGGTAGCGCTGGTTGTCGAGCTTGTAGAGCTTGAGCGCCTGCATCATGGTGGCGATGTCGGTCTTGGCGGCGGTCACGCGCGCTTCACCGGTACGACCCAGCAGTTTCGGCACCACCAGGGCGCCCAGGATGCCGATGATGACCACGACGACCATGATCTCGACCAGGGTGAAACCGCCGGCGCGGCGCTGCTTGCGTTGCGAATCAATGTGCATGGATGCTCTTCGTAAAGTAGGTCGGTGGGAGGCTGACAGTATAAGCCACCCTGTCTGCACGGGCTACCACGTGCACCGGAGAAATTCTACCCAGCCGCCCGGTTTAATTCTGTCTTAAAGAGGTCTTGTTTTTGTACTCATTGTGCGCCGGGTTGGCCCGATTCGCACACACCGGACAGGAGGGATTGCGCGCAACTTTGACGCCGCTCCACTCCATGGCGCGGCCGTCGAGCAGCAGCAGGTGCCCGGCCAGCGGCTCGCCGATGCCGGCCACCAGCTTCATGGCCTCCGCGGCCTGCATGGCGCCCACCACCCCGACCAGGGGTGCGAACACACCCATGGTGCTGCAGGCAACATCTTCGAAATTGCTGTCTTCAGGGAACAGGCAGGCATAGCAGGGAGCGTCCGGGTTGCGCGTGTCGAACACGGACAGCTGGCCGTCGAAGCGGATCACGGCGCCGGAGACCAGCGGCTTGGCTTCCTGCACGCAGGCGCGGTTGACGGCGTGGCGGGTGGCGAAGTTGTCGCTGCAATCGAGCACGACCGTCGCGGCGCGGACCAGTTCGCGCAGGCGTTCGCCGGCGGCGCGTTCCTTGAGGGCCGTGACGGTGATCTCGGGGTTAATGGCGAGCAGAGCCTGGCGGCCGGAGTCGACCTTGGGCTGGCCGATGCGCCCCGTGGTGTGCATGACCTGGCGCTGCAGGTTGGTGAGGTCGACCTCGTCGTCGTCGACCAGGGTGATGTGGCCGATGCCGCCGGACGCCAGGTACAGGGCCGCCGGCGAACCGAGGCCGCCGGCGCCGATGACCAGGGCGTGGGCGTCGAGCAGGCGCTGCTGGCCGTCGATGCCGATGTCGTCGAGGAGGATGTGGCGGGAGTAGCGCAGGAGTTGGGTGTCGTTCATCGTGCCGGGTGTGCGACGTAGGGTGGGCGGCTATGCCGCCCACGCGGATAGTTAGCAGCGAAATCATCCGCCGCGAGATCGGAACCTGTCGCGATCACCGCGTGGGCGGGAGAACCCGCCCACCCTACTTTTTAGGCCCCTTGATCTCCGCCGGCTTCTGCTCCGCCCCCGGCAAGGCCTTCGGCGCCGCCGGCTTCAAGGCTTCCGGCTCCGACTTGGCCAGCTCGACCTTCTGCCCCTTGAAGTGATTGATCGCCTGCGCCAGCTGGAAGTCGTCCTTGCTGCCGTAATCCAGCGGCTTGCGGTCCTTCAGCTGGGCGAGCGCGCGCTGCTGGGCCTCGAGCGCTTCTTTCTGGTCCTTGGCGGCCGGGGTCTTTTCGCCCTCGCCCGCCAGGTGGCGCTGCAGGTCGGCTTCGCGCACGCGCAGCACGGCCAGGGCGTCGCCTTCCGCCGTTTCGTCCACGCGCATGTCGGGCACGATGCCGGTGGCCTGGATCGGGCGACCCTTCGGGGTGTAGTAGCGCGCCGTGGTGAGTTTCACCGCGGTGTCGGGCGAGAGCTGGCGCAGGGTCTGCACCGAGCCCTTGCCGAAGGTCTGGCTGCCCATGATGATGGCGCGCTTGTAGTCCTGCAGGGCGCCGGCCACGATCTCGGAGGCCGAGGCCGAGCCGCCGTTGACCAGCACCACCATCGGCACGGTTTTCAGGCCTGCCGGCAGGCCGGCCAGCGGATCGGCGCCGCGCTGGGCATAGAACTCGCGGCGGCCATAGAACTGGTGGTTCGAATCGGGCAGCTGGCCCTTGGTCGAGACGATCAGCTGATCCTGCTGCGGCAGGAAGGCAGCCGAGACGCCGACCGCGCCCGGCAGCAGGCCGCCCGGGTCGTTGCGCAGGTCAAGCACCAGGCCCTTGATCTGCGGGTCTTCGGCATACAGGGCCTTGGCCTTCTTGGCCAGTTCTTCGAGCGTGTTTTCCTGGAACTGGCTGACGCGCAGCCAGGCATAGCCCGGCTCGATCATCTTGGCCTTGACGCTGGCGACCGTGATTTCCTGGCGCTGCACCGGCAGCACCCACGGACGGTCCTCGCCGCGGCGGGCGATGGTGAGCGTGACCTTGCTGCCGGCCTTGCCGCGCATGCGCTTGATCGCTTCGTCGAGCGACATGTTGCGTACAGGGACGTTGTCGATGCGGGTGATCAGGTCGCCGGACTTGATGCCGGCCTTGTGTGCGGGCGAATCCTCGATCGGAGCGACGATCTTGACGTAGCCGTCTTCGCTGGCCACTTCGATGCCGACGCCGACGAACTTGCCCTGCACCGCTTCCTTCATCTCCTTGTAGGCCTTCTGGTCCAGGTAGACGGAGTGCGGGTCGAGCGAGGCCACCATGCCGCCAATCGCTTCGGACAGCAGCTTCTTGTCCGAGACCGGTTCGACGTAGTCGGTCTTGATCAGGCCATAGACGTCGGCCAGCTGGCGCAGTTCGTCCAGCGGCAGCGGCGCGCCGGTTTCCTTCTGCGCGTGCGCCGAGAACTGGAAGGAAGCGGCCACGCCGGCCACCATGCCCAGTCCGATCAGTCCGATATTCTTTGCCTTACCCATGTATTACGCCCCTAGAATTTGATCCAGCCTGCCGGATCCAAGGGCTGGCCGCGATGCCTGAGCTCAAAGTATAGCCCCGATTCCTCGTTGCCGCCGGTATTGCCCGCGCTCGCGATCACCTCGCCCGCCTTGACCATGTCGCCCGCGCGCTTGAGCAGGGCCGAGTTGTTTCCGTAGGTCGTCAGGTACTCGCCGCCGTGGTCGATGATGATCAGGTTGCCCCAGCCGCGCAGCCAGTCGGCGTGCACCACGCGGCCCGGTCCGACCGCGCGCACCTCGGTCCCTTCGGGGGCCTTGATGAAGGTGCCCTTCCAGGTCGGTCCCTGGCCGCGGCGGCTGCCGAAGCGGGCCGCGATGGTGCCGTTCACCGGGGCATTCATGCGGCCCTTGAGACTGGCAAAGGCGCCGGCCGGCGCCGGCGGCGCCAGCGCCACTTCCGGTGGCGGCGGTGCGCTCGGCTTGCTTTCGACCGGTTTCGGCTGCTCGGCCACCTTCGGCGGTTCCGGCTCCGGTACCGGTTTGCTGCCCGGCTTGGCGTTCTGGCGCGCGATGCGCTCGCGTTCGGCCTTCTCGGCCGCCAGCTTGGCGCGGGCCAGGGCGCGCGCCTTTTCTTCCGCCTCGGCCTTGGCCTTGGCGGCGGCCAGCGCGGCCTGGCGGCGCTGCTCGGCTTCGGCCTGCTCGCGGATCAGGCGCGTCAGGCGGTCCACCAGGCCCGACATGCGCTGTTCGTCGCGCTGCAGGCGGTCGGCCTGCTTGCGCTGGTCGGCCAGCCGGGTCGACAGGTTCTGCAGCAGCGCGCTGCGCTTGGACTTTTCCTTTTCCAGCAGGCTCTTCTGCTCCTGCTGCTCGGCGGCGATTTCCTGCAGTTCCTGCTGGGCGTTCTCGACCTTGTCGCGGTTGGCCTCGACCTCAGCCAGGTTGGCGCGCAGCGAGCTCAGGAGCTTGGCCTGGGCCTGCGAGACATAGGCCATCATCTGCAGGTCGCGGTTGATGCGGTTCGGATTGTCGCCGGACAGCAGGAGCTTGATGCGGTCTTCGTTGCCGGCCACGTAGTGTTCGCGCAGCAGTTGCGACAATTGTTTCTTTTGAGAAACAATTGTCCCCTGCAGCCTTTCACCTTCCGTCGACAGCGCGTGCAGGCGGGTGCTGGTCTGGTCCTGTTCCTCGGCCAGGTCGCGCAGCGCGCGGTTGGCGTCGGAAATGGCAGCCTCGGACTCGGCCAGCTCGTCGGCGGCGTCGTCCCGGGCATCCTCGGTGCGGGCGATGTCGCGCTTGATCGCCTCCAGCTTTTGCTGGATGCCGGCACGCTGCTTCTCCACGGTCGCCTTCTGGCGGCTGCGGTCGGTCTGGCGTTGGGCAAAGGCGGGATTGGACAGCGCGGCGGCCAGCAGCGTGCACAGGAGCAAGCTGCCGGCCGACTTCGTGAATGGCAAACGCAAGACTTACTTCGCCTTCCCTTGGTTGGCCACGGCCGCCATGGCGGCGGCGATCGCTTCCTGGTCGCCCAGGTAGTAGTGCTTGATCGGTTTCAGGTCCGCGTCCAGTTCATATACGAGCGGCTGGCCGTTCGGGATGTTCAGGCCGACGATGTCGCTGTCGCTGATGTTATCCAGCATCTTGATGATGGCGCGCAGGCTGTTGCCGTGGGCCGAGATCAGGATCTTCTTGCCGGCGCGGATGGCCGGGGCGATTTCCTCGTCCCAGGCCGGCATCACGCGCGCCACGGTGTCCTTCAGGCATTCGGTCAGCGGGATTTGTTCCTTTGCCAGGCTGGCGTAGCGCGGGTCGTTGAACGAGGTGCGCGGGTCGTTCGCTTCCAGCGCGGGCGGCGGGGTGTCGTAGCTGCGGCGCCAGACCAGCACCTGCTCGTCGCCGAATTTTGCTGCCGTCTCGCCCTTGTCCAGGCCCTGCAGGGCGCCGTAGTGGCGCTCGTTCAGGCGCCAGTCGTTCTTGACCGGCAGGTACATCATGTCCATCTCGTCCAGCGCCAGCCACAGGGTGCGGATCGCACGCTTGAGCACCGAGGTATAGGCCACGTCGAAGGTGAAACCGGCTTCCTTGAGCACGCGGCCGGCCGTCTTCGCCTCGTTGATGCCCTTCTCGGTCAGGTCGACGTCGGTCCAGCCGGTGAAGCGGTTTTCCAGGTTCCAGGTGGATTCGCCATGGCGCATGAATACGATTTTGTACATAAGCTCTTCTTAGAAAGGATGAAAAACTGCGATTGAAATCCGGTCCAGCATCTTATTTTATAATGCGCCGATTCAGTACAACCAACGGAACCCTTGTGAATTTCATTCTCGATAATATCTTCGTGGTGGCGATTGCCGTGATTTCGGGCGGCGCCCTGCTCTGGCCGGCCCTGGCTCCGCGCGGCAAGCGCGCTACTCCGCTGCAGGCCACGCAGATGATCAACCGCGGCAAGACCCTCGTGCTGGACGTGCGTTCGGCCGAGGAATTCAACGCCGGCCACCTGCGCGACGCGAAAAACATCCCGCTGGCAGACTTGGGCAACCGAATCGGCGAGCTGGAAAAATCGAAGAACCGCAGCGTGATCGTCGTCTGCCAGACCGGCGCCCGCGCCGACAAGGCCGTGCGCCAGCTCCAGGCCGCCGGCTTCGAGGACGCTCACGCGCTCGACGGCGGCCAGGCTGCCTGGGTCGCGGCCGGCCTGCCGGTGACCAAGTAAATATTCAGGAGGAAGTACCCATGTCCGCACACGTCGTTCTCTACCACACCGCCAGCTGCCCCTATTGCGTGCGCGCCGAGCGCCTGCTCGAAGCCAAGGGCGTGACCGACATCGAACGCATCCGCGTCGACCTCGATCCGGAACAGCGCCAGATCATGATGCAGCGCACCGGCCGCCGCACCGTGCCGCAGATCTACGTGGGCGAGACCCACGTGGGCGGCTTCGACGACCTGTACGCGCTGGACCAGGCCGGGCGCCTGGACCCGCTGCTGAACGGCCAATAAGGCCCCATTTGACGGGCTTCGCGTCCGCGCCGGCGGGGGTATTGCGCGCCAGTTGATTTTGATACAATTGCCGTCGCGTTTGACCAAAGTTCCGGGACGGCGCGCCCGTCCACCCACAATTTAGAAAGCGTTCCATGTCTGACGAAAACCTGCAACCAGTATTCCAAATCCAACGCGTCTACCTGAAAGACATGTCGCTGGAGCAACCGAATTCGCCGGGCATCTTCCTCGAGCAGGAAGCCCCGACCATCGAAGTGTCGCTGGACGTCGGCGCCGAAAGCATCGCCGAAGGCATCTACGAGTCGACCGTGACCATCACCGTCACCGCCAAGCTGAAGGACAAGGTTGCGTTCCTGGTCGAAGGCAAGCAGGCAGGCATCTTCGAAGCCCGCAACATCCCGGCCGAGCAGATGGATCCGCTGCTGGGCATCGGCTGCCCGAACATCGTCTACCCGTACCTGCGCGCCAACATCGCTGACGTGATCAGCCGTGCGGGCTTCCCGCCGGTGCACCTGGCCGAGATCAACTTCGAAGCCTTCTACCAGCAGCGCCAGCAGGCAATGGCCCAGGCTGCCACCACTCCGGCACAATAAGCTTTACCGATTCACGGACGCCGCAAGCAAGCGGCGTTCGTGCCCCCGGCGACCCGGTTTACCCTGTCCTTCGGCCCGCCATGCTTCCAATCCGTCTCCTCGCAAGTGTGCTCCTACTGGCAGCACCGGCCGCGTTCGCCTTCGACTTCCGCAGCGTCGGCGCCGCCCCCGCGATCCTGTACGACACGCCGTCAAGCAAGGGCGCCCGCATGTACGTCGCGCCCCAGGGCATGCCGCTGCAGGTGCTGTCCAGCTACGCCGACTGGGTCAAGGTGCGCGATGCCAACGGCGACCTGGCGTGGACCCCGGCCAAGGGCCTGAGCGCACGCCGCAACCTGGTGGTGCGCACGCCCGGCGCCAAGGTCTTCGCTGGTCCCGACGAGAGTTCGCAGGTCCTGATGACCGCTGACAAGGGCGTGATACTGGAACTGGTCGACCCGACCGCGCTCACCTGGATCCGCGTGCGCCACCGCGACGGCATCGACGGCTACGTGCGCGCCAACGACGTCTGGGGCCTCTGATGCCAGGCCGCTCCCAGCTCAACGCCATGCAAGAACAAAAAACACCCTCCAAGATCACCGTCCTGGGCGCCGGCGCCTGGGGCACGGCCGTGGCCATCGCCCTGGCCCATCGCCACGACGTGCTGCTGTGGGGCCGCAATCCCGAACAGATGGCCGACACGCAGAACGCGCGCGAGAACCTGCATTACCTGCCGGGCCATCCGCTGCCGCAACCCCTGAAGGTGAGCGCCGATTTCGAGGCGGCCCTGGCGCAGGTGATCGATGCGGGCGCCGACGAAGCGCCGCTGCTGATCCTGGCCTGCCCGGTGGCCGGCCTGCGCCCGCTGCTCGGGCAACTCAAGGGCCGCGCGATTCCCAACGTGGTCTGGCTGTGCAAGGGCTTCGAAGCCGGCACCGGCCTGCTGCCGCACCAGGTGGTGGCCGAGGTGCTGGGCGACAGTGTCCCCGGCGCGGCCCTGTCCGGCCCGTCGTTTGCCCAGGAAGTGGCGCGCGCCCTGCCCTGCGCGCTGACCGTGGCCTCGACCTCGGCGCTCCTGCGCGAACGCGTGGTGGCCGCGGCGCACGGCAACAACCTGCGCGTCTATGCCTGCGACGACATGGTCGGCGTGGAAGTGGGCGGCGCGGTCAAGAACGTGATGGCGATCGCCACCGGCGCGGCCGATGGCCTCGGCCTGGGCCTGAATGCACGCGCGGCCCTGATCACGCGCGGCCTGGCCGAGATCACCCGCCTCGGTGTGCACCTGGGCGCGCAGGCCGGCACTTTCATGGGCCTGACCGGCATGGGCGATTTGATCCTGACCTGCACCGGCGACCTGTCGCGCAACCGCCGCGTGGGACTGGCGCTGGCCCAGGGCAAGCAGCTGGAAACCATCGTGGCCGAACTCGGTCACGTGGCGGAAGGCGTACCGTGTGCGAAATCGGTGCGCGCGCTGGCGCGCAGGCTGGGCGTGGAAATGCCGATCACCGAGGCGGTGGCGGCGGTGCTGTTCGATGGGGTGGCGGCGACGGAGATGGCGCAGAGGTTGCTGGCGCGGGATCCGAGGGATGAACTGGCCTAAGGGCTGTTCAGGCAAAATTGGGTACCGGCCTTCGCCGGTACGACGGTCTCTAAACCAGTGGCTTTAACGAAGCCGGTGTCCCGCTAGCAAAAACCAACGTCATTCCCGCGCAGGCGGGAATCCAAGTTCGCTTTAGTTCCCTGACCCCCGCGGATCATTCGTTGGCCCACCCGTGCGCACCGGTCCAAGCAAAATGGTCATGAGCGCCACCGCATCCTTGTTGGCCCGGATCGCATGCGGCTCCCCACCCGCCAGGTACACCATCTCGTTCGGCCGCAACACGGTCGTGCGTCCGTGCGCATCAAACGCGATCTCCCCTTCCAGGCACACGAGCGTCATCTCGCCCTCGACCCGGTGCTCGGGCATCGGCTTTTCCTTGGGGACCACCAGCCGGATCAATTCCATGTGCTCGGTCTTGACGAGCGCAATCGACGTGAAATGGGCGATGTCGTCGTCGCCGCGCTGTAATGCGATGCGCTCGCCCGAAACTGCGTGTTGCAAGGCCATGTCGCCCTCCTTTATTCGGTTGATTCGTCTTCTTCGTGCACCTCGGGCACGCTGCGCAGCCAGGTGACCAGCGCGAACGCATCCTTCATGCCACTGGCCAGCTGCGGCACCAGCAGTTGCGGTGCATTCAGCAGCAGCGGCACTTCGACCCACACGAAATAGCTCTTCAGCTTGAGGTATTCCACCAGCGGGTGGTTCGGGTCGACGCCCTTGGGCGGCCGTTGCAGCACGTCTTCGAACTGCAGGTCGCCGTAGGTCGCGCGGAGATGCTTATTCTTCAACATTTTGCTGAAGCCTGTCGCATCGTTGACCACGTGCTGGCGGATCGCCTTGAGGCGGTGTGCCGGCGGCAGGTATTCGCCGGCGCCGAACAGCAGCTTGCCGTCGGCCTCGATGTGGAAGTAATAGGTCGGCCCGCCCGCCGCACTGGGACGCCGTTTATTCAGCGGCGCAATCCCGGCCGAGAAATGGGTCTTGTAGGGCCGCTTGTCTTTCGCAAAGCGCACGTCGCGGTGAATGCGGAACAAGGCTTTCTTCGGATCGCAACCCGCCACCTGCTTGTCGAAGCTGCCGAGCTCCTGGATGAGTTCGGTGACGACCTGCAGGAATTCGGCGCGCAGGATGTCGTAGCGTGGTTTGTTCCACAGGAACCAGGGGCGGTTGTTGTTCTCGCTGAGCTCGCTTAAAAATTGCGTCAGGTCACGCAGGTGCATGCATCGTCCGGAGGTAAGGGGTTACTGGGGCTGGCGCGGCCGCTTGCCGACGGTGACGTCGACTGTGGACTCGCGGTTCTTGCGCAGGATGCGCATCGGGGACTTGGCGCCCGGTTCGAGCGCGGCGATCAGCTTGAGCATCTCGCTGGTGTTGGCGACCGCCTTGCCGCCAACCGCGACCAGGATGTCGCCCGGGCGCATGCCGGCGCGGTCGGCCGGGCCGCCGCGCACCACGCCGGCGATGATGGCGCCGCTGGAGCGGCCCAGGCCGAAGCTTTCGGCCAGTTCGGGCGTGATGTCCTGCGATTCGATGCCGATCCACCCGCGCACCACCTGGCCGTGCTTGACGATCGAGTCGAGCACGGTCTTGGCGGTGCTGACCGGGATGGCGAAGCCGATGCCGACCGAGCCGCCGGTCTGCGAATAGATGGCCGAGTTGATCCCCAACAGATGCCCGTTGGTGTCGACCAGTGCGCCGCCGGAGTTGCCGAAGTTGATCGCGGCATCGGTCTGGATGAAGTTCTCGAAGTGGTTGATGTGCAGGTTGTTGCGCCCCAGCGCGGAAATGATGCCGAGGGTGACGGTCTGGCCCACGCCGAAGGGGTTGCCGATGGCCAGCACCACGTCGCCCACGCGCGCCCGATCGGGGTCGCCCAGCACCATCACCGGCAGGTTGCGCGCCGCGATGCGGATCACGGCCAGGTCGGTTTCCGGGTCGGTGCCGACGATGCGCGCCGCCGTCTTGCGTCCGTCGGCCAGGCCGACTTCGATGATGTCGGCGCCTTCGACCACGTGGTTGTTGGTCAGGATGTAGCCGTCGCCGCTGACGATCACGCCCGAACCGAGGCTGGCCAGTTGCTCGTCGGGCGGCATGCGGTCCCCAAAAAAGCGGCGGAAGAACGGGTCCTTGAGCAGCGGGTGGGTTTCGCGCGAGGCCTTGCTGGTGAGGATGTTGACCACCGCCGGCATCGCACGCCCGGCGGCATCGCGGTAGCTGCCGCTGGTCGGCAGGCTGGGCGCCTGCAGCACCGGCACCGCGCTGGGGCCGAGTGCGACCTGGGTCGGCGCGCGCTGCAGCCACTCGGGGCGCATGGCGGAAATCACGAAATACAGCGCCAGCAGGACCGTGACGGCCTGCGCGAACAGCAGCCACAGGCGCTTGACGCCGCCGGGCTGGCGCCGCGGACGGGTGCCCGGCGGCCTGAGTTCATGGACGCTGTCGTTCACGGATTACTTTCTCAAGGAGTCGCGGATCTCGCGCAGCAGCAGGATTTCTTCCTTCTCGACCGGGGTCGGCGCCTCGACCGGGCCGCGCAGGCGGTTCACCAGGCGCACCATCTGGAAGATGACAAACGCGAGCAGGATGAAGTTCAGCAGGATGGTCAAAAAATTCCCGTAGGCGAGCACGGCGCCGGCTTTCTGGGCCTCCGCCAGCGGCAATCCGGTGCTCTGGCCGTTCAGGGGAATGTAGTAATTGGCGAAATCGAGGCCGCCGAACAACATCCCGATGGGCGGCATGATGACATCCTTGACCAGCGAATCGACGATGCGCCCGAAGGCGCCGCCGATGATCACGCCGACGGCAAGATCGACGACGTTGCCGCGCATTGCGAACGTTTTGAACTCTCCCAGCATGGACATGGCTATCCTTTCATTGTTATTGAGTCAAGCTGATTCATGATACCGCAAGCCCGAATGCTGCGGATGCACACGCGCGTTTGTGGTCCAAAGAGGCACAGATATTCCGTCTGGATGTGTCCGCTTGATAATTTTTTTCCAATCGGTATTGCCCTTCACATATAATTTTGTGTTGCTGGAAGCTCTTTATTAATTCTTAAGATTCGTATTTTCACGGAGTGGGGTTGGTATGAGTAATGAAAAGCAGGTCGATTCAGGCCGACGCGGACTGCTCGTCGCGACATGCGCTGCAGGCGGCGTGGTCGGGGTATCCACGGCGGGAGTTCTTGTCAGTACCTTCCAGCCGTCGGAGCGCGCGAAAGCCGCCGGCGCCCCGGTCGAGGTCGACATCTCCGACGTCAAGCCAGGCGAAATGAAAGTGGTCGAATGGCGCGGCAAGCCGGTGTGGATCCTGCGCCGCACGCCCGAGATGCTGGCCACCCTCGAGAAGGACACGGCCGAGCTGGCCGATCCGAACTCCGAAAAAGAGTACCAGCTGCCCACCCCGGAATACGCCCGCAACCCCTTCCGCGCCCGCCAGGAGCACAAGGACGTGCTGGTGGCGGTCGGCATCTGTTCCCACCTCGGCTGCTCGCCGTCCTCGCGCCTGGCGTCGGGACCGCAGCCGAACCTGCCCGACAACTGGCCGGGCGGCTTCCTGTGCCCTTGCCACGGGTCGACCTTCGACCTGTCGGCGCGCGTGTTCAAGAACAAGCCGGCGCCGACCAACATGGATGTTCCCCCTTACATGTACCTGTCCGATAACAAGCTGGTGATCGGCAAAGACGAGAAAGGCGAGGCATAACATGGGCGGCCCATTCAAAGAAACCCAGGTTCCGGCGAACGCCGGCGCAGGCACCAAGGCCCTGGCCTGGGTCGACGACCGCTTCCCGCTGTCGAAGCTGTGGAACGACCAGTGGGGCAAGTACTACGCTCCCAAGAACTTCAACGTCTGGTACCTGTTCGGCTCGCTCGCCATGCTGGTGCTGGTGCTGCAGATCGTCACCGGCATCTTCCTGACCATGCACTACAAGCCGGATGCCAACCTGGCCTTCGGTTCGGTCGAATACATCATGCGCGAAGTGCCGTGGGGCTGGCTGGTGCGCTACATGCACTCGACCGGCGCCTCGATGTTCTTCATCGTGGTCTACCTGCACATGGCGCGCGGCCTGATGTACGGTTCCTACCGCAAGCCGCGCGAGCTGATCTGGCTGTTCGGCTTCGCGATCTTCCTGTGCCTGATGGCCGAAGCCTTCTTCGGCTACCTGCTGCCGTGGGGCCAGATGTCCTACTGGGGCGCCCAGGTGATCGTCAACCTGTTCGGCGCGATCCCTGTCATCGGCCCGGACCTGTCGCTGTGGATCCGCGGTGACTACGTCGTGTCCGACGCCACCCTGAACCGCTTCTTCGCCTTCCACGTCATCGCCCTGCCGCTGGTGATCCTGGGCCTGGTGGCGGCGCACCTGATCGCGCTGCACGAAGTCGGCTCGAACAACCCGGACGGCATCGAGATCAAGGACAACCTGGGTCCGGATGGCCACCCGGTCGACGGCATCCCCTCGCACCCCTACTACTCGACCAAGGACTTCTTCGGCGTGGCCGTGTTCCTGACCATCTTCTCGGCGATCGTGTTCTTCGCGCCTGAGATGGGCGGCTACTTCCTGGAGTACAACAACTTCCTGCCGGCCGACTCGATGAAGACCCCGCCGCACATCGCGCCGACCTGGTACTTCACCCCGTTCTACTCGGTGCTGCGCGCCACCACGGCCGACTTCATGTACGTGCTGATGGCTGCGGTTGCCGCCTACGTCGTGTTCATCTGGCTCAAGTCGCGCCTGTCGCACAAGGCCAAGATCGCGGTGGCCGTCATCGGCCTGGTCCTGATCATCGGCATGCTGCCGCAGGTGCTGGATGCGAAGTTCTGGGGCGTGGTGCTGTTCGGCTCGTCGGTGGTGATCATCGCCTTCCTGCCGTGGCTCGACCACTCGCCGGCACGTTCGATCCGCTACCGTCCGGACTGGCACAAGTACGTGTACATCCTGTTCGCGATCTGCTTCGTGGCCCTGGGCTACCTGGGCACCCAGCTGCCGACGCCGGCCTACACCATCATCTCGCAAGTGGCGACCCTGCTGTACTTTGCGTTCTTCCTGTTGATGCCGTGGTGGAGCACGATGGGCCGGTTCAAGCCGGTCCCGACGCGCCTGACCTTCACGCCACACTAATCGCGGACCAGAGCACAAGGACAACCACATGAAATTTGCGAAGAAACTGATCGCCGTCCTGGCCCTGGTGCCGGGACTGGCATTCGCCGCGGAAGGCGGCTTCCCGCTCGAGAACGCGCCGGAGCGCACCGACCTGTCGTCGCTGCAGAACGGCGCCAAGCTGTTCGTCAACCACTGCCTGAACTGCCACTCGGCCTCGAGCATGCGCTACAACCGCCTGCGCGACATCGGCCTGACCGAAGAGCAGATCAAGAACAACCTGTTGTTTTCGCAAGACAAGGTTGGCGGCATGATGACGACGGCCATGCGCCCGGACGACGCCAAGGCCTGGTTCGGCGCCGTGCCGCCGGACCTGTCGGTGATCGCGCGGGCCAAGGCGACCCCGTCGGGCACCGGTGCGGACTACCTGTACACCTACCTGCGCACCTTCTACAAGGACGATACCCGCCCGACCGGCTGGAACAACATGGTGGTGCCGAACGTGGCGATGCCGCACGTGCTGTGGCAGCAGCAGGGCGTGCGCCAGGCCAAGTTCAGCAACGTGCCTGATCCGCACGAGCAGGGCAAGACGATCCACAAGTTCGTCGGCTTCGAACAGGTAACGCCGGGCACCATGAGCCAGCAGGAGTTCGACACCGCAACCGCTGACCTGGTTGCCTACATGGTGTGGATGGCTGAGCCAGCGCAAGATACCCGCAGGAAATTGGGCGTAATTGTGTTGCTCTTCATGACTGCTTTTGCCTTCCTGGCTTGGCTTCTGAACAAAGCGTATTGGAAAGAAGTGAAGTAAATTCGCTTTCATTGCCCGGTTGGCTATAATACGGGCAATCATTTTTCGGGGTGAATCGCTAGGCGCTTCACCCCATTGTTTCTTGAGGAACTACAAACCATGATGGTTCTCTACTCCGGCACCACGTGCCCGTTCTCCCAACGCTGCCGCCTCGTCCTGTTTGAAAAGGGCATGGACTTCGAGGTGCGCGACGTCGACCTGTTCAACAAGCCGGAAGACATCTCGACCATGAACCCGTATGGCCAGGTCCCGATCCTGGTCGAGCGCGAACTGATCCTGTACGAGTCGAACATCATCAACGAGTACATCGACGAGCGCTTCCCGCACCCGCAGCTGATGCCGGCCGACCCGCTGATGCGCGCCCGTGCCCGCCTGATGCTGTTCAACTTCGAAAAAGAACTGTTCGTCCACGTGCACGTGCTGGAAAGCGAGCGCAACAAGACGAACGACAAGAGCCACGACAAGGCCCGCTCGGAAATCCGCGACCGCCTGACCACCCTGGCTCCGCTGTTCCTGAAGAACAAGTACATGCTGGGCGACGAGTTCTCGATGCTGGACGTGGCGATCGCCCCGCTGCTCTGGCGCCTGGACCACTACGGCATCGAACTGTCGAAGACCGCGGCCCCGCTGATGAAGTACGCCGAGCGCATCTTCTCGCGTCCGGCCTACATCGAAGCGCTGACCCCGTCCGAGAAGGTGATGCGCCGCTGATGCCGTCTGCGGGCGCGTTCCTGCGCCCGCATGCTGCGTCTTACGATTCGGTATGCGCCGGTTTTCGGACGCCGTCCCGGCGAATCCGTTAAACTGGCGCGTACAGATTTGCTTTTTTAATCACATCCATGTCAGAGATCTCCACCAAGCCCTACCTGCTGCGCGCCATCTACGAATGGTGCACGGACAGCGGCTACACGCCCTACCTTGCCGTCAAGGTCGACGCCGCCACGACGGTGCCGATGGAATACGTGCGCAAGGGCGAGATCATCCTGAACATCAGCTACGGCGCCACCTCGGGCCTGAAGATGGACAACGACGCGATCCACTTCCGGGCGCGTTTCAACGGCGTGTCGCGCGAACTGTACATTCCGGTGCAGAACGTGCTGGCGATTTATGCCAACGAGAATGGCCAGGGGATGGCGTTCGAGGTCAATGTGACGGCGGCCGAGATGGCGCCGCCGGCTGTGGAAGAGGCATCGGTGCCGTCGCTGTCGGCAGTGCCTGGCAAGCACGAGGTGCCGGCTGCCGAGCCAGTTGCGGCGCCCAAGGACGATGACGAGCCGCCGAAGAAGGGCGGACGTCCGACCTTGACCCGCATCAAATAGCGTATAATCGTTGCTTCAAAGTTAAGCCGACTTAGCTCATCAGGTAGAGCAGTTGATTTGTAATCATCAGGTGGCGGGTTCGAGTCCTGCAGTCGGCACCAGTTTCCACAGCAAAAGCCCAGCACCGTGCCTGGGCTTTTTCTTTTGTAGCTGTCCTCATGCCGTCTGCCCACCGCCCGCGAGATACGCAGTCAGGAAGTCCTCGAACTTCACATAGCGTTGCGGCGGATAATGGTTGGATTGCCCCGGCCCCTTGGGCAGCGCAGCCCAGATCCTCGCGACCTTGGGCATAACCTCGCCGAGCCGCCCGTCCTTGATGGCGTCGATGACGCCAAGGCTGCGCAGGATCTCCACCGCGATCAGGTCCTGGGTGCGCGGCGAAAAATCCTTCAAGCCTAACTTGCCGCCATGGTGTTCCCAGGTCGGCCGCGTGATCTGGTACATCCCGGCCGCGGTCGTCTTGCCGTCGATGCCGGGGCCCGGGTGGGTCGAGGTATCGCGAAAGCGCCAACGATCATTACTGCGTCCCTTCAGCGCACCATACTTGAAATCGTAGCCGCCGCCCTCGGCTTCGGCGATCGCTTTCAGGAAAGCGGCGACATTCGGATGGGCCAGGTGCCTGGCGTTTTCCTCCAGCAGCGCTGCGCTGCGCGATGATGGCCGGACTGAAGGCTCCGGCGAAGCCGTGCGTTTTGCGTCGGACATGATTCCTCCCAACGATGCTGGCCGGTGCCGGCGCCGCCATGGCACCGGCTCCTGAACTCATCTTAGGAAGGGAGCGCGCCCGGCGGTTGCGCGGGCGCAGAGAGGATGTCGGCTGCGTCCAGATTCTTTGCGCAAACAACTTGCAGCCGAGTACAAAAGTCTGGAAGGAAATCAGGAACTCGCCTGCTCCACCAGTTGCCGGTGCTGGGCCCGGTTCAGCTTCGGATGCACGATCGGGATCGTCAGCATGGTGCTCATCACCGCCATCAGCAGCAGCGCGGTAAAGGTCTCGCTGGTGATGATCTGCTTGTCCAGCAGGATGTTGGCGAAGATGATTTCGATCAGGCCCTTGGTCTGCAGCAGCCAGCCGATGATCGAGGCCTCGCCCTTTTTCCAGCCCAGCACCCTGCCCGCGATACGGGCACCGACCAGCTTGCCGCCCACCGACGCCAGCAGCAACAAGCCCGCCACGAAGAACACCGGATAGCTGCCCACATCCCACTTGGTGCGCAGCCCGGTGCTGAGGAAGAACACCGGCATCAGCACCAGCAGCACGTTCTTGAACAGCGCGTCCAGCTGTTCCTGATCGAACCAGTCCGCATCCATCACCACGCCGGCCAGGAAAGCGCCGACCATGTAGTGCAGGCCGGCCCAGTCGGCGCCGAAGCTGCAGGCGATCAGCCAGATCAGGGCGACGTACCAGCGGTCCTTCTGCGGCAGGCGCACCATCAGGCGGCGGAACAGGATGGTCAGCACGCCGAAGGCGACGAGGAAGCCCAGCTGGCGGCCGACGCGTTCCCAGTCCAGCATGATCAGCGCCAGCACGCCCCAGATGGCGACGTCGTCCAGGCTGGCGTAGCGCAGAATGCGCTGGCCCATCGGCTGGCGCAGGATATTGAGCTTTTCCAGCAGCAGCACCAGCACCGGCAGCGCCGTTACCGCGCAGGCCATGCCGATGCCCAGCATGAATTGCCAGTCCGCCCCCTTGGCGCCGATCCAGCCATCGTAGCCGAGCAGCAGCAGGGCCGCGCCGCAGCCGAACAGCAGAGGCATGCCGAGCGACAGGCCGGCCGTGGTCACGCTCTCGCGCCGGTACTGCCACACCTTCTTGAGGTCGAGCTCGATCCCGGCAAGCATCACGAACAGCATCACGCCCCACCAGGCGATGCCATTTAGGGTCTTCACGACGTCCGGGTTGAACACGAAGCGGTGGTACTCGGGATAGACCGCCCCCAGGATGCCCGGGCCGAGCAGGATGCCCATGATGATCTGGACCACGACCAGCGGTGCGAAGTAATCGGTCTTGCAGAGCCGCCACACCAGATAGGGTGCGACGAAGATCAGCAACATGGCGATGAGGAAAATCTCTGTGGTATTCACGGCGTCTCCCAGTCCTGTCATTTTTATGATTGGAAACGATACCACAGGTATTTACCGTCAGTACACAGCCTGTTGCACAGTTTTTTATTTCAGCCGCACACCATTGAAAACTTGACTTATGGACACGAAAAATGTGCCAGAATCCTGATTGCAATATTTTGTTTGACCCTGATTTTACCCGGTGCTATAGTCGGGCAAAGCCACTGGTAACGTTTCCAACTTACCAAGAATAACGGCGTAGAACGGAGACACGATGTTCACAGTACGCACCCTGGCGACGGCCTGCGCATGGCTGTGCGCCGCGGCGTCGGCGCAGGCTGCGTCGATGTCCACCACGCCGGCATCCACTGCCCCACGTGCTGAAGTCATCCACTGGTGGACATCCGGCGGCGAATCGGTCGCGGTCAAGCAGGTGGCCCAAGCCTACCGCAGCGCGGGCGGCGTCTGGATCGACACCGCGATCGCCGGCGGCGACCAGTCGCGCGCCGTCACCATCAACCGCATCGTCGGCGGCAACCCGCCCACCGCGGCCCAGTTCAACACCTCCAAGCAGTTCCTCGACGTGATCGAAGCGGGGATGCTCAATAACGTCGATGCCGTGGCGCGCGCCCAGAACTGGGACCAGATGCTGCCCGCGCCGATCATCGACGTGATCAAGGTGCAGGGCCACTACTACGCGGTGCCGCTGAACATCCACATGCAGACCTGGTTCTGGTATTCGAAAGCCGCTTTCCAGAAGGCCGGCATCGCCAGGGAACCGGCCAGCATGGACGAATTCTTCGCCGCGCTGGACAAGCTCAAGGCGGCCGGCATCATCCCGCTCGCCCACGGTGGCCAGTCGTGGCAGGAGACCGTGCTGTTTTCGGCCATCCTGGCCAACATGGGCGGCAAGGAGCTGTACCTGAAAGCGATGCGCGACCGCGACCAGGCCACCCTGCTGGGGCCCGAATTCCGCAAGGTGCTGCTGGCCTTCAAGCGCCTGAAGTCCTATGTCGACGCCGGCTCGCCGGGCCGCAACTGGAACGACGCTACCGCCCTCGTCATCAGCGGCCGGGCGGGATTCCAGGTGATGGGCGACTGGGCCAAGGGCGAATTCACCAATGCGGGGCAAACCGCGGGCCAGCACTATGGCTGCATGGCCGGCTTCACCCCATCGACGCCCTACCTGATCCAGGGCGACGTGTTCGTCTTCCCCCGTACCGACAAGGCCCAGGCGGTGCGCGCCCAGCAGCTGCTGGCCAAGGTGGTGTCGCAACCGAACCTGCAGGTGAACTTCAGCAAGCTGAAAGGCTCGATCCCGGTGCGCACCGACGTCGATGCGACGAGCCTGGACCTGTGCGCCCGCAAGGGCATCGAGATCATGAAAGACCGCGCGCGCCAGGCCGGCGTAACCGAGGTCTACCTGACGCCGGACCAGAACGGCGCCATGCAGGACGTGCTGACCGCCTACTGGAACACCAGCATGCCGGTCGAACGCGCCCAGAAGAGCATCGCCAACGCACTCAAATACTGACATGCTCTCCCTACGCGCCCACAAGCTCTCTCCTCACGTCGCCCTGCTGCCGATGGCGCTGACCGTGCTCGTCGCCTACATCGGCGCAGCGCTGTGGACCTTCCGCACCTCGTTCACCTCCTCGCGCACCTTCGCCTCGGATAACTTCATCGGCGCCGCACAGTACGTGCGCCTGTTCGACAACGAGCGCTGGCTGATCTCGCTGAACAACCTGGCCATGTACGGCGCGCTGTTCATCCTCGCCTGCATGGTGCTGGGCTTCCTGCTGGCCGCCTTCATCGACCAGAACGTCAACGGCGAAGGCTTTCTACGCACCGTCTTCCTCTACCCCTACGCGATGTCCTTCATCGCCACCGGCCTGGTGTGGCAATGGATGCTGGCGCCGGGCGCCGGCATCGAGGGCGCCGTGCGCCAGCTGGGTTTCACGAACTTCAGCTTCGACTGGATCATCGACCAGGAGATGGTCATCTACACCATCGTCATCGCCGCCGTCTGGCAGGCCTCGGGCCTGGTGATGGCCATGATGCTGGCCGGCCTGCGCGGCGTCGATCCGGAGATCTACAAGGCGGCGCGCCTGGACGGCATCCCGGCCTGGCGCGTCTACCTGCAGATCGTGTTGCCGATGCTGGGACCGACGGTTGCCACCGTGTTCCTGCTGCTGTGCACCGCCGTCGTGAAACTGTATGACGCGGTTGTTGCGATGACGGGCGGCGGACCAGGCACGGCCAGCGAGGTCCCGGCCAAGTTCATCATGGATCACCTGTTCCTGCGTTCGAACATCGGGCTGGCCTCGGCCGGCGCCGTGACCCTGCTCATCCCGGTGCTGGCCCTGCTGGCGCCCTATGCCTACGCTCGCAGCCGGAGGAAACGCGCATGAGCGACACTGTCCTTGAGGCCCCCGTTCCCGTGATGAGCTTTGCCGCCCCCCGCGTGCGCCGCAAGCGCTTCAGCCCTGCCCGCATCGGCGTCTACGCGTTCCTGTTCAGCGCCGCGCTGTACTTCCTGCTGCCGCTGTACGTCATGATCATCACGTCCTTCAAGTCGATGGACGAAATCAGGAACGGCAATGTGTTCGCCCTGCCCCTGCTGGCCACGATCGAACCGTGGACGAATGCCTGGAACCAGGTCAGCGGCGGCTTCTGGAACTCGGTGGCGATCACGGTGCCGAGCACCATCATCCCGATCCTGCTGGGCGCCATCAACGGCTATGCCTTGTCGTTCTGGAAGCCGCGCGGCGCCAATCTGCTGTTCGGCGTGCTGCTGGCCGGCGCCTTCATCCCGGTGCAGGTGATGATCTATCCGCTGGTGTGGATGATGGCGCGCGCCGGCGTGTTCGGTTCGCTCCCGGCGATCGTGCTGGTCCACGTCATCTTCGGCATGCCGATCATGACCCTGCTGTTCCGGAATTACTATGCCTCGGTGCCGCACGAGCTGTTCCAGGCCGCGCGCATCGACGGCGGCGGCTTCTGGCGCATCTTCCTGCAGGTGATGCTGCCAATGTCGCTGCCGATCGTGGTGGTGGCGGCCATCATGCAGGTCACCGGCGTCTGGAACGACTACATCCTCGGCCTCGTGTTCGCGGGCCGCGACAACGCGCCGATGACGGTGCAGCTGAATAACGTGATCAACACCACCACCGGCACCCGCCTGTACAACGTCAACATGGCCGCGACCATGCTGACGGCGGCGGTGCCGCTGGCGATCTACTTCATCTCGGGACGCTGGTTCGTGCGTGGTATCGCCGCCGGCGCCGTGAAAGGTTAATGGGTTCACCATGGCGAACGTCCACCTGCGCAAACTGTGCATCACCCGCGGCAGCAACCAGGTCATCCGCGACCTCGACCTGCACATCGAACCGGGCGAATTCCTGGTCCTGCTGGGCCCTTCGGGCTGCGGCAAGTCGACCCTGCTGCACAGCATTGCCGGCCTGATCGACCTGGCCGACGGCTCGATCGAGATCGGCGGGCGCGACATGAGCTACGCCGACCCCAGCGAACGGGGCATCGGCATGGTGTTCCAGTCGTATGCGCTGTACCCGACCATGACGGTCGAGAAGAACATGTCCTTCGGCCTGCGCATCTCGGGCGCGCCCAAGGCCGAGATCCAGCGCCGCGTGCAGCGCGCTGCCGAGATGCTGCAGCTCGACGCGCTGCTGGACCGCAAGCCGGCCCAGCTCTCCGGCGGCCAGCGCCAGCGCGTGGCGATCGGCCGCGCCCTGGTGCGCGAAGCCGGGGTCTACCTGTTCGACGAGCCGCTCTCGAACCTGGACGCCAAGCTGCGCGCGGAGCTGCGGCGCGAACTCAAGCTCCTGCACCAGAACCTCGGTTCGACCATGGTCTACGTGACCCACGACCAGGCCGAAGCGATGACGCTGGCCACCCGGATCGTGGTGATGCAGGGCGGCCGCATCCAGCAGATCGGCACCCCGGCCGAAGTCTACGAGCGTCCCGCCAACCGCTTCGTGGCCGGCTTCCTCGGTTCGCCCTCGATGAACTTCGTCGACGGCCACCTGGAAGGCGAACTCGATGTGCGCAGGCGCTTCAGCGCGGGCGGGCTGGCGCTCGACCTGGCCTCCAGCTGCGTGGCGCCGCCGGGCGCGGTGACCCTGGCCGTGCGGCCGGAAGACATCCACATCGCGTCGGATGGTCCCTTGCAGGCGACCGTGACCCTGGTCGAACCGATGGGCAACCACCAGGTCGTCTGGTTGGACTGCGGCGGCCACCAGCTTTCCAGCATCGTGCACGACCCGCGCCCGCTGGCCAGTGGCCAGGCGGTGCGCTTCGACATCGACGCCGCGCGCGTGTCCCTGTTCAACCCGAAGGATGGCAAGCGCCTATAAAGACAGGTGCCAGTGTCAGTTGAATGCAGTATGCTTCAGTGTTTATCGAATAACTAAACAACAGGACAGGGATCGTCAGTGGCAACCATCAAGGACGTAGCGCGTCTCGCCGGCGTCGGCCTCGGCACCGCATCGCGCGTGGTGAGCGGCAAGGGCTCGGTCTCCCCGGCCACGCTGGAACGCGTGCGCAAGGCGATCGACGAGCTGGGATTCCGCCCCTCGCATGCGGCGCGCGCCCTGCTGTCGGGCACCAGCCAGATGGTGGGCGTCTACATCCCGGTCCTCTCCGGCACCTTCTACACCCCGATCCTACAGATCATCGATACCGAGCTGCGCGCCGCCGGCCTGCACATGGTGGTGGCCTTCGGCGTCGGCCTTGGCGACGCACGGCGCCAGGCCATCGAGGGCATCGAGTTCCTGATCGAGCGCGGTTGCGACGGCATCGTCATGATGACCAGCGCCCTCACCGACGACGACCTGGCCGCGATGAAAGGCAAGCAGAAGCAGATCGTGGCGCTGAACCACGAGTTCAGCCAGATCCCGGACCAGTGCTTCACAGTCGACCATGCGCTGGGCGGACGCCTGGCTGCGCGCACCCTGCTCGACTACAAGCACCGCGACATCGCCGTCATCTCCGGTCCGGCGGCACTAGCCGACAACGTGGCGCGCGTGGACGGCTTCATGCGCGAGCTGCAGGCCGACGGCATCGATCCAGCCAAGGTCTGGATGGCGGAGAGCGACTTCTCGCCCCAGGGCGGCTGGTCGGCGGCCAAGGCGCTGATCGACTCGGGCACGAAGTGCAGCGCGCTGTTCTGCGCCAACGACGAGATGGCGGTCGGCGCCCTGGCCTACTTCCAGGAAGCCGGCATCAGCGTGCCGCGCGACCTGTCGGTGATCGGCTACGACGACACGCCCAGCGCAGCCTTCTCGGCGCCGCGCCTCACCTCGGTCCACATGCCGTGGCGCGAAATGACGCTCAACGGACTGAATGCCCTGCTCAACCGCTGCTACGACCTGCACCGCCCGGTCACCCGTACCTTCCCGGTCAGCGTGACCCTGCGCGCCTCCCTGGCGAAAGTGCCGACCGCAGCGAAAGGGAAGAAAAAATAAGGGCTGGCCGCTCGCCGGCCTTTTTTTTTAGATTGCAATTGGAAAGCTTTCCAAATATCCTAGCGTAACGATTTATACAGACCCGACCATGACAACAACCAAGCGTCCCGAGCCGAGCGCCCCATCGCGCGCCGATTTCGCCCCCGACTTCTTGTGGGGCTGCGCCACCTCCTCGTACCAGATCGAAGGCGCCGGTCAGGAAGACGGCCGGGTCGAATCGATCTGGGACCGCTTCGCCGCCACGCCCGGCAAGATCAAGGACGGCTCCAACGGCTCGGTCGCCTGCGACCACTACCACCGCTGGCCGGAAGACTTCGACATCGGCCGCGACATGGGCCTGAACGCCTACCGCTTCTCGATCGCCTGGCCGCGCATCTTCTCGGAAGTCGGCGGCAAGCCGAACGAAAAGGGCCTGGACTTCTACTCGCGCCTGGTGGACGGCATGCTGGAGCGCGGCATGCAGCCCTGGGCCACGCTCTACCACTGGGACCTGCCGCAGTACCTGGAAGACCGCGGCGGCTGGAACAACCGCGCCACCGTCGACGCCTACCTGGCCTTCGTGGATGCGATGACGCGCCGCCTGGGCGACCGCGTGCAGCACTGGATCACCCACAACGAACCCTGGTGCACCGCCATCATCGGCAACTTCGAAGGCTGGCATGCGCCGGGCAATACCGACATCAAGACCGCGCTGCAGGTGGCCCACCACGTGCTGCTCTCGCACGGCAAGGCGGTGCCGCTGATCCGCGCCAACGTCCGCAACGCCAGGGCCGGCATCGCCCTCAGCCTGCATCCGGTGCGCCCGGCTTCGAGCCACCCGGACGACATCGCCGCTACCGAACGCCACGACGGCCTGCGCTACCGCTGGTTCCTCGACCCGCTCTACGGCCGCGGCTACCCGAAGGCGACCCTGGAAGCCTTCGGCGACGCCGCCCCGGTGGTGCATCCGGGCGACATGGAAGCGATTGCGGTGCCGACCGACTTCCTCGGCGTGAACTACTACTTCCCCGAAACCGTCCAGCATGCCCCTGGCCACGCGCCCCTGGATGCGCGCGTGCTGCCGCCCGCCGACGGCGCCGAGACCACCTACATGGGCTGGGAAGTCGCACCGCAGGGCCTGGCCGAACTGCTGCTGCGCATCGAGAAGGATTACCACCCGGGCCCGATGTACATCACCGAAAACGGCTCCTGCTTTGCGGACGAAGTGAATGGCGACGGCGAGATCGACGACGTCGAACGCCGCCACTACCTGATGCGCCACCTGGCTTCCTTGCGCGCCGCCATCAAAGACGGCGTGCCGGTGAAAGGCTATTTCGCCTGGAGCCTGCTCGACAACTTCGAATGGGCCGAGGGTTACCTGAAGCGCTTCGGGCTCACCCACATCGACTACACCACCCAGCAGCGCCGCCTGAAGGGCAGCGGCAAGTGGTACCGTGCCTTCCTGCACGGCGAATAACGACAACACACAATAACCATACAGCGAGACAAACCATGACACCCAAGCTTCGCAACCCCGTACTTGCGCTGGCCATGGCGCTGGCCATCGCGCCGGCCCTGCCGGCCACCGCGGCCCCTGCTGCTCCCCTGACCGACTGGCCCCAGGTCCGCAGCGCCATCGGCAAGGACGCCGCGCTCGAGCAGCGCGTGCGCGAGATCGTGAGCAAGATGACCCTGGCCCAGAAGGTCGGCCAGATGACCCAGCCCGAGATCAAGAGCGCCAGTCCGGAAGATGTAAAACGCTACTACCTCGGCTCGGTCCTGAATGGCGGCGGCAGCTGGCCGAACGGGAACAAGCACGCCAAGGCGGCCGAATGGCTGGCGCTGGCGCAGCGCTACCACGAAGCTTCGATGGCCACCGACATGGCGATCAAGGTGCCGGTGGTGTGGGGCACGGATGCGGTCCACGGCCACAACAACGTGTTCGGCGCCACCCTGTTCCCGCACAACATCGGCCTGGGCGCGGCGCGCAATCCGAAGCTGCTGGAAGAAATCGGCGCGGCCACGGCCAAAGCCACGCGCGCCAGCGGCATCGCCTGGGTGTTCGGGCCGACCCTGGCCGTGGTCCGTGACGACCGCTGGGGCCGCACCTACGAAAGCTATGCCGAGAACCCGGAAGTGGTGAGCAGCTATGCCGGCGCCTACGTGCGCGGCATGCAGGGTTCGCTGAAGGATGACGCCAACACCATCGCCACCGCCAAGCACTTCATCGGCGACGGCGGCACCGAGAACGGCAAGGACCGCGGCGTCAACAAGTCGACCACCGCGCAGATGATCAACATCCACGGCGCCGGCTACTACCCTGCCCTGCATGCGGGCGCCCAGACCGTCATGTCTTCGTTCAACTCGTGGAACGACGTCGCCGGCGGCACCAACTACGGCAAGATGCACGGCAGCCGCGCCATGCTGACCGACGTGCTCAAGACGAAAATGGGCTTCGACGGTTTCGTGGTCACCGACTGGAACGGCATCGGCGAAGTGCCGGGCTGCCGCAACGACAGCTGCGCCCAGGCCATCAATGCCGGCAACGACATGATCATGGTGCCGGACGACTGGAAAGCCTTCATCGCCAACACCATCAAACAGGTCGAGAGCGGCGAGATCCCGATGGCGCGCATCGACGATGCGGTCAGCCGCATCATTCGCGTCAAGCTGCGCGCCGGCCTGTTCGACAAGAGCCCGGCGCAAAACGCCCATGCCGGCAAGGATGACGCCATGCAGGCGCGCGACCTGGCGCGGCGCGCGGTGCGCGAGTCGCTGGTCTTGATCAAGAACGAGCAGCCGGTGCTGCCGATCGCCCGCGGCAAGAAGATCCTCGTGGTCGGCAAGACCGCGGACGACCTGTCGAACCAGACCGGCGGCTGGTCGATCACCTGGCAGGGCACGGCCAATACCAATGCCGACTTCCCGAACGCCGACACGATCCTGGCCGGCATTCGCGATGCCGCCGGCAAGGACAATGTGAGCTTCAGCCTGGACGCGAAGGGCGTGGACGTGTCGAAGTTCGACGTGGTGGTGGCCGTGATCGGCGAGCGCCCGTATGCGGAAGGCGACGGCGACATCGGCCCGAACGGCACCCTGCGCCATTCCAGCCGCTATCCGGAAGACCTGGCCGTGCTGCAGGCAGTCGCAGGCAAGGGCAAGCCGGTGGTGACCGTGTTCGTCTCCGGCCGCCCGCTGTATGTCAACGACCTGCTCAACCTGTCGGACGTGTTCGTGGCCGCCTGGCTGCCGGGCACCGAGGGCAAGGGCGTGTCCGACCTGCTGGTCGCCGGTTCGAAACGCTACGACTTCACCGGCAAGCTGCCCTTCTCGTGGCCGAAGTCGGCCTGCCAGACCGATCTCAACATCGGCGACAAGAACTATGCGCCGCTGTTCGCCTACGGCTACGGCTTGAAGAGCGCGACCCGCTCGAAGCTCGGCAAGCTGGATGCGACCTACCCGGCCGGCGGCTGCAGCGTCAGCAACAGCTTCCCGGTGTTCAGCCAGGCCGACCGCGCCAGCTTCCCGCTCGCCATTCGCAGCGGTTCCCAGCAGCTGGTGCTGGGCGCCGACCTGAATTCGACTTTCACCCTGCCTGGCGTGACGGTGCAGACCTCGCAGGTCAACACCCAGCAGGACGCGAAACTCGTGACCTGGACCGGTCCGGCCGCCGTCGAGGCGCGCGGCGCCCGTGCCATGGTGCTGCCGGCCGCCGCCAGCGCCAATGCGGCGCTGCGTTTCGACACCATCGTCTCGAACGCACCCGCCGGCAAGGTGAGCATGGCCATGGGTGGCGGCGTGCTGGACACCACGGCCCTGTTCAAGCGCCTGGCCGGCAAGGGCAAGCAGACCGTCAAGATTCCGCTGAGCTGCTTCCAGGCCAAGGGCACCATTCTTTCCAAGGTCGATACGCCCTTCAGCGTCACCAGCAATGCGGCCTTTGCCGCCGCCTTCGCCAACATCGAGATCGCCGGCGGCGCTGCCGGCGAGCCGGATGCCGTGCGCTGCGAGGAACTGCAATGAAGCTGTTGGCCGACATCGGCGGCACCAACGCCCGCTTCGCCCTGCAGTCCGGCCGTGATGGCTTCGACGACATCGAGGTGCTGGCCTGCGCCGACCATGCCACCCTGGGCGAAGCAATGCAGGCCTATCTCGGCAAGGCCGCCGGCCGCGGTTTCGCGGTGGACGGCCTGCGCCACGCGGCCATCGCGATCGCCAATCCGGTCGAGGACGATCGGGTCAGCATGACCAACCACCACTGGAGCTTCTCGATCGAGGAACTGCGCAAGCAGCAAGGCCTGGAGACGCTGCTGGTGGTGAACGACTTCGCCGCGCTGGCGATGTCGCTGCCGCACCTGGAAGCCAGTGGCCGCGAGCGCATCGGCGGCGGCCTCGAGCTCCCGAATCGTCCCATCGGCCTGATCGGCCCGGGTACCGGCCTCGGTGTCTCGGGCGTGATCCCGGCCGGCAAGCGCTGGATCGCGCTGGCGGGCGAAGGCGGCCACGTGAGCTTTGCTCCGTCCACACGCGAGGAAGTCGCGATCCTGGAGGCGCTGTGGGGAGAATACGGCCATGTGTCGGCCGAGCGCCTGCTGTCGGGCATGGGGCTGGAGCTGATCCACTGGGCCTTGACCGGCAAGCGCATCGACGCGCCGGGCATCACCGGCGCGGCGATCGACGGCAGCTCTGTCGACTGCGTGAAGACCGTCGAGGTCTTCTGCGGAGTGCTCGGCAGCGTGGCCGGCAACGTCGCGCTGACCCTGGGCGCGACCGGCGGCATGTACATCGGTGGCGGCATCGTGCCGCGTCTTGGTAAACTGTTCACCGAGTCGGCGTTCCGCGCGCGCTTCGAGGACAAGGGGCGCCTCAGTCCCTACCTGGCGCGCATTCCGACCTACCTGATTACCGAGCAGTACCCGGCGCTGCGCGGCGTGTCCGCCATGCTCTCGGATCACATCGCAGCAACGGCATAACAATACGGAGACATCATGCAAAACGCCGCACCCAATCCTGTACTGGCGCCAGCCACCGAAGCGGAACACAACCCGCACACCGGCGCGCTGATCATCGTCACCATCCTGTTCTTCATGTGGGGCCTGCTCACGTCGCTCAACGACGTCCTGATCCCGCACCTGAAGTCGATCTACACCCTGACCTACCTGCAGGCGATGCTGGTGCAGTTCTGCTTCTTCGGCGCCTACTTCATCGTGTCGCTGCCGGCCGGCGCCCTGATCCGCCGCATCGGCTACCAGAACGGCGCCGTCACCGGCCTGATGATCGCGGCCGCGGGCTGCGCCCTGTTCTATCCGGCTTCAAAAGGGGGCTATGGCCTGTTCCTGTTTGCCTTCTTCGTGCTGGCAAGCGGCATCACCATCCTGCAGGTGGCGGCCAACCCCTACGTCACCGTACTGGGGCCGGCGCGTACCGCGTCCAGCCGCCTGACCCTGACCCAGGCCTTCAACTCGCTCGGCACCACTGTCGCCCCATCGTTGGGCGGCATCCTGATCCTGTCCACGGTGGCCCTCAGCGCCGACCAGCTGGCGGCGCTGCCGGCAGCGGAGCAGGCCGCGCACAAGGCGGCGGAAGCGGCTGCGGTGCAGGGTCCTTACCTGGGCCTGGCTGCGGCGCTGGCGATCCTGGCGGTGCTGTTCGCGCTGGCCAAGCTGCCGAAGATCAACCACGCCGTTGACGGCAAGCCGGCTGTCGACGGCAAAGGCGGGGCCATGGCCTACCGCCACCTGGTACTGGGCGCGGTCGCGATCTTCCTGTACGTGGGCGCGGAAGTCAGCATCGGCAGCTTCCTCATCAACTTCCTCGGCGAGGGCAATATCGCGGGTCTGAGCCACGCGGACGCGGCGCAGTACGTCAGCCTGTACTGGGGCGGCGCCCTGGTCGGCCGCTTCGTGGGCTTTGCCGTGATGCGTTACGTCAGCCCAGGCAAGTCGCTGGCCGTCACCGCGCTCGGCTCGATCCTGCTGGTGCTCACCGCAACCTTCGGCGAGGGCTCGCTGGCGATGTGGGCGATCATCGCGGTCGGCCTGTGCAACTCGATCATGTTCCCGACCATCTTCAGCCTCGCGCTGCACGGCCTGGGCAAGTTCACCGGCCAGGGTTCGGGCATCCTGTGCATGGCCATCGTCGGCGGCGCCATCGTGCCCTTCATCCAGGGCATGTTCGCCGACACCATCGGCCTGCAGCCGTCCTTCCTGGTACCGGCCGTGTGCTACCTGTTCATCATGTACTTCGGCATGAAGTACGCGAACCTGCACAAGCAGCCGGTGGCAACCGCCTGAGTTTGACCATCCGGTTAAAAATGGGCCTGCATCTGCAGGCCCATTTTCATTCCACGGTACGCCACCAGGCCTGCCCGGCGTGCGGCTGCGCCAGCGCCAGCGGCTCGCCCATCTCCGGCGTCGTCAGCTGGACGCCCTTCTCCGCGGCCAGCGCCGCGATGCGCTCGAGCGGATCCTGCCAGCGGTGCAGCGCCAGGTCGAAGGTGCCGTTATGGACCGGCAGCAGCCATTTGCCCTTCAGGTCGAGGAAGGCCTGCAGCGTCTCTTCCGGTTGCATGTGCACGTCCGGCCACTGCTTGTCGTAGGCGCCGGTTTCCACCATCGCCACGTCGAAAGGACCGAAGCGTTCGCCGATCTCCTTGAAACCCTTGAAGTAGCCGCTGTCGCCGCTGAAGAACAGGCGCAGCTCATCGTGCAGGATCACCCAGGAAGCCCACAGGGTCGTATCGCGGTCGCGCAGCGACCGGCCCGAGAAGTGCTGGGCCGGGGTGGCGACGAAGCGCACGCCGCCCACCTTCGCCTCTTGCCACCAGTCGAGCTGGCGCACCTTGCCGGCGTCGACACCCCAGTCGATGAGGCGGTCGCCCACGCCCAGCGGCGCCAGGAAGTGCTCGGTCTTGGCGGCCAGCGCCATGATGGCGGCGTGGTCGAGGTGGTCGTAGTGGTCGTGCGACAGGATCACGGCCTTGATCGGCGGGAGTTCGGCGATGCCGATCGGCGGCGCATGGAAGCGCTTGGGGCCGGCCCACTGCACCGGCGAAGCGCGCTCGGAGAACACCGGATCGGTGAGATAGAACTCGCCGCCCAGCTTGAACAGCATGGTCGAGTGCCCGAGGCGGAACAGGCTGCGGTCGGGTGCGGCGAGCAGGGCGGCCCGGCTGAGGGGGCGCACGGGGATGGCACCTAGCGGCATGGTGCCGGCCGGCTTGTTGAGCATGGCGTTCCACCACAGCCCCACCATTTCGCCGAAGCTGTATTCGCGCATCTTGATGGCATTGCGGAATTTTCCGTCCGCGTAATGGGCGGACGGGGAGTACGCCGGAGCGGCGCTGGCAAGGCTGCAGTAGGTCATGATGGCGGCAACTCCAAGGATGAGGGTGACGAACAGGATGCGCATCGTTAGCAATCGATAAAATGTACACTACACAGTGTAGTTTCACTTTTTGGAAAAGTAAACTACCCGGTGTAAAATTAATCGCATGAACGCACCCCGCCTGACCGACCGCAAACGCAACGCCATCATCGAAGCCGCCGCCGCCCAGTTCCGCGCCCATGGTTTCGAAGCGACCAGCATGGACAAGATCGCCGCCGCCGCGGAAGTCTCGAAGCGCACGGTGTACAACCATTTCCCCAGCAAGGAAGAGCTGTTCGCGGAAACCATCGTGCAGCTGTTCGAGCGCAGCGCGGCCGCGCACGAGCTGGCCTACCGCAGCGATGTGGGCTTGCGCGAGCAGCTCGGCGAACTGCTGCGCCTGAAGATGCGCAGCCTGGAAGACCGTGATTTCCTCGACCTGGCGCGCGTGGCCATCTCGGAGGCGATCCACGCGCCCGAGCGCGCGCTGCCGGTGTTTGCGCGCCTGAACGAGCGCGAAGAAGGGGTCACGGCATGGATCCGCGCAGCCCAGCTGGATAGGCGCCTGAAGCCGGGCGATCCGGTGTTCGCGGCGACGATGCTGCAGGGCCAGGTGAAAGCCTTCGCTTTCTGGCCCCAGGTGGCGATGGGCGCCGCCCCGCTCGGTCCTGCGCAGCAGGAGCCGGTGATCGAGGCGGCGGTGTCGATGTTCCTCGCTTACTTCGGCGCCGAGCAGTAGCGCTCGACGTAGGACTGGTGCGAAGGCAGGCCGGCGACCGTGCGGTCGATCTGCCCCTTGATCCCGCCGAGGAATTGCGACAGTTCTTCGTCGCCCATGAGGTCGGCCGTCTGGTGATGGCGATAAGGCATGATGCCCTGCCCCAGCATCACCTGGATCCAGGAGTTCTCGGCGAACAGTTCGGTCGGCTCGCGGAACACGCGGCCGGTCTCGCGGAACAGGTCGATGCGGTGCTGCAGTGACGCCGGCACCGCCATGTTGCGCGCGTCCGTCCAGTAGGGCGCGTCGATCCGGTTGTTGACCTTGTAGTGCAGGATGATGAAGTCGCGGATGTGCTCGACCTCGTTCCAGGCCTGGCGGTTGAATTCGTCCACGTCGCTCTGCACGATGCCGCTGGTCGGGAAGATCTGCATCAGGCGGATGATGCTGCGCTGGATCAGGTGGATGCTGGTCGATTCGATCGGCTCCAGGAAGCCGCTCGACAGGCCGACCGCAACCACGTTGCCTTTCCAGACCTGGCGCCGTTGGCCCGGCGTGAACTTGATCACGCGCGGCTTCATCAGGGCTTCGCCTTGAATATTCCCGAGCAGCGCTTCAATGGCCGCGCCCTCTTCCACGTAGCGGCTGGAGAACACGATGCCGTTGCCGACCCGGTGCTGCAGCGGGATGCGCCACTGCCAGCCGAAGGGATGGGCGATCGAGCGCGTCAGCGGTATGGCGTCGCCGACGGACGCCGTCTGCAGGGCGGCGGCGCTGTCGTTGAACAGCCACTCGGACCAGTTCTCGTACTCGACGCCCATGGCCTGGCCGATCAAGAGGCCCCGGAAACCCGTGCAATCGATGAACAGGTCGCCCTCGATGTCCGCGCCGGAATCGAGGGTGATCGATCGCACCTGGCCGGTGAGCGCGCTGGTGGTGACGTCGACGATCTTGCCCTCGATGCGCTGCACTCCGAAGCGCTCGCTGAACTTGCGCAGGTAGCGCGCATAGGCGCTGGCGTCCAGGTGGTAGGCGTAGTTCATGCCCTGGCGCGGCAGGTGGGCGAACTTGTTCTCCTGCGAAGCGCGCAGCTCGAGGCAGTAGTCGCCGTATTCGCCGGCCAGGCCGCGCTCGCGGCCCTTGTGCCAGAAGTGCTGGAAGCCGGCGGTCCAGTGGTCGGTGCCGGTCAGGCCGAACGAGTGGATGTAGTCCTCGTTCACATTGCGCCAGTTCTCGAAGCTGATGCCGAGCTTGAAGGTGGCCTTGGTCTCGGCCATGAACTCCTGCTCGTTGATCTCGAGGAGGTTGTGGAAGTTCAGCAGGGTCGGGATGGTCGCCTCGCCCACGCCGACGGTGCCGATCTCGTCGGACTCGACCAGCTTGATGTCGAGGCGCTTGCCCAGCACCTTCGAGATGCATGCCGCCGCCATCCAGCCGGCGGTGCCGCCGCCCGCAATGACGACCCGGCGTATGGGTTTGCCGATTCCGTTCGCTGCCTTTTCCATGTTGTCTCCTCAGCGGTTCATTCTTTTCAGTAGTTGGGCGCGGATGCTGCGCACGCGGTCGGCGTCCATCGGCGCCAGCGCGCCGCGTGCGGCCGCAGGGATGTGCGCCGCGGTTTCCCCGTCGGCCTCGAATACGTAATGGCGGAACAGATTGGCCCAGGCCTTGCGCTGCTCTAGCGGCAGGTCGCGCACGCTCATCAAGGCATGCATGAAGGCGTTCATCGGCGTGTCCATGAAGTCCGGCGACTGGCGCCACCAGTAATTCACCAAGACGTTGAAGTCTTCCAGCGCCTCGATGTGGTGCCACCACATGCTCGGGATGAACAGGGCGTCGCCCGGCTCCATGTCGACGCTGAACGCATGTTCCATCGCCTGGGCGAAGCGCGGGAAGCGCGCCAGGTCGGGCTTCAAAAAGTCGACCAGGCTGATGGCCTGCCCGGCCGGCGTCAGGTCGAGCGGGCCGATATACAGGTTCTCGACCTGCTCCGGCGGGAACAGGGTGAAGCGGCGGCGCCCGGCCACCACACAGGCCAGGTTGTCCGGCAGGTCGTAGTGGGCGGCGATGCGGGTGCGGTTGCCGATCCAGATCGAGCCCAGGGCGTCGCGTCCGCCCAGGTCGATCGGGTTCTCCTCGTGGAAGCCCGGCAGGCAGGTGTCGATCGTGGTCGAGCCGACGTAGATCGCCGGCTGGACGGCGACGCCGCGGTAGCGGTCGAGCTCAGCCAGCACCTGGTCGAGGCGTACCCGCACCGGCGCGAAATTGAAGCCGTCCATCGCGTCGTTGTAGAAGAAGCGCCCTTCGATCTCGGGCGCTCCCAGCATGGCGGTGACGCTGGCGTCGCGGTAGAAGCGGCGCAGGTAGCTGCTCGCCGCCGCGCCGGATTCGCGCGCGGCGCGCACCATCGGCCAGCCGGCCACCAGCCCGCGCAGGACCACCGGCTCGGTCGCCTCGAGAATGCCTGGGCCGAGGTCGCGCGGCGTCAGGCCGGCAAGCTCGCGGATGGGTTCAGGCGCGGGCAGCGGCACGGCGGGCATTCTTGCGGTCGATCAGCGCGCGGAAGTTCGACAGCGAGGCCATCTGGTAGTAGATCGCGCTCAGCCAGCCGGCCTTGTGCAGGCTGGCGATCGCCGCGTCGTCCAGCGCGGCCAGGCGCTCTTCGTTGATGGTGTAGAAGCCGGACAGGCGGTTCTGGGAACCGTCGTCGAGCGTCACGTCGAGCGCGAAACCTTCGATCAGGTCGTGTTTGGTCAGGGCCTCGATGAAGTGGGAGTTCGAGTCCATGCCCTGGTGGACCGCGACCAGCATCGAGTTGACGTTCTCGAGGTAGGGGCTCATGCCGCCGTGCTCCAGGAAGATCGGCTCGCCCTCGGTCTTGCTGATGCGCGGGCTGTCCAGGTCGATGTGGATCATCAGCTCGTCGCCATTGCGGCCGATCAGGAAGGGCAGGCGGTCGACCAGCAGCGGCACGGTGGAGGCGTCCCAGCCCTTCTCGTTCAGGAACAGGTTTTCGTCGGCCTCGAAGCCGAACAGGACGATCGGCTCGAACGGGTGGGCTTCGCTCTCCTTGCGGAAGATGATCGGGTAATGGGCCTGCAGCAGGCGGAATTCGTCGGCGAAGGTCGGCACGAAGGGATGGCTCTCGTCCATGTCGCTGCCGTGGCGGGTGATGATGCGCAGGTCCTTGTGTTCGACGTTATTCAGCAGTACGGGGTTGGCCATCGTGTGTCTCTTTCAGTTTTCGTTGGTATGGTGTTCGCGTCTTGCGTTCACGTGGTGCTGCTGTGGTGCTGCTATTTGGGCAAGCCATGGCGCACGATGTGCGCGATGAGCGTGCGGTTGTCCGGCAGCGCAGGCAGCATCCTGCGCGTCAGGTCGGCGGCCTGGCGGAAGAATCCGTCCGCCGTCTCGCCATCGCCCTCGCCGACGCGCTGGCGCCGGGCGAGGCCGGGTTCGGGGCAAAAGCCCATCCCGTACAAAATATACTGGTAACTCGCCGCCGGGAACACCTCCTGGATGCGATTGAAGTCGTAGTGCGAGGGCGGACGGTGGCGCCACAGCGACAGCATGCCGGCCAGGCGTTCCGGAATGGTCTCGCTGCGGCGGTTGTCGCGCCAGTAGCCGAATGGGTCCTGCGCGCCGTCGCGGCGGCTCAGGACGTAGTGCAGCTTGAGGAAGTCGATCACCCGCTCCCAGCGGTAAGTGAAGGTCTCGTTGAAGCGCCGGGCGCAGGCGTCCATCTGTTCTCGCGTGACGGGCATCTCGTCGGCCAGCATTTCGGCCGACAGTTCGACCATGGCCAGGGCGGATGCTTCCAGCGGCTCGATGAAGCCGGCGGACAGGCCGATGGCGACGCAGTTGCGGTGCCAGAAACGTTCGCGGTAACCGGGCTCGAAGGACAGCTTGCGCGGCGCCGGGATGTCGTCCGGGCCGCCGGTGGCGCGGATGTAGGCGCGCAGTGCGCGCTCCGCGTCCTCGTCGCTCGTGTGCGCGCTCGAATACACGTGGCCGATGCCGCGCCGGGTCGGCAGGCCGATGTCCCAGATCCAGCCGGCCCCCTGGGCGGTGGACGTGGTCTGCGAGGCGATCGGGTCGTTTTCATTCGCGTACGGCACCTGCACCGCCAGCGCGCGGTCGTTGAACAGGACGCCGCGCTGCGGCACGAAGGGCACGCCGTAGTGCTTCCCGAGCAGGAGCGACTGCATGCCGCTGCAGTCCACGAACAGGTCGCCCGCCAGCTCGCCATGCTCCCTGGTTTGCAGGGCGGCGATATCGCCATTCTCGTGTGAGCGGATGCCGGTGATGTGGTCCGGCACGAACTGCACGCCGAGGTTTTCCAGGCAGTGCTTTTTCAGGAACAGGCCGAATTTGCCGGCGTCGAGGTGGTAGCCGTAGTTGGCCACGGCCGCGAATTCGGGGGTCATTGCCTGCTTCGGTGCGCGCCCGTGCACGCACAGGTGCGGCTGGAAGGTGGTGAGATCGGCGAAGGGGACGGAGGAATGACGTTCCAGCCAGCGTCCTGCCAGGTCGGCGTCGCCCCAGCCCTGGGGCAGCACGAAGGGGTGGAAGTAGTAGTCGCCTTCCATGCCGGTGACCCAGCCGTTGAAGCGCGAGCCCTGCTTGAAGGCGGCGTCGCATTCGCGGAAGAAGGCGGTTTCGGACAGGCCGGCCGCGCGCAGGGTGTCGCGCATGGTGGGCCATGTGCCCTCGCCCACGCCGATGGTCGGCACGTCGGGCGATTCGACCAGGGTAATGCGCAGGCCGCCGTGAGCTTCCTGCTGGTAGCTCGACGCAAGGACGGCGGCGCTCAGCCAGCCGGCCGAGCCTCCGCCCACGATCACGACATGCCTGATGGTGGTATTCACCGTTCTATTCCAAAAACCTGACTCAACAAGTCTAACCCAAAAAAAACCGCAGCGGGCCGTGACGGAGTCCGCGGCCCGCTGCTTTTCTGCCGTCCGCCAGGGCTTGCACCCCGGCGGATGGCGTCGGTCAGAACTTGTAGCGGGCTGCCAGCATGTAGCGCGGACCGGACTGTTCCACGTACAGGGCCTGGCGCTCGTTACGGCCGTGCAGGCGGCGGATCTCGTCCGTCAGGTTGATGCCTTCGAACTGGATGCTCAGGTTCTTGTTGATGTTGTAGCCGATGCTCAGGTCAAGCTGGCCGTAGGCTTCGACATACTGCGGGTTCGGGCCGGCACCGTCGCGGGTCGCGGACAGGAACTTGTCACGCCAGTTGTAGGCCGCGCGCACATTCCACTTCTCGTTCTCGAAGATACCCACCAGGTTGGCCGAGTCGCTCAGGCCCACCATCGCAAACTGCTCGGCGGCGCTGGCATTGTCGTACTGCAGACCCGAATCGACCTTGGTGTAGTTGGCCTGGAAGCCGAAGCCCGAGTTGCCGAACATGTGCTGGACGTTGAACTCGAGGCCGCGCACGCGTGCTTCCTTCTGGTTCGAGTAGCTCGTGATCTGGAAGTTGGCGATCGGATCGTTCGGCTGGCCGGCGATGGAACCGGTGGCGTTGCCGTTGACGTCGTTCGGGCCGACGGTCACGCCCGGACGGCCGGCGAAGTTGCGGAAGATGTAGTTGCGGATGCAGGTCGTATCCGTACCGGCGCAACCGGCGCCGATCGCGGCATTCCAGTAGGCGCCGCCCACCGGCGTGCGCAGGCCAAAGGGCTGGGCGATGATCTGCGACTGGCCGGCGTAATTCTCCAGGTTCTTGCGGAAGTGGCCGATCGAGACGAAGCTCTGCTTGTTGTAATACCACTCCCAGGCCAGGTCGAAGTTCTTCGACTCGACCGGCAGCAGGCCCGGGTTGCCCTGGCTGCCGCGGCCGCCCTCGATACGGCCCTGGGTCTCGAGCACCTGGCCGCCGGTCAGCATGTCATAGCGCGCGCGGCCGATGGTTTCGCCATAGCTGAACCGAGCCTTCATGTCGGAACGCAGGTCGACGTCGACGTCGAAGCTCGGCAGCACGTGGCTGTACTTGCCGGTGAGCGTGGTGAAGGACGGCGCGCCGAAGCCCACCGCGAACTCGTTCTGCGACAGCCAGGTATAGGAGGTGGCGATCGGCACCAGCGCGGTCGAGGTGACGTCGGTCTTTTCGTAGCGCACACCGATCGAGGTGTGCACCGGCATCGCGAAGTCCCAGTCGGTGTTGAACTGCAGGTACAGGCTCTTCGACTTTTCGCGGGTGCGCTGGTCGGTGGTGTAGTCCTTGCGCGGCATGTACAGCTCCGGCTTGCCGGTCACGTTGGCGGCCAGCGCGCGCAGCGCGGCGAAGTCGAAGGTGTAGAAGGTGTTGAACAGGTTCGGATTCTCGTGGCCGTCGATGTTGTCGAAGTACTGGCGCAGGCTCTCCTGGTGGAACATGCTGGCCGGGTAGTCCGACGCCTTGGTCGCGCCGCCCCAGGTGTCGTCGCGCTGCTGTACCGAGAATGCCGAGCGGTTCTTGACGTCGGTCGTGGCCAGGCCGAACTTCAGCTCGGATGCTTCCAGCATCTTCCAGCTGCCGTGGGTCTGCACCTGGTTGATTTCGCTCTTGACGTAGCCGTTCTCGAACACCGAACCGGTCACCTGCTGCGGGGCGCGCTGGAAGTCGGCGCCCTGAATGCTCAGGACCGGCAGGTCTTTCGAGAAATCGACGCTGGTGGTGCCGCGGCTGAAGCTGGCGGTGCCCAGGGTGTTGGACGAGCCGAACGGGCTGTCCGGCAGCGATTCGGCGGTCGAGTGGTGCGCGTCGAGCTCGAGGCGGATATCGCTGTTGACGCGCCATGCCGCATTGAAGCCGAGCGAGTTGTTCTCGGTCTTGGTGGCGAAGTCGGCGCCGCCCATCGCGATGTCGCTGTTGGCCGGGTTGATGATCTCGGTGTACACCAGCGGCGCGGCAACCGGGCCGTTGGTCCAGGTGCTCGACGACGGGCCGAAGTTGAACCAGGCCGACAGGTCCTGGCGGCGGGTCTGGATCTTGTTTTCCGAATAGGTGTAGTCGAGGGTCGTGGTCAGGGCCTTGCTCGGCGCGTACTGCAGGGTCAGCTGGCCATTGGTGCGCTGGCGCTGGATGCCGTTCATGGCGTAGTTCATGTTCTGCGGCACCTGGTAAATATCACCCGGCTTCGGACGGTTGGTGATGTTTTCCGAACCCGGGGTGCCCGGCTGGGGGATGGTGCCCCAGTTGTTCTCGTCGCCGCGGAACGGACCCTTCCAGCCGTTGCCGACCGAGGCCACGTTGTAGCCCAGGTTGCGTTCCTGGTAGCTGGCCGACAGGGCGATACCGAAGCGGCCGTCGGCCGAGGTGTTGCTGTAGAGGCCGGACAGTTCCGGGGTGATCTTGCCGCCGCGCGAGACGTCGCCCGGCAGGTTCTCGGCCGATGCATCGTGCACGCCCTTGATGCCGACGGTGGCCTGCAGGCCCGGACGCGACAGCGGACGCGCGGTGATCACGTTGATGGTGGCGCCGATACCGCCGGTCGGGGTTTCGGCACGCGCCGACTTGTAGACCTGCAGCTGGGAGATGCCTTCGGACGCGATGTTGGCGAAGTCGTAGGCGCGGCCCGGACGGTCGTTCAGGCTCGAGGTCGGCATCTGGCGGCCGTTCAGCAGCACCAGGTTGAAGTCGGGGCCGACGCCGCGCACGGTGACTTTCGAGCCTTCGCCGATGCTGCGGTCGATCGAGACGCCGCTGATGCGCTGCAGCGATTCGGCCAGGTTGGTATCCGGGAACTTGCCGATGTCTTCGGCCACGATGCCGTCGACGAAGCCCTGCGCGTTGCGCTTGAGGTTCATCGACGATTCCAGGCTGGCGCGCAGACCGCTCACGACGACGGTCTGGACGGCCGGCGAGGATGGGCTGGTCGCTTCCTGTGCGGCCTGGTCGGTGGTCGCCGCGGCGCCCGGGGTCGAAGCGACTTCCTGGGCGTGGGCCGGCATGAACGCCGCGCATGCGCTGGCTACTGCCAGGCTCATCAATGTCTGTTTAGCCTTGGGGTAATACATGGTGCTCTCCTGTTTTTTTAAATATGACCGTCACCCAATCCAACGGTGTCTCCACTACCTGTGCCGGCTGAACCCAGGCTGCACGCTGCCGGCGCTGCTGCTGTCGTTTGCTGCTGTTTGCGCTGCTCCCGCTGCCTCAATGCGCCTGCGCACCTCCCCGCCGCGGGGCCGGCCGGCGCCGGCCAGTGCGCGACGCAGCCCGGCCGCAGGCGACGCAGCGAGGACATGCGGCCGGTGCCGATGTCCTCGCTGCCAGGGTGCGGGTAAAAGCTTGCGCGTCGCGCTCGTTCATCTGTAATCGCTCAGGCTCGCATCTCGCGATGCTTCGTTTTCAAGCAATCCATCCGATGCATGGAAACGTTTCCACGTCAGTTGTTTGAATATTAGGGTTAGCAAAAAAAATTGTCAACGGAATATTCCATACAGGTATGAATCGAAATGCGGCGAATTTGCAACACCTCTGGTGTGCCAGAGGAGAAACCGGCAGTTACCGCGCCTGCAGAGCAGACCGGAACGCGATTGACACTCAAAAATTCCGGGTGCTATAGTCGGGTTGACATTCTGGTAACGTTTCCAAATTGCGGGGCAAAAGGGGGGCGGATGGCGCGGGCGAAAGAGGCAGGTCCGAAGGACCACGGCGGGGTGCGGGCACGCGGCGCGCGTGTCGGGAGACGAGGCTGGCTGGCGCTCGCGCTGGCCCTTGGACTGCATGCGGCCCTGCCCCCTGGCGCGGCTGCGGCCGGCGCTGCGGAGTCAGCGTCCGCGCCGGCGCCGGCCTTCGCCTGGCCCCAGGGTGCGCGCGCCGCGGTCAGCCTGGCCTACGACGACGCCCTCGATTCGCAGCTCGACCATGCCATCCCCGCCCTCGACCGGCACGGCCTGCGGGGCAGCTTCTACCTGCAGCTGTCGAGTCCATCGGTGGCGCGGCGCATGGAAGACTGGCGTGCGGCGGCCCGGCGCGGGCACGAGCTCGGCAACCACAGCCTGTTCCACCAGTGCTCGCGCAAGGAGGCCGGACGCGACTGGGTGGCGGCGCACCGCAACCTCGACACCACCAGCGTGGAACAGATGCGCGACCAGGTCCTGCTGGCCAACACCATGCTGGCGGCGCTCGACGGCCGCCAGGAGCGTACCTACACGGTGCCCTGCGGCGACACCGTGGCCGCTGGAGGCGACTACCTGGGCGCGGTGCGCGACGCGTTTGTCGCCATCAAGGTCACCGGCGGCAACGGCGTCATCGATGCGATGCACAGCCTCGATCCGCTCGCGGTGCCGGTGGCGGCGCCCAGCGGTACCAGCGGCGCGGAACTGATCGCCATCGTCAAGCGGGCGATCGAACGCGGGACCATGGTCAACTTCACCTTCCACGGCATCGGCGGCGACTACCTCAGCGTGTCCGCCCAGGCCCACGAGGAATTGCTGCGCTTCCTGGCGGCGAACCGCCGGCTGGTCTGGACCGACAGCTTCATCACCATCATGAAACACGTCCGGCAGCAGCAGGCGGGCAAACCCGCGACGCCGTGACCACAAGGAGACCCATGAAACCGATCCGCTTCTTGCCGGCCCTGCTGGCTCCAATCCTGTCGCTGCTGGCGCTGGCCGGCTGTGCCACCTCCCCCGCTTCTGCTCCGCCCACGGCGGCGGGCAGCGCTCCCCCCGGCTGGACCCTGGCCTGGAGCGACGAATTCGAGGGCACGGAACTCGACCGCAAGAAATGGGTTGCTGAAACCGGCGGCAATGGCTGGGGCAACCAGGAGCTGCAGTTCTACACCGGCCGGCCGGAAAACGTGCGCGTGTCCGGCGGGATGCTGGTCATCGAAGCGCGCCGCGAGCGCTATGGCGAGCGCGACTACACCTCGGCACGCCTCAAGACGGCCGGCCTGATGGAGCAGATGCATGGGCGCTTCGAGGCGCGCATCAAGGTGCCGAAGGGCCAGGGCATCTGGCCGGCATTCTGGATGCTGGGGGCGGACATCGGGCAGGTCGGCTGGCCGCGCAGCGGCGAGATCGATATCATGGAAATCATCGGCAAGGAGCCGAGCAATCTGTATGGCACCCTGCACGGCCCCGGTTATTCGGGCGACAAGGCCTTCAGCAAGTCGACCTCATTGACGAGCGGAATCTTTGCCGACAACTTCCACGTGTTCGCGGTGGAATGGGAGCGCGGCGAAATCCGCTGGTACCGCGACGGCATCCTGTTCCACACGGCGCGCCCCGACATGGTGAAGGGCGACTGGGTGTTCGAGCATCCCTTCTTCGTGCTGCTGAACCTGGCCGTCGGCGGTCTGTGGCCCGGCAATCCGGACAGCACGACGGTCCTGCCCCAGCAGATGCTGGTGGACTATGTACGCGTGTACAAACGCATGCCGTCTGCAGGCTAGTGCGGCAAGGGCGAGACCCGCGCGCGCCCGGCTCCGCCAGTCGGGCTTTTCTGCAGTCCAGAGCGCGGTTTGCGCAGTTCATCGCAATCGCCTCCGGTAGGTAGCGGCTCTTCTCTATAGTGGTTCCATCGCCACCTACCGGAGAACAAGCATGAAAAAACTGTTGAGGACCGCTGCCGTCGCGGCCACGCTCGCACTGGTTGCCAGCCCATCGTTTGCCGATGAGCTCGTTCGCGAAAACCGCAGCGTCGACGCAAAGGTCACCAAGGTCAGGCTCGATGGCGTCGTCGACCTGGTAGTGCGCCAGGGCAACACGCCTTCGCTCGTGGTCTCGGGCGACCGCCGCTACGTGCAAAAGATCACCACTTCCCAGCGCGGCGACACGCTGGAGATCGGTACCGAATCCTTCAACATCCGCAACGGCGACATGCACGAGAAGCTGCGCGCCGAGCTGACCGTGCCCAATCTTGCCGAATTCACCTCGCAGGGCGTGGGCGCCTCGACCGTCACCGGCTTCTCGGGCAATTCGATCCAGGTCGCCCTCGATGGCGCCGGCTCGGTCACGCTGAACAGCAGCTACCGCAACATCGATGCGCGCCTGGGCGGCGTCGGCGGCATGGCCCTGAATGGCGTACGGGCCGAACGCGTGGACCTGAACCTGCGCGGTGCCGGCCGCATCAGCGTCAACGGAGAAAGCAAGCTGCTGCGCGCCAAGCTGGCCGGCGTCGGCAGCCTGGAAGCCCAGGGCCTGCGTGCCGAGTCGATCGACCTGGACATGAGCGGACTTGGCGGCGCCACGGTGCACGCCACCCGCGCGGCTGACGTCGACCTGAACGGCATGGGCTCGGCCACCGTGTATGGCAAGCCGGTCACCCGCAATGTCAGCGCCAACGGCATGGGCAGGGTCGCCTGGAGATAAACTGCCAGGCAACGCCCGAGGACAATGCCGCCACGGGCTTGCGCCCCAGGGGCGGCCTCACTGCTTCACCGACATGCTGTTGCGCACTTCCTTCACCCCGGGCACCTCGCGGGCCAACCTGGCTGCACGCGCGGCGCTGTCCGGCGAATCGACGAAGCCGCTGAGCTGGACCGTTCCCTTGTAGGTTTCCACCTGGACCTGGGTGGCCTTGACTTCCGGGTCGGCCGCGAAGGCCGCCTTGACGCGCGTGGTGATGGCGGCATCGTCGATGACCTGGCCGGTGCCGCGGTGGACGCCCGAAGGCGCGCAGGCGCTGAGGATCGCCAGCACCAGGCCGAGCAGGATCAGGTGGATGCGATAGGAGAGGTTCATGGGAGGCTCCCGAGAGAAGGCAGACCAGCCCATTCTCCCGGGAGCCTTTGTTCAAGGCTTGATGCCGGCCAAACGTGCAAACGGACCTTTTTTCAGTCCGGGTTGTTCGCCGCCAGCACCGGGGCATCGGCCGCCGGCAGCGCCGGCTTGAGCGTGAAGCCGCGCTGCGCGATGTCGCGCCCGAGCACCACGCGCAGCCTGGCCGGCGCGCAGCTGGCCACTTCCTGCAGCTGGACCGAGCCGAAACGCCCGGCCAGGCGTTCGGCCGCTTCGCGGTAGGCGGCCTCGAATTCGATCCGGGTGTGGCGCACGCCGAAGCCGGGCTGGTTCGACAAGCGCATCACCTTCCACTCCCTGACGCCGACCTGGCGCGCCAGCATGCGCGCCATGCCCGTCACCCCGTTGCCGTTGCGCAGTTCGACCAGCACAGAGGCCGGCGCGGCGCCCGGCGCCGCCGGGGCAGGTGCCGGCGCGGATGGGCCTGCCGGCGCCGGGCCGCGCCGCAATTCGAGCATGCCGTCGGCTCCGGCATGCAGCTGCACCTGGCTCCAGCCGGGTTCCGCGCCCACCGGCGCCTTGAGCGCGCGGTCGATCGCGGCGACCGCGGTCTGGCCGCCGGCGGCGGCATAGTCGGCCCGCACGTCATGCCTGCGCAGCGCCTCCGCCTGGCTCAGCATCTGCTGCGCGCGCCCCTCCTGTCCCAGCATGCGCAGGGTTTCGCCCAGCAGTTGCCAGGAACGGGGGCTGAGCGGATCGAGCAGGCAGGCCTTTTCCAGAGCCACCAGGGCCTGGCCGTAGTCCTCGCTGAGGAAATAGGCATGCCCGAGGTTGCTGAACAGGTAGGCCTTGCCGGGACCGGAAGCGAGCGTCAGCGATTCGGTCAGCCCACGCCAGAGTGCGATCGCGGCGCCGAACTGGCGCTGTTCCGCGTACAGGGTGGCCAAGCCGTTGCGGGCGTTCACGTGGCCGGGCGCCGCCTGCAGGGCCAGCTCATAGGCGGCGCGCGCTTCGTCGTAGCGGCGCGCCAGGTGGTGGTTGCGGCCGGCGAAGTAGGCGTCGTCCGCGCTCGGCATCGCGGCCTCGAAGGTGGCGTGCCCGCCGATCGGGGCGCAGGCCAGCAGGCCGGCGCCGGCGCACAGCAGCGCCAGGCGGGTGAACAGGGTCGTGGTTCGCATGACAGGCTGCATCGGCTTCATTGCATGCCGGGCAGGTTGGGCAGGGTCTGCATCAGCTGGATGGCCGCGGGGCCGAGCAGCACCATCATCAGCGTCGGGAAAATGCAGAAGATCAGGGGGAACAGCAGTTTCAGTCCGATCTTGGCGGCGCATTCCTCGGCCATCATGCGCCGCTTGTAGCGCAGGTTTTCGGAATGCACGCGCAGGGAATCGCCCACGCTGGTGCCGAAGCGCTCGGACTGGATCAGCATCGCCACCAGGGTGTCCACGTCCTCGACACCGGAACGCAGCGCGAAGTTACGCAGCGCTTTTTCCTTGGTAAAGCCGGCGCGCATCTCCATCAGCACGATCTGCAGTTCCTGCGCCAGCGCCAGGCTCTTGATATGGATTTCGGCGGCCACCTTGACCATCGCGCGCTCCAGGCTCAGGCCCGCTTCGACGCACACCGTCAGCAGGTCGAGCGCATCGGGGATGGTCTCGAAGATCTCGCGCCGGCGCCGCTGCACGAGGCGCTCGAGGACGATGTTCGGCAGGTAGTAGCCGAACGCCGCCGTGAACAGCAGCAGCGCCATCAGGCGGGTGCCGCCGAGCGCGGCGGGATAGACCAGGGACACCGGCGCCACCAGCGCGGGTAGCAGCAGCGCCAGCCCGGTCTTCGATGCGAAGTAGAGCGTGGGGGCGGACGGGTTGCGCCAGCCGGCGTTCATGAAGCGGGTGCGCAGGTTCGACTTTTCCCAGCCCTCTTCGGGAACCGAGAGTTTGCTCAGGGGCTTGGCGATGGCCGCGACGCGCTCGGTCCAGCCGCCGGCCTCGAGCTGGCTCGGTTCGGCGCTGCCGAGGAAGTGGCGCAGGCGGCCGCGCAGCGCCAGCGGTGCGAACAGCGCCAGGCCGAGCCCCGCGATGGCGAAGACGACGCACAGGACGACGAGCAGGAACAGGAGTTGGGAAGAAGTCATGATGGCCTCAGATCCGGATACGAATGATCTTGCGCAGCCAGACGAAGCCGAACACCAGCATGGCGGCCGCGTACCACAGCATGCGCACGCCGAGCGGGTCGTTCCAGAGCAGGCTGAGGTACTGCGGGTTCGTCAGCAGCATCATGCCGGCCACGGCGAACGGCAGCAGCCCGAGGATCCAGGCCGACATCCGTCCTTCCGCCGACAGCACGCGCACGTGCGCGACCAGCTTCAGGCGCGCGCGGATGATCTGGCTGATGTTGCCCAGGATTTCGGCCAGGTTGCCGCCGGAGTCGCGCTGGATCAGCACCGCGATGATCAGGTAGCGCAGGTCGGTCAGCGGGATGCGCGCGGCCATCGCATGCAGGGCCTCGTTGATCGGCACGCCGTAGTTGATCTCCTCGCGGGCGATGCGGAATTCGCCGCTGAGCGGCTCCGGCAGCTCGTTGCCGACGATCTGCAGCACATTGCTGAACGAATGGCCGGCGCGCAGGGCGCGCGCGATGAAGTCGGCGGCCTCGGGAAGCTGGCGTTCGATGCGGATCAGGCGGCGCGTGCGCGCCCGCCGCACCAGCATCCACGGGGCCGCCAGTCCGAGAACGGCCAGCAGCGCCCGCGCCGCCAGCGGCAGCGGCCAGGACAGCGCCAGCAGCGAGACCGCCGCCATGCAGCCGACCGACCAGGCCAGGAATTGCGCCACCGAGATCGCGACCCCGGCCTGCACCAGCAGCGCATCGATCCGGTTCGCCAGTCCCAGCCGGTGCAGCAGCCGGTCGAACACCGCGTTGCGGCTGTAGGGCCGCTGCTTGAGGATCGAGATCCGTTCGCCGCTGCGCCCGGGCGAACCGGACATGGTCTGCAGGCGCCGCGCCACCCGCCGCGCCGCCTTGCCGTGGGTTCCCACCCACCACAGATAGGTGCCCTCGATCGCGAGGATCACCGCCGCAAACAGAAACACCACAAAAGCGTAGAACAGTGCGTCCATGCTCCCTCCTGTCCTAGAAGACCCGGTCGGGATCGAAGGTGTCTTCGGGCACCGGCACGCCATACATCTTCAGGCGGTCGGCAAAGCGCGGGCGCACCCCGGTGGCGCTGAAGCGGCCCTGCACCTTGCCGTCGGTATCGACGCCGCTCTGCTCGAAGCGGAAGATCTCCTGCATTGAGATGACGTCGCCCTCCATGCCGGTGATTTCCTGCAGGCTGACCAGCTTGCGGGTGCCGTCGGTCAGGCGCGTGGCCTGCACCACCACCGTCACCGCCGACACGATCTGCTGGCGGATCGCGCGCGCGGTCAGGCTCACGCCGGCCATGCTGACCATGTTCTCCAGCCGCGCCAGCGCATCGCGCGGGGTGTTCGAGTGGATCGTCGCGAGCGAGCCTTCGTGGCCGGTGTTCATCGCCTGCAGCATGTCGAGCGCTTCGGCGCCGCGCACCTCGCCCAGGATGATGCGGTCGGGGCGCATGCGCAGCGCATTGCGCACCAGGGCGCGCTGGGTCACCTCGCCCTTGCCTTCGATGTTGGGCGGCCGGGTCTCGAGGCGCACCACGTGCGGCTGGCGCAGCTGCAGCTCGGCGGCGTCCTCGATCGTCACCACCCGCTCGTTGGACGGGATGAAGCCGGAAATCAGGTTGAGCAGCGTGGTCTTGCCGCTGCCGGTGCCGCCGGAAATCAGGATGTTGACCTTGGCCACGCCCAGGCTTTCCAGCACCCGCACCATGGGCGGCGTCAGGCTCTTGTAGTCGAGCAGGTTCTGCACCGTCAGCGGGCTGGTGCCGAAGCGCCGGATCGACAGCAGCGGCCCGTCCACCGCCAGCGGCGGGATGATCGCATTCACGCGCGAGCCGTCCGGCAGGCGCGCGTCGACCATCGGGCTCGACTCGTCCACGCGGCGGCCCACGCGCGAGACGATCTTCTCGATGATCTTCATCAGGTGGGCATTGTCGTGGAAGGTGATGTCGGTGAGCTCGAGCTTGCCGCGCCGTTCGACGTAGACCTTGCTGGCGGTGTTGACCAGGATGTCGGATACGCTCGGGTCGTTCAGCAGCGGCTCGAGCGGGCCGAAGCCGAGCATCTCGTGCTGGATGTCGAGCACCAGGTGGTGGCGCTCGTGCTGGTTCAGGACGATACGCTCTTCTTCGATGATGCGCTGGATCAGCAGCGCCAGTTCGTGCTTGAACTGCTCCGCGGTGAGGCGTTTCAGGCGCTCCAGGTCGATGCGGTCCAGGATCATCTGGTGCATCAGTTTCTTCAGTTCCTGGTAGGCCTGGTTGCCGGCTTCGACCGGCAGCACGCTCGATTCGCGCTCCTGGCCGGAGCTGACAAGGCGTTCGCGTAGTGACATGGTTGGCTCCCGCTAGTGCATTCGATCGTGTGGTTGGCCGCCGGCTCAGGCCTCGGATTCGCCGCGTCCGAACAGGCGGTCGAGCAGTCCCCTGCTCTCCTGGACGCGGCGGGTGGTCACCAGTTCGACCATGTCGGCCAGGCTGCGCGCGGCCGCGCTCGAGCGCGACAGCTGCAGCACCGGCACGCCCTGGTTGACCGAGTCGGTGACGGCGACATAATCATTGGGGAAGGTATGCATCACCTCGCAGCCGAGCGCCGCATGCAGGTCCTGCAGGCGCAGCTTGCCGCCCTTCTCGTAGCGGTTCACGATCAGGCGGATGTGGTCGAGCACGTAGCCGAGCGAGCGGAAGATGTCGAGCAGACGGCGCGCGTCGCGGATGTCGGGCAAGGCCAGCTGCAGCACCGGGTAGATGGTGTCGGTGATGTCCAGCGCACGCAGCGACACCGCGTCGATCTGGCGGCCGACGTCGAGCAGCACGTAGTCGTAGTGCTGGCGCGCGACACGCAGGATGGTGTCGATGTGCTCCGGCTTGGCCTCCCTGGCGTGGCCGGCGTCGTCGGCCGCCGCCAGCACCCCGAAACCCGGGGTGACGTGCACCAGGCAGGATTCGAGAAAGGGGCCGTCCACGCGCGAGATCTGGGCGCAGACGTCGGACAGGGTCATGGTCGGCTTCTGGTCGGACACGTACAGCGCCGCGTCGCCGAACTGCCCGTGCAGGTCGATCAAGAGGACCTTCTTGGCGGCCAGCGTCGCCAGCGCATAGCCGAAGTTGGTCGAGATGAAGGTGGCCCCGCTGCCGCCCTTGCAGGCGATGAAGGCCAGGATCTTCCCGTCGCGCATGCCCGACACCCCGGCCGCGGCCGAGATCCGGTCCATCGACTCGTGGAAGGCCCGGTGCACCAGCGGCAGCTGCAGCACTTCGCGCACCCCGGCGCGCATGGCGTGGATCAGGAGATCCGGCTGGTGCTGGTCGGTCAGCAGCATCAGGTGGGCTTCGGGATACTGGCGCCCGAGGCGCTCGAGCAGCGCCACCTCGGAAGGACCGGTGTCGGTGGCGTCGACGATGACCAGTTGCGGACTGTCGGATTCCGGCCGGTCGAGCGCTTCGCGCAGGCTGGCGCGGACGGCGCCAAGGTTCAGCGGCGGGACGCGCGCAGCGCCCTGCGACGCGATTTCCGCGTAGAGCTGGCTGTCACGGCTGATGAGTAGCGCTTTCATGGGCGAGCCTCGTGGGGACTCCGACGGTTCGGAAGGACAGCGGCGCGTTCAGCGCGCGCTGCTGGAGCTGATGATGAGTGCCGGCGGCGCGCTTTCCGGCTGTGCGAAACTCTGCTGGTAGCGGTCGTGCGCACCCTTCGCCGCGCGGCCGTCGATACCGGTGGCCGGATTCCTGTTGGCCGCGGCGGCGGGGTCGAGCACTTGGGCGGCCAGGTTGTCACGCGTAGCGGACCCGAACTGCCGGTCCCACTGCGGGGTCGTCTGCGCGCAGCCCTGCAGCCCGGCGCCAAGGGAGGCCAGCGCGAGCGCCAGCGACATCAAGCGGATCGTCTTCACGGTAGTCTCCTATTTGAGTTCGAAGCCGGCGCTGGTCTGCGCGACGGGCGCCGCCGGCTGCGGGGTGGACGCCGCCGCGGTGGTGGCGGCGGGCGCCGTCCCTTCGAGCCGGCCGCCGAGCAGCATCTCGGCGCGCGTGGGGACACCCATCTTGTCGGTCGGCAGCGAGTAGCCGGCACCCGGGATCGGCTTGACCAGGCGCGCCGTGATCACGAACACCAGTTCGGTGCGGTCCTGCTGGTAATCGGTGCTGCGGAACAGCGCGCCCAGGATCGGCACTTCGCCCAGCATCGGCAGGCCTTCCAGGTTGGCCACCAGGTTGTTCCTGACCAGTCCCCCGATGGCGAAGCTCTGGCCGTCGTACAGCTGCACGGTGGTGCTGGCGCGGCGCGTGGTCACGACCGGCAGGATGGCGCTGCCGGTGAGGCCGCCGGCCGAGATGCCGATCCCTTCGCGCGACAGCTCCGACACCTCGGGCGCCACTTTCAGGTTGATGCGCCCGCCCGCCAGCACGGTCGGGGTGAAGCGCAGGCCGACGCCGAATTCCTTTTCCTCGAGCGTGATCTTCCTGTCGTCCTGGGCCACCGGGATGTAGAACTTGCCGCCCGCCAGGAAGGTGCCTTCCTGGCCGCTGATCGCCAGCACGTTCGGCTCGGCCAGCACGCGCACCACGCTGTCCTGCTTGTTGGCGTCGCCCACCAGCCGCCCGCCCCTGGTCGACAGCGTCTCCTCGCCCGGCAGCGTGCGGCCGCTCAGGAAGTTCGACACCAGCGTGGTGGTCCAGCTGCCGCCGCCGAAGCTGAAGCGGGTCTTCGCCTCCAAGCGTTCGAGCAGGGTCTTGGACACCTCGGCGATCTTGACTTCGAGCTGCACCTGCTGCGGCGCGCTCACGCTCAGCAGGTTGATCACGCGGGCGGTGGCGGCCGAGGCTCCGCCGCCGGCATTGCCGCCGGGAGCGAGCACTCCGTCGTTGTCCTTGCCTCCGGCCGCCGTCAGCTGGCGCAGCGGGCGCTGCACGTAGGCGCCGGCCAGTTCCACGGCGCGGGCGATCACCGCGCTGTCGCTGACGCTACCGCTCAGCACCAGCGAATCGGCGGCGGCGGACACCCGGATGTTCTTCTCGTCGGGCATGACGGCGGCCAGGGTAGCCTGCAGCCCGGCCGGATCCATCGCGACGACGATGTCGATCACGCTGCACAGGCCGCTCCTGCCCTGCACGATCATGTTGGTGCTGCCGACGTCGATGCCGGCGATGTAGAGCGTGTCCGGCGCCACCAGCATCGCCTGCACGATGTCGGGATTGCCGACGCTGCGGTGGGCGACCTTCTCGGGCAGGCGCAGCATGGTCGATTTACCCAGGTTGAGCGTCATGGCGGCGGGACGCGCCGCCTCGCCGCTGCAGCCGGCGGCGACCTGGGAGC
>NZ_JAJFER010000011.1:0-101077 GCF_020707295.1 Massilia sp. IC2-476
TGACCGGTTCGATCGTGCTGCCGGCCGACAAAGAAATGGTCATGCCAGGCGACAACGTGTCGATCACCGTCAAGCTGATCGCTCCGATCGCGATGGAAGAAGGTCTGCGCTTCGCAATCCGCGAAGGTGGCCGTACCGTCGGCGCCGGCGTGGTTGCCAAGATCATCGCCTAATAAGTGATGCAAGAGGGAAGCGTCACAACGCTTCCCTCCAACAGCATTGCCTGGCACGCGCGTGCCATGTATAATGCTGGATTCAGCGAGAAGTTTTCGTAGGGGTGTAGCTCAATTGGCAGAGCGTCGGTCTCCAAAACCGAAGGTCGCGGGTTCGATTCCCTCCGCCCCTGCCACCGAATTCTGGTGCGCAAGCATCGAAAGAAAAGAAGATGTCCAATCAATCCGTGCAAACTGTCAGCACCTCGAATGACAAGTTCAAGGTCGCCCTGGCGGTAGTTGCCACGATTGCAGGCGTTGTCGGGTTCTTTTACCTGAAAGGCCAGAACAAACCAGCCTTGGTCGCCGCCGGCGCCCTCGTGGCTGGTTTAGTTTTTGCTGTCCTGCTTTTGTGGACTTCCACCACTGGTCGTGATTTCCTGAACTTCGCCAAGGAGTCGGTGCGCGAGACCAAGAAAGTTGTGTGGCCTACCCGCCGCGAAGCCACCCAGATCACCGGCATCGTGTTTGCCTTCGTGGTCGTGACGGCGATTTTCCTGTGGGGCACGGATAAGGTGTTGGAGTTCGTATTGTACGACCTGGTCCTGGGATGGAAAAACTGATGAGCGAAAACGTGCAAGACAATGCGCCGGGCCAAGACCCGGCGCAAGACGCTGGTGCGGCTCCCGTGAGTGTCCCGGTCAACAACAAGCGCTGGTACGTCGTCCACGTCTACTCCGGCATGGAAAAGAGCGTCATGCGCGCCCTGACCGAGCGTATCGAGCGCGCCGGCATGCAGCAGCAGTTCGGCCAGATCCTGGTTCCGACCGAGGAAGTCGTCGAAATGCGCAACGGCACCAAGGCCGTCTCCGAGCGTCGTTTCTTCCCGGGCTATGTCCTGGTTGAGATGGAAATGACGGACGAGACCTGGCACCTGGTCAAGAACACCAGCAAGGTCACCGGTTTCATCGGTGGCAAGTCGAACAAGCCGACGCCGATCCCGGCGCGCGAGATCGACAAGATCATGCAGCAGGTCCAGGAAGGCGTCGAAAAGCCGCGTCCGAAAGTCCTGTACGAAGTGGGCGAGCAGGTCCGCATCAAGGAAGGCCCGTTCACCGACTTCAACGGCAATGTCGAAGAAGTCAACTACGAAAAATCGAAGGTGCGTGTTTCTGTCACCATCTTCGGCCGCGCAACTCCGGTGGAACTGGAGTTCGGGCAGGTAGAGAAAGTCTAAAACGCCGAATCGGAGCGTCGCAGCAGCAAGGCGGAATCCGGTAAGAGGAGCCCCGCCGAAGAGTAGTAGCGGTGGGGCGCTACTACTCAATGCCAACTTAGGAGCCAGACATGGCAAAGAAGATTATTGGCTTTATCAAGCTGCAAGTCGCAGCCGGTAAGGCAAACCCCTCCCCACCGATCGGCCCGGCACTGGGCCAGCGCGGTCTGAACATCATGGAATTCTGCAAGGCGTTCAACGCCCAGACCCAGGGCTTCGAGCCGGGCATGCCGATTCCGGTCGTGATCACCGCCTTCGCGGACAAGTCCTTCACCTTCGTGATGAAGACCCCGCCGGCAACCTACCTGATCAAGAAAGCCGCTGGCATCACCAAGGGTTCGCCGAAGCCACATACCGACAAGGTTGGCACGCTGACCCGTGCACAGGCTGAAGAAATCGCAAAAACCAAGCAGCCGGACCTGACCGCCGCCGACATGGACGCCGCAGTGCGTATCATCGCTGGCTCGGCACGTTCGATGGGCATCACGGTGGAGGGTGTGTAATGGCTAAGCTGTCCAAGCGCGTTAAAGCAATGAAAGATAAAGTGGACCGCAACAAGGTCTACGCGTTCGACAACGCTGTGTCGATCGTCAAGGAATTCGCCACCGCCAAGTTCAACGAGTCGATCGACGTCGCCGTTCAACTGGGCGTGGACCCGAAGAAGTCGGACCAGGTCGTCCGCGGTTCGGTCGTGCTGCCTGCCGGCACCGGCAAGACCGTGCGCGTCGCTGTCTTCGCATCGGGCGACAAGGCTGAAGCTGCCAAAGCAGCCGGCGCCGACATCGTCGGTATGGAAGACCTGGCAGAGCGCGTCAAGGCCGGCGACATGCCGTTCGACATCGTGATCGCTTCGCCGGACACCATGCGTATCGTCGGTACCCTGGGTCAGATCCTGGGCCCGCGCGGCCTGATGCCGAACCCGAAGGTCGGCACCGTGACCCCGGACGTGGCTGGCGCCGTCAAGAACGCCAAGGCCGGTCAGGTTCAGTACCGTACCGACAAGGCAGGTATCATCCACGCCACCATCGGCCGCAAGTCGTTCTCGGACGAACAGCTGAAGACCAACCTGGCGGCACTGCTGGACGCCCTGAACAAGGCCAAGCCGGCAACCTCGAAGGGCGTGTACCTGCGCAAAGTCGCGATCTCGTCGACCATGGGCGCCGGCGTCCGCGTCGACCACGCTTCGATCGCTGCTGCTTAATAGCACTGAATTAAGCGACGGTGCTTGCACCGTCGTCCCGGCGCAGGCCGGGATCCAAGTTTAAGTCCTTATAGTTGTTTTATAAGGCGCATCTTTGGGCTGTCGGGGCAGATCACCGCTCCGGCAGGCAATCAAAGACCGTTGGGCCGAAGGCAGAGGTTGAGCCTGAGGTTAATAGACCACCCAACGCAGATGGTGTACCCGAACAAGTTTTGTAGTCCACGCTGCGTGAGTTCATCCGCGTTAGATTGACTTCTTAACTTCGGACGCCGTGTTCGAACCGATGCAAACAATGTTGTTCGCATCATTTAAGGAGATTGACCGTGGGTCTTAATCTGAATGACAAAAAGGCCGTCGTCGAAGAGGTAAGCGCGAAAGTTGCAACCGCGCAGACCATCGTCGTGGCTGAGTACCGTGGCATCCAGGTTGCTCACTTGACCAAACTCCGTGCAACCGCGCGCGCCCAGGGCGTGTACCTGCGTGTTCTGAAGAACACGCTGGCACGTCGCTCGGTGGAAGGCACGCAGTTCGCCCCGCTGGCTGACGCCATGACCGGTCCGCTGATCTACTCGATCTCGGACGACGCCGTTGCTGCCGCTAAAGTCATCTCTGACTTCGCGAAAACCAACGACAAGCTGGTCGTGAAAGCCGGTAACTATGCAGGCAAGCAGCTCGACGTAGCTGGCGTGTCGGCACTGGCGAACATCCCGTCCCGCGAAGTCCTCATCGCCCAGCTGCTGGGCGTTATGCAGGCACCGGTGTCGGGCTTTGCACGAGTTCTGGCTGCAGTCGCAGCACAAAAAGGCGAAGGCGCCGCTGCTCCGGCAGCGGAAGCCGCCGAAGCGTAATCGCTTCGCGACTTTTTGTTCAAGTAGAACCAATCCTGTACTACACACACAATATATTTGGAGTTTCAAATGGCAATTAGCAAAGAAGAGTTCCTGGACGCAGTTGGCGCAATGTCGGTCATGGAACTGAACGACCTGGTCAAGGCTTTCGAAGAGAAGTTCGGCGTGTCGGCAGCTGCAATGGCAGCACCGGCAGCTGGCGGCGCAGCCGGCGGCGGCGCAGCTGCTGCTGAAGAGCAGACCGAGTTCAACGTTGTTCTGTCGGAAGTCGGCGCGAACAAGGTCGGCGTCATCAAGGCAGTCCGTGAAATCACCGGTCTGGGCCTGAAAGAAGCCAAGGACCTGGTCGACGGCGCACCGAAGACCGTGAAAGAAGCCCTGCCGAAAGCTGACGCTGAAGCCGCTAAGAAGAAGCTGGAAGAAGCTGGCGCCAAGGCCGAGCTGAAGTAATACATTTGCAATGGGCACTCCAGGGTGCCCAGCGCGGGAGTCAAAGCTTGCAAACCTGCCGAAAGGGAGGGGATGCGGCTTTGGCTCTTTTGTCGTCCCTGAAACAAACGTTTGTGTCAGGTGCCGATAAGCAACACCAGTAGCACCAGCAGCAGAAGTCGGAAATATCGTAACACAGCAGTACGGCTGTCTTAATCACCTGGCGGGAAAGCAGAGGCTTCAGGCCTTGCGTGTGGTGTGACCACCACTGGCAATTCCTGAATTCTCATCCTTTCTGTCACTCACGGAGTGTCCATGCACTACTCATTTACTGAGAAGAAGCGCATTCGCAAGTCGTTCGCGAAGCGCGCCAACGTTCACAACGTTCCCTATCTTCTGGCTACCCAGCTCGAATCCTACGAGAATTTCCTGCAAGCGGATGCCGTTCCCTCCGTGCGCAAGAATGAAGGCCTGCAGTCCGCCTTCACCTCCATCTTCCCGATCGTGTCGCACAATGGTTTTGCGCGCCTCGAATTCCTGTCCTATGTGCTGGGCGACCCCGCGTTTGACGTGAAAGAGTGCCAGCAGCGTGGCCTGACCTTCGCGTCGCCGCTGCGCGCCAAGGTGCGTCTGGTGATCCTGGACAAGGAATCGCCGACCAAGCCGGTCGTGAAGGAAATGAAAGAGCAGGAAGTGTACATGGGCGAACTGCCGCTGATGACCACGAACGGTTCGTTCGTCATCAACGGTACCGAGCGCGTCATCGTCTCCCAGCTGCACCGCTCGCCGGGCGTGTTCTTCGAACACGACCGCGGCAAGACCCACTCGTCGGGCAAGCTCCTGTTCTCGGCACGTATCATTCCTTACCGCGGCTCGTGGCTGGACTTCGAGTTCGACCCGAAGGACATCCTGTTCTTCCGCGTCGACCGCCGCCGCAAGATGCCGGTGACGATCCTGCTGAAGGCCATCGGCATGACGCCGGAACAGATCCTGGCGAACTTCTTCGTCTTCGACAATTTCAATCTCCGCGATGAAGGCGGCGAGCTGGAGTTCGTGTCCGAACGCCTGCGCGGCGAAGTCGCGCGCTTCGACATCGTCGATCCGAAGTCGGGCAAGACCATTGTCACCAAGGACAAGCGCATCAACGCCAAGCACGTGCGCGACATCGAAGCTGCCGGCATCAAGTCGATCTCCGTGCCGGAAGACTACCTGCTGGGCCGCGTGCTGGCCAAGAACATCGTCGACCAGGACACCGGCGAAGTCATCGCCGTGGCCAACGACGAGCTGACCGAAGAGCTGCTGGGCAAGCTGCGCGACGCCAACGTCTCGGCGATCCAGACCCTGTACACCAATGACCTGGACCAGGGCGGCTACATCTCGCAGACCCTGCGCACCGACGACACCGCCGACCAGACCGCCGCTCGCGTGGCGATCTATCGCATGATGCGTCCTGGCGAACCGCCGACCGAAGAATCGGTGGAAGCCCTGTTCAACGGCCTGTTCTACAGTCCGGAACGCTACGACCTGTCGGCCGTCGGCCGCATGAAGTTCAACCGCCGTATCGGCCGTGACGAACTCGTGGGCGACATGACCCTGTCGAACGACGACATCCTGGCCGTGATCAAGATCCTGGTCGAGCTGCGCAATGGCCGCGGCGAAGTCGACGACATCGACCACCTGGGCAACCGCCGTGTGCGTTGCGTCGGCGAACTGGCTGAGAACCAGTTCCGTGCCGGCCTGGTGCGCGTGGAACGTGCAGTGAAAGAACGCCTCGGTCAGGCCGAAGCGGACAACCTGATGCCGCACGACCTGATCAACAGCAAGCCGATCTCGGCCGCGATCCGCGAATTCTTCGGTTCGTCGCAGCTGTCGCAGTTCATGGACCAGACCAACCCGCTGTCGGAAGTCACCCACAAGCGCCGCGTCTCGGCCCTGGGCCCGGGCGGTCTGACCCGCGAACGTGCAGGCTTCGAGGTGCGCGACGTGCACCCGACCCACTACGGCCGCGTGTGCCCGATCGAAACGCCTGAAGGCCCGAACATCGGCCTGATCAACTCGCTGGCACTGTATGCCCGCCTGAACGAATACGGCTTCCTGGAAACCCCGTACCGCAAGGTCGACGGTTCGAAGGTGACCGACAAGATCGAATACCTGTCCGCGATCGAAGAAGGCCGCTACATCATTGCGCAGGCGAACGCCGCGATCAATGAAGAAGGCCAGCTGGTCGACGAACTGGTGTCGGCGCGTGAAGCAGGCGAAACCATCCTGGTCTCGCCGGAACGCATCCAGTACATGGACGTGGCCCCGGGCCAGATCGTGTCGGTTGCAGCGTCGCTGATTCCGTTCCTCGAGCACGATGACGCGAACCGTGCACTGATGGGCGCCAACATGCAGCGCCAGGCCGTGCCTTGCCTGCGTCCGGAAAAAGCCTTTGTCGGTACCGGCATCGAGCGCACCGTGGCGGTCGACTCGGGCACCACCGTGCAGGCCCTGCGCGGCGGCGTGGTGGACTACATCGATGCGGGCCGTGTGGTGATTCGCGTGAACGACGACGAAGCGCAAGCTGGCGAAGTCGGCGTGGACATCTACAACCTGATCAAGTACACCCGTTCGAACCAGAACACCAACATCAACCAGCGTCCGATCGTGCAGGTTGGTGACCGCGTCGCCCGTGGCGACGTGATCGCCGACGGCGCATCGACCGACCTGGGCGAACTGGCACTGGGCCAGAACATGCTGGTGGCCTTCATGCCGTGGAACGGCCTGAACTTCGAAGACTCGATCCTGATCTCGGAAAACGTGGTCAAGGACGACCGCTACACCTCGATCCACATCGAAGAGCTGTCGGTCGTTGCACGTGACACCAAGCTGGGCGCGGAAGAAATCACCCGCGACATCTCGAACCTGGCCGAGAACCAGCTGGCTCGCCTGGACGAATCGGGCATCGTGTACATCGGCGCCGAAGTGCAAGCCGGCGACGTGCTGGTCGGTAAGGTCACCCCGAAGGGCGAGACCCAGCTGACTCCGGAAGAGAAGCTGCTGCGCGCGATCTTCGGCGAAAAAGCCTCGGACGTGAAGGACACCTCGCTGCGCGTGCCGTCGGGCATGGTCGGCACCGTCATCGACGTGCAAGTGTTCACCCGCGAAGGCATCCAGCGCGACAAGCGCGCCCAGCAGATCATCGACGACGAGCTGAAGCGCTACCGCCTGGACCTGAACGACCAGATGCGTATCGTGGAAGGCGACGCCTTCCAGCGTCTGGAGCGCATGCTGATCGGTAAAGTCGTCAACGGCGGTCCGAAGAAGCTGGCGAAGGGTGCTGCGATCACGGCCGACTACCTGGCGGACCTGGACAAGTTCCACTGGTTCGACATCCGTCCGGCCGACGACGACACCGCCAACGCGCTGGAAGCGATCAAGGAATCGATCAACGAGAAGCGCCACCAGTTCGACCTGGCCTTCGAAGAGAAGCGCAAGAAGTTGACGCAAGGCGACGAGCTGCAGCCTGGCGTGCAGAAGATGGTCAAGGTCTACCTGGCCGTCAAGCGCCGCCTGCAGTCGGGCGACAAGATGGCAGGCCGCCACGGTAACAAGGGTGTGGTCTCGCGTATCGTGCCGGTGGAAGACATGCCGTTCATGGCCGATGGTACCCCGGCCGACGTCGTGCTGAACCCGCTGGGCGTCCCGTCGCGTATGAACGTCGGTCAGATCCTGGAAACCCACCTCGGTTGGGCTGCGAAGGGCCTGGGCCTGCGTATCGGCGACATGCTGCGCGCTCAAGCGAAAGCGGAAGAGATCCGTGGCTTCCTGGGCAAGATCTACAACGAGACCGGCCGCAAGGAAGATCTCGACAACTTCAGCGATGAAGAGATCCTGACCCTGGCGAACAACTTGAAGAATGGCGTTCCGTTCGCAACTCCGGTGTTTGACGGTGCGCACGAGACCGAGATCCGCCGCATGCTGGACCTGGCGTTCCCGGACGAGATCGCGACCAACCTGGGCATGACCCCGTCGAAGAACCAGGTCACGATGTACGACGGCCGCACCGGCGAAGCATTCGAGCGCAAGGTCACCGTCGGCTTCATGCACATGCTAAAGCTGCACCACCTGGTCGACGACAAGATGCACGCCCGTTCGACCGGTCCGTACTCGCTGGTGACCCAGCAGCCGCTGGGCGGTAAAGCCCAGTTCGGTGGCCAGCGCTTCGGTGAGATGGAAGTGTGGGCACTGGAAGCCTACGGCGCGTCCTACGTGCTGCAGGAAATGCTGACCGTCAAGTCGGACGACGTGAATGGCCGTACCAAGGTGTACGAGAACCTGGTCAAGGGCGACCACGTGATCGACGCCGGCATGCCGGAATCGTTCAACGTGCTGGTGAAGGAAATCCGCTCGCTGGGTATCGATATCGATCTCGAGCGCAGCTAAGCAGGGCCGGTATGGCCGCCGCCTTCGGGCATGGCCTGCTGCCCCAGAACGTCGCTCCCGCGCAGGCGGGAGCCTAATTTCGGTGGAATAGCCGAAAACTTGGATCCCGGCCTGCGCCGGGATGACGCATTCAGGGGTGAGTGGTTCACGCAAGCACTGGCGAAAATCAGTGAGAAGCGGCGGTAGTAGTACTCAGTAAAGAATTCAATCACCTGGAGTGATACATGAAAGCACTGCTCGATCTATTCAAGCAAGTTCAAACGAACGAAAGCTTCGACGCCATCAAGATTGGCCTGGCGTCGCCCGAGAAAATCCGTTCGTGGTCCTACGGCGAAGTCAAGAAGCCGGAAACCATCAACTACCGTACCTTTAAGCCTGAGCGCGACGGCCTGTTCTGCGCCAAGATCTTTGGCCCGATCAAGGACTACGAATGCCTGTGCGGCAAGTACAAGCGCCTGAAGCACCGCGGCGTCATCTGCGAGAAGTGCGGCGTCGAAGTCACCCTGGCCAAGGTGCGCCGTGAGCGCATGGGCCACATCGAGCTGGCCTCGCCGACCGCCCACATCTGGTTCCTGAAATCGCTGCCGTCGCGTCTGGGCATGGTCCTGGACATGACCCTGCGCGATATCGAACGCGTGCTGTACTTCGAAGCATATGTCGTGACCGATCCTGGCATGACCCCGCTGAAGAAGTGCCAGATCATGTCGGAAGACGACTACGCCGCCAAGTACGAAGAGTACGGCGACGACTTCACTGCATTCATGGGCGCCGAAGGCATCCGTGAACTGCTGCGCTCGATCGACATCCACCGCGATGCCGAAGCCCTGCGCGTCGAGCTGAAAGAGTCGAAATCCGAAGCCAAGATCAAGAAATACGCCAAGCGCCTGAAAGTGCTCGAGGCGTTCCAGCGCTCGGGCATCAAGCCTGAGTGGATGATCATGGAAGTGCTCCCGGTCCTGCCGCCGGAGCTGCGTCCGCTCGTCCCGCTGGATGGTGGCCGTTTCGCTACCTCGGACCTGAACGACCTGTACCGCCGCGTCATCAACCGTAACAACCGTCTGAAGCGCCTGATGGAACTGCGCGCTCCGGAAATCATTACGCGAAACGAAAAGCGCATGCTGCAGGAAGCAGTGGACTCGCTGCTGGACAACGGCCGTCGCGGTAAAGCGATGACCGGCGCCAACAAGCGTCCGCTGAAGTCGCTGGCTGAAATGATCAAGGGTAAGGGCGGCCGCTTCCGTCAGAACCTGCTGGGTAAACGCGTCGACTACTCGGGCCGTTCGGTCATCGTGGTCGGTCCGCAGCTGAAACTGCACCAGTGCGGCCTGCCGAAGCTGATGGCCCTGGAACTGTTCAAGCCATTCATCTTCAACAAGCTGGAACTGATGGGTCTCGCGACCACCATCAAGGCAGCCAAGAAGCTGGTCGAAATCCAGGAACCGGTGGTCTGGGACATCCTGGAAGAAGTCATCAAAGAACACCCGGTCATGCTGAACCGTGCACCAACCCTGCACCGTCTCGGTATCCAGGCGTTCGAGCCGGTCCTGATCGAAGGCAAGGCAATCCAGCTGCACCCGCTGGTCTGCGCGGCGTTCAACGCCGACTTCGACGGTGACCAGATGGCAGTCCACGTGCCGCTGTCGATCGAAGCGCAGATGGAAGCGCGTACCCTGATGCTGGCGTCGAACAACATCCTGTTCCCGTCGAACGGCGAGCCGTCGATCGTCCCGTCGCAGGATATCGTGCTGGGTCTGTACTACGCGACCCGCGAAGCGATCAACGCCAAGGGCGAGGGCATGCTGTTCCCGGACGTGTCGGAAGTCATCCGCGCGTACGACAACAAGGAAGTCGAACTGGCGACCCGCATCACCGTGCGTATCGTCGAGAACCCGAAGGATCCGGTCACCGGCGAATTCGTGCAGACCCTGACCCGCTACGAGACCACCGTCGGCCGTGCGATCCTGTCCGAGATCCTGCCGAAAGGCCTGCCGTTCTCGGTGCTGAACCGCGCCCTGAAGAAGAAGGAAATCTCGAAGCTGATCAACACGTCGTTCCGCAAGTGCGGCCTGCGTGCGACCGTTGTCTTCGCGGACAAGCTGATGCAGTCGGGCTTCCGCCTGGCGACCCGCGCCGGCATCTCGATCGCCGTCGACGACATGCTGATCCCGGACGTCAAGAAGGGCATGATCGCGACCGCCGAAGCGGAAGTGAAGCAGATCGAGCAGCAGTACGCTTCGGGTCTGGTCACCGCCGGCGAGCGTTACAACAAGGTCGTCGACATCTGGGGCAAGACCTCGGACGAAGTCGGCAAGGCGATGATGGACCAGCTGAAAGTGGAACCGGTCACCAAGCGTGACGGCACCGAAGGCACCCAGGAATCGTTCAACGCGATTTACATGATGGCCGACTCGGGCGCCCGTGGTTCGGCAGCGCAGATCCGCCAGCTGGCAGGTATGCGAGGCCTGATGGCCAAGCCGGACGGTTCGATTATCGAAACGCCGATTACCGCGAACTTCCGCGAAGGCCTGAACGTTCTGCAGTACTTCATCTCGACCCACGGCGCTCGTAAAGGTCTGGCGGATACGGCACTGAAGACCGCGAACTCGGGTTACCTGACCCGCCGCCTGGTCGACGTGACCCAGGATCTGGTGGTCATCGAGGACGATTGCGGCACCACCAACGGCACGCACATGAAGGCGATGGTCGAAGGCGGTGAAGTCATCGAGCCGCTGCGCGACCGTATCCTCGGCCGCGTGACCGGTACCGACGTGGTGAACCCGGAAACCCAGGAAACCCTGTTCGAAGCCGGCACGCTGCTGGACGAAGACATGGTGGAAGAGATCGAACGCGTCGGCATCGACGAAGTGAAGGTCCGCACCCCGCTGAACTGCGACACCCGCTTCGGCCTGTGCGCCAAGTGCTACGGCCGTGACCTCGGCCGCGGCATGCTGGTCAACGCCGGCGAAGCAGTCGGCGTCGTGGCAGCACAGTCGATCGGTGAGCCGGGTACCCAGCTGACCATGCGTACCTTCCACATCGGTGGTGCGGCATCGCGTGCGGCAGTGGCATCGTCGGTCGAAGCCAAGTCGAACGGCACCGTGCGCTTCACCGCCACGATGCGTTACGTCACCAACGGCAAGGGCGCGCAGATCGTCATCTCGCGTTCGGGCGAAGTCCTGATCACCGACGACCACGGCCGTGAGCGCGAGCGCCACAAGGTGCCGTACGGTGCGACCCTGATCGTCAAGGATGGCATGGCTGTGAAGGCCGGTACCGCCCTGGCGACCTGGGATCCGCTGACCCGTCCGATCATTACCGAGTACGCAGGTACCATCAAGTTCGAAAACGTGGAAGAGGGCGTCACCGTCGCTCGCCAGGTGGACGAAGTGACCGGCCTGTCGACCCTGGTCGCGATCGATCCGAAGCGCCGCGGTTCGGGCAAGGTCCTGCGTCCGCAGGTCAAGCTGCTGAACGAAGAAGGCCAGGAAGTGAAGATCGCCGGCACCGAACACGCCGTGACGATCGGCTTCCAGGTCGGCGCGCTGATCATGGTGAAGGACGGTCAGCAAGTCTCGGTGGGTGAAGTGCTGGCACGTATCCCGACCGAATCGCAGAAGACCCGTGACATTACCGGTGGTCTGCCGCGCGTTGCCGAACTGTTCGAAGCACGTTCGCCGAAAGACGCGGGCATGCTGGCCGAAGTCACCGGTACCGTCGCATTCGGTAAGGAGACCAAGGGCAAGCAGCGTCTGGAAATCACCGACATGGACGGCAACAAGCACGAGTTCCTGATCACCAAGGACAAGCAAGTGCTGGTGCACGACGGCCAGGTGGTGAACAAGGGCGAGATGATCGTCGACGGTCCGGCCGATCCGCAGGACATCCTGCGCCTGCTGGGTATCGAAGCGCTGGCCCGCTACATCGTGGACGAAGTGCAGGACGTGTACCGTCTGCAGGGTGTGAAGATCAACGACAAGCACATCGAGGTGATCGTTCGCCAGATGCTGCGTCGTGTGCAGATCACCGATGCCGGCGACACCGACTACATCGTCGGCGAGCAGGTGGAGCGTTCGGAACTGCTGGAAGAGAACGACAAGGTCAACGCCGTCGGCAAGCTGCCGGCACAGTACGAAAACGTGCTGCTTGGTATTACCAAGGCATCGCTGTCGACCGACTCGTTCATCTCGGCCGCATCGTTCCAGGAAACCACCCGCGTCCTCACCGAAGCGGCGATCATGGGCAAGCGCGATGGTCTGCGCGGCCTGAAGGAAAACGTCATCGTCGGCCGCCTGATCCCTGGCGGTACCGGTCTGGCATTCCACCGCGCCCGCAAGGAGAAGGAAGTGTGGGAGGCGGAAGAGCGCCAGGCACTGCTGCAGCAGGAGAAGGCCAACATGGCCGCCGAGCTGCAGGCGATGGAAGACCAGCAGCAGGCTGCGGCTTCGGTCGAGCAGCATCATGGTGATGGCGAGTGATCGTCTGAGCTAGTAAGCTGAAATGAAGACGGCACCCTGAGGGGTGCCGTTTTTTTTTGCCAAATCACTATGGTCTTACTAATCGAAGAAACAAAATTTCCGACTTAAAAAGGAATGTCGTCGTCCATGTTAGCAAAATTTGGCATTCGTTTTCGAATTTTGGATGATATAGGCGAGATTCCAACATCATCTTTGAGTTCGGACTCATTTTGCAGAAGAATATCAATGCCAGCGTCGGTGATTGAGATTGCATAGTAGGGTTCGCCATCCCTATCCTCTCGGACAGTTCTCTCAATAAAGCCTAGCCGCAAAAGTTTCAACGCGCAAATATTAATAACATTCGCGGTTGTCCCAGTCATCTCATTCGAAATTTGCCAATGCGTCAGACCTTCTGGACTGGACACTTGGCTGGAGGCAGTTACTGCAAGCAATCGTATGTCCATTGGGTTTATTTGATAATTCGGCAGCTTCGCGCGCGTCGGCTTCTGGGTTGCACCAGCACCGCTAGTGCGTATTGGCCCTAGACGGTTAACTTCAGCCTCGATTTTCGTGCATGCAAAATTTAAAGCTGAACTCAAATCGCCATCGCCTCTATCTACAGCATAATCTGCAGTAGTAATGCCAAGCAAATCTGACGGAAAATGGAGATCTACTCCCCGCGGCTGAACAATGAAGCAGCGGTCCTTTCCGAGCGCGCCGATAAAAAGACCCAGCTCGAAAAGTACGTTGTCCCGCACTATATGCTCTGTTTTCCCCCTTATCTCAGCAATATCATCTGGGGTAAAAACAAAAACGGCAAAATCGACCTCGGAAGATTTTTGCGTCAAGCTTTCCAATGAATGGGATCCGAGAACAAACGTACCATTCGGCCATAACGTCGGAATTGTAGAATGATCAAGATTCGCGTTTATCGCTTTTGCTTCAGACAGGCCTTCTCGCGATGAGGCGATAAATACTTTTGGTCGATTTGACATTTCGATTCCTTAAGCTATTTGCACGACGGCTGGCGTATTCTAAGCCCTGAGTCGAATTCGCTAAGTGCTGGCAGTGCTAGCGTGAAGTTGATTGATGCATCATTTCAGAGATGTAGCGACTTATTTTGAATCACTAATTTTAGACTCGCAGTTTCTAGTGACAGACTGGAGTGGTGTACGATCATTTTGCTTGGGCTTCGGTAAGACTTTGTTGGAACCTGATGGTGGGGCGAAATTGGATTTGGGAGTTTCGAGGAAAAGCTGGACTGTTTGGTTGTTTGTATTCGCTGGTGCCAAGTTATCGCAGGTCGCCTCGACCGATGCTGCCAGTTTAGCCGTCGCTTTCTCGGAAGATGCTGCGGGGGCCACCGATCCAGACAACATATAAAAAATTGATAGCAGTCCTAAGATTCCTGCGATTATTATGGCAGCGAACTTAACTATCCTAAACGCCGGTTCACCTTTTTTTACTCGTTCCCACTCAGACTTTAAAATATCTTTGCAGTCTTGAGTTAACGCGTCGGTCAGCGTAGCTTCCATTTTTTTACTTGACGCATTAGCAGGATCTAGTGCAAGGATATCTGTTCTAAAATCCTTGAGTTTAGAAATAAGATTGCCATGCTCTTTAGGGTTGAGGCGTAATAAAATTCGATATTCGATCGCTTGAAGTTCTTGTATTACTTTTAGATTATCCTCAAGAAATTTTAGATCGTTATCTCCTTTTTTCTTCTTGTAGCTATATAACGTGGCAATCTCGATCGTACTGGCAATATAATGAGAAACGTCTTTTCGCAGCTCGTCAATCCATACTTGCCGGAATTCCGAGGTTTTTTGCTCCTTGGTAAGGACAGTCGAAATAAATACTACTAACCCGGCAATTGCTGCTGCAACGATTGATCCAATTGCAGCGTCTGGTATCTGCATAATCTATTCCTTAAACTTTCTTAGCTGCTTATAGCAGGTCGTTGTTCATATCCTAATCATAAGATTTACAACTCATTCATTCAGACTCCTTGGAAATTGCAATAAAGTACATATCTCCGGCATCTAAGTCGTATGCGCCATATTCTAGTACAGGGCAAGCGACGATTTTGAAAGGTTTTGGAGCTCGCTTGCTGAGATATTTCCGAAGGCTGCTGAAGCCTCTTTCAGTGTGAATGAAAAGATTAAATTCTTTTCCCGATATAAGATTGTGAGCTTTTGCTTTTGAAATAATTCCCCCGCCTGAGTCTAGCGCTCGCAGGGTAATTGGAATCTCTACCGGGTCGCCTAGGGTGCGCGTTGAAACGATCTTATGAAATGAAACTGAAGTATGATAATCAAAGACAAAAGTAGGTAATGCTCGACCAGGGTGAAAATCGATCTCAACAAGGCTGCCGTCATTTTGTCTGGCTCGAATGGCCGATGCGATTTGATCGAATTCCTTTGCGATAGACCGGTCCCCGTAAGCACGAGTTAGCCTTGCATCAGGCGTTTCTACCATTTTTTCATACGAAATCGGTTCTTGGGCGCCCGCTTTATAGTGCTTTCGCCGGCGTTCAGCCTCCTCAACCAGATTGACCTTATCGTCTGTGCTAGGAGCCTGCGCCTCTTCGTACGCTGGTGCGACTGCATCATTAATTCGCTCAATAATCTTATTTGATTGAGCGTCTCCTACAAGATCCGAGATGAAGCCGCCTTCCCGCGTTTGGAGTACCAAAAAATCAGTTGGCTCATAATCTTCGGTGGTCATCCGAGCATTTTTCCAAATCCCATCGTACTTTAAATCCAAATATGCTCTGTCGATTGCGGTCTGGATGTGGCCTAGAGTACGAGTGAACGTGCGAAGCTGGACAGCATGATTCTTGGCAATGGGGCCGTCGAAATGGATGGATATTTGATTTTTTTTCATTTTCGTTAAGTGAGTACTGGAAACAGAACAATTCTATTGCTGATTTGAAACCATTGGAAATTTTTTTTACAGAAAGAAGAAGGAAGGAGGTCGACAACACGTCGACGTCTCATTAAAGGACAAGATCTGACGGGCTAAGGATGTGGACGAGCAGTTTGTTCAGGCAGGCTGCATAGTGACTAAGAAGTGGCGCTTACCATACTGTTGCGGAAAACGAGCTTCGGCGAAGCCGGCCTTTCAAGCTCGCCATTCGGCTGAGCGTTCAACTCTAAATCGTTCTATTTCGAGCCCCTGAGTCCAACTTGATTGACAACGCAAGTCGCTTGCTTCAGTTAACTGCTGCGGCATGTTCGGTTCCAAGAGCAATAGGTGCACACGAATTCGTACAACGTTTGTAGGTGGCATCGCAGGCATCCGTCCGCTCACGGTTGCGCCGCTGCGCAGCCAGTCGCTCCGTCGCGTGCCCAGACACCGACGGAAGCTGTCCTGCACGCTCCGCGGTCTGCGCAAACGGATTCTTTTCTTCCGGCGTCGGCAACTTGTCGAGTTCGGTGAGCTTGCGCGCCCGCACCGTGCACTGCTCCTTTTCGGACGTGCACACCGATTTGCAGACAGAAGGCTCGTCGGCATGCGCCAGAGGCGTCGCGATCAGGCCGAAGAGGACGAGGAAGAGGGCAGAACGGTTCACGACGACTCCTTTGCTGGCAACATGCCGCAGAAAATACGTGCAGCTCACGAATCCATTCTAGAGCGACTCCCCGACAGTCACGGACATTCCGTCGCGCCCAGAAGCAATTTATCCATCATGAGTAATGTCACACTTTCCCACCCAAATGTTGCATACTTAACTCATCCGTACGCCCATTCGTGGTAATGACTGCTATGATGCGCTGCTGAGTTAGCGATCTATCCACATTTCTTGCCCACCGAGCACTATGCCTTGGCCCTTTGACACGACGCCGGACGCCGCCAGCGCATCGACTACCATGTCGGAGATGGAGCGCCAGATGCGCGCCTTCCCCTGGGAGACCACGGCTGTCGGCCCGGTGGCAGGCTGGCCGCAAAGCCTGAAAAGCGCCGTGCGCACCGTGCTCGACCTGCGCCTGCCGGCCTATCTCGCCTGGGGCGATGGGTACGTCCAGTTCTTCAACGACGCCTACGTCCCCATCCTCGGCGACAAGAAGGACAACGCCCTCGGCAACGATTCGCGCGTCACCTGGTCCGAGATCTGGCCCACCATCGGCCCCATGTGGCAACAGGTGCGCCAGGGCGAGGCGCTCGGCTCGGAAGGGCTGCCGCTGACGATCAACCGCTACGGCTACTACGAGACCTGCTACTTCAGCTATTCGTACAGCCCGATCTACGGCGACACCGGCAAGGTCGAGGGCGTGCTGGTCACCTTTGCCGACATCACCAAGGCCGTGCTGGGCGAGCGGCGCCGTGCTTACCAGATCAAACTGGCCGACACCCTGCGCCGCGAAACCGAATTCGGCCCGATGCTCAAGGCCACCATTCGCCTCACCAGTGAATACTTCGCCAACTCGAACGTCGCCTACGTCGAACTCGACGAGGGCAAGCGCACCTTCACCGTCAAGGAAGAGTGGAAGGACGGCGTCGAAACCGGCGGGGCCCAGGGCACGCTGCCGGTCGACATGCTATCGCCAAGCCAGCTCGACGCACTGCGCGCGGGCACCACGATCTGCATCGACGACGTCTCGACCGATCCCGAGTGCGCGGCCGTGGCCAAGCCCTGCATCATGCTGGGCATCCATTCGGTGGTGGTGATTCCGCTGAAGGACGGCGACCGCCTGCACGGCGCCGGCTTCCTGTACAAGGACCACCCCTACCGCTGGACCGACGACGAACGCACCCTGGCCGAAGACCTGGCCCGCCGCACCTGGGAAGCGCTGCGCCGCATCCGCGCCGAGGAGGCGCTGCGCGAAGAGACGCGCATGCTCGAGCTGATGAACCGCGCCGGCAGCGTGCTCGCCTCCACGCTCGACATCGACACCCTGCTGCAGGCAGTGACCGACGCCGCCACTGAACTGACTGGCGCCGAATTCGGCTCCTTCTTCTACAACGGCAAGGACGCCAACGGCGACGCCTACCTGCTCTACACCCTGAGCGGCGCCCCGCGCGAAGCCTTCGAAAAGCTGGGCCACCCGCGTCCCACGGCCGTCTTCGCACCTACCTTCGAAGGCGGGCCGCCGGTCCGCAGCGACGACATCACCAAGGATCCGCGTTACGGACGCATGGGCCCGCACCATGGCATGCCTAAAGGGCATCTGCCGGTGCGCAGCTACCTGGCCGCGTCGGTCTCGTCGCGCTCGGGCGAGGTGCTGGGCGGCTTGTTCTTCGGCCACTCGCAGCCGAAGATGTTCGACGAGCGCACCGAGGGGCTGATCTCCGGCTTCGTGTCGCAGGCCGCGGTCGCCATCGACAACGCGCGCCTGTACGAGCTGGCGCAGCGCGCCGCCAAGGAACGCGAAGGCATCCTGGCCAGCGAACGCGCCGCGCGCGCCGAGGCCGAGCGCCACAGCAAGATGAAGGACGAGTTCCTCGCCATGCTCGCGCACGAGCTGCGCAATCCGCTGGCGCCGATCACCAATGCGGCCCAGCTGCTCAAGATGCCGACCGTGGACGAGAACCTGCGCCTAAAGGCCGGCAACATCATCTCGCGCCAGGTGCGCCACATGACGGAACTGGTGGACGACCTGCTGGACGTCTCGCGCGTGACCCGCGGCCTGGTGAAGCTGGAAACCGAAACCCTGGAACTCACCTCTGTGCTGCGCTCGGCCGTCGAGCAGGCGCGCCCGCACATCGAGGCCAAGAACCACGCTTTGAGCGTGGAGATGCCCACGCGTCAGGTGGCGGTAGTGGGCGACCGCACGCGCCTGGTGCAGGTGCTGGTCAACCTGCTGAACAACGCCGCCAAGTACACGCCGGCCGGCGGCAAGATCATCCTGCGCCTGGAGGCAGGTCCTGAGCAGGCGCGCATGACCGTGATCGACAACGGCGCCGGCATGGACGCCAAGCTGCTGCCGCACGTGTTCGACCTGTTCACCCAGGCTGAACGGACTCCGGACCGCTCGCAGGGCGGCCTCGGGATTGGCCTGGCGCTGGTGAAGACCATCGTCCAGATGCATGGCGGCCAGGTGGAAGCGCACAGCGACGGCCCTAACCTTGGCGCTTCGGTCTCGGTGCTGCTGCCGCTGGCCACCGAGGCCGACGGCGCGGTGGCGCCGTCTCCGCTGCGCCGCAATGCGCCGGCCCGGCCGGTGGTGGCGTGCACCATCACCATCGTCGACGACAACGTCGATGCGGCCCAGTCGCTGGCGGTGCTGCTGCGCGAGCAGGGCCACACCGTCCACGTGTTCGACGGCGCGATGCGCACCCTGGCGTCCACCGAGATCGCGGGCACCCACGCCTTCATCCTCGACATCGGCCTGCCCGACATGACCGGCTACGAGCTGGCGCGGCGCCTGCGGCGCGAGCATCCGAAGGCCAGCTTCATCGCGCTCACCGGCTACGGCCAGGCGCGCGACCGCGATTTGTCGAAGCAGGCGGGCTTCGACCACCACCTGGTCAAGCCGGTGGAATTCCGGGCGCTCGTCGACATCCTGGCCCAGCTGCCGCAGTGTCATCCGAGTTCGACGCCCACCGCACAGGAACCAGATATTGCAGGCGTAAGTTGATTCCAGGTTGACTTTGTTGCTGGAACTCAGCACTATTGTTATATCCCTGACATCTGTACTCCGCTGTGTCCCGTAAAAAGAACAGTCGCCAGTGGGCCCGCCTGCGCATCCTGTGTTCTGGCGGCCTGCACCTGATGACCCTCATTCCCGATGCGCTGGAGCTGGTGCGCGAGCTGATTCCGAACAGCGCGTCCCAGCTGTACCTGCTCGCGCAGCAGTCGCCGGAAGACGTGCAGGAGGCGAATGTGCTCGGCGTGCTGCCGCCGCCGAACGGCTACTTCTATGGCGACTCGGTGGACTTCGGCGTCCTGCCCGCGGAGGCGCGGGCGCGCGCGGCCCACGTGCTCGAGGCGCGCCTGGGGCCCGCATCGAACCCGCTCGGCACCCTGACCCTGCTGCGCGACAGCGGTCCGGCCTTCGACACCGACGACGAGGAAGACCTGGGCCGCGTCGCCAACTACTTCGACCACGCGCTGCGCAACGCGGCCAGTGCCGGCAACGGCCTGTCTGGCGTGATCGAGGACGAGGCCATGCTGCTGGCCACCACCAATGGCGACATCCTGTTCCTGAGCGATTCGGCCGGCGCGCTGCTCGACCAGCTGGCCTCGCAGGAGCAGCAGGTGTTCGACCGCCGTACGCTGCCGCCGTTCTGCCTGCGCCTGGTGGAGTCGGTAGTCTATGGCGAGCGTTATCCCTGGCGCCTGCCGGCCGGAACCCTCGAACTGGCCGGCGGCGTGCTGGAAGCGCGCGCGCAGTGGATGAGCGCCGGGTCCTATGACGCCATCCACAGCCGCACCGTCGGCATCTTCCTGAAATTCGTGGTGCCCATGCCGCTGCGGATCTGGCGCGCGCTGGGGAGCGTCGAGCTGTCGCCGCAGCAGATGGAAGTGGCGTTCTGGATGGGGCTTGGGGGCGGACGCGAAGCCGCGCGCAGCCGCATGGACGTCAGCGACGCCGTGCTGCGCGACTGCGTCAAGGCGGTTTACGAGAAGTTCGGCTGCACCTCGGAAGCGGGACTGCTGGCCATCCTGCGCCCAAGCATCTCGCGCATGTAAGCGCTTCCCCCACCGGAGGGGGTGGAATGCATGTGTTTCAATTTTTATCATGTTTGCCTGATCAAACATGAGAGAAACCGCCATGAAACTGCATTCCCTGATCGCCGCCGTGCTGCTGGCTGCAGCCGCCTCGGCCGGCGCCGTCCCGGTGCACCAGTACGCGAGCACCCTCAAGGGCTTCAGTTCCGAATACGTGCCGGATAACGCGAGCTGGAATGCGATCCAGGTGCTCGGCGCCCCGGACACCTTCCAGTACGGCGACCATGGCACCGCATGGGCGCCTGCCACCCAGAACAGTGGCCAGGAGTGGATTTCGGTCGGCTTCGATACCGCCGTCTATGCGAACGGCGCCACCATCCGCGAAACCTACCACAACGGCTTCGTCTACCAGATCGACGCCATCGACACCCTCGGCAACCTGCACAAGGTCTGGAGCGGCGTCGACACCAGCACTGCGAACGTGCCCTTCGACTTCAGCGTCGCCTGGGCGACCACCCCTTACCTGGTGAGTGGCCTGAAGGTCTACGTCAACACCAACCACAGCGCGAGCTGGGAAGAGATCGATGCGATCCGCCTGCTTGGTGACACCATTGCGCCGGAGCTCCCGGAACCGGGCTCGCTGGCGCTGATGGGCCTCGGCCTGGGCCTGGCAGGCTTCCTGCGCCGCCGCCGCGCGGCCTGAGAGAGATCGGCCCGGCGGCTCTCCGGAACATCCCCCATCCAAGGGGATGGAATACACTTGCCGGGCTTTATATCATCTCAACCGGAATCCCAAGGAGGATTGTCATGAACATTCGATGGATGTGCGCCGCCGTTCTTGGCCTGGGCTGCGCCGCTGCCAGTGCTGCCGACATGAAGGTCACCATGAAGATGGCGACCGAGAAGGGAGAAGGGACGGACGTGGGCACCGTGACCATCAGCGAAACCAAGCATGGCCTCGTGTTCACCCCGGACCTCAGCAAGCTGCCGCCCGGCCTGCACGGCTTCCACGTGCATGAAAACGGCAGCTGCGGCCCGAACCAGAAGGACGGCAAGCCGGTACCCGCGGGCGCGGCCGGCGGTCACCTCGATCCCGCCAAGACCGGCAAGCACGGTCTGCCCTGGGGCGAGGGCCACCTCGGCGACCTGCCGGCGCTGACGGTGGACGACAAGGGCGCCGCCACCAATCCGGTGCTGGCGCCGCGCCTGAAAATGGCGGACGTCAAGGGCAAGGCCCTGATGGTCCATGCCGGCGGCGACAACCACGCCGACCACCCGGCGCCACTGGGCGGCGGGGGCGGGCGCATCGCCTGCGGCGTCATCCAGTAGCCATCCCTGGCTGATCAGGGATGAAATAAAATTTCAAGAATAAGCGAAAAACGAAATGAAATTTCACTCCCTGATGGCAGTAGCTTTACTGCTTCTCGCATGCCACAGCGGCGCGGCGCTGGCTTCCAGCGCCGCCGCCGAGCCGGCCGCTCCCAAGCTCGAACCGGTGCAGGCTTTCACCTACCAGAACGGCGACCTGGTGCTCGACATCCAGGATGCCGCCGGTGCCGAGATCCTGCGCGCCGGCCTGGATTATTTTTTCCACGACGAGCACATCGCCACGGCCAACGAATACCCCCTCGGGCCGATCGAGGCGATTCCAGCGCAGGAAGGCGTGGAGCAGTCCGCCGAGGCGCCGCTCGAGCCAGCCCCGCTGTCCGAGCCGCTGTCGCTGACCCTGTTCGGCGCGGGCCTGGCCCTGTTGGGCTGGACGCGCCGCCTGGGCAGCCAGCCCGCCGCACGCACCTGGCGACAGCGCGCGGTACGTGCCCTGTGGCCCTGGCCGAGCCTGTCCTGGTTGGACTGAATCGGTAGGGTGGGCGGGTTCTCCGCCCACGCGGTGATCGGTAACTGCTCCGCTTTCGTACCAGATGATCTTGTTGCCACCTATCCCCGCGTGGGCGGAATCCGCCCACCCTACGCGTCGCGAGCGGGCAACTCCACCTGCGGTACCGGCGTTGCCTGGGCCGCGATGAATCCCTCCAGCGCGTGGGTCAGGTCGTCGACCACGCGCTTGCCCCACGCCTTCTCCATCAGCCGGTACTGGCGCTCGATCAGCGGCGCGATCTCGTCGAACAGCCCGTCGCCACGCGGCGCCAGGCTGACCATCACCCGGCGCGCGTCGACCGCCACCCGTTCGCGCCGCACCAGTCCGATCTCTTCCATGCGCGCCAGCACCCCGGCCATGCTCGGGCTCAGGATCTGGCACAGCTCGCACAACTCGCGCGGCTCGAGCTGGCCGTGCTCGTCCAGCGCGCGCAGGATACGCCATTGCTGCTCGGTCACGCCGAAGTGGTTCAGCACCGGACGGAAATGCGACATCAGCGCGTCGCGCGCTTTCAAAAGCTGCTGCGGCAGGTTACGGTGGGTGATACGGCGGGCCAAGGTGAACTCCAATCATCGGGCCAGCGAGCTTGACTGGCTAACATATTAGTGATTAACTTACGAACGTATTAGCGAATATCGGTGTTCGCTGACTCTATTGTGCGGCAAAGATCGTGATTATCCGAGACAGGCCATCCGGCCTCAAGCTGTTCCTGCTGCTGCGCGGTTCGATCCTCCCCCGGATCCTGCCTTCGCTGATCGTCAATGTCGCGATCGCCAGCCTGGTCACCTGGCTGCATGGCGCCCTGGGCGACGTCAAGATCACGCTTACTCCCATTCCCTTCACCCTGATCGGCCTGCCGCTCGCGATCTTCCTCGGCTTTCGCAACAACTCGGCCTACGACCGCTTCTGGGAAGGACGCAAGCTGTGGGGCGCGCTGCTGCTGCACAGCCGCAGCCTGGCGCGCCAGTGCCTCAGCCTGATCGACGGTCCCGATACCGCCCACATCCGCAACGGCATGCAGGACCTGCGGGTGCGCATGGTCCTGCGCGCCGGCGCCTTCTGCCACGCCCTGCGCGATGCGCTGCGCGGCCTGCCGCCTGACCCCGCACTGACTGGGCTCCTGCTCCCGGCGGAGCGCGAGGCAATGCAGCGGGCCCCGAACAAGCCCGACTACCTGATGCAGCGCATGGGCCAGGACCTGCGCCTCGGCCTCAAGGAGGGGCGCATCGAGGCCTGCCTGGCCGCGAACATCGACACCACCCTGTCGGCGATGACGGCCAGCGCCGCCGCCTGCGAGCGCATCAAGAGTACCCCGATCCCGTTCTCCTACACGCTGCTGCTGCACCGCACGGCCTACCTCTACTGCTTCCTGCTGCCCTTCGGCCTGGTCGACACCATCGGCTTCATGACGCCGCTCGTGGTGGCCATCGTGGCCTACACCTTCTTCGGCCTCGACGCCCTCGGCGACGAACTGGAAGAACCGTTCGGGCTGGAGCACAACGACCTGCCCCTGAACGCGATCTGCCGTGCGATCGAGATCGAGATGCGCGCCGCGCTTGGGGACGACGACCTGCCGCCGCCGCTGGCGCCGGTCGATTACTGCCTGACCTGAGAAACTAGGACCGCGCGCTCAGCCAGTCCAGCGCTTGAGGCGCTGCGGCAAGCACGGAGATATGGCCGTCGCCCTCGCGGCGCCACAGCTCGGCCGAGGAGCAATGCCGGGCCAGCCATTCGGCATGCCCGATTGGCGCGATGCGGTCTTGCTCGCCGTGCAGCAAGAGCACCGGCTGCGTCAGCTGCGCGCAGTCGAAGCCCCAGGGTGTCACATAAGCGATATCGTCGTCGACCAGTCCGGCAGGTCCCTTGGCCGTGGCTGGGCCGACCACGCTGTCGAACCAGGACCAGGGCCCGGACAGGGTGGCCCAGTCGGCGTCGATGAACATGGCGGCATCGAACTCGGGATTGGAGGACTCGTAGGCGGTCTTGGCCGCGCGGCCTGCGAGGGCGGCGCGCAGGCCCGCTTCGGCCGCCGGACGCATGCCGGCGAACCAGTCGAGGTCATTGGCATCAAAGGGTGCAAGACCGGCGACGCAGACCGCCGCCAGCACGCGTTCCGGGAGCAGGGCGGCGCAGGCCAGCGCATGCGGGCCGCCGCCGGAATGTCCCATCACGGCGAAGCGTGCGATTCCGAGCCGGTCCGCGATGCGCGCCACATCGTGGGCGGCCGAGGCCACGTCGCGCCCGGGGCGCTCGCTCGAGCCGCCGTAACCGGGGCGGTCGTAGCCGATCCAACGGATGTTCAGCCGCACCGCATCGTCGAACAGCGGCGCCGGCGGCGGACCAATGTTGGGCGTGCCATGCAGCCAGAACACGGCCAGTTCCGCGCCTGTGCACGGCCCCTGGTCATAAAAGTGCAGCGTGCGCCCGTCGTCCAGGGCCAGGTCCCCTTCCTGCATGCTCGCTCCCGTGCCGGAAGGGCAGGCGCCCATCCGGCGGTGATGTTGCGATTACTTCGACGCGGTGCGCGCCTTCCCGAACGGATCCCCCGCCTTCCAAGCCGGCGCCTTCGGCGAATCCGCCACCATGCGGCCCAGGTTCAGCGTGAACTGCGCCTGCTGCACCATGCCCGACAGGTCCCAGTTCGGATCGTATTCATCGTTCGCCTGGTGGTAGCGCGCGGCGTAGGCCTTGCGCTTGGCGCTGCTCGCTTCCACGTCCTTCACCCAGTCATGGCCCTGGCCCACCGAGAAGGCCGGCACACCTGCCTTGGCGAAGCTGAAGTGGTCGCTGCGGAAGTAGCCGCCGCCGAGGTCCGGTTTGCTCGGTGCAATCACCATGCCCATGCTCTTGGCGGTGGCGGCCGCCATCGCGCCCAGGTCGGTGCGCTCACTGCCCGGGGTGGAGACGTCCTTTACCAGTCCCACGAAGTTCAGGCTGTCGAGGTTCAGGTTGGCGACCGTTTTCTCCAGTGGCCACAGCGGCTTGGCGGCATAGGCGGCGCTGCCGAGCAGGCCCTGCTCCTCGGCCGCGACCCACAGGAACATCTGGCTGCGCTTGGCCGGGTTGCGCACGGCTTCCTGCGCCATCGCCAGCAGGGCGGCGGTGCCGGACGCGTTGTCGACGGCGCCATTGAAGATGGTGTCGCCCTCGGTACCCTGCTTGCCCATGTGGTCCCAGTGGGCGCTGTACACCACCAGCTCGTCCTTGAGCCTCGGGTCGGTGCCCGGCACCACGCCGGCCACGTTGAACTCGTTCAGGGTGCGTACTTCGGCGCGCGCCTCACCTTTTACGCGGGCGTTCAGGACCACCGGCTTGAAGTTCTTGTCTTCGGCGGCAGCGCGCAGCTGGTCGAGGTCCTGGCCGGCGGCGGCGAACAGCTTGCGCGCCGTGGCGTCGGTCATCCAGCCCTGCAGGCCGGTGCCCAGCTTGCCCTCGGCCAGCTGGAAGCGCTCGGCCGCGGCCCAGCTGTTCTGCACCACGCTCCAGCCATAGGAGGCCGAGGCGTCGGTGTGGATCAGCAGTACGCCGGCCGCACCCTGGCGCGCCGCTTCTTCGAGTTTATAGGTCCAGCGGCCATAGTAGGTGAGGCCCTCGCCGTTGAAGCGCTTCGGCTCCGCGGCGGTCGGCTTCGGATCGTTCACCATCATCACCAGCACCTTGCCCTTGAAGTCCTGGCCCTTGAAGTCGTCCCAGTCTTCTTCAGGCGCGCTAATGCCATAACCGACGAAGACCATCTCGGCATCCAGGGTGTGATCGGCTTTCGCATCACCCGGACCCCAGACCCAGTCGCTGCCGAACTGCAGCGGCAACGCCTGGCCGCCAGCCACCAGGCCGAGGTTGCTCTTCTGCGGCAGGGCGCGCACGCCGGCAATCTTGACCGGCTGGCGGAAACTGCCCTGGTTCGCCGGCTGCAGGCCGATCGCGGCGGCCTGGGTTTCGAGGTAGGTGACGGTCAGTTCGCCGCCACGCTGGCCGGTGCCGCGGCCTTCGACGGCGTCCGAGGCCAGGAAGGCGAGGTGGGCGCGCAGCGGCGCCTCCTTGACGGTGGCGGCTTGGGCTTTCGGCGAGGCGGCATGGGCCGGGTAGGCCAGCGCCAGGCTGCCTGCAAGGGCGGTAAGGACAACGGAGGAGACAATCTTGTGCATGGTTTCCTGCTGCGTGGTTGATGGGTCGGTGCACGGTGTGCATCGACCATTGTATGCCAAGCCATCAGTAAAACCACAACACATCCGAGGCCACCGTCATGCCCGTTCCCGGCATGCGCTTGGGGGCGCCGGGCGGCAGCAGGTGCTCCGGCAGGCCGGGCATGCGCTCTTCGACGATCACCGCCAGCACGTCGACGTCCGGGACGTCGATCGTGAAGCGCAGCAGCTGGTCTTCCATGCCATACAAGGACAGCGACCATGCGCTTTCCTTCGACGTCAGCGCGTGCCCGTTCAGCGTGGAGCGGTGCGGCTTGCTGCCGGCCGCCCACATCTCGATGTGCGGGGCGCGGTTCTTCGAGCGCAGCGTGAATTCCACCTGGCGCAGCTTGGGTTCCTGCTTCGGCTTGGCCAGGCGCGGACTGCGCAGGAGGAAGGCTTCCGGGAAGGCGATGTCATCAATCTTCGGCGCCACCGCATACCACTGGCGCGGGCTGTGCCAGCCGAATGCGTCGACGTTGATCGCCGGCCGCTCCAGGTTGGGGAACAGCTGCTTCGACCACGGGTCGAGCGCCTCGGGCGGCAGCAGCCACCAGGAACGCCAGCTGTTCATGTCCTTCAAATACACCAGGCGGTTCGGCGCAATGCTCGGGCGCTCCTGCAGCAGCGGCGTGGCGCTTTGGCCCGGCAGTGCCACGCAGGCGGCAAGCGCCAGCACCACGGCGCCGATCACCACGCGTCCGAGCGGCAGCAGCAGGAACAGGCTGGCGAAGCACAGCAGCATCATCGCGATCACCACCGCCGGCACGTACAGCCCCTGCGGCGCAAGTCCGGCCCAGGTGTCGCGCAACGCCGGCAGCATGAGCAGCAGCGCCGGCGCCAGGCCGGCGGCCAGGATCAGCAGGCGCAAGAGCGCGCGGTCTTGCGCCTGCGGCGCCTGCAGTGCGGTGAACGCCGCGAGCGCCGCGGTGAGCGGCCAGGCCAGCAGCCAGGCCGTGTCCGGCGCCTTGAGGAGAATGAGCAGCAGCGCCACGCTCAGCCAGGCCATCGCTCCCAGGAACACGGAAACGCCGCCGGCGAACCTGCGCAACAGGTACAGGGCGCCGATGAACAGGCCGCTGCCTGCCACCAGGAACACGATCGCCGGGCCGCTGTCCTGCAGCCGGGTCAGCGCGCTCAGTTCTTCGTGCCGTTCCCACAGCAGCATGCGCGCCGCCACCAGCAGCAAGGCGATGCCGAAGATCCCCTGCAACACCGGCGCCACGGTGTTGCCGCTGTCCACCAGCGCCCGGCGGTAGCCGCGCACCAGCATCAGCACGCACAGCGCGCCCAGGCCCCAGCCCAGGATGGCCGGATGCTGGACGCCGCCCGCCAGCGGCAGGGTGAACCAGGCGTGCGGCTGCGAGCCGCCCCGCGCCAGCGTCGCGTCGCCGTAGTGGCGCGCCAGGCGCAGCATGTTCTCGCCCAGGCGCGCCACCATGGCCGGATCCAGGCGCTCCACGCTGTCGAGGGTGCCCTCGGCGTCGAGGCGCCGGCCGGTGTTCACGAACAGCAGGATCGGGGCATCGATCGCGGCCAGGGGACCGATGCGCGGCGTGTCCGGCAGCATCTTGACCAGGCGCGCCATCAGCGAGGAGCCGTCGGCCCCAAGCGCCAGCGCCCGGCCGCGCAGGGCGCTGCTGCCGGCGCCGGCGGCGTCGTAGAGCGTCAAGGGACCGGCGCTGCCGGCGGCGTCGAACTTGAGCGTGAGCCCGACTTCGCGCGCCAGCGGGTGCTGTTCGGCGAATCCCTTGGCGCCCAGGCCGCCGACGTCTTCGCCATCCATGAACAGCAGCAGGATGTCGTTCGCATGCGCCGGGCCGTTCTTCAGGGCGCGCGCGGTCTCCAGCATGGCCGCGACCTGGCTCGCGCCGCGCGCGGCGCCCAGCGTGTTCTTGCCGCTGTCGTAGTGGGTCGCCAGCAGCAGCGCGGGACGGCGCAGGCGGTCGGCTGCGCTGCCAGGCAGGCGCACCACGATGTTGTGCACCAGGCCGATCGTCATGTGGACGTTGCCGCCCCAGTAGCGGATGCTGGACTTCTGGACGGTGGTGGTCTGCACCATCGGCGCCAGGCCCATGGCGCGCAGCTGCCCGACGATGTAGTCGCGCGCGGCGGCGTTCATGCTGGTGGCGATCGGACGGGGGCTGGCGGCCAGCTCGGACACGTGCCGCATCATGCCGTCGAGCGGGGGCGGTGCATCCTGGGCCGGCTGCGTGGGGCCGCGGACGGCGCTCCATGCCAGCAGGGCCAGCACGACGATGGCAAACAGGCCGGCCGCCAGCGCGGCCAGGCCGGGGGCGCGCGGCGGCGCCGTCGGTACTCCAGCGGTAGACATTCTCTCTCCTCTTGTTCGTATTGTTGTGGTGCTGCGGGTGTGGTCGGCGGCGTTCTCCTGATAACAGGCGAAAAAAAGCCCGCGATGGGTGCGGGCTAAAAAGGGACGGGGACGACTTATTCGAGTGTCCAGACGTAGGCGATCTGCCCCCAGCCTGCCTGGGCCGCGCCATTGCTCATGGCCGGCTTGAACTGGCACAGGCTCAGGGCGTTCAGCGCGGCGCGATCCAGTTCGCGGTGGCCGCTCGACTTCTGCACCTTGGCGTCCTGCACGCGGCCGTCGGTGCCGACCAGCAGCGCCAGGGTCACGGTGCCGGTGTCGCCGTTGCGCGCCGCATTGATCGGGTAGTCCGGCTTGGCGCAGCCGTCTGCATTGGCCAGCACCGCGCTGAACATCTGGCCGGGGTTGCTGTTGCTGGTCGCCGGCTCGGCGGGCGGCGCGTCGGTGTTGGAGGGTTGCGACTGTTCCGGCACCGGTTCTGCTTCGGTAGTGGCCTGCACCTGCTGTTCCACCGGGGGCGGCGGCACCTCGACTTCCGTCTTCGGCACCACGATCGGCGGCTTGACCGCCTTGGTCTGCGGCGTCGGCGGTTGTGCGGGCGGTGGAGGTGGGACTTGCGGCTGGACCCAGACCGTCACGTCGTCGAGCAGCTTCGGCAGGGTGAAGGTCTTGGCGTTCATCATGTTGACGACACCCAGGGCCACCAGCGCATGCAGGCCGGCGACGAGGGCGAACTTCCCGGCCTTGCCGCCGGTCCCATCGTTGAGTTGTGTGAAGTGCATGGCGATCTCCTCCTTGTTGTTACGTCCGGCAAGCGCATCGCAGGACTTTTTGCTTAGGGAAAGATGTGCATCTGACAGCTTATGGAATCAATATATGCTAGGTGCTAGCAATGTGTAAAGCGGTTTCTGAGCAGTTTTGCTTCCAGTTGTAAGAGAACTGGCGCCCAAAGGGAGTTTGGATGGGGTCTCGCGTCGCGCCCCGTTGTATGAAATAATCCTCTTGCAACCCGCATGCTTTCCGTCGCTTGGCACACATAGCTGCCACGGATTGGTAAGCAGATGTAAGCGGGTTATGTCAGCAGCCGAAAACAGGAGTGATACTGGTGTCCGAACAGAAAAAACCGATCCGCGTCATGCTTGCGGACGACCATCCGATCGTCATGACCGGGTTTGCCATGTCGCTGGAGGCGGCCGGCATGCAGGTAGTGGGACAGGCCAAGACCCCGAGCGAAGCGGTGGCCCTGTATGCGTCGCAGCAGCCCGACGTCGTGATCCTCGACATGCGCTTCGGGACCGAGCTGACCGGCCTCGATGCCGCCCAGAGCATCCTGAAGGACGATCCGAGCGCGCGCATCATCTTCCTCAGCCAGTTCGACCAGGACAGCCTGATCAAGGAAACCTACCGCATGGGCGCGCACGCCTTCGTGACCAAGGACTGCGATCCGTCCGACCTGGTCACCGCGGTGCGCCACGCGCACGACGGCAAGCTGTACTTCCTGCCGCAGATCGCGTCGCGCCTGGCCAGCATGGCGGTGCGCGGCGACGTCACGCCGCAGTCGCAGCTGGACGAGCGCGGGCTGGAGATCTTCAAGCTGATGGCCGAGGGCCTGACCAACGCGGAAATCGCCGAGAAGCTCGACCTGTCGACCAAGACCATCAGCAACGTCAGCCAGTCGATCAAGGAAAAGCTCGGCGTGCACCGCCAGGCCAACATCACCTTGCTGGCCGTGAAACACGGCCTGATCGAGCCTTGATTTTTTCGCGCACCCTGCGCACGGCCCTGGCCGCGCTCGCGCTGTGCATCGGCTCCACGGCTGGCGCGCAGTCGCCCAGGGACGACGAGATCATGGGCTACCGTTCCCAGATCATCACCGGCGACGACAGCGAAGTCACGCGCCGCATCGCCGAAGACCTGTATAAGCGCCTGCTGCCGACCTTCGCCGCCTTCCGCACCGAGCTGGCCCAGCGCCACCGCATGCTGTACGTCGCGATCGGCCCCACGGCCCTGCGCGACGCCATCTCGCGCCGCTGCGACTGCGTGGTCATCTCGGCCTTCACCTCGAGCCAGGTGTGGCGCTCGCTCACTTCCAGCCTGTCGCCGGGCCGCGCGGCGCGCTTCAGCGCCGTGTATGCCGAGCCGGCGCCGGCCGACCAGCTGCGCCTGGCCGCGCTGCTGTACGGGCGTCCGGCGCGCGTCGGCGCCATCCTCGGCCGCGAAACCGCCTTCCTGCGCCCGACGCTGGAGCCGGACGTCGACGTCCAGGCCTTCGCGCCCGGCGAAGACATCAACCACGTCCTGAACCAGATGACGCGCGCTGAGGCCCTGCTGGCGCTGCCCGACGGCGACGTCTACAACCCGGAAAACGTGCGCAACATCCTGCTCTCGACCTACCGCCGCAAGCAGGGCGTGATCGGCTTCTCGGCCGACATGGTGAAGGTGGGGGCGCTGGCCACGACCTATTCCGAAATCGAGGACATCAACACCCAGGTGGCCGAGGTCGCGGCCCATTACGTGGCCACCGGCGAGCTGGCGCCGCCACAGTTCCCGCACTACTTTCGCACCGTGGTCAACGAAGGCGTGGCGCGCTCGCTCGACCTGCGCGTGACGAAGGAAGCGCGCAGCTTCGCGCGCCTGCCTGCGCGCGCCGCCGCCATTCCCGACGCGGCAGCGCGCAGGCCATGAAGCTGCGATTCTGGCGCGGCTGGAGCATCGGCCGGCGCATGACCTTCATCACGATGCTGCCGGTGACCTTCCTGTTCACCTCCTTCGTGTGGTACTCGTATTATTCGCACCGCGCCCAGGTGGCCGAGGAACTGGCCGAACGCGGCCGCATCCTGGCGCGCGCGCTGGCCGAGACCAGCGAATACAACGTCATCTCGGGCAACCTGTCCGACCTGCGCCTGACCATCAACGGCCTGGTGCAGTCCGACAGCAGCATCTACCGCATCGAGGTGGTAGGCGTGGACGGCGCCCAGGCGGTGCGCGTCGATTCCGAATCGGCGATCGACGCCCAGCCGCACCACTACGAGGCGCCGATCAAGAAGCAGGTGGTGTGGATCAACCTGTTCACCGACAACGGCACGCCGCACGTGTCGGCCTCCAGCGACCTGCGTCCGCCCACGCTCACCACCGAGATCGTCGGCTGGGTGCGGGTGACGATGTCGCCCTCGAACATGATGGCCAAGCAGACCAGGCGCTTCCGCTTCGAACTCGGCATGGCGGCGCTGGCGCTGGCCGTCAGCGGCGTGCTGGCCTGGGTGCTGGCGCGCTCGCTCACGGTGCCGCTGCGCGACGCGATCGGCGCGCTCTCCCGCATCCGCAACGGCGACTACCGGGTGCAGCTGCCCGTGAATTCGGGCGGCGAGGTGGGCGAGCTGCAGTCGTCGATCGGCGAGATGTCCCTGGCCCTGGACGAATCCAAGCGCGACCTGGAAAACAAGGTGGCCGAGCGTACCCGCGACCTGCTGGCGTCGCGCAACGAGGCGCTGCGCGCCGACGCCGACAAGCGCAAGCTGATCCAGAAGGTGAACTCGATCATCGAGGACGAGCGCAAGAGCATCGCGGTCGAGATCCACGACGAACTGAACGCGTCCCTGATCGCCGCGCGCCTGGAAGCCCAGTCCATCGGCGCGCTGGCCGCCAAGGCGCCGCCGTCCACGGAAGTCGAGGAAATCGGCCGCAAGTCGCAGGCCATCACCAAGCTGGCCCTCGACCTGTACGCCAACGGCCGCCGCCTGGTGCGCCGCCTGCGCCCGGAAGTGCTCGACATGCTGGGCCTGCACGGCGCGGTGGAAGAGATGGTGCGCCACTACGACGGCAGCGCCGGCTGCAGCTTCGAGTTCCACGGCGAAGGCGACTTCTCGCGCCTGTCGAACGAGCTGGCGATTTCGGCCTACCGCATCGTGCAGGAAGCGCTGTCGAACGTCATGAAGCACGCCCAGGCGACGTCGGCCCAGGTACGCCTGGTGCTCGACGAAGGCGCGCAGACCCTGCGCATCGTGGTGGCCGACGACGGCAACGGCTTCGACCCGGCCAGCGCGTCGGAGGGCATCGGCATCATCGGCATGCGCGAGCGCGTCTACGGCGTGCACGGCGTGATGGACGTGCGCTCCAGCGTCGGCGGCGGCACCGTGGTGGCGATCACGCTGCCGCTGCAGGTGCCCGCTACGGTATCCTAAGCGTTTCGCTTCAACCCCACTATTCAAGCAATCATGGCTGACCAACTCCTCACGCCCTATGAACAGGGCAACCAGAACCAGACCACCACCCTGGCAGAATGCATCGCCTGGTACCAGGACCTCGTGCGCCGCTATCCGAACGTGCTGCGCTTCGAACAGGTGGGCGTCTCGGATGCGGGCGTGCCGATCCACGCCGGCGTGGTGAGCAGCGACGGTATGTTCGACCGTGAGCAGATCAAGGCAGCGCGCCGCCCGGTCTTCTTCAACAACAACGGCATCCACCCGGGCGAGCCGGAAGGCGTGGACAGCTGCATGGCCCTGGTGCGCGACTTCTGCACCCAGCCCGAGCGCCTGGCCGCGCTGGGTAAGACCGTGTTCCTGTTCGTCCCGCTGTACAACGTGGACGGCAGCCTGAATCGCGCCGACACCTCGCGCGTGAACCAGGACGGCCCCGAGCAGTTCGGTTTCCGCGGCATGAGCCGCCACCTCGACCTGAACCGCGACTTCATCAAGTGCGACAGCCTGACGGCGCAGGTATTCAACAAGCTGTTCACGGCCTGGGATCCGGACGTGATGGTCGACACCCACACCTCCAACGGCGCCGACTACAGCTACACCATGACGCTGATCCACACCCAGCCGGACAAGCTGGGCGGAGAGCTGGGCGAGTTCCTGCGTTCGACCATGCTGCCGGCGATGTACGCCGGCATGGAACAGCGCGGCTGGCCGACCTGCCCCTATGTGAATCCGGTCAAGGACAGCCCGGACCACGGTATCGCCGACTTCCTCGAGACCCCGCGCTTCTCGACCGGCTACGCGGCCCTGCACCACACGATCGGCTTCATGCCCGAAACCCACATGCTCAAGCCCTTCAAGGACCGCTACGACTCGATGCGCGCCCTGGTCGAGACCGCGCTCGCGTTCACGGTGCAGAACGCGGAGCAGATCCAGGCGCTACGCCAGGCCGCCAAGGCGGCTGGCCGCACGCGCCGCGAATGGCCGATCCACTGGGCCATGGACGAAGCCAATCCCGACAGCTTCCGCTTCAAGGGTTACGAAGCCAAGTACAAGCCGAGCGTGCTGGGCGCCTACACCCGCCTGTGGTACGACCGTAGCAGCCCGTGGGAGCGCGACATCGCCTGGTACAACCGCTTCCCGGCCGACCTGAGCGTGCCGGCGCCGCGCGCCTACGTGGTGCCGCAGCAGTGGCGCGAGGCGATCGAGCGCCTGCAGTGGAACGGCGTGCGCATGGAGCGCGTCGACGTTGATCGCGTGCAGGAGGTGGACTACTACCACATCGTGTCCGCCACTCCGCGCCCGAACGCCTACGAAGGCCACATGTTCCACGACGACGTGGTGCTGGAAAAGCGCCGCGGCCAGGTCCACCTGCGCGCTGGCGACTACATCGTGCCGCTCGACCAGGACAATGCGCGCTACGCGGTCGAGACCCTGGAACCGCTGGGCCACGACAGCTTCTTCCGCTGGGGTTTCTTCAACAGCGTGCTGGAGAAGAAGGAAGCGTATTCGGACTACGTGTTCGAAGACCACGCGGCGGAACTGCTGAACGACGAGCCGGCTCTGGCCGCCAAGTTCGAGGCGTGGAAGGAGGCCAATCCTGCGCTGCTGTCGAATCAGGAGGCGGTGCTGGACTTCATCTTCGCCAACTGCGAGCGCTATCGCGAGCCGGAGTGGCGCCGTTATCCGGTGTTCATGATTGTGTGAGAACGACCGGCGAGGTTCTGCCCGGGAACCTCAAGACTGTCGCCCCGGCGAAGGCCGGGGCCCAAGTTCAGGAGCCGAGGCTCAGGCCTGATATTTAGACACGGCCCCGCCGTATGCAGTTTCCGTTTGAGGCGCCTTTGCTGCCCCCGTCGGATACCAGCGCTCCCGCAGCCGCATGAACGGCGTCTCCACCACCCGATACAGCACCCACCCGCCCAGGACCCCGGCCCCCATGACCGCAGCAATGGTCAAGGGCGCGCCCGGATCGATGCCGCGTTCCAGCAGCTCCGGACGCAACGCCATGAACACCGGCTTGTGCACCAGGTAGACCGCATACGACCACAGCGCCAGGCTGGCCGCGCCGGGAATGCGCAGGCGGTACAGGAGCGAGCCGGGGCTGAGCGCGGCGCAGGTCAGCAGGGCGAAGCTGGCAGCCACCAGCGAGAACCCGAAGGTCGATGCCATGAAGGCGTTCGGCGCCTCGTTCATCACCCCGTACAGGACCGCGGCCGCCAGTGCCAGGCCGGCCGCCAGCAGCGCGTTCCCATGGCGCAGGATGCGGGCGAAGGCGGCGGGATGGAAGTTCTTCAGCATGGCGATGGCCACGCCCGGCAGCAGTTCGTCGAAGCGGCAGAAGCTCGAGTAGTACACCGGCGCCGCGAACACGTCCTTGCCGTCCATGAAGGCCATGCCGCGCGCCATCATGCCGGCGCCGACCGCGGCAAGCAGGGCGCACCAGAGCAGGCGCGGCGAACGTGAACTGCCGACCAGCGCCAGCACTGCCAGCGGCAGGACCAGGTAGAACTGCTCCTCGATGCACAGCGACCATGAGTGCGTGAAGGTCTCGCCGTAGTTCAGGCCGAAGTTCTGGGTGAAGGTCAGATAGCGCCAGACCGGCGCCATGTCCTTGCCGGCAATCGGGCTGTCCGGCAGCAGGAGGTAGACGGCCAGCACCGCATAGTAGTTCGGCAAGGTGCGCAGCAGGCGCTTTGCGAAGAAGGCTTTCACGTCGAGGCTCTCGCCGCGCGCGGCGGGCGCCAGCAGCTGGTTGCCGATCAGATAGCCGCTCAGCACGAAGAACAGGTCGACGCCGGCCCAGCCGATGCTGCCGATGAAGCCGAAGGTGGGCGCCTGGCTGACGAAGCCGTGGTAGTGGGACATCAGCACCAGCGCGATGGCGAGCGCGCGCAGGGTATCCAGCCCGGCGAGCCGGGCGGGTTTCGATTCGAAGTGCATCATGCGGATTTCTTGTTAAGGTGGTGTAGTGCTTCCGCCAGGGCGGGCATATAGGTGCGGCTGGCGCGCAGCACGCTGCCGTCGCGCAGGCGCAGCAGGGCGTCGCGGTTGGTGAGGGCGCGCAGCTCGGCGATCATGTCCAGCCGCACGATGGTCGAGCGGTGCACGCGGTGGAACTGGCGCGGATCGAGTTGCATGGCCAGGTTGTGCAGGCGTTCGCGCACCAGCCAGGTCTTGCCGTTCGCATGCAAGGTAGCGTAGTCGCCGTCGGCCTCGATGCGCTCGACATCCGCCACCGGCACCAGCACCGTGCGTGCACCGACACGCACGCTGAAGCTGCGCACCGGCGGCGTGGCCGGTGCTGCCGCACGGCCCTGGCCGCGGTAGGGAAACGCCTGTTGTGCGCGGTCCAGGGCTTCGTCCAGGCGTTCGTCGTCGACGGGCTTGAGCAGGTAATCGAGGGCGGCCAGGTCGAAGGCTTGCAGGGCGAAGTTGTCGTAGGCGGTCAGGAGGATCGCCATCGGCCGCTGCCCAGGAGGCAGGGCGGACAGCACTTCAATCCCGGTCTTGCCCGGCATCTCGACGTCGACGAAGGCCAGGTCGGGGCGCAGCGCCGCGATGCCCTCATGGGCGCTGTTGCCGTCGCCGAATTCCCCCACCAGCTCGAAGCCGCTGCGCCCCGCCAGCCGGAGCTTGACCGCCAGCCTGGCCAGCGGTTCGTCGTCGACGATGACCACCCGGATGCTCATGCCGCCGCCTCCATGCGGCGCAGCGGCAGGGCGATGCGCACGCCGAAGCGGCCATCAGGTCCCCATCCGGCGTCGACGTTTTGATCGTTGCCGTATAGGTGGCGCATGCGTTCCCGCACGTTGGCCAGGCCGATGCCGCTCCCCGCCTGCGTCGCCGGCTGCCCGTCGTTCTGCACCTCGACCACCAGCTGCTTCCCGACACGCTCGACACGGATGTCGAGCCGTCCGGGGGCGGCCAGCGGTGCGATGCCGTGGCGGATCGCATTCTCCACCAGCGGCTGCAGCACGAGGTAGGGCACGATGCTGTCCAGCAGGTCGGGACCGGCCTTCATGCTCAGGCGCAGGCGCTCGCCAAGCCGTGCCTTTTCGATCTCGAGGTAGGCATCCAGCAGGGCCAGTTCTTCCGCCAGCGAATGCTCGTGGCGGCCGTCGTGGGCGAGGGTGGCGCGCAGGAACTCGGACACGCAGCCGAGCATGCGATTGGCCTCGCGGTTGGACTGGTTCGACACCAGCGCCGAGATCGCGTTCAGGGAGTTGAACAGGAAGTGCGGGTTGACCTGCAGGCGCAGCGCGCGCAGTTCGGCGTCGCGCGCCGCGGCCTGCGCCTGGGCCAGATGCAGGCGCACCTGTTGCAGCGACAGGTAATAGCCTGCCACCGCATGCACTGCACAGAACGAGATCAAGGCCAGCCAGCAGCCGTCCAGTCCCTCGGCGAGTTCATTCCAGTGGTAGGCCTTTATCTTCCCGAGCGAGATCGCAAGGCTCTGTCCCAGCACGGCGTTCACGATCGACATCGCGTAGGTGGATGCCAGGAGCACCAGCGTCATCCGCAGCCAGGGCCACTCGCGGCGCCACATCGCCCGTTGCAGCAGCGTCAGCGGAATCAGCCACGCCAGGCAGGCGACGAAGTACAGCGTACGGAAGGCGGCGGCATTTTCGTAATGGAAGACGGGCAGCCCGAGGATGGCCATGCAGGCGCAGACCGGCAGTGCGGCCAGCACGGGGACGAGCAGGGGCGTTTCGACTTTCACGCTGGCTTCCGGAATGGTGGTATGAAGATTCTAGCTTGTCAGTCGCCCATCGAGAACAGCATCGAGCTGATCTTCCAGCCGTCTTCCGCGCGCACCATCTGCCAGCTCTCGCTGCCGCGGTTGGTCACCTTGCCGGCGATGAGGAAGTCGAAGTCGAACCACACTGAAGCCACGGTGCCGTTGGTGTCGATGCGCACGTTGTAGAAGCGTTCCTCGACCGGCTGGTCCGACGTCTGAATGAAGTCGGCGAACTTCTTCCAGCTCGAGGGGAACACCTTGCGTGCCTTCGGGTTGCGCGCCTTGACCTTCTCCCAGGCCGCCGCGTCAGGCACCGACAGCCAGCTGTCATGGTCCTGCAGGAACAGGCTCCCCAAGGTCTTGCCGTCGCGGGCAATGATGGCGGCCTTGAATTGCTCGACGACGGCGTTGATCGCCGCCACGTCGGCGGCGCGATCGGCGGCACGGGCCGGGCTGGCCAGGGATAGTAGAAGCAGGATGGAGGAAAGTAGAACGCGCATGGCGGCTCCCGGGGTTGGAAAGCCCTCACCTTAGATAGGCGCCGGACAGCGGTCCAGCGGAATGCGCCGAGCCGTGCATGCCGTGCGGCGGGGCGGTGATGAACATCCGGCGCGCATAAAAAAGACCGGGGCAAGCCCCGGTCTCTTGTCTGCTCAGGCAGCGTTTACCTGGTCTCGGCGATCCACTTGTCCACCTTCGCCTCCAGCACCGCCAGCGGCAGCGTGCCTTCGCCCAGCACGATGGCGTGGAAGGTCGGCAGGCTGAACTTGTCGCCGAGCGCGGCTTCCGCCCGCTTGCGCAGTTCGATGATCTTCAGCGATCCGATCTTGTAGCCCAGCGCCTGGCCCGGCCACACCATGTAGCGCTCGATCTGCGCCCGTGCTTCCGCTTCCGAGTAGCCCAGCGTGTCCTGGAAATACTTAATGGCCTGGTTACGGCTCCAGCCCTTGGCGTGCAGGCCGGTATCGACCACCAGGCGCGCTGCGCGCAGCATCTCGTCGTTCAGGTGGCCGAAATAATCTTCCGGCTTCTCGAACAGGCCCATCTCCTTGCCCAGGGTCTCGGCGTACAGCGCCCAGCCCTCGGTGAAGGCGTTGTTGCCGCCGAACTTGCGGAAGTTCGGCAGGCCCAGTTCCTGCACCAGCGCGATGTGGAAGTGGTGGCCCGGCTGGCCTTCATGCAGGTAGAGCGTGACCATGCCCGTGCTGCCGTACAGCTTCGGATCGTTCACCACCGACCAGAACACGCCCGGCCGCGAGCCGTCGGCCGCCGGCGGGGTGTAGTGGTCCGAGGCGGAGGCGCGCGTCAGTTCCGGCTCCAGGCGCAGGTCGAGCGGCGCCTTCGGCCGCAAGGTGAACAGGGCCGGCAGCTTGTCGCGCACCTTCGCATCGAGCTCGCGGAAGACGTCGATCACCTGCTGGTCCGACGTAAACGGCTTGTACTTCGGCTGTTCCGACACCCAGCGCGGCAGGCCGGCGGCCGGGCCGGTATAGCCCATCTTCGGGCCGGTGACGGCGTACTCGCCCTGGATGCGCGCCACTTCCTTCAGGCCGATCTCGTGGATCTGGTCGGGCGTGAGATCGGTGGTGGTCATTGCCGCCACGCGCGCCGCGTACCAGGCGGCGCCGCCGGGCAGGGCGTTCCAGCCGGCACTGGTGCGCGTCTTCGGCAGGTAATCCTTCTCCAGGTAGGTCGCCAGGCGCCTGAGGGCTGGATTCAGTTTGTTGCCGATGGTCTTGCGGTAAGCCCGCTGCAGGCTGCGCTTCTCGCTCGCCGTGAACTTGGCCGGCATGTTCTTGATCGGCGTGTAGAAGATGCTGTCTTCCGTCTTGCTCGCGACCAGCTGCTTGAACTGGGGCAGGGCGGACTGCATCGGCTCGCGCGGCTGCACCACGCCGCGCTTGACGCCTTCGCGCATGTTGGTGATCGACTGGTCGATGTGCGGCACCAGCTGGGCCAGGCGGCTCAGGTAGGCGCGGTAGTCGCGCACCGTGGTCAAAGGCTGGGCGCCCTGGCCGCCGGCGTAGTTCGCCAGGATCACCGGCATGCTGACCATTTGGTCGATCGGGATCAGGTGTTCCGGATAGGCAGCCAGGCGCAGCGCGCTGTCCAGTTCGAACTTGAGGATGTCGTAGCTGGTCTGGTCGCGGCTGCCCAGGCGATCACGCGGGATGGTCGATAAACGCTGGAGGAAGCTGCGGTAGCGCGCGAACTGCTGCTGGCGGATCTTCGGCGAGATCGACAGGCCCAGCTTGTCGTTGAAGCGGTTGTCGCCGTTCTCGGTGGCCCATACCGGTTCGAAGCGCGCCAGCGATTCGTAGTACTCATCGGCCAGGGTGTTGATCGCCCGGCTTTCCTGGGTGGCTGCCGCGGACGCGGGCTTGGGCGCGTCCGGCTGGGCGGCCACTGCCGGGCCGCAGGCGAGCAGCGTGGCCGCGGCCAGAGCGGCTAGCTTGAAACATGCTTTCATCGTGTTTCCTTGTGAATCAATAGCTGGCGAGCGGCGTTAGCGCGCCGTTCTTGAAGGTATAGACGGTGACCGTGGTCTTCTTGAGGTTGCCCTTCGGGTCGTAGCCATAGCTGCCGACCACGCCCTGGTAGCTGATCGCGTGCATGGCGGCGCCGACCTTGGCGGCATCGACCGAATTGGCCGACTTCATGGCCTGGGCGATGAATTTGGTCTGGTCGTAGAAGGACGGGGCATACACGTCCGGGTCGCGCTTGAAGCGCGCCTTGTAGGCATTGATGAAGGCCTGGCCGCCCGGCTGCTTGGCGACGATGGCGCCGGCCTGGGCGCAGCGCACGTTCTCGCCGACGGCGCTGCCGCCGAGCTTCGCCATCTCCGGGCTGCACAGGGTGTCGCCGCCCAGCAGCGGCACGTTCAGTCCGAGCGCCTTCATCTGGCGCGCCATCGGCGCGGCTTGCGGCGCATAGCCGCCGAAGAACACCGCGTCGACGCGCTTGGCTTTCAGGGCGGTGAGGATGGCGGCGAAGTCGGTCGCCTTGTCGGTGGTGTATTCGTGGCCGGCGACCTTCATGCCATTGGTCTGGGCCTGGCGCTTGAATTCCATCGCGATGCCCTGGCCGAAGGCGGTGCGGTCGTCGATCACGCCGACGTTCTTCACCTTGAGTTCCTTGGCCGCGTAGCTTGCGACCGAGCCGCCCACCTGGGTGTCGCTGGCGACGATGCGGAACACGGTCGGGTAGCCGGACTGGGTGATCTTGGGATTGGTGCCGACGGTCGACATCAGGATGCCGTTGTCGTTGTAGACGCGCGAAGCGGGGATCGCCACCCCGGAGTTGTACGGGCCGAGCACGAACTTCACCTTGGCGTCGGCGAACTTCTGCGCCACGGTGACGCCCTGTTTCGGGTCGCCCTGGTCGTCTTCGGACTGCAGCTCGAAGCGGATGGTATTGCCGCCGACCTGGATCTTCTGGGTGTTGAGTTCTTCGATGGCGAGGCGCACGCCGTTCTCGTTGTCCTTGCCGGCGAAGGCATTCGCGCCCGACAGCGGGCCGCTGACGCCGATCTTGACGACTTGTTCGGCGGCGTTGGCGTGGATAGCAAGCAGCGCGGCCAGCGCCAGCGGCGCCATGTGCAGTTTGGATGGCATTCCCTGAGTCTCCGTGATGTTCAACGGACGCCATCATCGCATGAAAGCCGCCGCCGGTTAAGCGGCCGCGCGTGCCGACAGGATTACGCAGGCAGCCCGTGCGAAATCAGCTCCAGCGGCAGCGCGGTGGTGCACTTGATCTGCTCCATCGAGAAGGCCGAAGACACGCCGGTCAGGCGCGCGGTCTTGATCAGCTTCTTGTAGAAGCGGTCGTAGCCGGCGATGTCGGTGGTGACCACCTTCAGCAGGTAGTCGACGTCGCCGCTCATGCGGTGGAACTCGAGCACTTCCGGCAGCGCCTGCACCGCGGCGGCGAAGCGCGCCAGCCATTTTTCGTCGTGCTCGCTGGTGCTCACGCTGACGAAGACGGTGACGGGCAGGCCGACCTTGTCGCGGTTGACGATGCTGACCCGGCTTTCGATATAGCCCTCTTCCTCCAGGCGCTTGACGCGCTTCCAGCAAGGGGTGCTGGACAGGCCGACCTTTTCGCTGAGGCCGGAAATGGAGAGGGTGGCGTCTGCCTGCAATGCGGCAAGAATAGCGCAATCAAACTTGTCGAGTGAGTTCATTTTCCTGATATCGATATATCGAGAATATATATGCCAATGCAGCGCCATAAAGCGCAGAAATTAGGATATGTTTACCGGCGCGACTCCGTAACATATTCACTAACAATAACACGATCCGCAGCAACTAATTACTTTTTTGTAATTATCTTTATGAGCACTGAACTCTACCTCGACGCCAACGCCACTTCGCCCGTCCTGCCGGCCGCCATCAATGCAGCCCTGGCGGCGATGGGCGCCTGCTTCGGCAATCCGAGCAGCAGCCACGCCTGCGGCCTGCGCGCCAAGGCGCTGCTCGACGCCACCCGCGCCAGCGCGCGCCGGGTACTGGGGGCGGCCAGCGGCCGGGTGATGTTCACCAGCGGCGCCACCGAAGGCATCCAGACCGCAGTGCTGTCGGCGCTGTGCGCGCTGCGTGAGCGGCGCCGGCGCGGCGAAGCCTGCGGCGACCTGCTGCTCTATGGCGCCACCGAGCACAAGGCCGTGCCGGAAAGCCTGGCGCACTGGAACCGCCTGCTCGGCACCGACCTGGAGCTGCGCGCGCTGCCGGTCGACGCCGACGGCCGCCACCGCCTCGACGTGCTGCGCGAACTGGCGCCGCGCGCGGCCTTTGTCTGCACCATGGCCGCCAACAACGAGACCGGCGTCGTGTCCGACCTCGATGGCATCGCGCGCGTGCTGGCGGAGAGCGGCAGCCCGGCCCTGTGGATGGTCGACTGCGTGCAGGCCCTCGGCAAGCTGCCGCTGCAGCTCGACGCCACCCGCATCGACTACGCACCCTTCTCGGGCCACAAGCTGTATGCGCCGAAAGGCATCGGCCTGCTGTACGTGCGCGAGGGCGCGCCGTACACCCCTCTGATGTGCGGCGGCGGCCAGGAAGCCGGCCAGCGCTCCGGCACCGAGAACATGGCCGGCATCGCCGCCCTGGGCGCGGTGCTCGCCGCCTTGGAAGCAGGGGATACCTTCCGCACCCACGCCCAGCTGCGCAGCTTCCGCGAGCGCCTGGTGGCCGCACTGCGCGACGCCTTTCCCACCCTGGTGTTCAACGCACCGCTGGAAGGATCGCTGCCGACCACGCTGAATTTCTCGGTGCCCGGCATGAGCAGCAAGGAACTGCTCGACCTGTTCGACGCCGCCGGCGTGCGCGTCAGCGCCGGTTCCGCGTGTTCGGCCGCCAAGGCGGCGCCGAGCTATGTGCTGGATGCGATGGGCGTGCCGCTCGAGCGCAGCGCCTCGGCGGTGCGCCTCTCCTTCGGCCCGCTGGCGGACGACGCCTTCATCGAATCCGCCTGCGCGCGCATCCTGCACTGCGGCCGCGCGCTGGCCAACGCGCGTCCGGACGCGCGCCTGCAGCAGCTCGAATCGCAGGGCGCCAGCGGCTGGCTGTTGTTCGGCGACGACGGGCGCCACTGTATCGCCATCGATCCTCCCGCCGCGCAGGCGGCGCGCATCGCCGCCGACCTGCGCGCGCGTGATTGTGGCCTGCTGGCCTGTTTCGACACCAGCCATGGCGCCGGCGGCGCCGATGCCCTGGCCGAGCTGCTGGACGCGACGCCGGGCTGGCCGGGCGGGGCGCAGCAGGTCGTATTGCAGGGGCGGGCACTGGATGCGATCGCGTTTGGCGAGGACGTGCTGGCCAAGGATGGCGATGCGTATCTGCTGGGCCGCCCGGAGAACGGCGTGCTGGCGCCAGGCGCGGTGCGCTTCGTGTTTGGGGCCGCGCCAGGCGACGCCGGATTGGAGGCCGCCCTCTGCTGCGACCGTGTCGGCGAACCGGCCGTGTCGCGCCCCGGCGCCGATCCGCTGCCGATGGATGGCATCGACCTGGATCCGACCTCCGCCGCCGCCTACCTGGCGGCCCACCCGGACGCGCTACTGGTGGACGTGCGCGAGCTGCCGGAACACGCCGCGGCCGCCGCCCAGCTGCGTGGGCGCAGCGCCCACAATGTGCCGCTGTCGCAGCTGGCCGGCCAGGCGGCCCACTGGCTGCGCGAACCGCGTCCGCTGGTGTTCGTCTGCCGCAGCGGCAACCGCAGCGCACGCGCCGCGCGCCTGCTGCGCCGCCTTGGCCATGCCCAGGCCTGGCACGTCGCGGGCGGGCTGGCGCTGGCAAACTGACCTCTCATACCGTAGGGTAGGCGGGTCTTCCCGCCCACGCGGTCAGCTGACACGAGATCTGCCGCCGCGATTGCGCAATCGATAACGATCACCGCGTGGGCGGGGGACCCGCCCACCCTACAGCTGATCCCGTATCTTTCGCCTGTGTACGCCACCGCACAGTGGCTGCCGCCGGCATCTTCTAGCATTGCGGTGGCCGTGCGCGCCCTGCGTTTCCCTTCCCATTGACCTGCTTCCGGCGCTTTCATGCGCCAGCGGTCGACAGCGCGCGCCTCTGTGTCGAGGTCCCTGTTGAAGCAATTGAATAACCCGAAGGCTGGATCCGGCGCCGCCGCCATCGACGGCGCCGTCGGCCTGCGGGCGCTGCTGGCTGAACTGGCCGAGGCGCTCGATGCCGCCTGCGATGCGCTGGACGGCGCACGCCGCCGCGGCAGCGATCTGCCGCCGGCCGCCGCCGCCATCCTCGACCACAGCCCCCTGATCGATGCCCAGCTGCGCCAGGCGCGCGGCCAGTTGCTGAACGACCGCGGCGTCCTCCCGGCCTCGGCGCCAGGCGGCGCCCGCATCCTCGCACTGGCGCGCAAAGCAGCATCCGACGACGAAGGCCGCATCGACCGCGCCGCCCTAGAACGCTTTCTCGCCGCCAGCCAGCAGGGCGCGCCCCTGCGGCTGGCGGAACTGCGCTTGTTCCCCGCCGCGCTGCGCCTGGCCTTGCTCGACGCCCTGCGCCAGATCGCCGACCGCGGCGCCCGCGCCTGCGAGGAACGCATCCTGGCCGCCGACTGGGCCGGGCGGATGCTCGACACCGCCGCCCACCGCTCCGGCGACCTGGTCCTGCTGGTGGCTGACATGGCGCGCGCCGTGCAGCCGATGGGCAGCAGCTTCGTCGCCGAACTGGCGCGCCGCCTGCAGGGACAGGGCGGCGTCGCGCAGGCCCTGCAATGGATCGAAGCGCGCCTGCTCGACGAAGGGCTGAGCATCGGCCAGCAGGTGCAGCACGAACGCGACACCATGGCGGCCGACGGCACGCTGGCCGCCAACATCCTGGCCAGCCTGCGGGGACTCGCCGGGATCGACTGGCGCCTGCTCGCTGAAGAGGCCAGCACGATCGAGCCGCTGCTGCGCGCCGATCCGGACGGCAGCTATCCGCGCATGGATGGCGCCACCCGCGACATGTACCGGCTCGCCGTCGAAACCCTGGCGCGGCGCAGCAAGCGTTCCGAATCCGACGTCGCCCAGGAAGCGCTGGCGCTGGCCGGGGTGCATCGCGCACCCGGAGAGGGAGGACTCGACACGCGCCGCCGCCACATCGGCTACTACCTCGCCGGACCGGGCCTGCCGGCGCTGGAAGCGCGCCTGCTGCCAAAACGCGGCCTGGCCGCGCGCCTGCGCCACGCGCCGCTGGCGCTGCAGATCGGCGCAACAAGCCTGCTCACGCTGCTGTTCGCGGCGGTCGTGGTGCTATGCGCGCGACAGCAGGGCGCCGGAATCGTGCTCCAGTTCTTCATCGGCCTGCTGGCGCTGATTGGTGGCAGCAGCCTGGCGCGCGCGCTGACCGACATGATGACGTCCTGGCTGGCGCCCCAAGCCTGTACACCGCGCATGGATTTCGCCGACGGCATCCCGGCCGAGGCCCAGACCCTGGTCGTCGTCTCGGCGCGCCTGAGCAACCGCACCCAGGTCGACGCCTTGTGCCGCGACCTGGAAGTGCGCTACCTGGCCAACCGCGATCCGCACCTTCGCTTTTGCCTGCTGGCGGACCTGCACGATGCGCCGCTTGAAACGCTCCCGGAAGACGCCGACCTGATTGCGCATGCGGTGGCCGCCATCGAGGGTCTGAACCGCCGCTACACGCGCGAGCACAGCTTCGCCATCGTCGACGAGGACGGCCAGCCGGCCACCCGGAGGCGCCACATTGAACCCTTCCTGCTGCTGCAGCGCCCGCGTGTGTGGAACAACGGCGAGCAGGCCTGGATCGGGCGCGGCCGGCGCCGCGGCCAGCTGGCCGACCTGAATGCCTGGCTGGCCGGTGGCGCGCGCGAATGCTTCGCCGCCACCGCCGGCAGCAGCGCCGGGCTGGCCGAGATGCGCTACGTGATCGCGCTGGACGCCGCCACCGACCTGCCGCGCGACGCGGCGCGCCGGCTGGCGGGTGCCATGGCGCATCCGCTCAACCAGCCGGCCCTCGACGCCGGCAACAGCCGGGTGCTGGAAGGACACGCCATGCTGCGCCCCAGCGTCGGCGGCGCCTTGCCCGGTACGCAGGCTTTTCGCTACCAGCGCCTGTGGAGCGAGGGGCGCGGCACCTGGGGTGCGCGCATGGTCGGACGCGAATGCGAAGACCACGGCATGTTCGGCTGGGCCGCCATCTACGACGTCGATGCCTGCGAACGGCTGCTGCGCGGCCGTCTGTCAAACGATGCGCTGCCGGCGCCGGGCCTGGTGGACGACGGTTGCCTGCACGCCGGCCACGACTGCGAAGTGCGGCTGGAAGAAGCCATCCCCGCCAGCTATGGCGAGCACGCGCTGCGGCGCCATCGCGCGCTGCGCGCGGCCTGGCAGGTGGCGGGCTGGGTGCGTGGCCGCGTGGTGCAGGCCGACGGCAGCCGCGTAGTCAACCCGATGACGCCCGAAGCACGCTGGCAGTTGTTCGACACGCTGCGCGAAAGCCTGGTAGCGCCGGCATTGCTGCTGCTGCTGGTGCTGTGCTGGACGGGATTGACGGCGCCCGCGTTCTGGACCGGGGTGGTGCTGTCGGTGTTCTTCCTGCCGGCCCTGCTGGGCAGCCTCATTGCCCTGGTCGACCGTCCGCACGACGCGCCCTGGCGCCAGCACCTCGACAGCTGGGCGCGCGGCGCCCGCGTGCCGCTGGTGCGCGCGGCGCTGGCCGCCAGCTTCCTGCCGCACGCCGCCTGGTGCCAGGGCGATGCGCTGGTGCGTGCGCTCTGGCGCAGCCGGGTGTCGCGCCGGCGCCAGCTCGAGTGGAAGCCGAAAGCGCTGGCGCGTCCCGCGCGGATCATCGAGAACAACTGGCTGACCATGTGGTTTGCGCCGGTGCTGGCGGTGGCCACCGCGCTGCTGCTGACCTTTGCCAACCCGTATTCGCTGTTCCCGGCGGCGCCGGTGCTGCTGGTGTGGTTCCTGTCGCCGGTGCTGTCCTGGTGGACCAGCCTGCCGCTGCGCGTCCAGCGCCTGCCGCGCCTGCCGGCCTCGCGCCAGGCATTCCTGCAGCGCCTTGCGCGCCGCAGCTGGCGCTTTTTCGAGGACCACGCCGGCCCGGCCGGCAACTGGCTGCCGCCTGACACCGTGCAGGAGCATCCGCACCCGCTGGCGGACGCGCGCACCACGCCGTCCGGCATCGCGCTTTATTTGTTGTCCGCGCTGGCGGCGCGCGACTTCGGATTCATTCCCCCTGCCGCGCTGCTGCGCCGGCTGGATGCGGTGCTGGCCTCGATGGCGCTGCTGGAGCGCTGGAACGGCCACTTCCTCGCCGCTTACGACAGCGCCACCCTGGCCCCGATCGAGCCGGCCCATGTCGCCACCCGCGACAGCGGCTGGATGGCGCTTGCCATGCGCCTGCTGGGCGCCGGCCTGGACGAACTGGCCGACGCCCCGATCGCCGGTCCCCAGGACCTGGACGGTCTGCGCGCGGCCTTGCACGTCGTCGACGAACTGGCCCAGCACCAGCCGCACGGCGTGCGCGCCCAGGTGGCGGCCGTCTGGGCCGCGCTCGATCCGCAACGCTGCCGCGCCGCCGACACCCTCCCGGGCCTGTGCGAATGCCTGCGCCACGTTACCACCGCCGCCGATGCGCTGGAGGCCGGCCTCCCCACCGATGCCGCCCCGGCGCTGCGCGATTGGGCCGCCTGCCTGGCCGCCCAGTGCCACAGCCTGCAGGACGAGCTGCTGGCGCTGACGCCCTGGATGCGCGCCGCCGAGGAATACGTGTTCGACGCCAGCCTCACGCGTATCCCGAGCCTGCGCGAGCTGGCCGCCCTCGAGACGGCCCCCGGCACCCACCACGAGCTGGCGCGGCTGGTGCGCGAGGGCCGCCAGCATGCGCAGAAGCTGTTGAAAGAGACGGCGCGGCTGGCGCAGCAGGCGCGCGGCTATGGCGCCATGGACTTCCGCGCGCTGCTCGAGCGCGACACCGGCCTGCTGGCCGCCGGCTGCAACGTGCGAGACGAGCGCCTCGACAGCGACAGCTGCGACCTGCTGGCATCGGAGGCGCGCCTGGCCAGCTACCTGGCGGTGGCGCAGGACCAGCTGGGGCAGACCCACTGGTGGACGCTCGGTCGCCCGATGCGCGTCCAAGGGGCCGAACAGCTGCTGCTCTCGCGCAGCGGGGGGCTAGCGGACTACCTGGCGCCGCAACTCCTGATGCCGTCCTGGCGCGAAACCTTGCTCGACCACGCCGGCCGCGCCGCCGTGCGTGCGCAGGTGGTCCACGGCGCGCGCCACGCCATGCCCTGGGGATTCTCGGAATCGCTGTGTAACGCGGTCGATGCCCAGCTGCGCTACCAAAGTGAGTGCTTCGGCGTTCCGGTAGCAGGCCTGGCGCGCAGCGCCGGCGCCGACTTGGTGGCCGCCCCCCATGCGGCGCTGCTGGCGCTGCCGGTGCTCCCGTCGCCGGCGCTGGCCAACCTGGAGCGCATGGCCCAGGAAGGATTAAACGGCGAATACGGCTTCTACGACGCGGTCGACCATACCCCGGGACGGCTGCCGCACGGCGAGCGCCGCCACGTGGTGCGCGCCTACTCCGCCCGCCACCAGGGAATGAGCCTGCTCGCGCTGCTGCAGACCCTGCACGAGGCGCCGATGCAGCGCCGCTTCGAGCGCGATCCCGAGCTGCGTGCGGCCCAGGCCCTGCTGCAGGAGTCGCTGCCGGCCCGCGGCGCATCGACACCGTCACACTACGACGACGCGGCGCCGCAGGCCGTTCCCGCACCAGGCCGCGTGGTCGACCGTGCCGGAGCTGCCGCCGGGGCGCCGGAACTGCAGCTGCTGTCGAACGGCAGCTACCACGTGATGGTGGACAGCGACGGCGCAGGCTACAGCCTGTGGCGCGACTTCGTGCTGACCCGCTGGCAGCCTGATCCGCTCGGCGCCAGGGGCGGCCTGGCCTGCGTGCTGGTCGACGCGGCATCGAAGGAGCAGTGGTCGGCGACGCTGGCGCCGATATACGGCGCGCCGGAACGCTACGAGGCGGCCTTCGCCGAGGGCCGCGCCAGCTTCCGCCGCGAAGAGCGCGGCTTGATCATCGTGACCGAGGTGGTCGTGGCGCCCGACGACGACGTCGAGCTGCGCCGCATCCGCATTCGCAATACCCTCGATGCGCCGCGCACGCTGGACGTCACCGCGCATGTCGCCTTGCCGGTGCAGGAAACGCGGGTACGGTCCGACGCGCAGTCGCAAGCGCTGCTGTCGCTGGCCGGACCGGGCTCCCCGGTCGTGTTCTGCCGCATGGCGGTGCGCGGCGCGTCTGGCGCCCCCGTCTTCAGCAGCACCTGCACCGACCCGGCCGGACCGCTGCCGGAACTGATCGAAACGCCGCTCGAGCCGGCGCTGGCGATCCGCCGCAGCCTGAGCCTCCAGCCCGGCCACGAGATCACAATCGACCTGGCCCTGGGCACTGCCGCCACGCCGGCTGCCGCACGCGAACTGGCGCTGCGCTATGGCGATCCGCAGGCGGTGGACGAGGCGGTCGAGGCTGCGTGGACGCACGGCCAGGCGGCCTTGCGCGCCGCCGGCCTGGGCGACGCCGAGGCCCAGCGCTACAACCGCCTGGCCGCCTGCCTGCTGGCGCCCGTGCCCGGCCTGCGCGCCGACCCCGGCATCATCGAACGCAACATGCGCAGCCGCGACGCCCTGCGCCTGTACGGCGTCGACGCCGGCCGTCCACTCTTGGTGCTGCAGCCCGGCCTTGACAGCCGCCTGCTACCCGAGATCCTGCAAGCCCATGTCTACTGGCGCGTGCGCGGCCTGGAGGTGGACGTGCTGGTGCTGTGCGAGAACCGCGAGATCCGCAGCCAGGTGCTGGCGCTGGAACAGCCGGACGGCATCCACGTCCACCTGCTGGAAGAAGTTCCGCAGGAAGACCGCATCCTGCTGCGCGCGGCCGCCCAGGTGCTGCTGGTGGAGGAGGGCGGCAGCCTGGCCGAGCAGCTGCGCCGCGCGGCGCCGGCGCTGCCGGCCCTGCCGCCGCCATTCACGCCGCGTGAAGACGCCGCGCCATGGACGCTTGACGCGGCCTTGACGCCGGCAGCCTCGCTGCTGCACGACGACGGCGTGAGCGGCTTCACGCAGGACGGCCGCGAAGCCGTGGTCCACCAACCCTTCTCCGTGCCCTGGGAGCACCCGCTCGCAAACGGCGTGTTCGGCGCCATGCTGCGGGCAAGCGACACCGGCAGCACCTGGTACGGCCGGCGCGCGCGATGCCTGACAGCGAGCGAAGCCTTCTACCTGCGCGACGAAGACAGCGGCGCTGCCTGGTCCCCGACGCCCTGGCCGATGCCCTCGGATGAGCCGTACCGCACCCGCCACGGCTTCGGGTATACCCTGTTCGAACATCAGGTCCACGGCATCCACTCGGAACTGCGCTGCTTCGTCGCGCCGGGTGCGCCGCTCAAGTACATGGTGCTGCGCCTGCGCAACCTGTCGAGCGCGCCGCGCCGCCTGTCCGCGACCGGCTACGTGCAATGGTGGCTGGACGAGCAGCATGCCGCTCCCGGCCTGCAGATCGTCACCGGCATCGACGTCGCCAGCGGCGCGCTGCTGGCCAGGAACGCCTTCGGCACCGGCTTTGTCGATACGGTCGGCTTCTTCCACCTGGACGCCCCGCAACGGGCCTACACCGCCGACCGGCAGGAATTCATCGGCCGTCACCGCAGCCCGGCGCGGCCGGCCGCATTGGAACGCAAGGGACTGGCCGGCACGCTGGGCGCTGCGCTCGACCCCTGCGCGGCCTTGCAAACCACGGTCGAGTTGCAGCCGGGCGCCGACACCGAACTCGTGTTCCTGCTGGGCGCGGCCGGCCCCGACAGCCTGGCGGCCAGCCGCATGGCGCAGCAGCACGGCGGCGCCAAGGCGGCGGCGCTGGCCCTGCGCCAGGTGCACGCCTACTGGGACGAACTGCTCGGCAGCCTGCGCGTCGCCACGCCAGACCCCGCGTTCGACCTGTTCGCCAACGGCTGGCTGCCCTATGCGGCCTTGTCCGCCACGCGTGGCGGGGCGCCTGGCGCCCAGCTGCAAGGCGCCCTGGGCACGGTGCACGGCAACCCGGAGACGCTGCGCGCGGCGCTGCTGCGCGCCGCACGCGACGACATCGGCGCCGAAGGCAGCCCTGTCGAAGACTTCCTGTGGCTCCCCTTTGCGCTGCACCGCTACGTGAGCGTGACCGGCGACTACGGCATCCTGCGCGAGCCGGCCGGCGGCGAGCCCTCGAGCGGCACCCGGCTGGCGCGCGACGACCTGTACCAGGTCTGCGTGCACGGCCTGCGCGGCTGCCTGCGCTTCGGCCCGCGCGGCCTGCCTCTGCTGGGCGCCCGCATGCATGAGGACGAGCAGGACCTGGAGGAGCGTCCCGAGAGCCTGCAGCTGGCCTTCATGCTGGCCACCGTCCTGCAGCGCTTCGCCGAGGTGGCCGACCGCCGCGCCGACTTCGGCTTCGCCACCACCTGCCGCGGCGCCGCGCTGGCGCTGCGCGCCCAGGCCGAGGAGCACGGCTGGGACGGCGCCGCCTACGCCCTCGAAGGCGAAGGAGCGGACGCCGCCACTCAGGCCTGGGCCGCCATCGCCGGCGCCGAGTCCGGACGGGTCGCCTCCGCGCTGGATGTGCTGGACAAGGCCGCGCCGCCGGATGCGCGCACGGCGGCCTGGGCGGCGCTGGCCCTGGCGGGGGACGGCGCCGGTACCTCGGCCTGGGGACGCGTCCGCACCCTGGCCGCGCCCGGCGAAGCACGCGTGCGCTGTACCGACGCACCTTGCTTCATGATGGACGGCGTGGCGGCCGGGTGGCTGCACGTGCTGCTGGGCGACGCCCTGCTCGGACTGGAGCGCGCGGTCGACCGCATGGCGCTGGCGCCGCTGCTGCCCGAAGGCTGGGACAGCCTGCGCTTCCGCTACCGCATGGGCCGCACGGACTGGCAGGTGACGGTGCTGCGCGCCACGGTGGGCGAGGCCCTGGTGCTGGACGGCGCGCCGCAGGCGTCGAATACGATCGAGCTGGTCGACGACGGTCGCGAGCACAAGGTGGACGTGTATGTGGAACGCAGGCCGGGCGATGCGCGCGCCGGCCATGGAAACAATCAGCCAGGAACGACGACATGAGCAAGAAACTGACCGCGGCCGCCTGCGCCGCCCTGCTGTGCAGCGCTGCCCCGGCCATGGCGGTGGACTGGAGCGACAACGCCATCAGCTACCGCTACGGCACCCGCTTCGCAGAACCCTTCAACCCGGAGCACATCAAGAAGCACATCGTGGCCTTCACCCACGCCAGCGGCTACAAGTACGGCAGCAACTACCTGAACCTGGACGTGCTCAAGTCCGACAGCACGGACCCACGCAACCTGGGGAGCGACAGCGGATCACTCGAGGGCTACCTGCTGTACCGCCACACGCTCGACATCGGCGCGCTGCGCGGCCAGGAGATCCGCGTCGGCAAGGTAAAGGGCGTGGGCCTGACGCTTGGCTTCGACGTCAACCACAAGGACGACGTCGGCTACAACTCGCGCAAGCGCATGCTGGTCGCGGGTCCGACCCTGATGTGGGACGTGCCGGGCTTCCTGAACACCAGCATCCTGTGGCTGCGCGAATCGAACGCGCCGAGCGGCCCCTTCCCGCCGATCGCCAACGTGCGCGGGCGCTACACCTACGACACCCACCCGATGTTCGGCGCCAGCTGGGGCATCCCGGTGAACGAACGCTGGTCCTTCGAGGGCTTCCTGAACTTCATCGCCCCCAAGGGGCTCGACGAAACCGGCAACCCGACCAGCGCCGAGACCAACCTCGACATGGCGCTGATGGTCGACATCGGCCCGCGTCTCGGCTATGCGCCGAAGAAGATCCGCGTCGGCGTCGGCTACCAGTTCTGGAACAACAAGTTCGGCAATTCGCGTCGGACGACCGGCGGGGCAGGGCAACGCGCTAGCACGCCGATGGTGCGGGCGGACTTCCATTTCTAGGGGTTTGTCGAACAGTTGAAATTGCTCAACTGTTCTAGATAAATTTGCAATATCGGAGACGAATCGGCGCAAGGTGGAGTTCGGTGCAATTGTAAAAATTGCATTATGAAAACCATCACCTTGCCCCCCTCCCTCCGTGCGCTCCTGCTGGCCCTGTGCTGCGGCAGCGCTTTCGCGGCCCCGGCCGAGCACAAGGAATTCGAAGCGACCCTGCACGCGCCCTTCCGGGCCGAACAGGCGGATGCGCGCCGAACCTTCAGCCTGAACTTCAGCTATCCCGGCCTGGAACAGCCGGCAACCGTCTACTGGAAGCTGGAGCTGTTGAACCCCGAGAAGCGCGTCGTCCAGGTCTGGCGCGGCAGCAGCGCCTTCACCGGCGAAGATGTCCCGGCACAGGTCGTGTGGGATGGCCGTATCAAGGGCGCCGCGGCGCCGGCCGGCCTGTACACGGTACGCATGCGCGCCATCCTGCGCGGCGTCCACCACGACGACCAGCATGGCGCCGTCGAGCAGGACTGGCAGATCGCGGTCGGTCCCCAGCCGGCGGCGCGCATGCCGCGCTTCGCGCCGCTGCCCGATGGCCGCGCCCGGCGCGACGGCGTGCCGATGGTGCCGGCCACCGCCTCGCTTCCCTATACCGTCTACCTCGCCAACCTGCACAGCCAGAGCAACCACAGCGACGGCGGCGGCGCCCTCGACGACTGCAAGGGCGCGCAGGAGCCACTCAAGGCGAAGTACGGCCCGGAAGCCGCCTTTGCCTATGCCCGCGGGCGCGGCCTCGACATCCTGGCCGTCTCGGAACACAACCACATGTACGACGGGTCGGACGGCACCAACCTGGAAGGCGACCCGACCAAGGCCAAGGACCTGTTCAAGGCCGGCCTGGCCAGCGCGGCCGCCTTCAATGCCACCAAGCCCGGCTTCCTGGCGTTGTACGGCATGGAGTGGGGCGTCATCAACAACGGTGGCCACATCAACATCTTCAACAGCGACGAGCTGCTGGGCTGGGAAAGCAATGCCCTGGGCGAGCTGATGGCCGATACGCGCACCCCGCGCAACGACTACGCCGCGCTGTACTCCCTGATGCGCCAGCGCGGCTGGGTGGGGCAGTTCAACCATCCCTCGCACAGCGGCCAGTTCATCGTCAACGGCGTGCCGCTCGGGTACACCCCGGACGGCGACGAAGCCATGGCGCTGTGCGAGGTGATGAACAGCACCGCGTTCTCCGTCAACGACAGCGAGACCGAAAAACGCCGCAGCAACTTCGAGCAGGCCTGCAACCGCCTGCTGGAGGCGGGCTACCACGTCGCCTTCAGCACCAACCAGGACAACCACTGCGCCAACTGGGGCGCGTCCTATACCAACCGCACCGGCATCCTGCTGCCCAACGGGACGGCGCTCACGCGCGACAGTTTTGTCGAGGCGCTCAAGGCGCGGCGCGTGTTCGCGACCATGGACAAGGGCTCGCAGCTGGTGCTCACCGCAAACGGCAAGCTGATGGGCGAGCGCTTCACCAACCGCGGGCCGCTGAAGCTGGTGGCGAACTTCGCGTCCAGCGCCGGCAAGAAGGTGGCGGCGGTGTCGATCATGGAGGGTGTGCCGGGGCGGAACGGGACGGTGACGGAAGTCTCGAACCTGGCCACGAGCACCTTCACGCCGGCGCCGGGCAAGCACTTCTACTATGCCAGGGTGACGCAGGAAGACGGCAATGTGTTGTGGTCGGCGCCGGTGTGGGTGACACAGGAGTAGGGTGGGCGGATTCCGCCCACGCGGTGATTGTTATCGGCTTTTTTTTCGTGTCGGATGATCTTGCGGCTAACTATCGCCGCGTGGGCGGGACGACCCGCCCACCCTACAAGGTCAAAAGCCGAGTGATTCACCGGCGCCGAGCAGCGTAGCGATACCCAGCACTGCGAAGATCAGTGCCGCCAGGCCGTGCACCAGCGTCAGCGGCACGCGCTTGGCGATGCGCTCGCCGAAGATCACCGCGGGCACGTTCGCCAGCATCATGCCGAAGGTGGTGCCGGCGACCACCGCCGCCATCGATTCGTAGCGCGCCGCCAGGGCCACGGTCGCGACCTGGGTCTTGTCGCCCATTTCGGCGACAAAGAAGGCGAGCAGGGTGGTGAGGAATACGCCGTAGCGCGCCAGCGGCGTATCGTTCGGGTCGATCTCGTCGGGGATCATGGTCCAGGCGGCCATGCCGAGGAAGGACAGGCCCAGCACCCAGCGCATCGTGTTCGGTCCCAATAATTCGTTCACCAGGGCGCCCACCGCGGCGGCAAAAGCGTGGTTGGCGATGGTCGCGACAAAGATACCGAATACGATCGGCAGCGGGCGGCGGAAACGGGCGGCGAGAAGGAACGCCAGCAGCTGGGTCTTGTCGCCGATCTCGGCAAGTCCCACGATGCCGGTCGAGACGAGGAAGGCGTCCATGCAGTGGCGGTGCGTCTGGTGCAAAGCCGGATCATAGCAGAGGCAGCTGTCCTTACAGCGCGCACCAGGCGGGCGCTTGCGCTTTTCCGGTACGGTTGAAAGTGCTATCCTGCCTGCGCCCTCAGCCGACCCTTCCACGAGAGACCATGAAGACAAGCACCCTGCTGCGCGCCACTGCCTGCGCCTTTATCTGCCAGTGGAGCGCCTACGCGTTCGCACTCGATCCCCTCAGCTACGCCAAATACGACCAGGTCAAGACCACGGCCCTGCATCTGGACCTGAAGGCCGACTTCAGCCGCAAGACCCTGGCCGGCTACGCCGACCTGACGCTGAACTGGATCGACAAGAAGGCGACCACGCTCGACCTGGACACCCGCGAACTGAACATCTCGAAGATCGAGGCGCAGGATGCCAAAGGCGCTTGGGCTCCTGTGAAGTACACCCTCGACAAGCTCGATGCCGAGAAAGGCCAGGCGCTGCACATCGCGCTGCCCGGCCAGCCGGCCAAGGTGCGCATCCACTACCAGACCTCGCCGACCGCGCCGGCGCTGCAGTGGCTCACCCCGAAGCAGACCATGTCGGGCAAGTACCCGTTCATGTTCAGCCAGTCGCAGCCGATCGCCGCGCGCTCCTTCGTGCCGGTCCAGGACACCCCGGCGGTGCGCTTCACCTACACGGCGCGCATCCAGGCGCCGGAAGGCATGCGCGTCGTGATGAGCGCCGATAACGATCCAAAGGCGACGGGCAAGGGCGGCTGGAAGTTCACCATGCCGCAGCCGGTGCCGTCCTACCTGATCGCGATCGGCATCGGAGAATTGGAAGCGCGCACCCTGGGTGGTCGCACCGGCGTGTACGCCGAGCCGATGCGCATCAAGGCTGCCGAGTACGAGCTGGCCGATACCGAGAAGATGGTGGCTGCGGCCGAATCGCTGTATGGCCCGTATCGCTGGGGACGTTACGACATGCTGGTGCTGCCGCCGTCCTTCCCGATCGGCGGCATGGAGAATCCGCGCCTGACCTTCCTGACCCCTACCATGATCGCTGGCGACCGCAGCCTGGTCGACCTGGTCTCGCACGAGCTGGCGCACAGCTGGTCGGGTAACCTGGTGACCAACGCCTCGTGGAAGCACTGGTGGCTCAACGAAGGTTTCACTACCTACGTCACCACCCGCATCCTGGAGAAGCTCTACGGCGAGGAAGTGGCGACCATGAACCTGCAGTTGGAGCAGGAAGAGGCGCTCGATTCGCTCAAGGATATCCCGAAGGCCAAGCAGGCCCTGGTGACGCGCGACCCGGACACCTCGAGCGCCAACTATACGGACGAAGGCCTGGCCTATCCGAAGGGCGCCTGGTTCCTGCGCACGCTGGAACAGCGCGCCGGCCGCGCCGCCTTCGACCCCTTCCTGCGCGGTTGGTTCGACCAGCACGCCTTCCAGAGCGTGACCACCGACCAGTTCGTGCAATACCTGCGCACCAATCTGCTCGCGAAGAATCCGAAGATCATGAGCGACGCGGAGCTGGACGAGTGGCTGTACGGCCCCGGCATCCCGGCCAGCGCCAAGAAGGCCGTGTCGACCCGCTTGGCAAAGCTGAACGACACCACCGCACGCTGGCTCAAGGGCGAGATCACCACCGCCCAGTTGCCAGCCAAGCAATGGAATGCCGCCGAGTGGATGAAGTTCCTGAACGACATCGACAACAAGGCGAATGCCGCCAAGCTGGAAGAACTGGACAAGGCCTATGGCCTGGCCAAGACCGGCAACAATGAAGTGGCCTTCCGCTTCTACCGCGCCGCGGTGCATGCCGGCTACCGTGCGATCCGCCCGAACCTGGAAGCCTTCCTGATGAGTGTCGGCCGCCAGAAATTCGTGGTGCCGCTGTACGGCGCGCTGCGCGCCAATCCAGATGACCGCGCCTGGGCCGAGCGCGTCTACAAGGCCGCGCGCGAGCGCTACCACCCGGAGACGCAGGGCAGCGTCGACAAACAGATGAATAAATAACGAGGGGATGAACACCGTGTTTTCGATGAACCGAATTGCAGCTGCGGTCCTGATCGCGTTTTCTACAGCCGGCGCAGTGTATGCGCAGGAAGCGGCGCCTACCGCCGCCGTACAAGCGCCGGCCTACAACCTGAAAGCCGATGTCGAACGCGTCATGAAGGAATTCGACGTCCCTGGCATCGCCATCGCCGTGGTCAAGGATGGCAAGGTCCTGGCCGCCGAAGGCTTCGGCGTGCGCAAGCGCGGCGAGCCGGCGCCGGTCGACGGCAAGACCATCTTCGAGATCGCCTCGAACTCCAAGGCCTTCACCGCCGCCGCCCTGGCCATGCTGGTCGACCAGGGCAAGCTGGCCTGGGATGACCCGGTGATCAAGCACCTCCCGGATTTCCGCATGTACGACGCCTACGTCACGGCCGAGATGACCATCCGCGACCTGCTGGTCCACCGTAGCGGCCTGGGACTTGGCGCGGGTGACCTGATGTGGTGGCCGACCACCAACTTCAGCACCGACGAGATCATCCACAACCTCCGCTACATCAAGCCGGCTACCAGCTTCCGTAGTGCTTACGCCTACGACAACCTGCTGTACATCGTCGCCGGCAAGATCATCGCCGCCAAATCCGGTAAAAGCTGGGGCGAGACCATGCATGAGTGGATACTGAAGCCAGTCGGCATGGCGAACACCACCACCAGCCTGGACGAGAACAAGCAGCTCGCCAACGTCTCGGCGCCGCACAGCAAGATCAATGGCAAGGCGGTGCCCGTGAAACCGATGCCGGTCGCGAACGCGGTCGGCGCGGTCGGCATCAACACCAATGCCGAGGACATCGCGCGCTGGATGCAAGTGCTGCTCGATAACGGCAAGATCGGCGGGGACAAGCGCCTGTGGTCGGACAAGCAGGCGCGCGAGATGTGGACCGCGCAGACCCCGATGACCATCAGCACGCCGCGCCCGCCGCTGGCGGCCACCAGGCCGAACTTCTACGCCTACGGCCTGGGCTTCCAGCTGCGCGACTACCAGGGCAAGCTGGTCGCCATGCACGGCGGCGCGCTGCAGGGCTTCTACACCCGCGTGCTGCTGGTGCCGGAAGCGAAGCTGGGCATCGCGATCTTCACCAATGCCGAAAGCGGCCCGTCGCTCAACGCGCTGCAGTACCGCCTGCTCGACCAGCACCTGGGGGCGGCGCCGACCGACTGGATCGGACGCATCGCCGACATCGACCGCGAGAACCAGGCCAAGGAAGCGGCCCGCGTGAAGGGCGAGGCGGCGTCGCGCGCGGCGGCGTCGAAGCCCTCGCTGCCGCTGGCCTCGTATGAGGGAGAGTATGAGGATGTCTGGTACGGCAAGGCGAATATCAAGCGCGTCAACAACAAGCTGGTGCTGTCGTTTGCAAAGACGCCGGACCTGACGGGGGAGATGGAGCACTTCCAGCACGACACCTTCATCGTGCGCTGGAAGGAGCGCAACTTCAACGCCGACGCCTACGTAACCTTCTCGCTGGACCACGACGGCAGCATCGAACGGGTGCGCATGAAGCCGGTGTCGACGGAGACGGACTTCAGCTATGACTTCCAGGATTTGCTGTTTGTGCCGGTGAAGAAAGAGAAGAAGAGCTGATGTGAAGCTGGTTGCCCGCGTGGGCAGGAGACCGTAATCTGGTCCACAGGACCAGATTACCCCTACGTAGGGTGGGCGGGTTTCCCGCCCACGCAGACACCGAAACGCCTTACTTCCCGCCCCACACCTTCATCATATCCTCCGACCCCTGCGTCCGAATCCCGTTATCCGACAGGATCCCTTCGGTCGCATCCAGCGCCGCCTTGCGCGGCAGGATCAGGTTCTCGCCGAAGCGCTGGTCGAACTTGAACACCACGAATTCATCCTTCAGGTCGCGCAGCACCGTCACCAGGTGGGCCAGGCTGCGGATCCTGGTGCCGTTCACCGATTCCACCACCGAGCCGAAGCGGTTGCTGTAGCCGGTCACCAGCTTGTGCGGGAAGAACGGGCCGCTGATCACCACCAGTTCCTCGCGCGCCGCATCGGGCGAATCGCCGCGCTGCGTCATCAGGGGGCTGTCGTTGAAGGCGTAGACGTTGGCCATCGGTGCGCTCGAGGCCAGGAAGGACAGGAACTCGTTGGTCGCGCGGGTGAACACCACTGGGCCGTACACGAAGTAGGACGGGTAGCCGCCGTTCAGGTCCGGAATCAGGAGCGGACGCGGGCCGCTGGTCGGCACCTCGATCTTGACCGGCTTGCCGCCGCGGATGACCGTCATCGGCACCTTGCCGTTCTTTGCCAGCTGCTGGATGCGGTACTGGAAGCGCACGCGCAGGTTCGCGCCCAGCTTGACCATGCCCTGGTTGTCGATCGGGTACTCGCCGATGTGGGTGATGATGTCGCCTTCCTTCAGCGGCCAGCTGGCGTCCGTCTTGTACGGACGGTGCACCAGCGCGCCTTCCACCGACTTGTCGATCTTCAGGTACTGGCGCAGGGCCGGGTTTTCCAGCGTCTGCACGCTGTCGTGCAGCAGCGGCTTGCCGTCGTAGCGGCCATCGGCCACGTCTTTCAGGAACAGCTCGATCTCTTCGTTCGGGATCACGTAGCCGATGTTCTGGGCATTGGCCGCCATCGAGAAGGCCAGGCCGATCATCTTGTCGCCCGCGATCACCGGGCCGCCGCTGTTGCCCGGGTTGATCGGCGCGTCGATCTGGATGCGCAGGCCCGAGCTGAACGAGCCGTAGCCGACGAACTCCACGCGCGAGACGATGCCGCGGGTGGTCGACAGCGAGTTGCCGCCCACCGGGTAACCGTAGGCGAACACCGCTTCGCGTACGTCCGGCAGCACGGCGGCGCGCTGTACCGGCGGACGCTTGTCGAAGAAGGATGGATCGTCCAGTTCCAGCACGGCCAGGTCAAGGCCGCGCGCCAGCGCGATCACCTTGGCCGACACCTTGTCGCCCGACTGGCTGGCCTGCACCTCGACCTGGCTGGCATAGCCAACCACGTGGGCGTTGGTCAGGATGCGCTTGCCCTCGATGATCACACCGGAGCCGGTCACGTCGGCCGGCGACTGCTTGGACCAGGGCTTGTATGGGTCCGGACGGCGTACGGTGGCGAAGATCTTGACCACCGAGTTCTCGATCGCCGGCAGGGCGGGCGCGGTGGTGGCGGAAGGCGTTGCGACGGCGGGTGACGGCGGGGTGCCCGGCGTCGGGCTTGGCGGCGGGGTGGTGTCTTGTGCGTGGACGAGGCCGGCCAGGGCGAATGCCACGGCGGCGGCGAGGCGTGCGGTTTTCATGGGTTCCTTCGGTCGGTACAAATAAGCGAGTGGCAAGAATATACACGCTCGCCGCCGAAGGAAATACACAAAATTTCACGATGGGGGAGGGCGACTCCCCCGCTGTGCTTACTGCTTGACGAACTTGAGCGTCATACGGTCGCTCTCGCCGATCGCCATGTACTTCTCGCGGTCCTTGTCCTTGTTGGCCAGTACCGGCGGCAGGGTCCATACACCCTTCTCGTGATCGGCCTTGTCCTTCGGGTTGGCGTTCACTTCCGACTTGCCCGCCAGCTTGAAGCCCTGGCCTTCCACCAGCTTGATCACCCAGGCTTCATGCACATAGCCGCTCGAGGCCTTGGCGTCCTGCGTCATCGCTGCCGGCAGGCGGTGGTCGACGATGCCCAGCACGCCGCCCGGTTTCAGGACCTTGTGGATTTCCTTGAAGGTGTTCTTCAGGGCGTCTTCGCCGTTGCCGACCCAGTTGTGCAGGTTGCGGAAGGTGAGCACCATGTCGACGCTGTTCGGAGCCGCGATCTGGTAGGTGGCCGGCGGTTCAAACACGGCTGGGACCACCTTGTCGTAGAGGGCCGGGGCCGCATCGAACTTCGCCTTGAGCGCCATGCCGCCGCGCTTTTCCGGCACGAAGGCCTGGCCTGCTGCGATCAGCTTGCCGTTCTGGCGCAGGTAGGGCGCCAGAATCTCGGTATACCAGCCGCCGCCCGGCGCCAGCTCCACCACCGTCATGTTCGGTTTGATACCGAAGAAAGTCAGGGTTTCGTAGGGGTGGCGCGCGGCGTCGCGGGCCTTGTTGGCGGCGCTGCGGTGTTCGCCCGCGATGGCGGCTTTCAGGGCATCGTCGGCCTGTGCTGCGCCGCCGAACAGGGTCGCGGCGATGCCAGCGGCCAGGATCAGTCGTTTCATCGGTTCGAGGTCTCCATGGTGATTGTGCGCGGACGGGCGGAACGCCGCCGCCGCGCTGATGATCGGTCAGGCTTTGCGGACAGTCAAGCGTTCGTCGCATATGCATATATCAGTCGTCGAGCTGTCCAGACAAGTGTCCGCCTTGGATGCCCGGACAGGTGTCCGGACACTTTGCGCGGACATCGGACGTCCACGAAAACAAACACTTGGAAAATGCTTTGACATGGCACAACAATTGCCTATTCAAAACGTCAAGTTACTGCTAAGGTTGGCAAGTTTGCCGAGGCCGCATCCAGCCCGGCAAAGACCCTTCATTGCGCCGTAAATACAAGAGCGGGCCGTGTTGTTGACTGGACCGCTGCCCCAGAAACAGGTTGATTTCAGGAGACACGATGGAACGCCGTACCTTTCTCAATTTCAGCAGCATGGCCCTCGCCTCGACGCTCGTGCCGTTCTCGCGCGCGATCGCCGCTGAAGAACTGCTCAGCTCCATGCCGACGGCCGCCAAGAAGGCGCTGGCCGACGTCGCGCTGAACGCCGCCACCAAGGCCGGCGCCAGCTACGCCGACGTGCGCATCGGCCGCTACCTGAACCAGTTCATCACCACCCGCGACCTGAATGTCGAGAATGTGGCGAATACCGAGTCGGCCGGCGTCGGCGTGCGCGTGATCGCCAACGGCGCCTACGGCTTCGCCGCCACCTCGGACATGTCGAACGACGGCATCGCCAATGCGGCGCGCCAGGCGGTCGCCATCGCCAAGGCCAACGCCAAGCTGCAGTCCGAACCGGTGCGCCTTGCACCAGTCAAGGGCGTCGGTGAGGTATCGTGGAACACGCCGATCAAGAAGGACTGGCGCACGGTGCCGATCAAGGAAAAGGCCGACCTGCTGATCGCGGCGAACAAGGCCGGCATCGAAGGCGGCGCGGCCTTCATGAATTCGATGCTGTTCCAGGTGAACCAGCAGAAGTACTTCGCTTCCACCGACGGTTCCTACATCGAACAGGACCTGCACCGCCTGTGGGCCCCGTTCCAGGCTACCGCGGTCGACAAGGCCACCGGCAAGTTCCGTTCGAGGTCTGGCTTAGGAGCTCCAGTCGGCATGGGCTACGAGTACCTGGACGCGCGCAAGGAGCACAAGCTCAAGGCCGCCGGCGGCGTCGCCACCCTGTACACCGGCTCCTACGACATCATCGAGGACGCGCGCGCCGCGGGCCGCGATGCCAAGGCCAAGCTGACCGCCAAGTCTGTCCTCCCGGGCAAGTACGACCTGATGCTGTCGCCGGAACACCTGTGGCTGACCATCCACGAAAACGTCGGACACCCGACGGAACTGGACCGCGTGCTCGGCTACGAAGCCAACTACGCCGGCACCAGCTTCGCCACCCTGGATAAATGGGAGTCGAAGAAGTTCAAGTACGGTAACCCGATGGTCAACCTGTACGCCGACAAGATCACCCCGGGCTCGCTCGGCTGCGTCGGCTACGACGACGAAGGCGTCAAGACCAAGAAGTGGGACATCGTCAAGGACGGCATCCTGGTCAACTACCAGGCCACGCGCGACCAGGCCCACATCATCGGCGAGAAGGAATCGCACGGCTGCTCGTACGCCGACTCCTGGAACTCGGTGCAGTTCCAGCGCATGCCGAACGTCTCGCTGGCGCCCGGCAAGAAGCGCCTGACCCCGGACGAGATGGTCAAGGACATCAAGAAGGGCATCTACATCGTCGGCGACGGCTCGTTCTCGATCGACCAGCAGCGCTACAACGCCCAGTTCGGCGGCCAGCTGTTCTACGAGATCAAGGACGGCAAGATCGGCCAGATGCTGGAAGACGTCGCCTACCAGACCAATACCCAGGAATTCTGGGGCAACTGCGCGGCCATCTGCGACGAGCGCGACTGGCGCATGGGTGGTTCCTTCTTCGACGGCAAAGGCCAGCCGCCGCAGATCAGTATCGTCTCGCACGGTTCCTCGACCACGCGCTTCAACGGCGTCAACGTGATCAACACCGCCCGCAAGATCGGCTGAGGAAGGGACCTTCATGAGCATCCTGACCCAAGACCAGACCAAGCGCATCACCGAGCGCGTGCTGTCGCTGTCGAAGGCCGACGAGTGCATCGTCGACATCAGCGGCAGCCGCATCGGCAACATCCGCTTCGCGCGCAATGCCGTGTCGACCGCCGGATTCGCCGACGACACCCGCATCCAGGTGCAGGTCGCCTTCGGCAAACGCCAGGGCACCGCCACCATCAACGAGTTCGACGACAAGTCGCTCGAGCGCGCCGTGCGCCGCGCCGAAGACCTGGCGCGCCTGGCGCCGGAGAACCCGGAGTTCATGCCTGCGATCGGCAAGTCCGCGTTCAAGCCGTCCGAGACTTTCTTCCAGCGCACCGCCGACATCGACCCGGAATTCCGCGCCCAGGCCGCCGCCTATGCGATGGAAGCCTGCCGCAAGAAGGGCCTGGTCGCCGCCGGCTTCTTCACCGACCGCGCCTCGTTCCAGAGCGTCGCCAACTCGAACGGCCTGTTCGGCCACCAGGTCGCGACCTCGCTCGACTTCACCTGCACCGTGCGGACCGAAGACGGCCGCGGCTCGGGCTGGGTCAAGCGCTCGGCGCGCGATGTGGCCAGGTTTGACGCCCGTGAGGCCGCCGACGTCGCCATCGAAAAGGCGCTGCGTTCGGTGGACGCCAAGGCGATCGAGCCGGGCCGCTACACCGTCGTGATGGAACCGGCCGCCACCAGCGACCTCCTGACCTTCATGCTGGGCGGCTTCAACGCCCGCATGGCCGACGAGGGGCGCAGCTTCCTGTCGAAGCAGGGCGGCAAGAACCGCCTGGGCGACAAGCTGTTCGACCAGCAGGTCAACATCTGGTCCGACCCGTGGGACAAGGACGTGCCGGTGCTGCCCTGGGACAGCGACATGCTGCCGCGCGAGCGCCTGCAGCTGGTGAAGGACGGCCGCATCAATGCGCTGAACTACTCGCAGTACTGGGCCAAGCAGAAAGGCCAGCGCGCCATCGGACGTGCCGGCAACGTCATCATGGCCGGCACCGACCGCACGACCGAAGAGCTGATCGCCAGCACCAAGAAGGGCGTGCTGGTGACCCGCACCTGGTACATCCGCATGGTGGACCCGCAGTCGGTGCTGCTCACCGGCCTGACGCGCGACGGCACCTTCTACATCGAGAACGGCAAGGTCAAACACCCGATCAAGAACTTCCGCTTCAACGAGAGCCCGGTGACCATGCTGAACAACATCGAGGAGATCGGCAAGCCGGTGGTGATCGGTGGCGACGAGGCGAACTACTCGATGCTGATCCCGTCGATGAAGGTGCGCGATTTCAACTTCACGTCGCTGTCGGACGCGGTGTAAGCGGGGATCGTTACAACAACCACTACAGCAACCTCCACCTGTAGCCTCAAGACCGTCATTCCGGCGAAGGCCGGAATCTAATTTTTCTCCGCAGTGTTAGCGCGGAACTTGGATCCCGGCCTGCGCCGGGATGACGGCTCAAGGGCTAACACAGGGGCGAACGCTAATGGAAAACTAGACACACATGGAACGTCGTAAATTCCTCCAGATAGGCGCCGGCACTGCCGGCGCCATGCTCGTCCCGGTCTTCGGCAATGCCATCGCCGCCGACGAGCTGATGGCCGCCATGCCGCGCAGCGTCAAGAAGGCGCTGGCCGACATTGCGCTGAACGCCGCCACCCAGGCCGGCGCGTCCTACTGCGATGTGCGCATCGGCCGCTACCTGAACCAGTTCATCACCACCCGCGACCTGAACGTCGAGAACATCAGCAACACCGAGTCGAGCGGTGTCGGCGTGCGCGTGATTGCGGGCGGCGCCTACGGCTTTGCGTCGACCAACGACATGAGCCCGGACGGCATCGCCAACGCGGCGCGCCAGGCCGTGGCGATCGCCAAGGCCAACGCCAAGCTACAGAGCGAGCCAGTGCGCCTGGCGCCGGTCAAGGGCGTGGGCGAAGTGGCCTGGGCCACCCCGATGAAGAAGGACTGGCGCAGCATCCCGGTCAAGGACAAGGCCGACATGCTGATCGCCGCCAACAAGGCGGGCATGGACGCCGGCGCGACCTTCATGACCGCCTCGCTGTTCCAGATCAACCAGCAGAAGTACTTCGCTTCCACCGACGGTTCCTACATCGACCAGGACATCCACCGCCTGTGGGCCCCGATCAACGCGACCGCCGTCGACAAGGCGAGCGGCAAGTTCCGCTCGCGCGCGGGCCTCTCCTCGCCGGTGAGCATGGGCTACGAGTATTTCGATGCCAAGGCCAGCGACAAGGTGCAGGCCGCGGGCGGCGTGACCACGCTGTACACCAACTCCTACGATATCGTGGAAGATGCGCGTCTCTCAGGAAAGCAGGCGCGCGAGAAGCTGACTGCCAAGTCGGTCGAGCCGGGCAAGTACGACCTGGTGCTGAGCCCCGAACACCTGTTCCTCACCATCCACGAAAACGTCGGACACCCGACGGAACTGGACCGCGTGCTCGGCTACGAAGCCAACTACGCCGGCACCAGCTTCGCAGGTCTGGACAAGTGGGAAACGAAGAAATTCAAGTACGGCTCCGAGCGCGTGAACTTCGTTGCCGACCGCACCACCCCGGGTTCGCTCGGCCTGGTCGGCTACGACGACGAAGGCGTGCGCGCCAAGAAGTGGGACATCATCCGCAACGGCATCCTGGTCAATTACCAGGCCACGCGCGACCAGGCCCACATCATCGGCGAGAAGGAATCGCACGGCTGCTCGTATGCGGACAGCTGGAGCACCATCCAGTTCCAGCGCATGCCGAACGTGTCGCTCGAAGCAGGCAAGGCGCGCCTGACCCCGGACGAGATGGTCAAGGATGTGAAAAAGGGCATCTACATCCTGGGCCGCGGTTCGTACTCGATCGACCAGCAGCGCTACAACTTCCAGTTCGGCGGCACGCTGTTCTACGAGATCAAGAACGGCAAGATCACCGGCCCGCTGGAAGACGTGGCCTACCAGGCCAACACCCAGGAATTCTGGAACGCCTGCTCGGCCATCTGCGACCAGCGCGACTGGCGCATGGGCGGCTCGTTCTTCGACGGCAAAGGCCAGCCGAGCCAGGTCAGCGCAGTCTCGCATGGTTCGAGCACCGCGCGCTTCAATGGCATCAACGTCATCAACACCGCACGCAAGATCGGTTGAGGGGGAGAACATCATGAAACAGCTGAACCAGGAACAAGCAAAACGCATCGCCGACCGCGTGATCGGTTTCTCGAAAGCCGACGAGTGCAGCGTCTCGATCGACGGCAACCGCACCGGTAACATCCGCTTCGCACGCAACAGCGTGTCGACCGCGGGCCTGACCGAAGACACCCAGCTGGCCGTGCGCGTCGCCTTCGGCAAGCGTACCGGTACCGCCGTCATCAACGAGTTCGACGACAAGTCGCTGGAAAAGGCCGTGCGCCGCGCCGAGGAACTGGCGCGCCTGGCGCCGGAGAATCCGGAATTCATGCCGGCCGTTGGCAAGCAGGAATACCTCACCACCAAGACCTTCGTGAGCTCGACCGCCGCCATCGATCCGGACTACCGCGCCGAAGTGGCCGCCGCCTCGATCGGCCAGGCGCGCGCCAAGAAGCTGGTTACCGCCGGCTTCTTCACCGACAGCACCAGCTTCTCCTGCGTGGCCAACTCGAACGGCGTGTTCGGCTTCCAGGAATTCACCGACCTGTCCTTCACCTGCACCGCGCGTACCGAAGACGGCCGCGGTTCCGGCTGGGTGACCCGCTCGGCCGTCGACGCGCGCCGTTTCAACGCCGCAGAAGCCGCCGAAATCGCGATCGACAAGGCCCTGCGTTCGGTCGACGCGAAAGCGCTGGAGCCGGGCCGCTACACCGTCATCCTGGAGCCGGCAGCGACCTCGGAAATCCTGGGTAACATGTTCAGCTCCTTTGGCGCGCGCGCCGCGGACGAAGGCCGCAGCTTCCTGGCCAAGAAGGGCGGCGGCAACCGCCTGGGCGAGAAGCTGTTCGACCAGCAGGTGAATATCTGGGCCGACCCGTGGAACCCGGACGTGCCGGTAGCGCCGTGGGACGGCCAGACCATGATCGCCCGCAAGCGCACCGACCTGATCAAGGACGGCCGCGTCGCTTCGCTCGGCTACTCGCCCTACTGGGCCAAGAAGACCGGCAACGTCGCTACCGCGAATCACGGCAACATGATCATGGCGGGCGGCACCAAGTCGCTGGAAGAGCTGATCGAAGGCACCAAGAAGGGCATCGTGGTCACCCGTACCTGGTACATCCGCATGGTCGACCCGCAGTCGCTCCTGATCACGGGCCTGACCCGCGACGGCACCTTCTACGTCGAGAACGGCAAGATCAAGCACCCGGTGAAGAACTTCCGCTTCAACGAGAGCCCGGTCACCATCCTCAACAACATCGATGAGCTTGGCAAGCCGCAAATCATCGGTGGCGACGAAGTGCCGTTCCAGATGGTGTTGCCGCCAATGAAGGTGCGCGACTTCAACTTCACCTCGCTGTCCGACGCGGTCTAAATGGCGCGCATTTGATGGCGAACTACGATTTCTACTTCACGCGCCTGAGCTACGAGTCGGGCGACTGGGACGTGGATATCCGTATGCCCAGCAACGTGCTGAACTCGCTCGTCGAGTACACCACGCTGCGGGTGGATCCGGCCGAGCGCGTGGTCGCCCTGTCGGATCCGAAGATGCTCCAGGCGCCGTTCTGCTACTTCGCGGGACACAAGCTGGTGCAGTTCACCCCGGCGGAGCGGCGCAACCTCGAAAAATACGTGCGCGGCGGCGGTTTCGTGTTCGTCGACGACTGCAACCACGACATCGACGGCCTGTTCGCGAAATCGTTCGAGGCCGAGATGGCGAAGATTTTCGGTGTGTCCGCGCTGAAGAAGATCCCGAATACGCACCCGCTGTATTCGTGCTTCTTCAAGTTCGACGGACCGCCTACCACCGGCGGGGAACTCAATGGCTGGGGCGACGACCTGGTGCACGAGTACCTGAAGGCGATCGAGTTCGGCGGGCGCATCCGCCTGCTGTACTCGAACAAGGACTATGGATGCGAGTGGGACTACGACTTCCGCAACAAGCGGTTCCTCGCGGTCGACAACACCCGCTTCGCAGTCAACATCATTCAATATGCGTTGGGAGCCTGAGCAGTGTCGGAACGTGATGCGGTAGCGTGGAGTGAGAAGGAAATCGCCGACCTGACGGCGAAAGTGGGCGCGCTGAAGGCAAGCATGGCGCGCGTGATCATCGGCCAGGAAGACGTGGTCGACCTGCTGGTGACCTGCCTGCTGGCCGGCGGCCACGCGCTGGTCGAGGGCGTGCCGGGCCTGGGCAAGACGCTGCTGGTGAAGTCGCTGGCGCAGGCCACCGACATGGAGTTCCGCCGCGTGCAGTTCACGCCGGACCTGATGCCCTCGGATATCGTCGGCACCGAGATCCTGGAAGAAGACACCAGCACGCGCCAGCGCGTGTTCCGCTTCCAGCAGGGCCCCGTGTTCACCCAGGTGCTGCTGGCGGACGAGATCAACCGTGCACCGCCCAAGACGCAATCGGCCCTGCTCGAAGCGATGCAGGAGCGCGCCGTCACCTTCGCCGGCACCACCCATAAACTGCCGCGCCCCTTCTTCGTGCTGGCCACGCAGAACCCGATCGAGCAGGCCGGCACCTATCCGCTGCCGGAAGCGCAGCTCGACCGCTTCCTGCTGCGCATCGACGTGGTCTACCCGACCGAGGACGAAGAAGTGCTGATGGTCTCGCGCACCACCCACGCGGGCCTGGACGACGCCCAGCCGGCAATGGATGTCGCCACCCTGCTGCGCCTGCAGCAGCTGGTGCGCGACATCGAGATCGGCGAGCACCTGCTGCGCTACGCGACGCGCCTGGTGCGCAACACCCGTCCAGCCCTCACCACGGTGGCGGCGGTGAAACAGCACATCGGCTGGGGCGCCGGCCCGCGCGCCGGCCAGGCGCTGGTGCTGGCCTCGAAAGCCCGCGCCCTGATGCAGGGCCGCCTTGCGGTTACCCGCGACGACATCCAGGCCATGCTGCTGCCGGTGCTGGCGCACCGCGTGCTGCGCAACTTCGAAGCCGAAGCGGACGGCATCGCCATCGCCGACATCCTGCAATCCCTGCGTAACGAGATCCGGATCGATTAATCTTGTCGCTGGCGAAGACCGCGCTGATCGCGCACACGCAGAAGCTCGACCTCGTGATCCGCCATGTGCTGGCGGGGCTCGGCCACGGTATCCATGCCGGGCGCGAGCGCGGGGCGGGCGTCGAATTCTCGGAATACCGGGCTTATGCGCCAGGGGACGAGTGGCGCCGCGTCGACTGGAAGCTCTTGGGGCGCGCCGACCGCTATTTCGTGCGCGAGGCGGAGCGCGACAGCCACGTGGCGGTCTGGCTGGTGCTGGACGCCAGCGCCTCGATGCTGGAACCGAGCCGCGAGGTCGAGGGCGTCGACAAGCTGGCCTATGCGCGCACGCTGCTCGGCTGCGTCGCCGCCATCGCCCAGCGCCAGGGCGACGCCTTCGGCCTGGTGATCCTGAACGAGGGCAAGGTCCAGTTCATGCCCGCCCTCCGTGGCCCGCGCCAGTTGCAGCGCGTGCTGCTGCAACTGAGCCGCGTGCAGGCGGCGGGCGAACTGCCGGATGCCGACACCTTGCGCGCCAGCCTGCACTTTGCCCAATCCCCCAGCGTCATCTTCGCCGCCAGCGACCTGCTGGACTGGCCGTCACCGCTGTCGCAGGCCCTGGTCCGCCTGCGCGGCATGCGCCACGACGTGCGCGTGCTGTGCCTGCAGACCCAGGCGGAAGTCGACGCCAGTTTCGCTTCCAACCTGGCCTATCGCGACCCCGAGCAGGATGCGGGCGTCTATCGCTTCGGCGCAGATCTGAAAGAGGGCTACCGCCACAACCGCGAGCAGCATTTCGCAGAAGTGAAGGCGAGCTGCCGCAAGAGCGATATTCCCTTCGTCGCGGCGCGCATCGAGCAGGCGCCGGGTGAAGTCCTGCGCCTGTGGTTGCGCCGTCCGGGGAGCCGTCCATGAACGCCATGTGGTGGTTTGCTCTGCCGATCCTGCTGCTGCCGATCTGGTGGCACCGCCGCAAGCGCGAGCAGCACAAGGCCGAGGTACTTGCAACCAGCCGTTTCCTGCCACGCGCCGAACCGCGCCAGACGCGCGCCTGGCGTTGGAAGGACGTCATCCTGCTGCTGGTGCGCTGCCTGCTGCTGGCGACAGCCATTGCCTGGCTGGCCGACCCGGTCATGCCCTGGCGCGGCGATACGGTGATCGTTGCTGCCGGTACCGATGCCAAATGGGTTGAGCAGCAGGCTGCCCAGGCGGGCCTGGCCAAGGCCGACCGCTTGAGCATGCCGGCCGCGCAGACGATCGGCTGGCTGCGCGCCCACGAACGCGAATGGCGTCCGGAGGCCCGTCTGCTGGTGCTGGGCGACGTGTCGATGCCGGCCCTCGTGCCGGAGTTCGGGCGCCGGATCGAACTGCGCACGCTGGCACGCCCGCCTGAGAAAGCCGAGCGCCGCGTCCACATCGCCAGCGAGCGTCCGGACCAGTGGCGGCGCGTGTTTGCTGCCGAAGGGATCGCGATCGACGAGGCACCGGGCGCGACAACTTCGCTGATCGTCTGGGACCGCAGGGATGCGCCGCCACCGTCGCTGCGCGCGCCGCTGTGGCTCCTTACCGATACCGCCGCCTTCCCCGAACTGGCCAAGGCGCCGCAAGTGGATGGCCTGCGCTACGCCGACAGTGCGCGTGGCCGTCTGTGGCATTCGGAAGCGTGGCCGCCGAAGAACCCCGATGCCGCCCGCGCCCTGCTGGACAACTGGCAACGCCTGCACGCTGGGCCGCCGGCCTACACGGCGCCGTCACGCTTGTTCGAAGCGTCGCGTTCCATCCATGCGCCCGAACCGAGCGGTGCGCTGCGCGGCATCCTGATGGCGCTGCTGGTGGCATTGTTCGTACTCGAAAGGATCCTGACGCATGCAAGAAGGCGCTGAGATCGTCCGGCGCGTCTGGCGCGCCGCCCAGCTGCGCCGGCTGCCGTTGTGGATCGCCGGGGCCCTGCCGTGGCTCGTCATCCGATCCGCCCCGGGGCTGATCGCCTGGGTCATGTGGTGCGCCTGGGACTGGGCTGTCCTGCGCCGCCGCGTCAGCTTCGAATGGACGGCCTGGCTGGACAGCGCCGTGCCAGAGATGGAAGACAGCAGCGCGCTGATCGAGCACGCGGCCACGCCCGTGGCCCAGCTGCAGCGCCGCCGCCTTCTCGATCGCCTCGACGCCAGCGTGAGCGCCCCGCAGTTGCGCACCATCGCACGCGAGCGCGTGAAGCTCGGCGCGCCGTGGCTGCTGGGCAGCCTGGTAGCCGCCGCTGTGGTCTGGTACGCAACGGCTGCGTCCTCGCAGGGCGGTGTCGCTGCCTCTCCTGGCAAGGCGCAGGCCGCGGCTGCGGCGCCTGCCGCCGCACAGCTCGTCGTGCGCACCGCGCCACCGGGCTACACCGGCGTCGCTGCGCTGGAAACCGCACCGAAGGACCTGCAAGTGCCGGAGCAGACTGTCGTCACCTGGTGCCTGAAAGACCCTTCCAGCGCCGAGCAAGCGATCGAGGTCAGCAACGGCCAGGTGCTCAAGCCGGGCAAGGAATGCGCCCGCTGGACCGCCACGGAATCGGTGTTCTGGCGCTGGCAAGGCAAGCGCTACACGATCAAGGTCATTCCCGACCAGCCGCCGGAGATCACCATCACGGCGCCGACCCAGATGGTGCAGGAACTGCCTGAAACCGCCACCAATGCCCAGATGGGCGTGAAGGTGACGGACGACTACCTGATCACCCGCGCCACGCTGCACATGACGCTGGCGCGCGGCAGCGGCGAGAACATCCGCTTCACCGACCGCGAAATGCCTCTGCCGGCATCGCCCGGTCCGAAGCAGCGCAACTGGGCCAAGAACTGGTCGATCGCGGAGCTGGGCATGGAGCCGGGCGACGAACTGTACTTCTTTGTGCGCGCGACGGACAACGCGGCGCGTGCGCACACGGTGCAGTCACCGACCTACACGCTGCGCCTGCCGGCGCCGCCCGAGCAGGCGGAAGAAGAGAGCGCCGCGATGCCGGTGCTGGTCAAGCCGCAGAGCCTGCGCAGCCAGCGCCAGATCATCATCGATACCGAGCAGCTGGTCGCCGACATGCGCAGCACGAAGATGAGCGAGGAAGCGGTCCGCGACCGCAGCCAGAAGATCGCCAACGACCAGGGTGCGCTGCGCCGCCGCTACGGCCAGTTCCTGGGCGAGGAATCCTCGCTGTTTTCGGACGGCGAGGACGATCACGACGACCACGGCGGCCAGGAAGGCGGTGGTAGCAACCAGGACATCCTGCACCAGTACGGCCACGCCCACGACGAGGCGGAAAACGCCACGCTGTTCGACGAAGAGACCAAGAAGGTGCTGCGCCGCGCACTGTCTGCAATGTGGGACGCCGAAAAGGCCCTGCGTGCGATCACACCGAAGGTGGCGCTGCCGCCCGAGCACAAGGCCCTGGAGGCGATCAAGGAACTGCAACAGGCCGAGCGCGTCTACCTGCACAAGACCGCCTTCGTGCCCCCGCCGATCAAGGAAGAAAAGCGCATGAGCGGAGACATGGACGGCACCGCCAGCTATCGCCGCGAGCAGGGCGGCCCGGATAAACGCGTGCCGGAAGACGTCAGCCTGCTGGTCCAGGCACTGAACGGCGACGGCCCGTTGCCGGCCCTTTGGACCCGCACTGCGCACGACTGGGTACGCAGCCGCCTGCAGGACGACGACCAGCGCCTGGCGGCCCAGACCGCAATCCAGGACGTGGCTGACGGCTGCGTCCCCTGCCGCCCGGTGCTGCGCGCCTGGCTGCGCCAGGGAGCAGGGCAGGGCCAGGTACTGCTGCAGGCCAGGCCGACCGTGGAGACGCCGTTTGTGCGCGCATGGCGTGAAGGAGTCAAGCCATGAATGCATGGATGAGTACCGATGTGTTGCTGGCGCTGATCGGTGTCGCCGGCGTGGCCAGCGCCGCGCTGTATGCGCGCCGCCGCCAGTGGATCGATGCGCTGCTGGTGCTGGTCGCCGCGGTGGCGCTGGGCCTGTTCGCAGCCGGCATCCGCTTGCCGGGCGATGCCGGCCGCACCCTCACCCTGGACCCGGACGCACCTGCGCCCATGCTGGAAGGGGTGCGCGCGTTTGCGGTGAAGGGCGATGGCCTGCGCGCGGCGCAGTGGAATGACCTGCCGGCGCTGCCACTACAATGGCAGCGTCCCGAGGGTGGCACCCTGCGCCTGCACTACCCGCGCCAGCTCGCGCTCGGCCGTAGCTTCACGCTGCGCGTGCAGCGCGACGACAAAACGGAAGCACGCCTGCAGCTGCTGGGCGAGAATGGCCAGGTCATCGCGGATGCGCGCGGCACCGGCGACCTGAGCGTCAGCTGGACGCCGCCGCTGGCCGAACGCCTCGTGCTGAAGGCACGCCTGCAGGACGCCGCCGGCAAGACCATCGCCGAAGGCCCGGTGCCTTTGACCATCCATGAACCGAGCATCCTGCAGGTACAGGGCCGCTTCGGCGCGCCTTCTTTCGACCTGCGCACCCTGAACGAACTGCTGGCCGGCAGCGGCGCGCTGCTCGACTGGCAGGTGGTGCTGGGCCGCGCCATCACGCGCACCGAACTGCCCTTGGAAGAGATGAAGGCGCCGAACCTGCTGGTCATCGACGCCGCCTGGTTCGAACGCGCGAGCAGCGCCGAGCGTTCCGCGCTGCTGGGCCGCGTGGCAGGCGGCCTGCCCTTGCTGGTGCTCGGCGCGAACGCCAACGATCCTGGCGTCTGGTCGCGCACGCTGGGCCTGCAGCTGCAGGCGCAGCCGTCGGACAGGAAGATCGACACGCCCTTCGAATTGCCGGTAGCGCCGCTGAATCCGGCCGCACGCGAAGCGGGCGAGTGGAGCGGCACCGACAACCTGGTCTGGACGCGCAACTGGCAGAAGGGCCGCATCGCCTGGCTCGGCGCCAGCGAATGGCACCGCCATGCGATCAGCGAGCCGCAGGCGCTGGCGCTGTGGTGGCAAGGCGTGCTGGACCGCGTCGGCATCGACGTTTCGAAAGAAATCGAATGGTTGGAGCCGGAAGAACTGCCGCTGCCGGGACAACGCATGGAGCTGTGCGCCCGCGGCGTGAAAGGCGATGTCAGTTTCCCTGAGCTGAAGCTCACCCGCACCTGGGCTGCGCGTACCGATAGTGCCTGCGTCGCCGTGTGGCCGGAGAAGGCGGGCTGGCTGCAGGTGAAGGATGCAAAGGCGGGCACACACGCCGTCTACGTCTACGCGCTGGGCGACTGGCCGCAGTGGCAGGCCGCCCAGCGCCGCGACGCCACGGCCCGCTATGCGGCCCGGACGCCGGACAAGGCATTGGAAGGCGTTGCACGCGCCTTCCCGGCCTGGCCCTTCGCGTTCGCCTTCGTTCTGGCGATGCTGCTGCTCTGGTGGCGCGAACGCCGCTGATCGGCTATCGGCCAAAACGCCTCTCTCTCCTATTTTCGCGAAAGTCCCGTCTCAAGGCCGACAGGTACACCTTTTGCGCGCGTTGCCTCCCGGTCGACTTGACGGGGGCAGGACAACTCATCCCTACTGGGTAGAAATTTTGCTACTTCAAGGAATGATATGATGCTAGGATGTGGAAATGATAATTGCTTGATATAGGAGTATGCAGCGATGCTCAGGACCATTCTTGCGTTGTCGGCCTTGCTGGGCACGGCCTCCACGGCTCATGCGGCGGAGATCAACTTGATCGAACAATTGCAGGAGGGCGGCGCGGCGATTGTCGTGACACTGGGCCTGTCGGTGCTGTTTGTCGCGGTCAGCATCGAGCGCTTGCTGCACCTGCGCACCAGCGCTGTCGTGCCAAGGGGCCTTGCCGAGAATGCCCGCGCATTGTCGGCATCGCTGGATACGGCAACGCTGCAAGCCACCGCGCAAGAGAGCAACAGCACGCTGGGCCGGATCATTGCGTACATGCTTGCGCATCGCGGCCAGTCCCATGCCTGGGTCAGCAGCGGGGCGGGCGACATCGCTTCCCTGGAACTGCGTCATCACCAGCAGAAGTTCTATGCCCTGTCGATCGTTGCCACCGTGGCGCCCATCGTGGGCCTGCTCGGGACCGTGCTGGGCATGATCGATTCCTTCAATGTGATCGCCTATGCGGAAGGGATGGGCAATCCCGCGCTTCTTGCGGGCGGCATCTCGAAAGCCTTGATCAACACGGCCGCCGGACTGGCCGTGGCACTGCCGGCACTCGGCATGCACCACTTCTTCAAGCACCGCCTGGCTGTCCTCAGCCTGGAGCTGGAGAAGCAGGTGAATGGCTTGCTGCACGAATGGTTTGCCCCGGCCGCCGTGGCGGGAGCTCCCAGCCTGCAAGTGGTGCAGCATGCGCATTGACCTGGGCGCGGATGATCCGCCGGAGATCGGGCTGATCGCCCTGATCGACTGCATCTTCTTCCTGCTGATGTTCTTCATGATTGCGACCTCGTTCAAGCAGCCGGAAGCCGAGAAGCAGATGGAATTGCCGGTGGTGCTGCCGGCTGCCCAGATGAGTCTTGATCGCGCGAGCGCGGCGCCGGCCCCGCTGGCGATCGGCGTCGACAGCAAGGGCAAGCTCTACCTCGACGGGAAGAAGGTCACGGTGCAGGAATTGCATGATCGGCTGAAATCGGAAGCGGCCGCCAATCCGGCGCGCCCCATCCGCATCGACGGCGACGAAATGGCGCGCTACCAGGACATCATCCACGTCCTCGACCTGTGCCAGTTCGAAGGCTTTACCAAGATCGCCATGCACACCCGCCAATGACGACCGGCTTCAGGATGGGTTCATCCCGCTGGTGCCTGCTGGTGTCGGTCGGCGTGCATGCAGCCCTGGCGGCCTGGCTCTACCATGTGGGCAATGTGGAGCTCGTGCGGCGCCAGGATACCGAGGTGGCGGAAAGTGTCCGCGCCACGGCGCAGGCCCGCATGGCCCGGCGCGTGGACGACCTCCGGAAGATCAAGGAGCTGCTCGAGCAGTCCGCCAATCGTGCGCCCGAGCCGGTGCCGGCGCAGGAGCCCGCGGCGGCAGCGGCGGCACCGGCCGAGACAGCGACGCAGGCGGACCGGATGCTGAAGCAGGCACGCGAGATGTCGCGCGCCATCGACGAGCTTGACCGCGAGCTGAAGGCGGAAGAGCTCGCGCGCCTGACAGACAAGACGAAGGAAGAGGCGCGTGCGGAACTGGACGCGGCGGCGCCGGCCGATCCTCCTGCCGACAGTTCGGGAAAAGGCGACCCGGCGGCGGAACTGGCTGCCCTGGAAGAGAAAGCCCGCGCCGTGCTGGCTAGCCGCGCCGAGCAGCTGGCGCGTGAGTACCAGGGCATCCAGGTGGAGCGCGGCGACGGCATTGGCAGCGGCAGTGGCAAGGGCAGCGCGTCCGGACAAGGCGGCACGCTGGCACTGTCATCAAGCTTGAACAAGCGGACGCTCGAGGAAATCGCGCGCTTCATGCGCGAGGGCCGGGCGCCGGAAGCAGATTGGACGAGCCCCCTGTACAGGAATGCAGGCCGCGACATTTTTGCGGGCGGCAAGGGGCAAGTCCCTGCCATCGATGCGGCGCGGATGGTCAAGGGGCGCGGCCGCATACTCGGCGCGGACGGACAATACGCCAACCGTATTTATCTCAACAGCTGGTACATCATCGGCCCTTTCCAGGGGCGCCATAGTTCGGGCTTGTTCAACAACCCGAAGTATCCACCGGAAGACGCAGTGCTCCTCGATGCGGTGTATCACGGCAAAAACAGGCGTGTCGTGAAATGGGAATATGTGAACGAGGCGCGCTATCCGCTGGTTCCGCCCGCAGCGGAAGAGAATTCGGTCTATTACGGCTACACGGAAGTGTTCATGGACCAGGAGCGGGACATGCTGGTCTGGATTGGCGCCGACGACAATGCATCGGTCAAGGTGAACGACCGGCTGGTCTGGAAGGGAGGGATTGCGGCCAAGCGCTGGTTCTACCAGAGCGTCTACAGCAGCAGGAATACCTACGAACGCGATTACAACCGCACCGAAGGTCAACGCCTGGTCCGTTTTCGCAAGGGGCGCAATACGGTCTTCTTCAAGCTGTCGAACGGACCGACGCGGATGTTCTTTTCGATGGTGCTGACGCCCGTGAAATGAAGCGTTGCCGACATTCCTTCGACCTGAGCTGCTATCCTCGATCCGCAGCTTGCAAACCGTTCTCTTCGCACCATCGCCGCAGCGCAGTCCGGGTGGTTTCGTCGTGAAAGCGCTCCCACGCTTCGCCCGCACCGCGCTCTTGCAGCAGGCGAGCAAAGCCTTCGGTGTTGCGGTCGCGGAACTGGTCGCGGACAGTATCCTGATCGTCAGCCAAATGGATGGCGGCGAAGCGAAGGATGAGCCCGTCTCCGATGCCCAGCGTGCCCGCGGACGGCACCGAAACGTAGCCCTCGTCGGCACCTGACGCCGATGGCATGGGCGCTTCCTCGTCCATGTACTCGTCATTCAGGAGGTGGATCATGCCGGTTTCGCGCGACACCAGGGCGGTCACCGACCCGTCGCCGTCTTCCACCATCATGGCTGCCCGTTCTAGTTCATCCAGATCGACTGTTGACATGGCTGATCCTGTGCAAGTAATCGGAACAAGGCAGTATGAAGCGCCTGCACGTGACGGGCGCACGGTTGGCAGGGATTGCACAGTTTCCAAGGAGGAATAACAGTGGCTCCAGCATCTGATTTAAACGAATCGCAGCGCAATGCATTACTGTCCTCACCCGGACCTGCGCGATTCAAGCATTTCATTGGGCGTGCAGCAGACTGCGAACGTCTGTGGGGCCTGCGCGATGCAGACGCTTGGGTATTCCTGGCGGACGACACCGGCGCACCAGGATTCCCTGTCTGGCCGCATCCAGACTACGCGACTGCTTGCGCCACCGGAACGTGGGCCGGATGCTTTCCTGCCGAGATCGACGTTTACGCGTTCACTGAAAAGTGGCTGCCCGATATGGCGGCACGGGAGGTTTCGGTAGCGGTGTTCCCTACGCCGACAGCGAGCGGCGTATGGATCAAGTCGGAAGAATTACGACAGTACCTGGTCGACGAGTTGGAAAAGTACGAATAAGCGCTCCCGCAACCCGCGCCAGGCGCAGGTTGCGGGCCTGGAGGATCAGAACGCGTAATCCACCTTCGCGTACATCGACCGTCCGTTAATGCCGAACGGGCAGGTCTCCCAGCAGTAGGTAAAGCCCAGTTGTGGGAACGGCGCCGCTTTCACCGGATCCCACTTGGTCGGGTAGGTGTCGAACACGTTGTTGACGCCCGCCGTCAGGCTCAGCTTCCTGGTGAAGTTGTAGCGCGCGGTCAGGTCGACGATCCACTTCGCATCCCAGGTCTGGATGAAGCCCGGCGTGAAGCCCTGGCCTTCGACTTCGCCGAAGTAGTTGGCGCGCGCCGTCGCGTTCCACTGTCCCACCGTGTAGTCGGCCGCCACCACGTGGTGCTGGCGCGGCTGGCCCTTCTCGATCAGCGTCACCTGGGTGTCGTCGAACAGCTGGGCGCCGCTCAGGACCGAGGACTGCGAGTGGCGGTCCTTCACCTTGGTGCGGTTGAAGCCCAGCTGGCCGGACAGCACCAGGGTCGAGCCTTGTCCGCGCGTGGTGTGCTGGGCCACCAGGTCGAAGCCGGTGGTGGTGGTGTCGATCGCGTTGGTGAAGAACTGGGCCTGGCCCACGCGCAGCGGATCGAGGATGGCCTTGATCGGGCAGGCCGCGGCGGTGGGGCAGGCGCCGGATTCCGGTGCGATGTTCGACGAGAACACGATGCGGTCGTCGATGTTGGTGCGGTACAGGTCCGCGGTCACCGAGAAGTTGCTGGTCGGGCGCAGGATCATGCCGACGCTGGCGCTCTTCGACGTTTCTTCCTGCAGCGGCGCGATGCCGAAGGCGCGGGTGACGGCACTGTTCTCGCGCGCGGTGAGCGTTTCGGTCAGCACGCCGGCGGCGTTCAGGTTGGTCGACACCGAACTGTAGAACTTCTGCTGCACGCCCGGGGCACGGAAGCCGGTCGACCCGGATGCGCGCAGGCCGACCAGGCGCGAGGGATCGTAACGGACACTCAGCTTGCCGATGGTGGTGTTACCGAAGTCGGAATAGCGTTCATGGCGCACCGCCGCGCCGAGCGACAGGGCGTCGCCCACCTTGCGTTCGAGGTCGACGTAATAGGCGGTGTTGTGGCGTCCGTCGTCCACTTCGGTGCCCGGGGTGTAGCCGGGGAAGCCCTGGATGCCGGAGGCAGCGATGCCGCCCGACTGGTCGCGGATGATCTTGCGCGGGTCGTTGGTGCGGCCGTACTGGTAGGAGACCGGGTCGCCCGCCACGATCTGGTAGTTATCCCGGCGCCATTCGAAGCCGGTGCCGATGTAGAGCGGCGCGCCGGCGAAGTCCACCGAGCCCTTGAAGTCGAGGTTGAGGGTGGTCTGGTCGAACTTCAGCTTGCCGGTGTCGGCCTCCAGCGGCGAGCTGCCGTTCTCGTAGTAGTAGCTGACGTTGATCGAGTTACTCTCGTGGAAACCGAGTTCGCTGCGGCCGTGGTTCAGGCTCAGGTCCACGCTCCAGTCGTTCGCCAGGTCGTGCTTGTAGCCGACCGCCAGCGAGGCATCCTTGACGGTGGTGTTGATGTTCGGCAGGAAGCCATTCGGATACACGGCCGGTACGTTGCGCGCGTCGCCGGCCGAGCGGAAGAAGCCGGCCGCGTCGCCCGTGCGTTTGGATGCGCCGCCGAAGGCATAGAGCTCGCCGCCGCCGACCGGGAGGCCCGCGTTCAGCCACAGGTAGCCGTCCTTGGCCAGGCTGTCGCCGATGCGCTGGGTCACGCGCGGCGGGTTGACGCGGGCGGTGTCCACTCCTGCGCGGTTGGTCTCGTTGCGGCGCCGCCCTTCGACCGACAGGTTCAGGTAGCCGCCATCAAGCCCCAGCGGCATGCCCTTGTGCGCACTGGCGGTATAGGTGTCGCCGTCGCCTTCGCTGGTGGTGCCGGCGCTGGCGCTCAGCTGGGTGTCGGTGACGCCTTTTTTCAGCACGATGTTGATCACGCCGGCGATCGCATCCGAGCCGTATTGGGCGGCGGCGCCGTCGCGCAGCACTTCGATCGACTGGATGGCGGACAGGGGAATCGCATTGATGTCGGTGCCGGCCGAGCCGCGGCCGATGGTCTGCTGCACGTTGACCAGGGCCTGCTGGTGGCGGCGCTTGCCGTTCACCAGCACCAGCAGCTGGTCGGGGCCGAGGCCGCGCAGGGTGGCGGGGCGGATGATGTCGGTGCCGTCGCTGATAAACGTCGTCGTGAAGTTGAACGACGGGTCGAGGTCTTGCAGCACCTTGCCGAGTTCGAGCGAACCGGCCGACTGCAGGTCCTTCGCGCTGATCAGGCCCACCGGCACCGCGGTGTCGAGCGCCGTCTTGGCCTGGGTACGCGAGCCCAGCACGACCACGGTGGCCGGCTCTCCCTGGCTGTTCCGCGCTTCCTGCGCGAACGCCGATGCCATGGCCGATACCAGCGCAGTCGCCAGCAATACCCGTTTCTTCGGTTGATTCACCATCTTGTCCCCTTGGTTGATTAGTCCATCACGAAAACTATTTCTCCTATAACTACAGCGAATTGATTTTGATTAAACCTTTCCGTAAGTACAAGTGTCAACTGTGCAAAATGCAACACTTTTAGATGATTCGCTCTATTCACAAACGATGGTTTGCACCCATGGCGGGTAATCGTCGAAGTGCATACCAAATTGGCTTTTTCAGCCTCGCAAGCCTTGCCTACAATGGGTTTCCGGCCGATGGCCGCCACTTCTGGAGCATCGATTGACGCATGCATTTGCCCTTCACGGCCGTATGGCCGCCGCCCTGCTCGCGTTCGCACTGTCCGGTCCGACCCATGCGTCGGTCCCATCGGACACCATCAAGGTCGGCGACTACCGGGTGGAAGCGGGGACAGCGGGTTCGGGCCGCTACACGGTGATCCTGGAAGCGGGCTTTGGGCGCAACAAGGACGTCTGGAGCAGGGTGACGCTCCCCCTGGCCAAGTCGGCGAAGTTGATGAGCTACTCGCGTGCGGGGCACGGCAACTCGGATCCGCGCCCGGAGGCGCCGACCATCGCGGCGCGCACCAATGAACTGGAACAGCTGATCGCCAAGCTGGATCTCAAGCCGCCCTTTGTGCTGGTCGGGCATTCCTATGGCGGCTTCCTGATCCGCAGCTACGCCGCGCGCCACCCGGAGCAGGTGGCGGGCATGGTCTTCGTCGATCCGAGCGACGAGCAATTCAATGTCGAGCTGCGCAAGCTCGATAGCGCCGCCGTCGACAAGGACACCAAGCTCACCGAGCAGTTCATGCCGCCCAGGTTCCACCCCGAGCTGCGCAGCGTGCAGGCGGTGCTGGAGACCGGCAAGCTGCCCTTCGCCGGCGCGCTGCCCGACGTGCCGGTGGCGGTCCTGACCTCGGTGCAGAAGCGCGAGCAGCCGCAGCTCTTCCTCGAAACCCCGGCAGCGGTGCAGGTGTGGCGCGGGCTGCACGAACGCTTCTTCCGCAACTTCAGCAACGGCAGCCACATCGTGACCGCCGAGAGCGGCCACAACATCCACCAGGAGCAGCCGCAACTGGTCGTGGCGGCGGTCGAGGGCGTGATCGCCGCTGCTGAAGGCGTGCGCGTCAAGCGCGAGCGCGAACAGGCGCGCGCCGGGTTGCTGCGTCATCTGGAGCTGGGCGGTTCCGATGCGGCGATGGTGGCGGCGCTGGAAGCGAGCGGCCTCTCGGAATGGGATGCCAACCGTCTGGGCTACGAGCTGCTCGGAGCGCGCAAGCAGCCGGTGCTGGCGGAGCGCCTGATGCGCGCAGGCGCCAGCCGCTTCAACACCTCGGACAACATGCAGGACAGCTACGGCGAAGTACTGCTGGCGACGGGCAAGCCGCTGGAGGCCAGGCTGCAGTTCATGAAGGCGATCACGCTGGCCGAGGCGCAGGGCAAGGGCGACAAGGTGCTGGCGGGCTACCGCGCCAACCTGGCCAAGGCCGAGGGCGCGATGGCGCGCTGAAGCGCGCTATGCGTGGTCGCGCATCCACTCCTTGAGCCCATCGACCCACTTCTTGGCCGGCAGGTTGAGATGGCGACGGATCTCGCCGGCGCGTTCGTACAGCAGCGAGAAATCCAGCTGCGGCGCGTTCTTGAAGGCCAGGACTACGATGTTCGCGTCGTGCACCTCGGGCAGCCAGACCACGGCGTCGAACACCTGCTGCATGGTGAGCAGGTTCTTGTCGTAGCTGCTGACGTCGCCGAACACGTTGGCGGTCATGATCCCGTCCTCCTTCAGGCAGTCGTGGCAGCCCTGGTAGAACTCGTGCGAATCGAGCACCGGGCCGCGCGCGTCGTGGTCGTAGAGGTCGACCTGCAGCACGTCGACCTGGCCGTGGTTGCCGGCATCGAGCACGAAGTCGAGCGCATTCATTTCGCGCACGTCCAGCCGGCCGTCGTTCTCGGGCAGGCCGAACAGCGCACGGCAGATCGCGATCACGTTCGGATTGAGCTCGGCAGTCGTCACGCGCGCCTGCGGGAAGCGCCGGTAGCAGAACTTGGTCAATGCCGCGCTGCCCAGTCCCAGCTGGACGATGCGGCGCGGGTCCTGGATGAACAGCGTCCACATCATCATCATCTGGACGTATTCGAGTTCGATCGCATCCGGTTTCGACAGGCGCATGGCGCCCTGCACCCAGGAGGTGCCCAGGTGCAGGAAGCGCACGCCATCGAATTCGTCGATGGTGGCGGGCGGGTGGCCGGGCTGGGCGAAACGGGGATCGATGCGGGCGTAGGAAGGGGGCATGGCAGCCGAATGATACCGTAGGGTGGTCGGCTTCGCCGACCGCGCGTCCAATCGGAACGGGCGCTGCCACAATGCGTCCGGGAGTTGAACGCGCGGTCGGCAGAGCGTGATCTGGTCCACTGGACCGTAATCTAGTCTACTGAACTAGATTACCCCCTACGCGACGCCGTTGCGCCCGAACTCGCGGAAGCCCTGGCGTTCGCCCAAGCAGTCGTAATAGGCCGCCACGTGGCGCAGGTCCGGCCGGTCCATCGGCGTCATCATCCAGCGGTTGACCGACAGGCCGAGCACTACGTCCGCCAGGGTAAAGCTGCTGCCCGCGGCATAGGCGCCGGTGGCGCGCAGCTGGGCGTCGAGGATGCCGATGTGGCGGTTCCACGCGGCGATGCTGGCTTCGATCTGGGCCGCGTCGCGGTGCGCGGCGCTGCCCCGGACCAGCGCCATGAAGGCGTAGCGCCAGGCCGTGTTCAGGTCGGTGGCCTGCCAGTCCATCCATTGCTCGACGCGGGCGCGGTCGCGTGGCCCGGCCGGCAGCAGGGCGCCTTCGCCCTGCTCGCCGTAGCGGTTGCAGAGGTAGCGGCAGATCGTGTTCGATTCCCACAGCACGAAGCCTTCGTCCACCAGCACCGGCACCAGCGCATTCGGGTTCAGGCCGGCGTGCTGCGCGTTCCAGTCCTCGCGTTCGAAAGGCAGGCCGAGTTCCATGCAGGTCCACAGCACCTTGCGTACGTTGATCGACGTGTCCTTGCCGATGATCTTCAGCATATGCGTCCTTTCTTGGTCATGGTGGCGGCATGCCGGGCGCCGCCGGCAGCGCTGGAAGGATGAGGGTGACGGCCAGGCCGCCGCCGTCGCGGTTCGACAGCAGGATGCGGCCGCCGTGGGCTTCGGCGATCTCGCGCGCCAGCGCCAGCCCGAGCCCGGTGCCGCTGCGCTTGGTGGAATAGAAGGGCACCAGCGCATTGGTGAGCACGGCCTCGCTCATGCCGGTGCCGCGGTCCAGCACGTCGATGCGGATGGCGTCCTGCACGCGCCGCACCTGCAGCTCGACGGCGTCGGGACTTGACCCGGATTCATGGGCGTTCTTGAGCAGGTTGAGCAGGGCCTGCTCCATCTGGGCGGCATCGATCCAGGCAGCTTCCTGGGGCAGTTCGCCAAGCTGGCGGAAGGCCACCTGGTCGGCCAGCCGGCCGACAAAGGCGCCCCAGGGCACCGCTTCCAGGCGCGGCGTGGGCAACTTGGCGAAGCGCGCGTAGCCGAGGATGAAAGTCTCCAGATGGCGGGTGCGCTCGCCGATGGTCTGCAGGATCTGCGGCAGGCGCTCGGTCTGGCCGCGCCGCACCAGTTCCGTGCCCGAGTGCGCGAGCGATGCCAAGGGCGCGAGCGAATTGTTCAGCTCATGGCTGATCACGCGGATCACCTTTTTCCAGGTCTGCACCTCCTGGCGCCGCAGTTCGGTGGTGAGGTGGCGCAACAGCAGCAGTTCGTGGCGCCGGCCGTTCAGGGTGAAGGCGCTTCGCGCCAGGTGATAGACCTCTTCTTCTTCCGACTCGCCGGCGGTGAACAGGCCGTCGCCGCCGCGCGCCAGCGCTTCCTTCAGGGCCGGCGAGGCGGTTTCCAGCACGGCGCCCAGCGCGTGGCCTTCGAGCTTGCGGCCTTCCGACAGCAGCTGGCGCGCCGCCAGGTTGGCGTAGACGATGGTGCCGGTGTTGCTGGCGAAATCGGTAATCAGGAGCATGGCCACCGGCGTGTTCTGCACCATGGTGTCGAGCAGCAGCTCGCGCTGGACCAGGCCGAGGCGCTGCTCGCGCAGCACCTGGCCGAGTGCATTGTGGGCGGCGATCAGGTCGGCCAGCTCGTCGTTCTGCGGCCAGTGCAGGCTGAAGGAAAAGTCGCCGTCGCGGTAGCTCGTCACCGTGCCCTCTAAGGCGCGGAACAGCGACAGGATCGGCTGGATCTGGGAGCGGATGGTGATGATGGCGATCGGGACGATCGCCGCCAGGCAGGCCAGGAAGACCAGGACCGGTTGTCCGGGGAAGAAGTGGTCCAGGCCGAGCGCGATCAGGATGCCGAGGGCGAGCAGGGTGCCGACCAGGGCCGACCAGCGCGTGACCAGCGAGAGGCGAAACCCGCGGCGCTCCTCCGCGCTCATGTCGGCCTGGCGATGCCGAGCCGTTCCATGCGCCGGTACAGGGCCTGGCGCGACAGGCCCAGCTCCGTGGATGCCTGGGACACCACGCCGCCGGCGCGCGCCAGTGCCTGCACGATGGCGTCGCGGTCGGGTTCCGCGTCGCCCGACTGCACCGCCGCCGCGGCGAGGGGCAGGCCGAGATCCGGCGCCTTGATGATGTCGCCTTGCGCCAGCAGGCTGGCGCGCGCCATCACGTTCTTCAGTTCGCGCACGTTGCCGGGCCAGGTATGGGCCAGCAGCGCGGCTTGCGCAGCCGGATGCAGGGTCTTCCCGCGCAAAAAGGAGAGCGCCAGCGGCAGGATGTCGCCCGGGCGGGCCGCGAGCGGCGGCAGGCGCAGCTCGATCACGTTCAGGCGGTAGAACAGGTCTTCGCGGAAGGTCCCGGCGCGGATCATGGCGCCGAGGTCCGCATTGGTGGCGCTGATCACGCGCACCTTGACCTGGCGCTCGCGGTTGGAGCCGAGGCGCTCGAAGCGTCCGGTTTCCAGCACGCGCAACAGCTTCATCTGGCCGGCCAGCGGCAGGTTGCCGATCTCGTCGAGGAACAGGGTGCCGCCGTCGGCCGCCTCGAACTTGCCTTCCCGCGCTTTCGAGGCGCCGGTGTAGGCGCCGGCGTCGGCCCCGAACAGTTCCGCCTCGATCAGCTCCGAGGGCAGGGCGCCGCAGTTGAGCACCACGAAGGGGCCATCGGCCACCTGCGAGTTGGCCTGGATGATCTCGGCGATGCGCTCCTTGCCGGTGCCGTTCGGGCCCGTGATCAGGACCGGCACGTCGGCGCGCGCCACCTGGCAGGCCAGGGTGAGCACGCGTTCGGTGGCCGGGTCCTGCCACACCAGGTTGCGCAGGTCGAAGTTCTGCTCCAGCTCACGCTTGGCCTTGCGTTCGCGCTGCAGGCGCTGGTTCAGGGCGCGGTTGGCCTGGCCCAGCTCGATCAGGTTGGTGACCGTGGTGAGCAGGCGTTCGTCGTTCCAAGGCTTGGACAGGTAGTCGGCGGCGCCGGCCTTGATCAGTTCCACCGCGGCGTCGAGGTGGGTCCAGGCGGTCAGCAGGATCACCGGCAGGTCCGGATGGCGCTTGCGGATCTCGCGGAACAGCGCCACGCCTTCTTCGCCCGAGGTGGTCTCGAGCGTGAAGTTCATGTCCTGGATGACCAGGTCCACGTGTTCGCGCCCGAGCACCTCCAGTCCTTCCTCGGGCGAGGCCGCGCGCAGCGAGGCGATGTCGTGGAGGGAGAACAGGACCTCGAGCGCGATCGTGACCGCGGCGTTGTCGTCGATGATCAATACAGTGGGCATGACGGCAAGTTTAGCACTGGTTTCTGTCAGGCACTACGCGTTGCCGTCGCCGGCGAGATGCTGGCCGCGCGCCATGCCGGTCCGTAGGCCGCCAGGATGCCGAGCGCCCAGAACACCACCGCGCCGCCGATCAGGTAGTGCGCCGGCAGGCGCGTCATCTCGAGCTTCGTCACCAGGAGGTGATTCAGGCTCAGGCCGACCAGCACGCCGCCGAACACGCCGGCGCTGGTGATCATGAAGTTCTCCATGATGAAGTAGCGCAGGATGTCGAGCTTGCGGGCGCCGAGGGCGCGGCGCACGCCGATCTGCTTGCGGCGCTGGGTGACCCACAGGCTGGCCATGCCGACGATGCCGCTGCAGGTGACCAGGAGCAGCAGCACGCTCACCGCGATCAGCATCCACGACAGCGCGACGTCCTGGCGGTAGCGGTTCTTGCGGTCTTCCTCGACCGTCTTGGCCTGCAGGATGAGCGGGGTCGCCGAGGACTTGCGCAGCGCTTCTTCCGCTTCCTTCATCACGCGGTCGCGCTGGCCGGCTTCGGTGCGCAGCGCATACAGGTTGCCGGGCGTGCCGTACAGGCGGGCCGGGACGATGGTGGCGAATTCGCCGCGCTCGCCCACTTCGCCATGGGCCGATTGCAGGCGCTCGACCACTCCCACCACCTGCGAGGACAGTGCGCTCGGGCCGGTGCCGAACCAGACCGGCTTGCCGATCGCCGAGGCGCCCGGCCACATCTTGTCGGCCAGCGCCTTGGTGACGAGCACCTGCTTGGGCAGCTCGCGCTGCTCGTTCTCGTTGACATCGACGATCTCGCCCGGTGCAAAGTCGCGTCCCTCGACCAGCTTCAGGCCGAAGGTCTTGACCAGCGAATCGCCCGACACGTACTGCGAGGCGACCGCGGTCTCGCGCTCCTGGCGCTGGTCGACAGCGACGCTGTTGTTGCTGCCGCTGCGCGACAGCGGCATCTGCGACACCTGCGCCACCGAGACCACGCCCGGCACCGCGCGCAGGATGTCGGTCTCGCGCTTGATCGTGGCCAGCATCTGCTCCGGGCCGTCGGTGTTCAGGTTGCGCACCGTGAAGTAGAAGGTGGAGGCTTCATCCAGCAGTCCGGACGGACGTGCCGCCACGGCGCGCCGCTCCTCGACGATGTGCAGGGCATTGGCCAGGATGCCCAGGCTCAGGCCGACCTGCAGCGCGACCAGGATCGGACCGGTTTTACTCCGCAGCAGGGCGGAAAAGATGGGACGGATTTCCATGTTGGTGTCTCGTAGTTGTCAGGACATTACTGCGATTTGAGTTGGATCGCCGGCGTCACCTGGCAGGCGCGCCAGGTCGGCAGCAGGCCGGCCAGCAGGGCGGCGGCGATCGACATGATGAAGGTCAGGATCAGCATTTCCCAGTCCATGCGGGCGATGGTCGCCATGCCCTTGCTCTGCATGCCGATCAGCGCCAGCGCGCCGAAGGCCAGCACCAGGCCGAGCACCCCGCCGACCAGGCCGACCACGCCGGTCTCGATCAGGAACTGCTTGAATACGTCGCTGCGCGAGGCGCCGAGGGCCCGGCGCACGCCGATCTCGGCGGCGCGCACCGAGAACTTCGCCAGCAGCAGGCCGATGGTGTTCACCAGGCACAGGATCAGGAAGCCGAACGCCAGCCAGGCCTGCAGCTTGCTGTCGTTGCCGACGACCTTCAACTCTTCCATCCATTCCATCACGTTGTACAGCTTGTTCGGCGCGTTGCGCTTCAGGCGGCCCAGCTTGCGCTGGTCGTTCGCATAGTTGTCGAGCCAGGACTGCAGCTCGGCGCGGTCGGAAGCGCTACGGGTCTCGAACCAGAACTGGATCCAGGTGCATTCCGAAGTCAGGAGGTTGGCAAAGCCCGGGTCGCGGTTGGCGCTGCAGTTCATGTTGCCGGAGTGGGACATCTCGTGGCGGATCGCGTTCGCGAAGGGAATGATGAATTCCTCTCCCTGGCCGAAGCGGCTGCCGCCGATCAGCTTGTAGTAGCGCGGCAGCGGATTCCATTTATCGATCACGCCGACCACGGTGTAGGGGAAGCCGCCGATGCGCAGCTGCTTGCCGACCGGGCTGGCTTCCCCGAACAGCTTTTCGGAGGTCTCGCGGCCCAGCACCACGACGTCGGCGCCGCGCTGGTCGTCCCCTTCCGTCCACGGCTGGCCATGCAAGAAGGGCACCTTGAACATCGCGAAGAAGTCGCGGGTCGGTGCGATGCCGCTGGCATTGAAGGCCGGGATGTCGGTGCGCGGCGGTTCGATCGGGCGCTGCATGCCGTACATGGCAGTGCGGCGCTCGCCCTGGCCGCTCTTGAGGAAGTTCATGCTGTCGATATAGCCCAGCTGGTCGTCGTTGGGGCCGTCGCTCGGCACCCAGCCTTCGACCGGGCCGTTGTCCACGTGCGGCACGAACAGGCGGTCGCTCTTTTCGGGGATCGGGTCGCCCGACATCATGTGCAGGATGGTGAGCGTGGAAACGCTGGCGGCCACGCCGATGGCCAGGGTCAGCACCATCAGGGCGGTCAGGGCCGGGTTGCGGCGCAGGCTGCGCACGCCCAGCTTGAAGTAGTAGGAGAACATGGCTGGGCGTCCTTATGCGTTGGCGGTGGCCTTGTCGACCAGGGTCGGGCCCTTGCGCACCAGGTCCGAGACCTGGCCGTCGATGATGTGCACGTTGCGGTGGGTGCGCACCGCCAGTTCCGGGTCGTGGGTCACCATCAGGATGGTGGTGCCGGCCGCGTTGATCTCTTCCAGCAGCTCCATCACGCCGCGCGCCATTTGCGTATCGAGGTTACCGGTCGGTTCGTCGGCCAGCAGCAGCTTCGGACTACCGGCCAGCGCGCGTGCGATCGCGACGCGCTGCTGCTGGCCGCCGGACAGCTCGGCTGGGTAGTGCTTCATGCGCGAGGCCAGGCCGACTTTCGACAGCGCGTCCTCGATGCGCTCCTTGCGCTCCTTGGCGTTGAAACCGCGGTAGCGCAGGGGGACGTCGACATTGTCGAACAGGTTCAGGTCGGGGATCAGGTTGAAGCCCTGGAAGATGAAGCCCAGCTTTTCGTTGCGCAGGCGCGAGCGGGCGCTGTCGTCCAGGCCCTTGACGTTGACGCCGTCCAGGATGTACTCGCCCGAGGTGAATTCCTCCAGCAGGCCGGCGATGTTCAGGAAGCTGGTCTTGCCGGAACCGGAAGGACCGGTCACGGTGACGAACTCGCCCGGCTTGACTTCGATCTCGAAGCCGCGCAGCGCGTGGGTCTCGATCATGTGGGTGCGGTACACCTTGCTCAGGTTGGTCATGCGCAGCATGGGATTCTCCTAGTTTCTGTTGGTCTTGTTCAGCGGTTGATGGAGACGCGCTCGGCGTTGTTGAAGCTGTCGGTGCCGGCGATGACGACCTTGTCGCCGGGCTTCACGCCCGACAGGATCTCGACGGCGGAAATGCTGGTGGCGCCCAGCTGTACCGGGGTGCGCACGGCGATGCCGTCACGCACCACGTAGGCATGGCGTCCGCCTTCGCTCTCGACGAAAGGCCCGCGCGGCAGCATCACCACGTTCGGCTTCTCTTCGATCAGGAGGCGTGCGGTCACGCGCTGGCTCTGGCGCAGGCCCTTGGGCTGCTCACCGTCGAAGCGCACGCGCGCCAGCACCTGGTTGCGCACCACTTCCGGCGACAGCGCCGACAGCTTGCCGGTCGCTTTCCCGCTCGGCAGGGTGATCTCGGCGTTCATGCCGAGGCCGATGTCGGCCACATAGGTTTCCGGAACCTCGACCTCGACTTCGAGCTTGGACAGGTCGACCAGGGTCATCAGGGGCGCGTTGGCGGCGACCACCATGCGGTTCTGGACGTTCAGGGTGCCGATGAAACCGTCGACCGGCGCGCGCACGGTCAGCTCGTCGACGCGGCGCTGGGCGTTGGCCAGCGACAGACGCTGGCGTTCCAGCTCGTTGATCTTGGTCTTCAGGGCCAGCTGGACGTCGTCGCTTTCCAGGCCGGCGGCCTGCGAAGCGTGGCGGGCGCGGATCTCGGCCGAGCTCAGGGCGTCCTTGGCGCGCTGGTAGTCGATCTTGGCGATGATGCCCACCTGGGCCACGCTCTCGTAGCGCTCCAGGGTGCGCTGGGCCGACAGGCGGTCGATCTCGGCGGTGTCGGCATCGCGCTTGGCCAGCAGCTTCTGCTTGCGCGCCAGGATCTGCTGGCGCGCCACCTCGGCCTTGAGCTGCTCGTAGCTCGAGGTCTCGCGCTTGAGTTCATCGGTCAGGTCGGGCGACTCCAGCACGGCCAGCACGTCGCCCTTCTTGACGGTGTCGCCGGCGGCGACCTTCAGGTTGACGGTGCTTGGTGCGGTCGAATACAGGGTCGGGCTGACGGCGGCCACGATGCGGCCGTTGACCGAGGCGTCGCGCACCAGGGTGCCGCGGGTGACTTCGGCGATGCGCAACCTGGCTTCGCTGACGGAGTGATCGCTGCTGGTCCAGGCGCCGAACACGGCGGCGCTGACGCTGAGAATGGCAACCGCGCCGCCTACCCATAGCGCACGGCGCTTGAGCTTGTGGACCGGTGCCGGAGTGAGGACGGCGTCTTGGTGTGAGGTATCGCGGATCATGGCATCTTCTAGTGACAACATTGGACGATGTTGTCAATGCACAATCCGTGCCAAGCACCAAGTGCTTGATTTTGCTGAGAATGTTATTGCTGCGTCCGGTGTCCGGACTGTCCGTCAATACATATGACGGACAGTCCGGCCGGACACCCGGTCTTCACTTTGGCGGTTTCTGCTTCTGCGCGTAGGTGCCCACGATCTCGCCCTTGCCGATCACATGGCCCTGCATCGCCTGCAGCAGCTGGTCGCGGTCGGCGCCGAACGGCACATCCAGCATGGTGTCGAGCGCATATACCTGGAAGTGGTAGTGGTGCGGCTTGTCGCCCACCGGCGGCTTCGGCCCGAAATAACCCATCGAGCCGCGCGTGTTGCGGCCCTGGAGCACGCCTTCCGGATCGGTCAGGCGCGGCTGTTCCTGCAGGCCTTCCGGCAGGCTGGTGACGTTCGCCGGGATGTTCCAGGCCAGCCAGTGCACAAACGGCGTGACCGGCTTCGCGTCCGGGTCTTCCATGACGATGGCGTAGGACTTCGCGTTCGGCACGGCGCGCCAGGCCAGGGCCGGCGAGACGCCATCGGCATACTCGCTGTATTTCTGGTCCATCGCGGCGTTCGCCTTGAAGCTGGGTGAGCTGACCGTGAGCGTGCCCTGCGACTGGGTCTCGGGACGCTTGTTCGCCAGCGGCACGCCATTGCCCTTGTTGGCCTGCTGCTGCATCGCGGCCGCCGGGGCCATCGCAGTCAGGTTGCCGGGCTTGCCGGCGCTGTGAGCGATGCGGTAGATGACGCCGTTGCCGTCGTCCGCCATCAGCAGCGAGCCGTCCTTGGCCCAGGCCAGGCCGACCGGGCGGGCGATGTGGGTTTTTCCGCCATCGGTCAGGAAGCCGGTGACGAAGGGCTCGACCGACTTCGGCTGGCCACCCGCGAAGCGCACCCGGACGATCTCGTAGCCCGAGGCCTGGGCGCGGTTCCAGGAACCGCGCATGGTGACGAACGCGTCGCCGCTGTATTGCGCCGGGAAGCCGCCGCGATGGCCGAACACCATCTGCATCGGCGCCGCATGGGCGGTGTAGCCCAGCACCATCGGCGTGCTCCGCGCCTTCCATTCTTCCTTCTTGATCTCGCCCACCGGGGTGCTCTGCGGGTAAATCTCGCCGGCGCCGTAGACGTGCGGCCAGCCGTACATCTTGCCCATCTCGATCTTGTTGATCTCTTCCTGCTGCTGCTCGTCGCCGAGGAAGTCGATGCCATGGTCGAAGGACCACAGCTCGCCGGTCTGCGGATGCCAGTCGAAGCCGATGGTATTGCGCAGCCCGGAGGCCCAGATGCTGCGCTGCTGGCCGTCCGGCGAGACGCGCAGGATGGTGGCGTTCTCGGGATTGCTCTCGTTGCAGGCATTGCAGGTGCTGCCCACGGTGATATACAGCATGCCGTCGGGGCCGACCGCGATGGTGCGGTTCGGGTGCTGGCCCGAATCCGGCAGGTCGCCCAGCAGGAGCTTGAGTTCGCCGAGGCGGCCATCGGGCCGGATGTCGGCCACGAACAGTTCCTTGACGGTGACGAGATAGAACTTGTTGTCCTTGATCGCCATGCCGTGGGCGCCGGCGCGGTTGGCCACCTCCAACGGCGCGCCATCAGCCTTGCCGTCGCCGTTGGCATCCTTCAGCAGCAGCACGTCGCCCTGGTCGCGCCGGCTCACATAGATGTCGCCGTTCGGCGCCACCGCGATGATGCGGACGTTCTTCAGGCCGGTGGCGAAGGGCGTGACCGTGAAGCCCTGGGGCGCGCGGATGCCCTTCATGCGCTCCGGCGTCGCTTCCACCTTGGCGGGCTTGAAGACGTTGGCGGTGGCGCTGGCGCGGGTGCCGTCGCCCTGCTGGGCGCAGGCGCTGCCAACTGCCATGGCCAGCACCGTCGTGGTGAGAACGCGTTTCATGAAGCGGTCCTTTCTTGTCATTCGTTATAGGGATACTTGTGCTCACTCATCCTGACATTTCCGGACTCGTCTGTATGTGGGGGAACGAACGCAGTTCGACGCCGCTGCGTGACAAAGCTTGAACATTCACGGGCAGGGTGGCTGTTACGATCACCGTATGCCCGCCATCCCTGCTTCGCTCCTGCGTCTTCTCCCCGACCGTCTCAATCCCGCCGCCGATCGCGAGCCGCCGGCGCACTTCTTCACGCCCGAGGAAATCGGCCGCCTGCACCGCGCAGGCGCAGACCCCGATACCGCGCTCGACGACCAGACCTGGCACGATCTGCTGCTGGAAGACTGGGAAGAGCGGCTGGCGCAGGGCAGCAGCATCTTTGGCCGCCAGATGCTGCATCGGCGCCTGCGCGCCGGGCTGGGTGACGCCGACTGCGCCGCCCTGACGGGACGCCTGCGTGGACTGCTGGACGATCCGGCGCGGCTCGACGCCCTGACTATGGCGCTGCGCCCGCTGCGCCATGCCGAAACCGAGGTCGCGGGCCTGCTGTTCGGCGACGAGGCGTTGCCGCAGGCGCCGGCATGGGTCCGATGGCTATGGGCGCTGCCGCTGTTCCTGCTGCTCTCGCTCGGCCTGCTGATTACCCAGCCGCTCGGCTGGATCGCCACGCTGGCCGCGGTCGCGCCCCTGATGGCGCTGCAGATTCGCTACCACCACCGCATCGACGCCTGGAAGAACACGCTGGAGAGCCTGAATGCGCTCCTGGCCGGCAGCCACGCGCTGGCGCAGCTGGGCGGCCCGCTGCTGGAAGCTTTCGTTGAAGCGCGTATGGAAGCGACGCGCCTGCATAAGCGCCTGGCGCGCCCGCTGCTGCTGCGCATGATCCCCGGCGGCGACGCCTACCTGAACTGGTTCGCTGCCCATAACGTCAGCCGCTACTGGAAGACCATCCGCATCGTGGAGGCGTCGCGCGACTTCCTGCGTGCCTGCTACCTGCAGGGGGCCGAACTGGAAGCCGACGTCACGCTGGCGCGCCACCTGCGCACCCGGGCGCACTGGTGCTGGGCCGAGCGCTCGGCGCCGCGCGCCCTGGTGCTGGCGGACGGCATCCACCCGCTGATGGACGGGCCAGCCCGCTGACGGTTGGCCTGGACGGGCAGGGCGCCTTCATCTCCGGCCAGAACGCCTCGGGCAAGAGTACATTTTTACGCATGGTGGGCCTGAACCTGGTCGCGGCGCGCGCCTTCGGCTTCTGCTACGCGAGAGAGGCGCGCCTGCCGGCGCTGCCGGTGCGCGCCAGCATGCAGAACGAGGATTCGCTGCTGGGCGGCGAAAGTCTCTATATGTCGGAGCTGCGCCGGGCGCGCGAACTGCTGGAAGCCGGCCGCCGCACGGCCGGCATCTGCCTGATCGACGAGGTCTTCCGCGGCACCAACCACCTGGAATCGGTGTCCGCCGCCGCTGCAGTGCTGGAAGCGCTGTGCGAGCGCGACCTGGTGCTGGTGTCCTCGCATAACCTGGTGCTGGCGCGCATCCTGGCCGGCAAGCTGGATGCCTTCCGCATCGACACTACAAGCGGTGCGCCGGTGCTCAAACCGGGCGTGCTGCGCGAACCGAACGGCATCGCCCTGCTGTCTACCCAGGGCTTCGGCGCCCGCATCGAGGGTAGGGCGGCCGAGGTGGCGCGCTGGTTGAGCACGCACCTGGCGGAGCCGGAGCCGGCTGCCGTCAACGCCGCTTGAGCGGCTTGCCGTTCGCGATCACCTCGCGGCAGTCGCCGCGCATGGTGGCGTCGTCGTAGTCGGTCCAGCCGTAGCTGTCGACGTAGCGCTTGTGGCGCTTCAGCGCCGGGTTGACGAAGCTGCGGTCGAGCTGCTCGCCGGGGTAGCGGATGTCGGCCATGTCGAGCAGGGTGTGGAACATGTTCTCGGTCGAGAGCCGGGCGCCGCGGTGGCGGCGCAGCTGCGCGACCTTGTCCGGGAAGCGCTCGCCATAGCTGCCTGAATACCAGACAAAGGCCGGCACGTGGAATTCGTACTGCGTGTTGTGGCCGTGGAAGCCCAGCGTGCACGACTTGTCGTATAGCGTCTGGCCATGGTCGGCCACGTACAGCATGGAGGCCGGCAGGCCGCTGTCCTTCAGCACACCAATCACGTTGGCCAGGAACCAGTCGGTGTACAGGATGGCGCTGTCGTAGCTGTTGTTGATCTGCGGTTCGATGCGCGGGTCGGTGTAATTGGGCTTCTCCATCTGCTGGAGCGACGGGAGCCAGCGGTCGAATTCCTTTGGGTAGCGGTGGCCGTAATTCCAGTGGCTGCCCAGGGTGTGCAGCACCACCAGCACTTTCTGGGCCGGATCGGCGACTGCGCGCCGCAGCGGGTCGAGCAGCACCGCGTCCAGGTTGGAGGCGCCCGAAACGCCGCCCAGGTTCAGGAACAGGACCTCGTCGGCCTCCTGTGCGAACACCGACACCGGGGTGTCGAACTTGCCGAACGAGACCTGGTTCGAGATCCAGAAGGTCTTGAAGCCGGCTTCCTTGAAGGCCGAAAGGAAGGATTTTTCCGAGAAGCCGTCCTTCAGGCTCTGCATCGCGGGCTTGCGCGAGATGATCACCGGGACCGACAGGCGCGTGGCCGACACCGGCGTGATCACGTCCTTCAGCATGACCAGATTGTCTTCCTTGCCGAGCAGCGGATTGGTCTCGCGCGTGTAGCCGTTCAGGCTCCAGCGGTCGAAGCGCGAGGATTCGCCCAGCACCAGCACCACGACCTGGGGGCCGTGCTCGTCGCCCGACTGCGTCGCATGGAAACGGAAGGCGGCGCTGCGCCGGTTCAGCTCGGCCAGGTAGACCCGCTCCTTATAGAAGTCGACGCCGCGCGCGCTCAGGCCGAAAGGCCAGGAGCGGGAGACCAGCGCCAGGTCGACCGGCGGCCTGGCCCAGCCGGGCAGGGACGGCCAGGCCAGCGCCACCGCGCAGGCGCCGAGCGCTGCCAGGACCGCCCAGCGCGAGCGGTCGGCCCAGTCGAAATCGCGGCTGCGCCAGGCCACCGCCCAGGTCGAACCGAACCACAGCAGCACCCCCAGCAGCACGGCGCCCAGCAGCCAGGCTTTCCCGCCCAGGAATTCCAGCGCCTCGCTGGGACTGGTCTCGGCGATGACGCCGAGGTGGTGGGTCGAGATGCCCTGTCCATAATAGACAAGCAGGTAGAGCTCGACCGGCAGCGCCAGGAAGGCCGGCAGCAGGGCCCAGTGGAACCAGGCCGGCCGCTTGCACAGGGCCCAGGCCGCGATCCAGGAGAAAATGCCGGCGCCGAACAGCTGCCAGGCACTGCCGTCCTGCGCGCCGCCCGTGCCCAGCAGGCGGGCGGCGAAGGGCATGCTCGAGAGCAGCGCATAGCTCAGCAGCAGGTAGAGGTTGGCGGGACGCAGGAGGCGGGACATTCGGCTCGGTTGGCGGGGAAATCGGCTATTATCCCGTCTTTATCGCCGGAAATACACTGTCTTGCCAGCATCGAACCAGGCTGGTTTGTCGCAAGCTTGCCACATCTGCCACGGTAAACCGCCGTTAACCCCGGCCGCGGGCTTGACCGGCGGGCAAAGCGGTTGACCCACTTGCGCATCGGGTCTATACTCGCGAGTTCTCGATTTATTCTGCACATGGTATACGCATTCGCGGCCGCTCCTTCGGTGAGTGGCTTTCGTCGCCTCTGCTGTGGGGGAGAATCCGGGACTAGGTTTCAGTCCCCGGGCCAGCGCAACACCGGCCTGGGTCATCAACGTAGTAACTTTGTTGGATTTTTGAACGATGCCAACCATCAATCAACTGATTCGCAAGCCGCGTGAAGCCGCGGTTGTGAAGAGCAAGTCGCCGGCACTGGAAAACTGCCCGCAAAAGCGCGGCGTTTGCACCCGTGTCTACACCACGACCCCGAAGAAGCCGAACTCGGCACTGCGTAAGGTCGCTAAAGTTCGCCTGACCAACGGTTTCGAAGTCATTTCGTACATCGGCGGTGAAGGCCACAACCTGCAAGAGCACAGCGTCGTCCTGATCCGCGGCGGCCGTGTGAAAGACTTGCCGGGTGTGCGTTACCACATGGTCCGCGGCGCACTGGATACCCAGGGCGTGAAAGACCGTAAGCAGGCTCGCTCGAAGTACGGTGCAAAGCGCGCCAAAGCTGGCGCCAAGAAGTAATCCTGCCCTGTCACAGACAGGTCACATTAAAAAGTTAAGTTGAGCCGGCCGGAAGGCCGAGTAAGTGAAAGATCATGAGGGTCTTTCGCGAGTGCGGACCCCGCACTCAACTGAAGATAGGAAGGAATTGAAATGCCACGTCGTCGTGAAGTACCCAAGCGCGAAATCCTGCCGGATCCAAAATTCGGCAACACCGATGTCGCCAAGTTCGTCAACGTTCTGATGCTGTCCGGTAAAAAATCGGTCGCTGAAAACATCATCTACGGTGCGTTCGAATACATCCAGTCCAAATCGGGCAAAGACCCGCTGGAAGTGTTTACGACCGCGATCAACAACGCCAAGCCGATGGTGGAAGTCAAGTCCCGCCGCGTCGGTGGCGCCAACTACCAGGTGCCAGTGGAAGTTCGTCCGGTTCGTCGTATGGCGCTGTCCATGCGTTGGTTGCGCGAAGCCGCAAACAAGCGCAGCGAAAAATCCATGCCGCAACGCCTGGGTGGTGAACTGATGGAAGCGGCTGAGATGCGCGGTGGCGCAATGAAGCGCCGTGACGAAGTGCACCGCATGGCAGAAGCGAACAAGGCGTTCTCGCACTTCCGCTTCTAAGCACATGGCCAAACCCCTTCGGGTGGTGCGGCCTGCAGTATCCGTTGTTCAGGCCGGGCGCGTTTTGATCCTCAAAATGTTGCCCGGTTTTGTCCATTCAAAGATTTAGGAAAAATTATGGCACGCACTACCCCCATTGAGCGCTACCGCAACATCGGTATTTCCGCTCACATCGACGCCGGTAAAACGACGACCACCGAGCGCATCCTGTTCTACACGGGTGTGAACCACAAGATCGGTGAAGTGCACGACGGCGCCGCTACCATGGACTGGATGGAGCAGGAGCAAGAGCGCGGTATTACCATTACCTCGGCAGCGACGACCTGCTTCTGGAAGGGTATGGCCAACAACTTCGAGCCGCACCGCTTCAACATCATCGATACCCCGGGCCACGTCGACTTCACCATCGAAGTGGAACGTTCGATGCGCGTCCTGGACGGCGCATGCATGGTCTACTGCGCAGTCGGCGGCGTGCAGCCGCAGTCGGAAACCGTGTGGCGTCAGGCTAACAAGTACAAGGTTCCGCGTCTGGCGTTCGTCAACAAGATGGACCGTACCGGTGCGAACTTCTTCAAGGTGTACGAGCAGATGCGCGCCCGCCTGAAGGCCAACCCGATCCCGCTGCAGATCCCGATCGGCGCCGAAGACAACTTCAAGGGCGTGGTCGACCTGGTCAAGATGAAGGCGATCCTCTGGGACGACGCTTCGCAGGGCATGAAGTTCGACTACGTCGACGTGCCGGCCGAGCTGGTCGCTTCGGCCAACGAGTGGCGCGAGAAGCTGGTCGAAACCGCCGCTGAAGCGTCGGAAGACCTGATGAACAAGTATCTCGAAGAAGGCGAACTGTCGGAAGCCGAGATCAAGAAGGCGCTGCGCGAGCGCACCATCAACGGCGAAATCGTCCCGATGATGTGCGGCACCGCATTCAAGAACAAGGGCGTGCAGGCAATGCTGGACGCGGTCATCGAATACCTGCCGTCGCCAGTGGACATCCCGCCGGTCGGTGGTACCGATGAAGACGACCAGCCGGTCACCCGCAAGGCTGACGACAGCGAGAAGTTCGCTGCGCTGGCATTCAAGATCATGACCGACCCGTTCGTCGGCCAGCTGATCTTCTTCCGCGTGTACTCGGGCGTCATCAATTCGGGCGACACCGTCTACAACCCGATCAAGGGCAAGAAGGAACGCGTCGGTCGTATTCTGCAGATGCACGCCAACCAGCGTGAAGAGATCAAGGAAGTCCGCGCAGGCGACATCGCCGCAGCAGTCGGCCTGAAAGAAGCAACCACCGGCGAGACCCTGTGCGATCCGTCGGCACCGATCATCCTCGAAAAGATGGTGTTCCCGGAGCCGGTCATCCAGCAGGCAGTCGAGCCGAAGACCAAGGCTGACCAGGAAAAGATGGGCCTGGCACTGAACCGTCTGGCTCAGGAAGACCCGTCGTTCCGCGTGCGTACCGACGAAGAATCGGGCCAGACCATCATCGGTGGTATGGGCGAGCTGCACCTGGAAATTATCGTTGACCGCATGAAGCGTGAGTTCAACGTGGAAGCAACCGTCGGCAAGCCGCAGGTTGCATACCGCGAAACCATCCGCAAGGCAGTCACCGACGTCGAAGGCAAGTTCGTCAAGCAGTCGGGCGGTCGCGGCCAGTACGGTCACGCTGTCCTGTCGATCGAGCCGCAAGAGCCGGGCAAGGGCTTCGAATTCGTCGACGCCATCAAGGGCGGTGTGGTTCCTCGCGAATACATCCCGGCAGTCGAGAAGGGTGTGCGCGAAACCCTGACCGCCGGCGTGCTGGCTGGTTACCCGGTGGTTGACGTGAAAGTCACCCTGACCTTCGGTTCGTACCACGACGTCGACTCGAACGAAAACGCGTTCCGCATGGCGGGCTCGATGGCGTTCAAGGACGGCTGCCGTAAAGCGAATCCGGTCATCCTCGAGCCGATGATGGCCGTGGAAGTGGAAACGCCGGAAGACTACGCCGGTTCCGTGATGGGCGACCTGTCGTCCCGCCGCGGTATGGTGCAGGGCATGGACGAAATCCCGGGCGGCGGCGGCAAGATCATCAAGGCCGAAGTCCCGCTGTCGGAAATGTTCGGTTACTCGACCTCGCTGCGTTCGGCGACCCAGGGCCGTGCGACCTACACGATGGAGTTCAAGCACTATTCGGAAGCTCCGAAGCACGTGATCGACGCTATCGTGACCGCGAAAGCCAAGTAATAAAACAATCGGAAACGGGCGCCACCTGGCGTCCGTTTCCAGGCAAGCTTAAAACACAAATAAATCGTTTCTTTTAAAGGAAGATAGGAAATGGCAAAGGAAAAATTCGAACGGACCAAGCCGCACGTCAACGTCGGCACCATCGGTCACGTTGACCACGGCAAAACCACCCTGACGGCTGCAATCGCAACCGTTCTGTCGAAGAAGTTCGGCG
>NZ_JAJFER010000012.1:0-79429 GCF_020707295.1 Massilia sp. IC2-476
GACTACATCCACTATTACAATAACGACCGCATCAAGCTCAAATTAAAAGGCCTGAGCCCCGTTCAGTACAGGACTCAGGCCTTGGCCGCTTAGCAAACTAACCGTCCAACTTTACGGGGTCAGTTCACATGTCCGGCGATTTTTGTTTTAAATGCAAGATTGTTATCGATGGTGGATATTCGGCAACACAATCACCCCAACTATCCCTAATGGGAGTATCATCCTCGCAGCCTTACCTTTCGGCAACATTGCGACAGTATGAATTCCCCTTCTTCCGCGCTCTACCCGCCGGTTCGCCAGGCGACGATCCTGATCGTCGATGACGCACCGGACAGCCTCGAATTGCTCGACGAAATGCTGCGCAGCCAGGGTTACCACACCTTCGTTGCCAACTCGGGCGTGCGCGCCATCGACCTGGCGCAGCGGGTCCAGCCGGACCTGATCCTGCTCGACGTGATGATGCCGGGGCTGGACGGTTTCGAGACCTGCCGCCGCCTGAAGGCGCATCCCGAGACCACCGGCATCCCGGTCATTTTTGTCAGCGCCTGCAGCACGACCGACGACGTCGTGTCGGGCTTCGACCATGGCGCGGTCGACTACATCTCCAAGCCGGTACGCCTGCCCGAAGTGCGGGCGCGCGTGCGCACCCAGCTGCAGATGCAGTCCAGCAGCGAGCACCAGAAGCGCCAGGCCCGCCGCCTGCGCATGATCGTCGAAGGCATGGACGAGGGCCTGCTGCTGGTCGGCGCGGACGGCCGCATCCAGTACGCCAATCCGGCCTGCGAGCGCTGCCTGGGCTACCGCGAATCCGAACTGGCGGGCCGGCAGCTAGCGTCCCTGCTGGCCGAGCCGGCGGCGAGCGACTACGCCGACTACTTCGAGCGGCGCGAGGATGCCGCCGCCGCGCGCTGCCAGGGCACCCGCGAAGTGCTGCTGCAGGGGGCCGACGGCAGCCTGCGCCCGATGGACCTGAACCTGTCGGCGCTGGCCCCGGGCGAGCAGCTCTACGTGGCGCTGCTGCACGACATCAGCCACCACAAGCGCTCCGAAACCGCGCTGCAGCGCGCCGCCCTGGCCGATTCGCTGACCGGCATCGCCAACCGGCGCCAGTTCGACGCCTGCCTCGAACGCGAGTGGCAGCGCGCCATCCGCACCGCCCGGCCACTGTCGCTGCTGGTGCTCGACGTCGACCACTTCAAGCTGTACAACGACCTGCTCGGCCACGCCGCCGGCGACCAGTGCCTGCAGGCGGTGGCCAACTGCCTGCAGGCGCATGCGCTGCGCGCCACCGACCTGGCGGCGCGCTACGGCGGCGAGGAATTCGTGCTGCTCCTGCCCGACACCGGGCACGCCGGCGCGGCCAAGGTGGCCGAGTCGATCCGCGGCGACATCGAGCGCCTGCGCGTGCCGAATCCGCGCTCGGATACCTCGGACTACGTCACCGTCAGCATCGGCGCGGCCAGCTTCGTGCCGACCCAGTTCGACGACCTGCGCTCGCTGTTCCTGACCGCCGACCGCGCCATGTACGAGGCCAAGGCGGCCGGACGCAACCAGGTCAAGGCGGTGGAAGGCGGTTATGCATGGGAAGCCATGCAGCGCGCCATGGCTCGCTGATCAGACCTGCTGGGGATAGCCGGTGATGCGCGCGATGTCGCGGTACATCGGCTGCAGCTGGCGGTACATCTTGAGGTAGACCTCGCGGTACAGGCGCTCGTACACGGCCTGGTTGGCCGCGATCGGCTCGAACACCCGGCCCACCCGCGTCATCGCCCTGATGGCCGAGGCGAAGTCCGGATACAGGCCGAGGCCCACGGCGGCGTCGATCGCCGCGCCCAGGCCCGAAGTCTCGTACACGTGCGGGCGCGCGACCGGGAGGCCGAAGATGTCGGCGGTGAGCTGCATCGCCGCATCGCTCTGGGAGCCGCCGCCGGACACGCGCAGCTCCGTGATACAGGTGCCGCTACGTCGCTCGATCCGCTCCTTCCCTTCGCGCAGCGCATAGGCCAGCCCTTCCAGGATGGCGCGGTAGACGTGCGCACGGGTGTGCACGTCGCCGAAGCCGATGATAGCGCCCTTGGCCTCGCGCCCCGGCACCCGGATGCCGGGCGTCCAGTAGGGCTGCAGCATCAGGCCCATCGATCCCGGCGGGACCGTCCGCGCCAGCTCGTCGAACAGGCGCTCGGGCGCCACGTCTTCCAGCAGCGCGCGCGACTGTTCGTGGTGGCCGAACTGCTCCTTGAACCAGTTGACCATCCAGTAGCCGCGAAACACCTGCACCTCCGTGCTGTAGGCGCCCGGGACCGCCGCCGGATAGGGCGGCACGAAAGGCGTCACCTCGACGTAGCGCGTGGTGGTGGTGTTGATGGTGGCCGTGGTGCCGTAGCTGAGGCAGCCCACGTGCGGGGCGCTGCAGCCGGCCCCGATCACCTCGCAGGCCTTGTCGGCGGCGGCGGCCAGCAGCGGCAGGCCTTCGGGGATGCCGGTCTCGCTTGCCGCCTGGGCGCCGATCTCGCCCAGGTGGGTGCCGGGTTCCTGCAGCTCGGGCAGCATGTGCGGCTCGACCGCCAGCGCCTGCCACTTCCAGTCGCGCCGCCCGGCCCAGCGTCGCCGGCGGTAGTCGAAGGGCAGATAGGCCACCTGCGAACCGGACGAATCGGCGAAGCGCCCGCACAGGCGCCAGTTCAGGTAGCCCGACAGCAGCAGGAACTTGTCGGTCGCCTGCCACACTTCCGGCTGGTGCGCGCGGATCCAGTTGATCTCGGCTTCGCCGCGGAAGTAATCGATGGTGCCGCTTACGCGCGCCAGCTTGAAGGCAGTGCGCCACAGGGGCCCGATCGGCGGCACGGCCTCGGTGCGGCGCTGGTCGAGCCACGTGATGGCCGGACGTAGCGCCTTGCCCTCGCGGTCGAGGTTGATGACGGTGCCGCGCTGGGTGGTCACGGCCACCCCTTTAACGCGCGACCGGTCCGCCCCCGGTTGAAGCCACAAGTCCTGACAGGCCCGGCACAGCGCCTGCCAGAAGCCCTCCGGGTCGTGCTCGGCCCAGCCGGGCTGCGGGCTGGCGTAGTCCAGCAGGGCCACCTGCGATTTGGCGACGATGTCGCCCTTCAGGTCGAACAGCAGGGCGCGCACGCTCTGGGTGCCGTTGTCGATTGCAAGGATCAGGGGTTCAATCATGGGAATGCTCGTGCGGTTCGGCGCCAGGCAGGCCGTAATGGGATTGCCACAGTGTAAGGTAGGCGGCCTGCTCGGCCTCCCAGCGTGCGTCGCTCCAGCCGAGCTCCGGCTGGCAGATGGCACGGATGCGGGGTAACAGCTCGCGCCCGCCCGCGCGCAGCTGGAGCCCCAGGCGCGTGCGGCGCAACAGCAGGTCTTCCAGGCGCCACACGTCTTCGCTGCGCGCGGCCCAGCGCAGCTCGGCCCAGGGTGTCAGCGTGCCGGCGATGGTCTCGAGTTCGCCCGGACGCGCGGCGTCGACGACATGCTGGGCATGGCGTCCATGGCGTCCCGCCAGGCGCTCCAGGGTAGCGACCGGGACGCCGCGCGGGCCGCGCGGGGTGGCCCGGTGCCGGAACACCGGCCGTGGCGCCAGGTCGGCCCGCCAGTCGGGCAGCTGGCGCGCGACGTGGCCCAGCGCGTCGAGGGCGATCGCGCGGAAGGTGGTCAGCTTGCCGCCGGTGACGGCGACCAGGCCCGGCTCGTCCCACACCAGGTGTTCGCGCGTCTCCTTCGAGGGCGCGCCGCGGGTGCCGCTATCGAGCACCGGGCGCACGCCGGCGTAGGTCGCCAGCACGTCGGCATCAATCAAACCCAGTTGCGGGAACTGGGCGCGCAGCGCCGCCATCAGGTAGTCGAACTCGCGCCGCGTCACCTTCGCTTCGGCGGCCAGGCCCTCCGCATGGTCGACGTCGGTGGTGCCGACCAGGGTCACGCCCTCCCAGGGAAAGGCGAACACCGGACGGCCATCGACGGGGTGCATCAGGCTGACCGCCTGCGCCAGCGGCAGGCGCCAGGCGGGCAGCACCAGGTGGCTGCCGCGCAGCGGACGCAGGCGCGGCGGATTGCCCTGCCCCGGGATTCCGCAGGCCCAGGCGCCGGTGGCGTTGACCACGACCCGCGCCGCGACCGCGCTGCCCTCTCCGCTGCGGGCGTCGCGCAACAATGCGCCGGTGACACGTCCGCTGCTGCGCTGCAGGGACTCGACCGCCACGTAGTTGCGCGCCTGCGCGCCATGGCTACGGGCCTCATCCAGCACCCGCAGCACCAGGCGCGCATCGTCGGTCTTGGCATCGAGGTAGCGGATTCCGCCCGCAAGGCCCTCGCGCTGGACGTTCGGCGCCAGCATCTGGAAGGCATCGGCGTCAAGCCAGTGTCGCTGTGGCCAGATGCGACGCCGGCCCGCCATCAGGTCGTACAGCGCCAGGCCGGCCAGGAAGCTGCGCCGCTTGCGCCGGCTGTTTCCGTAGTCCGCAAAGGCAAAGCCCTGCGGTTCGACCAGGCCCGGCGCATCGCGCAGCAGCGCCTCGCGCTCGCGCACCGACTCACGGGTCAGGCGCAGCCGTCCCTCGGCCAGGTAGCGCAAGCCGCCGTGCACCAGCTTGGACGATCGGCTCGAGGTACCCCAGGCGAAGTCGCGCTGCTCGACCAGCATGGCCTTCAGGCCGCGGCGCGCCGCTTCCAGCAGGATGCCGGCGCCGGTGATGCCGCCGCCGATCACAAGCACGTCGAGATCGTCGTTCTTCATGGCGCGATCAGCTTGCCCGGGTTCATGCGTCCGTCCGGGTCGAAATGGCGGAACAGCGCACGCATCGCGCCCAGTCCCAGCTCGCCCTTTTCCGCAGCAAGCCATGGCGCGTGGTCAGTGCCGACGCCGTGCTGGTGGCTGATGGTGCCGCCGGCCGCGACGATCGCTTCGGACACGCGGTCCTTCAGCTGGCGCCAGCGCAGCAGGTCGGCCTCGAAATCGCCCGCCAGGCGGAACACGAAGGTCGCATACACGCTCGCGCCCTGCGGATACAGGTGCGACAGGTGGGTATAGGCGTGCACCCGTTCGCCCGAGGCCTGCAGGGCGCCGGCGGCGGCGCGCTCGATGCTTTCCATCGCTTCGCTGACGCGCGGCCAGTCGAGTGCCGTCTCCACGGTGTCGATCGCGTAGCCGTGGGTCCAGGCGGCGTTGCGCAGGTAGACGCTGCGGAAGCGGTTGCGGCGCCAGCGCTCGCCGAGGCCGCGGCCGGCATGCACGCCGCCGTAGCCGCGTGCGAGTTTCAGTGCAGCGCGCAGGGCCGGCAGCGCCTGCGCCCTGGCGCCGCTCACGCCGACCAGCAGCATGCATTTTTCATCCGCGCAGCCGCGCAGCGCGAGCCAGGCTTCCAGCAGGCGCACCAGCCGCGGGTGGCCGGCGAGCTTGAGCATGGTGGTGGTCTCGACCGCATTCGACAGGCGCAGCATCGACAGCGGCAGGCGCGCCTGCGCCAGCTCGCGCACCGCCGCCAGCGCCGCGTCCCAGCGCGGGAAGAACACGGCATGGAAGGCCTCCATCTGCGGCAGCCGGCTGACCCGCACTGTGGCCTCGGTCAGGACGCCGAGCCGGCCTTCGGAGCCGAGCACCATCTCGCGCAGGTCCACGCCCGCGCTGGAAGCGGGAAAGGTCGGGATCTCGAGCCTGCCCTGCGGCGTTTCCACCGTTCCGCCCGCAAACAGCTGCTCGATGCGGCCGTAGCGCAGCGACTGCTGGCCGGACGAGCGGGTCACCACCCAGCCGCCCAGGGTCGAGTATTCGAAGGATTGCGGGAAGTGGCCGAGCGTGTAGCCGTGCGCGCGCAGTTGTGCTTCCAGGTCGGGCCCGGCGACACCGGCCTGGAAAGTCGCCAGCTGGGCCTCGCGGTCGAGTGAGACCAGGGCGCGCATCCTTCCCATGTCGATGCTCAGGACCGGACGCGTCCTGTCCTGCACGCCCAGGTGGCCGGCCACGCTGGTGCCGCCGCCATAGGGGATCACGTCGGCGCCGTGGGCGGCGGCAAAGGCCAGCAGTTCGCGCACCTGTTCCCCGGACTCCGGATAGCCGACGCCGTCCGGCGCGGCATGGATGCGGCCATGACGCAGGCGCAGCCAGTCGGGCAGGCTCTGGCCAAAGGCATGCAGCAGCCGCGCCTGGGGGCTGGCATCGACCAGCGGATGCGGCGGCAGCCGGCCTGGTCCCAGCTGCGCGCAGGCGGCGTCGAATGCCGCATCGCGGGGCGCCACGCCCTGTCCCAGGCGCTGCTCCAGGAAGCCGCGCGCATCCGGGCCCAGCTCCATCTCGACCGCATCGTCTCCCCAGCCATTCCAGCGCCGCATGCTCTTTTCCCTGTTGTTATGCTTGTATATACTGGCCAGCGTAGCGACCCTCATCCCAACCGTATTGCGCTTTCATGACAGAGCCTTGCTCCATTGCGTCATCCGCCCGCCCGGATGGCGGCCGCGTGACCGGCGCCTACCTGCAGCCGGTGCTGGAGACGGCCGCGGCGCATGGGGTCGATGGCGCCCGGCTGGCCAGGGCGGCCGCGATGCCGCTGGAGACGCTGGGCGCCGACTCGATCGCCGCGCGCGACTACATCGCCCTCTTGGCCGCCGGCGCGGCTCTCAGCGGCGACCCGCACTTCGGCCTGCATGTCGGCGAGCGGGTGCGGCCCGGCACCTTTTCGGTGTATGGCCTGGTCCTGATGGCCTGCCGCGACTTCGGCCAGGCGCTGGAACAGACGCTGCGCTACGAACAGCTTGCCCATGATCTGGGCCGCTCGCATCTGGCCTTGGCGGGAGCCGAAGCCATGTACGGCTGGACCAGCCACTACCCGAGCGCCTCGCGCCACCTGGTGGAGAGCGTGTTCGCCGGCATTCGCGTGTTCGGCAGCTGGCTGGCCGGGCGCCCGCTCGGACCGCGCCACCTGGCCTTTGTCCACGCGGGCGAGGCGCCGGCAGACGAATACCTGCGCGTGCTCGGCGCCGTCCCGCAGTTCGGCGCCGGCGCCAACGTGGCGCGCTTCGACGCCGCCTTGCTCGGCATGCCGGTGCCGAACGCCGACCCCAGCCTGTATCCGGTGCTGCGCCAGCACGCCGAGCGCCTGCTGAGCGAGCGCAGCGCCGGCGACGGCATCCTGGCGCAGGTGCGCGCCATCGTGATCGATAGGCTGGCGCACGGCGGCGCGCGCCTGCCTACGGTTGCCGCCAGCCTGGGCGTGTCGCCGCGCACCCTGCAGCGCAAGCTGGCCGAAGCGGGCGCCAGCTTCCAGCAAGTGCTGGACGGCGCCCGCTACGAGCTGGCGCGTGGCTACCTGCGTCAGCGCGACCTGAACCTGGTCGACATCGCTTTCCTGCTGGGCTACCAGGAGCAGAGCGCCTTCACGCACGCTTTCCGCGAGTGGTCTGGGATCAATCCGGGCGCCTGGCGCGAAGCAGCCAACTAGTCTCCCTCGGTCAATCGACCGATACCGGCCGGGCGCGCCCCTGCCTACACTGGCCTCACTCGTCCACCACACCAAGGAGAACATCGTGACCAGTCTCAAACATTCCCTGCGCCTGCTTGCCCTCGCTACCGTCTTCGCCCATGGCGCCCAGGCAGCCCCCGTCGATGCCGGCGCCAAGCCTTCGGTCGTGATCGTGCACGGCGCCTTTGCCGACGGTTCCGACTGGGCCAAGGTGATCCCGCTGCTGCAGGCGAAAGGCGTCAAGGTCACGGCGGTCCAGAATCCCCTTACTTCGCTCGCCGACGACGTCGCCGCCACCCGCCGCGCCATCGACAGCCAGCCGGGCAAGGTGGTGCTGGTCGGCCACTCCTGGGGCGGTACCGTGATCACCGAGGCCGGCCAGCACGACAAGGTGGGCAGCCTGGTGTACGTGGCCGCTTTCGCCCCCGACGCCGGCAAGTCGACGGCGGAAACCGGCGCAGGCTATCCGGCCGCCCCCGGCAGCAAGCGCTTCGTCGCCGACAAGGAAGGCTTCCTGAGCCTGCCGGAAGCGGCGATGCGCGAAGACTTCGCCCAGGACCTGCCGCGCGCCCAGGCCGCGGTGATGACCGCGACCCAGGGTCCGATCCAGGCCAAGGCCTTCGGCGAGAAAGTGTCCGTGGCCGCCTGGACCAGCAAGCCCTCGTGGTTCATCGTCAGCGCCCAGGACCGCATGATCGACCCCGGCCTGCTGCGCGCCATGGCCGGCAAGATCGGCGCGAAGACGACCGAACTGCAGGCCAGCCACGTGCCCCAGCAGTCGCGCCCCGCCGAGGTGGCCAAGATCATCCTCGACGCCGTCGCCGCGACGAAATAAGCGCTCAGGGGCAAACGCTCAGGGGCACACAATATCGAGCAGGCCTTCGTCGGCCAGCAGGCCGGCCTGCTCGATCAGGGCGCGCATCTTCGGCTGGTTCTGGGCACGCATCGGGAAGTACAGGAACAGGCCGGAGCTGTCCGGCACGAAGCCGGTGAGCACCCGCTGCAGGCGCCCGTCCCGTACGTCGTCCTCGATTTCCATGTCGGGAAGGTAGGCGATGCCCAGGCCCTGGCGTGCCAGTTCGGCCAGCAGGCGGGTGTCGTTGGCGACCAGCGTGGCATCGGTATCGAGCTGGAACCCGGCGTCGCCTTCCGCGAAGCGCCACGGCGGCAGCAGGCTCGAGGTGGGAAAGCGGTAGCGCAGCGTCCGGTGGGCCAGCAGCTCGCGCGGCGCCCGCGGCACGCCGTGGCGCTCGAAGTAGCCGGGCGCCGCTACCACCGACCATGCCAGTGGGCGGCTCAGGCGGATCGCCACCATGTCCTGGGCGATCGACTGGCCCAGGCGGATGCCGGCGTCATAACCGTCCGCCACCAGGTCGACCAGACCATCGTCGAGCGCCAGGTCGAAGCTGATGTCCGGGTAGGCGGCGCGCATGCGCGGCACCAGCACCCGCGCCACCAGGAAGCCGAAGGCGCGCGGTGCGCACAGGCGCAGGTGGCCGGCCGGGCGCTTGCTGAACTGCGCCAGCTCGTTGAAGGCCTCGTCGATCTGGCCCACCGCCGGACGCAACGCAGCCAGCAGGGCCTGCCCGGCCTCGGTCAGCGCGACGCTGCGCGTGGTCCGGGCAAACAGCGCGACCCCGTGTTTCTTCTCGAGCGCGCGGATGCCCTTGCTGACGGCGGTGGGGCTGATGTCCAGCGAACGGGCGGCCTGGGTGAAGCTGCGCTGCTCGGCCACGGCCAGGAACAGGCGGATCGCGTCAAGCGCACTCATGTCGTCTTATTGTGAACCACAGGTTCATAGTTCATGAAGTTTATTGGGTTTTTTCATTAGCTTGCACCAGCCTAGACTGCAAGGCAAGTCCCAGCCAATTACAAGGAGGAACACATGAAGACCTTACCGACTCCGATCGCGGCCTACGTCGCCGCATCGAACGCCCGCGATCCGCAAGCCATCGCCGCCTGCTTCACGCCGGACGCCACCGTTCGCGACGAGGGCGGCGTGCACCAGGGCCGCGCGCAGATCGCAAGCTGGGCGCGCGAGACCGGCCAGCGCTACCGGTCGACCATCGAACCGGCCGCCATCGACGAACTGGATGGCGGCGCCAGGCTGCAGGCCGTCGTGCGCGGCGATTTCCCCGGCAACGAGGTGAGGCTCGCCTTCCGCTTCACACTGGCCGGGGATCACATCGCGGCGCTGGAGATCGCGCCATGAACCGCTATCCCTTCGAGGGCAGGCACGCCCTGGTGACCGGCGGCACCCGCGGCATGGGCGAAGCCATCGTGCGTGTGCTGCTTGAAAACGGCGCCCGGGTCGTGACCACGGCGCGGCGCCTGCCCGAACGTCCGCTGCCCGGCGTGCGCTACCTGGAAGCGGATGTCGGCAGCGCCGCCGGCGCCGCACTGGTCGCCGACACGGTGAAGCAGGAATTCGGCTACCTCGACTTCCTGGTCAACAACGTCGGCGGCTCCTCCGCGCCCGGCGGCGGCGCGCTGGCCCTGACCGACGCGATCTGGGACGCCACCTTGCAGGCCAACCTGATGTCGGCCGTGCGGCTGGACCGCGCCTTCCTGCCCGCGATGCTGGAGCGGCGCAGTGGCGCCATCATCCACATCACCTCGATCCAGCGGCGCCTGCCGCTGTTCGACTCCACCGTGGCCTATGCCGCCGCCAAGGCGGCGCTGGCCAACTACAGCAAATCGCTGGCGAACGAGTTCGGCCCCATGGGCATACGCGTCAACAGCGTCGCCCCCGGTTTTATCGAGACCGGCGCGGCGCAGGCCCTGATCGAACGCATGGCGGCGCAGCGCGCGGGCAGCGCGGACGAGGCCAGGCAGGAGCTCATGGACTCGCTGGGCGGCATCCCGATCGGCCGTCCCGGTACGCCCGAGGAGGTGGCCAACCTGGTTGCCTTCCTGCTGTCGCCGCTGGCTGCCGCGATCCACGGCGCCGAATTCGTCATCGACGGCGGCACCATCCCGACCGTCTGAACCTTTAACCATATGAACCCATCCATGAACAACGAGAACCAAGAACGAGACATGGCGCAGGCCATCCGCACCAACCAGGCCGCCCTGCAGCGCGAGCTGGCCTCCCACTACGACTTCATCGTCTGCGGCGCCGGCTCCTCAGGCTCGGTGGTGGCCGCGCGCCTGGCCGAGAATCCCGCCGTGCGCGTGCTGCTGCTCGAAGCCGGCGGGAGCGACGAGGTGGCCAGCGTGACCGACCCGGCCCAGTGGCCCCTCAACCTCGGATCGGAACGCGACTGGAACTTCGCGGCCGAACCGAACCCCTACCTGAACGGCCGCGCGATTCCGATGAACATGGGCAGGGTGCTGGGCGGCGGCTCCAGCATCAACGTCATGCTGTGGGCGCGCGGCCACCGCAGCGACTGGAATTACTTCGCCGCCGAAGCGGGCGACCCTGCCTGGAACTACGACGCGGTGCTGCGCATCTACCGCCGCATCGAGGACTGGCACGGCCCCGCCGACCCGGAGCGGCGCGGCAGCGGCGGCCCGGTCTACGTGGCCCCGGCCAGGGATCCCCAGCCGACCGCCATCCGCATGCTGGAAGCGGCGCGCTCGCTCGGCATTCCCAGCTTCGACAGCCCGAACGGCGCGATGATGGAGGGCGACGGTGGCGCCGCCATCAACGACCTGCGCATCCGCGACGGCAAGCGCCTGTCGGTATTCCGCTCCTACACCTGGCCGCGCATGGCGCAGCCGAACCTGACGGTCCTGACCGATGCGCTGGTCGCCCGCCTCAGCTTCGACGGCGCGCGCGTGAGCGGCGTCGACGTCCTGCTGGGCGGCCGGCGCGTGTGGTTCGGCGCGGCGCGCGAGGTGGTGCTGTCGCTGGGCGCGGTCAACACGCCGAAAGTGCTGATGCAGTCCGGCCTCGGTCCCGAGCGCGAACTGAAGCGCCATGGCATCGCCGTGCGCCAGCACCTGGCCGGCGTCGGCCAGAACCACCAGGACCACGTCTCCTTCGGCTGCATCTGGGAATATGCCGAACCCCAGCAGGTGGGCAACGGCGGCTCGGAAGCGACCCTGTACTGGAAGAGCGAGCCGTCGCTCGATGCGCCCGACATGCTGCACTGCCAGGTCGAGTTCCCGGTGCCGAGCCAGGAAAACGCGGGGCGCGGCGTGCCCGCGCACGGCTGGACCATGTTCGCCGGCCTGGCGCATCCGAAAAGCCGTGGCGAAGTGCTGCTGTCCGGGCCCGATCCGCGCGACCGGCCGCTGATCCGCGCCAATACCCTGTCCGACCCGGACGACATGCGCGCGGCGCTGGCAAGCGTGGAGATGTGCCGGGAGCTGGGCAATGCCGACGCCTTCCGCAGCCTGGTCAAGGGCGAAAGCATGCCGGGCAAGCTGTCGCGCGAAGCCATGGAGCAGTACCTGCGCAACGGAGCCGTCACCTACTGGCACCAGTCGGGCACCGCCAAGATGGGGCGCGACGCCATGTCGGTGGTGAACGGCGCGCTGCAGGTCCATGGCGTCGACGGGCTGCGCATTGCGGATGCGTCGATCATGCCGCGCATCACGACCGGGAACACGATGGCGCCCTGCGTCGTCATCGGCGAGCGGGCGGCCGAGCTGTTGAAGGCGGCGCACGGGATTTGATGTAAAGTTCCCAAATGCAATCAGATCATCGTATCAGCGTCGAGGAAGCCGTCCAGCTGCTGGCCATGGTCGGCGACCTCAGCATGGGGCAGCCGACCGACCAGTCGATCCGCACGGCCCATGTGGCCGAACGCCTGGCGCTGGCCGCCGGCGCCGGCGCCGCCGGTTGCCAGCACGCGCGCCTCGTGGCCCTGCTGCGCTGGTCCGGATGCACCGCGAATGCGGCCGGCTTCGCGCTGCTGATGGGCGACGACGTCGGCGCCCGCGACGCCCTGATCACCCACACGCTGCCGCCGGAGCAGCGCAAGGATTTCACCAGCGTCGCGCCGCTGGCGCGCATCCACTGCGAAGTCTCGGGCGACATCGCCCAGACCCTGGGCCTGCCTGGCGAGGTCCAGCTCGGACTGCGCCGGGTGTGGGAGCACTACGACGGCGGCGGCATGCCGGAGCGCCTGCGCTCGCCCCACATCCCGCAGGTGGTGTACCACGCCAACCTGGCGGGCGACCTGGTGGTGCTGACGCGCGCCCATGGAATGAACGAAGCCCTGCGCCTGATCCAGGCCCTGGCGGACCGCAAGTATCCCGCCGAACTGGTACGCAAGCTCGCGGCCCACGCGCAGGCGTGGCTGGACGCAGCCGACGCCCCTCCCTGCCCGCCTGACGCCCACGCAATGGCGCGCCGCGTGCCCCTGACCATCGTGGCGGACATGATCGAGCTGAAGCTGCCCTGGCTGCTCGGCTATTCGCGCTGCGTGGCCGACCTGGCCGAACGCGCCGCGCTGCTGGCCGGCCTGCCCGAGGCCGAACGCCACTGCCTGGCGCGCGCCGCCCTGATCCACGGGATCGGCCGGGCGGCCGTGCCCAACGCCGTCTGGCAGCGCGACGGCAAGCTCGGCATGGCGGATTGGGAAAAGCTGCGCCTGGTGCCCTACTGGACCGCGCGCGCGGCGGTACAGGTGCCCTCGCTGCGCGCGGAAGCCCTGCTGGCCTCGCAGCTCTACGAACGGCTCGACGGCAGCGGCTATTACCGCGACCTCGACGGCGCCCAATTGGGCCAGCCGCAGCGCCTGCTGTCCGCGGCCGCCGCCTATGCGGCCCTGTGCATGCCGCGTCCCTGGCGCGCCGCGCTGGCGCCCGCAGAAGCGGCGCAGCTGCTGTGCGCGGAGGCGGCGGGCGGACGCTTCGATGCCGCGGCCGTGAACTGCGTGATCGCCGCCGCCGGGGGCGCGTCCGCCCAGGCGGCCGAGCCCGTGGCGGAAAGCCGCAAGCTGCTGTCCGAACGCGAAGCGGATGTGCTGCGCCGCATCAGCCTGGGCGAGAGCAACAAGGAAGCGGCGCGCCACCTGGCGATCAGCCCGTCGACCGTGCGCACCCATGTGGAAAGCATTTTCCGCAAGCTCGGCTGCTCGACGCGGGCCGCCGCGACCCTCAAGGCGCTGACGCTCGGGCTGATCTAGACTAGAATCGCCATGCATTTTCGCTTTGATTCAACAAGTAACAGGACATGACATGGCAAAGAAAGAAGAACTCGACGAAGAAACCCTGGCGTTCATCCAGTGGTGCATCGAGGTAGAAGGCTTCCTGGTTGCGGGCGGCGCCACCGTGAAGCAGGCACAGGACCATATCGAAGAGCAGGTCGAGTGGTTCACCGACCAGTTCTACGACGGGCTGTCGCCGGAGGAAGCGGCCAAGGAAGCCCTGGCCTGACGAACTGTCGAGGTGGGCAAGCGTCCATCGCGTCTCTGCGCACGGGCTATAATTGCCCGAATATCCAAAGCGCACAGACCCGAACTGAACGGTTATCGACGTGAACCCACACCTCACCCAGCTCCACCCCTATCCCTTCGAACAACTGCGCCAGCTGTTCAGCGGCGTCACCCCGAACCCTGCCTACAGCCCGATCAGCCTCGGCATCGGCGAACCGAAGCATCCCACGCCTGCCTTCATCGAAAAGGCCCTGATGCATGCGATGTCGGGCCTGGCGGTCTACCCGAGCACCCATGGCGGCGAGCCGCTGCGCGCGGCGATCGCCAGCTGGCTCGAGCACCGCTACGGCATCCCGGCGGTCGACCCGGCCACCATGGTGCTGCCGGTGAACGGTTCGCGCGAGGCCTTGTTCGCCTTTGCCCAGTGCGTCGTCGATGCGAGCGGCGGCGATGCGCTGGTGATGAGCCCCAACCCGTTCTACCAGATCTACGAGGGCGCGGCCTACCTGAGCGGCGCCACGCCGTATTACGTGAACTCGGAACCGGGCCGCAACTTCGCACCCGACTACGGCAGCGTAGCAAGCGATGTGTGGGCGCGCGTGCAGCTGCTCTACGTCTGCTCGCCGGGCAACCCGACCGGCGCCGTGCTCACGCTGGAAGACTGGCGCCAGCTGTTCGAGCTGTCCGACCGCCACGGCTTCGCGATCGCGGCCGACGAGTGCTATTCCGAGATCTACTTCGGCTCGACCCCGCCGCTTGGCGCGCTGGAAGCGGCGCACCAGCTGGGTCGCAGCGAAGGCGAGCGGCCCTACGCCAACCTGGTCGTGTTCTCGAGCCTGTCGAAGCGCTCGAACGTGCCGGGCATGCGCTCGGGCTTCGTGGCGGGCGACCCGCAGCTGCTCAAGAAATTCCTGCTCTACCGCACCTACTGCGGCGGCGCGATGTCGCCGCCGGTGCAGGCCGCATCGGTGGCGGCCTGGAACGACGAGCACCACGTGCAGGAGAACCGCGCGCTGTACCGCGAGAAGTTCAACCTGATCACCCCACTGCTCAAGGGGGTGATGGATGTCGAGCTGCCGGATGCCGGCTTCTACCTGTGGGCCGACGTGCGCCGCACCGGGCTGTCGGATACCGACTTCGCACGCCGCCTGTACGCCGAATATAATGTGACGGTTTTGCCGGGCACTTACCTCGCACGCGAAGCGCACGGAGTCAATCCGGGCCGCAACCGCATCCGCATGGCGCTGGTCGCCAGCGTGGACGAAGGACTCGAAGCGGCCAACCGCATCGTCGAGTTCTGCAAGGGCCTGTAGTCAGCAATACGCCTCGGCGGCACCAACGAATCCTTAACCAGAGAATCATCATGACCCAACAACTCCAGAACATCATCGACACCGCGTGGGAACAGCGCGCGGAGATCAGCCCGTCCAGCGCCAGCGCCGAAGTGCGCGACGCGGTCGCCCACGTGCTTGCAGGCCTGGATGCCGGCAGCCTGCGCGTGGCCCAGAAAGACAGTGGCAGCTGGGTCGTGAACCAGTGGATCAAGAAGGCGGTCCTGCTGTCCTTCCGCCTCGAGAACAACGTGCCGGTCGCGGGTGGCGGCGGCATGCAGTTCTACGACAAGGTCCCGACCAAGTTCGCCGACTACACCCCGGAAGATTTCGCCAAGGGCGGCTTCCGCGTGGTGCCGCCGGCCGTGGCCCGCCGCGGCAGCTTCATCGGCAAGAACGTGGTCCTGATGCCTTCCTACGTCAACATCGGCGCCTACGTCGACGAAGGCGCGATGGTCGACACCTGGGCCACCGTCGGCTCCTGCGCCCAGATCGGCAAGAACGTGCACCTGTCGGGCGGCGTCGGCATCGGCGGCGTGCTGGAACCGATGCAGGCCAACCCGACCATCATCGAAGACAACTGCTTCATCGGCGCGCGCTCGGAAATCGTCGAAGGCGTGATCGTCGAAGAGAACTCGGTGATCTCGATGGGCGTGTACATCGGCCAGTCGACCAAGATCTACAACCGCGAAACCGGCGAGATCAGCTACGGCCGCGTACCTAGCGGCTCGGTCGTTGTGTCGGGCAGCCTGCCTTCCGCCGACGGCAAGTACAGCCTGTACTGCGCCGTGATCGTCAAGCGCGTGGACGCCCAGACCCGCGCCAAGACCGGCATCAACGAGCTGCTGCGCGGCGACTAATCCCGGTATCGGTCATCGCGCCAGGGCGCCGGATGCATGTGCACCGGCGCCCTTCTTGTTTCAGGTAACGCTGGCCCAATCGTTTGCACCGCAGTTGTCCAGGACAAACTACCTGAACTACTCGAAACCGCTACGATTATTTCCCATTGGCAATGTATAGTCTGTTTTGTCCTAGACAAAATCCGACAGACCATTTCCAATAAGGGCAATATGAGTACCTTGAACATCATCGCATTCGGCAAAGACGACATCGAGAACAAGCTGTCGAGCATGAGCGCCGGGCAGATCGACGAACTGGCATTCGGCGCCATCCAGCTCGATGCACAGGGCAAGATCATGCGCTACAACGAAGCCGAAGCCCAGATCACCGGCCGCCAGGCCAGCGCCGTCATCGGCAGCAACTTCTTCCGTGACGTTGCCCCCTGCACTAACACGCCGCGCTTCAAGGGCATCTTCGACGCCGGCGTGCGCACGGGTACGCTCAATACGATGTTCGAGTACGTGTTCGACTACAAGATGAACCCGACCAAGGTCAAGATCCACATGAAGAAGGCGATCAGCGACGGCACCTACTGGATCTTCGTCAAGCGCCTGTAAACGATGCCTGATACTGTTTCCCGCCTGGCGCCATGGTGGACGGCGCGCCCCGCCCTGCTGCGCTTCATCGCCGACCTGGTGGCCGGCGAGCTGGCGGCGCTGCGCCATGAACCCATGCTCCGTCCCGGCAGCTGGAGCGAAGCGCTCTCGCTCCAGCACGACCTGGGCCTCGATTCGCTCGAGTTCCTGCACGTCGCCGGCGTGCTGGCCGGCGCGCTGCAAATGCACCACAGCGGCATCGAGGACTACCTGCTGGCACGCCGCACGCTGAAGGACTGGGTCGACATCGCGGAAGCGGCCCTGCAGCACCACGACGGCGACATCCTGTTCGCCACCTCCGGCAGTACCGGGCACCCGAAGCGCTGCCTGCATGCCCTCGACCAGCTGGAACAGGAGGCGCAGGCGCTGGCGGCGCTGTTCCCCGGCCGTCGCAGGCTGCTGGTCGCCGTACCCAGCCACCACATCTACGGCTTCCTGTTTTCGCAACTGCTCCCGCGCTACCTGGGCCTGGCGCCGGAAGGGGTGAGCTGCATCCGCGCGCGCCTGCCGTCCCAGCTGGCGCATCTCGCGCAGCCGGGCGACCTGGTGGTCGGCCATCCGCAATTCTGGGCGGCGGCCAGCAGCTTGCGCCAGGGCTTCGCGGACGATATCCTCGGGGTCAGCTCGACCGCGCCCTGTCCCGACGCCGTCAGCGAAGCCATGGCGGCCTGCGGGCTGGCCGGCCTGGTCCAGGTCTACGGCTCCTCCGAAACCGGCGGCCTGGGCTGGCGCGCCTCGCACCGCGACGCTTACCGCCTTCTGCCCTATCTGGCACGCAGCACCGACGGCGACCGCCGCCTGGTGCGCAGCCTGCCGGACGGCCGCACCGAATTGCTGCAGCCCCAGGACGAGCTGGTTTGGTCCGGCACGCGCGAATTTACCGTCGGCGCCCGCTGCGACGGCGCAGTCCAGGTCGGGGGCGTGAACGTGTTCCCGGCGCGCGTGCGCCAGGCGCTGCTCGAGCATCCCGACGTGGCCGACGCCGCGGTGCGCCTGATGCGCCCGGAAGAAGGCGCGCGCCTGAAGGCCTTCGTGGTGCCCCGTGACGGGGTGGACGGGGCCGAACTGGTGCGCCGCCTGCGGCCATGGACCGACGGCCGCCTGACCATGCCCGAGCGCCCCAAGGCATTCACGGTGGGCGCGCAGCTGCCGCGCAACGGCATGGGCAAGCTCGCCGACTGGAGCAGCAACACATGAAGGATCACACGATGAAAGGCAGGACATGAGGGACACCCACGACGCCGCGGCGCACCATGTACGCTTCGGCGCGGCGCAGGTCACGCCGGCCGAGGTGGTCGCGCTGGCGCGCGGCCAGGCCCGGGCCGCGCTGTCGGACGACCCGGCATTCGTCGCGCGCATCACCGCCGGCGCCGAACTGCTGGACCGCATCCTGCGCGAAGATGGCGTCATCTATGGCGTCACGACCGGCTACGGCGACTCCTGCGACGTCGCGGTGCCGCCCGATCTGGTCGATGAACTGCCGCACCGTCTGTTCACGTACCACGGCTGCGGCATGGGCGCCAGCTTCACGCGCGAAGAAACGCGCGCCATCCTGGCGGTGCGCCTCGCATCCTTGTGCCGCGGCAGCTCCGGCGTAAGCATCAAGCTGCTGCAGGCACTGGCCGCGCTGCTCGAACGCGACGTGCTGCCGGTGATCCCGTCCGAAGGCTCGGTCGGCGCGAGCGGCGACCTCACGCCGCTGTCGTACGTCGCGGCGGTCCTGTGCGGCGAGCGCGAAGCCTGGTCGGCCCACGGATCCGCGCCGGTGGCCGCCGCCGTGGCGCTGGATGCCGCGGGCCTCGCCCCGATCCGCCTGCGCCCGAAGGAAGGGCTGGCGCTGATGAACGGCACCGCCGCCATGACCGGCCTGGCCTGCCTGGCGACGGCGCGCGCCGAGTCCCTGTGCGGCCTGGCCAGCCGCATCACGGCGCTCTCCGCGCTGGCGCTGGAAAGCAATGCCTACCACTTCGATGCGACCCTGTTCGCGGCCAAGCCCTACCCCGGCATGGCCCGGATCGCGGCCTCGATCGCTGCCGACCTCGGTTACCAATCCGACGCGCAGGAGCGCAACAGCGCGCGCCTGCAGGACCGCTATTCGATCCGCTGCGCGCCGCATGTCATCGGGGTGCTGGCAGACGCCCTGCCCTGGATGCGCAGCCACGTCGAACTGGAACTCAACAGCGCCAACGACAACCCGCTGGTCGATGTCGACTCAGGCCGGGTGCTGCACGGCGGCCACTTCTACGGCGGCCACATGGCCTTCGCCATGGACAGCATGAAGAATGCGGTCGCCAACATCGCCGACCTGCTCGACCGCCAGATGGCGCTGTTGGTGGATAGCCGCTACAACAACGGCCTGCCGTCCAACCTGCGCGGAGCGACGGGGGAGCGCGCCGCCATCAACCACGGCCTGAAGGCCCTGCAGATCAGCGTCTCGGCGTGGACCGCCGAGGCACTCAAGCTGACCATGCCGGCCTCGGTCTTCTCGCGCTCGACCGAGTGCCACAACCAGGACAAGGTCAGCATGGGCACGATCGCCGCGCGCGACTGCCTGCGCATCATCGCCCTGACCGAGCAGGTGGCCGCGGCGCTCCTGATCGCCACCCGCCAGGCCTGCGCCCTGCGCCATCCCGATGGACTGCCGGACGGATGCGGCCCGGGCCTGCGCGCCGCCCTGGCGCGGCTCGAAGAACTGGTTCCCTTCGTCAAGGAAGACCGGCGCCTCGACCTCGACCTGGCGCGCCTGCTGGAAGCGATCCGCGCCGACGATCCGGCACTGCTGCCATGACAGCGGCCTGTCTCCCGATCGCCGCCGTCGAACGCGAGACGCGCCTGTCGAAAGACGTGCTGCGCGTGTGGGAACGGCGCTACGGCTTTCCCGCGCCCGGGCGCGATGCGCACGGCGAGCGCTGCTACCCGCAGGAGCAGGTCGAGCGCCTGCGCCTGCTGAAGCGCCTGATGGACCAGGGCCTGCGCCCGGGACGCCTGATGCACCTGAGCGACAGCGAGCTGGGCGCGCTGCTGCAACGACCCGCGCCCGGCGACAGCGCGCCAGGCGCCGGCGAGCAGGCCGTGATCGAGGAGCTGCTGACTGCCGTGAAGCGCGATCCGGCCGGCCTGCGCCAGGCCATGCGCCACCATCTGGCCCGCCTCGGCCTGGAGCGCTTCGTCGAAGGGGTCGCGGCGCCCTTGACGGCCGCGGTCGGCGCGCGCTGGCAAGACGGCAGCTTCGACATCTTCGACGAGCACCTGTACACCGAGACCGCGACCCGGATCCTGCGCCAGGCGGTAGCAAACCTGCCCGAAGCCGCAGGCAGGCCACGCATCCTGCTCACCAGCATGCCCGGCGAAACGCATGGCCTGGGCCTGATCATGGCGGAGGCGCTGCTGGCGCTCGATGGCGCGAGCTGCATTGCGCTAGGCACCGAGACCCCGCCCGCCAGCATCGCCCGTGCGGTCGCGAGCCATGCGGCCGATGTGCTGGCGCTGTCCTTCTCGGCAGCGTATCCGCGCCGCCAGATCGTGCCGGCGCTGCAGCAGCTGCGCCAGCTGCTGCCGGAGGGCGTTGCGCTGTGGGCCGGCGGCGCCGGCGCCGCGGCGATCCCGACGGTCGAGGGCGTGCTCCTGCTGCCGACGCTCGACAGCGGCCGGCGAGCGCTGGCCGCATGGCGCACCAGCGGCCTTAGCGTGGAGTAAAATGCTTCGAATCGTTTATCGCGAAGCAAAGGATCTGAGCCATGATGATGGAACGCCTGTTCCAGTTGATGAAGGAAAAGAACGCGTCGGACATGTTCTTCGCCGCTAATTCTCCTGTTCACATCAAGATCAACGGGAACCTCATCCCGATCAACCAGAACAAACTCGAACCGGAAAACATCCGCCACCTGCTGTCCGAGATCGCCACGCCCGAACAGATGCAGGAACTCGAGCGCGACAACGAACTCAACATGGGCGTGTCGGTGCCGAACCTGGGGCGCTTCCGCCTGTCGGCCTTCCGCCAGCGCGGCTCGATCTCGGCCGTGTTCCGCTTCGTGCCGGCGAATATTCCGCCGATCGGCGAGCTGGGCCTGCCGCCCGTGCTGTCCGAACTGATCATGGAAAAGCGCGGCCTGCTGCTGATCGTGGGCGCCACCGGTTCGGGCAAGTCGACCACCATCGCTTCGATGCTGGACCACCGCAACGAACAGCGCACCGGCCACATCCTGACGCTGGAAGACCCGATCGAATACCTGTTCAAGAACAAGAAATCGATCGTCAACCAGCGCGAGATCGGCAGCGACGCCACCAACTTCGCCACGGCGCTACGCAACTCGATGCGCCAGGCCCCGGACTGCATCCTGATCGGCGAGATCCGCGACCGCGAGACCATGGCCGCAGCGCTGGCCTATGCCCAGTCCGGCCACCTGGTGCTGGCCACCCTGCACGCCAACAACAGCTACAACGCGCTGAACCGCATCATCAGCTTCTATCCGATCGAGAACCGCGCCGCCCTGCTGCAGGATTTGTCGTCCGCAGTGAAGGCCATCGTGTCGCAGCGCCTGGTGAAATCGAGCGCCGGCGGCCAGCGCCAGGCCGCGGTCGAAGTCATGCTCAACACCCGCTACATCGCCGACCTGATCGAAAAGGGCGAGATCGGCCAGATCAAGGATGCGATGGACAAGAGCCTGTCGCCGGGTTCGCAATCCTTCGAGACCGCCCTGCTCAAGCTGGTCAAGGATGGGCTGGTGACGCAGGAAGAAGCGCTGGCCAACGCCGATTCGGCCACCAACCTGCTCTGGCTGCTCAACAACGGTCCGGACAGCCAGGTCCAGCCGGAAGAAGAGCCCAACAAGGGCTCCGAGCCCCCGGGCACGTCCTTCACCGAATTCACGCTGAATTCCTGAGTGTTCGAACTCAGCCAGCTGCGCTGCTTCGTGGCGGTGGCCGAAGAACTGCACTTCGGCCGCGCGGCCGAGCGCCTGAACATGACCCAGCCGCCGCTGAGCCGCCAGATCCGGCTGCTCGAGCACCACGTCGGCGTCCAGCTGCTGGCGCGCAGCAGCCGCAGCGTCCACCTCACCGCCGCCGGCAAGGCCTTCTTCCCGGAAGCTGCGCGCATCCTGCGCATCGCCGAGGAAGCCACCTTCGCCGCCCGCCGCGCCGCCAAGGGAGAACTGGGCAACCTGGCCATTGGCTTCACCTCGGCCTCGGGCTACAGCCTGCTGCCCGAGCTGGTGCGCCGCCTGCGCGAATGCGCGCCCGGGGTCTCGCTCACGCTCAAGGAACTGGTCAGCACCACCCAGGTGGAGGCCCTCAACGCCGGCGAGATCGACCTCGGTCTGCTGCGCCCCCATCCCATGAACGCCGAGCTCGAAAGCCGCCTGATCGCCACCGAGTCGCTGATGCTTGCCATTCCCGAGAGCGAGGCCGACGCGTGGCCGCTCGAGCCTGCCCTCGAGAGCCTGCACGGCAAGCCCTTCATCATGTACTCGCCCTACGAGGCCAGGCCCTTCTACCTGATGCTGACCGAGCGCTTCGCGCGAGGCGGCGTGGTGCCGGACGTGGTCGAGCACATCGGTCAGGTGCATACCATGCTGGCCCTTGTCAGGGCCGGTGTCGGCGCCGCCCTGATCGCCGAAGGCGCGTCGCGCCTGAAGTTCGACGGCATCGTCATGCGCCGGCTCCAGACCGAGCCGGTGGAAATGGTCTGCGCCTACCGCCGCGACAACGACAACCCCGCCCTGGCGCTGTTCAAGCGTGAAGTGCTGCCAAGCTTCCACTCCACTTAGCCCCCCCAAACCGATCACTTCATTGATTCAAACATTGAATTGATCACAATACTCTTTGATTTGGTCGTGAATCGATCCAGGCATATGATCGTTTCAAACAACACCACGCCGCCAAGACGGCTGGGACGACAACATCAACGGAGACAGCATGAGCAAGACCGCACGCATGATGCTGGTCCTGGCCGGCAGCGCAGGACTGGCCTCGACCCCTACCCACGCCCAGACAGCCGTCGAGATCTATGGCATCGTCGATGCCGCCATCGTCGTCGACCGCGGCGGCAAGGAGGGCTCGCTTACCAAGATGAGCGGCGGCGCCGCCTCCACCTCCCGCATCGGCTTCAAGGGCAGCGAGAACCTGGGCAAGGGCCTGGCGGCCTTCTTCATCCTCGAGACCGGCATCAGGCTCGATACTGGCGCCACCGATGTCGCCGGCAGCATCTTCAACCGCCAGGCGCTGGTCGGCCTGAAAGGCGGCTTCGGCACGGTCGCACTCGGACGCCAGTACACTCCCTACCACAATGCCCTGGTGCAGATCGTCGACCCGTTCGGTACCGGCTACGCGGGTACCGCCAAGAACCTGTTCCCGCACTCCGGCAGCAATATCAGAACCAGCAATACGGTCACCTGGGCCTCGCCAAAGTTGAACGGGGCCGACATGGAACTGGCCTACAGCGCCGGTGAACAAAGCGATTCCTCGGCACGGCGCCAGTTCGGCGGCGCCATCGGCTACGCCGGCGGTCCGCTGAGCGTGCGATTGGTCTATAACAGCAAGAACGGCGATGCCGCGACCGGTTTCGCACGCAGCCGCAACACCCTGCTGGGCGCCCAGTACAAGCTGGGCAAGGTGACCCTGCATGCCGGCTACGGCATCGACCGGGGTCCGGAAGCGTCCCCGCTCGCCAACACGGGCAATCCGTATGGCGGCATCGCTCCCACCGCATCGAGCGACGGACGCGAAGCGCTGCTCGGCGTGAGCGCGCAGATCGGCCCGGGCAAACTGATGGCTTCCGTCATGCACAAGGACGACCGCAGCGCCTTCAACCAGGACGCCAGCGCCTGGGGCGTCGGCTACCTGTACGGGCTGTCGAAGCGCACCGGGCTGTACGCGGCTTATGGACATGTCCGCAACCGCAACGGCGCGGGCTATACGGTCAACAACAATACCGACACCGGGACCGGCAACACCGGCTACAACCTGGGACTGCGCCACACTTTCTGATCCGGAGCCGGGAGCGGCATTCGGAAGGCGGACGTGGCAATTGCAGCAGATATTTGATAGGAGACAGCTTTGAAACAAGCGCAAGCAAGCCTGGCCGCGCGCCCGGCTACCCCATCGGACGCCTCGGCTGCCGCCCCGCGCACGCGCACCCGCTGGCTGATTCTGGCCATGTTGTTCGCGGTCACCACGATCAACTACGCCGACCGGGCCACCATCTCGATCGCCGGCCCCGACATCAAGAAAGAGCTCGGCCTGAGCGCGGTCCAGATGGGCTTCGTGTTCTCGGCCTTCGCCTGGTCCTACGTCCTGGCCCAGCTGCCCGGCGGCTGGCTGCTTGACCGCTTCGGCTCGAAGATCACTTACTTCTTCAGCATCTTCCTGTGGTCGCTGTTCACCTTCTTCACCGGCGCGGTCGGCTTCTTCACCGGCGGCGCGGCGGTGGCCCTGCTTTTCGCGCTGCGCCTGGCGGTCGGGGCGGCCGAAGCCCCTTCCTTCCCAGGCAACAGCCGGATCGCCTCGAGCTGGTTCCCGACCCATGAGCGCGGCCGCGCCGCCGCCATCTTCAACTCGGCCCAGTATTTCGCCACGGTGCTGTTCGCACCGATCATGGGCTGGCTGGTCCATGCCCATGGCTGGCACAGCGTGTTCTACGTGATGGGCGCACTCGGCATGCTGGTGTCCTTCGCCTGGCTCAAGACGATCTACAGCCCGAAGGACCACCCTGGCATCAACGCCGGCGAACTGAAGTACCTCCAGGATGGCGGCGCCCTGGTCGACCTCGAGGGTGGCGCGCGCACTGCCAAGCCGGCACAGGTGAACACCCTGTCCTGCATCAAGGAGCTGCTGTCGAACCGCATGCTGTTCGGCATCTACCTCGGCCAGTACTGCATCACCACCTTGACCTACTTCTTCCTGACCTGGTTCCCGGTCTACCTGGTGCAGGAGCGCGGCATGACCATCCTCAAGGCCGGCTTCGTCGCTTCGCTTCCCGCCATCGCCGGTTTTCTCGGTGGGATCGCTGGCGGCTGGATGTCCGACCGTCTCAGCGCGGCAGGCTACTCGCTGTCGGTGGCGCGCAAGCTGCCGATCGTGCTGGGCATGGTGCTGTCGATGAGCATGATCGCCTGTAACTACATCGAGACCGACATGCTGGTGGTCGCCGTGATGTCGCTGGCCTTCTTCGGCAAGGGCATCGGCGCCCTCGGCTGGGCGGTCGTGTCGGACACCTCGCCCAAGGAGGCCGGCGGCCTGAGCGGCGGCCTGTTCAATACCTTCGGCAATACCGCCGGCATTACCACCCCGATCGTGATCGGCTACATTGTCCAGAATACCGGTTCCTTCGCCGGCGCCCTGGTATTCGTCGGCGCCAACGCGGCCGTGGCGATTGCCTGCTACCTCTTCATCGTCGGCGACATCAAGCGCGTCACTCTGGTGAAGTCGCTCTGCGCCAAATAAACTCTTTCACTCACCTTTTCTATCAGGCTGCTTATGAACACTACCGTCTCCGGCGCTCCCCTCGTCACCGACCTGCGCGTCATCCCCGTCGCCGGCCAGGACAGCATGCTGCTCAACCTGAGCGGCGCCCACGGCCCCTGGTTTACCCGCAACATCGTCATCCTCACCGACAGCGCCGGCAACACCGGCCTGGGCGAGGTGCCGGGCGGCGAAAAGATCCGCCAGACTATCGAAGATGCACGCCCGCTCGTGGTCGGCAAGACCCTGGGCGACTACAACAATGTGCTGAACGCGATGCGCAAGGCCTTCGCCGACCGCGATCTAGGGGGCCGCGGCCAGCAGACCTTCGATCTGCGCACCACCATCCACGCGGTCACCGCGGTGGAGTCGGCCATGCTCGACCTGTTGGGCCAGTTCATGAACGTGCCGGTCGCCGCCCTGCTGGGCGAGGGCCAGCAGCGCGACGCGGTCGAGATGCTCGGCTACCTGTTCTATGTGGGCGACCGCAAGAAGACCGACCTGGCCTACCGCAGCGAGCCGGATGCCGGCAGTGCCTGGTTCCGCCTGCGCAACGAAGAAGCCCTCACCCCGGAAGCCGTGGTGCGCCTGGCTGAAGCGGCGCGCGAGCGCTATGGCTTCAACGACTTCAAGCTCAAGGGCGGCGTACTGAGCGCCGACGAAGAAATGGAAGCCATCGTGGCCCTGCACGAACGCTTCCCCGAGGCGCGCTGCACGCTCGATCCGAACGGCGGCTGGCTGCTGAAGGACGCGGTCCGCGTCTGCCGCGACAAGCACGGCATCCTGGCCTACGCCGAAGACCCCTGCGGCGCCGAAGACGGTTTCTCGGGCCGCGAAGTGATGGCCGAGTTCCGCCGCGCCACCGGCTTGCCGACCGCCACCAACATGATCGCCACCGACTTCCGCCAGATGGCGCACTCGATCCAGCTGCAGTCGGTCGACATCCCGCTGGCCGACCCGCACTTCTGGACCATGCAGGGTTCGGTGCGCGTGGCCCAGCTGTGCCAGATGTTCGGCCTGACCTGGGGCTCGCACTCGAACAACCACTTCGATATCTCGCTGGCCATGTTCACCCACGTGGGCGCCGCCGCGCCGGGCAAGGTGACCGCAATCGATACCCACTGGATCTGGCAGGACGGCCAGCGCATCACCAAGGAGCCGCTCAAGATCGAAGGCGGCATGGTGCACGTGCCGAAGAAGCCGGGCCTGGGCATCGAGATCGATCTGGAGCAGCTGGAACAAGCCCACCAGGCCTACAAGAACATGGGCCTGGGTGCGCGCGACGACGCCGTCGCCATGCAGTACCTGGTGCCGGGCTGGAAGTTCGACAACAAGCGCCCCTGCCTGGTGCGCTGACGGGACCCTGCGTTGGGGGCGAACACCGCCCGCCCGACGAACCGCGACGCCGGACACAAGCCATCGACTTCACTTGATAGCAGACTAAAACGCAGGAGACCAAGTTGAAAGCTACTAAATTACTGTTGGGTATGACCCTTGGCATGTCGGTGCTTCTCAGCGCACACGCCGCCTATCCCGAGAAGGCCATCACCGTCGTCGTGCCCTTCCCGCCTGGCGGCTCGACCGATGCGATCGCCCGCGCGATCGGCCCCAGGATCACTGCACGCCTGGGCCAGCCCTGGATCATCGACAATCGCCCTGGCGCCACCGGTGCGATCGGGGCCGCGATGGTCAAGCGCGCGGCTCCCGACGGCTATACCCTGATGGCGGCGTCGATCGGCGTCTACGCCATGAACCAATGGCTGATCAAGAAGATCTCCTACGACCCGGCCAAGGATTTCGACCTGCTGACCGTGGCGGTGCGCGCACCGAACGTGCTGGTTGCCAACCCAAAGGTGCCGGTGAATACGGTGCCGGAACTGATCGCTTACCTGAAGAAGCAGCCGGGCAAACTCACGTTTGCATCGTCGGGCAACGGCAGTTCGGACCACCTGACGGCGGAGCTGTTCTGGCAGAAAAGCGGCACCAGCGGCCTGCACGTGCCCTACAAGGGCGGCGCCCCCGCCATGACGGATTTGCTGGGCGGGCAGACCGACGTTTCCTTCGTCAACATCAATACCGCGCTGCCCTACATCAAGGCCGGCAAGCTGAAGGTGCTGGCAGTGACCGGCGAACGGCGCGCGGCGGTCCTGCCCGCGGTGCCGACCTTGGGCGAGGCGGGGGTCGCGGGCGTGGACATCTACTCGTGGCAGGCGTTTGCCGCACCGAAGGGCTTGCCGAAGGACGTGAAAGCAAAGCTCCACAGCGCGATTGTCGCCGCGCTGAACGACCCGCACATCAGGAACGGCTTGACGGCGCAGGGCTTCGAGGTCGTCGCCAATACGCCGGAGCAGTTCGCACAGTTCCAGCTTGCCGAGCAGGCCCGCTGGAAGAATGTCATCGAAGTCGGCAAGATCACAGCGGACTGAGCCCGGCCGCCATCCTCATCCACGCTTCTGCTTGTCCAGCGGGCCACCCACGCGGCCCGCTTTCCCCTTCTGTGTACAATCTTCGCTTGCGACGCTTGTGCTATCCTCGCGCGTTTCTTAAATCCAATAGACGCCCGCACCACGCGGGTGCAAGAACCGACGCTCCATGACTACGACCCTCTTCGGCATCCCCAACTGCGACACCGTCAAGAAAGCCCGCACCTGGCTGGCGGACAACGGCCACGATTTCACGTTCCATGACTTCAAGAAACAGGGATTGACGCGCGAGCTGGTCGCCGGCTGGCTCGAGCAGCTCGACTGGGAGACCCTGGTCAACCGCAAGGGCACTACCTGGCGCAACCTGCCCGACGAGTGCAAGGCGCTGGTAGCAGACAAGGCCAGCGCGCTCGAGCTGATGCTGGAAAACCCGTCCGTCATCAAGCGGCCGGTATTGCAGGGCGTGGGCCCGGTGTCGGTCGGCTTCTCGGCCGACATGTACGTGGCAAAATTCAGGGACGCCGCATGAAACCATCGCGTACCCTGCTGCTCACCGAAGAGCTGATCGCCCTCGATTCCATCACCCCGCACGACAAGGGCTGCCAGCAGCGCCTGAAGGAACTGCTGGCGCCACTGGGCTTCATCTGCGAGACCATCGAATCGAACGGCGTCACCAACCTGTGGGCGCGCAAGGGCACGACCTCGCCGGTGTTCGTGTTCGCCGGCCACACCGACGTGGTGCCCTCCGGCCCGGAGCATCAGTGGGCGTCGAGCCCCTTCACCCCGACCCGCCGTGACGGCAAGCTGTACGGCCGCGGCGCCTCGGACATGAAGACCTCGATCGCGGCCATGGTGGTCGCCTGCGAGGAATTCATCGCCGCCCACCCGGACCATAAAGGGTCGATCGCCTTCCTCATCACCAGCGACGAAGAAGGCCCGGCGGTCGACGGCACCGTGGTGGTGTGCGAACGCCTGGAAGAACGCGGCGAGACCCTCGACTATTGCGTCGTCGGCGAACCGACCTCGAGCCACGTGCTGGGCGACATGATCAAGAACGGTCGGCGCGGCTCACTGTCCGGCCACCTGGTCATCAAGGGCATCCAGGGCCACATCGCCTATCCGCACCTGGCGCGCAACCCGATCCACCAGGCCGCGCCGGCGCTGGCGGAACTGGCGGCCGAAGTCTGGGACGAAGGCAACGAATACTACCTGCCTACCAGCTGGCAGATCTCGAACATCCAGTCCGGCACCGGCGCCACCAACGTGATTCCGGGCCACCTCACGCTCGACTTCAACTTCCGCTTCTCGACCGCCAGCACTGCCGACGGCCTGGAAGCGCGGGTGCACGCCATCCTCGACCGCCACGGCCTGGATTACGAGCTGCAGTGGACCCTGTCGGGCCAGCCCTTCCTGACGCCGAAAGGCCTGCTCTCGGACACGCTGTGCAGCGCGATCTTCGACGAGCTGGGTGTGCAGACCGAACTGTCGACCACCGGCGGGACCTCGGACGGCCGCTTCATCGCCCGCATTTGCCCGCAGGTGATAGAATTCGGGCCTCCGAACGCCAGCATCCACAAGATCGACGAACACATCGAGCTGCGCTACATCGATCCCCTCAAGAACATCTACCGCCGCATGCTGGAACAGCTGCTGGCCCAGTAACAGAACACTCCGGGAGAAGGCCATGACCAACACCACTTTCAGCACGCCGCGCGACCTGCTGCGCTATGCGATCACCCGCTTCAACGGGGCCAAGCTGTTCTTCGGCCACGGCAGCGCCGAAGCCTTCGACGAGGCGGCCTACCTGGTCCTGCATACCCTCAAGCTGCCGCTGGACCGCCTCGATCCCTTCCTGGACGCCAGGCTGCTGCCCGAGGAAGTGATCCAGGTGATGGAAGTGATCGAACGCCGCGTCACCGAGCGTGTGCCGGCCGCCTACATCACCAAGGAAGCCTGGCTGGGCGAGTACCGCTTCTACGTCGACGAGCGCGTGCTGGTGCCGCGTTCCTTCATCGCCGAACTGATCCCGCAGACCTTCGCACCCTGGGTCCAGGATCCGGAAGCCGTGGAAAACGTGCTGGAACTGTGCACCGGCAGCGGCTGCCTGGCGATCATGATGGCGGACGCCTTCCCGAACGCCGTGGTCGACGCGGTCGACATCTCGAAGGATGCGCTGGCCGTGGCTGAGCACAACATCCGCGAGTACAAGCTTGGCGGCCGCGTGAACCCGATCGAGTCGGACCTGTACGAGCACGTGCCGTTCAAGCGCTACGACCTGATCGTGACCAACCCGCCCTACGTGAACAGCGTCTCGATGGGCAAGCTGCCGCCGGAATACCTGCGCGAACCGCAGATCGCCCTGGCCGGCGGCGAGGACGGCATGGACCTGGTGCGCAAGATCGTGGAAGGCGCGGCCGAACGCCTGACGCCGGAAGGCATCCTGGTGGTCGAGATCGGCAACGAACGCGACTACGCGGAAGCCGCCTTCGGCCACCTCGGCCTGACCTGGCTCACCACCAGCGCCGGCGACGACGCCGTGTTCCTGCTGACCGCCGAACAACTTCAATCGCAGTAATCCGTAGGGTGGTCGGCTTGTCCGACCGCGCGTTCGACAACATCGCGCGCAGCCACAGCGCATCCGCAAGTTGAACGCGCGGTCGGCGGAGCCGACCACCCTACCCAACACCAGAAACCCGCAATGATCCGCTTCCAGAACGTCAGCCTGATGCGCGGCACCAAGCCGCTGCTCGAAGACGCCGACCTTACCCTCAACCCGGGCGACAAGATCGGCCTGATCGGCGCCAACGGCGCCGGCAAATCGAGCCTGTTTGCCATGCTGCGGAACGAATTGCACCCCGACCAGGGAGCGATCGACTTCCCCGCCAAGTGGCGCATGGCCTACGTGGCGCAGGAGACCCCTGCCCTGGACCGTCCGGCGCTGGAATACGCCATCGACGGCGACGCCAACCTGCGCCGCCTGCAGGCCGAGCTGGACGAACTGGAAGCGCACCCGGACGCCGACGCCCACGGCATGCGCCTGGGCGAGCTGCACAGCGCATTGGCCGATGCCGATGCCTACACCGTGCAGTCGCGCGGCGAGCAGCTGCTGCTGGGCCTCGGTTTCTCGCTGGAGCAGATGCAGCAGCCGGTGGCGAGCTTCTCGGGCGGCTGGCGCATGCGCCTGAACCTGGCGCAGGCGCTGATGTGCCCTTCCGATTTATTGCTGCTGGACGAGCCGACCAACCACCTGGACCTGGACGCGATCATCTGGCTGGAGGATTGGCTCAAGCGCTATCCGGGCACCCTGATCATCATCTCGCACGACCGCGACTTCCTCGACGAGATCGTGAACGTCATCGTGCACATCGACGAGCGCAAGCTGAAGCGCTACAGCGGCAACTACAGCGGCTTCGAGCGCCAGCGCGCGGCAGCCCTGGTGCTGGCCGCAGCGGCCTTTGAAAAGCAGCAGCGCCAGCGCGCCCACCTGCAGTCCTTCGTCGACCGCTTCAAGGCCAAGGCCACCAAGGCGCGCCAGGCCCAGAGCCGCATGAAGGCGCTGGCCAAGATGGAAGAACTGGCGCCGCTGCGCGCCGCCGCCGAATTCTCCTTCGAGTTCCGCGAGCCGCTGTCCGCCCCGAATCCGCTGCTGGTGCTGGAAGACGTCGACGCCGGCTACCCGCTGCTGGACGAGCATGGCGACAAGGTCGGCGGCAAGCCGATCGTCAAGCGCGTGAACTTCTCGCTCCAGATCGGCCAGCGCATTGGCCTGCTGGGCGTGAACGGCGCCGGTAAATCCACCCTGATCAAGACCGTCGCCGGCGACTTGACGCCGCTGGAGGGCACGGCCACCCTGGGCAAGGGCCTGTCGATCGGCTACTTTGCCCAGCACCAGGTCGAGATGCTGCGCCACGACGAGTCGCCGCTGTGGCACCTACTGAAGATCGCGCCCAACGTGCGCGAGCAGGAGCTGCGCAACTTCCTCGGCGGCTTCAACTTCCCGGGCGATATGGTGACCAGCCCGATCGCGCCCTTCTCGGGCGGCGAAAAGGCGCGCCTGGCGCTGGCCCTGATCGTGTGGCAGCGCCCGAACCTGCTGCTGCTGGATGAACCGACCAACCACCTCGACCTCGAGACGCGCGAGGCGCTGACCATGGCGCTGGCGCAGTTCGAGGGGACCGTGGTACTGGTCTCCCACGATCGCCACCTGCTGCGCGCGACCACCGACGAATTCATCATCGTCGCCGACGGCAAGCTGCAGCCGTTTGATGGCGACCTGGACGACTACAAGGAATGGCTGTTCCAGACCAAGCTCGGCAAAGGCACCGCCACCTTGCCGCTGCCTTCCGCCTCGAAGGAGAGCAAGGCCGCCACGCCGGTCGCAGCCCCGGTCGACCGCAAGGAACAAAAGAAGCTGGAAGCGGAAGAGCGCCAGCGCCTGGCCGCGCTGCGCAAACCCCTGGAGAACCGCGTCAAGCGCCTGGAAGAGCAGATGGCCAAGCTGAACGCGAAGAAGGCGGACATCGACGCCCGGCTGCTGGAGCCGAGCATCTACGAGGCGGAAAACAAGGAACAGCTCAAGACCCTGGTGGCCGACCAGGCCTTTGCCTCGCGCGACCTGGAGCAGCTGGAGTCCGAATGGCTGGAACTGCAGGAGCAGCTCGAAGGGCTGGCCGCCTAACGCTTCACGCCACCTGGCGCGGCTCGGCGGGCGCCAGCGACATCAGGCGCTCGATGTCGAGCAGGATCAGGCGCCGGCCCTTGGCCAGTCCCAAGCCGATCAGGTAGTCGGCCTCGCCCCTGGCGCCGGGCAGCGGCGCCACCTGGTCCGGGCGCAGGCGCACTACCCCGGTCACGCGTTCCACCACCACCCCCACCACCCCGGCCGCCACCCGCACGATGACCACGTCGGTGTCCGGTGCGGGCAGCGACAGACCGGGCGCGAACGCGGCCCGCAAGTCCATCACCGGCATGATCACCCCGCGCGACAGCGCCACCCCGCCGATGATCTCGCCGTCGCTGGAAAAACGCTCGAGCGAGCGATAGACCTTCAGTTCCTGCACCGCGGCGTAATCGAGCCCGTATTCGACGCCGCCCAGGGTGAAACACAGATACTGCCGGGCGGTGGGGAGCTGGGAGAGTGGCTGGGACATGGTGGTTCCTTTCATCGGCACCATCTATCCTAAGGGCGAGTTCCCCGCGAACTGTTGACTGTAGTCAACTGTTACACGGTGCAATGCAGGTCTGCACCGTCCTTGTCCCGATGCTCGTCCTGGCCGACGGCCAGCAGGGCACGCGTGACCGCACGGTCGTCCCGCACGGCGCGCAGCACGACGTACGCCAGCGCCAGCAGGAACAGCGCGGTGGCGACCGCAGCCAACCAGGAGCCGCCCAGCAGCAGGCTGCCGATCACGAACAGCGGGCCGAACAGGAAGAAATCCAGGACTTGGATCAGGAGCGCGCTCCAGGTGAGCTGCCTGAAGACCACGGACGAAGCCAGGTCGCGGCTGCCCAACACGGTGCTCCAGTCGCCCGGTTTGCCGAAGGCGACGGCATACGTGGATCCGGCCCGGGGGACCACGCGGTTGCCCAGGTTGACGCCATACTGCGGGTGGCCCTGCGAGCGGAAACTGAAGTCGCCGCGCGCGGCGTGGACGTCGAACACCTCGTCGAAGTAAATCCGTTCGATATGCATAGGCTATCTCCAGATTGGACACCTGCTGACTGTACGCCAGGCCGGGCACGCCATGCTTCGGTTTTCTGGAAGCGTCCTTCCGGTCCGGCCGAAGTCAGGAGCGCAGCATGGCCACCAGCGGCGCATCGTTCGGGTTGACCAGCAACTTGCCCAGCTGCGCGCGCGGCACCAGCGACACCGCCTGGCTCTCCCAGCCCATGTCGGAGGGGCAGCCGCCCACGCGCCGGCCCAGGTAGTAGCGGGTCCGGCTGCGGCTGCGCGTGAGGTCGGCCAGGAAGCCGGTCAAGACTACCCGCAGGCCGCTCTCTTCCCAGGCTTCGCGAATTGCCGTGGCCGGTAGCGGCATGCCCGCATCCACCGTCCCCTTCGGGAAGGTGGCCGGATAGCCGCCAAAGGCGTTCGAGGGGTGCACCACCCAGATCCGCCCGTCGTCTTCGAGGATGACGACGCCCGCCGCCACCCGCTTGCCCGGCGCCGGCACGAAGGGCGGATCCTCGAAGCCTTGCTGGCCCGCCAGCCGCGCCCAGCCGGCATCCATGCGCGGGGCCTCGCGCCAGGGCTGGAAGCCGATGCCGTTCAGGCTTGCGGGCAGCGGGCCGGCGGGCAGCACGGTGGCCGTGCGGGCCGGGTCGGTCCAGCTGTCGAGACTTGTGGCCTGGCTGGGAGCATGGAGGGCCAGGCGCTCGCCGTGTTCGTCGGGTTTCGGATGAAAGCTTGTCATCCCGGCATTCTACGGCAGCTGTCCGCTCACGCGAGCAAGGCCAGGAGCTCGTGGATGTCGACCGGTTTCACCAGGTGCTGGTCGAAGCCGGCCGCCAGCGCGGCCTCGCGGTCCTGGGCCCGCCCGTAACCGGTGACGGCCACCAGCAGTGCGCCGCGCATCTGCGGCAGCGCGCGCAGCCGGCGCGCCAGCTCGTTGCCGTCCATGACCGGCAGGCCGATGTCGAGGATGCAGGCGTCGGGCGCGCGCTCCGCACCCTCGACGTAGTCGAGCGCGCTGTGCGAATGGTGCTCGATGTGCACCTGGTGGCCCGCCCCTTCCAGCATCATCCCCAGCAGCTCGGCCGCATCGACATTGTCGTCGACCACCAGCACGCGGCGCCCGCCGCCCGCCGCCGCCAGGCCCTGCGGCCTGCTGTCCTCGTCCTGCGCGCGCGCCGCCGCCGGCATGCGCGGCAGCGACACGGTGAAGCGGCTGCCCTGCCCCGGCCCCTCGCTGTGCACCGCCACCGTGCCGCGGTGCAGCTCGACCAGGCTCTTGACCAGGGCCAGGCCGATCCCGAGTCCGCCCTGCGAGCGGTCCGAGGTGCGCTCGGCCTGGGTGAACAGGCCGAACACGCCGCGCTGCACGTCCTGCGTCATGCCGATGCCGTTGTCGATCACCTCGAGCAGCACGCGCCCGTCCTCGACCTCCATCCGCACCACGATGCGGCCGCCGTCCGGCGTGTACTTGGCGGCGTTGTTCAGCAGGTTGGCCAGCACCTGCACCAGGCGTTTGCGGTCGCCCTCGACGGTCGCGTCGTCCGGCGCCAGGTGCACCTCGAGCCGGTGGCGGCGCGCTTCGACCAGCGGGCGCACCTGCTCCACCGCGTCGGCCACGGCCAGCCGGGCGTCGACCGGGGCGCAGTCGAGCGCCACCAGCCCGCGCGTCACCCGCGAGACGTCCAGCAGGTCGTTGATCAGGCTCGTCATGTGGCCGACCTGGCGCGCCACGATGGCGCTGGTGCGGCGCACGCCCTCGGCGTCCAGGCGCCCCAGCGCCAGCAGTTCAGCCGCCGCGCCGATCGGCGCCAGCGGGTTGCGCAGCTCGTGCGCCAGCATGGCCAGGAACTCGTCCTTGCGCTGGGCTTCCAGGCGCAGTTGCTCCTGGGCGTTGCGGCGCCTGGTGATGTCGCGGAAGAAAATCGCCAGCCCGCCGTCGAGCGAAGGATACACCCGCACATCCATCCACAGATGTCCGCCGGCAGGCAGCGGATAAGCGTATTCGACGCTGCCGGCCACGCGCGTGGCCATGACCCCGCGGCAGATGCGCTCGATGTCGCTGCCGACCGCTTCCGGGAAGGCCTCCCAATGGTCATGCCCGACGATCTGGTCCGCCTCGCGCTGGATCATCTGCAGCCCGGTGGCGTTCATGCGCGTCACCTTCCAGGAGGGGTCGATCAGGCCGAAACCTTCGGTCATGGTGTCGAAAATGTATTGGGACTGGTCGCGCTCGGAACGGAGCGCGGCCTGGGCCGCCGCGGTTTCGACTGCGGCCCAGGTGCGCTCCGCCATGTCGCGCGCCATATGCAACTCGTCCTCGGTCCAGACGCGCGGCACATCGCTGTGCATGCTCAGCACGATGCGCAGCGCCCCGGCCTTCAGCAGCGGCAGGGTCAGGTGCGCGCGCACGCCGATCGCTTCATACGCGGCCAGATCGGCGCGCGTGCGCTGGTCCTGGGCCGCGTCGGCCACCATGACGTCGCGGCCGTCCCGCAGTTCCGCTGCGATCTCATGCCCGAAGGCGCCCAGGGTCGTGACGATGCCCGCAACACTGGCCACGCCGGTACGGCACCAGTCGCGCCGTACGGTAACGGCGCCACCCGGCCCGGATACCTCGGCGAACAGCACGCGCGCCAGGCCCAGCGTCTCGCCCAGCGCCGCGCTGGCGACGCCGACGATCTCCTCGACGCCGGCCAGCTGCCGCAGGCTGTCGCCCAGGGTCAGCTGGAAAGCCTGCTGGCGCTCGATCAGGGTCAGCTGCTCCACCTGGCGTTCGACCATGCGGCGCGCCAGGTGCTGCTCGGTGACGTCGGTGCCGACCGCGAAGATACCGGCGACTTCGCCGTCCTCGCGGATCGGCTGGTAGATCACGTTGATGTAGCGCCGTTCCAGTTCGCCCGCCGCGACGCGACGCACCTGGATCGGAATGTCGTAGGCCAGGTATTCCCTGCCCGTTGCATACACCGTGTCGAGTACTTCGAACAGGCGTTGGTCCGCCAGCTCGGCCAGCGCCTCGCGCACCGGGCGGCCGATGTAGTCGCGTGGCCCGAGCATCTCGACCATGGCTTCGTTGACGAACTCGAACAGGTGCAAAGGACCTTTCAGCACCGCCATGAAGCTCGGCGCCTTGAGGAACAAGGACTCCAGCCGCGCGACATCGGCTTGCAGGTGCAGGTTCGCTTCGTAGGCATGGCGGGCGCGGTCGATCAGGCCGGACTGCCTTGCAAGCATGGCCGCCTGCTCCCCTTCGACGGCGCCGGCCTGCTGGCGCAACAGCTGGACCTCGGTGACATCGATCGAATTCTGCAGCACCATCTCGACTTCGCCCGATGGGCCGAATACGGGCGTATGCATGATGGTCCAGTAGCGCGTTTCGACGCCGCCCTCCTGTTCCGCGCGGGGGATGTCGAAACGCAGCAGCGCCATGGTGTCGGGCTGCCCGGTGTCCAGCACCCGCTGGAAGGAAGCGACCGCCTGGCGCAGGGTGTCCCGGTCGGTCGGGAAGGCATCCCAGGCCCAGCGTCCGACGATGTCGTCGAGTGTGCGGCGGGTGGAGGCCAGGTAGGCCCGATTGGCCGTGACGATGTGCAGCTTCCGGTCGAGAACCAGGTAGACATTCGGCGATGCATCAAACAGTGCGCGGAAACAGGAGTCGGAAAGGTCCATGGCCGGTCGGAATGGTGGAGGCAGGACCATTCTACCGAGGTCTATTCCCGCATGGTTTCCTTACCTTGTGGCATTAACATGCGCCCCTGCATTGATTCATCGGAGCTTCTATGACAAGATCGGCGAAGCTACCTGACCGAACGACAATATGAACAAGACGCCCGGTTCCGCCCCCATCACGCTTGCGCTCGACAACGTCCTGCTCGACATGCGGCCACGCCGGCTCGCCGGCTGGCGCCGCGGGCTGGTCGAGTTCCTCTATTTCGGCTTCAAGAATGCGCGTGCCTGCCTGTTCGTCGGCCTGTTCTTTGCCGCCATGATGCTCACCCCGCGCGGCGGCGTGTTCGGCGTGCCGCGCTACGACCTGTTGCTGCTGGTGGCGCTGGCAATCCAGCTGTGGATGGTGCGCTCAGGGCTGGAGACGATGGACGAACTCAAGGCGATCTGCCTGTTCCACGCGATCGGCTTCGCGCTCGAGGCCTTCAAGGTCTCGGGCGCGATCCAGTCGTGGAGCTACCCGGATTTTGCCTACACAAAGGTGATCGGCGTGCCGCTGTTCTCGGGTTTCATGTACGCCGCTATCGGCAGCTATATCGTGCAGGCCTGGCGCCTGTTCGACCTGCGCATCCGCCACCATCCGCCGCACTGGATGGCGTGGACGATCGCGATCCTGATCTACCTGAACTTCTTCACCCACCACTACATCGGCGACTACCGCTGGTACCTGGCCGCCTGCGCGCTCGGCCTGTATTCGCGCACCACGGTGGTGTTCCGGCCGCTCGACCGCGACCGCAAGATGCCGCTGCTGCTCTCCTTCGTGCTGATCGGCTTCTTCATCTGGCTGGCCGAGAACATCGGCACCTTCTGGGGCGTGTGGCGCTATCCGAACCAGCTGGGCGCCTGGTCGGTCGTGCACGTCAGCAAGTGGAGTTCGTGGTCGCTGCTGGTCATCATGACCTTCACCATCGTGGCGAACCTCAAGCACATCAAGCAAAAGATCCACGTCGCGCGCGCCTAGCGCCACATTTGCAGTGTGCAGGCTATCATGGCGCCAGCACGCTTGCGTCCGCTTGATTGAAGGAACCGCCATGAAGCCGCTCTTCCTTGCCCTCCTGGTATCCGCCCTGCTGCCGGCGCTGCCGCTGCACGCCACCGGCTACCAGAGCGAACGGGCGATCGCGGCCGGCGAGGTCGATGTCGAGGCCATGCTGGCCGGGCTGGAACGCCAGCGCGCCCGCGCCATCCTGCAGCGCGACGTCGCCACTTTGCTGCACCTGATGGACCGCCAGTACCACCACATCGACAGCCGCGGCCGGGTGCGCAGCAAGACCGAGCTGATGACGGCGCTCGAGCGCGACGCCTTCCGCTTTCGGGTGTACGAGATCGAATCGAACGATGTGCAGCTGCTCGACGGCGGAACCACGGCCCTGTCCACCGGTATCTTCCGCTCGCAGCAAGTTGGCGCATCCGCCAGGCCCTTCCGCGGGCGTTATGTGCATGTCTGGGTGCGCCAGCCGGACGGCTGGAAGAACAGCTTCCACCAAGCCACCGCAATCAGGCCGGCGCAGGACAGCTGTTCCTGCGACTAGGCTGCGGGCGGATCCGACGCGGCCGCGGCGGCGTCCAGGGTCGACCAGCTGAAGCTGCCCGTGCTGCCGGCAAACAGCAGCTCGGCGCCGCTGGCGTCGCGCAGCCGCGCCTTGATCTCGCGCGGCGGCAGGTTGTGGATGCTGCTGCGTTCGGCCACCGCGGTATCCGGCTCGACGTTCAGCGCGCGCACCGTGACGTCGCCGCTGACCTGACCGATCGACACGCTCACCGCGCCGCTGTGCTCCGCACGCTGCTTTTCCAGGCGCGCCAGCAAGGCCGTGCCGGATTGCTGCTCGGCTTCGATATTCTTGATCTCCTGCGACAGCTGCGACATCTGCTTGAGCGCCGGCGCGGCGCTCGCCGTCAGCTTCTTGAAGGCCGGCTGCTGCTCGGGCGTGAGCACCAGTTCGCCCTTGCGCACCCGCCCCGCCAGCTTCACGTAGCTGGCCACCTCGGGCTGCGCCGCCAGCGCCGCCATTGCGGCGCGGCGCTGCTCGACCAGCTGGCCGAACTGGCCGACGCGCTCGTGGATCATCCCGATCGCCGCATCGATGCGGGTGCAGTCGGGACGCAGCACGAAGACCCGCATCTCGCTGTGCCCACGCGGCGCGGCGCACTCGATGGCGATGCGCTTGGCGGCGATGGCGCAGCCTTCGGCCTGGCCGAGTTCGACCACGTCGGCGATGATGTCGCAGTTGACCGCCGCTTCCACCTTGACCCGGGTACCGGAGATGGTGCAGTTCTCGGCGCGCTGCAGGCTCACCTCGCCGTTCGCGCTCTGGATGGTGGCGCTTGAAGCGACACCGGCCACGATGATGGGGCCGTCGGCATTGCGCGCGCTGCCGCCGATCAGGTTGCGGTTCAGGCGCACCACGCCGCCGCGCGAGACCACGTTGCCGAACACGTCGGCATGCACGGTGATGCTCTCGCCCTCGACCACGCGGTTTTCCTGGACCTCGCCGAACTCCTCGTAATCGCCCTCGAGCTGCAGGTTGCCGGTGGTCCTGGCGCTGACGCCGTCGTGGCTGACGATCTTGTCGCCCACCGACAGCCGGTTGCCTTCGACGTTCAGGAAACCATCCTGGATCGCGGTCACGAACTCGCCCTCGGCGATGCGGTCGACGACGGTCCCGGGACCGCTCCACTCGTTCAGCTCGAGGTCGGCGGGGATCTCCGGCGCCAGCGCGATGCCGGAGAGGTCGAAGCCGGGCTCGCCCTGCACGCGCGGGAGCTTCTGCAGCAGGCGCACGCCGCGCTGGACCTGCGGGAAGCGGTTCTGGAAGCTCATCAGGTCGAGCTTGCCGTTGGCGAGCTGGCGCGGGGCGTCGCTGCGGTGCAATTCGTTCGATACCTCGACCACGCTCGCATCCTGGCCGGGACGCGGCGGCAGCCGGCGCGCGACCGTCATGCGGCCAGCGGCATTTGACGTGATCGCGCCCGTCACCGCCTCGACATCGATGCCGAAGCGGATGCCCTTCATCCACATGTCGGCGATGAATTCATCGATGTCGAGCCGGGTCGGCTGCTCGACGCCTTCGGCGTCCAGCAGGAACACGGGCTCGAAATAGTATTCGGCCTGGCCGTCGGCGATCTTCACCGCGCGGTACAGGCTGCGGCGCACGGGATCGAAAGGCTGGATGTCATCGGCCAGGCGCACCACGGTCTCGCCGCGCGCATTGCGCGGCAGCTCGGGACCATGGCCGAACAAAGCCTTGATCATGACCGGGTAGTCGAGGCCGACGAAGTACTGGTTCCTGAGCAGGATGCTGTCCACCGCCGCCACCAGCGCGGGACCGAGCGCCGCCGCGTCGCAATACACGCCGTCGGGCTGGCGCATGATGGGGCCATCGGCGCCGGGCGCGACAGCACGTGCCGGCGGCGTCGGCGCAGCGCTGGGTACGACGGAGTTGGACACGGCACACTCTCCCGATTAATCAGTGTGCATTAAGATAGCATGTTGCGCCACGCAAATAAACATATGGCAACAAGATTTCTTTAAAGAAACCTAGTTCGGGGAAGCAGGGTGTCAACGACAACGGCGCCCGCAGGCGCCGTCGATGGGGTGTGAAGCTCGCCGGGCTCAGCGGCGGCGTGCGTTCGGGTACAGGTCCACGCCCGCCTCGTTGATCTGGCGGCGCAGGTCGCGGCGCTCGTCGGGCGTCATGCGGCCGCCGCGGCGGTTTTCCTCGCGCTGCTGTCGCTCGATACGAGTCTGTTCGTCACGGCGCATGGCTTCCTCGCGCATCTGCATCTCGTAGGCGCGCTGGTCGTAGCGCGGCTCCTGCGCACGGCTGTCGAAGCGCTCGCGCATCGACTGCTGCTGCATCTCGTCGCGACGCGGACCACGATCCTGTCCGGCTGCCATGGCACCGGCGGCGGTGCAGGCCAGCATGCATGCCACGACACCGTGCCTGACGAAACGCGCCAGCCGGTCGTTTACTGCCTGGTTTTTGGTAAGCACGTTGTTCATGGTGTCCCTCTTCCGTGATGCCATATAAACAGATAAGCTGTGATTTCCAACTTGCCGCCAGTGTATGTGCATACCGTCCGGGGAGTAAGACCGATTGGGTAAAGTTTGTAACACAATGTAATGGCTGAGCCATCAGAACGAGATGTTCAACTAATAAGACGTTACCATAGCGACATGCTTCTGACAATTCTGGATTTCATATGAACGCGACGAACAACACAGGCACCGCCGGCAACGGCACTCCGGGTAACCAGGGCGGCCATTCCGCCAAGATCATGGTCGTGGACGACGACGTGCGCCTGCGCGATCTGCTGCGCCGCTACCTCACCGAACAGGGCTTCCAGGTAGTGACGGCGGAAAGCGCGCCGGCCATGAACAAGCTGTGGCTGCGCGAGCGCTACGACCTGCTGGTGCTGGACCTGATGCTCCCGGGAGAAGACGGCCTGTCGATCTGCCGCCGCCTGCGCGGCGCCGGCGACCAGACCCCGATCATCATGCTGACCGCCAAGGGCGAAGACGTGGACCGCATCGTCGGCCTCGAGATGGGCGCCGACGACTACCTGCCCAAGCCTTTCAACCCGCGCGAACTGGTGGCGCGCATCGGCGCGGTCCTGCGCCGCAAGGGCCCGGACGAGATTCCGGGCGCACCGAGCGAAACCCCGCAGACCTTCGAGTTCGGCGACTTCGTGCTCGACCTGGGCACCCGCACGCTCAAGAAGAACGGGGAGACCGTGCCCCTGACCACCGGCGAATTCTCGGTGCTGAAAGTATTCGCGCGCCATGCGCGCCAGCCGCTCTCGCGCGAAAAGCTGATGGAGCTCGCGCGCGGCCGCGAATACGAAGTGTTCGACCGCTCGCTGGACGTGCAGATCTCGCGCCTGCGCAAGCTGATCGAACCCGATCCTTCGAGCCCGCTGTACATCCAGACCGTCTGGGGCCTGGGCTACGTGTTCATCCCTGAAGGACAGCCGCGCTAGTGTTTGCCCCGTTCTCGGCGGCGCGCCGCGCCGCGCGTTTCGCCTGGTACCGCAGCGGTCTGTTCTGGCGCACCTTCCTGCTCATGTCGCTGCTCACCGCGGCTTCGATGGGCTCGTGGATCGGCATCATCAGCGCGTTCCAGCGCGGCCCGCAGGTGGAACAAACCGCCCAACTGGCGATATCGGCGGTCACCATTACCCGCGCCGCCCTGGTCCACTCGGCGCCCGCGCAACGGCGCGAACTGCTGCTCGAACTGGTCCTCAACGAAGGCATCCGCGTCCTGACGAAGAACGAGGACGACCTGGTCGAGCCGCCCACCAATCCCCTGATGCCGGAGATCTCGGCCATCGTGCGCGAGCGGCTGGGCAAGCAGACCCGCTTCTCGAGCGGCGTGAACGGGGTGCCGGGCTTCTACATCAGCTTCAACATCGACGAAGACGAATACTGGCTGATGCTCGAGCGCGAGCGCCTTTCCCCATCCGGAGTGCAGTGGCTCGGCTGGGCCACGCTGGTCGGCCTGCTGTCCCTGATCGGCGCAGCCTTCATCTCCTCGCTCGTCAACCGTCCGCTGGCGCGCCTGACGGCCGCGGCGCGCGCGATCGCCAAGGGCGAAAAGCCCGCGCCACTGCCCGAAAAAGGCTCGCAGGAGATCATCGAGGCCAACCGCAGCTTCAACCAGATGGTCGAAGACCTGGCCCAGGTCGAGAAGGACCGCGCCGTGATCCTGGCCGGCATCTCGCACGACCTGCGCACGCCGCTGGCGCGCATGCAGCTCGAAGTCGAGATGGCGCACTTGCCGCAGGATGCGCGCGAAGGCATCCAGTCCGACATCAACCAGATGGACGCCATCATCGGCCAGTTCCTCGACTACGCCAAGCCGACCGACGCCGCCACCTTTGTCGCGGTGAATCTATCCGAAATGCTGTCCGAGGTCGGGCGCGAAGCGGGCCGCATCCGCGACCTGCGGGTGCAGGTCGACCTGATGCCGGGCGTGCACGTGATGGGCAACGCGACCGACCTGCGGCGTGTGGTCAACAACATCATCGAGAACGCCCGCAAGTATGGCAAGACCCCTGGCCAGGACTACACCGAGATCGCGATCGTGTTGCGGGTCAAGGCGACCGGCCACGGACGGCGCGCGGTGATCGAGATCTGCGACCACGGCGTGGGCGTGCCGGAAGACCAGATCAACCAGCTGCTGAAACCCTTCACGCGCCTGGACAGCGCGCGCGGCCAGGCGAATGGTGCGGGCCTCGGCCTGGCGATCGTCGAGCGCGTGCTTACCCGCCACAATGCCGAGCTGACGGTCAGCAACCGCGAAGGCGGCGGCCTGCTGCTGCAACTGGCCTTGCCGCTGGCCGGGTGAGCATGCCGCGATGAGCGACACCGCCGCCGCCTACGACCTGCTTGCCGAGCGCTGGCTCGACGCGGCCTTCGACCCACTCAACGGCTTGGCGCAGCACGAACGCGCCCTCGCCTTCCTCGGCGATGGCAGCAGCGGCTGGGCCCTGAACGCCGGCTGCGGCTGCAATACTCGCTTCAACGCCGCGATGCGCCTGCATGGCCTGCAGCTCGAAGGAATTGATCTATCGGCGCGCATGCTGGCGCTGGCGGCCGAAGCCGATCCGGACATCGTGCTGCACCAGGCCGACCTCTGCGACTGGCAGCCGGCGCGTACCTACCGCTTCATCAGCGCCTGGGACAGCATCTGGCACGTGGGTCTTGGCCAGCAGCGCCCGCTGATGGAGAAGCTGCTGGGAGCGCTGGACGATGGCGGTGTCATGATCTTCAGCGCCGGCGGACTGGACGCGCCGGGCGAACACGTGGACGCGAGCATGGGTCCGCCGCTTCGCTACAGCACGCTCGGGATTCCCGGCCTGCTCGCGCTGCTCGCCGCTGCCGGATGCGCGCTGCGACACCTGGAATTCGACCAGTACCCGCAGAAGCACGTCTATCTCATCGCCCAGCGGCTGCCTCTCAAGGCGCCTACCTGAGGCTTTGCAGGGCCGATGCCAGCGTCGGATAGCGGAACACGAAGCCTTCCTGTTCCAGCCGCCGCGGCACCACGCGCTGGCCCTCCAGCAGCAGGTCGGCCTGCTCGCCCAGCGCCAGGCGCATCGGCCAGCCGGGCGTGGGCAGGAAGCTGGGACGGCGCCAGGTACGCGCCGCGATGCGGCTGAATTCCGCCTGGGTGACGGATTCGGGTGCGGTGAAATTGGTGGCGCCCGCCTCCGCCGCCGCTGTGTCCACGAGCGCCCGGCGCCAGCGATGGGCGATGGCGCGCAGCACGTCGTCCACATGGATCCACGACAGCCACTGGCGCCCGCTTCCCAGCCTGCCTCCGACGCCCAGCAGGATCGGCAGCAGCATCATGGGCAGCGCACCGCCCTTGCCGAGCACCAGGCCGAAGCGCATGCATTCGACCTGCACGCCATACCGGGTGGCCTCGCCCGCCGCTTCTTCCCACTCGCGGCACAGGTCGGACATGAATACCGGCTGCGGCGGCGCGTCTTCATCGAGCGCAGTCGCGTCGCCGATCTTCTGGATGCCGTAGTAGCCAATCGCGGAAGCGTTCAAGAGCAGGAAGGGCTTGTGCTCCGCGCTAGAAATCCAGCCGACGAGCTGGCGCGTGAGCGTGACGCGGCTGCGGCGCAGCGCTTCCTTGCGCGCCGCGCTCCAGCGTGGACCGAGGATGCGCGCGCCAGCCAGGTTAATGACGACGTCGACGCGGGTGGCCGGCGACAGCGCGTCCATGGACGCGATGCAGCGCACCTGGCCATCGAAAGTCCACGCGGCCTGCCCAGGCTGCCGGCTCAGCGCAATCACCTCGTGACCGTCACGCAGCAGCGCGCGCACCAGGTTCTGCCCGATGAAGCCGGTGGCGCCGGTCACCAGCACGGTGCGCTTTTGCGTGTCGAAGGAGGTCACCACTTCCGTGGCATCCTTGCGGCCGGCCCGGTCACGCTGCCACAAGTACAGGAGCGGCGGCACCAGCACCAGCAGCGCGAACAGGTCGATCCACAGGTGCGGCCACACGTTGGCGCGCAGCGAGACCAGGATGTCCTGCGGCGCCCACAACAGCAGCCCGGCCGCCATCCACAGCCAGACCTGCGGCTGGCGCAGGCGGTCCGCCAGGTGGATCAGGGCGATCATGAACAGCGCCATCAGCTGCACGGTCGGCCCGAACAGCGAGATCCACCATACCTGCAAGCCACGCGCCTCGAGCGGCGCGCCGGCCTGCCAGAAGGCGTTCTCGATGCCGCCGTGGTAGCCGCCGAAGACCTGGGCGCCGGCAAACCAGGGCAACAGCGCCCCGACCAGCACGTGCCCTGCGGCGACCGCGTACAGCCAGCGGATGGTCCAGCTGCGTAGCGCATTGTCGTTCATCGTGTTCCCCTTATTTCATGAATGGATTGCCGACGCTGCACACACCGTCCTCGCACCTGGCCGGCAGGCGCAGACCCAGGCGGCGCGAGATCGCGTAGCGGTGGCGCGCGAACCAGCGGTAGGCGCTGGCAAGCAGCGGACGCAGCGCGCGCACGCGCAGCGGCCACACCATCCAGCCGCGCCCGGCGAGGGTGTAGGCGGCGAGCATGCAGTCGATGCCGACCAGGACCTCCCCCGCCCGCGTCATGCCGTGCAGTTCACGGTTCAGCGCCGCCATGCCGGCGCCCAGCGGCGAGGGGTCGAAGCCGGGCTGCGCGATGTCGACGAAGGCGAGTTGCCGCTTACGGTCCCAGTCGTGCAGCCGGCGCATGCTGCCCACGCAGAAGGGGCAACGGCCGTCGTAATAGAGGGTCAGGTCGCTCATGGCTTTTCCTTGCCGGCCGGGAGGAAGCGCGCCAGCGCGCCGCCCATCGCAAGCATGCGCTGCAGGGTCTGCGGCGGCAGGTGCTGGTAGTCCTGGAAGGTGGTGCTGAGCATCTCGAGGAACTCGAGCACGGTCTGCATGCGCGCCAGGGTCGCGCCATCGAGTTCCTTGTCTTCTTCGCCTTCGATGGCGCACTCGCGCAGCACGCTCAGGGTAGGATCGATTTCGCGGCGCTTCCTCTCTTCCAGGATGACCCGGAAGATTTCCCACACGTCCTGCAGGGCCTGGAAATGGTCTCGCCGGTCGCCCAGCACGTGGGTCACGCGCACCAGCTTCCAGCTCTGCAGCTCCTTGAGGCTGTTGCTGACGTTGGAGCGCGCTACGCCGAGCGTGTCGACGATGTCGTCGGCGGTCAGGGGGCGCTCGGCCAGATAGAGCAGCGCATGGATCTGCGCCACGGTGCGGTTGACGCCCCAGCGGGTGCCCATTTCGCCCCAGTGCAGGACGAATTTCTGTGCGGTCGGACTCAGGCTCATGATTTTCTCTTATTTCTGTGATTACAGAAATTAAAGAACAAAATGAAGAAAAACGCAAGCGCGCGTTTGATTCCATGCGGGGAGGATGGACCGTGGGCGTCCCGCGGTTCGCTATACTGTCGGCTTTCGACTTTCGCGAGCCCGCCATGACCCAATCCGCCGCCCTCTCCTACCGTGACGTCGAACTGGCCGCCGAGCGCCTCCTTGGCGCTGCGCACCGCACGCCGGTGCTGACCTCGACCACGGCCAACAAACTGTCCGGCGGCACGCTGTTCTTCAAGTGCGAGAACTACCAGCGCATGGGTGCGTTCAAGTTCCGCGGTGCGTACAACGCGATCGCGAAGTTCGACGATGCCCAGCGCGCCGCCGGCGTGCTGACCTTTTCGTCGGGCAACCACGCGCAGGCGATTGCCCTGTCGGCGAAGCTGGCCGGCATCAAGTCGACCATCATCATGCCGCAGGACGCGCCGGCCCTGAAGGTCAAGGCGACCAAGGAATACGGCGGCGAAGTCATCACCTACGACCGCTATACCGAGAATCGCGAAGAGATCGGACGCCGCATCTCTACAGAGCGCGGCATGACCCTGATTCCGCCCTACGACCATCCCGATGTGATCGCCGGCCAGGGCACGGCGGCCAAGGAACTGTTCGAGGAAGTCGGCGAGCTCGACATCCTGCTGGTGTGCCTGGGCGGCGGCGGCCTGCTGGCCGGCTGCGCACTGGCCGCGCGCGCACTGTCGCCGAATTGCAAGGTGATCGGCGTCGAGCCGGAAGCCGGCAACGATGGCCAGCAGTCATTGCGCAAGGGTGAAATCGTGCACATCGCCGTGCCCAAGACCATCGCCGACGGCGCCATGGTGACCCACATCGGCGAACACAACTTCGACGTCATCCGCCGCGCCGTGGACGACATCGTTACCGTCAGCGACACCCAGCTGGTGCAGACCATGGCCTTCTTTGCCGAGCGCATGAAGATGGTGGTCGAGCCGACCGGCTGCCTGGCGGCGGCTGCGGCCCTGCACGGCGTGGTGGACGTCAAGGGCAAACGCGTCGGCATCCTGATTAGCGGCGGCAACGTCGACCTGTCGCGCTTCGCCGAACTGATGCAGACCCTGGACGCCTGATGGACTTCATCCAGTCGCCCGAGCTGCCTGCGCCTGCCGGGCATTATTCACAGGCCGTCGTCACGCGCGGCGGCCTGGTCTTCGTGTCGGGCGTATTGCCGGCACGCGACCTGGCCGATGCCTCGTTCGAGGCCCAATGCGCCTCGGTATTCGACCAGTGCGAAAAGATCCTGCGCACGGCCGGCTGCGGCTTGCATGACGTGGTGCAATGCACGGCCTACCTGGCGGGCGTCGAGTTGTGGCCTGCGTTCAATACCGCGTATGCCGGCGTGTTCGGCGAGCACCGGCCGGCGCGCGCCGTGGTGCCGGTCCCTGGCCTGCATTACGGTTTCCTGGTGGAAGTGCAGCTGGTGGCGGAACGGCCGCACGGCTGAGAGATTCCCGTGCGCATGGCGCGCACGCGTGAGCCAGCGAACAGAAGCGTGTAAGACGGATTCGGACAATGGAGGCTCCAGTACAAGGAGTCGACCATGAAGCGTCACCTCTGTCTCAGCATCCTCATCGCGGCAATGGCCGCGCCTGTTGCCCATGCCGGTTCGGACATCGTCAAATGCGTTGATGGCGCCGGCCGCGTCACCCTGACCGACCAGCCCTGCGACAGCGGCATGACCATGGTGCGCCTGGCGAGTTCGCCGGCGGACGAAGGCATCACGCGCGCAGACCCGTATCCACTTGCCACCGAACATGGCACCCTGCCGCCGCCACCCGTCCAGCGCCGCCAGCTGCTACCGCGCGTCAAGGCCAAGCCGATGATGCGCGACGTGGCCACGCTCAAGGCAGCGCGGGCGCAGTTCCTGTTGATGGATGCGGGGGCCAGGCGCACCCTGGCGACGCTGGACTAAGCGCGCCCGGCTTTTCAGTGCACGTCCCGCAAGCGCGTCACACTCGCCAGATGCAGCTGTGACGGCGACTCCAGCAGCCTGAGCAGTTCCAGCACATCCGGATGCGTGATGAAGTCCGCAGCCGAGCGCGCTTCCAGCATGCGTTCCGGCGGCTGCGAGCGGGCCACGGCCCAGCCCTGCACGTAATCCACGCCGATCTCCGCCAGCGTCTGCACGGTGGCCGCGTCTTCAGCCCATTCCGCGATCGTCTTCATGCCCAGGTTGCCCGCCAGGCTGACGATCGCTTCCACGATCGCAACATTGGCCGGGTGCGCATTGATGTTCACGATGAAATTACCGTCGATCTTGAGCACGTCGGCCGGCAGTTCCTTCAGGTAAGAGAACGAGGTGTAGCCTGCCCCGAAGTCGTCCAGCGCCACTTTCACGCCGAAGCTGCGCACCTGGTCGATGAAGCGGCGCGTGTTGTTGAGGTCGTGCAGGGCGACGCTCTCGGTGATCTCCAGGCACAGGCGGCTGGCCACGTGCACGTAGCGCCCCAGGATGTCGAAGGTGTCCTGCACGAAACGCTCGTCGTTGAGCGAGGCGCCCGACAGGTTCATGCACACGAAGCGAGTATTGACCAGTTGCTCGGCGTGCTCGGCGATCCAGGCCAGCGTGGTGTTCAGCACCCAGCGGTCGATCATGCTCGCGCGTCCGCTCTTCTCGGCCGCCGAGATCACGGCGCCTGCCGGCACCACGCGGCCATCCGGCTCGCGCATGCGCAGCAGCACTTCGAAATTCAGCGATTCGCGCGGGCTGGCCAGGGACATGATCGGCTGCATCTCGAGCAGCAGGCCATCGGTGGCGTTCGGGCCGGAGAGGCGCGCCACCATGTCGAGCTCGGCCGCGCGCTGGCGGAAGGCTTCGGCGCCGCGCTCGTACACCACCAGGCCCTCGCCTGCCCCTTGCTTGGCTTCGCGGCAGGCACGGTCGGCAGTCGAGACCGCATCCTTCATGGCCATGCCCGGCGTGACTTCGATCAGGCCGACCGAACCGCGCACGTGGAAGGCCTTGTCGCCCACGCGGTAGGGCGTATTGCCGAGGCGGTCGACGATGCCGCGGCAAATGATCGAGGCCAGCGGAATCGCCGTTTCCGGCATCAGGACCACGAATTCGTCGCCGCCCACGCGGCCGATCTGCTGGCCGCCGGCCAGCATGGTGGCCATGCGCTCGCACACCTGCTTGAGCACTTCGTCGCCGGCGGCGTGGCCGAACAGGTCGTTGATCAGCTTGAAGCGGTCGAGGTCGACGTAGGCCAGGGCCATCGGCTTGCCGGCGCCCATGCCACCGGCGGCCAGGGCGAATTCGCGCTCGATGCCGCGGCGGTTGAAGACCTTGGTCAGCGGGTCGTTGTTGGCCATGAACTGCAGCTGCTCGGTGGCCTTGTGTTTCTCGGTGGTGTCCTGCAGCACGCCCTCGATGCGGGAACGCGCCAGCGTGGCGCTGACCAGGAAGCGCTGGCTGCCGTCGCGGCTGGTCAGCTCCATCTCGGCCTCGGCCTTCGCATGCACCTGCTCGTGCAGTTCGGTCCAGGTGCTTTCGGTGAAGAACTGGCGCCACGCGGTGCGGCCCGGCACGAAGCTGGCAATGCCCAGCATCTTTTGCAGCGCCGGATTGACGCTCAGGAAGTGACCGACCATGTCGAGCGTGAACAGGCCCACCGGCATGGCCTGGTAGGCGTGCTCCAGCTGCTGCTGGGCTTCCTCGCGCTGCACGGTCTCGACCCGCATCTGCTCGGCCACGGCCAGCGCCGCCAGCAGGCTCGAAGCCAGCGCGGCGGTGACGCTGTTGATCACGCCCAGCAGCTCGCGCATGCCGAGCGCCGCCGAGGCGACCTCGGCGATGGTGGCAAGGAAGCTGACCGCGAACGAGGCGGCAAACCAGGACGCAACGCGGTTGCGCGATTCCGCGATGATCTTGAACAGGCCCACCGTCATCACCGACAGGCAGCACACGGTGATGCCCCACAGCAGCGGCAGGTACATGCCGTAAGGCAGCAGGATGGCGGCGGCCAGCATCGGCATGCACAGCCACTGCATGACGCGGAACGGCAGCACGTAGCGCAGCGCCGCAATGTTTTCCTTCAGCAGCGCCTGGTACAGGGTCAGGGTGGCGATGCCGTACAGGGTGATGCCCACCGAACGGCTCAGCAGCAGCCAGTCGGAAGGAATAGTCTGGCCCAGCCACTGGATGTCCCAGCCGGCCGACAGCGCGGCCACGCGCAGGTTCAGCACCAGCCAGCCGGCGAACAGCACGTACATCGGCTGGCGGTTGATCAGGGCCGTGATCAGGATGAAGATGGCCAGCACCACCATGCCGCCGTCGAGCAGGCCCGACTTGCGGTGGTACTGCTCGACCGACAGCTCGTACTGGTCGGCCGGCCATTGCAGCACCGACAGGCGCGCCGGACCGGCAAAGCTTGCCCGGCACAGCAGTTCGGTCGGCAACTGTGCCAGCTTCAGGGCAAAGCCGGCCTTGGACCCTTCGATCGATCCGGTGCCGGACCCACGGATGGCGGCGCCCAGCGGCGCCAGGCTGACGGCATCCCAGCAGGCCACGTCGATCGCATGGCGCGACGGGAATTCGATCACCTGGCTGCCCGCGCGCGGCATCGGCTCGAAGACGAACCAGACCGGGTCTTCGGACAGGCGGGTGTCATGGGAGGTGACGAGGCCGGCCGCGCGGGCGCGCGCCAGCGCGGCGCCGGGGACGAGATTCGCTTCCTGCTGGACAGTGACGTGCATCGACAGCGGCACGTCGCCGACGGTGCGGTACTGGTCGTGCCAGAACACCAGTGCGATCAGGGAAACGAGCCCGATCCCGAGCGGAATCAGGTAATACGAGAACAACTTCAACACCTGCTCCACCACCGCGTGCGCGGCGGCCAGGAGCGAAGAACGACGTTGTGGTGTTGGAATGGGCATAGGCTGGATCGATGCGGTCGGAAGCGCCAGCCGCAAAAGGCGGGCGCATCAAGGCGCAAGGATACAGCTTTAAAGTGATGCCGTCATGCAATATTTGGTCAGATGGCCACGAATTCGCGCGGCTGCAACGCCAAATTCTTTATTTGCCTCGCATACGCGATCCTGGCCAGGAGCGGCGGGGTCGCCGGTCCGACATCGATATCCGGGTGGTGGGTATCGAAGAAGAACTTGACCAGCGGATGGCCGGCGTCGCGGTAGCGCTGCTCGAAACTGGCGATCTCGAAGGCCATGACGCGGTGCGGCAGGTTGCCGACATGGCGCAGCGGGATCGCGCCCTGCCCCGGGAACACGTCGGCAAACAACAGCTGTTCATATTGGCGGTCGACCGGCGGGCGGCCGGTGGCCACTGAATAATCGATGGCATTGTCTTCGCAGTACATGAAGCAGGCCTTGATCAGCGCCAGCTTGACCACGCGGCCGACCCGGCCCTCGTCGATGCCGAGGCGCGTCGCTTCGACCAGGCGGCGGCCCTGCAGCCAGTCCGGCAATGCGACCGATTCCTCGACGCCCAGTGGACGATGCAGGTTGGTGCGGATACGCGTGCTGCCGATCGGCGTGCCGTCCAGCTTCGACTCGGCCAGCAGCACGATGCTGTCGTCTTCATAGTCGGCCGCTTCGGGCAGGGCCAGCGAGCGCGCGAATTCCGGCACATGGCGCGCGTAGGCGGCGTGGCGGATGTTGACGGCCTTGAGCAGGTCGGCCTCGGTTTCCACCCGGCGAACGGTGAACGGCAGGCGCTCGATGAAGCGCGCTGCGGCACGCGCTTCACGAGCAAGGCGTGCCGAGTTGCCGGCGGGGTGAGACACGACTGGATCGAATAGCGACATGAAGAACTCCGGATTGAGATTGTGAAACAGAACTTGTCTGAATCAAATTATCAATCTGTTCAGCAACAATCTAATTGCTGAGCTGAAGTGCTTTCTTGCCTCTATTTTTCCTACAGAACTGAAAGACTAGTCCTACAACTGGAGCACGCTCGTACTTAACAATGTCTTCACAATCCGGTCGAGCCATGTCATCAGCCTGTCATACCAAACTATCAGGTGCGGCTGGACCAGCAACCAGCGGTCTACATCACGCGGGCGCTGCCGGAGACCCGGATCGAACTGCCGGGCTCGTCTCCGATCTCGGCGCTCAGGCGCGAGCGCATGCCCATGTCCTCGCCCTGCACCACCTCGATGCGTCCGCCGTGCGGCCAGCCGAGGTCGCGCAGATAGCCCGCCAGCGCAGCGGTGCCGGCGCCGGTGGCCGGGTCTTCCAGTACCCCGCCCGAGGCGAACGGATTGCGGGTATGGAACAGCTGCGGGTGTTCGGCCAGGGCCAGCACGACGGTCACGATGCCGTGCTCGTTCATCAGGCGCCGTCCGGCGTCCAGCTCGTAGGACATGCGCGCCAGGGCGGCGCGGCTGTTCAGCGCCAGCACCAGGTGGTCGGCGCCGCCGTGGGCCAGGGCCGGCGGGATGCGCTCGTCGAGGTCGGCGCGGGTATAGCCGAACAGCGCGAGGAAGGCCTCGACCAGGGCGGCGGGCGCGGCTGCGCTGCGGGTCGGCGGCGACTGCAGGCTGGCGGCCACCCGTTCGCCATCCTTCCTGCCCTCGACCGAGATCGCGGCCGCGTTCAGCGCCAGCGCATAGCGCCCGTCGCCGAAGCGGCGCGCCAGCGCCGCGCCCAGCGCGATGGTGGCATGGCCGCAGAAGGGCACCTCGGATTCGGGCGAAAAATAGCGCGCGCGCCAGGCCTGGTGCTGGCCGGCGGGTTCGGGCGCAGCAAACACCGTCTCGGAAAAGCCGATCGCCTGCGCCAGCGCCGCCATCTCGGTGGCGGGCGGCAGCGCCGCGCCGATCCAGACGCCGGCCGGGTTGCCGCCCTGGTCGCCGTCGGAAAAGGCTGCGATGCGCAAAATGTCGGATGGATGCATGGCGGTCTTCACTTCAATGAGGAGAAACCGCCATCATAATGCGCTCCGGCAGCGCCTGCCCGCTTCTGCCTACGGACAGCCCTGTTGCATCGCCGCCGCCATCTCCTCTGGCGAGACGTCGCGGATGTGGGTAGCCATCGACCAGCGGTGCCCGAAGGGGTCTTCGACCACGCCGTAGCGGTCGCCCCAGAACATGTCGGCGGGCGCCATGCGCGCGACCGCGCCCGCCTCCACCGCCCGCTCGAAGGCGCTGTCCACATCGGGTACAGCCAAGTGAATGGTCACCGGGGTGCCGCCCAGCGCGGCAGGGCCGGTGGCGTCCCAGTCAGGAAACTCGTCCATCAGCATCAGCATCGAGTCGCCGATGCGTACGGCGGCATGGGCCAGCTTGCCGCCGGGGCCGGGCAGGCGCATGACCTCGACGGCGCCGAAGGCGCGGCCATAGAAGGCGATGGCGTCGGCCGCGCCGGCGCAAACCAGGTGAGGCGTGATGGTGTGCATGCCGTCTTCGACGGGCTTGGTGGCGTTCATGGTGGTCTCCTCGGTTTTGGACAAGCGTACTGACACTAGTCCTATCCGAAGGTTCAGCCCATCTCCAAAAAGCATGGCGCTGTCACCGCTGAGTGTGGAAATTGAACTGCTGAGCTGAGCGCGTGTCCAAGCTGGGTCGATAACCAGGAGGGACCATGAATGCCGCCGGCTTTCGTCGTCTGCTGCAACAGGCTGGCTTGCTCAGCCGCCAGCAACGATCGGTGCTGATCGAATCCTTGCGCCCGGCGCTTGGCCTGGATCAGGTGTGCGAAGCCATTGATGGCGCCCGGCCTGCTCCCCTGTGCTGCCCCGCCTGTAGCAGCATCCACCACTATCGCCATGGCATCGTCCGGGGCTTGCAGCGCTACCGCTGCCGTTCTTGCGGCCGTACCTTCAGTGCCCTGACTGGCACGCCCCTCGCCAGGCTGCGCCACCGATCCAAATGGCTCGACTACCTCAGGGACATGCTCGACTCGCGCAGCGTGCGCGCGGCAGCGAAGCGCGTTGGCGTGCATCGCAACACCAGTTTTCGCTGGCGCCACCGCTTTCTGGACGGGGTACGGCTCGACCAGCCCGAGCTCCTCATCGGCATCGCAGAAGCAGACGAGATGTTCATCCTCGAATCACAAAAGGGATCGCGCCGCCTGGATCGGCCGGCCCGCAAGCGTGGGGGCCATGCCCGTACCCGAGGCATCAGCCGCGAACATGACTGCATCCTTGTTGCCCGCGACCGCGGCGGCCAGACCTGCTCGTGCGTGACCGGACGGGCTGCCGTCACGGCTAGACAGCTGCACCGGCACCTGCTGCCCGTGCTCGACCCCGACGTGCTGTTGGTGACCGACGCGCATGTTGCATACCGGACCTTCGCGCGCGAGGCTGGGATTGCGCATGCGTTTGTCAACCTGCGGACGGGTGAGCGCATGCGCGGCGCCGTGCACGTCCAGAACGTCAACGCTTACCACCAGCGCCTGCGCGGCTGGCTGTCGCGCTTTCACGGCGTTGCTTCGCGCTATCTGCCGAATTACCTTGGTTGGCGCTGGGTGCTGGATGAAGACCGGATTAACGGCCCCGAGCACCTGCTGCAGACGGCAATCGCCGTTTTCCACATCCAACGATGACAGCGCCAAAAGCATGCGCTCGCGCTAGCTGTCGAGTACGTCCTTCAAGCGGCGCGCGAGGAAGTCCACCAGGGCCGCCACCCGCGGCGCCAGCGATCCCTGCTTGTAGAACACGGCCCACACTGGCTGGGTCCACGGCAGCGTGGCGTCTTCCAGTACCGGAACCAGGCGGCCCGCCTCCACGTCGGCGCGCGTGAGGAAGTGCGACAGCGAGGCCAGGCCTGCGCCGGCCAGCGCCAGGTGGCGCACCGTTTCGCCGCTCGAGGCCGTGACCGCGGGCGTCACCGTCCAGCCCTCCCCGCCCGCGTGGCGCAAGGGCCAGGTATTCAGGGTCGCGGGCGCCGTGAAGCCGAGCGTGCGATGCGCCTTGAGCGCCTCGACGCTTTCCGGCGCCCTGTGCCTCTCGATGTACGCGGGCGCGGCCAGTACGCGCAGGCGGCTCGCGCCGAGGCGGCGCGCATTCAGGGTCGAATCGGGCAGCGCGCCGATGCGGATCGCCAGGTCGGCGCGCTCCTCGATCAGGTCGACATAGGTTTCGCCGCTGACCAGTTCCAGCTGTACCAGGGGGTAGGCGTCCTGGAATTCCGGCACCAGAGGCGCCAGCAAATGGTCGAGCGCGGGCGTGGCGGCGTTCACCCGCACCAGGCCGGAAGGCTGCGAGCGGCGCGCCGCCGCTTCCGCTTCCGTATTGGCCAGTTCGGCCAGCAGGCTGCGCGCCCGCCCCAGCAGCCAGCTCCCCTCCTCGGTCAGCTGCAGGCGCCGCGTCGTGCGGTGCATCAGCGTCATGCCGAGCGCGTCCTCGAGCCGCGAAATGGTACGCGACACGCCCGAAGGCGTCTGGCCGAGGCGCTCGGCGGCGCGCGAGAACGAGCCCATATCTATGACGGTAGAAAATGCAATCAGTGCCTCTACGTCGATCATTCGTGACTCCACGTCAAAAGTAAATTGTACGTCAAGGCATTTTTCCATGCGGGCGGAACGCGCACACTGCCGGTCTGGATCAATCCGGCATAAAAGGAGAACCCCATGCCACTCGCTCTCTGGGCGCTCACGCTGAGCGCCTTCGCCATCGGCACGACGGAATTCGTGATCGTCGGCCTCATTCCCACCATCGCGGCCAGCCTGCAGGTATCGGTGCCCTCGGCCGGCCTGCTGGTCAGCCTGTATGCGCTCGGCGTGGCGGTCGGTGCGCCGGTACTGACCGCGCTCACCGGGCGCGTGCCGCGCAAGCAGCTGCTGCTCGGCCTGATGCTGCTATTCACCATCGGCAACCTGGTCGCCTGGATGGCGCCCGGCTATGCCGCCCTGATGGCGGCGCGCGTGCTCACCGGCCTGGCCCACGGTGTTTTCTTCTCGATCGGTTCGACCATCGCCACCGGCCTGGTGCCGAAGGAAAAGGCGGCCAGCGCGATCGCGCTGATGTTCACCGGCCTGACCGTGGCCCTGGTCACCGGCGTGCCGCTCGGGACCTTCATCGGCCAGCACTTCGGCTGGCAGGCGACCTTCCTCGCGGTGTCGCTGCTGGGGGTGGTGGCCTTTGTGGGCAGCTGGATCCTGGTGCCGTCCCACATTGCGGGCAGCAAACCATCGAGCCTGCTGACCCAGCTTGCGGTCCTCAGGAAGCCTCGCCTGCTGCTGGTGTACGCGATGACCACGCTGGGTTACGGCGGTTCCTTCATCGCCTTTACTTACCTGGCGCCGCTGCTGCAGGAAGTCTCGGGTTTCAAGGCGTCGAGCGTGAGCCTGGTGATGCTGGTCTACGGCGTCTCGGTCGCGGCCGGCAATATCTGGGGCGGCAAGCTGGCCGATCGCAAGGGACCGCTGCCGGCGCTGCAGATCGTGTTCGCGCTGCTCGCGCTGGTGCTGCTGGCGCTTGTCTTCACCGCACCCAACAAGTGGCTGGTCCTGGGCACCGTGCTGGCCTGGGGTGCAGTCGCCTTCGGCAACGTGCCGGGCCTGCAAGTCTACGTGGTGCAACGCGCCGAGCGGGATGCGCCGCAGGCGGTGGACGTCGCCTCGGGCCTGAACATCGCCGCCTTCAATGTCGGCATCGCGCTGGGCGCCTGGGGCGGCGGCCTGATCGTCGCCAGGCTCGGACTGATGGCCACGCCCTGGATCGGCGCCCTGATCGTCGCCGGCGCGTTGGCCCTCACTACCCTTGCCCGTTACCTGGATCGGCGCGACGGCCTGCCCGCCAAAGCCTTCGCCCCGACCGCCGTCGTCACTCACTAATCTTCTCGACAAGGAAATTTCATGCACATGCCACAATTCGGCCTCGGCACTTTCCGCCTGCAGGGCCAGCAGGCCATCGACTCGGTCCGCGATGGACTCGCACTGGGCTACCGCCACATCGACACCGCCCAGATCTACGGCAACGAAGCGGAGGTCGGCCTCGCGCTGGCCGACGCCAGGGTCGCGCGCGGCGAGGTCTTCGTCACCACCAAGATCTGGACGGAGAACCTCGGCGCCGACCGCCTGGCGTCAAGCCTCGAAGAGAGCCTGCGCAAGCTGCGCCTTGAACAGGTCGACCTGACGCTGATCCACTGGCCTTCGCCCGGAGAGGCGGTGCCGGTGGCGGAATCGATGCAGGCCCTGCTCGCGGCGCGCGACGCGGGGCTCACCAGGGCGATCGGCATCTCCAACTTCCCGGTAGCGCTCATGCGCGAAGCGATCGCCGCGGTGGGCGCGCACAACATCGCCACCAATCAGGTCGAGCTGCACCCCTATCTGCAGAATCGCAAGCTGGCCGCGTTCGCGCACGCAGCGGGCATCCACGTCACGGCCTATATGCCGCTTGCCTACGGCAAGGTGATGCTTGACCCGGTGATCGGCGCGATTGCCGCACGCCTGGGCGCGACGCCGGCCCAGGTGAGCCTGGCCTGGCTGATGGCCAAGGGATACGCCGTGATTCCGTCCTCGACCAGGCGCGCCAACCTGGAGAGCAACCTGAGGGCGCCCAGCCTCGTGCTGGAACGGGAGGACATTGCCGCGATCGATACGCTGGACCGAGGCGAACGGCTGGTCAGCCCCGAGTTCGCACCGGAATGGGACTGAGCGCTATTCGTCCAGCTCGGGATAGTGGCGGAAGATCCCGTTCTGGTTGAACGGGATGCGCCGCGGCGAAGCCAGGTAGGCCGCGATGTTGGGACGCGCCGCCACCCGGTCGCGCAGGGCGCCAAGTGCCGGGTAGTCGCCTTCGAGGCGCTTCATCGCGTTCGGGAAGGCATAGCGCAGGCCCTCGATCACCTGGAACAGCGACAGGTCGGCATAGGTCGGCTTGTCGCCCACCAGCCAATCGCGCGGCTCGGGGTTGCTCAGCAGGCGCGAGAAGTAGCCGAAGAACTTGGGCAGGCGCGTCTCGATGAAGTCGGCGGCGCGGCGCTGCGCTTCCGGCTTCTGGTCTTCGTAGTAGAGCGAGGTGGCGATCGGGTGGTGGGTGTCGTGGATCTCGGTGACCAGGTCGGCGATGGTCAGCTGGAGCTGGTGGGTCCAGAGACGGCCGGCCTCGATGCGTGGCGCCAGGCCGTGCTGTTCGCCCAAATACAACAGGATGTTGGCGACCTGGCCGATCGTCAGCTCGCCCGCGCGCAGGAAAGGCGGCGCGAACGAAGGATGCGCTTCCGTTTCCAGGGCCGACATGAGCAGGTCCATGCCGCCTTCGCGGCGCGCCACGTCCACATAGTCGGCTCCGGCTTCTTCCAGGGCAAGCCGGACGAACTCCCCGCGTCCCTGGATACCCGGCCAGTAAAAAAGTTCATACGCCATCTTGCACCTCCGGTCTGCTTCGGTCTGGCGCAATTATCGATGATGAATCAGAAGCGTGTCGCCCCATAAACATGGTAATCTTGATTGCCTGTCAGGCGAAAACAAAAAGTCGCAAAAATCGCATAAAGCCGATCCGAGAGAGAGACAACATGAACGCAAGCCTTCCCTGCGGTTTCATTCACCTATCCATCCTCCCTCCCTATTCCGCAGGCAGTAGTTAGCCTCCCGGCCAATTGCATGGCAGAATGTGATTTTCTGCCGTGCAAGCCCGCAGTATTGGCGGGCATCCAAGATAAAGACAGTGGCGCCATCCCGGCGTCCGCAACTTTACGCCGACTGGAGCGCTCACATGATCTTCGCTCACCTGACAAGACACTGGCTCGCAAGGCGCAGCCAGTACACGCCCGCTTCGTGGATGCTGAGCATCGTGCGCAGCCTGCGTGTGCTGCGCTACTGGCGCGAGCACCAGGCCCTGTGCCGCCTCGACCTCGTGCGCCGTTTCGTGGCGGCCGCTCCCAGCGACGACCTGTTCCACCACCTCAGCCACCGCAGCTACCTGTCGAAAGACCTCACTGCGCGCCAGCGCGTGCAGTGCGTGCTGTCGCATTACCGCTTCGAAGACGCCGCCTTCAGCAACGCCTATCACCAGGCGGTGTATGGCGGCGGCGGGCTCACGTTGTGGCAACACGACACCGGCGAGCACAATTTCGTCCTGCGCCTCGAGACGGCACCGCGCCACGATGCCGAGGGCGACCTCACCATTTCGCTGGTCGCCGACGGCAAGTACCTGCATCGCCTGTCCTACACCTGGGTCGACGGCCAGCTGGCGGGCAGTAATCTGCCGACCGTGCCTTTCGTCACCCGCAACCAGGGACGCTGGACGGATTCCGGCGCCGCCTTCGACGCCTTCGAAGAAGCCTTCCCCAACAATTCGCCCAGCTTCTTCTGCTTCGCCGCGATGCAGGGCGTGGCGCAGGCGCTCGGCATCGACCAGGTGGTCGCCATCAAGTGCACCTCGCACATCGCCTACGATCCGCTCGACGTCAAGCACTTCGAGAATGCCTACGACGGCTTCTGGCGCATCCTGGGCGGGGTCGAGATGCCCGGCCGCAGCTACCTGATCCGCCTGCCCTTCTACCTCAAGCCGCTGGCCGACATGCCCTCCAAGCACCGCAAGCGCGCCGCCCAGCGCCGCGAGTTCTGGCGCGCCATCGGCGACTCCACCCGCACCACGATCCTGCGCCACATGGTGCCTGCCGCCAGCGTGCAGGCGCACGCGGTGGCGGGGGCCACGGCCGAAGCCTGAGAAGCCCATGCGGCTGCACAGTCCTTCGTCCGGGCTCGGGGCCGTTCTGGCGGGCGCCATGCTGCTCGGCGCTGCGCCGGCAAGCGCCCAGGGACCGACCTTTCCGGGCCTGATCAGGCTCGACGCCTTGGTCTACGAAGCGGTGACGGCGCAGGCGCCGAGAGGCGTCAGCCGCCTGATCCTCACGCCGATCGAGGGCGGCGCGGTGGCGCTCGACCTCCGCATCGTCGCCCCCAACCCGACGCAGCACAAGGGCCACATCCAGGGACTTGCCACCCGCGAGGGCATGCGCTACACCCTGAAGGCGGCCAACTTCATCGAAGACGGTTCGCTCGACGACCCCAAGCCATGCACGCTGCTCATCGAAGCGGATGCAAACCGCGCCCGGGTCGTGAGTGCCGAGCACTGCAGCGGCTTCCATGGCGCCGCCGCCAGTTTCATGGAGCAGGGCCAGGACCTGGTCCGGGTGCCCTGAGCGAGGACGTGCTCAGGATGCCGGCGATGCCGGTGACCGCGCCGCCCTGGTCCACGATCGCATGGGCGAAGACGTCGACCCAGCGCAGGTCCGCCCCTTCGACCCGGAAGCGGATTTGCTGCCGACAGTATTCTAGTTCTCCCCTGACCAGAGGGCGGAGCAATTCCCGTTTGCGTTCGCGGTCATCGGGGTGGACGTAGTCGAAGCAGGACCTGCCGAGGGAGGCGGCGACCGGAAAGCCGGTGAGCGTTTCCCAGGCGGCATTCAGGAACACCCAGTGTCCCGCTTCATCGGCCTGGAACACGACTTCCTGCAGGTCGTCGAGGACGCTTTCGGCACGCGCTTCGTTGGCATGATCGAGCATGTGTAGGTTCATTGGGGGTTCAGGCCTGGTAAGGGAGTGCCGGTTGGCGCGCCGCATCCGCCTCGTCCAGCTGGAAGATCCCGACCACGGCATTGAGCTGCGCCGCCTGGACGCGCAGCGATTCCGCTGCGGCCGCCGCTTCGTCGACCAGGGACGCGTTCTGCACCGTCATCTCGTCCAGGCCGGCGATGGCGCTGTCCACGCGTTCGATGTCGGCGCGCTGCGAAGCGGTGGCGCTGCTTATGTGGCCAATGATGCCGGTGACGCGATGCACCCCCTCGACCACCCGGCGGATAGTGCCGCCAGTCTGGCCCACCAGCGTGGCGCCGGCGTCGACCTTGGCGACCGAATCCTCGATCAGTGCCTTGATTTCCTTCGCCGCGGCGGCCGAACGGTGCGCCAGGTTGCGTACTTCGCCGGCGACGACCGCGAAACCGCGTCCCTGTTCGCCCGCCCGCGCCGCTTCCACGGCCGCATTCAGCGCCAGGATATTGGTCTGGAAGGCGATGCCGTCGATGACCGAAATGATGTCGACGATCTTTTTCGAGGACTCGTGGATCAGTTCCATGGTCGCGACCACCTGCTCGACCGCCGCCCCGCCCTCTTCCGACACGACCGATGCCGTTCCGGCAAGTTCACTGGCCTGCTGCGCATACTCCGCGTTCTGCTGCACGGTCTCGACCAGGTGAGACATCGAGCTGGCTACCTGGGCCAGCGCGGCGCCCTGCGTTTCGGTACGCCTGGACAGGTCGCTGTTGCCAGTGGCGATCTCGGACGAGGCCGCGGCGATCGCCTCGGTCCCCTGGCGCACCTTGGTCACGATGTCGGACAGTTCGCCGCGCATGGTCGCCATCGCCTGCATCATGCTGCCGGCGCCCGCGCGCGAGGTGTCCACCGGATGGTACAGGCGACCTTCGGCAATGGCGCGCGCCACGCTGGACGCCTGCGCCGGCTCCCCGCCCAGCTGGCCTAGCAGGCTGCGCACGATCACCATGCCGACCAGGGCGCACAGGACCACCGACACCGCGCTCAGGCCCGAGATCCAGTAGCGCGCGCCGGCGGCCTCGGCTTCGGTGGCCGCGCTGGAGTCCGCATTGCGCTGCTGCAGGGCATGCACCAGCACGTCGATGTCGGCAACGATCCGGCGGCGCAGGGGACTGCACTCCTCGACCAGGAACAGGCCGAAGGCTTCCATGTCACCGGACGCCCGGTAGGCCTTCGGACGCTCCAGCTCCCTGGCCATGGCCAGCATGCCTTCCTTGACCTTGCGGTACTGCGGCTCCTGGCCCAGCACCGGATCCAGGCGCGCCAGGGCCGCCAGGTAATCCGTCTTGAACGCCTCGACCAGGTCGAGTTCGCGGCGTGCGGAGGCGTCGTCCTTGAAGATGTAGGCGTTGCGCGCGGCGATGCCGGTCTGGGCCAGCGCTTCGCGGGCGGCGTACAAGGGCTCGAGCTGCTCGTTGCGCACCGTGTTCGAGGCATGCAGGGCGCCCTGGATACTGTTGACGCGGCTGATCGAGAAGACGGCCAGGATCAGGGTGATGGCGAGGACCAGTCCGAATGCGAGGTAGAGCTGCCTGGCGATACCGCTATGTTGTAGGAAATTCATGATCGATATGGAGTTGTTTGTTCTGCTCGTCATTTTAATCATATTTGAACAGAGATTTCCAAGCGTCAACAAAATATATCGAATTTATCGATTTACGTTGGGTTTACGCACTGCGATCGGATTGGCCTCCCAGACGGTTCTTTGTTGCCAGATTCGCCACGGCCGCCATCGTCCGTGGTACACTGCCGCCTCGCTAGGGGTCCTGGTGCGCGTTCAGAACGCGCTGCCGGGTGAGAGATACCCTTCGTACCTGATCTGGATAATGCCAGCGAAGGAAAGCGCAACGCAGTGCCCATTCTTGTTTGCCCTTCCCCCACGTTGGCTCCGGCTTTTTGATTAAAAGCAGCGCGCCAAGTTTCGTGCGCGGCGCGCGAAGACGAGCAAACCCATGACATTCAACCTGAAGCATTCCGTCCTTGCCTGCGCCATCCTGCAGGCCTTCTCCACGAGCGCCTCGGCCCAGCAGGACCAGGGCGTGACCTCGGTGGTCGTCACCGGCAGCCGCTGGGTCACCAGCGACCGCGCCAGCATCGGCGGCTTTTCGGAGACGCCGCTGCTCGACACCCCGGCCTCGATCACGGCGATCAGCCGCACCCAGATGCTGGACCTGTCGATCCGCAGCGCCACCGACGCCGCCCGCTTCGACGCCTCGGTCGGCGACGCCTACAACGCGATCGGCTACGCCGAGCAGTTCTCGATCCGCGGTTTCGCCCTCGACAACGCCACCAGCTACCGCAAGGACGGCATCGCGATCCCTGCCGACACCCAGATCCCGCTCGAGAACAAGGAACGCATCGAGATCCTGCGCGGCCTGGCCGGCCTGCAGGCGGGCGTGGCGGCGCCGGGCGGCATGGTCAACTTCGCTACCAAGCGCCCGACCAATACGCCGCTCCGTTCGGTGCTGGTGGGTGCGGGCGAGCGCGGCACCGTGCACGGCTCGATCGACCTGGGCGGGCGCTTCGAAGACCGTCGCTTCGGCTATCGCATCAATGCCGCTGCGGAGGACCTGAAATCATATGTGCGCGGCGCCGACGGCGAGCGCCAGTTCGTCTCCAGCGCCTTCGACTGGCAGATCAGCCCCGATGCGCTGCTGCAGTTCGATGTCGACCACCAGCACAAGTCGCAGATCACCGCGCCCGGCTACCAGCTGCTGCGCAACGAAGTGCTACCGACCGGGATCTCGGCCAAGACCCTGCTGAATAATCAGCGCTGGGCCAAGCCGGTGGAAACCGACAGCAGCAACCTGGGCCTGCGCTTCGAGTACCGTCTCAGCCCCGACTGGACGGCGACGATCACGGCCAACAAGCACTGGTTCAAGCGCGACGATTACACCGCCTTCCCCTACGGCTGCAGCAACGAAGGCGACGGCTTCTATCCGGGCTACTGCTCGAACGGCGACTACGACGTCTACGACTACCAGAGCGTTGGCGAGCGCAAGAACCCGTGGGGCGCACAGGCCATGCTGCAGGGCCGCTTCGCGACGGGCGCCGTACGCCACCAGCTGACCGTCGGCGCTTCCATGTCGGAGCGCCACGACAGCTTCGGCGAATATGTCTATGACTACGCCGGCTCCAGCAACATCTACAACAACCAGCTGGTCGATCCGGCCCCGGGCAATCCGCGCACCGGCCCCGTGATGGAGCGCCGCAGCGACCGCGAAAGCGCCCTGTTCGTGCAGGACGTGGCGATGCTGACCGAACAGCTCACGCTGCACGCCGGCCTGCGCTGGACGAAGCTCAAGCGCGACGAGCTGGCCGAGATCGAGCAGGGCTGGGTGCATGCGGACGATTCCTTCGTGCTGCCGAGCGTAGCGCTGGTCTACAAGCCGGCGCGCGACTGGACCATCTACGGTTCGGTGAGCCACGGCCTGCAGCATGGCGGCATCGCCGAGATGGGCACTGCCAACGAAGACACCGTGCTGCCCCCTGGCCGTTCGAAGCAGGTCGAAATCGGCGTCAAGGGTGTGGTGAACGAGGCGCTGATGCTGTCGGCCGCCGTGTTCGACATCAGGCAGGGCCTAGAATACGTCAACGCCGCCAACCTCTTCGTGCGCGCCGGCCAGCAGCGCCACCGCGGCGCTGAATTCTCGGCGCAGGGCAAGCTGAATGCGGACCTGAACTACAGCCTGTCGCTGATGGCGCTCGACGCCAAGCAGACCGGCACCGGCGACGCCGGCGTCGAGGGCAAGCGCGTGACCAACGTGCCGGAATTCCGTTCGACCGCCTGGGTGGAGTATGCGGTGCCGGCGCTGGCCGGGCTGAAGGTGGACGCGCTGTGGGAGTACTCGGGCAGCAAGGCCTTCGATCCGGCCAACCGTGCGGTCGTGCCGGGCTACCATGTGGCTGGCCTGGGCGCGTCCTACGCGCTGCGCCTCGCCGGGATGAACACGATCCTGCGCGCGCGCGTGGACAACGTGTTCGACAAGTTCTACTGGCGCGACGTCACGCAGTCGCTGGGCGGCTACCTGCTGCCTGGCGCGCCGCGGACCTTCCGCGTGACGGCGCAGTTCGACTTCTAAACAGCCGCGCTGTCGTAGGGTGGGCGGGTCTCCCGCCCACGCGGTGATAGTTGGATCATGTGCGGCCGTGCCGAATGATCTTGCTGATGGTCGACCGCGTGGGGTGATTCGGGCCAGTGGCCCGAATCACGAGCCGCCCACCCTACGAAAACTGCGCAAGCCCCGCCTTAGTCCGCCAGGTCCGCCAGCTTGCCCAGGCAACGGCGCTGGAAGCCGTTCAGGCCCGTGGTAACGAAACTGTCGTCATCCTCGATCACGCTGGCATCCAGCAGCAGGCGCAGCTTGGCGATGCGGTCGCCCTGGGCCACCGCCTGCGCCGAGTTCGACGCATCGCGTTCGCCCGCCTGCGCGATCGCATCGACCACCTCGGGCGGGAAGTCCCAGTGCTTGGCAATCACCGACGACAGGCGGCGGCTGGCGGCGAACAGCTCGAGGCCGAAGGTACCGGAACCCGGCACCTTGCCCTCGCAAACGCGGTCGGCCACCTGGAACGCGACCTGCAGGCCCACGTTCTGCATCAGGCCCGCCAGATAGGATTCGAACACGCCGGCGGACAACCCCGGCGCCATCACGCTGGCCGCAAAGGCGCAGCGCTCGGAATGGCGCCACACATTCGGGGCCACCTGGCGCGCCACGCCCTGCACCTTCACCCGGACCAGCGGACGGATCGCGATGCGCGCCAGCAGCATGCGCAGGCCGTTCAGGCCGAGCATGGTGACGGCGCCGTCGAGGGTCTCGATCGGCGTGGCCGGACGGTAGTAGGCGCTGTTGGCTTCGCGGATGACTTCCGCCACCAGCACCAGGTCGCGCCCTACCTCGGCGGACAATGCGGCGGTCGAGATGTTCTCGTCGGAGAGCGCGCCCAGCAGCTGGGTTACCAGTTCCGGCACCCGCGGCACCAGGCCGGAGGCATTCTCCGGATGGTCCGCCAGGGCGCGCACCTCCGCCAGGATCTGTTCTTCGACTTCCGGGCTGGCGTTGGTGCCGCTCGAGGCGACCAGCCAGCGGTAAAAGGCGGAGTCGACGTCCGCCGCCATGTCTTGTTCGCTCACCGCCGCCAGGTCGGCAGCGATGACAGCGTCAGTCTCCTTGTCGGCCGAGCCGAGCAAGCGGCCAATCCATTTTTTCACAACGCACCGCCATCGTTATTGTAAAGACAGGTAACTATTTTAATACCATTAGGCAATGAATAGTAAATTGAGAAAAGTTTTCTGTCGATCTATATCAATAGCGAGGGTCAATTTCTGCCAAAGGACCCAGGAGCGCTTCGGCCTGCGCCATCCGTGCCTCCAGGCTGCCCGCCAGCAGGACATAGGGAATCGCGCGCAGCTCCAGCGTCTCGACCAGCATGCGGTGCACCTTCTGGCGCACCTCTTCGGACTCACGCTGCAGGCCGTCCGGTTCCCACGGGCTGTCGGGCGCCGTGACGAAGGTCCAGGCGTAGTCGTGGCGGCTGTCCAGGCGCGCCAGCTGGGGATCGACGCGGCCCCAGTACTGGCGGCTGTACAGCGCCGTCATCAAGGGGGTGGTGTCGCAGAACAGGAAGCGGGTCGCACGCTTGGCCGCCTCAATCTCGCGTTCGCGCTGGGTGCGCGCGATCGGGTACTGGTCGCTTTCGAAGGGCACGCGCGCCTGGGTATCGACGAACTCGCGCAGGTATTCCGGCACCCAGACGGTAGCGTAGCGGACCGCAAGATGTTCGGCCAGGGTCGATTTTCCGGACGATTCGGCGCCCAGGATCGCCACCCGCGCCACCTGCCCGCTCACGCATCCCTCCGCGCGATGTTGGACCAGGCGCGCCAGCCGGTCCAGGCCAGCACGACGAAGACCGCATACAGGAACGCGGTCAGCATCAAGCCCTTGTACACGTACAGGCCGACGTAGAGCACGTCCACCACGATCCACACCAGCCAGTTCTCGACCTTCTTGCGGCCCAGCAGGAGCTGGCCCACCAGGCTGCCCGCGGTCAGAAAGCCGTCCGCGTGCGGCACGTCGGTGTCGGTCAGGTGATCCAGGAAGCTTGACAGCAGCACGAAGCCGGCCAGCCATGCGGCGATGGCCCAGCCCCATGCGGCGCGCTTCAGGCGCGTCACCACCAGCGGCTGTTCGCCGGCGCCGTGCAGCCACTGGTACCAGCCCCACACCGAGGCCGCGATGAACACGAACTGCAGGCCCATGTCGCCATACAGCTTGGCTTCGAAGAAGACGGCGGCGTAGGTTGCCGAGGAAGCGATCGAGAACAGCCAGGCCCAGTGCTTCTGGCGGATGTTGAGGGCCACGGTGGTCACCGCCAGCAGGAAGGAAACGAGTTCCAGCGGCGTGGTCGTGAGTCCGGCAAGGGTGAGTGTGTCGTTCATGTGCTCGAATGGGAAGACGCCGGATGGTAACAGCAAAAAGGCCGTGGCGCTTGTTGCCGCCACGGCCTTTTCCCGATCGGGTTCCCGCTTACTTCTTCGGGTACTTGATCGTCATTTCCTTCAGCAGGTTGTCGGCATGGTCGACTTCCTTCATCACCCACAGCATGTAGCGGATGTCGACGTGGATCGCGCGCGTGATGGCGCTGTCGAAGTACCAGTCCTTGGTGATCGATTCATAGGTCGAGTCGAAGTTCAGGCCCACCAGTTCGCCGCGCTTGTTCATCACGGCCGAACCCGAGTTGCCGCCGGTGGTGTCGGCGCTCGACAGGAAGTTCACCGGCACGGTGCCCAGCACCGGGTCCTTGAACACGCCGTAGCGTTTCGCCTTGATCGCATCGAGCAGTGCGTTCGGTGCGATGAACGGATCCTTGCTGGTCGCCTTTTCGACAATGCCTTCCACGGTGGTGAACGGCCCCTTGACCAGGCCGTCGCGCGGCGCGTACGGCGCCACGGTGCCGTAGGTCACGCGCAGCGTCGAGTTGGCGTCCGGGTAGACCGGCTTGCCCTGCGACTTCTTCCAGGCGATGACGGCCGCCATGTACTGCGGGATCACGCGTTCGAGGTTGCCGTCGATCTCGTTGCGGCGGTTTTCCAGGCCCATGCCCGTGTCATGCAGGCGCACGGCGAGCTGGATGAACGGATCGTTCGACTTGCGGAAGGCATCCGGGTCCTTGCCGATCCAGGCCAGGCGCTTGGCGGTGTCGTCCATGTCGGTCGCCTTGTACATCGCGTTCAGCGCGGTCGGCGCCGGCAGCAGCGCGTCCAGGCCCTGCGGATGTACCCGGGCGTCGATGCGCGCGTAGCGCGCCAGCGCGGCGCCCCAGCGTGCTTCGTCCACCTGCGGCACGAAGGACTGCTCGAGGCGAGTCAGGCGCGCCTTGATGAAGGAGAGGTCGCGTTCCTGGTAGCCGGCTTCGCGCTGGGCGTCCGGCTTCTGGCGCTCCAGCGCCAGGCGGTACAGGGTACGCGCACTTTTCAACAGGTCGCTGTGGGTGGCCTCAGCCCAGGCGCCCTCCTGGCGCGAGGCCGCCATGTCCTGGGCGATCACGCTATCCAGCTCGAGCAGCAGGTTCTTCGATCCGCTGCCGCCATGCTGCTTGTGCCAGGCACGGAACTCGGCATCCTGCACGTCCTTGATCGCGGCGATGTCCTTGCGTGCGAAGCCGTCCAGCAGGCCCTGGGTCTTCTTGAGCACGTTGTTCAGGCTCTTGGCAACGCTGGCATAGCGCACGTCCCAGGCCGGGTTGCCCATGGTGGCGGCCGAGATCACCGACAGGTCGGCGGTGATGGCAACCACCTTGGCCGGGAAATCGACGTCGCGCGCGAAGCGGATTTCGCTTGGCAGCTTGTAGCGGCTGGTGCGGCCCGGGTAGCCGGCCAGCAGGATCGGATCGCCGTTCTTCAGGCCTTCGCTTGATACCACCAGGAAGTCCTTCGATTTGTAGGGCACGTTGTTCGGCGACGGATCGGCCGGGCGGCCGTCCGGGCCGACGTAGGCGCGCAGGAAGGAGTAGTCGCCGGTCTGGCGCGGCCACTCGTAGTTGTCGATGTCGCCGCCGAAGTTGCCGATGCGGTCCGACGGCGCGTACACCAGGCGCACGTCGCGGATCATCAGCTGCTTGATGCGGTAGTACTCGAGGCCGCGGTGGAAGGCCGGCACCGAGCAGCGCACCGACTTGTCGGTCTCGCATTCGGCCACCAGGGCCTTGATGCGCGATTCCACCAGCTCGTGGCGCTCGCGGCCCGACATCGACGGCGACAGGCCTTTCAGGACGCGGTCGGTCACGTTCTCGAGCTTCTCGGTGACGTAGACCAGGGTATTCGGGCCGCCCGGCAGCTCCTCGGCGCGTGTCTTGGCCAGGAAGCCGTTCACGATGTAGTTCTTCTCGGGCGTTGCGTTGCGCTGGATGGCGCCGTAGGCACAATGGTGGTTGGTGACGATCAGGCCATTCGGCGACACGAAGGAGGCCGAGCAGCCGCCCAGCGAGACGATCGCGCTCATCGGGTGTTTGGTGAGATCGGCGAGCTTCTCGGCCGGGATGGTGATGCCGATGCGTTTGAGTTCGGATTTGAGTTGCGGCAGCTGGTGCGGTTGCCATTGGCCTTCATCGGCGGCAGCTAAGGCCGCGACGCCCATCAGGGCGACCGGCAGGACAAACGATTTGAACAAAGTGGAACCCCAGGTGAATAAAAAGCAGCCCGGAGTATAACTTTCTTATATGTATGTCGGGGTCGTTTTTTGGCGTCTTGACAGGCTGCCGCCCTGCTGGAGGGCGGCAGCCCGGAGAGCTTACTTCTGCTTGCGACGACGTGCGGCGAAGCCGAGTGCGCCGAGGCCGAGCAGGGCCAGGCTGGCCGGTTCCGGCACCTGGGCGCCCGCGGTCTCGAAGTTGAAGGTGGTCGCCTCTTCGCCGGCAAAGCCAATGCGCACATTGTCGACAAAGCCGCGGAAGGTGCCGGCCCAGCCCGAGCCGATGCCGAACTCGATGCCGAGGATGGCGGTCGAGGCGCTCAGGCGGTCGAAGGGAGCGCCGTTCGGCACGTTCGGGGTAACGCCGGAAGCCCAGTCGCCCAGGGTCATGTCGTAGTCCTCGACCGTATTGCCCGGCACAAGCTGGCGCTGCCAGAAGAACTCGTCTTCCATGTCGCTCGAAACCCATTGGTTTTGCGCGGTGACTCCGTTGTACACCTGCTCCCAGATCAGGTAGCCCTGGTCGGCGAGCGTGGTTGCATCGCCGTCGGCGTCGTAGTAGAGGCGCAGGGCCGGGGCCAGGTGGGCGGCCGACGTGCCCGGCGCACGGAACCAGTCCATGCCCACGGTATCGATCGACCCCAGCGTACGGCCAGGGACGAAGCCCCAGGTGTAGACGTAGTCGGCCTTGCCGCTGCCGTCGGTGGACGACATCTCGACCGAGCCGTTGCCGCTGCGCGGATTGGCGCTGGTGATGCTGGCGAAGGTGTTCGAGGTGTAACCGTTGGTGGTGCCGCGGAAGTTATTCAGGTACCAGGTATTGGGCGCGGGTGCATTCGACACGCTGGTGACGGTGACGGTGGCAGCCTGGGCGGCGCCTGCGCCCAGCAGGGCGAGGACGACGGCGGAACGAAGCAGCGATTTCATGACATCTCCCTTGTTTTGGTTGAACCGCAAGGGGATATGCAAAATGGATGCCAAGGAAACTTTATTGAGACATATCAACAACTTAACTGAATTGTTGGTGTAACAGAGTGACCGACTGTTAAATTTCCCGACATCTCATCCTTGCATCTGGTCGGCGTTCCAGCCGCCGCCGAGCGACTGGATCAGCGCCACCGCCGCCGCCTGGCGGTCGGCCTGCACCTGCACCAGCGAACGGCGCGCGCTCAATGCCGTGGCCTGGGCCTGCACCACCTCGGAATAGCTGACCTGCCCGGCGCGGTAGCGGTTCATGATCTGCTGCTCCACCCGGTCGGCCGCCTCCGAGGCCACGCGCCGCAATTCCTGCTGCTGTTCCAGCACGCGCACAGCGGTCAACTGGTCTTCGACGTCGGCAAAGGCGTTCAGCACGGTCTGGCGGTAACGTGCCACGGCCGCCTGATGGCGCGCCTCGGCGCCAGCCACGCTGGCGCGCGTGGCGCCGGCATTGAAGATCGCCTGCGCCGCCGACAGGCCGAAGGACCAGGCGGCGTTCGAGGCCGAGAGCAAGTCCGAGACCCGGCTGCCGCCCGTGCCCAGCGAGGCGGACAGGCCGATGTTCGGGAAGTAAGCCGAGCGCGCGATGCCGATTTCGGCGTTGGCGGCGGCCACGTCACGCTCGGCGGCGGCGATGTCGGGGCGGCGCTGCAGCAGCGTGGACGGCACCCCGACCGGGATCGCCGGCACCGTCACGCGCCACTCGGGCAGCGCGGCAAGCGTGAACTCGGCGGGCGCCTTGCCGACCAGGACCGCGATGGCGTGTTCGAACTGGGCGCGCTGGCGGTCGAGGGACAGCGCGTCGTTGCGCGCATTGGCCAGCTGGGTCTCGGCCTGCAGCACGTCGGTACGCGCGACGATGCCAACGTTATAGCGGTTCTGGGTGATCTGCAGCTCGCGCTCGTAGCCGGCGATGGTGCGGGCGAGCAGCGCGCGCTGGGCGTCGAGCGCGCGAATCGTGAAGTAGTTGGCGGCCAGCTCGCCCTGGGCCGACAGGCGGGCGCTGGCCAGGTCGGCGGCCGTTGCCTCGGCGCCCGCCTGGGCGCTGGTGACGCCGGCGCGCAGGCGGCCCCACACGTCGGGCTCCCAGCTGCCGCCCAGGTTCAGGCGGAATGCATTGTCCGCACCCTGGTTGCGCACCCCCGAGCGGTCTCCGCTCAGGTTCAGGTTCACGCTCGGGAACAGCGCGGCACGCTGCTGTGCCACGGCGGCGCGCGCCTGCGCGTAGTTGGCGACCGCCACCGCCACGTTCTGGTTCGAGACCTCGACCGCGCCCGCCAGGTCGTTCAGCAGCGGATCGTTGAACAGCTGCCACCAGGGCCCGCGCTCGAGCGCGTCGGCGGGCGCCGCCGGCACCCAGCCCTGGGCTTCCTTGAAAGCCACGGGTTCCGGCGTCGACGGCCGCTGGTAGGCGGGACCAACGGCGCAGCCAGCCAGCAGGCTGGCGGCAAGGGCGATCAGGTGGAGGCGAGATACGGTATGGAGTCGCATGGCTGTCATTTATTTTGCTGGAATCGGATCGACATCGGCGTGGCGGGTCAGCTCGTGCTCATCCGCCTTCCTGGTGCGCAGCTTGTCGAGCAGGACGTAGACCACCGGCGTGGTGAGCAGGGTCAGGAGCTGGCTGGCGATCAGGCCGCCGATGATGGCAATGCCGAGCGGCCGGCGCAGCTCCGAGCCTTCGCCGAAGCCGATCGCCAGCGGCAGCGCGCCCAGGGCGGCGGCCAGGGTCGTCATCAGGATTGGACGGAAACGCAGGATGCAGGCCTCGCGCACGGCTTCCATCGCGGACAGGCCGCGCGCGCGCTCGGCCTCAAGGGCGAAGTCGATGATCAGGATCGCATTCTTCTTGACGATGCCGATCAGGAGGAAAACGCCGATCAGCGCGATGATCGAGAACTCCATCCGGAACAGCAGCAGCGCCAGCACCGCGCCCACGCCCGCCGAGGGCAGCGTCGACAGCACCGTCACCGGGTGGATCAGGCTTTCGTACAGGATGCCGAGCACGATGTAGATGACGATGATGGCGGCCAGGATCAGCATCGGCTGTTCCTTGTTCGATTCCTCGGCGGCGCGCGCCGTGCCCTGGAAGCTGCCGCGCACATTGGTCGGCATGCCGATCTCGGCTTCGGCGCTGCGCACCGCCTCCTGCCCGTCTTCCAGGTTGAAGCCCTGGGCCAGGTTGAAGGACACGGTGGTGGCCAGTTCGCCGTCCTGGTGGTTGACCGAGGTCGGGGTCGAGCTCTCGGCGAAGCTGGCGATCGCCATCAGCGGCACCATGGTGGTGGCGCCGGAGGACAGGGCCGATCCGCTGGAGGGGTCGCGCGCCGCCGTGAGGTTGGTCGGGGCAGAGGGGGTGCCGCCTGCGGCGGTGGCGCTGGTGGAGGTGCCGCCGGTGGATGTGCCGCTTGTGGACTGGGTGCCGGCCTGGGCGCCCGCGCCTCCGCTCCCGCGCGCCGGCACATACACGTCGCGCAGGGCTTCCGGCGACTGCGCGTAGCGCTGGGCCACGCCCATGATCACGCGGTACTGGTTCAGCTCATCGTAGATATTGGCCACCTGGCGCTGGCCGAAGTTGTTGTACAGCGCGTTGTTGACGTCGCGCGTGCCGATGCCCAGGCGCGCCGCGGTGTCCTTGTCGATGGTGACGAAGGTCTCCACGCCGTTCTCGGCCTGGTCGGTATCGACGTCCACCAGGGCCGGCTGGCGCTTCATGGCTTCGGCCAGGCGCGTGGCCCATTGCTTCAGGTCGGCGGCATTGTCGCTCTTGAGCGTGTACTGGTAAGTGGAGTTGCTGGAACGCCCGCCCATGCGCAGGTCCTGCACCGGATTCAGGAAGATCGACACCCCGGTCACGCGCGCCAGCCTGGGGCGCAGCCGGGCAATGACGGCCTGGCCGGTATCGCCTTCCGCGCGCTCGGCCACGGGTTTCAGGTTGATGAACATGAAGCCGCCGCCGGCGCGCCCGCCGCCGGTAAAGGCGACCACGGTATCGACCGCCGGGTCGCGCTTGATGATGTTGACCAGCTGGCGCAGCTTGCCCTGCATCGCCTGGAAAGAGATGCTCTGGTCGGCGCGGATGCCGCCATTCAGCTGGCCGGTGTCCTGCTGCGGGAAGAAACCCTTGGGGGCGGCCGCGAACAGATAGACGTTCAGGCCGACCACGAACACCAGGATGATCATCACCAGCAGCTTGCTGTCGAGCGCCCAGTCGAGCGAGTGCTCGTAGCCGCGCAGCACCTTGCCGAAGCCCTTTTCGGACCAGCGTGCGAGCACGCCGGGCTTCTTCTCCTTGTTTTCCTTGCGCAGCAGCCAGGCGCACATCATCGGCGTCGTAGTCAGCGAAATCACGAGCGAAATCATGACGGCCGCCGACAGCGTCACCGCGAACTCGCGGAACAGGCGTCCCACCTGCCCGCCCATGAACAGCAGCGGGATGAAGACGGCCACTAGCGAGAGCGAGATCGACAGCACGGTAAAGCCCACTTCGCGTGCGCCCAGCAGCGCCGCCTTCATGCGGTCCATGCCGGCCTCGATGTGGCGCGCGGTGTTCTCCAGCACCACGATGGCATCGTCCACCACGAAGCCGGTGGCGACCGTGAGGGCCATCAGCGACAGGTTGTTCAGGCTGAAGCCCAGCATGTACATGACGCCGAAGGTGCCCAGCAGCGATACCACCGTCGCGACCGCGGGAATGATGGTGGCGCGCACGCTGCGCAGGAAGACGCTGACCACCAGCACCACCAGCAGGATCGACAGCACCAGGGTGAATTCGATCTCGTGCAGCGAGGAGCGGATCGAATTGGTACGGTCCGAGGCCACCTGCAGGGTGACGTCACCCGGCAGCTGGGCCTGCAGCGTGGGCAGCAGCGCCCGCACGCCGTCCACGGTCTCGATGACGTTGGCGTCCGGCTGGCGCGTCACCAGCACGATCACGGCCGGCTGGCCGTTGAACAGGCCCAGGGTATTCACGTTCTCGACGCCGTCGATCACATCGGCCACGTCGCGCAGGCGGATTGCCCCGCCGTCGCGCCAGGCCACCACCAGGTCGCGGTATTCGGCCGCCTGCGGCCGCCCTTCTCCCTTGGCCGTGGTCGGCGCCGAATAGATCTGGAAGCGGTTGCCGCCGCCTTCGATCGCGCCCTTGGGGCGATTGGCATTGGTGGCCTGGATCGCGGCGCGCACGTCTTCGCTCGACAGGCCGTACTTGTTCAGCGCATACGGCAGCAGCTCGACCCGCACGGCCGGCAGCGAACCGCCGCCGATCTCGACCTCGCCCACGCCCTTGACCTGGGCCAGGCGCTGCTGGACCAGATTCGAGACCGACTCATAGATCTGGCCGGGCGAACGGGTTTTGGAGGTCAGCGCCAGGATGATCACCGGCGCGTCCGACGGATTGGCCTTGCGGTAGGTCGGGTTGCTGCGCAGCGTGGACGGCAGGTCGACGCGCGAGGCATTGATCGCCGCCTGCACTTCGCGCGCGGCGGAATCGATCTTGCGGTTCAGGTCGAACTGCAGGCTGACCCGGGTCGAGCCATTGCTGCTGCTCGAGGTCATCTCGTTGACGCCCGCAATCACGCCCAGCCGGCGCTCGAGCGGCGTGGCCACGCTCGAGGCCATGGTCTCGGGGCTGGCGCCGGGCAGCGACGCCGACACCGAGATGGTCGGGTAGTCCACCTGCGGCAGCGGCGAAACCGGCAGCACGAAGAAGGCCGCGATACCGGCGAGCGCCAGCCCGATCGTCAGCAGGACGGTCGCGATCGGGCGCTCGACGAAGGGGCGTGACAGGTTCATGCGCCCACCTGCTCCGGCTTGTTCGGCGCCTTGCCGGTCCTGCGGCGCGCCAGGCGGTCGAAGGCCAGGTAGATCACCGGCGTGGTGAACAGGGTCAGGAGCTGGCTGACGATCAGGCCGCCGAAGATGGCCAGGCCCAGCGGGCGACGCAGCTCGGCGCCCTCGCCCCAGCCCAGCATCAGCGGGACGGCGGCGAACAGTGCAGCCAGGGTCGTCATCAGGATCGGGCGGAAGCGCAGCAGGGCCGCCTGGCGGATCGCGTCCAGCGGCGACTTGCCCTCATCGCGCTCGGCCTCGATCGCGAAGTCGATCATCATGATCGCGTTCTTCTTGACGATGCCGATCAGGAGGATGATGCCGATGATCCCGATCACGCCCAGGCCCTGGCCCGTGATCCACAGGGCCAGCAGCGCGCCCACGCCGGCCGAGGGCAGCGTCGACAGGATGGTCAATGGGTGGATGTAGCTCTCGTAGAGCACGCCCAGCACGATGTAGACGCAGACCACCGCCGCCAGGATCAGCCACAGCTGGTTCGACAGCGAGGCCTGGTAGGCGCCCGAGGCGCCCAGGAAGGTCATGCTGACGGAATTGGGCATCTTGATTTCTTCGCCCGCCTCGCGAATGGCGTCGACTGCGGTGCCCAGCTTGACGCCGTCGGCGGTGTCGAAACCGACGGTGGCGGCCGGGTATTGCGCCACGTGGGTAATCTGCAGCGGCGCCTCGGCCTGGCGGATGGTGGCCACCGCCGACAGCGGCGTCGGCTGGCCGGAGCCGGTGCGCAGCTGCAGGCGGCTCAGGGCTTCGATCGACATGGCTTCGTCCTGCTGTGCCTCGAGGATCACGCGGTACTGGTTGGTCTCGGTGAAGATGGTCGAGACGATGCGCTGGCCAAAGGCGCTGTACAGCGCGTCGTCGATCGAGGCCGCCGTGATCGACAGGCGCGAGGCGGTGTCGCGGTCGATGTCGATGTAGGCGGCCGAACCCACTGCGCCGGCATCGGTGGTGACGTTGCGCAGCTGTTTCTTTGTTGCCATCTGGGCGACGAGCTTGCGCGCCCACTCGTTGACGGTGGCGCTGTCGGCGCCTTCGATCGACAAGCGGTACTGGGTCGGGCCGCTCTCGGCGTCGATGGTGAGATCCTGGGTCGGCTGCAGGTACAGGGTCACGCCGGCCACGCTGGCCACGCGATTGCGCAGGCGCCCCATGATCTCTTCCTGGTCGCCACGCCCCTCGCGCTTCAGGTTGATCAGCATGGTGCCGGTATGCAGCATGGTGTTATTGGCCGCGTCCACGCCCACGTAGGAGCTGACCGATTCCACCGCCGGGTCCTTCAGCACTTCGGCCACCGAGGCCTGCTGCAGCCTGGCCATGTCGGCGTAGGAGATCGACTGGCGGGCCTGCAGGCGGCCCTGCAGCTGGCCGGTGTCCTGGGTCGGGAACAGGCCCTTCGGGATGATCATCCACAGCAGCGCGGTGAGGACCAGGGTGCCGAGCGCCACCAGCAGGGTCAGGCCCTGGCGCGCCAGCACCCAGCCCAGCGCCACGTCGTAGCGCTGGATCACGCGGTCGAAGAAGGCCTGGGTGCGCTGGGCCAGGCGGCCCGGACGTTCTTCTTCGTGGCTCTTGAGCCAGCGCGCCGACATCATCGGCACCAGGGTCAGGGACACCACGGCGGAAATCAGGATCGTCACGGCGAGCGTCACCGCGAACTCGCGGAACAGGCGTCCGACCACGTCGCCCATGAACAGCAGCGGGATCAACACCGCGATCAGGGACACGGTCAGCGAGATGATGGTAAAGCCGATCTGGGTCGCGCCCTTGATTGCGGCCGCCATCGGCTTTTCGCCCTCTTCGATGTAGCGCGCGATGTTCTCGATCATGACGATCGCGTCGTCGACCACGAAGCCGGTGGCGATCGTCAGCGCCATCAGCGAGAGGTTGTTCAGGCTGTAGCCCATCAGGTACATGATGCCGAAGGTGCCGATCAGGGAGATTGGCACCGCCAGGCTGGCAATCACGGTGGCGCGGATGCTGTGGAGGAAAGCGAAGATCACCAGCACCACCAGCACCACGGCCAGGATCAGTTCCATCTGCACGTGCTCGACCGAGGCGCGGATGCCGGCCGTGCGGTCGCTCAGCACGTCCATGCGCACCGAGGCCGGCAGCCCCGCCTGCAGCTCGGGCAGGCGCTCGCGGATGCCGTCCACGGTGGCGATCACGTTGGCGCCCGGCTGGCGCTGCACGTTGAGGATGATGGCCGGCTTCAGGTTGGCCCAGGCGCCGATGCGCACGTTCTCGGCGCTGTCCACCACCTGGGCCACTTCCGTGAGGCGCACCGGCGCCCCATTGCGGTAGGCGACGATCAGGTTCTTGTAGTCGTCCACCGTGACCAGCTGGTCGTTGGCATTGATCGCATACGAGCGCGTCGGGCCGTCGAAGTTGCCCTTGGCGCTGTTGGCGTTGGCCGCCGTGATGGCGCTGCGCAGCGTGTCCAGGCCCAGGCCGTAGGAAGCCAGCGCCTCGGTATCGGCCTGGATCCGCACCGCGGGACGCTGGCCGCCGGACAGGGTCACCAGGCCCACGCCCGAGACCTGGCTGATCTTCAGCGCCAGGCGCGTGTTGACCAGGTTCTGCACTTCGGTGAGCGGCAGCGTGTCCGAGGTGATGGCCAGGGTCAGCACCGGCGCGTCGGCCGGGTTGACCTTGGCGTACACCGGGGGCGCCGGCAGGTCCGTCGGCAGCAGCGAGCCGCCGGCGTTGATCGCGGCCTGCACCTCCTGCTCGGCGACGTCGAGGGTCTGGCCGAGGCCGAACTGCAGCGTCACCACCGAGACCCCGGCCGCGCTGGTGGAACTCATGCGTGTCAGGCCAGACATCTGGCCGAACTGGCGTTCCAGCGGCGCGGTGACGGTGCGCGCCATTACTTCCGGGCTGGCGCCCGGGTACAGGGTCTGCACCTGGATGGTCGGGAAGTCCACCTGCGGCAGCGCCGACAGCGGCAGGAAGCGGTAGCCGACCAGGCCCGCCAGCACGATCGCCAGCATCAGCAGCGCCGTGGCGACCGGTCGTTTGATGAATGGCGCGGAAGGACTCATTGGCCGGCCTCGATCATTGCTGCTGTCCCTGGCGTTGGCGACGTCCCTCACCCTGCCCCGCGCCGCCCTGGCCGCCGCGTGCGCCCTGCGGCCGATCACCCGGCAGCGTCACCTTGGCGCCGTCGCGCAGACGGTCCGCGCCTTCAGTAATCACCTGCTCGCCCGGCTTCAGGCCGGTGGCGATCTGCACCTTGTCCACCGTCGCCTGCCCGCGCGTGACGGCGCGCTGCGACACCGTCTTGTCCTTCGCATTCAGCACATACACGAAGTCGCCGTTGGCCCCGTGGCGCAGCGCCGTCACCGGCACCACCACCGCGTTCTCGATGGTATCGAGCACCAGGCGCAGGTTCACGAACTGGCTCGGGAACAGCTTGTTGTCCTGGTTGGTGAAGCGCGCCTTGGCGCGCACGGTGCCCGTCTGGACGTCGACCTGGTTGTCGAGCGCGATGAAGCTGCCGTTGGCGAGGACGTCGGTGCGGGTGCGGTCCAGGGCCGTGGCCGGCAGCTTGGCGCCTTGCGCGATGCGCTGCTGCATGGCCGGCACCTGGTCTTGCGGGACCGTGAATTCGACGTCGATCGGCGACAGCTGGGTGATCACCGCGACGCCGTTGGCGTCGCCGGTGCTGACCAAGTTGCCGATATCGACCGTGCGCAGGCCCACCCGGCCGGAAATCGGCGCCTTCACCTGGGTGTAGCCGACATTCAGCTGGGCCAGGCCCTCGGCCGCGCGGTCGGTCGCGACCGTGCCCTCCAGCTGCTTGACCAGCGCCGCCTGCGTATCGACTTCCTGGCGCGCGATCGACTCCTGTTCCAGCAGGGTGCGATAACGGCTCAGGAGCAGGCGCGCATTCTCGAGCTGTGCCTCGTCGCGCTGGCGCTGGCCGCGTGCCTGTAGCAGCGCCATTTCGAAGGGACGCGGATCGATGGTGGCCAGCACCTGGCCGGCCTTGACCGCCTGCCCTTCGCTGAACAGGATCTTCTGGACCACGCCGGCGACCTGCGGCCGCACGGTGGCCGTCGCCGCCGGCACCACGGTGCCGAGGGCATCGATGTTAACCGGAATGTCGGTCTGTTCGGCGGTCGCGACGCCGACCGTGGTGGCCGGCGCGCCGCGTCCGCCGCGGCCACCGCCGC
>NZ_JAJFER010000013.1:0-77086 GCF_020707295.1 Massilia sp. IC2-476
ACTACATCCACTATTACAATAACGACCGCATCAAGCTCAAATTAAAAGGCCTGAGCCCCGTTCAGTACAGGACTCAGGCCTTGGCCGCTTAGCAAACTAACCGTCCAACTTTACGGGGTCAGTTCACTTGCGTAGGCCCTTTTGTTTTATGCGGAGATGGGGGCGCCTTAGCGCCACTTCTTCATCCACTGATCGTAGAACCCCAGATCCCGCGGCACCGCCCCCGGAATCGCGCAGATCGCGCCCGCGAACTCGTTGGCACGGGCCAGTGACACATCCAGCGGCCAGTCCCGCATTCTGCCCAGCAGGAAAATCGCCGAGAAGGCATCCCCCGCTCCTACCGTGTCAATGACGAAGGGCGGCGCCGGGTTGTCGCGGTGCATGAGTATCCCACCATCCGCGCCGAAGTACACCGAACCGCGGTGTCCCAGGGTGACGATCAGGGCATCCAGGGAGAACATCTGCAGCAGGGCCTGGCAAGAGGCGTGCACTTCTTCCGCCGCCAGCGCCGGGGCGTCCGGCTTGATCTGGAAATACCAGCCGAACATGGCCTGCAGTTCTTCTTCGTTGACCTTGGCGATATTCGCCGCCTGCAGCGAGCGCGTGACGATGCGTTCGTCGACCTGGCCGTCGCGCAGGTTCAGGTCGAGGTAGCGCAGCGCCGAAGTCGCTTCCAGCAGTGCCGTCAGGGTGGCGCGCGAGCGCTCCTTGCGCTGGGCCAGGGTGCCGAAGTAGAGGATGCCCGGCTGCGCTGCTTCCAGGGCGCTGAGCGCCGCTTCGCGCTCGATGAAATCGTAGGCCTGGTTCGGCAGGATCGTGAAGCGGTGGCCGCGCGCGCCGCGTTCGACCAGCACGCGGCCGGTCTCTTCGATGGCATCGAGCTGCAGGCCGGCCTCGCGCATGGCGAAGCGCTCGAATTCGGCGCGCACCGCCTGGCCCGGCTTGTCGTTGCCGATGCGGGTGATCATCAGCTGCGGCGCCATGAAGGCCGCCAGGTGGCGCGCCACGTTGAACGGCGCGCCGCCCACCACCTGCTCGGTAGTGAAATCGTCGACCAGGGCTTCACCGAAAATGGCGGCGGTGCCCATGGCGCCGGCAGGCAGGCTCACTGGCGTGCTCAAGCGGTGAAGGGGACGGTGTCGCGGAACGACGGACGCTCGGCCAGCTTGTCGGCCAGGCGCGCCAGGTTCGGATAATCGCCGCGCCAGTCGATGTCGGGGAAGCGGAAGGACAGCCAGCCGAGGGTGCAGCCGACCGCGACGTCGGCCAGCGTGTAGTGGATGCCCATGCAGTAGGCCGAGTCGCCCAGCCTGGACGACATTTCGCGCAGGCCCGCATGCACCTTGCCCATCTGGCGCTCGATCCACTTGGCGCTCTGCTGTTCCGGCGCGCGATCGCGGCGCTCGATGAAGACCAGGATGGCGGCATCGAGCACGCCGTCGGCCAGCGCTTCCCAGACCTTGACTTCAGTACGGTCGCGGCCGTTCGGCGGCAGTAGCTTGCACACGGGGGAAATGGTATCAAGGTATTCGGCGATCACGCGCGAATCGTACAGCGTGCTGCCGTCTTCCATCACGAGGCAGGGGATCTTGCCCAGCGGGTTGACCTGCTGGATCGTGGTCTCCGGCACCCAGACGTTCTCTTGCTCGAAGCTGAAATCGAGCTTCTTGTCCGCCATGACGACGCGGACTTTGCGCACATAGGGACTGGTGACTGAACCGATGAGTTTCATACATGCCCGAAGTAGAAGATTGGGTGCCAGTATAGCATCGCCGTTTCCTCGCTTGTCTGCGCCAGACGAGCCTCCCTGACGCGCTGCGCGGCCGTGCGCACAAGGCTGCGTGCGGCTCCCGGTGGTAAAATCCGCGTTTTTGCACGGACCGCCCGCCATGACCTCTACCGTTCCCTCATCTGCCCCATCGGCTACCCTGTCGGCCCTGTCCCCGCTGGATGGCCGCTACGCGTCGAAGACCGACAAGCTGCGCCCGATCCTGTCGGAAGCGGGCTTCATGCACCACCGCGTGAAAGTCGAAATCGCCTGGCTGCAGGCGCTGTCGCAGGCGGGCTTCCCGGAGATAAAGCCGTTCTCCAGCGAAGCGAACGCTCACCTCGAACGCATGGCGGCAAACTTTGGCGAGGCGCAAGCGGCGCGCATCAAGGAGATCGAGGCGGTCACCAACCATGACGTCAAGGCGGTGGAGTACTGGCTCAAGGAACAGGTGAAAGACGTGCCGGAGCTAGTGGCGGCGAGCGAGTTCATCCACTTCGGCTGCACCTCGGAAGACATCAACAACACCTCGCACGGCATGATGCTGAAAGCCGCCCGTGATGGCGTGCTGCTGCCGGCCCTGCAAGGCATCATCGCCAAGCTGACCGAGATCGCGCACACCAATGCCGATCTGCCGATGCTGTCGCGCACCCACGGCCAGACCGCCAGCCCGACCACCCTCGGCAAGGAATTCGCCAACGTGGTCGCGCGCCTGCAACGCGCGGTCAAGCGCATCGCCGAGGTCGAGATCCTCGGCAAGATGAATGGCGCGGTCGGCAACTACAATGCGCACCTGTCGGCCTATCCGGGCTTCGACTGGCCGGCCTTCTCGAAGGACGTGATCGAGAATCGCCTGGGCCTGGTCTTCAACCCCTACACCATCCAGATCGAGCCGCACGACTACATGGCCGAGATGTTCGACGCCATCGCGCGCGCCAACACCATCCTGCTCGACCTGAACCGCGACATCTGGACCTATGTCTCGCTGGGCTACTTCAAGCAGAAGCTGCGGGCCGGCGAGATCGGTTCGTCGACCATGCCGCACAAGGTCAACCCGATCGACTTCGAGAATTCGGAGGGCAACCTGGGCCTGGCCAACGCGGTGCTGCGCCACATGGCCGAGAAGCTGCCGGTCTCGCGCATGCAGCGCGACCTGACCGATTCGACCGTGCTGCGCAACATCGGCGTCGGCTTCGGCTACGCGCTGCTGGCCTATGACAGCTGCCTGCGCGGCCTGAACAAGCTGGAAGTGAACGCGGCCCGCCTGGAAGCGGACCTGGACGCGAGCTGGGAAGTGCTGGCCGAGCCGGTGCAGACCGTGATGCGCCGCTACGGCATCGAGAACCCGTACGAGCAGCTCAAGGAACTCACCCGCGGCAAGGGCATCACCCGCGAAGCGCTGCAGGAATTCATCGGCAAGCTGGCGATTCCGCAGGACGCCAAGGACCTGCTGCTGCAAATGACGCCGGCGAACTACACCGGCCTGGCGGCACAGCTCGCGGCTGCGATCTAATCCGTAGGGTGGGCGGCTTGTGATCTGGTCCACTGGACCAGATCACCCCACGCGGTGATAGTTTGCAGCAAGATCATCCGGTACGGGAACAGAGCCGGTAACAATCACCGCGTGGGCGGGAAACCCGCCCACCCTACATTAATACTCCCACACCACCTTCACCCCCAGGCGCCGCTCGATCTCGGCCCGCGCCAGGATCGATCCGTATTCCCCATGACCGCCGGTGAGGCTCTCGCCGGTCACCGACAGTTCCAGCCCCGGGCGCACGCGCCAGCCGAAGCGCGCGTCCAGCGCCGTGTAGGACGGCACGTCCGGGAAGGATTTGCCCGCCACCTTGCGCAGCGTGAGCTCGACATCGCGCCGGTCGTCGATGCCGTAGACGGAGCGCAGCTGGAAGGTATGCGCCGGGTCGCGCCTGGCGACCAGCGTGGCGTTGACGTCGGTGCTGCCCGGCTTCAGGCGCAGCTTCTGGTGCAGCGCGGTCCAGCCGGCCGACAGGCGCCAGCGTTCGGCCGCCTGCCAACTGCCCCAGGCTTCGATGCCACTCGAGCGTCCTTCCATCAGGCTGTCGAAGGTGATGAAGCCGGCCGGGTTGGTCTCGGTCGTGCGCAGGTAGTCGTAATCGTGATGGAACAGGGTCATCGAATACGAGAGTGGCGCCACCGGGTTGCCGCGGTAGCCCAGCTCGAACACCCGCGCCACCTCGCCGCGCACGCGCGCGCCGCCGCGCAGCAGGAAGGGCGGGCGTCCCGGCAGGTAGGCGTCGACGTCGAGCCGCGACGGCGCGCGCACGGTGCGCGAAGCCGCCGCCCACAGCGCATGCTGGGGCGACATGCGCCAGGACAGGCGCGCGCTCGGCAGCCATTCGACGCCGGTGTATTCGTTGTACTCGACGCGGCTGCCCAGGGTCAGGAACAGGTCCTGGCGCAGCGCGATCTCGTCCTGGGCGAACACGCTGGCCCACTGCTGGGTGGTGCGCGCCGGCAGGAAGGCGACGGTCGGGCTGTTGTCGACGCGGTCGCGGCTGTGGCGGTAGTTGGCGCCCCACACCACGCGGTGCGCACCGCTTGGTGCCAGGGTGTGCTGGAACTGCAGGTCGGTGGTATACAGGCGCTCGCCGAACAGCGGTTCGGCGCGCCGCAGCGTGTGGTCAAAATAGGCCTGGGCCATCAGGCTGGCGCCATCGTCCAGCGCATGCTCCCAGCGCGCGGTCAGGTTGAGGCCGTCCGAGCGCACCTGGCCGAGCGTCGGGCGCACGCCCGGGGCGGCGATCTCGCCCGGGAAGGGCTGGTCGAAGCGGCCGCGGTAGGCATTGCCGATCAGGCTCACGCGATCCGGTCCGCGCTCCCAGTCGGCCCTGGCGCCGACCAGGGTGCGGCGATAGGCATCGTTGACAGGGGCGCCGCTGGCCAGTTCGCTGTCCTCGCGCCGGGTGGTCTTGCCGAAGGCGCGCCAGGCGACGCCGTTCGCAGTCGTGCCGCCCTGGCGGAAGCTGCCGGTCACGCCGTCGGTGGCGGCCTGCAGGACCGCCATGCTGCCCTGGGTCTCGCGTGCGGAGCGTGTCGTGATGTTGATGACGCCGTTGACCGCGTTCAGGCCCCACATCACGCCGCCCGGGCCGCTGATCACCTCGATGCGCTCGACGTCCTCCAGCAGCACCTCCTGGGCATCCCAGAACACGCCGGAAAACAGCGGCGTGTAGACCGAGCGTCCGTCGATCAGCACCAGCAGCTTGTTCGAGTAGCTGTTGCCGCTCTGGTTCAGGCCGCGCGCGCTGATCGAGTAGCTGTAGCCGCTGATGCGCGCCACGTGCAGGTTGGGCGCCAGGCGCAGCACTTCCGGCAGGGTCGCGGCGCCGGAGCGGCGGATGTCCTCGGACGTGATCACGAACACGGCGGCGGCGGCGTCCTGCAGGCGCTCGGGGCGCTTGGACACCGACATGACCGGGATATTGGCCAGTTCTTCGATCGACAGGTCGGCCAGGTTCTCGGGCCGGGCATCCATGTTCTCGGCCACGGCCGGCAGCGCCAGCAGCAGGGCAAGGCTGGCCGCAAGCCGTTTGAGCGGCAGGGAACGGGAAGCTGCGATGCGTGCGTTCATATTTTTCTTTCTGGCACTAAACGATATCGCCAGTAATCTCTGCTAAACGGTTTTTTTGGCGATTTTACATTCTTGCCGCTGTGGCTGTGCAGGTTTTGCAATCCGTGCTAGTGTACCCAGCGAAAAATTGCGCTCGGCAGCAGGGGCCCGTAAAGACTGGTATAGTTAGTTCTAACGCGTACAACTTTCCAAAGAATAATCTTTATGCACCGTTACACCATCCCGGCCATCGTCCTGCACTGGCTGATCGCGCTGCTGATCATCGCGACCTTCACGCTCGGGCTGGTGATGACGGACATTCCCGGCATTACGCCGACCAAGCTGAAGTACTTCAACTGGCACAAGTGGGCCGGGGTCACCGTGCTGCTGCTGGCCACGCTGCGCCTGCTGTGGCGCCTGCTGCGTCACCCGCCCGCCTATGCCGACGAGATGCCGGCCTGGCAGCGCGGCGCAGCCCACGGCCTGCACTGGCTGCTCTACATCCTGATGTTCGCGGTGCCCCTGTCCGGCTATTTCTACAGCCTGGCGACCGGCTATCCGATCGTGTGGTTCGGTGTGATCGAACTGCCGGTGCTGATGGGACCGGACCCGGCCCTGAAGCCGGTGCTAAAGGATGTCCATTACTGGCTCAACATGCTGCTGGCCGGCCTCGTCGGCCTGCACGTGGCGGCCGCGCTCAAGCACGTCTTCGTCGACCGCGACGGCGTGATGGCGCGCATGCTGCCTTTTTCCACCCGCTAGGAGTTCGAATGAAACCACTGAAAGGCCTGTTGCTGGCCTCCCTGTTCGCCAGCGCCATCGCCGGCGCCGCGCCCCTGAAAACCGACCCGGCCAAGAGCAGCGTCTCGGCCACCTTCAAGCAGATGGGCGTGCCGGTCGAGGCCAAGTTCAAGGGCTTCACGGCGCAGATCGACTACGACGCCGCCAAGCCGGCCGCTTCGAAAGCGACGGTCGAGATCCAGACCGCCAGCCTCGACCTGGGCGACGCCGAGTACAACAAGGAAGTGGCCAAGAAGGAGTGGTTCAACGTCGCGCAATATCCGAAGGCGACGTTTGTCTCCACCGCCATCGCCCCGGCCGGCGCCGGCAAGTTCAACGTCAAGGGCAAGCTGACGATCAAGGGCAGGAGCGCCGACGTGAGCTTCCCGCTCACCCAGAAGGTCGACAGCGGCAAACAGGTATTCGAGGGCCAGCTGCCGATCAAGCGACTGGCCTTCAACATCGGCGAAGGCGAGTGGAAGGACACCAGCATGGTCGCCGATGAAGTCATCATCAAGTTCCACATCACCGCCCAGTAATTCACCAGCAGCTCTTACCTACGCAAGGGAAAGTCCTATGAAAATCAAGCACCTGATCGCGGCCCTGGCCGCTTCGAGCACCCTTGGCGCCGGCATCGCCTTCGCCGCCGACACCTACAAGATCGAACCGAACCACACCTACCCGAGCTTCGAGGCCGACCACATGGGCATCTCGGTCTGGCGCGGCAAGTTCAACAAGACCGACGGCACCGTGACCCTCGATCGCGCCAAGAAGACCGGTACCCTCGACATCACCGTCTACATCGACAGCATCGACTTCGGCCACGACAAGATGAACGAGCACGCCAAGAAGCCGGACATCTTCGACGCCGCCCAATTCCCGACCGCGACCTTCAAGTCGAAGTCGATCACCTTCACCGGCGATGTGCCGACCTCGGCCCAGGGCGAACTGACCCTGCACGGCGTGACCAAGCCGCTGACCCTGACCATCAACAAGTTCAAGTGCATCGATCACCCGATGCTCAAGCGCGAAGTGTGCGGCGCCGACGTGACCGGCACCTTCCAGCGCAGCGACTTCGGCATCAACTTCGGCCTGCCGAAGTTCTCGCCGGAAGTGAAGCTGGCGATCCAGGTGGAAGCGGTCAAGCAGTAATCGCCCCCCATAGAAAAAGCCTCGGCGCCATTGGCCCCGAGGCTTTTTTTCATCCGCACGCCGCCCGCGTCAAGGGCGGCGCTGGCGCTAATTAGCGGCCGTCGCGGTCGGCGTCGCCCGGAATGGCGCGCTCGACCTTGTGCCATGCGGCGCGCGAGGCGTGCTTGGCCTGGTCCCAGCTCAGGCGCGAGGCGCCCTTGGTGCGTTCCCATTCGCTCGACAGCTCGTTCTCGTGCATGTCGTAGCTGCCCGGATAGCGGCCTGCCGAGTTGTAGCCCAGCGCATAGGCCGGTGCGTAGTCGTCGTAGGTGTAGCCCGGGGTGTAGTACGGCTGGGTCTGGTACTGACCGCGCCAGTGCGCATCTTCTTCCTGCGGGTTGACCATCTTGGCCACGCCCTTGCCGGCCATGCCGCCCACGGCTGCGCCGATGCCGGCGCCGACCACCGCGCCGACCGGGCCGCCCACGGCGCCGCCGATCACCGAACCGCCCACGGCCGCACCAGCGCCGGCGCCGGCGCCGGTTGCCAGGTGGTGGTCACGCAGTTCGTCGCCCGGTTTCGGGTTGATGACTTCGCCGGTGCCCTGGCCTGCCGCGCCGCCTGCCAGGCCGCCGATCACGGCGCCCGCTGCGGTGCCGATCGGGCCGGCCACCGAGCCTGCCGCCGCGCCGAGGGCAGCGCCGCCGCCGGCGCCGACGCCTTGTGCCAGGTTATGGTCGTTCAGGTCGTCGTTTGCTTTCGGGTTCACGACTTCGCCGGCACCGCGGCCAGCTGCGCCGCCCGCCAGGCCGCCGACCACCGCACCGGCAGCCATGCCGATCGGGCCCGCCGCCGCGCCAGCCATCGCGCCGACTGCCGCGCCGCTGCCGGCGCCCACGCCCTTGGCCAGGTAGTGTTCCGACAGGTCGTCGCCCGCTTTCGGGTTCACGACTTCGCCCACGCCCTTGCCGGCCATGCCGCCGGTGACCGCGCCGATGGCGGCGCCGGCCACGGTGCCGATCGGGCCGGCTGCCGAGCCGATGGCCGCGCCGGCGACGGCGCCGCCTGCTGCGCCGATGCCGGTGCCGATGATGTGGGTGCCGCCGCTGTCGGTCCACGATTGTTCGATGTGGCGTGCGTCTTCGTCCGAACGGGCGTGCACGCCCATCACGATGCCGCCGCTCTTGATGCCTTCTTCATAGTGCTTGGCGCGTTCTTCCGGGATGCCTGCGCCGATCAGTGCGCCGATCAGGCCGCCGGTGATGCCGCCGGCGCCTGCGCCGGCCAGGGCTGCTGCCAGCGGGCCGGCGACAACCACGCCCAGGCCAGGCAGCACGAGGGTGGTGCCGACGGCGGCGATGCCTGCCAGGACGGCGCCGATGGTGCCGCCGATACCTGCGCCGATGCCGGCGCCTTCGGCGGCCTTGCTGCCCAGTTCAGTGTCGGTGTCGTGGAAGTGGGTCTTGCGGGTGCTGTCCGACATCATCAGGTTGACGTCGTCCTTGCCATAGCCGCGGGTCGAGATCGAGCTGTAGGCGCGTTCAGCGCTGGCACGGTCAGGGAACAGGCCGGTAACCATGCGGGAATTCTGGTTGTTATTCGAATCGTAGTTGCTCATGGCGAATCCTTTCAGAAGGTTCAGGTACTGGTGACTGCAATCGGTATTCAGTGTTGCAAGTGTTGAAACCTTATGCTCGCCCCCTCACCTCTTCTGTTCGTTGACGCACCATACCCGGTTCTTTTCGCTCATCCGTTCGGCGCGCCAGAACAGGCTTGCAGATTCGCCGTCTAACGTTCGTTGCCGCACCGACCTGAAGGGGACTGGTCTCTAGACTTTTCTCCATGGCCACGGCAATTCAATCGGCCTGGGGGTTATGTTTTCTTACACTTGAAGGAGGTACACCATGTTATTCATCATTTGGATCGTTGTCGGTGGCATTCTGGGCTGGCTGGCCAGCATGGTCATGAAAACCGACGCAGAGCAAGGCATGATTCTCAACGTCGTGGTTGGTATCGTCGGCGCCTTCCTGGGCGGCTGGCTCCTGTCGCCGCTGTTCGGCACCGGCACCATCAATTCGGACGACTTCAGCGTTTCGTCGCTGCTGGTTTCGTTCCTGGGCGCTGTCATCCTGCTGGCTATCGTGAACCTGCTGCGTCGCGGCCGTGTTCGCTAATCAGCGATTGTGTAGCCCTTTCTAAAAACCAACGCTTCATGCGTTGGTTTTTTTACGCCCGCGTTTTCCCATGCGCCCAAAACTGTTCTGGACCATCCTCGTTACCGCCGCCCTGACCCTGGTTGGCGGCATTCTCGCGCTCAATTTCATGCCCGGCGAGAAGCAGATCGAAACCCGCCTGGTGCGCCAGTACGAGACCAATGACCCGCAATTCCGCCGCTCGCTCGGCGTGCTGCTCGGCCCGCCCATCCTGGAAGGCAACAAGGTCGAGGTCCTGCTCAACGGCGACCAGATCTTTCCCGCCATGCTGGACGCGATCCGTTCTGCGAAGAAGACGATCACCTTCGAGACCTATATCTACTGGTCGGAATCGATCGGCAAGGAATTCGCGGACGCCCTGATGGAGCGCGCCCGCGCCGGCGTCAAGGTGCACGTGATGCTCGACTTCATGGGCAGCATGAAGATGGACCTGGCGCAGATCGATGAAATGAAAAAAGCCGGCGTGCTGGTGCAGCGCTACCACAAGCCGGTATGGTGGAAACTGGCGCGCCTGAACAACCGCACCCACCGCAAACTGCTCGTGATCGACGGCAAGGTCGGCTTCACCGGCGGGGTCGGCATCGCCGACCAGTGGCGCGGCAATGCCCAGGACGAAAACCATTGGCGCGACACCCATTTCCGCATCGAGGGTCCGGTCGTGGGCCAGGTCCAGGCCGTGTTCAACGACAACTGGCTGAAGGCCACCGGCACCGTGCTCGACGGCCCCGACTACTTCCCGGCCCTGCAGCCCGTGGGCGACATGCCGGCCCAGATGTTCTCCAGCTCGCCCACCGGTGGCAGCGAATCGATGCACCTGATGTACCTGATGGCGATCACTTCGGCGCGCAAGACCATCGACCTGTCCGCCGCCTACTTCGTGCCGGACGAGCTGACCATCCACACGCTGATCGAAGCGGCGAAACGGGGCGTGCGCGTGCGCATCCTGATGCCGGGCAAGATCATCGACTCCGACCTGGTCAAGGCCGCCTCGCGCGAGCGCTGGGGCGAACTGCTGGCGGCCGGCGTCAAGCTGGCCGAATACCAGCCCACCATGTACCACGTGAAGGCGCTGATCGTGGACGAGCTGCTGGTGTCGGTGGGCTCGACCAACTTCGACAACCGCTCGTTCAGCATCAACGACGAAGCCAACCTGAACGTCCTGCACCGTGAATTCGCGCGCCAGCAGACCGCCATCTTCGAGGACGACTGGAAGCGCGCGAACACGGTGACGAAGGCGGAATTCCGCGAGCGGCCCTGGTGGCAGCGCGTGACCACGGGCGCGGCGTCCCTGATCGGGGCTCAGCTGTAAAGCGCGACTGCAGTATAAGTTCCCATAGGAAATCATTCGCTTTGTCAGCACGAAATATCGGTTGACGATATGCATGCGGATTACGGATACTCTTGCGTGCTCCGCGGAGCCCACGTTCCCTTCCCATACACACAGACGCGAATGAAAAAGACCCTCCTCTCGCTGGCCATCCTCACCAGCTTCGCCGCACAAGCGGACGAAGGCATGTGGATGCCGCAGCAGCTGCCACAAGTAGCCAAGCAACTGAAAGCCGCCGGCCTCAAGCTGGACCCGTCGACCCTGACCAAACTGACCGAATTCCCGATGGGCGCCATCGTGAGCCTGGGCGGCTGCTCGGCCTCGTTCGTCTCGCCGCAAGGCCTGGTCGTCACCAACCACCACTGCGTGTACAACAGCGTGGCGGTCAACTCGACCCCGGAACGCGACCTGCTCGCCAACGGTTTCCTGGCCAAGAACTTCGCTGAAGAACTGCCGGCCGCGCCGGGCAGCCGCGTCTACGTGACCGAGGAAGTGGCGAACGTCAGCAACCAGATCATCACCCCGGAAGTCGCCAAGCTGAGCGGCAAGGCCCGCATCGACGCCATCGAGAAGAACCAGAAGAAACTGGTGGCGGAATGCGAAAAGGAAGCCGGCTACCGCTGCACCGTGGCCAGCTACTACGGCGGCCTGGAGTTCTACCGCCTCAAGCAGCTGGAAATCCGTGACGTGCGCCTGGTGCACGCACCGCCGGCCGGCGTCGGCAAGTTCGGCGGCGACACCGACAACTGGATGTGGCCGCGCCACACCGGCGACTATGGCTTCTACCGCGCCTACGTGAGCAAGGACGGCAAGGCCGCCGAGTTCTCGAAGGACAACGTGCCCTACCAGCCGAAGCACCACCTGAAGATCGCCACCGAAGGCTCGAAGGAAGGCGATTTCATCATGGTGCTGGGCTACCCGGGCCGTACCAACCGCCACCGCCTGCCGTCGGAAGTCGAATCGACCTTCACCTGGAACTACCCGGCCTTCGTGGCGGCATCGGGCGAGACCCTGGCGATCATCGAGCGCGAGACCAAGAACGACCCGGCCGCCAAGCTGAAGTACGCCGGCCAGATCGCCAGCGTCAACAACTACTACAAGAACCGCAAGGGCATGCTGACCTCGTATGCCAACAGCGACTTCCTGCAGCGCAAGACCGCCGAGCACAATGCCCTGAAGGCATGGGTGAACGCGACCCCGGCGCGCAAGGCGCAGTACGCGGCCGACATCGAGCAGGCCGAGAAGCTGATCGCCGAGCGTGACGCGAACGCCAAGAAGAGCTTCTACCTGGGCTACGCCCAGCCGAAGTTCCTGTCCTCGGCACGTTCGCTGTACCGCCTCGCCAACGAGCGCACCAAGCCGGACGCCGAGCGCAAATCGGGCTTCCAGGAACGCGACATGCCGCGCTGGAACTCGGTGGTGGCAGGCCAGGACCGCACCTACGACGAAAAGGTCGACAAGGCGCTGGTGCTGAACTTCCTGACCAAGTACAACGCCCAGCCGGCGGCCGAGCATGACGCCGCTTTCGACGCCGCCCTCGGCATCAAGCCGGGCATGAGCCAGGCCGAACTGAAGACCGCACTGGACCGCATTTATGCAGGTTCGAAGCTGGCCAACAAGGAAGAACGCAGCGCGTGGCTGAAGAAGTCGCCGGCCGAATTCCAGGCCTCGAACGACAGCTTCATCAAGGCCGCTGTCGCGATGTATGACGCAGGCCTGAAGGAAGAAGCCCAGGAAGAGGAACTCGGCGGCAAGATCCAGCAAGCCTACGGCAACTACATGAAGGCCAAGATCGCCTACATGAATAGCAAGGGCCAGGCCGTCTATCCGGACGCCAACGGCACCCTGCGCGTCACCTTCGGCAAGATCGCCGGCCGTGACGTCGGTTCCGACGGTACCGAAGGCTGGACCGCGTTCACGACCATCAAGGGCGTGGTGGCCAAGCACACCGGCGAAGGCGAGTTCAACGCACCGGCAGCCCAGCTGGCCGCGATCCAGGCCAAGGACTTCGGCAAGTATGTCGATCCGAAGCTGAAGACCGTGCCGGTCAACTACCTGGCAACGCTGGACATCACCGGCGGCAACTCGGGTTCGGCCGCGCTGAACTCGAAGGCCGAGCTGATCGGCCTGGCCTTCGACGGCACCCTGGACTCGATCATCTCGGACTGGGACTTCAACAAGGCCATGACCCGCGACATCCAGGTCGACATCCGCTACATCCTGTGGAACATGAAGCACGTGGACAAGGCGGATAACCTGCTGAAGGAAATGAACGTGCAATAAGCAGGGCTAGCTTTAACGAACGCCACGCCGCCGAGAGGCCGCGTGGCGTTTGCTTTTGTAGGGTGGGCGTTCGTGTTTTAGGCCAGTGGCCTAAAACACGAACGCCCACGCGGTGATGTTAGCTGACCGCGTGGGCGGCATAGCCGCCCACGCTACAACTTCTCCAGCGCAGCCAGTGCGGACGCCAAACTGCGGTCGAGCGCCAGGGCCTTGCGGTAGGCTTCCCGCGCCTGCACACGCTCGCCGAGCGCCAGCTGCGCCGCGCCGATGCCGTCCCAGGCATACGCGGCCTGCGGATGCTCCTTCTCCCACATCCTGAACACCACCAGCGCCTCTGCCGGCAATCCTTTCGCCAGCAGCGCATGGCCGGCCCGGTAGAACGCCATCTGCACATCCGCGTAGCGGTTGCGCGGCCGGGCGCGCCAGCCGGCATAGGCCGTCGGCAGCGCATCGGGCGCCGCCAGCAGCAGGTCGGCCAGCGGTGGCGCCGGCCGGTAGGCCAGGATCGCCGTGAGTGCCGGGTCCTCGCCGCGGCGGTAGGCGTCAAAGCCGAGCGGCGCCGCCACCGTGGGCGCTGTCCATGGCCGCCGGTCGCGCTCGTCCTCCTGCCACCAGAGGGTCGATACCCGCACCGTGATGCCGCTGTTGGGCAGCGTGATCCGGCGCGAGTCGCTGTGGGCGTTCGGCCTGCCGCCGGTCGGCTCGCCGACCAGCACGGCCTCGGTATAGTGTTCCAGGTCATTCACCACGAACTGCGCCGCCGAGAAAGTGCTGCGGCCGACGATCGCGAACAGTTCGCGCCTGGCCTCAAGCGGCGTGGCGCGCAGCAGCGCGGCAATCAATGGGGGCGCCAGCATGCCGTTGCCGCCGCGGTTCAGGCGCAGGTCGAGCACGATCTTCTCCACCGGCTGGCTTGCCGCCGCCTGCTGGATGCGCGCCGCGAACTGCGCCAGCGTTTCCTCTTTCTCGTTGCCGACCTGGTTGAGCTGCACGTAGAGCAGCTTGTGCGGCTTGAGGTACTCCATGCGGAACTTGCTGTCGGCATCCTGCAGCCACAATGGCGTCGTGAGGCGCGCGTCGACCCAGCCGGGGCGCGGCATGAAGCTGGTGTCGGTATCGGGCGGCATCATGGTGGCGGGCTGCGGCGTGGTCAGTTCCACGGTACTGCGTTTGCCGTCGCGTTCGATGACGAGGCGCGCACGGTCGGGCGAGTCGGACAGGCCGAAGGCGTGCAGCACTTCCGGCATCACCAGCAGGTGCGGGACGAAGAACAGCGCGTTCTGCTCGTTGTCGCGGCCAACGATCTGGCGCAGCGCCGCATAGGCCTGTTCCACCGTCTTGCCGCCGACGCCGACGAGCTTCGCGCCGACCAGCTCCCGGTGCTGCTCGTGGGCCGCGCGCACGTACAGGCCGTCGTCGAAGAAGTAGAGCGCGATCGGAAACGCGCGAAAGCCGATCTTCGGATCGCGCGTCGGCGCGATGTTGGTGTGCCCGTCTTCCACCATGCCCACAATGCGCGCCATCTCGACAATGACCTGGTGGCGCGGCAAGCTGTCCAGCTTCGCGTCGAGCGCCGCGACGGCGGCCTGGAACTGCTCGCGCGACATCGTGTGGTAGAGGTTGCGGTGCCGCACTGGCATCGTCTCCGCCATCACCTTCAGGTCCTCGCGCCACTGCTGCGGCGTGAGCTGTGCTGTTTGCCCGAATGCGGGCAGGCTGCCGGTCATGCATACCGCAGCCGCGACCCAACGCCACATGGTGCCTCCCCCAGCTTGTCGATGCGATCATCCTACTCATGACCTCGCGTATCGGCGTGGAGCCTGCGACAGCCTGCGCATCGAAGGGAACAGGCCGCACCAGGACAGGATGGACGTTACCGTTCGCCCCGCCGATCGTGCAGTTCGTCGCGTAGCGGGTGCGCATATGCAGATGCCGGGCTATGCTATTTCCATTGACCGGAAAGGACGCACACATGAAGAGAGCATGGCTGTTCATTGGCGCGCTGCTGGCATCCGCCTGCGCCCTGGCGCAGGAAGCCCCTGACCCGTACGCGAAGTCGCGCGCCATCATCGAAGACCTCAATCGCATCAGCGCACCCGGCGGCGTGCAGGATTCATACAAGACCCGCATCGGCGGCGTCGACCAGTGGCTGAACGTGCGCGGCCAGGACCGCGACAACCCGATGATCCTGTTCGTGCACGGCGGCCCGGCCTCGCCCGTCACCCCGACCATGTGGCAGTTCCAGCGCCCGATCGAGGAATACTTCACCGTGGCGAACTGGGACCAGCGCGGCGCCGGCAAGAGCTATGCCGAAGCCGAGCCAAGCAAGGTCGGCGCGACCATCCGCATCGAGCGCTACGTCGACGATGCGATCGAAGTGGCCGAGCACCTGAAGGCGCGCTATGGCAAGCGCAAGCTGATCCTGATGGGCCACAGCTGGGGCACCATCGTCGGCATGCACGCGGCCCTGAAGCGTCCCGACCTGTTCTACGCCTACGTCGGCATCGGCCAGGTCCTGAACGTGCGCGAGAACGAGCGGATCAGTTTCGAGTACGCCTACAAGCGCGCCAAACGCGAGAACAACGTGGAGGCGGTCAAGGAGATGGCCTCGATCGCGCCCTACCCCGGCGACAAGCCGATCACGCGCGAGCGCATCATCATCGCGCGCAAGTGGCCCCAACACTACGGTGGCCTGTCGGCCTTCCGCAGCGAGTCCGGCTACTTCTTCCGCGGTCCCCTGCTCTCGCCCGAGTACACCCCAAGCCAGGTGAAGGACATCGACAAGGGCAGCGTGCTGACACTTGGCCGGGTGCTGCCGGAATTCCTCGACGTGGATTTTTCAAGCGTGAAGCGCTTCCCCGTTCCCGTCGTGATGTTCCTGGGTCGCCACGACTACACCACGCCGGCAGCGCCCACGGTGAGCTGGATGGAGAAGGTCGATGCGCCTTATAAGCGCGTCGTCTGGTTCGAGCGCTCGGCCCACATGGTGCCGTGGGAAGAGCCGGGCAAGCTTCTCGTCAGCCTGCTCGAAGTGGTCAGGCCGCTGGTGAAATGATGGCGTCCAGCTCACCGGCGATCTGCTGGCCGAGCTGGTGGATGTGGAAGCCGTCGACGAAGCCGTGGTGGGCCTGTACCGAGAACGGCAGCTCGAGGCGGTCGCCCGGCAGGTCGCGGTACTTGCCCCAGGCGAAGGACGGGATGTCCGGCTGCGCCAGCGAGGCGCTCGGATGCTGGATCGAGGTGAACGCCAGCCAGGGGATGCAGGTAATGAAGACCTGCTCCTTGGCCTGCAGGGGCGTGCGCGCGGCATATTCCATGTTCAGGGCCGCCATATTGCCGGCCTCCTCGCGCGCCGCCACGCCGCGTGCGACGAATTCGCGCAAGTCGTCCGCCCAGTCGAACTGGGCGAAATTCAGGTCATTGTGCAGGTTCACCACCGTAAACGAAGGAATCAGGCGCTCGATGCGAATCACTTCGCCGTCCAGGATCCGGTAGCGGAAGTTCTCGACCTTCAGCACCGAACGCAGCACGGCATACAGCAGCACGTGGAAGGGCGCCAGGCCCTGCGCTTTGCACCAGGGCCGGAAGTCCGGCAGCTCCAGTGGAAAGCAGATGTTGACCGCCGCGCTGTCCATCGCATCGAACAGCGCAAAGCGGTCGCGCCGCCGTTCGAAGCTCTCCATTTACTGTGCCTTGTTCAGGCGGCTGTGGCGCACGCTGTACAGGAAGTAGGTGGCAACCGCCACGGCCATCCAGATGAAGAACACGCGGAAGGTGGCCGGCGACAGGTCTTTCATGATGTACAGGCAGGCCAGCACCGACAGGCCCGGGATGACGTAGGGGCCGAAGGGCACGCGGAAGGCGCCCGGCTCGCCGCGGCCCTGCTTGGCGCGGATCACCGGCACCGCGATCGAGACGACGATGAAGGCGGTCAGGGTGCCCATGCTCACCATGTCCCACAGGAAGGTGGCGTCGACCAGGCCGGCCACGAGGGCGACCACGGCGCAGACGATCAGGGTATTGCTGACCGGAGCCTGGGTGCGCTTGCTCACCTTCTGGAAGGTCTTCGGGATCAGGCCGTCGCGGCTGATGGCGTACAGGATGCGGGTCTGGCCGTAGATCGTCACCAGGGTCACCGAGAACACCGACACGACGGCGCCGGCCGACAGCACCAGCGCCGGCCATGCCTGGCCGGTCACGTTCTGCAGGATCACCGACAGGCCGGCCTGCTGGCCCGCGAACATGTGCGAGGGCTGGGCGCCCATCGCGGCAATCGCCACCAGCAGGTAGAAGACGGTCACGATCAGGAGCGCGGCCAGGATGCCGATCGGGACGTTGCGGCGCGGGTTGTTGGTCTCTTCGCCGGCGGTGGCGATGGTGTCCAGGCCAATAAAGGAGAAGAACACGGTGCCGGCGGCGGCGGTGACGCCGGCCATGCCCACGTAGCCGCTGTCGGCGTCCGGGTTGAAGAAGGGCGTGAAGTTGTTGGCATCGAAGCCGGTCAGCGCGATCACGGCGAAGAAGATCAGGATCGCCAGCTTGACCAGCACCATGATGGCGTTGGTGGTGGCCGATTCTTTGGTGCCGCGGATGAGGAGGAAGCAGCACATCGCGATCAGGATCACCGGCGGCAGGTTGAAGTTACCTGGGGTGAAGTGGACATTATGGTGGTCCGATACGAACATCGGCGAACGCAGGTGGGCCGGGATCTCCCAGCCGAAGGCGTTCATCAGGAAGTTGTTCAGGTAATCCGACCAGCCGATCGCCACCGCGCTTCCCGCCAGGCCGTATTCGAGCAGCAGGCAGGCCGCCACGATGAAGGCGGCGAACTCGCCGACGGTTGCGTAGGCAAAGGAATACGAGGAACCGGCGGCCGGCACGCGCCCGGCCAGCTCGGCGTAGCACAGCGCGGTCAAGCCGGCGGTGAGGGCGGCGAGCAAAAAGGAGAGGATCACGGCCGGACCGGCCTTGGGCACGGCTTCGACCATGGTGAAGAAGATGCCGGTGCCGATGGTGGCGCCGACCCCGATCATGGTCAGCGGGAACAGGCCGAGCGAACGTTGCAGGCCCCCGCCGCTGTCCACGTCATCGTGGTGACGTTCAGCTGTTTTGGTGCGGATCAGCTTTTGGCCCAGGGTCAGATTCACGGCATGTCCTTTGAATTGGCGGCGTCTTCGACGGCCCGCAATCGGCCGCCGGTCAAAACCTGCGATTATAGGGGCAGTTGAAATATTCCAAGAAAATAGTTTTCCAAAAGATGCATTTGCTCAGCATCTTTTGCTAGAATGGTCGCGTCCGTACGGTAACAACGATCCAGTCCGGACCATTTTTTGGCTTTAAACATGCATATCTAATGCATCAATAAGGAAACCCATCATGATCTCGAACGCTTCACGTCCCTACATCGACGCCTCCGTCCCGGTCCTGCGCGAGCACGGCCTGGCCATCACCACCACCTTCTACCGCAGCATGTTCGACGCCCATCCCGGGCTGAAGAACCTGTTCAACATGGGTAACCAGACCAGCGGCGTGCAGCAGCAGTCGCTGGCCTCGGCGGTGTTTGCCTACGCGGCCAACATCGGCAACGCCGCGGCTTTAGGGCCGGTGGTAAGCCGCATCGTGCACAAGCACGCGTCGGTGGGCATCCGCGCCGACCACTACCCGATCGTTGGCCATCACCTGCTCGGCGCAATCAAGTCGGTGCTGGGCGACGCCGCCACCGAGCCGCTTCTGAAGGCCTGGGAAGAGGCCTATACGTCGCTCGCGCGCCTGCTGATCGATGCGGAAGCGAAGATGTACGAGGAAGCCGGTGTGCAGCCGGGCGAGACCCGGGCCATGCGCGTGACGGAAGTAAAGCGCGAAAGCGAGAACGTGATCTCGATCCGGCTCATTCCGGCGGACGGCGCCGCCCTGCCCCCGTTCAAGCCGGGCCAGTATGTAAGCGTGGCGGTCGACTTCGCCGACGGCCACCGCCAGCTGCGCCAGTACAGCCTGTCGGACGCCAACGGCAAGGACAGCCTGCGCATCTCGGTCAAGCGCGAGGATGGGGGCGCACATCCCGCGGGCGAAGTGTCGACCTGGCTGCACCAGAACGTGAATGTGGGCGACCTGCTGCAGGTGACCCACCCGTTCGGCGACTTCCTGCCCGATACCGAATCGAACGAGCCGGTGGTGTTCCTGTCGGCGGGCATCGGCATCACGCCGATGATCGCGGCTCTGAACCGCATCGCGGCGGTGAACCCTGGGCGCCGCGTGATCTTCGCGCACGCCGCACGCCATGCGGCGCACCACGCGCACCAGGATGACATTGCCAATGCCAAGGCGCGCATGCCACACCTGAACGTGGTGACGTTCTACGAGGAAGAGGATACAGCCGGCGTGTTGAAAGGGAAGATGGACCTGGCGCGCCTGCCTTCGTGGCCGCGCGGAGAGACCGACGTCTACCTGTGCGGTCCGCTGCCCTTCATGCAGGCGCAGTGGAATGCCCTGCTGGCGGCAGGAGCCCCGGCGGCGCGCCTGCACCGCGAGGTGTTCGGTCCGGACCTGCTGGACAACCTGCTCTAAGCTTCCCTCGCTTTACGTATCACCGCGTGGGCGGCAAAGCCGCCCACCCTACGGATGTCAGTCGATCAGGTGCACGTTGCGGCCGCTGACGCTGCGCTGCGCCGGGTGGCCATACACGCGGATGCCGCCCGAGCCGCCGCCGTGGGCGATCAGCGACTGCTTGACGGTGGCGCGGATCCCGCCCGAGCCGTCGGCCGCCAGGTCGGCGTCCTGGGTCGACAGGCCGGCCAGGTCCACGCTGCCGGAACCGGCCACGCGGGCGTTCAGCGAACGCACGGTGCCGCCGGCCTGCAGCACGCCCGAACCGGACACGCTGGCGCGCAGGTAGTCGCCACGGACTTCACCGATGTTCATGCGGCCCGAGCCCGACAGCCCGAGGTCGGCGCTGGCGCTCTTGAGTTCACCCGCATCGAGCACGCCCGAGCCGCTCACGCGCGCGAGCAGGCTATCCACCTTGCCCGCCAGGCGGACCTGGCCGGAACCGCTCTTGCGCACTTCCAGCGGCGCGCCGTTCAGGTCGCGCACCACAACCTGGCCGGAGCCGGAGGCATTCACGTCGCTCAGGCGCGGCGTGGTGTAGACGATGCGCACCGGGGTCTGGCTGCGCAGCTGGCGCTCGTTGTAGATCTTGAGGGTGTTGCCGCGCTCCTCGGTGCGGATATAGGGCAGCAGGTTGCCGTCGGCTTCGACCAGCAGCGAAGGCGCCGGGCCGACCCGCACCTCGACCAGCATCGAACCGCTCACGTCGAGCTGGCCATGCGCCGCCACCTGGCGCTGGTCGCGCGCGGCGATGCCGTTGCCTTCGACCGCGCCGCTGCTGAACACCGTGTGCATCCGCACGTCACCGTCATTTGGGGCGACGATGATGGCGCAACCGCTCAGGGAGGCGACGGCGGCGAGGGTGGCAAGGGCAATGAGCGAACGCATGGCATGAATCCTGTGTGGTTGTTGACAGATGCCACTCTAACAAGCACCCCACCCTGCTGCCTCCTCCATGCGACAGGCTGCAAAAAATGCCGGCTGAGCTGCGCCTGGGCGGCGCGAACGCCGACGCGTCGGCTAGCGCTGCCCCAGGCGCGTACTACCGAACAGCTCCTTGTATTCGCGCGGCTGCGAGCGCCAGTACTGCGGCGGCGCGAACACCTGGTCGCCCAGCTGGGCCGCGGCATGCCATGGCCAGCGCGGGTCGTACAGCATGGCGCGCGCCAGTCCGATGACGTCGGCCTGGCCCTGCTGCAGGATGTCTTCCGCCTGCTGCGCTTCGGTGATCAGGCCCACGCCGATGGTCGGCATCCCGGTCTCCGCCTTGATGCGCTGCGCGAACTCGACCTGGTAGCCCGGAGCCACGGGAATCTTCTGCAGCGGCGACAACCCGCCGCTGGAAACGTGCATGAAGTCGCAGCCGCGCGCCTGCAGCTCGCGCGCGAAGCGCACGCTCTGCTCGATCTCCCAGCCGCCTTCGACCCAGTCGGTGGCCGAAATCCGCATGCCCACCGCCATCTCTTTCGGCACGGCGGCGCGCACGGCGTCGAAGACCTCCAGCGGGAAGCGCATGCGGTTCTCGAGCGAACCGCCGTAGTCGTCCTCGCGCGTGTTGGAGAGGGGCGACAGGAACTGGTGTAGCAGGTAGCCATGGGCGCCGTGCAGCTCGATGCCGTCCAAGCCGAGCGCATGGGCGCGGCGGGCAGCCTGCACGAAGCCGTCGCGGATGCGCTGCAGGCCTTCGCGGTCGAGCGCCAGCGGCACGGTTTCACCTTCCGCGTGGGGCAGGCTCGAAGGAGCGACGGTCTGCCAGCCGCGCGGCTGGCCAGGTGGAATATTGGCGCCGCCTTCCCACGGCACCTCGCTCGAGGCCTTGCGGCCGGCATGGGCCAGCTGGACGGCGACCTTGATCGGCGAATGGCGCCGGATGGCGGCGATGATGGGTGTCAAGGCTTCCTGATGCGCGTCGGACCACAGGCCCAGGTCATCCGGCGAAATGCGGCCTTCTGGCGTGACGGCCGTCGCTTCGATGATGAGCAGGCCGGCGCCGGACAGGGCCAGGCCGCCCAGATGGATCATGTGCCAGTCGGCCGGCAGGCCGTCGACGGCGGAGTATTGACACATCGGCGCGATGGCGATGCGATTGGGGAGTTGCAGGGGACCCAGGGTGACTGGGGAGAAAAGCATGCTGGACATGAGGCCTCCGCGAGATGCAAAGGCCCCAGTCTAGCGCCAGGACGATTTGGGTGCTGCGAGCTTGCCCTAATTCAGCCGATGCGTCAGCCGATGCGCGTAACCATCAAGCCCGCACGCAGGCCAACCCGCACATCCGGATTCGGAAACACGACCAGCTCCTCGTCATGCTCCACGCGATACACGGTATCGCCATCCGTCGCAATCACCTCGCCCTTCTTCATCGGCGTGAAGTTCCAGGTCTCGCGCCCCACCGACATGCTGAAGGCATCGGACAGCTTGATCACCTGCCTTGCCGTCGCGAACACGTGCGGCGCAGCCTTGACCACACCCGCCGGTTGCCCGCGCAGCAGGCGGTCGAGCGCCTTCGAGGCATCGGCGAACTGCGACAGGTCGTTCTGCCCCAGCGTCCCGACCCGCCCCAGCTCCACGGTGCTGCCTGCGGCGCCATGGTGCTCCGACGAGTAGTAGCTGTAGGTGCCGACCGACTTCGGGTTCATGATGACGGCGCCGATCGCCGCCTCCCCCAGCCAGTCGATGAGCAGCTTGCGCGGTGCGTCGGCAATGATCTCGGGCACGATCGCGAACATCGGATAGTGCGAAGGCCGGATCGCCGTGTGCAGGTCGAGGTGCCAGCGCTGCGCTCCGGCGCCCTCGAAGAAGGCGCAGGTAGCGGCGATGAGCGCATCGGCCCGCGCCGCCTCGAAAGCAGAGGCGAGCGAGCCGCGGTCTGCGCGGAACATGCGGTTCAGATCCGCATCGATGAAGCGCTTGCCCTGCGCGATCGCGTCGATGTTCCCGACGCACAGCATCAGGTCCACCGACAATTCGCGCGGGGTGCGCGACAGGGCCTCGATCAGCCAGGCCACCATCTCGATCGGTCCGGTCTCGTCGCCATGCACGCCCACCGACACCAGCACGGCGGGACGGGCTGCATCACCAACATCCGCCTTCACCGTGAGGATGCCTGCAGCCGGCAGGCTGACCTTGAAGCCAGCCTCCGCGAAGCGCTGCGCGACTGCACCGAAATCAGCTTCGGCCAGTGCGCGCACCGCTTCCGGCAGCGCAGCGTTGTCAGCGCCGCTCATCCGCTTACGCAGCCAGACGGTCCGGGCTCGAACCTTCCGACAGCGCCCAGACGTCCAGCATGGCCTGCTCGAGCTCGACCGGCTGTGCGAAGCCGGTCAGGCCGCGCGCTTCGGTGACCTGCTTGACGGCTGCCAGCGGGTCGCCGCCCTGGCCGGCACGCTCGATCACCTGCAGCAGCAGGCGCTGCTGGGTGCGGCGCAGGGCCTGCATTGCGTAGTTGCGCAGCTGTTCCTGCGACTTGCTCTGCGCCGGCAGCTTCAGGCCGCGCTCGAGCGTGTCGATGCCGGCCTGCTGGCGCAGCGCCATGCCGACCTGCAGGAACTGGGCCAGGCTCATGCCGGCCGGACGCTGCACCGATACCGCAGCGAACAGGAAGGTGGCCAGCGACTCGATGGTCTCGACCGCCTTCCAGGCCGCGGTGAAGGTGGACGGCAGGCCGCTGTGGCCGTCGGCTTCCGAACGGGCCGGGCTCAGGCCGCGCAGCTGCTCGGCCTGGCCGAACAGCGTGGACAGCTCGTTCATGCCATCGGTGCCGGCTGGCAGCGACAGCACGCCTTCGATCACGGCGCGCAGCAGCGCACGGGTGCGCGCGTCGACCGCCATCGAGACGTCACGCGGGACCTTCAGCGCATCGGCGTCGAGCGCGTCGAACACCGGCGCCAGGTGCAGCGCCGACCAGGCGCGCGCCCAGGCCTTGACCACTTCGGTCTCGTCGACGCGGTGCTCGGCAGCCAGGTCGCGCAGCATCAGCGGACCGCAGCGGTTGACCGCTTCGTTGGCCAGCACGGTCGCCAGGATGGCGTTGGCCAGGGGGTGCTTCAGCGGATCGCGGGTGGCGACCAGCTGGGCCGGGAAGTAAGGACGCAGCAGCGAATCCGCCCAGGTCTCGCCCGTCAGGTCGATGGCCGACAGGGTGCGCTTGAAGCGGTTCTTCACGTTGGCGATGACCACTGCCAGCTCCGGCGCGGAGAGGCCCAGGCCCAGTGCCTTGCGGCGCTGCAGCTCGGTATCGCTCGGCAGCTGTTCCAGCTCGCGGTTGACGGCGCCTTCCGATTCCAGGTTCGTGATCAATGCGGCGTAGCCATCGACCACCGAGGCGGTAGCCTGCGCCTGCGCTTCGCGGGTCAGGAGGTGGGTCTGCAGGGTGTTGTCGCGCAGGACCAGGTCTTCCACCGCACCGGTCATCTCGTTCAGCACGCGGTTACGGTCGGCTTCAGGCAGTTCGCCGGCATTGACTTCGGTGTCCAGCCAGATCTTGATGTTGACTTCGTGGTCCGAGCAGTCCACACCCGCCGAGTTGTCGATCGCATCGGTGAAGATGCGGCCGCCGGCAAGGGCGAATTCGATACGGCCGGCCTGGGTCGCGCCCAGGTTGCCGCCTTCCGCCACCACCTTGCAGCGCAGTTCGTTGCCGTTGACGCGGATGCGGTCGTTGGCGCGGTCCTTCACCTGGGCGTGGGTCTCGCTCGAGGACTTGATGTAGGTACCGATGCCGCCGTTGTAGAACAGGTCCACCGGCGCCAGCAGGATGCGGTGCATCAGCTCTTCCGGCGACAGCGAGGTTTCCTTGATGTCCAGGGCAGCACGCACTTCCGGAGTCAGCTCGATCGAGCGTGCGGTGCGCGGGAACACGCCGCCGCCCTGCGAGATCAGACTTTTATCGTAGTCTTCCCACGACGACCTTGGAAGCGCGAACATGCGCTCGCGTTCCTTGAACGACACTGCGACATCCGGAGTCGGGTCCAGGAAGATGTGGCGGTGGTCAAAGGCTGCCACCAGCTTGAGCTGGCGCGACAGCAGCACGCCGTTGCCGAACACGTCGCCCGACATGTCGCCCACGCCGACCATGGTCACCGGGGTGCTGCTCATGTCGTGGCCCAGTTCGTAGAAGTGGCGCTTGACGGCTTCGAACGCGCCCTTGGCGGTGATGCCCATCTTCTTGTGGTCGTAGCCGTTCGAGCCGCCCGAGGCAAACGCGTCGCCCAGCCAGAAGCCGCGCTTGACGGCGATGCTGTTGGCGATGTCCGAGAAGGTCGCGGTGCCCTTGTCGGCGGCCACCACCAGGTAGGGATCGTCCTGGTCGTGGCGCACGGTGTTCTCCGGCGGGACGATGGCGCCGCGCACGCGGTTGTCGGTCACTTCCAGCAGGCTGGCGATGAATTCGCGGTAGCAGGCTTCGCCTTCCGCCGCCACCACTTCACGCGGGGCGCCGCTCGGCATCTGCTTGCACACGAAACCGCCCTTCGAGCCGGCCGGCACGATGACGGCGTTCTTGACCATCTGCGCCTTCACCAGGCCCAGCACTTCGGTGCGGTAGTCTTCCATGCGGTCCGACCAGCGCAGGCCGCCACGGGCGACCGGGCCGCCGCGCAGGTGCACGCCCTCGAAGCGGCGCGAGAACACGTAGATCTCGCGGTACGGACGCGGCTCCGGCGCCAGCGCCAGGTTGCTGGTGTCGACCTTGAAGATGATCTTTTCGCCGTCGTTTTGGAAGTAGTTGGTGCGCACGGTGGCCAGGGCCAGGTCGACCAGGGCCGCCATGATTTCCTCGGTGTCGGCGTGGTTCACGGTCGACAGGCCGGCTTTCAATGCTGCCAGCTTGGCGGTGCCGGTGCTGTGCTCGGAGTCACCCAGCTTCGGATCGAAGCGCAGCAGGAAGCCGGTGACGAATTCCTTCACCAGGGCCGGCTGGGTGCGCAGGGTCTCGGCCATGTAGCGCACCGAGAACTTGGAGCCGAGCTGGCGCCAGTAGCTGATGTAGGCGCGCACCAGCTGCACTTCGCGCAGCGACAGGCCGCCTTCGATGGTCAGGCCGTTCATGCGGCCGTCTTCGGCCTCGTTGTTGAACAGCGCGGTGAACAGCTCTTCGGCCACCGGGATGATGCCCGGCTTGACCAGCTTGGCGCCGCTCTCGTCGTCCACGGCCAGCGCGGTCACGTTGTGGATGCTGCCGTCCGGGTTCTTGATGCTCCAGGTTTGCTCGCGGTCGACCGCGATGCCGGCGTTCTGCAGGGCCGGCAGGATGCGCGACAGCGAAGGCACGGTCTCGCCCGAGTACATGCGGATCGAGGCGTCGATGCCGTTGGCGTCGTCGCCCGGCTCCACGCGCACGGCCACGCGGTCTTTCAGGCCGTTCTTGAGCACGGCCTGCAGGTCGCGGAAGGCGGTTTCCGGCGCGGTGTTGGTGACGAAACTGACCGGCAGGTTGGCGCCGAGCTTGCGCAGGCTGCTGCGCATGCCGGCGTCTTCGATGGTGTTCGAAATGGCGGCGAAGCGGTCGTGCCAGCCATCCAGCACGGCCAGCAGCGGCTGCTGGATGTCGGTTTCCAGGTCGAGCGGGTAGCGGGCGGCCTGGGCGATCAGGTAGACGCGCGCCAGCGGGCCGTCGGCCACCAGGGTCTGCACGCGCACCTCGCGTGCGCCCGAGCTGTCCTTCAGGGCGGCGGCCAGGCTGGACGCCACGGCGGCGCTGTAGCGCTCGCGCGGCAGGTAGACCAGCACGTTCAGGTGGCGCGCATACACGTCGCGGCGCGCGAACACTTTCGGGCGCGGCTGCTTGTACAGCGAGACCACCGACGAGCACACCTGGGCCAGCCATTCCGGGTCGGCTTCCAGCGCTTCGGTGCGCGGCAGCGACTCGAGGATCTCGACGAACTTCTCGGCGCGGAAGCCTTCCTGGCGCACGCCGGCGATCGACAGCACCTTGGCCACGCGGCCGCGCGCGAACGGCAGGCGCGCCAGCGGGGTCGCGGTGGCGGCGCGGGTGAACAGGCCGACGAAGCAGTGCTCGCCCAGGATCTTGCCCTGGGCATCGGTGTTGCGCACGCCGATGAAGTCGAGCGGCTGGTCGCGGTGCAGGGTGCCTTCGACGTCGGCCTTCACGATCGACAGGGTGTCGGCGCGGCGCGACAGGGTTTCGAAGTCGCCCGGGATATTGGCCAGGCAGGTGCCGTAGACCGGGTGGGTGGTGTCGGCCAGCACGCCGATGCGGCTCGGGATGTCGCGTTCGAGTTCGCGCACGCCTTCCTTCACCATGTAGTAGGCGTAGCCGAAGGGCTCGAAGCCTTCGTTCTTGGCCCACTCGAGGAAGGCGGCCACTTCCTGGCCTTCCGGAGTGCCGGCCTGGGCGGCGGCCGCGGCCACCGCGGTCATGCGGTCGGCCATCTTGACGGCGTCGCGGTGCACGGTGGCGGCATCGTTGGCAACCATGCGGATGCGCGCGGTCAGGGCATCCAGTTCGGAGAATTCGAGCTCGTCGCTCATCAGGATCAGCACGATCGATTCCAGCGGCGCGCCGGCTTCGCCGACGGCGCTTGCCAGGCCGTTCGCGTCACGGCGCACCGGCAGCACGGCGTTCATCACGCCGCTGGCGGTCTGGCGCTCCTTGCGCAGGGCCATGACAAAGGAATCGACCAGGTAAGGCATGTCCTCGTTCAGGATCAGCAGGGCAGTCGCCATGCCGCCGCGGCCGTCCGAATAGCGCATCGTGGCGATCTGGCAGCCGGTGCCGCTGCGCTGGGCCAGCTGCGAGAACCCTTCCCACAGCACGGGCGCCAGGCTGCGCGGCGCGGTGCCGGCCAGGTCTTCGTCGTCGAGGGAACCGAGCCAGGCGCTGATCAGGCTACTCACCTGCGCATTGGCGCCGGCGGGCTGGTTTGCGTTGACCAGGGTAAGCGTCTGGTTGCGCAAATCTTGAGACATGTCGTTCATGTTACTTCTCCAAAGTTTGTGTGCCCGGGGCGCTTCTGGCTTATGGCTTCGCGCCGCCCTGGCTTTATATGGACGGGGGTGTCCCGTCCGAATTCCGCGTGCGCCTTTTATTACGGGGCGCGACAATCCGTTATTAGAACATGCCCTTCGCAGCGGGTCACCCGCCATGCATGTGCGTGTGCAGCAGGCTTACGACAGGTCGTAAAGACCCGGCAGACCGAGAATGCGTTCCAGTTCCTCGAGAGCGGCTGCGCATTCGATCGCCAGCTGCGGGTCGGCCAGGTCCTTCGGCTCGATCCGGTCGCGGTAGTGCTTCTCGACCCAGGCCACCAGCTGCGCATACAGGGTTTCGGTCATGATCACGCCGCCGTGCATGGCCTGCGCCTCATCCTCGGTGAGGGCGACGCGCAGGCGCAGGCAGGCAGGCCCGCCGCCGTTGCGCATGCTCTGGCGCAGGTCGAACTCGATCAGCTCGTCGATCGGGCCGCTGCCCGCCACCGTCTCCGCCAGGAAGCGCGCGACCGCCGCATTCTCGCGGCATTCGTGCGGCACCACCAGCGCCATGCGGCCGTCCGGCCTGGTGAGCAGCTGGCTGTTGAACAGGTAGCTGGCGACGGCGTCGGCCACCGGCACGTCGCTAGAGGCCACCCGCACCGGCACCAGGTCGGTGTCGACGCTGGCCATGGCGCGGCGCAGCGCATCCAGGGTAAGGGCTTCGTCGAAGAAGGCCTGCTCGTGGTAGAACAGGACGTTGCCGTTGCCGACCGCGATCACGTCATTGTGGAACACGCCCTGGTCGATCACGTCCGGGTTCTGCGAGGCGAACACGGTGCGCGCCGGGTCCAGGCCGTGCAGGCGCGCCACCGCCTGCGAGGCTTCCAGGGTCTGGCGCGCCGGGTATTTCTTCGGGCTCGGGGCCGACGGGTCGAACTCGGCGCGGCCGTAGACGAAGAACTCGACGCCGGGGGCGCCGTGGGCGCTGGCAAAGCGCGTGTGATTGGCCGCACCCTCGTCGCCGAAGGCCGGCACCGGCGGCAGCGCGTCATGCACCACGAAGCGGCTCGAATCGGCAAAGATGGCGCGCAGGATGCGCGTGGCCTGCACGTATTCTTCCGAGCGGTGCAGCTTGTTGTTCAGGTTGGCCGGCGTGAAGTGCACGCGCGCATCCAGCGTGTCGCTCGACGGGCTGACGGTGGCCGCGTTGGCGGTCCACATCGGCGCGGCCGAATAGGCACAAGCCAGGATCACCGGCGCTTCGCGCCAGGCGCGCGCCAGCACGTCGGCATCGGTGCCGGAAAAGCCGATGCGACGCAGCAGGCGGAAGTTGGGCCGCGCCTGCGGCGGCATCACCGCCTGGGCGAAGCCGCGTGCCGCCAGCTCGCGCATCTTGGCCAGGCCCTGCAGGGCGGCCTGGCGCGGGTTGGAAGCGCTCCGCACATTGCTGAACGAAGCGACGTTGCCGAACGAGAGGCCGGCGTAGTTGTGGGATGGGCCGACGAGGCCGTCGAAGTTGTATTCGCGAGCGATACGCATAGTTTAAAAGGTCAGGCCCGGCGACAGCTTGGCCGGCAGTTCGAGTTCCGCCGTCTCGATCGAGGCGACCGGGTAGGCGCAGTAATCGGCGGCGTAATAGGCGCTCGGGCGATGGTTGCCCGACTTGCCGACGCCGCCGAACGGGGCCGAGCTGGCCGCGCCGGTGGTCGGGCGGTTCCAGTTGACGATACCGGCGCGAGCGCGCACCGAGAAGCGCTTCCACAGCGCCTCCGACGGCGACAGCAGCGCCGCGGCCAGGCCGTACTCGGTGGCGTTGGCGACGCGCAGGGCTTCATCGAAATCCTTCACGCGGATCACCTGCAACAGCGGGCCGAACCACTCTTCGTCCGGGATGCCTTGCGCGTCGGTAGTGTCGACGATGCCGGCCGTGACGAAGCCTGCGTTCGGGTCGAGCTGCTTCATCGGCAACAGCACCTTGCCGCCTTTTGCGGCCATGTCGGCCTGGGCCTGCACCAGGCGGGCGGCGACGGCTGCGGAGACTACAGGTCCCATGAAGGGCTGCGGCTCGGCCTTCGACGGGCCCACCTGCAGGGTCGATGCGACCTGCACCAGGCGCTCGAGGAAGGCCTGGGCCTGCGGCGAATCCTGGATGATGAGGCGGCGCGCACAGGTGCAGCGCTGGCCGGCCGAGATAAAGGCCGACATCACGGCGTGGTGCACGGCGGCGTCGAGCAGCTTCGGATCGCTCGGGATATCCCATACCACCAGCGGGTTGTTGCCGCCCATTTCCAGCGCCAGCATCTTGCCCGGCTTGCCGCCGAACTGCTTGTGCAGGGCCATGCCGGTCTGGCTGCTGCCGGTGAACAGGATGCCGTCGATATCCGGCTGTTGGCCCAGGGCCACGCCGGTGTCGCGGCCGCCGTTGACCAGGTTCAGCACGCCCTTGGGCAGGCCGGCCTGCTCCCACAGCTGCACGGTCTTGACCGCGGTGCGCGGCGCGTATTCGCTCGGCTTGAACACCACGGTGTTCCCGGCGATCAGGGCCGGCACGATGTGGCCATTCGGCAGGTGGCCCGGGAAGTTGTACGGACCGTAGACGGCGAACACGCCGTGCGGGCGGTGGCGCAGCACGGCATTGCCGTCGGCGACCTTTGAAGCAAGCTCGCCGGTGCGGGCACCATAGGACTGGACCGAGATGTCGATCTTGTTCGCCATGGTTGTCACTTCGGTACGCGCTTCCCACAGCGGTTTGCCCACTTCTTCGGCGATGATGCCGGCCAGTTCCTCGCTGTGCTCCTTCAGCAGGTCACGGAAGCGGGTGCAGATGGCGATGCGTTCTTCCAGCGGCGTCAGGGCCCAGGCTTCGAAGGCATCGCGAGCCGCCGTGGCTGCGCGCGCAACGTCTTCCTCAGTGGAGGCATTGCTGGTCCAGGTCTGCTTGCCGGTCGACGGATCGATCGTGGCCAGCTCCGCGCCGCTGCCGGCGAGCCACTCGCCGCCGATGTAGTTCGAGAGATTAGGCATTCGCGTTCTTCCTTGTGTTGAGGGGCAGCGTGCGTACTTCGTCGCCCGCCTGCACGTGCAGCTGCGACAGCTCCTGGGCCGACAGTGCAATGCGGGCGGCGCCGGGCACGCCGCGGGTCAGGATCATGCGGAAATCGGTCAGTTTGGTGTTCGACACCAGCAGGTGCTCAGTCTCGCCCTCGCCGTGTCCTTCTTCGGCGATAGCCAAGACGCTGTCGCGCACTGCGCGCAGCTCGGACACCCGGCCCTGCAGCACCGGACCGGCGTCGAAAATGTCGACATAGCCTTCGTAGTGCATGCCCTCGTTTTCCAGCAGCTTGCGCGCCGGCTGGGTCGAGGTGTGGACCTTGCCGATCACTTCGCGCGCCGACTCCGGCAGGTAGTCGACGTACAGCGGCTGGCGCGGCATCAGTTCGGCGATGAAGGACTTCTTGCCGATCGCGGTCAGGCCGTCGACGTGGTCGAAGTCCATCTTGAAGAAGTGGCGGCCCAGGCCTTCGTAGAAGGGCGACACGCCGTTCTCGTCCTGGAAGCCGCGCATCTCGGCGATGATCTTTTCGGTGAACAGCTGCTGGAACTGGGCGATGAACAGGAAGCGGCTCTTGGAGAGCCACTTGCCGTTGAACCCGGCGCGGTACTGGGGCAGCAGGAACAGCGAGCACAGTTCGGAGGCACCGGTCAGGTCGTTCGACAGGTACAGGGTCTCCATGCGCGTGAACACGTTCAGTTCGCGGCTGCAGTGCACCAGGGTGCCGATGCGGTAGTTGTAGAACGGCTCGGTGAGCCCGACCGCGCCCTTGATCGCGCACACGCCGGCGATGCTGCGGTCGCCCGTGTGCTCGAGCACGAACATGTAGTCGCGCTGCTCGGGCGGGATGCTTTCGTCGAACGAGGCCACCGCGGTGGCGACACGGTCGCCCAGCATCTTGCGGTCGGGTTTCAGCGTGGTCATGCCGCTGCCGGCCTGGCGCGCCATCTCGATCAGGGCGTCCAGGTCGTCGGTTTTCACTGCACGGATTACGAGCATCGGTTCCTCTCTCAGATGCGCACGCAGGTAACGCTGTCGCCGGCGGACACGCCCAGCGCTTGCTGGGCGTCGCGCGACAGGCAGATGGCCTGCGCCGAATCGACCGGCGGGCAGGACGTGATGACGGCGCGGAAGTTCGCTTCGCTGGTGGCCACCGCATACGTGACCAGCTCGTCCGAACCGGCGGCGCGGCCGGCGTTCTCGACCTGGCGCAGCTGCGACGCGCAGACGGAGCGCAGCGCGTTCTTGTGGGCCTGCAGGATCGGGCCGCCATCGAAAATGTCGATGTACTCGTCGGCCTCGAAGCCTTCTTCCGTCAGCAGGTTGAAGGCCAGCTGGCCGCTCGGGTGGATCTGGCCGAGCGCGGCCTGGGCGTCGCCCGGCAGCAGCGGCACGTAGACCGGATAGTGCGGCATCAGCTCGACGATCAGGGTGCGGTTGCGGGCGCCGTCGATGACGCGCTCGGCGTCGAGGAAGTCCATCTTGAAGAACTTGCGGCCCAGCGCGTTCCAGAACGGCGACTGGCCCTCGCCATCGGTGACGCCGGCCAGCGGCACGAAGAAGCGGTCGCCGAAGCGCTGCGGCGCCAGCACGGCGTACAGCAGGCGCGCGCGCGACAGCAGCGCGGCCTCGAGGCCGGCGCTGTCGCGGTTGCGGATGTAGAAGCCCGACAGGTGCGAATACGCGGTCAGTTCCGAGCACAGGGTCAGCGCGTGCACGCTGTGGCTGATGTTCAGGTCGCGCGACACCTGCTGGATCACGTCGTTGCGGAAGGCGAAATAGGTGCCGTTCGAGCCGGCCGAGGCGTGGATCGACGAGGTGCCGACCACCTCATGCGTGCGCAGGTCTTCCAGCACGAACTGGTAGGACTCCTCGCTCGGGATGTCGACGTGGGCGGCGAACGAGGCGATCGAGCGCTCGACCGCCGCGACGATGGCCTCGCGCGTGCGCGGCAGCGTGTGCACGCCGGGGATCGAGACCGCCCCCAGTGCCTCGAGGGCGCCGATATCTCCGCGCTCTACCGGACGAACTACATACATGCGAACTCCCTAAGATGGAGCAAACGGTTCAACTCAAAACGGCAAAGCCGGCCGCACCCGAAGGATTGGCCGGCCGCAGGCAGGCTGGGGATCAGCCCGCGATGAAGGCTTCGACGGCTTCGCGCATCAGGCGGTCGGCTTGCGCGATCTGCTCGTCCGACACGATCAGCGCCGGCGCCAGGCGCACCACGTCCGGACCGGCGATCAGCAGCATCAGGCCGAGCTTTTCGCAGACCTTGGTGTAGTCCTTGGAACGGCCCTTGTATTCGCCGGCCATCGGCAGGCCGATCAGGAGGCCCTGGCCGCGCGGCTTGCCGAACAGCTGCGGGTACTCGCCGGCGAGCTTCTCGAGGTTGGCGAAGATCTTGCTGCTCGCTTCCTTCACGCGCGCCAGGAAGCTTGGCTGGTTGATGGTCTCGACCACCTTCAGGCCGACGGTGGCCGCCAGTGGGTTGCCGCCGTAGGTGGTGCCGTGCGAACCGACGTTGAAGTGCTTGCCGATTTCCTCGGTGGTCAGCATCGCGCCGATCGGATAGCCATTGCCCAGGGCCTTGGCCGAGGTCAGGATGTCCGGGGTGACGCCGGTATCCATGTAGGCGTAGAAGGCGCCGGTACGGCCCACGCCCGACTGCACTTCATCGAACACCAGCAGCGCGCCGGTCTGGTCGCACAGTTCGCGCAGCGCCTTCAGGAAGGCGTGGTCGCCCGGGATCACGCCGCCTTCGCCCTGGATCGGCTCGACGATCACGGCCGCGACGTCGTCGGTGATGGCGGCGCGCGCGGCCTCGATGTCGTTGTACGGGATGTGGTTGATTTCCTGCGGCAGCGGCTCGAAGCCTTCGGTGTACTTCGGCTGGCCGCCCACCGAGACGGTGAACAGGGTGCGGCCGTGGAAGGACGACAGGAAGGACACGATGCGCGACTTGTGCGGACCGAACTTGGTGTGGGCGTACTTGCGGGCCAGCTTCAGGGCTGCTTCGTTGGCTTCGGCGCCCGAGTTGCAGAAGAAGGCGCGGTCGGCGAAGGTGGCTTCGGTCAGGGCCAGGCCCAGGCGCAGCACCGGCTCGTTGGTGTAGCCGTTACCCAGGTGCCAGACCTTGTTGGCCTGCTCGGTCAGGGCGGCGACGATCTGCGGATTGCAGTGGCCCAGGCTGGAGACGGCGATGCCCGAGGTGAAGTCCAGATACTGCTTGCCTTCCTGGTCCCACAGGTCCAGGCCCGCAGCGCGCACCGGCACCATCGCGGCCGGGGCGTAGGTCGGGACGAGGACTTCGTCGAAGGTCTGCCGAGTGACAGGCCGCGTGGTGACACCCGAATCAAGCTTTGCGTTCATGGCTTCTTCCTCATCAATAGTCGGTTGTGCGCGGACCACATGCCGCGCAGGTTCGAGCCATTATAGAAACCCATCCTGACAAGTTCTTGCAGAACTGCGACAGGGATTTTCGTTTTTAGTCGGAGAAATATTATGGGAATCGCAACTAGCCTCAACCGGCATCGTTAGCTCGTCGTACCGGCGCAGGCCGGTACCCAATTTTCCATGCCAGTCACCACGCGTCCGCGAAGCGCCGACACCGCTCAAGCGAATTGGATTCCGGCCTTCGCCGGAATGACGTGCTGAGGCGAATGGTGTAAGGAAGCAAAGAGGAATGCTGAGTCTACTGTCCCAGCTTACGCTGCCGTTCCTCACGCGGCGTGTTCCCGAACAGCGCCCCGAATGCCGTCGAAAAGTGCGATCCCGACGAAAACCCGCACATCAGCCCTACCTGCACGATCGAGTAGTTGGTCTCCAGCAGCAGCTTGCGCGCCCGCTGCAGGCGCAGTTCGAGGTAGTAGCGCGATGGCAGGCTGCCGAGGTATTGCTTGAACAGGCGCTCCAGCTGGCGTCGCGAAATCCCGGCCAGGCCGGCGATCTCGTCGGTGGACAGAGGTTCTTCGATGTTGGCTTCCATCAGGGCCACTGCCTCGGTCAACTTCGGCTGCAAGGTGCCGAACCTGGCCTGCAGCGCGACCCGCTGGCGCTCGTCCTTGCCGCGCACCCGGTCCACGCACAGGATTTCCTTCACCTGCGCCTGGACCGTGGCGCCGAAGATCGTCTCGACCAGGGTCAGGGCGAAGTCGATGCTGGCCGCGCCGCCGCAGCAGGTCAGGCGGTTGCGGTCGAATTCGTAGAGGTTGGGGGTGAACAGGGCCTGCTCGGCCAGCGCGTTGGTGTCCGGATACAGCGCCCAGGGCAGCGCGGTGCGCACGCCGTGCAGCGCGCCGGCGTCGGCCAGCCACAAGACGCCGGCGCCGACCCCGCCCCAGAACGGCGCCGCGCGGCAGCGCTCGACCAGGGCGCGGCAGTTGGCGGGCTTCAGGGCGGCCTCGGCCTCGTCCGCCACCAGCAGCACCAGGTGCCAGTGGCGTCCGGCGTCGGCACTGAACTTGTCGGGGCTGCGCACGTCGACGTGCAGCAGCTCCGGGCCCAGCAGCTTGGCCGCGAGGCGCAACGGCTGGACCAGGCCGGACCAGGTCAGCATGTCCGGCTCGCCCGCATTCACCAGCAGCACGCGCAGCGGCCGTTCCTGTGCCAGTTGGGACAGGTCAGCAGGCTGCATCGGGTCGGATTCGGGCGGGTCGCATGGCCCGACATCATACCGGAGAACATCGGAGACCATTTCCCGCCGTTCCGTCCGCCGCACATGCCGATCCGGCAAAACCGCGGTGGCCAGCTATAATCCTGCCCCATGGGGGAACGATATTTAAAGAGTGTCCGGCTGCTGGCCGAGTGCATGCAAGGCTTCGAGCGTTTTTCCGGCGAGTCCGTGCGCCAGCACGGCTTGACGCACGCGCAGTTCGATATCATTGCCACGCTGGGCAACACGCCCGGCATGAGCTACAAGGAACTCGGCGAGCGCACCCTGATCACCAAGGGCACGCTCACCGGCGTGATCGAACGGCTGGAGCAGAAAGGCCTGGTGCTGCGCGAACAGAGCAGCGACGACAAGCGCTCCTTCTTCGTGCGCTTGAGCCCCGCAGGCGAAGGGGTGTTCGCCGATGTGTTCCCGAAGGTCGTCGCGCACGGCAAGCAATTGTTCGCACAGTATGGCGAGGCCGACTTCGACGCACTGGAAAGCGTGCTGCGCAGATTGCGTGACCAGATCGCCGCCGGCGTTCCTCCCCACTCTCCACAAGCAAAGGAATTGCCTTGAAAACATCCCTGATCGAAGGCAAAAAGCCTGCCCATTTTGACAAGCACATCATCGGCAACATCCTGCTGGACGTCGCTCCGCTGGACGAAGTCAGGCAGGAAGCCATGCTGATCGGCGTGCGCAACGAAGCCGGCGAGATCTACCGCCTCATCGGCGCGACCAAGCTCAACAGCTTCATGAACGCGACCGAAGAGCTGCTCGACCTCGGCCTGGTCGACGAACTGCAGGATACCGAAGAACAAAGGGAAGGCTGCGACGCCATCTTCGGCGAAGCCTAAAATAGCCCCTAAGCAACTTCCGCATTGCCGGACGTGGCGATAGGGGTATAATTTTTGGATGGACCGACTCACTGCCCTCAAGAGCATCGCCGCCGAGGCAAGCCGTGGCGAACTCAGCTTTCCAACGAACGTCGACGCGACGCTCAAGCTGCAGCGCGCGCTGGGCGAGCCCGACTGCCATACCGAGATGGCGGCGCGCCTGGTGCAGGCCGAGCCCCTGCTGGCGGCACGCACCGTGGCGATCGCCAACTCAGTGGCCTACAACCGCGCCGGCCACGACGTCACCAACGTCCGCGCGGCCGTGCAGCGGGTCGGTTTCCGCACCCTCGGGGCGCTGGCCGCTTCCGTCATCGTGCGCCAGCTGGCCAGCGAAATCGCCGACCCCGACCTGCGCGCCAAGGCCGACGCCCTGTGGATCCACTCGGCCCACGTGGCCGCGCTGGCCCAGGTGATCGCGCGTCGCGTCTCCTTTGTCGACCCGGAAACCGCGATGTTCGCGGGCATCGTGCACGAGGTCGGCGGCTTCTACCTGCTCTCGCGCGCCGAGGAATTCCCTGGCCTGGCGGACGACTGCGCCGAGGAATGGATCGAACATGGCCAGGTGGCGATCGGCCGCGGCGTGCTGCTCAAGCTGGGCGTGCCGGTGCCGGTGATGGGCGCCATCGAGGCGCTGTGGAACGGCATGCGCGCGCTGCCGCCGGAAACCCTGGGCGACACCCTGCTGCTGGCCAAGGATCTGGCCCCCTTCCCTTCTCCGCTGCGCATCCGCCCTGGCGCCAGCACGCTCGACTCGGCCGCCACTATCGACTTCACCATCGGCGAAGGCACCCTGGCCCAGGTGCTGGCCGAATCGGCCGACGAAGTAAAGAGCCTGACCACCGCCCTGCTCTAGCGTGACCATTTGACCAACAGGTCAAAAAAAAATGCCCGCTCGATGGGAGCGGGCAAAGTCCAAAACTAGGGATGTCCTGAAAGAGACGCTTTCACTATAGGGGTTCGATGAGCCTGCTTCGGTGCGTTGATTCACACAAAAACGCAATGCCGGGATATTTTCGCGGAGGCGAAAAAAAACCCGCTCGATGAGGAGCGGGTGAAGTCCAAAACTAGGGATGTCCTGAAAGAGACGGTTCCACTATAGGGCCTGCGCCGGGTGCGCTCCGTGCGCTGATTCACTTACAGCATTCTCTTCCTGATCTTTTTTTTGCCCCGTACGGCCTATGTGCTGCAGGAATATGTCACCCAGTGCGGCACTTCGCCGCCTATGCGCATACCATTGCGCTGCTGCCACGGGCGAAGGAAGAGGTGTTTCCTTCTGGTCTATGACAAGCAGCGCACCCACGCCGAGGCGCAGCGCCGCGCCGGCGACTGGACCCGCGAGATGATCGAGACCGCCCTGGCCTTCGGCGGCCGCTACTACCACAGCAATTGCGGGAAATCAAACGCAGGGTCGACCCAGGCGGGCGCTTGTCCAATGCATTGTGGGCAGCCTACCTCCAGCCGTGAATCGGGCAAAAAAAACCCGCTCCGGTTGGGGAGCGGGTGAAGTCCAAAACTAGGGATGTCCTGAAAGAGACAGGTCCACTATAGGAGTCGGGCCCAGCCTACTCTGTGCGTTACCACACATAAACAGCCAAATTGTCACATTCCTTGATCTGGATGTAAAAAATGCCGCCACGGCAGGGGCCGGGCGGCATTTTTTGACACGGTCGGGTTTCAGACCACGGCGCCGTCGGTCTCGTCTTTTTCCTTGACCGGCTTGATCAGGTCTTCGCGCTTGACGCCCAGCCACATGGCCAGGGCCGCGGCGACGAACACCGAGGAATAAATACCGAAGCAAATGCCGATGGTCAGCGCCATGGCGAAATAATGCAGCGCGTGGCCGCCGAAGAACAGCATCGACAGCACCATCATCTGGGTCGAACCGTGGGTGATGATGGTACGCGAGATGGTGCTGGTGATCGCATGGTCGATCACCTGCTCCACGCTCATCTTGCGCTGCTTGCGGAACATTTCACGGATTCGGTCGAAGATGACGACCGATTCGTTGACTGAGTAGCCCAGCACCGCCAGGATCGCCGCCAGCACCGTCAGCGAGAATTCCCACTCGAAGAAGGCGAAGAAGCCCAGGATGATGACCACGTCGTGCAGGTTCGCGATGATGGCCGAGACGGCGAATTTCCATTCGAAGCGCACCGCCAGGTAGACGACCACACCGATGATCACCATCAACAGGGCGTTCAGGCCGTTCTGGGCCAGCTCGTCGCCGACCGCTGCGCCGACGGCTTCGACGCGCTGCAGGCTCACCAGTTCCTGGCCGGCCGCGCTGACGCAGCTGGTGCGGTTGACCTGCTGGCCCTTGTCGGTGGTCACCTGGGTCACCTTCGGCGTGCCCTGTTCCGAGGCGCAGACGGCGTTGAAGGCGCGGGTCGAGGTGCCGGCCGCGGCCTGGCCTTCGACGATCGGCAGGCGCAGCAGCACGCTCTGGGCGGTGCCGAAGCTGGTCACCTCAGGGGCTTCGAAGCCGTTCGCACGCAGCGTGGTGCGGATCTTTTCCTGGTCGGCGGCATGCGGGTACTGCAGCTCCATCACGGTACCGCCGGTGAACTCGACCGAGAAATGCAGGCCCTTGGTCACCAGGAAGAACACCGCCGCCAGGAAGGTCACCACCGAGATCGCATTGAGGATCAGGGCGTGACGCATGAACGGGATGTCCCGTTTGATCTTGAAAAATTCCATCTTTATTCCTGAGTCGCTTGTTGCTGATTAGGCGTAAAACCTTCTTTCCAGACCGTGCCGATCGAGATGTGGCTCAGCTTCTTCTTGCGGCCGTACCAGAGGTTGATCAGGCCACGGGCCACGAACACGGCCGAGAACATCGAGGTCAGGATGCCCAGGCAGTGCACCACGGCGAAGCCGCGGATCGCACCGGAACCGAAGATCAGGAGCGCCAGGCCGACGATCAGGGTGGTGACGTTGGAGTCGAAAATCGTATCCCAGGCGTGCTTGAAGCCGGCGTTGATCGCCACCTGCGGCGCCGCGCCCGCGCGCAATTCCTCGCGGATGCGCTCGTTGATCAGGACGTTGGCGTCAATCGCCATACCGAGCGCCAGCGCGATTGCCGCGATACCCGGCAGGGTCAGTGTGATCTGCATCAGCGACAGCAGCGCCAGCAGGAACAGCACGTTGGCCGCCAGCGCCAGTGCGCTGAAGAAGCCGACCAGGTGGTAGTAGAGGATCATGAAGACCGCGATCGCCACGAAGCCCCAGACGGTCGAGTGCAGGCCGCGCGAGATGTTCTCGGCGCCCAGCTGCGGGCCGATCACGCGTTCCTCGATGAATTCCATCGGCGCCGACAGCGCGCCCGAGCGCAGCAGCAGCGCCAGCTCGTTGGCGTCTTCGGAGGTGCCCATGTTGGTGATCTGGAAGGTCGAACCCAGTTCGCTCTGGATGGTCGGGGCCGACAGCACGCTGTACTTGCCCTTTTCCTTCAGCAGGATCGCCATGCGCTTGCCGACGTTGTCGCGGGTAGCCTGGCGGATGCGGCGGCCGCCGTCGCCGTTCAGGTCGAGGGAAACGGCCGGCTGCTGGTTCTGGTCGAAGCTGGCGACGGCGCTCGAGATGTAGTCGCCGGTCAGGATGATGTCCTTCGACACCACGACCGGGGCGCCGCGGCCTTCGGTGAACAGTTCCGAGTTCAGCGGGATGGCAGCGGTCAGCTCGGTGCCCGGGGTCACGGTCGAATCGACCATGCGCAGTTCCAGGGTGGCGGTGCGGCCGATGATGTCCTTGGCGCGCGCCACGTCCTGCACGCCAGGCAGCTGGACGATGATGCGGTCGGCGCCCTGCTGCTGGATCAGCGGCTCGGTGGTGCCCAGTTCATTGATACGCTTGGACAGGGTGGCGATGTTCTGCTTGACGCCGTCTTCCACGGTGCGCTTGAGCGCGTCCGGCTTGAGGGTGACGACCAGCTTCAACTCGGTGCCGTCGGCGGTCTCGGCAAACGCCAGGTCCTGGTATTGCGAAGCCAGCGCGCTGCGGCCCGCGGCGCGGGTCTGGGCGTCGCGGAAGCGCACTTCGATGCTGTCGCCAACGCGCTCGATGCCGGCGTGGCGGATGTTCTTATCGCGCAGCTGGCTGCGCACGGCGGCCTGGACGCCCTTCACCTTGGTGTCGAGCACGGCCTTGCCGTCGACCTGCAGCAGGAAGTGGACGCCGCCACGCAGGTCCAGGCCCAGGTTCATCGGCTTGGCGCCGATTTTTTCCATCCAGGTCGGGGTGTTCTTCACCAGGTTGACAGTGACGATGTAATCGGGATTTTCGCGGTCGCGGTTGAGGTCGCGTTCGAGCGCCAGCTTGGCCTTGAACTGGGCGTCGGTGCTGGCGAAACGGGCGCGCACCGAGGTGCTGTTGCCGGTGCCTTCGAGGCCGACCGCGGTGGCCGGAACACCGTTGCGCTTGAGCGCATCTTCGACCAGGCCGACGGTGGCGCTGGTGATATTGACCGTCGACTTACCGGTGGTGACCTGCAGTGCCGGCGACTCGCCGAAGTAGTTCGGCGCCGTGTACAGCGCGCCCAGTAGGAGCGCGACGGCGATCAGTAGATATTTCCAGACGGGGTAGCGATTCATAGTGTTCCAGCGTTCAATGTTAGGCACGGTGCGGCCCGGGGGCCGCGTGTGCTTACTGGCTTACAGGGCCTTCAGGGTGCCTTTCGGGAGCAGCGTCACCACTGCATTCTTCTGGACCACGATCTCGGTGCCGGTAGCGATTTCCAGCGTCACGTAGGTGTCGGCCACCTTGACCACGCGGCCGAGGATGCCGCCGGCAGTCGCCACTTCGTCGCCCTTGGTCAACGCATCCATCATCGCCTTCAGCTCGCGCTGGCGCTTTTGCTGAGGACGGATCATGAGGAAGTACATGACCACGAACATCAGGATCAGCGGCAGGAAAGTAGTCAGGCTACCCATCAGGCCAGGATCGGCTGCGGCGGTGGTTTGCGCGTACGCGTTGGAAATGAACACAAGGACTCCGATTGTGAGGATTAAAAAATAAGCGGTGTATTCTAGCACCGGCCATGGGGCCGGGGACAATCTGGAGGTATGTAGGTTTGCAATTCTGGATTGCAAGATGTTGCAGGAAAAATAATCGAAGGTAGCTGCTCTTCAAAGTAAATTGGGTTCCCGCCTTCGCGGGAAGTCGTAGGCGCCGGGGGCGCGTACGACGAATCAAGGGCAGTCGCAGAGAACATAGTCCCATTTGACCACGTACCTCAGCACGTCGTTCCCGCCACTGGCGGCAACGACTTCCCGCGCAGGCGGGAACCCAAGTTTTCCAGCTCAGCAGTTAGCGCTCGCTTACACTATAAGCCGCTCACACCCCGCGCGACCGATCCGCCCTGAACTGAATCCTGAACTCATTGAACCGGTCCGCATCGATCGCATCCCGCATCTCCTGCATGATCTTCAGGTAGAAGTGCAGGTTGTGGATGGTATTGAGCCGCGCCCCCAGGATCTCGTTCGAGCGGTGCAGGTGGTGCAAATAGGCGCGCGAGAAGTTCTTGCAGCAGTAGCAGTCGCAGCTCTCGTCCAGCGGCGCCGTATCATCTTTATAACGGGCGTTCTTGATCTTGACGTCGCCAAAGCGGGTAAACAGCCAGCCATTGCGGGCGTTACGGGTCGGCATCACGCAGTCGAACATGTCGACGCCATTGGCCACGCCCTCGACCAGGTCTTCCGGCGTGCCGACGCCCATCAGGTAGTGCGGCTTGTTTTCCGGCAGGCGCGGGCCGACGTGGGCCAGGATGCGCTGCATGTCTTCCTTCGGCTCGCCCACCGACAGGCCGCCGATCGCCAGGCCAGGGAAGTTGATGTCTTCCAGTCCGGCGAGCGACTCGTCGCGCAGGTGCTCGTACATGCCGCCCTGGACGATGCCGAACAGCGCGTTCGGATTTTCGCCGCGGTTGAACTCGTTCATCGAGCGCTGGGCCCAGCGCAGCGACATGCGCATCGACTTGGCCGCTTCTTCGCTTGTCGCCGGACGGCCGTCGATCTCGTACGGGGTGCATTCGTCGAACTGCATCACGATGTCCGAGTTCAGCGAGCGCTGGATCTGCATCGACACTTCGGGCGACAGGAACTGGCGCGAACCGTCGATCGGCGAGGCGAACTTGACGCCCTCTTCGGTGATCTTGCGCATGGCGCCCAGCGAGAACACCTGGAAGCCGCCCGAGTCGGTCAGGATCGGACCGTCCCAGCCCATGAACTTGTGCAGGCCGCCGAATTTATCGAGCACCGCCGTGCCCGGGCGCAGCCACAGGTGGAAGGTATTGCCCAGGATGATCTGCGAGCCCACTTCGCGCAGTTCGATCGGATCCATCGCCTTGACCGAGCCGTAGGTCCCGACCGGCATGAAGATCGGGGTTTCGATGGTGCCGTGGTTGAGCTTCAGGCGGCCGCGGCGCGCGTGCGACAGGCCGCTGGTGTCTTTTTTAAGAAGGGTAAATTCGAGCATCGGTGTTCTTTAGCGTGAACGCGTGGTAAGCAGCATGGCGTCGCCATAGCTGAAGAAGCGGTATTCGTTGGCGATCGCATGCTGGTAAGCCTTGCGGATCTCGTCGTAGCCGGCAAAGGCCGACACCAGCATCATGAGGGTCGACTTCGGCAGGTGGAAGTTGGTGATCAGGCGGGTGACGGTCTTGAAGGTGTAGCCCGGCGTGATGAACAGCGCCGTGTCGTCGCTGCCTGCCTTGAGCTCGCCCGACTGCGAGGCCGATTCAAGCGCGCGCAGGGAGGTCGTGCCGACCGCCACCACGTCGCGGCCCGCCGCTTTCGCGTCGCGCACCGCGTCCACCGTCGCCGCGGGAATCGTGTACCACTCGGAGTGCATCTTGTGCGCCGACAGGTCTTCGACCCGCACCGGCTGGAAGGTGCCGGCGCCCACGTGCAGGGTCACGTAGGCCAGTTTGACGCCTTTTTCGGCCAGGCGGTCCAGTAGCGGCTGGTCGAAGTGCAGGCCGGCGGTCGGCGCGGCTACCGCACCCGGCTCCTTCGAGTACACGGTCTGGTAACGCTGCTCGTCGAATTCGTCGGCATTGTGCTCGATGTAGGGCGGCAGCGGCAGGCGGCCGTGGGCTTCGATCAGCTCGAACACGTCGCCTTCGAAATGCAGGGTGAAGAATTCGCCGGCACGCTCGCCGGTGGTCACGTCGAATGCGTCGGCCAGGCGGATGCGGTTGCCCGGCTTGGGCGACTTCGAGGCCCGTACCTGCGCCAGTACGGTGCGGTTGTCCAGCACGCGTTCGACCAGCACTTCGACCTGGCCGCCGGTTTCCTTGACGCCGAAGAAGCGCGCCTTCAGCACCCGGGTATTGTTCATGACCAGCAGGTCGCCCGGCTGCAGCTGGTCGATGATGTCCGCGAAATGGCGGTCGGTGATCTGGTCGCCATCGAGCTGCAACAGGCGCGAAGCGCTCCGGTCAGGCAGCGGATGCTGCGCGATGCGCTCTGGCGGCAAGTCGAAATCGAAATCGGAAAGCGAGTACATTGTCTTCAATTCTGGGAAAATGGATGCTGCCAGCCTTACAATAGGGGCTGCAGAGCGTGCGGCGAACCCTCTATTTTACGCCAGCATCTGCTTAAATGCCGCAATATGCCCGCCACCAAGACGACTTCCGCCCCCAAAACCATTGAATCCAAGCTCGCCCGGCTGGGTTTACGCACCGACATGGACTTGGTGCTGCACCTGCCGATGCGCTACGAGGACGAGACCAAGGTGGTCACGATCCGCGAAGCGGCCATGCGCGGGCTGCAGACCTGGCAGGTCGAGGGGGTCGTGGTCAAGAATGAAATTACCTACAAGCCGCGGCGCCAGCTGCTGGTGCAGATCGCCGACGAGACGGGCGAGCTGCAGCTGCGCTTCATGAATTTCTACGGCAGCCAGGTCAAGCAATTGTCCGAAGGCGTGAGGGTGCGCGCCCGCGGCGAGCTGAAGCACGGCTTCTTCGGCGCCGAAATGGTCCACCCCACGTATAAAGTGATCAACGAGGGCGCACCGCTGCCTACCGCGCTCACGCCGGTGTATCCGGCCGGCGAAGGCCTGTCCCAGACCATCCTGCGGCGCGCGATCAACGACGCCATGAAGCGGGTCGACTGGCGCGACACCCTGCCCAACGCGTTCTTGAGTCGCCTGCAGCTGTGGGACTTCGAGCCCTCGGTGCGTCTGCTGCACTACCCGCCGGCCGACGTCGACGAATACGCGCTGACCGAACGCAGCCACCCGGCCTGGACCCGCATGAAGTTCGACGAGCTGCTGGCGCAACAACTGTCGCTGAAGCGCGCCCAGCGTGCGCGCCGCGAAAAGGGCGCGCCAACGCTGCGCGCGGTGGGCGAGCTGTCCGCCGCTTTCCTCGCCGCCCTGCCCTTCCAGCTCACCGGCGCCCAGCAGCGCGTGGTGAAGGAGATCGGGGCCGACCTGCGCGAAGGCTATCCGATGCAGCGCCTGTTGCAGGGCGACGTCGGCAGCGGCAAGACCGTGGTGTCGGCCCTCGCTGCCGCCCAGGCCATCGACAGCGGCTACCAGGCGGCGCTGATGGCGCCGACCGAGATCCTGGCCGAGCAGCACTTCCGCAAGATCGCGGCCTGGATGGAGCCGCTCGGCGTGAAGGTGGCCTGGCTGACGGGCAGCCTGAAAAAGAAGGAAAAGGATGCGGCCAAGGAGCTGATCGAATCGGGCGAAGCGAAACTCGTGATCGGCACCCACGCCCTGATCCAGGACACGGTGCAGTTCGCGAAGCTGGGCCTGGTGATCGTCGACGAGCAGCACCGCTTCGGCGTCGGCCAGCGCCTCACCCTGCGCAACAAGGGCAGCGACGGCCTGGTGCCGCACCAGCTCATGATGTCGGCTACGCCGATCCCGCGCACCCTGGCCATGACCTATTACGCCGACCTCGAAGTCTCGGTGATCGACGAACTGCCGCCCGGCCGCAGCCCGATCGTCACCCGCGCCATCGACCAGAACCGGCGCGAGGAAGTGATCGAGCGCGTGCACGCGGCCGCGCAGGAAGGCCGCCAGGTCTACTGGGTCTGCCCGCTGATCGAGGAATCCGAGGTGCTGCAGCTGCAGACCGCCACCGAAACCTACGAAACCCTGGCCGAGGCCCTGCCCGACTTGCAGGTGGGCCTGGTGCACGGGCGCCTCAAGCCGGCGGAAAAACAGGTGATCATGGACGCCTTCATCGCAGGCGAGATCCATGTGCTGGTGGCGACCACCGTGATCGAGGTCGGGGTCGATGTGCCGAACGCCTCCCTGATGGTGATCGAGCATGCCGAGCGCTTCGGCTTGTCGCAGCTGCACCAGCTGCGCGGTCGCGTGGGCCGCGGCTCGGCGGCGAGCGTGTGCCTGCTGCTGTATCAAAGCCCGCTGGGCCAGGTGGCCAAGCAGCGCCTGCTGACGATGCGCGAGACCACCGACGGCTTCGAAATCGCGCGGCGCGACCTGGAGATTCGCGGGCCCGGCGAATTCCTCGGCGCGCGCCAGTCGGGCGAGGCGATGCTGCGCTTCGCCGACCTCGAAGCCGACCAGTGGATCGTGGACAAGGCGCGCGACGTGGCGCAGTACCTGCTGGACAACGGCGACCGGCCCGAGTACATGGCGATCGTCGACGCCCACCTGACGCGCTGGCTGGGCGGGCGCGAAGAGTTCCTGAAGGTGTAGCATGGTCGGGGCAAGCGAAAAATTTTGCCCGACCTGTCACAGCCCGCCGCGCCAGGCCGTCTAAGAGGTATGGGAAGCGCAACGGGCGCTTCCGTTTTCCGAAGGAAGGCCTACCATGACGCATACCGCACGTCTCCCCTTTTACTCCCTCGCGCCGAAGTCGCTGCAGGCCATGATCGCGCTGTCGAAGTCGGTCAGCCAGGGCACGCTTGGCGAAAAGCTCGTCGAGCTGGTCAACCTGCGGGTCTCGCAGCTCAACGGCTGCGGCGTCTGCGTCGATATGCACTGGCGCTTCCTGCTGAAGGCCGGCGCTGACCCACGCCACCTGAACGCGGTGGCCGGCTGGCGCGAAGCCCCCTTCTTCAGCGCCCGCGAGCGCGCCGCGCTGGGCTGGGCCGATGCCCTCAACCGGCTCCCGCAGCACGACGATACGGATGCCGCATACGATGCGCTGCGTGAACACTTCAGCGACAGCGAGATCGTGGAACTCAGCTACGCTATTGCAGCCATCCGTGGCTGGAATGTGCTGAACCTGTCGCTGCGCAACCAGATCCCGGAACAACCCGCGCCTGGTTTCTGAAACCGCCTCCACCCTCACCCGCCATGACCGGTCAACCCGCTTCTCGCCACGATGCCCTGTTCGCCGCGCTGCGTCCGCGGCTGTTCTCGATCGCCTACCGCATGCTGGGCGTGCGCGCCGATGCCGAGGACGTCGTCCAGGATGCCTGGCTGCGCTGGCATGGCAGCGACAGGGAGCAGGTGCATTCCGCCGAGGCCTGGCTGGTCACCACCGTGACGCGCCTGGCTATCGACCGGCTGCGCAGCAGCAAGGCGGATCGTGAAGCCTACGTCGGCTGGTGGCTGCCCGAGCCACTGGTCGAACTGGACGACAACACGCCGGAACGCGCGCTGGAACTGGCTGGCGAGGTGTCGGTCGCCTTCCTGTGGGTGCTGGAACGCCTGTCGCCCGATGAGCGCGCGGCTTTCCTGATGCGCCAGGTATTCGAGTCGGACTATGCGGATATCGCCCAGGTGCTGGAGAAATCGGAAGCTGCCTGTCGCCAACTGGTGCACCGTGCCCAGGCGCGCATCCGCCAGGAGCGGCCGCGCTTCACCGTACCTGGTGAATCACACCGCGCCCTGCTGGCGACCTTCATGCAGGCGGCCGCCAGCGGCGACCTGGCAGCCATGCGCGGCCTGATGTCGGACGACGTACAGCTGGTGTCGGACGGCGGCGGCAAGGTGCGCTCCTTCATGCGCATCCTGCATGGGGCCGGCAGGGTGGCAGGGGTGTTCTGGTCGGTGGAGCACCAGCACCCGGGACGGGTTGCCTACCGTCCGGCACTGATCAACGGGGAACCGGGCCTGCTGCGCTATGTCGAGGGCCGGCTGGAATCCGCGCAGTCGTTCATTGTCGATGCAGGACGGATCGTGGCCGTCTTCGTCATGCGCAACCCGGACAAGCTCACCGGCGCGCCGCAGATGCTCGATGTGTCCAATTGATGCGCCGCGTGACAATCCGTGAGAAACCACGACGAGAATCCCGGTTATCGTGGCACTTTGTCCTCGACCTGCCACCGCCATGCCTTTCCTCGGACTCGGACTGCACCTGATCGTCGCCATCTTCTTCGCCGTCCATGCGGTGCGCACGGGGCGCCCGATGTACTGGCTGATGATCCTGTTCGCCTTCCCCCTGCTCGGCAGCATCGTCTATTTCGCGGCCGTGTTCCTGCCGCATTCGCGCCTCGAGCGCCAGGCCAGGCTGGCCGGACACGCGCTGCAGCGCAAGCTCGATCCGGGCCGCGACGTGCGCGAAGCCAGGGCCGCCTTCGACCTGACGCCGACTGCGCACAACCAGATGCGCCTGGCCGCTGCGCTGCTCGAGAGCGGCCAGACGGCGGAAGCGGTAGCCCAGTACGACGCCTGCCTGCAGGGTCCGTTCGCGAACGATCCCGAAGTGATCCTGGGCGCGGCGCGCGCCAGGTCCCTGCATGGCCAGCCGGAAGCGGCGATCAGCCTGCTCGCGCCGCTGCAGGTAAAGCAGCCTGGCTACCGCGCGGAAGAAGTCGGCCTGGTGCTGGGGCGCGCCTACGACGCTACTGGACGCCAGGTGGAAGCCGGCGCCCAGTTCACGGCGGCTGCGGAGCGCTTCGGCAGCATCGAGGCACGGGTCGAGCTGGCGCTGTGGGCACTGGCCAAGCACGACGATGCGGTGGCCCAGCGCGAGCTGAAGGAGATCGAACACGCGCGCCGCCATATGACGAAGTACACGCTGGACCTGCACCGCGAGCTGTTCCGCAGGCTCGATGCGGCGACAAGCGTGCGCTAGATTTGCTCGCCAGCAGGCGCCTGCTCCTTCGCCAGCCTCACCGTATAGTGCCCGCCATCCTCTTTTTTGGGAAAGATCAGGTCATATGACTTGATCATCTCGAGCAGACCTGAATATCCGAAGGCTGCAGGCGAAAATTCAGGGTTGGTTCGTCGCAGGTATTGCCCCAGCGTACTGAGATGGACCTTGCCTTCAGGCGTATCACTGGCCAGCAGGGTCACCGCTTCGACGACGAATTTTGGCCGCCGCTTCACGACCGGCGCCTCTGCCTTGGGACGCGGAGGCGTGCTTGGAACAGCGGGCGAGGCCTGCACAGAAGTCGGAGGCATCCACTCAAAGAACTGGTCACTTGCATTGCGCAAGGCCGTCGGTGTTTTCGCTTCCCCCACTATATACACAGTAGCGCCACGCTCCCGCAGCTTGCGGCACAGGTAGACAAAATCGGAGTCGCTAGTGACGACGAAGAAGCAATCGGCACGCTGGTCAAAGAGGATTTCCAGCGCATCGAGTGCCAGCGCCATGTCGGCAGTGTTCTTCCCCGCCGCGTACTGGTACTGCAGACAGGGCGTGAAGGCCAGCGACACCAGTGTGTCGCGCCAGCTGTTGGCCAGAGTCGCATGGTTGCCATACCCACGCTTGACGACGACGCGCCCGAATTTGGCGACCATACGCAGCGCGAACTCGACCGCTGCAGGATTCGTATTGTCGCAATCGACGAGAACCGCGACACGGGTTTCGTTATTCATGTGCGAACTCCGGTGACGCGATCAGGTACTGATCGCGTTGGTGAAGGTCAGCCGGTTTCCGAACGGATCCCTGACCGACATGTCGCGCGAGCCCCACGGCGTATCGCCAATGTCCGGCCTGGCGTAGCCGTAGTCCTTTGCTCGCAACTCCGCATGGTAGGCGTCGATGTCGTCGACCTCGATACGCATCGCCGCGCCGGGGCAGCAGTCGCCGTGGTGTTCGCTCAGGTGCAGGATGCAGCCGCCGCGCGAGAGCTGCAGGTAGAGCGGCAGGCCGGGCTCGAAGCGGTGCTCCCAGTCGACCTGGAAGCCCAGGAAGCCGACGTAGAATTCGCGTGCCTTGGTTTCGTCGAAGATGCGCAGGATGGGCGTGACGGTGCGCAGCTGCATCACTCGTCCCGGGTCAGTTCGACACCGTCCACCGTCATTTTCCACTTGCCGCCCTCGCGGTGCGGCGGCTTGCTGACCACGAAGGTGGTCGTCACGAAGCTCACGCCGGCCTCGAAGTTATTGCCCTTGAAGCGCTGCAGGTCGATGCTGAGATTGACCTGATCGTTCGGACGCCCGCGCTTGTATTCGACCTTGCCCTCCTTCGAGAGCGACAGCTGCATGTCCTTGCCCTGCCAGTTGCCGACGTAGGCCATCTTGTCGGCCGGGACCGGGGCGGCCCAGGCACTACCGGCGAGCAGGCCGGCCGCGAGGATGAGGGAAGCAAGGATACGCATGGAGACTCCGCTGGAAAGGTGATGGATGCCGCTCCAGTATTCGCACAGCCGTCGCGCTTGTCAATTCAGGCGGCATGGGCCGGCCGCACACTCCTGCGGTCGCTGTCGTAGGACAAGCCGATCTGGCGCCGGATCTCGTCCATCACGCCCATCAGCGCCAGCGTTTCTTCCAGGCGCATGGCCGGGCTTTCCAGCAGGCCGGTGCCGAAGCAGCGCTGCGCTTCCATGATTTCGTGCACGTAGCCGTTGCCGAGATAGGGCGTGTCGACCGTGCGCGTGCTCCCGTCCTCGAGCGTCACGCTCACGTTCTTCGCGCGGTGGAACATCGTGTTCATGCGCACATGGCCGCGCGTGCCCGACACCGTCAGCTCGCACGGCGTGCGGGCCTGGAAGGAGCAGCTGCAGACCGACATGCCGCCGCCTTCGTGGCGCAGGGTGAAGCCGGTCTGCACGTCGACGCCGGTGGCGCCCAGCTCGGCCTGCGCCTTGATGCCGGATACGGGACCCAGCAGCGCGGTGGCGATCGAGAGCGGATAGATGCCCAGGTCGAGCAGCGCCCCGCCGCCGAGTTCCGCATTGAAGACGCGGTGCTCGGGGCCGAAGCTTGCCGTGAAACCGAAGTCGGCCACCACCTGGCGTACCTCGCCGATCTCGCCGGAGGCCACGATGCGGCGCACTTCGTCGAAGGCCGGCAGGAAGCGCGTCCACATCGCCTCCATCAGGAACAGGCGGCGCGAGCGCGCCAGCGTGACCACCTGCTCGGCTTCGCGCAGGTTCATGGTGAATGGTTTCTCGACCAGCACGCCCTTGCCGGCGCGTAGCGCCATCAGGGCATTGTCGGCGTGCTGCGGATGCGGCGTGGCGACGTAGACCAGGTCGATGCCTGCGGCGTCGGCCAGCGCCTGGTAGTCGCCATAGGCTGCCGCGGCGCCAAACTCCTGGGCAAAGGCCTGCGCCTTCTCCAAGCTGCGCGAGGCCACCGCCGCCAGCCGCGCGCCCGGCACATCCTTCAGTGCGGTAGCGAAGGCGCGCGCGATCTTGCCGGTGCCGAGGATGCCCCAGCGTACGTCGTTTGCCATCCGGCTTGTCCTTTCAGTGCTGTCGTTTTGGACGGAACACCGTCGTGTCGAGATAAAAATCCTGGTCCTGCCCCGGCCACCAGCCCGGCACGCCGAGCACCGGCAGCGGCGTGAAGTTCGATGTGGCCAGTCCCTGTTCGGCCAGCTCGGCCGCCACCCGGGCGTCGAGCCAGGCGCGCTGCGCTTCAAGCGACAGCGCCATCACATCATCGCCCACGAAGATGACACGCGTATGCGCGGTGATGGCCTTGCGTGGCGCTACCAGCTTCTCCATCAGCGCGTGGCCAAACAGCCAGAGTCGCACATCGTGCCCGAACATGGCGCGCTTTTCATGCAGCGCCTCGCACCAGCGGTGAGCGCGCAGCGCGTCCACCAGTTCGCGCCCGGGGGCGCCCTCGCGCACCACCAGCAGCGCGGCATTCTCGTCGAAGATGGTGGCGGCGTCGCGCGCCGGACCGCGCGACTTGCCGATGCCGGCCTGGGCGATCTGGGCCGCCTGCAGGGCGTTCAGCTGGCGCTTGATGAGCGGGAAGGTCTGCCATACCAGCCCGTTGAAAAAATCATGCAGGTTGTCGCGCGTCGGCACCTGGCCGGTGGCGCCGATGAATTCCTCGTAGGCGCGGCCCTCCGGCAGCGCGCTTTGCGGCACGAAGCGCAGCGGCAAACCGGCGTCATTGCACAGGCCAAGCGCATCGGCGCTGCGGTTGAAGGCGGCAAGGAACTCCTCGCCACCCAAGCCCAGCCGCTCATAGGCCGGCCGTACCGCGTCGTACCACGGGCGCGACCAGTCGATCTGCGGCAGCATCGGGACGCTCAGTCCACCATCTTCCAGTTGATGGTCTCGCCGGCGTTGAGCGGCACCAGCTGGTGTTCGCCGAAGGGCACGGTCTCCGGCAGGGTCCAGGCTTCGCGCTTGAGCGTGATGGTCCCTTCGTTGACCGGCAGGCCGTAGAAGGCCGGTCCGTTCAGGCTGGCGAAGGCTTCGAGCTTGTCGAGCGCGCCCGCCTGGGCGAAGGCTTCGGTGTACATCTCCATCGCGTGCAGCGCGGTGTAGCAGCCGGCGCAGCCGCAGGCCGCGTACTTGGTGTGCACCGCATGCGGCGCCGAGTCGGTGCCGAGGAAGAAGCGCTCGTCGCCGCTGGTGGCGGCGGTCACTAGCGCCAGGCGGTGTTCCTCGCGCTTGAGCACCGGCAGGCAGTAGTAGTGCGGGCGGATGCCGCCGCGGAAGATCTCGTTGCGGTTGTACAGCAGGTGGTGGGCGGTGATGGTAGCCGCGATCGGACCTTCGGCTTCGGCCACGTACTGGGCCGCTTCCTTGGTGGTGATGTGTTCGAACACCACGTTCAGGGCCGGCATGGCGCTGCGCAGCGGGCGCATGACGCGCTCGATGAACACGGCCTCGCGGTCGAACAGGTCGATGTCGTTGTCCGTCACTTCGCCGTGCACCAGCAGCGGCATGCCGACTTCCTGCATCACTTCGAGCGTTTTATAGCACTTCTTGAGGTCGGTGACGCCGGCGTCCGAATTGGTGGTGGCGCCGGCCGGGTACAGCTTGACCGCGTGGACGAAACCGGAATCCATCGCGCGCCGGATCTCGTCCGGGTCGGTGTTGTCGGTCAGGTACAGCGTCATCAGGGGTTCGAAGCGCATCCCTTCCGGCAGCGCCGCCAGGATGCGTTCGCGGTAGGCGCTGGCCGCCGCGGTCGTGGTCACCGGCGGCTTCAGGTTCGGCATCACGATCGCGCGCGCGAACTGGCGCGCGCTGTGCGGCAGTACGCTGCTCAGCGCCGCGCCGTCGCGCAGGTGCAGGTGCCAGTCGTCGGGGCGGGTGATGGTGATGGTGTCGGGGGTTTCGATGATGGACATGGCGGCTCTCGGATTGCGGATGCCGACATTTTACCGGAGCCACAGCAGGAGTCGCACGCTCGCTGGCCCACATGTATATACAAGGCAAGCATTCTATCCTGACGGAAAATTTTACAGTGCACGACGCTGATTACCGCCTGGAAAAATTTTTCTCTTAATAAACAACGGCTTAAATTTCTGGCTTGAAACTTGCTTGTGGAAAAGCAGCCGCTTCATTGGCATGGCGGATGTCGCCAAGAATAATTATTTGAAATATCACGGAAATAGAGACTCATGAAAACCCTGAAAAACCTGCTGAAGATCGTTCCGCTGCTGGCATGCGCCTACGCAGGCTCGGCACAGGCACTGACGATCAACTTCACCTATGACCCTGCCATGGACGCACGCGCGCTGGCCGGCTTCCAGACCGCTGCCAACCGCTGGCAGAGCGTCCTGCATGACAACGTGCAGGTCAACCTGAACATCGCTTTCGCGGCGCTCGCTCCCAACGTGCTCGGCTCGACCAGTTCGCGCCAGGGCACCCTCAGCTACGCGGGCTTCCGCCAGGCCCTGATCCGCGATGCCAAGACCAGCACGGATTTCCAGGCCATTGCCAACCTGCCCGCAGGCCCGTGCCTGAGCGTCATGATGAACGGCACCAACGTCAACCCGGCCGGCGCCGGCAGCGCCGCCACCTTCGTCGACAACGACTGCGACGCGAACAACCGCGCCGTTACCGCGACCTGGGCGAATTTCCGCGCCCTGGGCCTGATTCCGGACAGCGACAAGGGCTCTGACGGTTCGATCTCGTTCAGCACCGGTTTCGCCTCGATCTTCGACTTCGACCCGACCGACGGCATTGGCGCCGGCCTGATCGACTTCACCGGCGTGGCCGCCCACGAGATCGGCCATGCGCTCGGTTTCATCAGCGGTGTCGACATCCTGGACCAGGTCTACACCCGCACCGACCTGGACGATTCAGCGTTCACCCTGGTCGCTCCGGCCGACCTGTACCGCTGCTCGCCGGCGAGCAAGGCTGCCGGCGCCGACATCGACTGGTCCGCGGATGCACGCGACAAGTTCTTCTCCCTGGATAACTGCACCACTACGCTGTCGATCTTCTCGAACGGCCGCGCCAACGGCGACGGCCAGCAGGCCAGCCACTGGAAGGACAACCGCGGCATCGGCCTGCTGGACCCGACCGCGGGCCGTGGCGAACTGCTGGCCATCAGCCAGATGGACCTGATGATGTTCGACGCCATCGGCTGGGACGTTCCGGAACCGGCATCGATCGCCCTGTTCGCGCTGGGCGCAGCAGGCCTGGCCGGCGCGCGCCGCCGCAAGCAGAAGCAGGCGTGATCGCTTGAACGCGTGATCAGCAGCGGCGCCCTCGGGCGCCGTTGTGCTTTCTAGTGGATGATCCGCGCCAGGAATTCGCGCGCCCGCTCCGACTGCGGGGCATTGAAGAACGCTTCCTTGGGGCTGTCCTCGACGATGGCGCCCTGGTCCATGAAGACGATCCGGTCCGCCACCTTGCGCGCAAAACCCATCTCGTGGGTCACCACCATCATGGTCATGCCTTCCTGCGCCAGCCCCACCATCACGTCCAGCACCTCGCCGATCATCTCGGGGTCGAGCGCGGACGTGGGCTCGTCGAACAGCATCGCCACCGGGTCCATCGACAGTGCGCGCGCGATCGCCACGCGCTGCTGCTGGCCGCCCGAGAGCTGGCCCGGGAACTTGTCCTGGTGTGCCAGCAGGCCGACGCGGTCCAGGTATTGCAGGCCGCGCTCGAGCGCCTCGCTCTTGCTGCGCCCCAGCACCTTGACCTGGGCCAGGGTCAGGTTGTCGCGTACCGACAGGTGCGGGAACAGCTCGAAGTTCTGGAACACCATGCCGATGCGCGCACGCAGCTGCGACAGCTTGGTCTTCGGGTCGCCCACCGCGATGCCGTCGACCGTGATCCGCCCCTGTTGGAAGGGCTCGAGGCCGTTGACGGTCTTGATCAGGGTCGACTTGCCGGAGCCCGACGGCCCGCACACCACCACCACGTCGCCGCGTGCGACGCGGGTGCTGCAATCGCGCAGCACCTGGAAGCTGCCGTACCACTTGCTGACGTTCTCGATCTCGATCATCTGGTGCCTGTATGTGCGCCGCCCGCGGCGGCGATTGTCCGCGCTGTTGCGCACGGTGTAAGCATGCTTGACAGCATTTCTAGCGACAAGGATACTTCGGAACTTGCCTTACCTACCAGAACGGCTCACCGTTCTCCCAACTCACTACCCAATAATTCGCCTTGCGACAGTGCAATCCCCTGCCGCGGGTTTATGCACAGGTCCACAAGACAGGAAGCATTATGGATAAAAAGAACCGCCTGACAACCTACATCCTGGTCGGCCTCGTGCTCGGGATCGTCGTCGGCTACGTGGCCAACACCAGTTTCGCCGACCCGGCAGGCTTCGCCGACACCATGGCACTGATCACGACCATGTTCCTCCGCCTGATCAAGATGATCATCGCGCCGCTGGTGTTCTCGACCCTGGTGGTCGGCATCGCCAAGATGGGCGACGCCAAGGAAGTGGGCCGCATCGGCGTCAAGGCGCTGGGCTGGTTCATCATCGCCTCGGTGATCTCGCTGTCGCTGGGCCTGGTCCTGGTCAACCTGTTCCGTCCGGGCGACGCGATGGCCCTGTCGGGCGCCGTGCCGCCGGTGGGCACCTCCTCGGGCATCACCACTTCCAGCCTGACCCTGAAGGATTTCATCACGCACCTGATTCCGGTCTCGATCTTCGACGGCATGGCCAAGAACGAGATCCTGCAGATCGTCGTGTTCTCGATCTTCTTCGGCACCGCGGCGGCCGCCGTCGGCGCGCGCGCCACCCCGCTGATCGACGCGGTGGACGGCATCGCCCACATCATGCTGAAGGTCACCGGCTATGTCATGAACTTCGCGCCGGTCGCGGTGTTCGCGGCGGTGGCGGGCGTGATCGCCAAGAGCGGCCTGGGCGTGCTCTCGACCTACGGCATCTTCATGGCCGAGTTCTACCTCGGCATCATCCTGCTGTGGGTGGTGCTGATCCTGATCGGCGGCATCTTCCTCGGCCGCCGCGTGCTGCGCCTGATCTCCGAGCTGAAGGAACCGACCATCCTGGCCTACACCTGCGCCTCGTCGGAAGCGGCCTTCCCGAAGACCCTGGAAGGCCTGGAGCGCTTCGGCGTCAAGAACCGCCTGGCCGCCTTCGTGCTGCCGATCGGCTATTCGTTCAACCTGGACGGCTCGATGATGTACTGCACCTTCGCGGCCGTCTTCATCGCCCAGGCCTACGGCATCGAGCTGGACCTGGCGACCCAGATGACCATGATGCTGGTCTTGATGCTGACCTCGAAGGGCATGGCCGGCGTGCCGCGCGCCTCGCTGGTCGTCATCGCCGCCACCCTGGCCCAGTTCAACATCCCGGAAGCCGGTCTGCTGCTCCTGCTGGGCATCGACCACTTCCTGGACATGGCCCGTTCGGCCACCAACGTGATCGGCAACGGCATCGCCACCGCGGTGGTCGCCAAGTGGGAAGGCGACCTCGCCGACCCGAACAAGGACCCCGCAGTCGCACCGCTGCGTTGAGCGTGCATCGATAGTGTCAGTACCGAAGGCCTTCCAGCGATGGAGGGCCTTTTTCATATAACCATAATGAGGAGCGAGACATGAAACAGCTGTACATGGCAGGCCTGCTGCTTGGCGCATTCGGCGGAGCGCATGCCGGCGGCGCATACGCCGCCGCCCAGACCGTCGACTGCGGCCGCCTGCTGGACGTCAAGAGCGGCACCTGGCGCGAGCGCGTCAGCATCGTGGTGGAAAACGGCGTGATCAAGTCGGTCGGCCCGATGACGCAGGCGGCAGGGAACGTCGACCTGTCGCGCCACGCTTGCCTGCCCGGCCTGATCGACATGCACGTGCACCTGACCAGCGAAACCGCGCCGGTGGTCGACGCCTACCGCGACCGCCTCACCGCCGATCCGCAGGACATGGCCTTCCGCTCGGTCAAGTATGCCCAGCGCACCCTGATGGCGGGCTTCACCACGGTGCGCGACCTGGGCGCGGCCGATGGCCTGAACGTCTCGCTCAAGCGCGCCATCAATAGCGGCGAGATCCCGGGTCCGCGCATGTTCACCGCGGGTAAGTCGATCGCCACCACCGGCGGCCATGCCGACCCGACCAACAACCTGTCGCACTTCCTGAGCGAGAAAGTGGGACACCCCGGTCCGGAACAGGGCGTCATCGACAGCCCGGAAGAAGGCCGCCAGGCCGTGCGCCAGCGCTACAAGGAAGGCGCCGACCTGATCAAGATCACCGCCACCGGCGGCGTGCTGAGCCAGGCCGCCAACGGCCAGAACTCGCAATACACCGAGGACGAGCTGAAGGCCATCGTCAGCACCGCCAAGGACTACGGCTTCCGCGTCGCGGCCCACGCCCACGGCGCCGAAGGCATGAAGCGCGCCCTGCGCGCCGGCGTCGACTCGATCGAGCACGGCACCCTGATGGACGACGAAACCGTCGCCCTGTTCAAGAAGACCGGCCACTGGTACGTGCCGACCATCTCGGCCGGCCGCTACGTGGCCGACAAGGCCAAGATCGATGGCTACTATTCGGCCCTGGTGCGGCCGAAAGCGGCCGCCATCGGCCCGCAGCTGCAGGCCACCTTCGGCCGCGCCCACAAGGCCGGCGTGAAGATCGCCTTCGGCACCGACGCCGGCGTGTTCCCGCACGGCGAAAACGCCAAGGAGTTCGGCTACATGGTGGAAGCGGGCATGTCGCCGCTGGAGGCGATCCGCGCCGCCACCCTGCATGCCGCCACCCTGCTCGACCAGGCCCAGCGCCTCGGTTCGGTGGAGCCGGGCTTCGCCGCCGACATCGTCGCGGTGGAAGGCGATCCACTGCGCGACGTGAAGCTGCTCGAGCAGGTCAAGTTTGTCATGAAGGACGGCGTCGTCTACAAGAAGCCGTAATTCATCTGTTACGGGCGGCCGCGCACTGCGGCCGCCTTTTTGTTTTTTGAAGGAGAAGTAATGCTGTTCCACCGTTCCAAGCGCGCCTTCGCGGCGCTGTTCGCCCTGCTGTTCCTGCTCGCCTCGGCGGCGCAGGCGCAAGGGACAAAGCTGCCCAACGTGACCATCCTCGCCACCGGCGGCACCATCGCCGGTACCGGCGCCACCAGCACCACCACGGTCGGCTACACCGCCGCTACCGTGGGGGTGCAGGCGTTGATCCAGGCGGTCCCGGAAATCACGAAGGTCGCCAAGGTCAGCGGCGAGCAGGTGTTCCAGATCGCCAGCGAAAACATGGGCAACGAGCACTGGCTGATCCTGGCCAAGCGCGTCAATGCCCTGCTGGCGCAGCCGGACGTGGACGGCATCGTCATCACCCACGGCACCGACACGCTGGAAGAAACGGCCTACTTCCTGAACCTGGTCGTCAAGAGCAAGAAGCCGGTGGTGGTGGTCGGCTCGATGCGCCCGTCCACCGCGCTGTCGGCCGACGGTCCGATCAACCTGTACAACGCGGTCAACCTGGCCGGCTCGCCATCCGCGGTCGGCAAGGGCGTGCTGGTGGCGATGAACGACCAGATCCACGCGGCGCGCGACGTCACCAAGTCGAACACCACCACCACCGACACCTTCCGCAGCTCGGAACTGGGCATGATCGGCTACATCCAGGGCGGCAAACCCTTCTTCTACCGTGAAGTCACACGCAAGCACACGGTGGACACCGAGTTCGACGTGTCGAAACTGGACGCGCTGCCGCAGGTGGATGTGGCCTATGCGTATGCGAACGTGGGTGACGTGGCGGTGAAGGCGCTGGTGGCAAGCGGGGCCAAAGGGTTGGTGCATGCGGGCGTGGGCAATGGCAGCCTGCCGGCCAAGACCAAGCCGGCCCTGATCGCTGCGCGCGAACAGGGCGTGGTCATCGTGCGCTCGGCGCGCGTGGGCCAGGGCATCGTGGCGCGCAACGGTGAGGCGAATGATGACCAGCTGGACTTCGTGGTGTCGGATACGCTCAGCCCGCAGAAGGCACGCATTCTGCTGATGCTGGCGTTGACCAAGACGAACAGCACTAGGGAGATTCAGCGGATGTTCTATACCTACTGATCTGCTGTTGGCTGACCGCGTGGGCAGGAAACCTGCCCACCCTACGGCAAACCGCTTTTTGTAGGGTGGGCGGGTTTCCCGCCCACGCGGTCAAGTGGCAGACGCATTCCTACTTCGCAATCTCCAGCGGCGGCGACGCCAGCTCCTCATCCGGCCGCGCCAGCTGCCGTTCCCACATCTGCTGATACAGCCCGCGCGCAGCGAGCAGGGACTGGTGCGTGCCGCGTTCAACGATGCGGCCGTGATCCAGCACGATGATCTGCTGCGCATCCGCGATGGTCGACAGGCGGTGCGCGATCACCAGGGTGGTGCGGTCCTTCGCGATTTCCTTCAGTTGTGCCTGGATCGCCTGCTCCGACTTCGAATCCAGCGCCGACGTCGCCTCGTCAAAGATCAGGATCGCCGGGTTCTTCAGCAGCGTGCGCGCGATCGCCACGCGCTGTTTCTCGCCGCCCGACAGCTTCAAGCCGCGCTCGCCCACCATGGTCTGGTAGCCATCCGGCAGACTCTCGATGAAGTCGTGGATCGAGGCCGCCCGCGCCGCCGCCACGATGTCTTCATGCGAAGCGCCAGGACGTCCATACGCGATGTTGTACTCGATGGTGTCATTGAACAGCACCGTATCCTGCGGCACGATGCCGATTGCTGCGCGCAATGAGGCCTGGGTGATGTCGCGCAGGTCCTGGCCATCGATGCGGATCGCGCCCCCATTCACGTCGTAAAAGCGGAACAGCAGGCGCGACAGGGTCGACTTGCCCGAACCGCTGTGTCCCACCACCGCGGTCGTGGTGCCGGCCGGGATGGCAAAATCGACGTCGAACAGGATCTGACGCTTGGCTTCGTAGCTGAATTCCACGTGCGAGAACTCGACCTGTGCGCCGCGCGTGACCAGAGGCTGGGCGCCCTTGGAATCGGCCACTTCGCGGTTCTGGTCGAGCAGCGAGAACAGGCGCTCCATGTCGGCCAGGCTCTGCTTGATCTCGCGGTAGATCACGCCCAGGAAGTTGAGCGGGATGTACAGCTGGATCATGAAGGAGTTCACCAGCACCAGGTCGCCCAGGGTCATGGTCCCGGCGATCACGCCTTCGGTGGCGCGCCACAGGATCAGCGTGACGGCGGTGGCGATGATCAGGGACTGGCCGGTGTTCAGGAACGACAGCGAGGTCTGCGAACGCACCGCCGCGTTCTCATAGCTCTGCAGGCCCTGGTCGTAGCGCTTCGCTTCGTACTCTTCGTTGCCGAAGTACTTCACCGTTTCGTAGTTGAGCAGCGAATCGATGGCCTTGGTATTGGCCTTCGAGTCCAGCTCGTTCATGGTGCGCCGGAAGTGGGTGCGCCATTCGGTCACGATCACGGTGAAAGCGATGTAGCTGGCCAGCGCCACGCCGGTGATGATGGTGAACCAGATGTCGTAGTTGAGCACCAGGTAGCCGAGCACCAGCGTGATCTCGACCAGGGTCGGCAGCACGTTGAAGAGCGAATACGAGATCAGCGAATTCACGCCGCGCGTGCCGCGCTCGATGTCGCGCGTCATGCCGCCTGTTTGCCGGTTCAGGTGGAAGCGCAGAGACAGCGCGTGCAGGTGGCGGAAGACTTTCAGCGCAATGGTCCGCACGGCACGCTGTGTCACGCGTGCGAACAGGAATTCGCGCAGCTCGGTAAACACGGTGGTGGACAGGCGCAGCAGGCCGTAGGCGACGAGCGCGCCCAGCGGCAGCACCAGCAGCGCGTGCGGGTCTTTCGGGTCGATGGCGAGCTGGTCGATCAGCCGCTTGAGCACCAGCGGCACGCCGACGTTGGCCATCTTGGCGCCAATCAGTGCGCCGAGCGCGGCCAGCACGCGCCACTTGTAGACCCACAGGTAAGGGAACAGGGTACGCAGGGTGGCCCAGTCGTTGCGCGGCACGCCTTTCGCATCGGGAGGCAGGGGAACACTTGAAGCGGGAGTACGTCGCATGGCAGGGCTGGGGGATTTATGGTTCAATTCGGGACGATTGTAGCTTTTACCGAGAAAACAAGATGACCACGCCACAAAACGCCCCCGCCACCCCTAACACCACGTCGACCCGCCTGCCCCAGGGCAAGATGCCGGAACTGCGCGTGATGCCCGCGCCGTCCGATGCCAACGTGTACGGCGACGTGTTCGGCGGCTGGATCATGGCACAGGTCGACGTCGCCGGCTCGCTGCCGGCCACCCGCCGCGCCAACGGCCGCGTGGCGACCATCGCCGTGAACTCCTTCCTGTTCAAGCAGCCGGTGTTCGTGGGCGACCTGCTGTCCTTTTATGCCGACATCGTCCGCGTCGGCAATACCTCGATCACCGTGTGTGTCGAAGTCTATGCCGAACGCAACCGCCTGCAGGCCGACGTCGTGAAGGTGACCGAGGCGACCCTGACCTATGTCGCCACGGGTCCGGACCGCAAGCCGCGCCAGCTGCCGCCGCTCGACTCGCTGATCTCGCACCAGTAAGGATGAGCTCGCGCCGGCTGTTCCTGCTCGATGCGGCGCGTCTGTCTGCCGCGCTCGCAGGCACCAGCCTGAGCGCCTGCGCTTCCTCCACCAAGGGTCCCTACCCGTTCAGTCTCGGCGTCGCCTCCGGCTCGCCGCTGCCGGACTCCGTCATCCTGTGGACGCGCATCCTGAGCGATCCGCTGAAAGAGCAGAGCACGCCACCGGTCGCCATGACAGTGCGCTGGGAAGTCGCCCGCGACGAGGCCTTTCGCCACATCGCGGCAAAGGGCACGGCGGTGGCCGCGCCGGAACTCGCCCACAGCGTCCACGTGGACGTGAAGGGACTGGCGCCCGGCCGCTGGTACTGGTACCGCTTCATGCTGGGCGACGCCGTCAGCCCGGTCGGCCGCACCCGTACCGCGCCCGCGCGCGAGGACATGCCGGGCCGCCTGAAGCTGGCGGTGGCCTCGTGCCAGCACTGGGAATTCGGCAGCTACGCCGCGCACCGCCACATCGCAGCAAGCAGCCCGGACCTGGTCGCCTTCCTGGGCGACTACATCTACGAATGGGGTCCCTACCAGCTGCGCCACCCGTCGCGCGTGGTGCGTACCGACGAATCCTTCACGCTGGCAGACTACCGCCGGCGCTACGCGCAGTACAAGAGCGACCCGGACCTGCAGGCCGCGCATCATGCCGCGCCCTGGATCGTGACCTGGGACGACCACGAGGTGGCCAACGACTACGGCGGCCTGCGCGACGAACGGCTGGCGCAGGATTTCGCTGCGCGCCGCGCCGCCGCCTACCAGGCCTTCTACGAGCACATGCCGCTGCGCCTGCCGAAAGTGGCGCGCGACGGTTTCACTTCTGTCGAAATGTTCCAGCGCTACGACTGGGGACGCCTCGCGCGCTTCCACGTGCTGGACGACCGCCAGTACCGCTCGCCCCAGGCCTGCCCCAAATCGGGCACCCGCGGCGGCTCGAACGCCGTGTTCGCGCGCGCCTGCGAAGCGTTGCGCGATCCACGCCGCAGCATGCTGGGAACGGAACAGGAAGCCTGGCTGGAATCCGGGCTCGCGACTTCGCGCGCAAAGTGGAACATCCTTGCGCAGCAGACCCTGATGGCGCAGTCGAGCAGCGTGCCCATCGTCAAACCCGAGGACGGACGCTTCTGGACCGATGGCTGGGACGGCTATCCGGCGGCGCGCCGGCGCCTGCTGGACACACTGGTGAAGCATGGCGCCCACAACCCGCTGGTGCTGGGCGGCGACGTGCACACCTTCTATGCGACCGCGCTGCGGCCGGATTTCTCGAAGCCGGTGTCGAAGCAGAACCCGGTGGTGGCAACGGAATTCGTGGGCACCTCCGTGACCTCGAGCTCGCGCCCGCAGGCCCGCACCGAGGAACACGTGGCCAAGAACCCGCACATGCTGTACGGGCGCAGCGACAGGCGCGGCTACATGCTGCTGGACGTGACGCCGAAGGAGACCGTGACGCACTTCCTGGGCCTGCACGACGTGCAGAATGCAAAATCGGCCATCGCGGAACTGGCTGCGTTCCGCGTGGCCGATGGGGTGGCAGGCGCCGAGCGCCTGGCCTGAGGCCTCAGGCCGACTGTTTTTCGTCGCGCAGCTCGCGGCGCAGGATCTTGCCCACATTCGTCTTCGGCAGCGTCTCGCGGAATTCCACGAACTTCGGCCGCTTGTAGCCGGTGAGCTGCTCCTTGCAGAAGGCCATCACCTGCTCGCTGGTGAGCGCCGGATCCTTCCTGACGATGTAGAGCTTGACCGCTTCGCCCGAGTGCTGGTCCGGCACGCCGACGCAGGCCACTTCCAGCACGCCCGGCAGAGCCGCGACCACGCCTTCGATCTCGTTCGGATACACGTTGAAGCCCGACACCAGGATCATGTCCTTCTTGCGGTCGACGATGCGGGTATAGCCCTCTTCGTTCATGATGCCGACGTCGCCGGTCTTGAAGAAGCCGTCCGGCGTCATGACCTTGGCGGTTTCGTCGTCACGCTGCCAGTAGCCGGCCATCACCTGCGGGCCGCGCACGGCGATCTCGCCGGCGGTGCCGAACGGGACCGCGTTGCCCGCTTCGTCCAGGATGCGGATCTCGGTCGAGGGCAGCGGCAGGCCGATGGTGCCGGTGAAGTCGGTAATGTCGCAGCGGTTGGCGGTGACCACCGGCGAGGTCTCGGACAGGCCGTAGCCTTCCACGATCGGGGTGCCGGTAATTTGCAGCCACTTGTCGGCCACCGCCTTCTGCACCGCCATGCCGCCGCCCGGGCACACCAGCAGGCCCGAGAAATCGAGCTTGGCGAAGTCGGGGTTGTTCACCAGGCCGTTGTACAGGGTGTTCACGGCCGGGAAGATGTTGATGCGGTAGTCGCCCAGCTCCTTGATGAAGCCGGCGATATCGCGCGGGTTCGGGATCAGGAGGTTCATGCCGCCCACGCGCAGGCCGAGCAGCGCGCACACGGTCAGCGCATAGATGTGGTACAGCGGCAGCGCGCACACGAACTGCGGCTGCTCGCCTGCCTTGATCTTGCTGAGGGTCGGCGCGAACCAGGCTTCGTTCTGCAGCACGTTGGCGATCACGTGCTTGTGCAGCAGCACCGCGCCTTTCGACACGCCCGTGGTGCCGCCGGTGTACTGCAGGAAGGCGATGTCGTCATGGCCGATGGCGACGGGACGCAGGGTAGCGCCCGAGGCGTCCGCCAGCATGCGCTTGAAGCCGATCGATCCCGGCAGGGAGAAGGCCGGCACCATCTTCTTGACCTTGCGTACCACCAGGTTGACCAGCATGCCCTTGACGCCGCCCAGCAGGTCGCCCATGGTCGCCACCACCACGTGCTTGACCTGGGTCTTGTCGATCACCTGTTCCAGCGTGTGCGCGAAGTTCTCCAGCACCACGATGGCTTCCGCGCCCGAATCGGTCAGCTGGTGCTGCAGCTCGCGCGGGGTGTAGAGCGGGTTGACGTTGACGATCACGTAGCCGGCCCGCAGCACGGCGGCCATCGCCACCGGGTACTGCAGCACGTTCGGCAGCATGATGGCCACGCGTGCGCCCGGTTGCAGGCCCTTGGCCTGGAGCCAGGCCGCCATGCGGCCGGACAGGCGGTCCAGCTCGGCGAAAGTCAGGGTCTTGCCCATGCACGCGTAGGCCTTGCGGTCGGCATACTTGCGGAACGCCTCCTCCAGCAGATGCGTCAGGGAGCGGTACTGCGTCGGGTCGATCTCCGCAGGTACGCCTTCCTCATACGACTTGAGCCAAAACTTGTCCATCCGTGCCTCACCTTCCGTGTTCTTGCTGTGTCCATAAAAAACGCGAAGCCGCCCGGGACAGGGCGGCTTTTCGCGGGCCGGCATACGGCGCCGGCCGTCATGCTGTGGTCAGGCGGTGGTTTTTTCCGCCTGCTTCTCGTCCCGCAATGCGCGGCGCAGGATCTTGCCGACGTTGGTCTTCGGCAGCTCGTCGCGGAACTCGATGTACTTCGGTTTCTTGTAGCCGGTGAACTGCTGCTTGCAGTAGTCCATCAGCTGCTCGGCGGAGAGGCTCGGGTCCTTGCGCACCACGAACACCTTCACCGCTTCGCCGGAATGCTCGTCCGGCACCCCGATCACGGCGCATTCCAGCACGCCCGGGTGGCCGGCGATCACGCCTTCCAGTTCGTTCGGGTAGACGTTGAAGCCCGAGACCAGGATCATGTCCTTCTTGCGGTCGACGATCTTCACGTAGCCGTCCGCGTCCATGACGCCGACGTCGCCCGACTTGAAGAAGCCGTCCGGGGTCATGACCTTGGCGGTTTCTTCCGGGCGGTTCCAGTAGCCGGCCATCACCTGCGGACCGCGGATCGCGATCTCGCCGATCTGGCCGATGCCCATCGGCTTGCCTTCGTCGTCCAGGATCGCGATGTCGGTGGACGGGATCGGCAGGCCGATGGTGCCGGTGAATTCCTTCACGTCGGCGCGGTTGCAGGTGGCGACCGGCGCAGTCTCCGACAGGCCGTAGCCTTCGATGATCGCGGTGCCGGTGATCTGCTTCCACTTGTCGTTGACGGCCTTCTGCACCGCCATGCCGCCGCCGTTCGAGACCTTCAGGCCCGAGAAGTCCACGGTGCCGATGTCCGGGTGGTTGACCAGCGCGTTGTACAGCGTGTTCACCGCCGGCAGCATGTTGATCTTGTACTTGCCCAGCTCCTTGATGAAGCCCGGGATGTCGCGCGGGTTCACGATCAGGATGTTCAGGGCGCCGGTGCGCATGCCCCACATCGCGCAGGCCGTCAGCGCGAAGATGTGGTACAGCGGCAGCGCGCAGACGATCACGGTCTGCTCGTTCGACTGCCCCATCGCCGGCGCCGACCAGGCTTCGGTCTGCAGCACGTTGGCGATCACGTTGCGGTGCGTGAGCGTGGCGCCTTTCGACACGCCGGTGGTGCCGCCGGTGTACTGCAGGAAGGCGACATCCGAGGACTTCAGCTCGACCTTGGAGAAGGGCATCTTCGCGCCCTGCGACAGGGCTTCCTTGAAGCGCACCATGTTCGGCAGCGAGAACTCCGGCACCATCTTCTTGATACTGCGGACCACGAAATTGACCAGCATGCCCTTGGCGCCGCCCAGCATCTCGCCCATGCTCGCCACCACCACGTGCTTGAGCGGGGTCTTGCCCATCACCTGCTGCACGGTGTGCGCGAAGTTCTCGAGCACGATGATCGCTTCGCTGCCCGAGTCCTTGATCTGGTGCTCGAGCTCGCGCGGCGTGTACAGCGGGTTGACGTTGACCACGGTGTACCCGGCGCGCAGCACGGCCGCGATCGCGATCGGGTACTGCAGCACGTTCGGCATCATGATGGCCACGCGCGCGCCGCGCTCCATGCCGCGGCTCTGCAGCCAGGCCGCCAGCTTCTTCGAGTAGGCATCCAGTTCGCCGTAAGTCAGGAACTTGTCCATACAAACGTACGCATTGCGGTCGGCGTACTTGCTGAACGATTCTTCCAGCATGTGCACGAGCGACCCGTACTGATCGGGATTGATCTCGCTTGGAACGTTCGGGGGGTACGACTTCAGCCAGAGTTTGTCCATCGGATGCCCTTTTTGTCTCGAATTTATCGTTGTGGGGGCGCGCGAAGCTTGCGCCTTTGCTATCGCCTGATGGTGATGCTATCGGGCAGCGGCAATGCGCGCAAGTTCTTTTAAGTCGATTGGAACGTGTCCTCTACCCAAGCCTATTTACTCAATCCCGCCACCTCACCCATGGTGCGCTGCACCACCAGCGGCGCGGTCGGGGCTGGCGCCGCGAGCTTCTTCAGCACCCGGTGCCGGTCCGCCTTGTCGAGCTTGGCGATCCGGTTGACCGACTTGTAGAACGCAGGCCAGGTGCGCTCCTTGTCCAGCAGGGCGCGGAAGGCCGGGACGAAGTCGTTATAGGTGGCGATCGAGGCCAGGTGGGCGTTCGAGAGCGGCTCGGCAAAGAAGCGGTCGTAGCCCGCATAGCCGCCCCAGTTCGCCTTCAGCACCTGGTAGTCGTCCTTCAGCGCCATGAACAGCCGCGTCTTGGTAGCGCGCTTCTCTTCGCGGCTGGCGGCGCTCGCGTAGAGCTTCTCCAGCTCGCCGCGGTAGCGCACCAGCAGCGCCATGAAATCCTTCTTGCGCGCGCTGTAGCGATCGAAGGCTTCGCGCATCGCCGGGTTGCCGAAACGCTCCAGCCAGCCTTCGACACCGGCCTGCTCGACCGCGCTGGCGAAGGATTCGTTGAACTTGGAGTCGCCCGGCACGTACACCACCTGGTGCGCCAGTTCGTGGAAGATCAGGCGCGCCAGCTCCGCATCCGGATAGTTGATGAAGGTCGAGATCAGGGGATCGCTGAACCAGCCCAGGGTCGAGTAGGCGCTGACGCCGCCCACTTCGACATCATGGCCCTCGGCACGCAACTGCCTGGCATAGGCCTGGGCCTCGTCCTTGCTGTAGTAGCCGCGGTAGTTCACGCAGCCGGCCACCGGGAAGCACCACTGCATGGGCTTCAGCGACAGCTCGGGCGTGGCGACCACGTTCCACAGCACGTAGGGGCGCTTGAGGTTGGTGAAATTGGTGTAGCTGCCGTTGTCCGGGAGTTTTAGCTCCTGGATCGCGTAGCGGCGGATCTGGCGCGCCGCCTCCAGGCGGTGGCGCAGGGTCGGTTTCGTCGCGGGATCGGCCAGCCAGTCATCGATCGGACGGGAATCCGTCAGCAGTTCGAGCTGGCCTTGGGCGGCCTGGGAGTAGTAGGAAAGGGATGAGCAGCTTGACAACATCAGGGCCGCGGCTGCCGCGGCCATTAGGGGCCGGAAGGCCGTGGAAAATCTAGAGGGTTTCATCTCGCGTTGCGGGGGCAAGTTTTTCAACCTGCACCAGGGTGTCGTAGAAAGTAGGCGCCCTGCCCATGTCGGTCAATCGCTGGCTGGTCACTTCGTTGGCGTTCTTGCCGTCACTGGAGAGTTTCTTCCACCAGATCGACAAGCCCACCACCAGCCCTTCGCGCGCCTTGTCGGTAACGCGTGCACGGGCAACGAATGAGCCGCGGTCGTTATAAATGCGTGCCATGTCACCGTGCGCAATGCCGCGGCGGGCGGCGTCGTTCGGGTGGATGTCGAGGTGCGGCTCGCCCTCGGTTGCACGCAAGCTCTGTACATTGACAAAGGTTGAGTTGAGGAAGTTCCTTGCCGGAGGCGAGATCATCGCCAGCGGGTACTTCCGCGCCAGCTCCGGGTTGGAAGCGGGCGATTCATACGGCGGGATATAGGCCGGGACGGGATCGAGCCCGTCGGCCGCCATGCTGCTCGAATAAAATTCGCACTTGCCCGACGGGGTCGGGAAGCCGCCTTCGGCAAAGGGCGCGTCCGGCATGTTCAGTTTCTGCCAGCCCTTCTTCTTCAGGGAGTCCCAGTCGAAGTGCACCGCGCGCTCGTGGCGTTTATCAAAGGCCTGGGCCGCCAGTTCGTCGTCGGTCTCGCGGAAGCACGGGTCGTCGAAGCCCATGCGCGCGGCCAGCAGGCGGAAGAACTCGGTGTTCGGCTTGGCTTCGCCGATCGCTTCGATCGCGGCGTTGTTGGCCATCATGTACAGGTGACCGTAGGCCAGGTGCGCATCGACGTGTTCGAGCTGGGTGGTGGCCGGCAGCAGGATGTCGGCATAGTCGGCACTGTCGGTCTGGAAGTGTTCCAGCACCACGGTGAACAGGTCTTCGCGTTCGAAGCCCTTCTGCACCTTCGCTGAATCAGGGGCGATCGCCAGCGGGTTGGCGTTGTAGACGATGACGGCTTCGATCTTCGGGCCGAATTCAGGCGAGGACTCCTTGAGCAGGTCGTCGCCGATGGTGGTCATGTTGATGGTGCGCGGCATGCGGCCGTTCAACAGGTCCGGGCGCTGCAGGACCGGGCGGTTGGCCGGGAAGGAACCGGAGGTCGACAGCTGCACGCCACCGGCGGCGTGGCGCCAGGCGCCGACGAGCGCCGGCAGGCAGGCGATATTGCGCACCGCCATGCCGCCGCCGCGCACGCGCTGCAGGCCGTAGTTCATGCGGATCGCGGCGCCTTCGCCGCCCCTTGCGGTCTGGCCGTAGATGCGTGCCAGTTCGACGACTTCCTCGGCCGTGATGCCGCAGGTTTCCGCGGTGCGCTCGGGCGTCCATTCCAGCGCGCGCTGTTTCAGTTCTGCGTAGCCGAGCGTGTACTTCTCGACGTAGTCGTGGTCGATCAGGTCTTCCTTGATCAGCACGTGCATCATGCCCAGCGCCAGCGCGGCGTCCGTACCGGGCAGCAGGGCAATGTGCTGGTGGCACTTCTCGGCCGTCAGCGAGCGGTACGGGTCGATCGCGATCAGCTTCGCGCCGCGGCGCTTCGCTTCCTGCACGCGCATCCACAGGTGCAGGTTGGAGGCGATCGGATTACCGCCCCAGATCAGGATCAGCTTCGCGTTCTGGAACTGTTCGATGTCGGTGCCGATCGAGCCGCCGATGGTGTACTTGTAGCCGGTCGCGCCGGCCGTGGCGCAGATGGTACGGTCGAGCAGCGAGGCGCCGAGCTTGTTGAAGAAGCGCAAAGACATCGAGTCGCCCTGGACCAGTCCCATGGTGCCGGCATAGCTGTACGGGAGAATGGCCTGCGGGTCACGCGCGGCGATCTGGCCCAGGCGCCCTGCGATCTCGTCGATTGCCTCGCCCCAGGTAATGCGTTCAAACTTGCCCTCGCCCTTGCGGCCCACGCGGCGCATCGGATACAGCACGCGGTCCGGATGGTAGGTGCGCTCCACGTAGCGCGACACCTTGGTGCACAGCACACCGGCCGTCGTCGGATGCTCCGGATCGCCCTTTACTTCCGTGGCCACGCCATTGTCGACGGTGACGAGGATGGCGCAGGTATCGGGGCAATCGTGGGGGCAGGCGGCGCGGACTTGTGTGACTGTCATGAGTGCGGGAATCGAGAGAAATACTTCGTCAAACCAATACTTTATACGATCTTGACGCGGTCCGTCCCCTCCTCTTTTACTGCCTGTTTGAGGCAGGCTACAATGGTTCTAAACGTGCAATGCAAGCATGACAAAAAAGGGAGAGAGCGATGAAACTCGTGGAACCAATCCTGGCGCAGCAATCGCAGTTGCAGGAGATCCGGCGCGACCTGCATGCGCATCCGGAACTGTGCTACGAAGAGCAACGCACCGCCGACGTGGTGGCGGCAAAGCTGACGGAATGGGGCATCCCGATCGTGCGCGGCCTGGGCGTGACCGGCGTGGTCGGCATCGTCAAGAATGGCTCTTCGCCCCGCGCGATCGGCCTGCGCGCTGACATGGATGCGCTGCCCATGCAAGAGATCAATGGCTTCGCACACGCGTCGCGCCATCCGGGCAAGATGCACGCCTGCGGCCATGACGGCCATACCGCGATGCTGCTCGGCGCCGCGCACCACCTGTCGCAGCACCGCAACTTCGACGGCACCGTGTACCTGATCTTCCAGCCGGCCGAGGAAGGCGGCGGCGGCGCGCGCCGCATGATGGACGATGGCCTGTTCGAGCAGTTCCCGATGGACGCCGTGTACGGCATGCACAACTGGCCCGGCATCCCGGAAGGGCACTTCGGGGTCGTGCCGGGGCCGATGATGGCTTCCAGTAACGAGTTCCGCGTCGTCGTGCGCGGCAAGGGCGCCCACGCTGCGCAGCCGCACCGCGGCATCGATCCGGTGATGGTGGCGGTGCAGATCGCGCAAGCCTGGCAGACCATCGTCTCGCGCGAAAAGAACCCGCTGGAATCGGCGGTGCTGTCGATCACCCAGATCCACGCCGGCAGCGCTACCAACGTCATCCCGGACGAAGCGGAACTGGTGGGCACCGTGCGCACCTTCTCGACGGCCGTGCTGGACCTGATCCAGCACCGCATGGAAGAGATTGCCACTGGCGTGGCGGCGGCCTTCCATGCCTCGGTCGACTTCACGTTCAAGCGCAATTACCCGCCGCTCATCAACCATCCGGAGCAGACCGCGTTTGCGATCGAGGCGATGCGCGCGGTGGTGGGGGCGGAATGCGTGGACACGCAGGTCGAGCCGACCATGGGCGCGGAGGATTTCGCCTTCATGCTGCAGGAAAAGCCGGGGTGCTATGTGTTCATCGGCAACGGCGAAGGCGCGCACCGGGCCGGCGGGCATGGGCTGGGACCGTGCCAGCTGCATAACACGAGTTATGACTTCAATGACAATCTGTTGCCGATTGGGGCGAGTTATTGGGTCCGGCTCGTAGAGATGAGTTTGCCGACGTAGGGTGGGCGGGTCTCCCGCCCACGCGGTCAACGTCCGCCGGCACTGCTGCGGCAATACGAAATTTCGGCGATCACCGCGTGGGCGGCAGAGCCGCCCACCCTACGGAAGCTGATCTGCCGCGTTCCCTAGCCGGATTCCAGGATTCATCTGCTCCAGCGCCAGCAAAGCCGCCGAGTGATCCGCCGTCGGCAATCCCCCTTCGATCGCCTCATATTGCCGCGTCACCAGCTCCGTCACCGGCAGCGTCAATCCCGCGCCCTGCGCCGCCGCCAGCACATTGCGCAAATCCTTCAGCTGGCTCTTCACCTGCCCGCCCGGCACGAAATTCCGGTCCAGCATGCGCTGCCCATGGACCTCGAGAATCCGGCTGCCCGCAAACCCGCCGCGGATGGCTTCACGCACCGCGCCCGGGTCGGCCCCAGCCGCCTGCGCCAGCAGCAGCGCTTCGGCCACCACGTTCAGCGTGGCGCCGACGATTAGCTGGTTGCACAGCTTGGCCACCTGCCCGCTGCCCACCGGACCGACGAGTTGCGGGCGGCCCATCACTTCCAGAATTTTTACCACCTGGTCAAAATCCGCCGCCGCGCCGCCAGCCATGATCGCCAGCTGCCCGGCCTCGGCTCCGCCGACGCCGCCCGACACCGGCGCGTCGATGAAGCGGCAGCCGCCGGCGACAAGGCGCGCGTGGAAGGCCAGCGCTTCGTCCTGCCGCGTCGAGCTCATGTCGATCCACAGCGTGCCCGCATCGAGCGCGGGCAGCGCGGCATCGATGAGTTCACCCACCACCGGCCCCGCCTCGAGCATGGAAATCACCAGCTGTGCGCCCTGCACCGCCTGCGCCAACTCGGCCACCGGCTCGGCGCCGGTCCCGCGCAAGGCCTCGGCCTTGGCAAACGTGCGGTTCCAGGCGCGCACCGTCAAGCCGGCCTGCGCCAGGCGCGTGGCCATCCGCCTTCCCATCAGGCCGATGCCGAGGAAGGCGATGCTCGTCATCAGAACAGTCCGAGGAACTTCTTGACCGTGTTCTTGCGGCCCGGGACCACGAGGTCGGTCACGCCCTTGTCATTGAAGCCGTCGAGCAGGGCCGGGAAGCCCTTGCGCTTGACCAGGTTCAGCTCGGCTTCGTAGAGCGGCACCACGCAGTGGAAATAGATGTCCTTGCCGTCACGCTCGAGCGAGGCGAACGCATCCGGCGCGGAAGCCGGCGGCAGCAGGATGGCGCCGGTGAACTCCACGCCTTTGGCGTAGGGCTTGGCCGGGCTGCCGTTCGGCACCGTGTGGCCCAGGCCCAGCCAGGTGGCGTGCTGGTGCGGGTAGTGCGCCAGGTGACGCAGCAGGGCCACCGGCCAGTACCAGCGCTCGTCCTGCACCGATTGTTCGTCGAGCTTCCAGTCTGCCGGCAAGGCCATCATCAGTTCAGCAAACGGCGGCGCGCCTTCCGGCACGGTCATGGGCCGGCTGCTCATGCCCGAGGTCACCAGGCGCAGGAAGGGATAGCGCTCGTTGGCCGGCACCACGTGGATATCGACCTGCACCGGATCGGCGATGGTGTCGTGGAAGACGGTGTCGATCCGCCCCAGGTGTGCGGCGATGTGCTCGGCCACAGGGTCGTGCGGCAGGACGGTGGGCGCTACCTGCTGCTGGGTCGGCGCGGCAAGCGGATACAGGGGAGTGCTGGTCGGTTCGGTCATGCGGATCGAGAGATAAGTGATGCGTTCTGCGGGGCGTCTATGATACCTGCGCGGCAGCGCAAGGTGGCGGGCAGCGCCGAATTGTTCACGCTAGTACAATAGCGCACTGCACAATATTTCTGTCTTGCTAAGAAAGAAAATCATGTCCAACCTGAACAAACTTGCCGCCGCCCTCGTCGCCGCCTTCTGCGCCCAGGCCGCTCATGCCCAAGCCCTCGGCGGCTGGGCCGACTCGGCCTCGATCGAATTCGGCACCAACCCCGAGCAGCGCATGGTGCGCCTGGCTGTCCAGAACGACTGGGACCAGCGCTGGTTCGCGCGCAGTGGCTACCACCTGTCGGGCTATTGGGAAACCAACGTCGCCCTGTGGCGCCTGAGCGCCTACCAGAACGTCCCGGGCCGCAAGAAGAACATCGCCGTGGTCGGCTTCACCCCGGTGTTCCGCTACCAGAGCGACAGCAAGCTCGGCCTGTACGGCGAGATCGGCGTCGGCGTCAACCTGTTCTCCAAGCTGTACAAGAACGAAGACAAGGAACTGTCGACCGCCTTCCAGTTCGGCGACCACATCGGCGTCGGCTACACCACCGCCAAGTGGGACTACAGCCTGAAGTTCCAGCACTACTCGAACGCCAGCATCAAGAGCCCGAACGCGGGCGCCAACTGGATCGTCGCCAAGGCGGCCTACCGCTTCTAAGAGGCTTTCCTCAGCGCAGCAGGGCGAGCCCCTGCTGCGATCCATGTCAAAATCGGGCCGAGGCGGGCCACCCGGCCTGCCAGTAACACGAGGCCCGATTGACTGACCCCAGCACCATCAAACGCTACCTGCCGTGGCTCGTCGCGACTGCCCTGTTCATGGAGCAGCTCGACGCCACCATCGTCAATACCGCCATTCCGAGCATCGCGGCCAGCCTGCAGGTGACGCCGCTGAGCCTGAAATCGGTGGTCACCAGCTACATCCTCGGCCTGGCCGTCGGCATCCCGCTCAGCGGCTGGATGGCGGACCGCTTCGGCACCCGGCGCGTCTTCTTCATCGCCATCTCGGTGTTCACCATCGCCTCGGTCCTGTGCGGCCTGTCCATCAACGCCCACATGATGACGGCGGCGCGCCTGCTGCAGGGCCTGGGCGGGGCCATGATGATGCCGGTCGGGCGCCTGGCCATCGTGCGCACCTTCCCCAAGAACGAGCTGCTGGGCGCGATGAACTTCGTGATCATTCCCGCCCTTATCGGGCCGCTGCTGGGGCCGACGGTGGGCGGGCTGATCGTGCACTGGACCTCGTGGCGCGTGATCTTCTTTGTCAACGTCCCGGTCGGCCTCGCAGCGCTCTACCTAGTGTGGAAGCACATGCCCGACTACCATGGCGCAGAGAAGCGCCCGCTCGACGTCGTCGGCCTGATCCTGTTCAGCAGCGGCACTGCGATCCTGTCCTGGGTGCTCGAAGTGTTCGGCGAGCACAGCCTCGACTACCTCACGGCCGGCCTGCTGCTGGCGCTGTCCGTCGCCCTGCTGGGCGGCTATGCCTGGCACGCGCTGCGCATCAAGCATCCGCTGCTGCGGCTGACCCTGTTCAAGGTGCGCACCTTCCGCATTTCGGTGGCCGGCGGTTTCCTCACGCGCCTGGGCGTGGGCGGCCTGCCCTTCCTGCTGCCGCTGCTGTACCAGCTGGGGCTGGGGCTGCCGGCCTGGCAGTCGGGCCTCTTGATGATGCCGTCGGCGCTGGCCGCGATGGGCATGAAGATGTTCGCGCCGCGGCTGCTGGCGCGCTTCGGCTACCGCAACATCCTGACCGCCAATACCGTGTGCATCGGCCTGACCATCGCACTGTTCACCCTGGTGGGTCCGGGCACACCCTTCTACCTCATCGTTGCGATCAGCCTGGCGCAGGGCTTCTTCAATTCGCTGCAGTTCTCGAGCATGAACACCCTGGCGTATGCCGACATCGAACCGCAGGATTCGAGCATGGCCAGTACCATGTCGAGTTCGTTCCAGCAGCTGTCGATGAGCTTCGGCCTGGCGGCAGGCTCGATCGTGACGGCCTGGTTCCTCGGCCCCGTGGCCCAGGACAACCGGGAGGCTGTGTCGCAGGCCCTGCACCACGGCTTCGCGACGCTGGCCGCGATGACGCTGCTGTCCTCGGTGGTGTTCTGGCGCCTGCGCCGCAACGACGGCGACAGCATCAGCCGCGGCCAGGAAAAGGTGAAGGAAACGGCGCCCGTCGAACAGCAGATGAGCGGCAGCTGATGTGCTTCAGTCCAGGGGCTGCGGAATCACGTCGACTTTCCCGCGTTTCATCACGCGCGGCGCGGTGATCGGCGAGAAGTAGATCTTCTGCTGGCTCATCGCGATATAGACGCGGTGGCGGTGCAGGAAGTCGGCGCCGAGCACCAGGAGCTCGCCCGATTGCGGCAAGTCCATCAGGCGCAGGTCGAAGTCCTTCACCTCCAGGCTGCCGATGAACAGCTGCGGCACCGGCACTTTCCATACGGGTTTGTCTGCCTTGTCTCCGGGCAGTGGGTCTTCACGCACGGCACCGGGGGACTCCGGGCTCAAGCCCAGCCGCACCCCGGCCGCCCTGGGCAGGTAGGACTGCGGAGTGGAGGTGGACAGCAGGGCTGTGACGCGCTGGCCGCCGATGTGCAGGTTGAACACCACCCGCGCATCGCGCTTCCAGGGGTCGCCCATGCTCATCACCGCGACCGCCTGCGGATCCCAGTAGGCCAGGTGATCGCGGAAGCACCCGTCCGGCTGGAACAGCTTGAGGTAGCCAGCATCGAGAGCCACTTCCAGGTCCTGCTTCAGCAGGGTAGCGGCGCCGATCCGCACGCCGTAGGTATCGTCCAGGAAGTCTTCGACGAAGAACTCGCCGTTCTTGCCCTTTGTCAGACCGAAGGAAAAATCCCTGATCGGGGCAATCATGGTGTCGCGTACGATATCGACACCCGTATCGTTGCGTGCATCGGAGGCGAAGAGCTTGCTCGTCGTGGTGCGCACGGGGATACCGAGCCGGTCCAGCACTTTTTTGTTGAACACGATCGATTCTGCGGAACCGGTGCTTAGCATCACAGGCACGCTAGCGCCGCCGATCAATGCCTGCGAAACAGGGCGCAGGTCGTCGGTAAAGCTCAGCGCAATGGTGGCCTGCGCCCCCATCCGGCAGCCCGGCGACGGCGATTGCGCGAAAGCAGCCTGCGACAGGACGAGGCCGGCGCAGACGGTGTACCGGATCAGGGAGGTCGGCACGGAAGCTTTCATTGCAGGGTCTGGTAGTCGGTGTGCTGGCAGTATAAGTACACCCCTGCCGGTGTCGCCGGCGATATTGAAAATTACCCTTTCGCCATAAGACAAGCACCGCTCCGGGCGCCCTCGAGTGGAATCGGGCTGCCCGGCTTTTCGACGTGATAGTAGAGCGAGACGATCTTCCAGCCGTCCTCTTCGCGGTAGAGCTGGATGCTGTTGACGCCCGTGTAGTCGGCCTTCGCAGCCTTGGGATCGCGACGTGTTTCGACGACGCTGTAGACGGTCGCGAAGCGGTCGTATTCCTTCACCTCGCGCCGCACTTCACACTCGTAGAAGCCATGCGGCCGCGGCTCGCGCTGTGAGGCAATGAAATCCGACGCCTTCATGGCATGAAAGACCGGCTTGCCCTCGTGATAGATGCCACCGACGACCATGGCATCCTTGCGGAACAGCTGTTGCAGGCGCTCGACATCGGCCACGGCGCCCGGCGCGTGGCTGGACGCCTGCCACAGCTCGGCCACGGCGCCGGCGGGCGTCGTGGCTGCGGTGGCGATCAGAGGAGAGCAGACGAGGATGAGGGAAAGCAGGCGGCGCATGTGGAATCTCCGGGATGGGATCCCGGCAGTATAGCCGCCTCGGCAAGCCTAGTGCCGGCCTCTCCTTCCATGGTGGGACCATCCATGATGGCCGCGATGATGCGACCATCCGTGATGCCGGCCGTGGTGATGGCGCGGCCGGTCATAGAAACTGAAGCCGAAATCCAGCGTGACGGGAGGCCCGACGTAGGTCGGGTAGCCATAGGCGGGATAGCCATACGCCGGGTAGCCGGCGTCGTAGGCATATGGCGGTGCATATACGCACCCGCCCAGCCCGAAGGTCAGCAGTAATGCAGCGATCGCGCGTCGCAGCAGGCTTGTGTGTCGGATGTCCATGTGCGCTCCCCCAAGAAAGAAAGCAGCTCATTCAGTGTAGTCCGGCTCACAGCATTTGCAATCCACAAAGCAAAAAGCCCGCTCAGACTTAACTGAGCGGGCTTTGCATATAACTAGCCTGACGATAACCTACTTTCACACTGGTTGCAGCACTATCATCGGCGCAAAGTCGTTTCACGGTCCTGTTCGGGATGGGAAGGGGTGGGACCGACTTGCTATGGTCATCAGGCT
>NZ_JAJFER010000014.1:0-55220 GCF_020707295.1 Massilia sp. IC2-476
GTTCATGACAGGGGCTTCCGGCAGCGTGGCCGCGCCGGCGCGGCTCACCAGGCCGGCGCCGACCAGGGCGGCTGCGCCGGTAAAGAAATCTCGACGGGAACTCATTGTTGACGCATTCCTTGTTCAGTGTCCCGCGCCGGCTTCGCCAGCCGCCGGGGTGGAAACCATGGAGATCGACGCGCCGCCGCTGCCGCTGATCGCGGCCTGCAGCTCGCTTTCGGCGATCCAGAAGTCGCGCTGGGCCTCGATCGCCGCATTCACGCCGGCGATCTGGGCGCGGGCGTCGGCCAGCAGCTCGAATACGCTCATCAGCATGCCGTTGTAGCGCAGCAGGGTCTCTTCCGAGATCTTCTTGCGCAGCGGGACCAGCTCGTCGCGGTACTGCCTGGCCACGTCGTAGCTGCTGCGGTAGGCCGAATAGGCTTCGCGCACCTGCGAGCGGGCGTTGACGGCGGTGGCGGCGGTGCGGTGGACCGCCCCCATGTACAGCATCTCGGCCTTCGCTACTTTCGCGCCGCCCCAGTCGAAGAGCGGCAGCGCGAGCTCGATCTCGTAGCCGTTTTCACGCGGCGCGCCGGACTTGCTGGTGTTGGCGTAGCCGGCTTCCAGCACGTTGATCACTCCGGTGGCGCGGGTCAGGCCCAGGGCGCGCGCTGTCGACTCGGTGTCGTGCTTTGCCAGGCGCACGTCGAGGCGCTGCTGCATGGCGAGCGACTCGATATTGCCTGGCTCGCGCACGGTGGCCGGCAGCTCCGGCAGCCGCTCGGGCAGGCGGAAGGCGGTGTGCTCGCCCCAGACGCCCATCAGCCTGGCCAGTTGCTCGCGCGCAGCGGTGGCGTTGTGGCGGGCGCGCGCCAGCTGGGCTGCGGCTTCGACGGAAAAGGCCTGTTCGCGCGCCTGGTCGAGGCTGCTCAAGTGACCGACTTTCGCCATGCGCTGCGCAAGCTCGGCGCTCGCTTCGGCCGCCTCGCGCACCTGCCCGGCGTACTGGGCGGATTGGGCGGCCGCGACGGCCCTGAACCAGGCCTTGCGGGTGTCCGCAGCCAGCCGGACCGCCTCATTCGCCGCGGCCAGTTTGGCGCTCTCGAAACGGCGCGACTCGATGTCGCGGCGGATCGGCATGGTCAAGAGGCCCACCAGGTCGAACATGAGGCTGCGCTCGATCTCGGTCTCGCCGCCACCGGACATGCGGCTGAAGCTGAAGCCAGGATTGGCCATGCGGCCGGCCTGCACCAGGTCGGCCTCGGCCACGCCGAGTTCGGCCAGCGAGGCGCGCAGGCTGCGGTTGTTGAGCAGGGCGACGCGGACGGCGCTGTCGGCTGTGAGCGGCTCCTTGAGGAGCTGATTGAGTGCCGCCTCTGCGGCGGTGTTGTCGGCGTTGGCCTTCGGCAGGCGAAGGTCCTGGCCGGTGCGCTGTGCGGTCAGGTCGGACACGGCGTCCATGCCGCCGTCGCGGGAAAAGCTTGCGCAGCCGCCCAGCAGGAGCAGCATGGCGCCCGCCGCGACGGCGCGCAGCGCTGGCTTGGGCAAGGGTGTTGTCATCATGGGTTTGGACTCAATGATGTTTGCTGTGGTCCACAGGCGCAGGCTTGGCCGGCTGCGCGGGCGGGTTGGCGGGCTTGTCTGGTGCGGCGCCATGTCCTGCATGCGCCTCATGGGCGCCGACGGCCGCGTTGGCGGCGCGCCAGGCCTTGTCGGGAGTGGCGTCGTCCGCCTGCGGCATCTGCGAGGGGACGGTGGCGAGCGGCACATAGACGAGCGGCGGCACGGGTGCCTTGGGGTCGGCCGGATCGGCCGGCGCACGGGTGGGCTGGGCCTGGGCGCACACCGGCACGGCCAGCAGGGCGCCGATAGCGGCAGCCCGGAGCTTGGAAATCATGGTCAATCCTCGGATCGGTGACAGGGCGTGCAGCGGCACGCGTGTACGCGGGAGCCCGGCGCCGCAGGGGTGGCCGCTTCAGCTCTCGCCGGATTCAGAGGGATTGCTGCCTGGGAGGGCGTTGGGGGCCGTCCTGGATGAAGCCGACGGCAAAGGCCGCGGGCGCAAGGGCGACCGCATCGGAGCCATCGAAAGCCGGGACGGAAAGCTGGGTGGAGGGTGGGGCGCAGGCGCCAAGGCAGAACGCGGAGCAGGCGCTGCAGGTGGAATGCGGCTTCTTGTCGCCGTCACCGTCCGCGGATGCGTCGTCCGAGGATGCATGCTCGCTTCCGTGATGGGCGTGCGCATCCATCATGGCCTCATGCTGCGCCGGGGCGGCATGGTGCGCGAGCTGGTTCGACTCCTGCGACACGGGTGCGCACGACAGACGGCCTGCCGCCACCGCCTGGAGCGGAAGCACGGCCAGCAGTAGCCAGACTATCAATGTCTTGAGTGTGCGGAGCATAGGTGCGGCGAGTATAGCACGACAAAATTCGGCCTGGACGTGGCCAGGAATGGCCAACACCAGCCGGGCTGGAAAGCGCTTGACCTTTCCGGCTACGCCAAGCCGCAGGCCGTTCGTCCGGCGAATAGTGCATTCCATCGGAAAGCCGAGCCTTGACAGGGCCGCTTTCGCTAAGCTGCCTGTCATGGGGCGTGCACCGCACGCCCGACAACGAAGGATTGGCATGATGATGAACAAAATGATCGCTCCCTTGCTCGCGATGTCCCTGCTGGCGTTCGCGCCGCCGGTAGATGCGGCGCCCGCCGATAGCGCCTCCGGCAAGGCGCCCGCCACCGTGCCAGTGCCCGGCGCGGATCACCACCAGCATCTGTTCAGCCCGCGGATCGTGGCCCTGATCAATTCGCCGGCCATCAAGGAGGTGCCCGCCGCCGCGCTGGTTGCCAACCTGGATCAGCTCGGGATCCGGCGCGCCACCGTGCTGTCGACCGCCTACATGTTCGGCCGGCCTGACCGCAATCTTCCCGACGAGTACGAGCTCGTCCGGGCGGAAAACGACTGGACCGCACAGCAGGCCGCGCAGTATCCGGACCGCCTGGTGGCGTTTTGCGGGATCAATCCGATGCGCGAGTATGCCTTGAAAGAGCTGGCCCGTTGCGCAGCGCATCCGGAACTGCGCCGTGGCGTCAAGATGCACATCGGTAATAGCGACATCCAGTTCGACGACCCGGCCCACGTCGCCCGCCTGGGCGAATTCTTCAAGGCCGCCAATCGTGCCAGGATGGCCATCGTGGTGCACCTCCGCGCGAGCATCAGCAAGAAGCGGCCTTACGGCGCCGTCCAGGCGCGGGTCTTCCTCGACCAGCTGCTGCCGCTTGCACCCGATGTGCCGGTGCAGATCGCGCACCTCGCAGGGACCGGGCCGGGCTTCGAGGATCCGCCGGCGCAGGAGGCGATCGCCGTGTTCGCCGAAGCTGTCGAGCGTGGGCATCCCGCCACCAAGAACCTGTGGTTCGATATCGCCAGCAACGCCGACGGCGAGAATTCGCCCGACACGACGGCGCTGCTGGTCAAGCGGATGCGGCAGATCGGCATGGCGCGGCTGCTGTACGGCTCCGACACGCCCACAAAACAGGCACAGGCCTGGGAGGCCTTCCGGCGCCTGCCCCTGACCCAGGCGGAGTTCGCACAGATCACCGCCAATCTGGCGCCGTATCTGCGCTAGTCAGGCCGCCGGCCGCAGCACCCGGCCGGTCAGGCCGACCGCATACCAGCAGTCGAACATGCGCTTGAAGGCGTCGAACACCTGGTTCACCAGGAAGCTGGCGGTGGTGTGCTCGTCTTCGGTGGCCTTGTAGACGGGAGCCGGGAGCGCGAGTTGGGTCGAAGCGTGACTGGCCTCGGCCTGCTGGTGCAGCCGGCCGAAGTAGTGCAGGTGTTCGGCCATGCCGAGTTCCTCGACCAGCCGGTACATGGGCTCGTTGAAGCAGGCGAACGTGGATTCGAGGGCGCGCAGGATCACCATGCGGTAGAACGGGGTCTGCCAGGTCTTGGCCAGGTGGATCGCGTGGTAGACGGTTTCGCGGGTGGCGTGGTTGACGGGCGACCAGACGTCGCTGAGGGCCTGGGCGGCCGGCAGGCGCAACAGGCGGCGCCCGTGCTCGATCACCGTCAGGTCGTCCAGGTACCACTGCCAGTGGAAGGCGTCTTCGTCGCAGTGGCGGTGCACGCTCAGCTGCAGGGCCGACTTGTCGCTGTTGTCGCGCAGCGCCGACAGGATGTCCTGGAAGCCCATGGTGAAGAAGATCATTGCCGGGATAAAGGAGAGCCGCTGGTGGGGCTCGACCCTGGCGTCAGCCATGTAGGTGCACAGCACGGACTGGCTGAGGCGCGCCTTGCGCTCCTCCAGCAGATCGTCGAGGAAATCCATGGGCGGGTCGGTTCCTTGTCTACTTCGCCAATGCGGGAAATGCAGAATTTCGGGGCCGTTTTCGCTGCGCCGCGCAGGTGCAGCGTGACGACCTGTGGGCAGTATAGGCAAACGGCGGGCGCGCGTCCGCCCCCACCGCGGGGGGGAACATGCTAGGCGGGTAGGGTGTAGGTCTTCGCCAGCTGCGCCGCGATGCGCGCCATCTCCGCGCGCAGGGAGCCCGGCCCGATCACCTCGAGCTCGGCGCCGAAACGCAGCAGGTCGAACGGGGCGTGGCACAGCGGGCCGACGGGGAGGGTGACGCTGCGCCAGCCGTCCGGCCCGGGTTCGGCGATCGCGGCGTGCGCCACGGCATAGGGCGGCAGGAAGGCTTCCATCATCTTGAAGCCCCAGGGCGAGAGCCGCAGCATAGCTTGCTCCGGGTGCTGCTCCTGCTCGAAGCGGCGCGCGCTCTCGAGCCACCAGGCCTGCAGGTCGAAGCCGGCGGCGTGTTCGACCTGGCCGTCGAGCAGCTCGAGCTCGCGGATGCGCGACACGCGGTAGGTGCGCACACTGCCGCCCGTCCGGGCGACCAGGTACCAGGCGGCGCCCTTGAGCACGATGCCGAGCGGTTCCAGCACCCGTTCCTTCTCGGCGCTCCAGCTACGGTAGACGACGCGGACCGGCCGTTCGTCCCAGACGGCGCGCGCCAGTCGGGGCAGGCAGTCCGGCCGCTCGCTGGCTTCGAACCAGCCCGGCGCATCCAGGTAGAAACGCAGGCGTCCGGCGCCGGTGCGGACCTCGGCGGGCAACGCCGCCAGCAGCTTGTCGCGCGCGCTGGCGCAGACCCCATCCAGCCCGAGCTCGGCCGCCTGGCCGGACAGGCCGCCGAGGAACAGGGATTCGGCCTCCTGCGCCGACATGCCGTTCAGGCGGGTGCGGTAGCCGTCCAGCAGGCGGTAGCCGCCCTGGTTGCCGCGTTCGCTGTAGATCGGAATGCCGGCGCCGCTCAGTGCCTCGACGTCGCGGTAGATGGTGCGCAGCGATACCCCGCAGTCTTCGGCCAGGGCGCGCGCGGAAGCCTGGCCGCGCGCCTGCAGCGTGGTGAGGATGGAAAGGAGTCGGCTGGCGCGCATGTGGCGAGTTTAATCCATACCTGACAAAAGATGTCAGCTTGACCTCTTTACCATGCTGTTCGTCGACCGCGGATCGGCCAACCCACACCACCAACCAATCGAGGACACAGCATGAGCACACAGCGCAGCATCACTTTCTACCACTCGCCGCACACCCGGGCCTCGGCCACGCTCGCCCTGCTGGAAGAGCTGGGCGCCCCCTATGAACTGCGGGTCCTGAACATGAAGGCGGGCGAACAGCGCCTGCCGGCCTACCTGGCCGTCAACCCGCTGGGCAAGGTGCCGGCCATCGTGGACGGCGACACCGTCGTGACCGAGCAGGTCGCCATCTTCATCCACCTGGCCGACCGCTTTCCGCAGGCGGGCCTGGCGCCGGTGCTGGAGGACCCGCTACGGGGCGCCTACCTGCGCTGGCTGGTCTATTACGCGGCCTGCTTCGAGCCGGCGCTGGCGGACCGCTCGCTGGGACGCGATCCGGGCCCCTATATGAGCTCGCCCTACGGCGACTTCGACACCATGCTGGGCGTCCTCGAGGCCCAACTGCAGCGCGGGCCCTGGCTGCTCGGCGACACGATCTCCGCCGCCGACATCCTGTGGGGCACGGCGCTCGACTGGAGCATGGCCTACGCCGGCGTGCCGCGCCTGCCGGCGCTGGTCGACTACGTCGCCCGCATCGGCGCGCGGCCGGCGGTCAAGCGGGTGGGGGAGCGCGACAATGCGCTCATGGCCGAGCATATGGCGCAGGCGGAACCCGCTTAAAGCACGGTGACGACGACCTTCCGACGGTGCGGGTGGCTGCGGTGCTCGTACAGGTAGATGCCTTGCCAGGTGCCGAGCAGCAGGCGGCCGCCGCCGACCGGCACCGACAGGCCGGAACCGGTGAGCATGTTGCGCACGTGGGCCGCCATGTCGTCCGGCCCTTCGGCGTCGTGGCGGTAAGCCGGGTCGCCGTCCGGGGCCAGGCGCGCCAGCACCGTCTCGAGGTCGCGCCGCACGTCGTGGTCGGCGTTTTCGGTAATCAGGAGCGAGCAGCTGGTGTGCTGCACGAAGACGTGGGCCAGGCCGCAATCGACGCCGGCGGCGCCCACCACGGCGGCCACGGCGTCCGTGATGTCGCGGGTGCCGCGGCCCTTGGTTGGAATCTCGAGGATGCTCTGGTGCGCCATGCGCTGCATCGTATCACGCGGCGGCGCGCCCTTCGGGATTGGCCAGTTCGGCCAGCACCTCGTCGAGCGGAGCCGGACGCGAGAACAGGTAGCCCTGCATGCAGGGGCTGCCATGGCGGGCCAGGTAATCGGCCTGCTGCGCGGTCTCGATGCCCTCGGCCACCACGCGCAGGCCGAGGTGGTCGGCCATTGCCAGGATCGACTGCACGATCGCGGTGCCGTTGACGTCGTTGGGGGTGTCGCGGATGAAGCTCTTGTCGATTTTGAGTTCGTACAGCGGCATCTTCTTCAGGTAGGCCAGGTTCGAGTAGCCGGTGCCGAAGTCGTCCACCGAGAAACGGATGCCCAGGCTCGCGAGCTCATGCATGCGGGCGATGGTCTGGTCCAGTTCCGACACCAGGAGGCCCTCGGTGACTTCGAAGATCAACTCGCTGGCCGGCGCGCCGGTGTCCAGGAGGACGGCGCGCACCTGATCGACGAAGTCCGGCTGGCGGAACTGCGCTGGGCTGACGTTGATCGACAACGGCAGCGGGTGGCCGCTTGCGGCCAGGCTCAGCCAGGCCTCGCATGCCTGGCGCAGCACCCAGTTCCCCAGCGGGACGATCAGGCCGGTCGATTCGGCGATCGGGATGAACACGTCGGGCGGCACCAGCATGCCGTCCGCACGGCGCCAGCGCATCAGCAGCTCGGCGCCCACCGGCCGCTGCTCGTGGTCGACCTGCAGCTGCAGGTGCATGGCCAGCTCGCCGTTCTCGAGCGCCATCCCGAGGTCGCGTTCCAGCGTCAGCTTGTGCTCGGCGTCGGCCAGCATGGTGGTCTCGAACAGCGCCACGCCGTTGCGTCCGGCTCCCTTGGCCTCGTACATGGCGGTGTCGGCTTCGCGCAGCAGGTCGTGGCTGCTGTGGCTCGGCCGCAGCGGCAGGGCCACGCCGATGCTGCCCGAGGAGCGGTAGACGTGCTCGCCGATCGTGACTTCCTCGCTGACCGCGGCCAGCACCTTGTGCGCGACCTTCATCGCGCTGGCGGTGGCGGTCTCGGTGTCGAATCCGAGGTCCTGCAGCAGGATGACGAATTCGTCGCCGCCCAGGCGCGCCACGGTGTCGCGCGAGCGCACCACCGACACCAGGCGTTCGGCCACGTGGCGCAGCAGGGCGTCGCCCGTGGCATGGCCGCGCGCGTCGTTGACGTATTTGAAGTTGTCGAGGTCGATGAACAGCAGGGCGCCCAGGCTGCCGCCGACGTTGCGGCTGGCGACCATGGCGTCGAGGCGCTCGGTGAGCAGGCGGCGGTTGGGTAGGCCGGTCAGCACGTCGTAAAAGGCCAGGTGGTGGATCGCCTTGGCCGAGTTGCGGCGCTCGGTGATGTCGCGTCCCACCACCACCCAGTGCGTATTGCGCCCGCCCTCGCTGGCGAAAGGCACCATCTCCATCTCGACCCAGAACGGGTCGCCGGCCTTGGTGTAGTTCACCAGCTCGGCCGACACCGGCTCGTTGCGGGCCACCGCGCGCAGGATGCGCGCGACTTCGTCGGGGTCGGTGTCGGGGCCGTGCAGCAGGCGCATGCTGTTGCCGATGATTTCCTCGCGCGCGTAGCCGGTGCGGCGCTCGAAGGCGTCGTTGGCAAAGATGATCGGCTGCTGGGCGCCGGGAGCGTCGACCGCGCGCGCGATCAGGACCATGTCGTTCAGGCGCGATACCGCGGCCGAGGTCAGACGCAGCTCGGCGTTGAGCTCGTGCAGCTTGTCCTGCTTGGCTTCCAGCGACTCGGCAAAGCCCTGGACTTCGCCGAGCGTGCGGGTGAGGCCCTTGAGCAGGGTGCCGCAGGTGATGGTGATGACGGCGCCCACGCACAGGTAATTGATGGTGACGGCGATCGACGCGATGACCTCGCGGTTGTCCAGGCCGATCACGACCAGCCGGGCGTAGCCGGAGAGGCCGAGGCCGAGGATGGTCAGCGCGGTCAGGAACAGGATTGCCAGCGCCTGGCGGGTGCCGAGCAGGATCACCGCCATCACGGGCGGGCCGATCAGGTAGATCTGGCTGACCGAGCCGACCGTGAGCATCAAGCCGACGCCGACGACGAAGATCACACCGAGGAAGTTCAGCACCCTTGCGGTGTAGGAAATTTGTTCGAAGCGCCAGATCGCAAAGATCCAGGCCAGCGCCACCACGTCGAGGACGGCGACCGCCCAGAGGCCGTCGGCCATCGCGAACAACGCGCTGGGAATGGCCGTGAGCGTGCCGAGGACGAGCGAGGTCGTCGTCAGGGTCGAGAAAATCCGGCGTCGCCAGTCGGCGATATCATAGAACTGTTTCATGCAGCTGCCCGGGTACGCAGCCATTGTTGCATGTGCGCACTATTTATTGTCTGAATGAAACATGATACCGGAACTTGGCCGCGCTGTCACCGAGCGCGCTAGAGGTGTTGCTCAAACGCTGTGCATGAGCCCCAGCTGGCGGTTGGCCGGCACCGCCACATCCATCAGTTTCGGGCGCGGCAGGTTCAGCGCGCCCATCAGGGCCACGAAGTCTGCACGCGAACGGTTCGCCAGGCGCGCGTTGTGGGACTTTTCCCAGCCGATGGTCGACACCGACTGGCCCTTGTAGTCATGGCCGGGCCAGACCCGGGTGGCGTCATCCAGCGTAAACAGCTTGCGGGTGACGCTGTCGTAGAGGGCGTCTGCGCTGCCGCCCTGGAAATCGGTGCGCCCGCAGCCGTCGACCAGCAGGGTGTCGCCGGTGAACAGGTTGCCGCGCCACAGGTAGCACATGCTGCCGGCGGTGTGGCCGGGCGTGTGGATGACGGCGATGTGCTCGCGCAGGCCGAAGCCGATCACGTCGCCGTCCTGCAGCTGCACTTCCGCCGACGGAATGCCGCAGCCGCTCGGCACGCAGGCCTTGGCCCCGGTCAGCGCGCGCAGCTTGCCGGCCGAGGTGACATGGTCGGCGTGGGCGTGGGTTTCCAGTACGTGGGTGAGCGTCAGTCCGAGGCGCTCGACGTGGGCGAGGTCGCGCTGCCAGTGGCGGTCGACCGGGTCGATGATCACCGCGTCGCGGCTATCCGGGGCCGACAGGATATAGGTATAGGTCGAAGATTCGGCGTCGAACAGCTGGATCGGGTTGACTTGCATGGGGCCTCCTGGGTGCGGTGCGTGTTGTACCACAGGATCGCTTGCGGGGGAAGCAGGCGGAGAGAAGACCGGCTTTAGCGGGCGATGGCTTGCAGCTTGTCGGCCAGCGTGGCCTCCGACAGCTCGCCCACATGGCGGGAGCGCAGCACGCCTCGCGCGTCGTAGAACAGGGTGGTGGGATAGCCCACGGAACCGGTGCGCGCGGCCAGCTGGCCCGCCGGATCGACCAGCACGTTCTGCAGCCGCAGTCCCTGCGCCGTCAGGAAGCCCTGGACCTTGGCCGCCGATTCGCCCTGGTTCACGAACACGAAAGCAACGTCGCTCCGGCTGGCCTGCATCGCTCCCAGCGCTGGCATCTCGCGCCGGCACGGCGGGCACCAGGTGGCCCACAGGTTCACCACCAGCGGCTTGCCCTGGTAGGAACGCAGCGCCAGCTCGCTGCCGTCCAGCCGGCGCACGCTCAGTTCGGGCAGGGGCGCCTGCGGCGGCGCGAAGGTTTGCAGCAGCAGGGTGCCGCCCAGCCAGAGCGCGACGCCGGCCAGGCTGGATGCCAGCAGCGGGCGGCGCAGGGGCGGGTGGCGGCGCGTGAGTTCTGCGCCCACCACGCAGGCCACCAGCAGGCCGGCCATGGCGTCCAGGCCGCCGTCGCGGATATCGAGCGCGGTCCAGGGACGGACCGCGAACAGCTCATGGTGGCGCAGCACGAAGACCGCACGCGCGGCAAGGAAGCCGGCCAGCAGCATCTTCCACAGCAGCCGGCCGGCGTCCAGGCCGCGGCGGCGCTTGAACCAGTCGGCAAGCAGGGTGGCCAGCAGGATCGCGCCCAGGGCCACTAAGGTGGCGGTGGGCAGCACGACAGGGCCCAGCTTCAGGACGTCCATCGGGTGGACGGGATCAGTCGCGGTCCGGCTCGGACTCCACCGGCACGTAGCGCGTCACCAAAACGCGGTCGATGCGGTTGCCGTCCATGTCCATGACTTCGAAACGGAAGCCTTCCCAGTCAACCAGCTCGGCCGGTTTCGGGATGTAGCCCAGCTGGTAGAGCATGAAGCCGGCCAGCGTGTGGTAGGCGCCTTCGTCTTCGCCAGGGAAGGTGAGCTTGGTGTCGAGCAGGTCGCGGAAGCGGTCGAGCGAGACGCCGCCATCCAGCAGCCAGCTGCCGTCCGGGCGCTGGACGGCGTCGACGTCGTGCTCTTCGCCGGCTACGGTGACGTCGCCTACCAGGGCGCTCATCACGTCGCTCAGTGTGACCATGCCCTGGATGTCGCCGTACTCGTCGACGATCAGGGCCAGCTCGGCGCGGTTCTTCTTGAACATCTCCAGCAGGGCCATCGCGCTCACGGTTTCCGGCACATACAGAAGCTCCTGCACCGCCCCGTCGATATCGATGTTGTTGGCGGCGCCGCTGCGCACGGCCTGCGCGAACAGGTCGCGCGCCATCACGTAGCCGAGGATGTGCGAGCGGTCGCCGCGGCAGACCGGGAAGCGGCTGTAGGGATTGGCGGCGATGGTTTCCAGGTTGTGCTGGCGGTCTTCTTCGAGGTCGAGGATCACCAGGTCGACGCGCGGCGTCATCAGGGACTTCAGGTGCTGGTCGTCCAGGCGCAGGGCGCGCTGCACGATGTCGTATTCGGTCTTTTCGAAGACGCCGGTGTCGGCGCCTTCCTTGATCATGCCGGTGATGTCTTCCTCGGTCGGCGCTTCTTCCTTGGCTTCGCGGATGCCGATTACGCGCACGATGGCATTGGTGCTCAGCGACAGGAACTTGACGAAGGGCGCCATCAGCACCGAGAGCAGGCGCAGAGGCTGCGAGATCAGGGTGGCCGTCGCATCAGGGAAGGCCATGGCGATGCGCTTCGGGACCAGTTCGCCGAAAATGATCGACAGGATGGTGATCGAGATGACGACCACGCCAAGCGCCACTTCGCGCGCATACGGGCCGACCACGGGCATCGGTTCGAGATGAGGCGTGAGGTGGCTGACCAGGGAGGCCTCGCCGAATGCACCGTTGAAAATACCGATCAGGGTGATCCCGACCTGCACGGTCGAGAGGAAGTGGCTGGGATCGTCCGCCAGATCGAGGGCGGCGCGCGCCCCGCGGCTGCCTTCTTCTGCGCGCCGTTCCAGGCGCACGCGCTTGGCCGAGACCAGTGCCAACTCGCTCATGGCGAACACTCCGTTCATCAGGATGAGGAAGGAGATGATCAATATGTCGGTCAGCACTGGCGCGGGGCCTTTCGTCGGACGATCCGGGCCGCGACCGGACGCGCCAAAGGCGGCGCGCCCCTGCATCATCGCATGCCGGCCCCTATCCGCGCCACACGAATTGTCAGCCTGGCATTCTTGACGAGCTTAGGGCGTGGTCCGGAAGTGCTTCCCGATGCCGGCCCAGCACTGCTGGTAGTCGGGCTGCAGCTGGGGCGAAGACAGCGCGTACGGGGTCGGCACGATCACATGGCGGGTCTCGAACATGAAGGCCATGGTGTCCTGCACCTTGTGGGGTTTACCGGTGTCGGCGCTGCTGGCCTTGTCGAAGGTGGCGGCGTCCGGCCCGTGCCCGCTCATGCAGTTGTGCAGGCTGGCGCCGCCCGGCACGAAGCCCTCGGCCTTGGCGTCGTAGGCGCCGTGGATCAGGCCCATGAACTCGCTGGCGACGTTGCGGTGGAACCAGGGCGGGCGGAAGGTGTCTTCGCCGACCAGCCAGCGCGGCGGGAAGATCACGAAGTCGAGCGTGTCCACGCCCGGGGTATCGCTGGGCGCCTGCAGCACCAGGAAGATCGACGGGTCCGGGTGGTCGTAGCTGATCGAGCCGATGGTGTTGAAGTGGCGCAGGTCGTATTTATACGGCGCGTAGTTGCCGTGCCAGGCCACCACGTCGAGCGGAGAATGGCCGATCGAGGCCCGCCACAGGCCGCCGCAGAACTTGGCCACCAGTTCGAAGTCGCCTTCCACATCCTCGTAGCGCGCCACCGGCGTGAGGAAGTCGCGCGGATTGGCCAGGCCGTTCGAGCCGATCGGGCCCATGTCGGGCAGCTGCAGCAGGGCGCCGAAGTTCTCGCAGATGTAGCCGCGCGCCTGGCCGTCGGGCAGGGTGACGGCAAAGCGCACGCCGCGCGGGATCACCGCGATCTCCTGCGGTTCGACTTCCACCAGGCCCAGTTCGGTGTGGATGGCAAGGCGGCCCTGCTGCGGCACCACCAGCAGCTCGCCGTCGGCGCTGTAGAAGTAGCGGCCCGCCATGTCGCGGTTGGCCGCGTACAGGTGGATCGCGCAGCCTTGCATCGACTCGGGCGAGCCGTTGCCCGCCATGGTGACCCAGCCGTCGATGAAGTCGGTCGGCGCGTCCGGCATGGGCAGGGGACTCCAGCGCAGCTGGTTGGGCGGCGCCGGGGTGTCGAAGCGGCTGACGATGCGCCCGGCGTCGAGCGGGGTGAAGGTCCCGTGCACGGCGGCCGGTCGGATCCGGTACAGCCAGGAGCGGCGGTTGTGGCTGCGCGGCGCCGTGAAGGCGGTGCCGGAGATCTGCTCGGCGTACAGGCCATAGGCCACGCGTTGCGGCGAGTTGCGGTGCTGCGGCAGGGCGCCCGGCAGGGCTTCGGTGGCGAACTCGTTGCCGAGTCCGCTCATGTAGCCGGATCTGGTGTCAACGTTGGGACTCATGCGTCTTTCTCCTGGTGTGTATACACGGGTGGGGATCGCCGCCACTGTAGAAGAATTCAGCATGTTTTACGAGATGAATAGAAAAATGTAGACTATTCATCATCTAAATATTGCTGTTCCTGTGCCCGAGCCGGGCCGACAATGCAGCCCACGCCATGATCGAACCGCACACCATCGACCTGAACCTGCTGTCGGTGTTCCAGGAAGTCTACCGGGAGCGCCAGATTTCCTCGGCCGCGCGCAAGCTGGGGCTGAGCCAGTCGGCGGTGAGCAATGCGCTGGCGCGCCTGCGCCGTGCATTCGGTGACGAGCTGTTCGTGCGCACGGCCAGCGGCATGCAGCCGACCCCGCTGGCAAGCCAGATGGCCGAGCCGATCGGGGTGGCGATGGCCCAAGTGGCGCTGGCGCTGAACCAACGCAGCCGTTTCGATCCGGCCACCAGCCACCGCCGCTTCGTGCTGGCGATGACGGACGTGGGCGAGATCTACTTCATGCCGGCGCTGATCGAGCGCTGCAGGGTAGTCGCGCCGCAGGTCGAGATCAGTTCGGTGCGCGCCGGCGCGCTCGAACTGAAGGAGGAAATGGAAGGCGGGCGGGTGGACCTGGCGGTGGGGCCCTTCGAGGATATCTCGGAAGCGCTGTACCAACGGCAGCTGTTCCGCCAGCCCTACGTGACGATGTTTCGCAAGGGCCATCCGCTGGGCAGGGGCGAGGTGAGCTTGGCGCGCTTCGTGCAGGCCGAGCACATGCTGGTCGACTCGCACGAGAGCCCGTACGAGCGCATCAACGTGCTGCTGGCGCGCGCGGGGATCGGGCCGCAGGTGCGTTTCCGGGTGCCGCATTTCACCGCGGTGCCTTATATGGTGAGTAGCAGCGACCTGGTGGTCACGGTACCGCAGAAACTGGCCGAACGGGCCGCGCTGCCCTTCGGCCTGGAATGGATCGCGCCACCGCTGGACCTGCCGCCGCTGCAGACGAATGTGTTCTGGCACCGGCGCTACAACCAGGACCCGGGCAACCAGTGGCTGCGCGGCCTGCTGGCGGAAGTATTTGCGGAATAGTGCAAGATTTAGAGCGCCGCGCAGAGGAGACCTGCGCGGCCGATTGACCCACGACATAGAGGAAGAAAAATGGCAGACCTGTTTGATAATCCCATGGGCTTGAATGGCTTCGAGTTCGTCGAGTTCGCGTCGCCGACTCCGGGCTTGCTGGAAGACGTGTTCGGCAAGCTGGGCTTCACCAAGGTGGCGGTGCACCGCTCGAAGCAGGTGGCCCTGTACCGCCAGGGCGGCATCAACTTCATCATCAACAACGAACCGAAGAGCTACGCCGCCTATTTCGCCGCCGAGCACGGCCCGTCGGCCTGCGGCATGGCCTTCCGCGTGAAGGATGCGCACAAGGCCTACGCACGCGCGCTGGAACTGGGCGCCCAGGCGATCGAGATCCCGACCGGTCCGATGGAGTTGCGCCTGCCGGCCATCAAGGGCATCGGCGGCGCGCCGCTGTACCTGATCGACCGCTTCGAAGAAGGCAAGTCGATCTATGACATCGACTTCGAATGGATCGAGGGCGTGGACCGCAACCCGCCGGGCCACGGCCTGCAGATCATCGACCACCTGACCCACAACGTCTACCGCGGCCGCATGGCCTTCTGGGCCGGCTTCTACGAGAAGCTGTTCAACTTCCGCGAGATCCGCTACTTCGACATCAAGGGCGAGTACACCGGCCTGACCTCGAAGGCGATGACCGCGCCGGACGGCAAGATCCGCATCCCGCTGAACGAAGAGGGCAAGGCCGGCGGCGGGCAGATCGAGGAATTCCTCATGCAGTTCAACGGCGAAGGCATCCAGCACATCGCGCTGCTCACCGATGACCTGATCAAGACCGTCGACGGCCTGCGCGCCGCCGGCGTGCCGCTCATGACTGCGCCGCCGGAAACCTATTACGAGATGCTGGACGAGCGCATCCCGGGCCACGGCGAAAACGCCGAGGAATTGAAGAAACGCGGCCTGCTGCTGGACGGTAGCGTGACCGACGGCCGTCCACGCCTGCTGGTGCAGATCTTCGGCGTGGCGCAACTGGGACCGGTGTTCTTCGAATTCATCCAGCGCAAGGGCGACGACGGCTTCGGCGAGGGCAACTTCAAGGCGCTGTTCGAGTCGATCGAGCGGGATCAGTTGAAGCGTGGGGCGATTGCGGGAGTCGAGGCGTAAGTCTCGGCTGTTCAGGCAAAAGTCAAATTGGGCCTCGGCCTGCGCCGGGGCGACGGTTTCAGGCTGTCTTTGAAATCGAGCCTTAGCGGTCTTGCGAAGATCAACCAACGTCGTCCCGGCGCAGGCCGGGACCCAAGTCCCCAGCGCACCACGAACGCCACGCGGCGCACACCGCCATGACCAATTTGCTATCCTGAGCGCTTTGCCCCCAAAGCCTCATGCTCGCCGCCTTCACCATCCTCCTGCTGTTCCAATGCCTCGGCGAAGGCATCGTCTTCCTCCTGAAGCTTCCGATCCCCGGCCCGGTCGCCGGCATGCTGCTCCTGATGGCGGCGCTGATTGCCTGGCCGCGCCTGGAAAAGCTGGTCGAAGAGGCCGCCAATACGCTGCTGTCGCACCTGTCATTGCTGTTCGTGCCGGCCGGCGTTGGCATCGTGGCCACCGCCGCCAGCGGCAGCGGCCACTGGCTCGCGATCCTCGCTTCGCTCGCCGGCAGCACCCTGCTGGCACTGGCCGTGACCGGCCTGCTGCTCAAGGGCATGGGGAGAAAGGACGGCGATGCTTGAGCTGCACGAATTGACCCGATTCTGGGTCTACCTGTCCGCTTCGCCCCTGCTGGGCCTGACCATGACCCTGTGCGCCTACCTGGCGGCGCACCGCATCACGCGCTTCTTCAAAGGGGCGCCGCTGGCCAACCCGGTCGCCATCTCGATCGCGCTGGTGGCGCTGGTGCTGTGGGTCTCCGGCATGTCCTACCAGCGTTATTTCGCCGGCGCCCAGTTCGTCCACTTCCTGCTCGGCCCGGCCACGGTAGCCCTCGCGTTGCCCCTGGTACGCCAGCTGCCGCGCCTGCGGCGCGCATTCGTACCGCTGGCGGCGGCATTGCTGCTGGGCTGCGTCACGGCCATCGTCTCCAGCGTGGCGGTGGCGCTGCTGCTCGGCGCCACGCCCGAACTGGCCGCCACCCTCGGCCCGAAGTCGGCCACCTCGCCGATCGCGATGGCGGTCTCGGAGCGCCTTGGCGGCATTCCGGCGCTCACCGCCGCGCTGGTGATCGGCACCGGCATCGTCGGCGCCATCGTCGGTCCCTGGCTGTTCGACCGCCTGCGCATCGCTTCGCCGGCGGCGCGCGGCTTTGCGCTCGGCCTTGCCTCGCACGGGATCGGCACGGCGCGCGCCTTCCAGGGCGGCGCCGAGATGGGCGCTTTTGCCGGCCTGGCCATGGGCCTGAACGGCGCCATGACCGCGCTGCTCGCACCCTGGCTGGTGCCGGTCGTCATGCGCTGGTTTGCCTGACGGCACCGTCGCGCCTCCCATTTCTCGTGGTTGCTAGACTCGGACCATTTGATTTGAATACGGAGTCGAGCTTGACCATGACGAACAAGAAACTCAGCCTCGGCCTGCAGGGCGGGGGCACCTACGGCGCCTTCACCTGGGGCGTGCTTGACCGGCTGCTTCAGGAAGAACGCCTCGACATCAACGCGCTCAGCGGCACCAGTGCCGGCGCCATCAACGCGGCCGTGGTGGCCGACGGCTGGGCCCACGGCGGCGGAAGGGAAGGAGCGCGCGCCGCGCTCGACCGCTTCTGGCGCGCACTCGGACTGACTGCGGCCTTGAGCCCCATGCAGCGCACCCCGATGGACCACTTGGCCGGCGGCTATACGATGAGCTTTTCGCCCTTTTACCAATTGCTGGAAATGGCAGGTGCGCTGGCCGGCCCGGTGCGCGAGTTCCCGCTGACGGTGAACCCGCTGCGCAACTTTCTCACGGCGAACATCGATTTCGAGCGCGTTCGCGCCTGCAAGGAGCTGGCGATCTTCATCAACGCCACCAATCTGAACACCGGCACCGGCAAGGTCTGGGAGCGCGCCGAACTCGACGTGCAGAGAGTGATGGCGTCGGCCTGCCTGCCGACCGTGTTCGCATCGGTCGAGGTCGACGGCGAGCTGTACTGGGACGGCAGCTACACCGCCAACCCGCCGCTGGCGCCGCTGGTGGAATCGAACAACGCCCAGGACCTGCTCGTGGTGCAGATCAACCCGCCGGCACGCACCGAAACGCCGCGCAGCATGGCGGACATCAGCAACCGCGCCAATGAAGTCGCCTTCAATATCAGCTTCGTACGCGAGGTGAACACCTTGCTGCACAACCACGCCATCCAGAACGAAGAGAACGGCGAGGCTGTGACCTTTGCGCCGGTACGCCTGCACCTGATCAGTGCAGTGGACATGCTGCGCGACCTGAGCGTTTCGAGCAAGTTCAACGCGGAGCCGGTGTTCCTGCAGATGCTGCATGACCGTGGCGTGGCGGCGGCCGATGCCTGGCTGGCCGCGCACCTGGATGAGATCGGCCAGCGCACGACCATGGATCCGACGCCGGTGTTCCGGGCCATGGCGGCGTAAACGAGAACCGGCCGCGATCGCGGCCGGCTCGATCCAGCTGTCGCAGGAACTCAGACCGGGTTCGACTTCCAGGTCTTCTTCGGACCGAAGGCTTTGACCGCGAACAGCGCGCTGGCCAGGCCTACCACCAGGGCGGCGCCGCTGCCGCCGAAGCCGACGGCGTGTTCCTTGGCCAGCTTGCCCGCCTTCGGGCCCACCAGCTGCATGCGGCGCTTGGTCATCTGCGCGCCCAGTTCGGACAGTGCGTCACGGCTCAGCTTGGCCTCGGCATGCGGGAGCAGGGTGGTTTCCTCGTCGGCCACGTGGTGCATCACGTCGCGCATCAGTTCCATCACCAGCTTGTCGTGGCGCGGGTCGGAACCGCTGGTGCGGCGCAGCTCGGCGATCAGGCGGCGCATCTCCATGTGCTCAGGCTCGGCCTTGTGCATGAAGGGCTCGCCGGAGTCGCGCTGGCGCATCACCGGGTAGAAGATTTCCTCTTCGAGGGTCGCGTGGATTTCCAGCGCGTCGCAGATGGTGTCGGCCAGCGCCTTCTTGACGCGCGGCGGCTTGTCCTTTTCGTACTGGTGGAAGGTCACCATCACGTGCGAGTGGTCGAAGCGGATCATGTTGGTGATCGTCGGGCTCAGCTTATTCAGGTTAAACATTGTGTACCCCCTTTGTGGTCATATAGCTAACATGGTAGTTCGGCGCGACTCGTCTTTACTGTAGGAGTGCGCGCCGCGCCCGTGTCGGCACGGATCGCATGGGGAGGCGGGCGCAGGCCCTCGGCCTGTCCGTACTGCGCTTAAATGCCCGATAAATACGCTTATTTATCAATTCCAACATTTCCATCAAGTTCATTAATTGTCGCCCTAGTCCTACAACTCGACGCGCGAACACCCGATCCCCACTGCCGTGTCATCCTGCCAAGATGAGATATACGGGCTGGCGGTCACGGCCACAGCTCCCGACGGTGTCGCTCCGGCGCACCAATACTCATCAACGGAGGGATTGTTCATGTTTGCACATAACAAACGCCTGCAATACACGGTCCGCGTCAGCGAGCCAAATCCGGCCTTGGCCAACCTCATGCTGGAGCAGTTCGGCGGCCCGCAGGGCGAGCTGGCCGCGGCCATGCGTTACTTCACCCAGGCCGTCGCCGAAGACGATCCGGGCCGCAAGGACATGCTCTACGACATCGCAACGGAAGAGCTGAGCCACCTGGAAATCATTGGCCACATCATCGCGATGCTGAACAAGGGCGCCAAGGGCCGCCTGGCCGAAGCCGTTGACAGCGAAGCCGACATGTACCGGGCCATTACCGGTCCCGGTAACGACAGCCACATCACCCAGGTGCTGTACGGCGCCGGCACCCCGCTGATCAACTCGGCCGGCGTGCCCTGGACCGCGGCCTACATCGATTCGATCACCGAACCGACTGCCGACCTGCGCTCGAACATCGCGGCCGAGGCGCGCGCCAAGATCGTCTACGAGCGCCTGATCGCGCTGACCGACGACCCGGGCGTGAAGGAAGCGCTGGGCTTCCTCATGACGCGCGAAGTGGCACACCAGAAGTCCTTCGAAAAGGCGCTGTACGCCATCGAGCCGAACTTCCCGCCGGGCAAAATGCCGGCCGATCCGCGCTTTGCGAGCGTGTACTACAACATGTCGCAAGGTCCGGGCGAGATGCGCGGCCCGTGGAACCAGGGCGCCGACTGGGACTTCGTCACCGACCGCGAGAAGCAGCAGGCGGTGGACGGCGGCTCGGGCGAAGCCGAAGTGGCGCTGCCGAGCGGCGACATCGACATCCTCAAGCAGATGGCGATGCGCACCATGTCCGACCCGATGTCGACCCCGCGCACGGGTGCCGAACTCGGGATGAGCATGCAGTCCGATAGTGGTGCTACGATGGCTGGGTCCTCGGGCAATTCGATGGGCCAGGCCGTTACCGGCAACAAGGGCGGCCCGCTGGACGACACCGGCCTGACCCACCCGGTCGACAAGGGCGTGGCCAAGTCGATGAAGGCAATGAAGCCGACCAAGAAGTAAGCACGCGCCGCGCGGCCCACTCCCGGCGCCGCGCGGCATTTCTCCGGGTATTGCATGAATTTTCATATCGACAAAGCGCATGACAACCGGCTGCTCGCACTACGCACGCTGCTGCGGGCATTGACCATCCGCCGCGTGGTCGGCCTGCTCATCTGCAGCGTCGGCTGCATCCTCCTGCTGGGCAGCCTTGCCGAGCAGGTGATGAACGCCAACCCCCGGATGCACCGCGCGCTGCTGGGCGGCGCTACCGCCGCGGCCGCGACCGCGCTGGGCACCTTGCCGGTCTTGCTGGCACAGAATTTCTCGAAGCGTACCTACGACTGCTTCCTCGGCTTCGGCGCCGGCGTGATGCTGGGCGCGACCGCATTTTCCCTCGTGATTCCCGCCATTGCCGCCGCCAAGTCGGCCGGCTCGGGCAACTGGGAAGCGAGCCTGATGGCGGGCGCGGGCATCATGGCCGGCGCCGGCGCCATCCTGCTGCTCAGCCGCGCCGTGCACGTGGACGGCATCCTGGCCGGCGGCGATGCCGGCGTCTCGCTGCGCCGCGCTTGGCTGTTCGTCTGGGCCGTGGCCCTGCACAACCTGCCCGAAGGCCTGGCGATCGGGGTCGGCTACGCCGGCATCGACGTCGAAAAGGCGAATGCCCTGGCCACCGGCATCTCGATCCAGGACGTGCCCGAAGGCCTGGTGGTGGCGCTGGCCCTGCGCACCGTCGGCTACAGCCGTCTTACCGCGGTGGGCCTGGGCATTGCGTCCGGCCTGATCGAGCCGGTGGCGGCGGCCTTTGGCGTGGCCCTGATCGGCATCGCGGCGGGCATGCTGCCTTTCGCCCTGGCAGCGGCCGGCGGCGCCATGCTGTTCGTGATCGTCAACGATGTCATTCCCGAAATGCGTCAGAACGGGCACGGCACTTTCGCCAGCATCGTGATGGTGTTCGGCTTCATCCTGATGACGGTGCTCGACACGGCGCTGTCCTAACCGGCGGGCCTTGACAAATAATATGATGGGTATAATATGACACCCATCATATTTATTTGCGGACCTTTATCATGTCGGCCAAGTCGAGCAAGCGCGAACAGTCCCACCATCGCATCGTTGAAGCAGCCAGCCGTGCCGTGCGGCGCCATGGCTACGCCGGCGTCGGCGTCGCGGAGGTCATGAAAGAGGCTGGGCTGACCCATGGCGGCTTCTATGCGCATTTCGATTCGCGCGATGCGCTGCTGGTCGAGGCAATCGAGCATGCGGGCGCCATCAGCAGCGCGGTGCTGGACGAGCGCGTTGCCGAGCGCACCCGCGAAACCGGCAATCCGCTGCAGGCCCTGATCGAACTCTACCTGTCCGACGAGCACCTGGCGTATCCGGAACACGGCTGCGTGGTCGGGGCGCTGGCTGGCGAAATGCCGCGCCAGGAAGAGGCGGTGCGGCTGGCGTCGACCCAGCGCGTCGACCGGCTCGTGCGGCGCGTCGCCGCCGCCCTTCCCGAAAGCGCGGATCCCGCGCTGCCTGGCGTGATCGCGGGCGCCCTCGTCGGCAATCTGCAGCTGGCGCGCGTGCACGGTGACAATGCCGATGGCAGGGCGGCGCTGGCCAGCGCGCGCCAGTTGCTCGTTTCCCTGTTTGCCGCACCACGCAAGGCCTGACCTACCCGCCGCCGGCACTGCCGGCTTTTTTTGATGCATGAATATGACGACCATCATATGAGGTACATCATATTTTTCGTATGACTCCTGAAAGGAAAGCGATGAATATCCAGAATGCCACCGTACTCGTGACCGGCGCCAACCGCGGCCTGGGCGCAGAATTCGCCCGCCAGGCGCTCGCCCGCGGCGCCAGCAAGGTCTATGCCGCGGCCCGCGATCCGTCCACCGTCGGCCTTGCCGGCGTTGTCCCCGTCAAACTCGACGTGACCGACGCCGCTGCGGTCGGTGCGCTGGCGGCCGACCTCGGTGATGTCGATCTCGTCATCAACAATGCGGGCATTGCCGACATGAAGGGCGTCCTCGATCAGGATGCGGATGCCAGCCTGCGGCGCATGCTCGAAACCAACGTGTTCGGCATCCTGAATGTGTCGCGCGCTTTCGCTCCCGTGCTGGCGCGCAATGGGGGCGGCGCATTCCTGAACGTGCTGTCGGTGGCAAGCTGGATCAGCAGCCCGGTTTTGGCGGCGTATGCGGTCAGCAAGTCGGCCGCCTGGGGCCTGACCAATGGCTTGCGCAACGAACTGGCGGGCCAGGGCACCCAGGTGCTGGCCCTGCACGTCGGCTTCATCGATACCGACCTGACCAAGGGCCTCGGGGTACCCAAGCTCGGCGTTGCTACCGTGGTCGACAGCGGCTTTGCCGCGCTGGAGGAGGGGCGGGCCGAGGTCGCCGTCGACGAGTTGACCCAGGCCGTCAAGCGCGGCCTGTCTGCCGAGCCCGGCATCTACACGCTGCCGCGCTGAGTGCGCCGGCAATGAAAAACGGCCCCGGATGGGGCCGTTTTACTATGAGAACGCGTTTCGCTCAGTCGCGGATTTCCAGCGCCCGGTTCAGGCTCAGCGCCGCCAGCGAGCCGACCGCGCCCGACAGCAGGTAGAGGCTGACGTAGCCGAGGCCGAAATTCGCCGACAGGCCGAGCGCGACCAGCGGGGCAAAGGCCGCGCCGACCAGCCAGGCCAGGTCCGAGGTCAGGGCCGCGCCGGTATAGCGGTACTGCTGCTTGAAGTTCGCGGTCACGGCGCCGGCGGCCTGGCCGTACGACAGGCCGAGCAGGACGAAGCCGACCAGGATGAAGATGTTCTGGCCGGTTTCGCCGCCATCCATCAGGGTCGGCACGAAGCCCGAGAACAGGGCGATCAGGGCGGCCAGGGTGCCGAGGGTGGTGCGGCGGCCGACCTTGTCGGCGATCAGGCCCGAAGCCAGCACCGCCAGCACGGCCAGCGCAGCGCCCCACATCTGGACGTGCAGGAACTCGTCCATCGGGCGGGTATCGTAGAGCTGGATCCAGGACAGCGGGAACACCGTCACCAGGTGGAACAGGGCGTAGCTGGCCAGCGCGGCCAGGGCGCCGATCGCAATGTTGCTGCCCTGCGACTTCACCAGCTCGCCGACCGGGGCCGGGTCGAGTTCGTGGGCGTCCAGCAGGCGCGAATATTCGCTGGTCGAGACCAGGCGCAGGCGCGCGAACAGGGCCACGATGTTGATCGCGAAGGCGCAGAAGAACGGGAAGCGCCAGCCCCAGACCAGGAAATCGTCCTGCGACAGGTTGCTCAGCAGGTAGGCGAACAGGCCGGCGGCGATCAGGAAGCCGATCGGCGCCGCCAGCTGGCCCAGCATCGCGTAGAAGCCGCGCTTGTGCTCCGGCGCCGACAGGGCCAGCAGCGAGGGCAGGCCGTCCCAGGAACCGCCCTGGGCGATGCCCTGGCCGATGCGCATCAGCGACAGGATCACGATGGCCGCCATGCCGATCCGGTCATAGGACGGCAGGAAGGAAATCACGACGGTGCTGGTGCCCATCAGGAGCAGGGCGATGGTCAGCTTGATTTCGCGGCTGAAACGGGTTTGCAGCCACATGAAGATCACCGTGCCGATGGGGCGCACGATGAATGCGAACGAAAAAATGATAAACGAGTAGAGTGTCGCTTCCAGCCGGTCAGCCCACGGGAAAAAGATCGCCGGGAACACGAGCACGGAAGCAATGGCATAGACGAAGAATTCGAAATATTCCGAGGCGCGGCCAATGACCACGCCGACGGCTATTTCACCCGGGTGGATTTCGCCATCCCTGGCGTTGATGTTGCGGGCCCCGCTGGTCGGGTGGGTGATGGGAGCGCTACCTGCAGCGCCGTACGTCGTCGTGCTTTGCATATCTTCGTCTCCTGAGGTCAGCTGGCCTCGACAGCCTGAAATCGCGCCTCTGCTTGTTGTGATTGCGGCGATGCCGTAATTGCAATATAGCAAGGGTGGGACAAAGTGTCCAATGGTTGCCGTAGGCCGTTGGCGTTACAGTAGCATGTTCTTATTCCCATGTAACGTTAGATACCTAGCATGATTCCTAAAATTGTCCGCCGCGGACTCCCATTACTCCTGCTTGCACTGCTGTCCGGCTGCAACACGGTGGTGATGAATCCCACCGGCGATATTGCAAAGCAGCAGGCAGACCTGATCACGATCTCGGTCCTGCTCATGTTGATCATCATCGTCCCGGTGATGATCCTGACTGTCCTGTTCGCCTGGCGCTACCGCAAGAGCAACACCAGCGCCAAATACGAACCCGACTGGGACCACTCGACCAAGCTCGAACTCGTGATCTGGGGCGCGCCGCTCCTGATCATCATCGTGCTGGGCCTGATCACCTGGGTCTCGACCCACAAGCTGGACCCGTACCGTCCGCTCGACCGCATCGACGAGCACCGTCCGATCCCGGCATCGACCAAGCCGCTCGAGGTGCAGGTCGTGGCGCTCGACTGGAAGTGGCTGTTCATCTATCCGGAGCAGGGCATCGCTTCGGTCAACGAACTGGTCACCCCGGTGGACGTGCCGATCCGCTTCAAGATCACCTCGTCGACCGTGATGAACACCTTCTACATCCCGACGCTGGCCGGCATGATCTACGCGATGCCGGGCATGGAGACGACCCTGAACGCCGTGCTGAACAAGCCGGGCGACTACAAGGGCCTGTCCGCCAACTTCAGCGGCGAAGGCTTCTCGCACATGCACTTCGCCTACAAGGGCGTGAGCACGGGCGAGTTCGACGCCTGGGTCCAGCAGATGAAGAGCAATCCCGAACAGCTGAACCGTGCCGGTTACCTGACCCTGGAAAAGCCGTCCGTGCGTGAGCCGGTGCGCCATTACGGCCAGGTGGAAACCGCGCTGTTCAACCGTGTCCTGAACCGCTGCGTGGCCGAAGGCAGCGTCTGCATGAACCAGCAGATGGCGGACGACCACAAGCGCAACCAGATCGCCGCGGCGGCCAAGCGCCTGCCGAAGCAGGGCAGCGATGCCCAACTGGCGGAACTGGAAATGTGTGTGACGCCTGCAGCCGGTGGTCCGGTTCCGGGCACCAATAACAATCCTGTGAAGAAGTAACCATGCAAGACTCTCTCGACTTGACGAAGCTTATCTTCGGTCGGCTCAGCTGGGACGCGATTCCGTTCCACGAGCCGATCCTGATCGCAACCTTCGCCGGCGTGATCGTCGGTGGCCTGGGCCTGGCGGCCCTGATCACCTACTTCCGCCAGTGGGGCAACTTGTGGAACAACTGGTTCACCAGTATCGACCACAAGAAAATCGGCATCATGTACATGATCCTCGGCCTCATCATGTTCCTGCGCGGCTTCGCCGACGCCCTCATGATGCGTGCGCAGCAGGCGTTCGCCTTCGGCTCCAACCACGGCTTCCTGCCGCCGGACCACTACGACCAGATCTTCACCGCCCACGGCGTGATCATGATCTTCTTCGTGGCGATGCCGTTCGTGACGGGCCTGATGAACTATGTCGTGCCGCTGCAGATCGGCGCGCGCGACGTGGCATTCCCGTTCCTGAACAACTTCTCGTTCTGGATGACCACCATGGGCGCCGTGCTGGTCATGGCCTCGCTGTTCGTGGGTGAATTCGCACGCACCGGCTGGCTGGCCTATCCGCCGCTGTCGGGCATCCTGGCAAGTCCTGGGGTGGGCGTCGACTACTACATCTGGTCATTGCAGATCGCGGGCGTCGGTACGCTGCTCTCGGGCGTCAACCTGATCGTCACCATCGTCAAGATGCGCGCACCGGGCATGGGCCTGATGAAGATGCCTGTCTTCGTCTGGACCTCGCTGTGCACCAACATCCTGATCGTGATCACCTTCCCGATCCTGACCGCCGTGCTGGCCATGCTGGGCATGGACCGCCTGTTCGACACCGCGTTCTTCACGAACGACCGTGGCGGCAACGCGATGATGTACGTGAACCTGATCTGGATCTGGGGCCACCCTGAGGTCTACATCCTGATCCTGCCAGCCTTCGGCATCTTCTCGGAAGTCGTCTCGACCTTCTGCGGCAAGCGCCTGTTCGGCTATACCTCCATGGTCTACGCGACCTGCGTCATCATGGTGTTGTCTTACCTTGTTTGGCTGCACCACTTCTTCACCATGGGCAGCGGCGCGAGCGTCAACTCGTTCTTCGGCATCACCACGATGATCATCTCGATCCCGACGGGCGCGAAGATCTTCAACTGGCTGTTCACGATGTACCGCGGCCGTATCCGCTTTGAACTGCCGATGATGTGGACCGTGTCCTTCATGCTGACCTTCGTCATCGGCGGCATGACCGGCGTGATGCTGGCGATCCCGGCGGCCGACTTCGTGCTGCACAACTCGCTGTTCCTGATCGCCCACTTCCACAACGTGATCATCGGCGGCGTCGTGTTCGGCATTTTCGCCGGCTTCAACTACTGGGCGCCGAAGATGACCGGCGTGAAGCTGAACCAGTTCTGGGGCAAGGTCTCCTTCTGGCTGTGGTCGATCGGCTTCTGGTTCGCCTTCCTGCCGCCCTACATCCTGGGCTTCATGGGCGTGACCCGTCGTACCAGCCACTTCGAAGACCCGGAACTGCAGCCGCTGTTCCAGATCTCGCTGTTCGGTACCCTGATGATCGCTGGCGGCATCGCTGCGCTGATCCTGCAGATCTTCTTCACCTGGAAAGACCGCGCCAAGCTGCGCGACGTCACCGGTGACCCGTGGGATGGCCGTACCCTGGAGTGGGCGACCTCGTCGCCGCCGCCGGACTACAACTTCGCCTTCACCCCGGTGGTGCACGACAACGACACCTTCGCCGACATGAAGAAGAACGGCTACCAGCGTCCGCTGAAAGACTATGTGGCGATCCACATGCCCAAGAACACCTGGGCCGGTTTCGGCATCTCGGCACTGTCGGCCGTGGTCGGCTTCGGCATCATCTGGCACATGTGGCTGCTCGTCGCCGTGTCCTTTGTTGCCATGATGGCCGCGATCATCATCCACACGTTCAACTACAAGCGCGATTACTACATTCCGGCAGAAGAAGTTGCCCGCACTGAAGAAGCGCACACTATGCTGCTGAAGAGCCATGTCTGAAATTAAAGCTACTATTCCCGGCGGCCTGACCGCCGACGAGGTGACCGCGCGCTACCTGGTGCGCGAGCACCATCCGGAACAGGGCACCCTGCTCGGTTTCTGGATTTACCTGATGAGCGACTGCCTCATCTTCGCGTCCCTGTTCGCCACCTATGCGGTGCTGGGCCGTAACTACGCCGGCGGTCCGACCGGCGCCGAGCTGTTCGACCTGACGCTGATCGCCATTAACACCGGCTTCCTGCTGCTGTCGTCGATCACCTTCGGCTTCGCAATGGTGTCGGCTCAGGCCAAGAAGCTGGGCGCGACCCTGCTGTGGATGGGCGTCACCGGCCTGCTGGGCGCGGCCTTCCTGTCGCTCGAGATCTACGAGTTCCTGCACCTGATCCATGAAGGCGCGGGTCCGAGCCGCAGCGGCTTCCTGACCGCGTTCTTCTCGCTGGTCGGTACCCACGGCCTGCACGTGCTGTTCGGCGCGATCTGGCTGATCACCCTGATGGTGCAGCTGTCGAAACACGGCCTGACCACCGAGAACTTCCGTCGCCTGCAGTGCCTGTCGCTGTTCTGGCACTTCCTGGACGTCGTCTGGATCGGCGTGTTCACCTTTGTCTACCTGATGGGAGTGCTGCCATGAGCGATCACATCCACCACCACGAGCACGACCACGACGGTCACACCAGCTTCGTCACGCATTACAGCATCAAGGATTACGCCATCGGCTTCGTGCTGTCGCTGATCCTGACCGCGATCCCGTTCTGGCTCGTCATGGGCAACGTGCTGCCGCCGGAAACGACGAAGTACGTGATCATGGGCTTCGCCGCCGTGCAGTTCGTCGTGCAGATAATCTACTTCCTGCACATGAACTCGAAGTCGGAAGGCGGCTGGAACATGATGGCGCTGATCCTGACCGTCGTCCTGCTGGTCATCGTGCTGGCCGGCTCGATCTGGGTCATGCACCACATGAACGCCAACATGATGCCGGCCATGGGTGGCGCAAGCGACACCACCCACGGCATGCACGACATGCAGTAAATGCAGGACCGCGGCCAGCAGGCAGGACCCGCCGCCCATCCCCCGCGCAGCCTGCTTGCGCGGCGGGTGCTGGCGGTGGTGGCCCTGCTGCTGGTCGTATTGTTCCTGGGTCTGGGAACCTGGCAGGTCGTTCGCCTGCAATGGAAGCTGGACCTGATCGCACGCGTCGACGCACGCGTGCATGCGAACCCGGTCGCGCCGCCTCCCGCTGCGCGCTGGGCGCAAGTCTCCAGAGAATCCGACGAATACCGGCGCGTACGTCTTGCCGGGCACTACCTCTACGAATTCACCACCCCCGTGCAGGCCGTCTCCGAGCTTGGCGCGGGCTTCTGGCTGCTCACGCCGCTGTGTACGGCGGAGGGCCACATCGTCTTCATCAATCGCGGTTTCATTCCGGCGACCGGGAACAAGCCGGGGCGTTACCCCGGCAAGCAGGCCGGCGCCGACCCCTGCGCCGGCGCGGGCGAGCGCGTCGACGTCACCGGCCTGCTGCGCATCAGCGAGCCGAAGGGCGGCTTCCTGCGCGATAACGACCCGGTAACGAACCGCTGGTTTTCACGCGACGTCGCCGCACTGGCGGCGGCGCGCCGGCTGACCAACGTTGCTCCGTACTTCATCGACGCCGGCAAGAACCAGGACCCGGCCGACGCACCCGAGCGCGCCGTTGGTGGCCTGACCGTCATCTCCTTCCAGAACAATCATCTGGTCTATGCCCTGACCTGGTACGCGCTGGCCCTGATGGTCGGCGCCGCCTGGTGGTGGGTCAGCCGTCATGGCGGTAAAATCCGCGACGACGACTGACAACATCGACCCGCATGATCCAGAACCCCCTCGATTTCTTCGCCAAGGCCGGGCGCAGCTCGCCGCAGGCGGCCGCCGCCAACGTCGAATTCGCCGCGGGCCACAAGAACATGCTGCAGCTGATCGAGCTGCGCTGGATCGCCGTGATCGGACAGATCACGACCATCGCCTCGGCCATCCTGATCTTTAACATCCAGCTGCCGCTGGTGCACATGCTGCAGGTGCTGGCCTGCCTGATCGCCTTCAACGTCGCCAGCCACCTGCGTTGGCACGAGCGGCGGCCGGTCTCCAACAGCGAAATGTTCATGGCCCTGCTGGTGGACGTCGCCAGCCTGACCGTGCTGCTCTACCTCTCGGGCGGCATCAACAATCCCTTCTCGTTCCTCTACCTGCTGCAAGTGATCCTGTCGGCCGTGCTGTTGGAGGCGCTGTGGACCTGGACCATCGTCCTGATCACGATCGCCTGCCTGGCCGGCCTGGCGATGTACGCCCAGCCGCTCGCGCTGCCTTTCGACCATGCGCGCGGGATCTCGAGCCTGTACATCCAGGGGCTGCTGGTCTGCTTCGCGCTCAATGCGGCGCTGCTGGTCATGTTCATCTCGCGCATCTCGGATACGCTGCGCCAGAAAGCGGCGCAGCTGGCCTCACTGCGCCAGCATGCGGTGGAAGAGGAGCACATCGTGCGCATGGGCCTGCTGGCCTCGGGCGCCGCCCACGAGCTGGGCACGCCGCTGGCCACGGTCTCCGTGATCCTCGGCGACTGGAAGCGCATGCCGCAGTTCCGCGACGACCCTAGCCTGCTGGAAGAGATCACCGAGATGCAGACCCAGCTCCAGCGCTGCAAGACCATCGTCAGCGGCATCCTGCTGTCGGCCGGCGAAGCGCGCGGCGAATCGGCGGTGCGCACCACCGTGCGCGCCTTCTTGGACGGCGTAGTCAAAGGCTGGCGTGCGAGCCGGCAAGTGGCCGCCTTCCAGTACAATAACCGTATCGCGCACGACTTGCCGGTGGCCTCCGATTCGGCGCTCAAGCAGACCATCGACAACCTGCTCGACAATGCGCTCGAGGCCTCGCCCGACTGGGTTGGCCTGGATGCCTGGATCGAGGACGGCACCCTGTACGTCGCCGTGGTCGACCGCGGCCCCGGCTTTGCGCCAGGCATGCTGGGCCAGATCGGCAAGCCCTACCAGTCCACCAAGATCAAGCCGGGACGGGGCCTGGGGCTGTTCCTGGCGGTGAACGTGGTGCGCAAGCTGGGCGGCTCGGTAAACGCGGTCAACCGGGAGGAGGGCGGCGCACAGGTGACATTGAGCCTGCCGCTGTCGAGCATCGAACTGGAAGAGGAACGCATTGACGGAAAACATTGAGCGCCTGCTGCTGATCATCGAAGACGACGAGGCGTTCGCGCGCACCCTGAGCCGTTCCTTCGAACGGCGCGGCTACCGGGTCCTGGTCGCACACGGACAGGACGAAGCGGCTGCGCTGCTGGCCGATCATCACCCCGGCTACGCCGTGGTCGACCTGAAACTCAAGGGGAATTCCTCGGGCCTGGCCTGCGTGCAGCTGCTGCACGAGCACGATCCGGACATGCTGATCGTCGTGCTGACCGGCTTCGCCAGTATTGCCACCGCGGTGGAAGCGATCAAGCTGGGCGCGGTCCAGTACCTGGCCAAGCCCTCGAATACCGACGACATCGAGGCCGCCTTCGGCCACGTGGCCGGCAACACCGAGGTCGACATCACCAACCGCTCGACCTCGATCAAGACCCTCGAATGGGAACGCATCCACGCGGTGCTGGCCGAGACCGACTTCAACATCTCGGAAGCGGCGCGCCGCCTCGGGCTGCACCGGCGCACGCTGGCGCGCAAGCTGGAAAAGCAGCGGGTGAAGTAGGGCAGCATGCCTAGACTTATCCTCGCCATTCTCCTGCTGGGCGCGGCAAGCACGGCGCAGGCAGCCGATCCGCTCGCAGCCGGCCGCAGCGCCTTCAAACGCTGCGCCAACTGCCACCAGGTCGGCCCCAACGCGCAGAGCAATTTCGGGCCCCAGCTCAACGGCGTCCTCGGCCGCCGCGTCGGCAGCCTGCCCGATTATGCCTATTCGCCCGCCATGAAGAAGTCCGGCTTCGCCTGGGACGAGCGGCGCCTGGCGGCATTCATCCGCGATCCGGACGCCGTCGTTCCCGGCACCCGCATGCGCTTCTGGGGCTTCCTGAGCGAGCGCCAGGTGGGCGACATCGTCGCCTACCTGCGCTCCTTCCCGCCGGCCGCGGCGCCGGCGAGGCGCTGACCCGGGCGATGGGGAAGGTCGTCGCGCTGTCGGTGCGCCCGCCGGGTTCTCCCGCGCCGATCCCGCAAGATGCACTGCAGGCCCTGGCGGGAGAAGGTTTGGCGGGCGACCGCCACGCCGACCCGCGCTCGCCGCGCCAGGTGCTGATTGCCAGCGCCGCCGCCTATGAAGAGCTGGGATTGCCCCCGTTCGCGCTGCGCGAAAACCTGCTGCTCGCGCTGGACACGCAGGAACTCGAATCAGGCATGCTGCTGCGCATCGGCGCCGATGCCGTCCTGTGCCTGAGCTTCCAGTGCGAGGCCTGCGGCGCCCTCGACCTGCAGCGGCCGGGCCTGGCGCGCGCGATCCTTGGACGGCGTGGCGTGCTGGCGCGAGTTGTGCAGGGCGGCGCGATCCGGGTCGGCGACCCCGTCGTGGTGCTGGACCGGCGCTTGCCGGCGCTGCCGGAGGACTGGCGCGAGCGGGTTGTGCAGGTGCTGGCCAGCCTGCCGCCCGGCATGGTGGTCGAGTATGCCGAGCTGGCGCGCTTCGCCGGCATCCAGTCGAGCTACTGCCGCGCCTTTCCGCGCCTGCTCGCCAGCCGCGGCCTGCAGGGCAGGGCGGTGCCGGCGCGCTCGAATTCGGCCGCGCCGCGCTGGGACGGCGCCGGGCTGTTCGACTAGCTCAGCCGCCCAGCTTGCTCAGCGCAAAAGCGGCCAGGAAGCCGGCCACCGTGATCAGGCCGGCAAAATCATGGGTTTGTTCGAAGGCTTCGGGAATCATGGTATCGACCAGCATGGCCAGCACGGCGCCGGCTGCCACCGCCGTGGTGGCGGCCACGATCTGCGGCGAAAAATCGCGAAACACGGCATAGCCGACCAGGGCCGCGACACCGGAAGCGAGCGCGATCCCGCCCCAGATACCGAAAATGTAGCCGCGCGAACGGCCGGCCTGCTTCATGCCGGCGGCACTCGACAGGCCTTCCGGAATGTTCGACAGGAAGATGGCCGCCACCGCCACCACGCTGACGCCGCGCCCGCCCAGCATCGACAGGCCGATCACGATCGACTCCGGGATGCCGTCGAGCAGCGCGCCAACCGCGATCGCCATGCCGCTGCCGCCATTGTCGGCGGCCGTCGGCTGCTTCGCCGAGCGCTTGCGGTGGCGCGCCCCGCGGTGCGACAGCCACCAGTTCGCGGCCGTGTAGACGGCGGCGCCGCCCAGGAAGCCTGTCGCGGTGGAGGCGAAGCCACCGGTATGGAAGGCGTGCTCCATCAGTTCGAAGGACAGGGCGGAAATCAGGACGCCGCTGCCGAATGCCATGATGGCCGCAATCAGTCTTTGCGGCACCTTCACCGCGTAGCCGACCGCCGCGCCGAGCAGCAGGGCGCCGCCTGCCAGCAAGCCCCACAGGCCCGCCTGCAGCCACAGGGGCAAGCCGTCCATGCGTTCTCCTTTATCGTCTATTGCCTTCATGATAGGGTCAGAAGTGATGCGATGAGGCACAATTGCGCTTTTGTACATCCGAGCGCATATGGACACCATTCGCCTTTCCACTCCTGACGATAGCGTCGCACTTGCCGCGATCTGGCGCGCCAGCGTGCGCGCCACCCACGATTTTCTCTCCGACAGCGATTTCCGGGAGATTGACACCCTGGTCTCCGAACACTACCTGCCTGCCACCCCGGTCTGGGTCGCGCTCGACGCCCAGGGCCAACCCAGCGGATTCATGGGCCTGACCGGCGCCCACGTGGACGCGCTCTTCATCGATCCGGCCTGTCGAGGGCAGGGCGTCGGCCGCCGGCTGCTCGCGCATGCGATGGCGCTGCACGGGCGGCTGACGGTGGACGTCAACGAGCAGAACGCGCAGGCAGTCGGCTTCTACCGGCACCTGGGATTCACCGTCACGGGCCGCTCGCCGACGGACGATGCGGGCCGTCCGTATCCGCTGCTGCACATGCGCCAGGAGTGAAACCGATAAATACATTCGGACAAATAGGGTTGCATTCAATACATTTTTAGTCCATCATAGCCGCGTGGTGTCGAGCTCGACAGTCGGCACCCGATCAGCGATGAGGCGGTTGAATCCGTTTCTTTTTGTCCCCCGCAGCCTGCCGGGGGACTTTTTTCGGCGCCGCGGTCTAGCCTGCCGGCCCACCGGAGGAACCTTGAACCAGCTCTTCCCGCCAACAATTACCGTGTCCCGTATCGTCCTGGGCGCTGCCATCGCGCTTGCCGCGACCGCGCAACCAGCCCGCGCCGCCGGCAAGCCGGCAACGCCAGCGCTTCCCGCCGTGGCCGACTTCGAACGGCTCAGCGGCTCACGCGCGGGTGCTTGCCAGGCACCGCTTGATGCCCCGCTCGCCGCGCTCGGCGCCCCGGCCCTGCGCCAGTGCGCCTGGAGCCAGCGCGTCGACATGGTGTACTGGGAGGACATCCCGGACGCCCCGAACACCTGCCTGAGCACCGCCGCCATCGCCTGGCACCGCCTCGGTGCCGGCGCCCACGCCGTGCTGCGGCCCTGGAGCGGCGGCTGGAGCGGGCAGTCGCTGCAGGTCCAGTACAACGGCGTGGAGCAGGCCGGCATGGTGTGGCGCCAGGCGGATGGCCGGTGGTCGGCCGTGCTGTGGCGCTGGCGTCCCTCGGACCGGTTGCCCACCCGCCAGTGGCAACTCGGGCACTGGAAGGAGGTGCTTGCCGCCGTGCGCGCGATCGACGCCGCTAACCCGGCGCCCGCCCGTACCCCTTTGATGACGGTCTGGATGGACGCCACCAACGGCAAGCCGCGCGCCTTCGACGGCGACAGCTGGCGCTGGGTCAGCGAGGGCGCCTGCCTGGGCCTGCGCAGCGCGGGCCTCGGACAGGCCCAGCTGCACCTGCCGTATTCGCGCGACGATGCGCGCCTGGAGCAGCGCAGCGCGATGCAGGTGCTGCTGGCGCGGCGTTTCCCGGCCGCCGAGTGGCTGCGTCCCTTTACCCTGGTCGAGCCGGCCATCTCGGGCGACCGCACCGGCGCCAAGTTCCTCGCCGTGTGGAAGGAGGGCAGCCTGATGCAGGGGCAGCTGTGGATTCCGCTGAAGGGAGAGGGCGGCATCGTGCGCGCCCGCGTGGCCAGTGACTTGCCGCCGCTTGAGGCCGCTAGAACCCAGGAACTGGCCAGATCGCGTGCCAGCCTGATCGAGCGCGAGCTCGGCCGGCTGGCCCACGCCTGGGAGGCACGCCATGAATGAAGACTTGAGTACGCCCCTGTGGCTGCTGTCGCCGCTCGCGGTGCTAGGGGCCGGCCTGATGCTGGCCCTGGTGCTCGGCATGCTGCTGCAGCGCTTCAAGGTGCCCAAGCTGTACGGCGCCGTGATCGCCGGGCTGCTGCTGGGCGCCACCGGCGGCAACCTGATCGACCGTGCACTGCTGGCGCAGTTCCAGGAACTGCTGAATGCCGCCTCGGCCCTGGTGCTGTTCGAGGTCGGCCGCAAGATGGACCTGGCCTGGCTGCTGCGCAGCGGACGCCAGGGCGCCAGCCTGCTGCTGGCGACGCTGGCGCGGCTGTTAGCGGTGGCCCTTACCCTCGGCCTGCTCGGCCTGCCGTGGGGCGCGGCCATCTTCATCGCTTCGATCCTGATCGCGGTGAACCCGGTGATCGTCAACTCCATGGTGGCCGATGAGAACGCCAGCGGCACCAGCACCTTCGCCACCGCCAACATGGTGGGCCTGAGCAGCCTGGTCGCCCTCCTGATGCTGGCGGTGACGCTGGCCTGGACCCGCAGCCATGGCGTCGACGCGGTCGGCGGTTTCGGGGAGGAGCTGTTGCGCCAGGGCGGCAAGCTGGTGCTGGGCGCGGCGATCGCGCTGCTGTCCTATGGCCTGTATGCGCTGGCCACCCGGCTGTGCAAGGTGCCGGCGCGGATGCGCCCCGGCATGCTGCTGGCGGCCCTGCTCATCGACCTGGGCCTGTGCTCGATCTCGGCCGCCAGCGCGCTGCTGTCGCTGCTGCTGATGGGCCTCCTGCTGCGCAACGCCGAGCAGCGCGACAACGTGTTCCAGGCCCAGCTCGCAACCGCCCAGGACATCGGCTACGTGCTGCTGTTCCTGATGTCGGCGGCGCTGGTCGACCTGCAGCAGCTGGCCAGCGGCACGACGCTGCTGGCAGCCCTGGCGGTGTTCGCCGTGCGCATCCTTGCGACCCGCGCGGCCCTGGTCCCGGCCACGGCCTGGGACCGGAACAAGAAGCATGCGATGGCCCTGAGCATGTGCTCGCTGGTGAGCTATGGCGGCCTGGTGGTCGACACCACGCTCAACGCCTACACGGGCCTGGACACCACGTCGACGGAGCTGATGGGCGCGCTGCTGGCGCTGAACGTGCTGCTGGCCCCGGGCCTGACCTGGCTCGGGCTGCGCATGGCCGGCGAAACCTACCAGCGCGTGAACCCGGAAGGAGGACGAGAATGAGCACGAACCTGATGAACGATGCGGCGCAGGCGCTGGCGGTGTCCGGCAAGGGGCCGGCCTTCCTGCCCGACTTCAAGCCCTCGACCGTGGGCACCATGGGCATCGAGCTGGAACTGATGGTGCTCGACCGCCTGAGCTTCGACCTGTTCCCGGCCGCGCCGGACATCCTGCGCGTGCTCGACAAGCACGACAAGCCCTGGGTGCACACGCCCGAGATCACGACCTCGATGCTGGAGGTGGCGACCTCGATCCTGAGCTCCTATGGCGAGGCCGCCGAGCAGCTCGAGCACATCCGCGCCACGGTCCAGCGCGCCGCCTTCGAGGTCGGAGCGTCCGTCTCCGGCGGCGGGGCGCACCCGTTCCAGCGCTGGAACGAGCAGCGCATCTACCCCAAGGAGCGCTACTTCGAGTCCGAGCGCAAGTACGGCTACCTGGCCAAGCTGTTCACGGTGTTCGGCATGCACGTGCACATCGGCGCCGGCAGCGCCGACGAAGCGGTGCGCCTGTGCGCCTGGCTGACCCAGCGCGCGCCGCTGTTCATCGCGCTCTCAAGCAACTCGGTCTGCTGGCAGGGTGAAGTGTCAGGCTTTTGCAGCTCACGCAGCAACGTCGTCGGCGCCTTCCCGATGAGCGGCATCCAGCCGCACGATTTCCGCTGCTGGCAGGATTTCCGCGACTATTTCGCGCGCCTGGCCGGTTTCGGGATCGTCAACAGCATCAAGGACTTCTATTGGGACGTGCGGCCCAAGCCCGAGTACGGCACCATCGAGCTGCGCGTGCTGGACACCCCGCTCAAGCCCGTCCATGCGGCCGCGCTGGCCTGCTATGCACGCGAGCTGTGCCTCGAGTTCGCCGACCAGCCCGGCGCCTGGCCCGCGAACGGCAGCCGCGAGCTGTACACCTGGAATCGCTTCAACGCCGCGCGCGACGGCGTCGACGCGGGCTGGATCGACCCCGAAACGGGCATAGCGCGGCCGGTGGCGGAGGTCATCCGTAGCGACCTGGAACGCCTTGGCCGGCGCTCGCGCGACCCGGGTTTCGCCAAGGCGAAGGAACTGATCGAAGACCTGATGCGCGACGGCGGCCAGGCCGGGCTGCTGCGGCGCCACCTCGCGTCCGGCGGCGGCATGAACGACCTGGCGCGCTTTGCCAGCGAAATTTTCGAGGCGCCCTGACGTTTAAAGCTGGGACAGAGGGACCTTGCCGGCCTCGTCGTCAGCGCCGAGCTCGGCGATCAGGAGATCGAGGTTGCGTTCCAGCTGGCACAGGGTCGCGCCATCCAGGCTGGCGAGGGCGTCCGGCAGCACGCCGGCGAAGGGCATGGGGGCGCGCTGCAGCACTTCCTGTCCGGGCGGGAGCACGTGCAGCGCGACCGTGCGGCGGTCGGCGCCTTCGCGGCTGCCGCTGACGTAGCCGCGCTCGACCAGGCCGCGCACCAGGTTGCTGGCGGTCGACTGGTGGATGTCGAGTTCGCGCGCGAGGCCGGTGGCGCCGATGCCCGGGTACTGCTGGATCACCGACAGCGCCCATAATTGCGCGCCGCCGACGCCCGCTTCGCGCTCGACCTGGCGGAAGTGGGTCTTGACGGCGTTGAACACGATACGGAACTGGCGCAGGACGCGCATTGGCTGGGCATCCAGCGCGGATGGCGGCTGGGCTGGCGATGCGGGGACGGGATTTTCGGGCATGCCGCGATCATAGCGGAAATCCGCTTTGCCGGCAGCCGGGGTACTGCCGGGCCCGGCCTTTGCGCACCCGTAACGTGGCGCGGCCCCAAGCGCCTTGGGCTAGGATAGGGAAATGAAACGGCTGTTCGCCCATCCGCTGTTCCGGCGGCGGCGCATCGTGTCGCGCGCCGCCCTGGCGACCTCCCTGGCCGGCTTCACGCTGACGGCTGCGCTGTTCGGCGTGGCGCGCGAGCTGGAGGCGGAGAGTGCGCGCGTCGATTTCGAGCGCCGCGCCGCGGTGCGCACGGCGGCCGTCACGCGCGCCTTCGGCGAAGCCGTCCACGATCTGCGCGCGCTGAACCTGCTGTTCGTGGCCGGCAAGGGCGAGGTCTCGCGCGACGCCTTCGATGCGTTTGCCCAACCGCTCGCCGCCGGTAACGGCTACCTGGTCGCGCTCGAGTACCAGCGCTTTGTCGACGGCGCCGCACGCGCTGCCTTCGAGGCCGAACGTGCACGCTTCTGGCCTGGTTTCGCCATCCGCGAGCGCACTGCCGACGGGCGCCTGGTGGTGGCCCCGCCGCGCCAGCGCTATCTCGTCAACGATTACGTGGTTCCGATCGCGTCCAATGCCAGCGTGTTCGGCTACGACCTCTGGTCCAGCCTTGAGGAACGCGCCTACAGCCAGCGCGCCATCGATGCCGGGACGCCGACCGCCAGCCCGCTGCTGCGCCTGGTACAGGGCGACGGCGCGCTGCGCGGCATGCTGGTGGTGATGCCGGTGTACCGGCCCGGTGCCGACCTGTCGAGCGTGGCGGCGCGTCGCGCGGCCGTGCTCGGCCAGGCCGCCGTCGTCATCGACACCGGGCTGCTGGTGGGCGGCAGCCTGCATGCCGCGCACCTGCTGGCGGTCGACGACTTTGCGCTGACGCTGTACGGTCGGAGCAGCGCCGGCGAGCGCGTCGCGGTGTTCCACCATCCTGGGGCGCCGCCCGCGCAGTCCGGCCTCGAGCGCTGGCTCGGCGAAGGGCCGGACGCCATCACGACCCGCTTCGACGTCGCCGGATCGCAGTGGGAAATGCGCGCGGTCCGCCTGGCGCGTGGACTCGACAGCCAGGTCGGCTCGCTGTCGATCCTCGGCTACGGCAGCGTGTTAAGCCTGGCAGTCGCCTTCCTGGTGCAGCAGCGCAGCGCGCGCACGCGGCGCATCGAGTCGCTGGTCGAGCGCCGCACGGCCGACCTGGCCCTGACCGCCGGGGCGCTGCGCCTGCACCAGCGCGCCATCGAATCGGCCGCCAATCCGATCCTCCTGATCAGCGCGACCCGCCCGGGCTACCCGATCGAGTACGCCAACCCGGCCTGCGAGCGCATTCTCGGCTATGGCCCGGGCGAACTGGCCGGCAGGCCGCTCGCGGCCCTGGCGCGCGCCGACAGCGAAGAGCCCGGACTGGAAGAGCTGCGCCAGGCGCTCTACGAATGCCGCAAGGCCCATGCGCTGGTGCGCCAGGCTACCCGCGACGGCCGCGAACTGGTCAGCGAGGTGTATATCGCGCCGGTCAACAACGCCCAGGGGGCGACCGAGCATTTCGTGGTGACCACCTACGACGTCACTGTCGCCAAGCGCTACGAAGCCGAACTGGCGCACCGGGCGCGCTACGACAGCCTGACCGGCCTGGCCAACGGGGCGCTGCTGCTCGACCGCATCGAGCGCGCTCTCGCGACCGCGGGCAACGCCCCCGTGTGGCTGGTCGCACTCGACATCGACCACTTCAAGCTGGTCAACGACACGCTCGGCCGCCGCATCGGCGACGAGGCGCTGCGCGCGATCGCGGCCCGCGTGGCCGCGTCGATCCGCCAGGCCGACACGGCGGCGCGCACCGGCGGCGACAACTTCATGCTGGTCCTGGTCGGCTATGCCGACGAACGCCAGGCGGCGGCGCGGGTGCAGGCGGTGCGCGACGCCATCGGCGAAGCCTTGCAGATCGAGGAGCACACCCTGGTGTTCGGTTCCAGCGCCGGGGTGGCCGGCTATCCGGCCGACGGCCGCGATCCGGAAACTTTGGTCAAGCACGCCGAGCTGGCAATGTACCGCACCAAGCAGCTCGGCCGCAATGCCGTGCACTTCTACGCGCCGCACATGAATGCGCATGCCAGCGACCGCCTGGCCCTGGAAGGCGCCCTGCGCGGGGCCTTGCGCGAGGACCAGTTCGAGCTGTATTTCCAGCCCCAGGTGGACCTCGGCAGCGGCAGGGTGGTGGGCACCGAGGCCCTGATCCGCTGGCGCCATCCGCACTTCGGCACCGTCCGGCCCGAGCGCTTCATCGCGCTGGCCGAGGAGACCGGGCTGATCGTGCCGATCGGCGCCTGGGTGCTGCACACCGCCTGCCGCCAGAACGTTCGCTGGCAGCGCGCGGGCCTCGGGCCGCTGCGCATCGGCGTCAACCTGTCGGCGCGCCAGTTCGCCGAGCCCGACCTGGTGCAGACCGTGCGCAGCGTACTCGACGAGACCGGCCTGCAGGCCGATTCACTCGAAATCGAGCTCACCGAGAGCATGATGATGGCCGACGTCGAATCGGCCATCGAGACCATGCACTGCCTGAAGGCGATGGGGGTCAAGCTCTCGATCGACGATTTCGGCACCGGCTACTCGAGCCTGGCCTACCTGAAGCGCTTCCCGGTCGACGTGCTGAAGATCGACCGCTCCTTCGTGCACGACAGCGTGCTCAGCCGCGACGGGGCGGCCATGGTGGACGCCATCATTTCGCTGGCGCACGGGCTGCGCATGCAGGTGATCGCCGAGGGCGTCGAAACCCTGGAACAGCTCGACTACCTGCGCGGCTGCGGCTGCGACGAGGTCCAGGGCCACATCTACGCGCGCCCGGAGCCGGTGCAGATGGTCGAGCCGCTGTTGCGCCAGGGCAGGGTGGAGCCCAGCCCGGTCCAGGCTTGAGCACGCCGCGCAAGCCGGACCGTGGTGGCGGCGCCGGTCAGCTATACTTGCTCCAAAGTCAAGGCGCACACGCAAGGGCGCCGCACCCGCATTCGCAGCAAGGATTTCTATAGTGGACCAGGAAGAAAAGACCGATACCCAGCCGCGCCCGGAGGGAAGCGCCCAGGATGCTTCGCGCCGCGCCGCGCTCGGACAGCACGGCCGGCGCCTGTTCGAAGGCGCCCGCGGCCGCGCCCAGGCCGGGTATTCGATGGCGCAGGCGCGCCTGCGCGACCGGTCGCGCGCCGAACAGGTGCTGCTCATCGGCCTGTGGACGGCGGCGGCCGGCCTGATGGCGTTCTTTCTCTACCTGGTGCTCCTGGTTCCGCTCACCCCTGGCATCGACGACCTGCGCCAGGCCAGCACGGCGCGCCCCAGCGTCATCCTGTCCGCCGACGGCAAGGAGCTCGGCACCTTCGAAAAAGGCCTGCAGGAGCGGGTCAAGCTGTCGCAGATCTCGCCGCACGTGATCAAGGCCCTGATCTCGACCGAAGACCACCGCTTCTATGACCACCACGGGGTCGACTTCCGGCGCGTGGCCGGCGCGCTGGTGGCGACGCTGAAGGGCGACGCCCAGGGCGGCTCGACCATCACCCAGCAGCTGGCGCGCAATATGTTCCCGGAAGAGATCGGCCGCGCGCGCAGCCTGAACCGCAAGATGAAGGAACTGATCACCGCGATCAAGATCGAGAACACCTACAGCAAGACCGAGATCCTGGAAGCCTACCTGAACACGGTGCCTTTCCTCTACAACGCCTACGGCATCGAGATGGCGGCGCGCACCTATTTCGGCAAGCCGGCCGCGCGCCTGGACGTGCTGGAAGCGGCCACCCTGGTGGGCATGCTCAAGGGCACCCACTACTACAACCCGGTCGCCAATCCCGAGCGCTCGAAGGCGCGCCGCAACGTGGTGCTGTCCCAGATGGCCAGACACGGCGCCTTCAGCGAAGAGCGCTTCCGCCAGCTGGCCAAGCGCCCGCTGCGGGTGCGTTTTGCGCGCCTGAACGACCGGAGCGGGAAGGACGACCACTTCACCGCCTACGTGCGCAAGTGGCTGCTCGACTGGGCCGAAGAAAACGACTACGACCTGCAGCTCGACGGCCTGGTGGTGCACACCACGCTCGACATGGAACTGCAGGCGGCGGCGGTGAAGGCGGTGGAACGCCAGTCCAACACGCTGCAGGCGATCGCCGACGTCGAATGGGCCTACCAGGGCATGCCGCGCTCGACATCGAGCGGCATGTACACCTCGATGCGCGACGAGGTCGATCCCTTTGCGTATTACTGGAGCTCGCACGCGCGCGAACTGGACGCCTTTGTGCGCGAAAGCGCCGAATACCGGCGCGCGGTGGAAGACGGCGAAGCCCCGGCCGAGGCCCTCAAGCGCTTCAAGGGCGACCGCAGCTTCATGCGTGAGCTGAAGGCGGCCAAGTCGCGCCTGGAAGCGGGCTTCGTGGCGATGGATCCGCACACCGGCGAGGTACGCGCCTGGGTCGGCAGCCGCAGCTTCGAGCGCGACCAGTTCGACCACGTGGCCCAGGCCCTGCGCCAGCCCGGCTCGACCTTCAAGCCGATCGTCTACGCCGCCGCGCTGGAAGCGGGCATCCCGCCCGAACAGACCTACCGCGACGTGGTGCAGGACATCCGGGTCGGCGGCACCGTCTGGCGTCCGACCGACATGTCGGGCTCGAGCGGCGGCATGATGAGCATGCGCGACGGCCTGGTGTATTCCAAGAACACCATCACCGCCCAGGTGATGCAGCAGGTCGGCGTGGACCCGATCGTGCGCCTGGCCCAGGGCATGGGCATCCGCCAGAGCAAGCTGTCGGCCGTGCCTTCGCTTGCCCTGGGCACCAGCCCGGTGACCCTGCTGGAAATGGTCAGCACCTATAGCACCATCGCGGCCCAGGGCGACTACCGCAAGCCGGTATTCGTGCGCCGGATCACCGACCGCGAGGGCAAGACCATCGCCGGTTTCGCGCCGGAGGCGCCGCAGCGCGCGCTGTCGCAGGATGCCGCGACCACCCTGATCGACATGCTGCGCGGGGTGGTCAACCGCGGCACCGGCGGCGGGGTGCGCTACCGCTTCGGCATCTACGGCGACGTGGCCGGCAAGACCGGCACCACCCAGAACAATACCGACGGCTGGTTCATCCTGATGCACCCGAACCTGGTGGCGGGCGCCTGGGTCGGCTTCAACGACAACCGCGTCAGCATGCGCAGCAGCTACTGGGGGCAGGGCGGCCATAATGCGCTGCTGCTGGTGGGCGACTTCATGAAGTCGGCCTTCGAAACGGGCAGGCTGGACCCGAACGCGCTGCTGCCGGGCGGCCGTCCGCCGCCGCCGCGCCGCGTCGAGGAGCCGGAAGAGTATATCGAGGAAGGCCCGGGCGAACTCGAGATCGAAGGCATGTCGCCCGAGTCCGAAGTGCCCGACCCGGCCCCGATCGAGGACGAGCCGGCCCCGAGCGAGCCGCCGCCGGCGCCGGTCCAGACCGCGCCGCCTCCTTCATTGCCTGAGGTGCCGCCGCCTCCGCCGACCAATGGCGAGGAAGTGTTGTAGGGTGGGCGGGTTTTCCCGCCCACGCGGTGATCGCTGAAAGCCGAGTTCTCGCGTCTATCAGTGTTGCGCCGGTCCGTCCTTGAGCAAGGGGTAGGGATTGACCGCGCCATCCATGCCGTAGACGCCATAGTGCAGGTGCGGCGGCGTGGTCCTGGCGTTGCCGGTATTGCCGACATAGCCCAGCACCCGACCCTTCTCCACCCGCATGCCGGGCGCCACGTCGGAGTAGCGGTCGAGGTGGGCGTAGTAGTGGCGTTGCCCGCCCGGTCCCAGCACCCATACCACCTGGCCGCCGAGGCGGTTCGATCCCACCCGCAGCACAATGCCTTCGGTGGCGGCCTGCACCGCGGTGCCGCGCTTCGCAAAGATGTCGATCCCTTCGTGACGGCGCCCCTCGCTGCGACTCGCATGCCAGGTGTCGCGCAGCTGCCTGGGACGCACGCCGGAGACCGGCATGGCCAGCACGCTGGGCGCCGGCATCGCGGTGAGACGCATCGCATACACGGCGTGACGCAGCCAGGGGCCGAGCAGGCCCCAGGCGGCGAGGAGTATGACGGCCAGCAATAGACTGCGCAGAAGGCTTCGCATGGTGCCTGGTCCCTATGTGCCCGAATACCGTACAGATATGGGCGGGTACACGGATTCCCAGCCCGCGCGCTTGGCGCGCGCTTCAGGCCGGGTCGAGCGTCGGCTGGGCAGTAACGGGATGGGGGCCGCCGGCGCCCGCTGCCTCGCGCAGCGGAAACACCACGGTGAAGGTACAGCCCTTGCCATGGCCGGCGCTGTGGACGGCGACCTTGCCGCCGTGCAGCGCGCTGAGTTCCTTGACGAGAGCCAGGCCGAGGCCGAGACCGCCCTGGGCGCGGTCGATGCTGGTCGGGCCCTGCACCAGCACGTCGAAGATCACCGGCAGCAGTTCGGGCGCGAGGCCGACGCCGGTGTCGCTGACTTCCACCATGACCTGCCTGCCGTCCACGACGCTGCAGCGGACCGCGATGCTGCCGCCGACCGGGGTGTACTTGATGGCGTTGTGCAGCAGGTTGTCGACGATCTGTTCGAGGCGGGTCCGGTCGCCGTCGACCCAGCTTGGGGCCAGCGCGACTTCCCACTGGTGGTTGCCGGCGTCGACCAGGCGCTTGGCTTCGACGCAGGCGCGCAGGACCTCGGCCAGGTCGACCGGGGCGCGCTGCAGCACGATCTTGCCGGACAGGATGCGCTGGACGTCGAGCAGGTCGTCCACGATGCGGGTCAGGTGGCGCATCTGGCGCCGGCTGATCTCGCGCGCATTGGCGGCCAGTTCCGGCTTGACGTTCGGCATCTCGAGCACGCTCATGGCGCCGGAGATTGCGGCCAGCGGATTGCGCAGCTCGTGGCCCAGCATGGCCAGAAAATTGTCCTTGGCGCGGCTCTGGGCCTCGGCGCTGCGCCGGGCGCGCTGCTCGCTCAGCAGGAGCTGTTCGCGCTCGTGCTGCAGGGCCTGCCGAGCCGTGCTCTCGCGCACCAGGGCTTCGCTGGTGAAGTGCAGGCCGTCGAGCAGGGCGTCGACTTCGTCAACCTTGGTCGGACGCGGCCGCGCGATGGCGCCGCGCGCCAGCGAATTGGCGACGCTGCCGGCCTGCTGCAGGGCGGCCGAGAGCTTGTTGCCGAAGAAGGTGGCGATCAGGACCGCCATGCCCATCAGGAGGACCAGGGCCACGGTGGCATAGGTGGCGGCGGTACGAGCGGCCGCTTCGATGTCGGCCACCGGCACGCCGATCACGACGGTCCAGCCGCTCACCGCCGCGCGCGTGTACACGCCGTAGACCTCGGTACCTTCGTGGGTGGTGTGGCGCAGCACGCCGCTGCCGGCATGCAGGGCCGCGGTGCGCATGTCAGGATGCATGGGCTTGCCGGCCGCCTGGGCGCCATGGTTGCGTGCGATGGCAATGCCCTTGGCGTCGAAGACCCCGACCAGCCAGCTCGGGTCGAGCGCGCTGCTGGCGAACACGCGCTCGAAGTAGCGGGCGTCGAAGATCTGGCTTACCACGTGGCGCGTACCTGCGCCGGGGGCGGACGGCATGTCGACCGACACCACGCCGCGCTGCGAAGTGGAGCCGACGAAGTAGTTGGTGACGCGGGGCTTCCCGTCGCCGAGCACCTGGTCCACGAAGCCGAGGTTGGAGCCTTTCAGCGGCGTGCCGAAGGGGCGCAAGGTATTGAAGATGACCTGTTTGTTTTCGTCGACCAGCGTGGTCCAGGACAGCGCTTCGCCTTCGTTCAGGCGGGTCGCCAGCCGGTACACGCGCGGATAATTTTGTTCAGACAGCGCTTCGGAATTGGCGATGACGCGCAGCAGCGCTTCCTTGACGGCGATCTCGCGGTCAACGAGCAGGGCGGTGGCTCGGGCCGTTTCCTGCACCCGGTGGATGCGCGACTCGCGCTCCCAGTCGAGCAGCATGGACACGCCGATCCAGAACGCGAGCGCCACCGGAACCAGGATGGCGGCCGCCATCAGAAACAGGTAGGTGCGGGTTTTCATGCGGGCATTGGATCGGCAAACTCAAGGGCCGCCATTGTGAAATGGCAATGGGGGCAAGCTTATCAGAAGCGCCACCCCTGCGCTTGGCTTTCTTCATCCACGCCCGTGGAACTACAGGATCGGCGTGCCTCCGGTAACGGCGATGCGCGCACCCGAGATGTAGCTGGCCTGGTTCGAGGCCAGCAGCACGTAGACCGGGGCCACTTCCGCTGGCTGGCCGGGCCGCTTCATCGGCACCTGCTGGCCGAAGCTTTCCACCTGGTCGGGCGGCATGGTGGCCGGAATCAGGGGCGTCCAGATCGGCCCTGGCGCCACGGAATTGACGCGGATACCTTTCTCCGCCAGCAGCTGGGCCAGGCCGGCGGTGAAGTTGGCGATCGCGCCCTTGGTGGTGGCGTAGGCCAGCAGGGTCGGCCTCGGGTTGTCCGAATTGATCGAGGTGGTGTTGATGATCGACGAACCCGGCGGCATGTGCCGCACCGCCGCCTTGCAGATGTGGAACATGGCTGTGATGTTCACCTTGAAGGTGTAGTCCCATTCCTCGTCCGGGATTTCCTCGATCGAGTCGTGGGTCATCTGGAACGCGGCATTGTTGACCAGCACGTCGATGCGGCCGAATTCCTGCACCGCGCGTTCCACGATGGCGCGGCAGTGGGCGGCGTCGGCCAGGTCGCCCGGCACCAGCACCGCCTTGCGTCCCGCTTCCTCGACCAGGCGCGCGGTCTCCTTTGCATCCTCGTGCTCGTTGAGGTAGGCGATCAGGACGTCCGCGCCTTCGCGTGCAAAGGCGAGGGCGACGGCGCGACCGATGCCGCTGTCGCCGCCCGTGATGACCGTTGCCTTGTCCTTCAGCTTGCCCGAGCCGACATAGCTGGTTTCGCCATGGTCGGCCTTCGGGTTCAGCTGCGATTCAAGACCCGGCGGTTGCTGTTGCTGCTTCGGCTGGTTCATCGTGTTTCCTTCCGTGTCAGTGTTTCACGTAGCGTGGCTGGGTGTCGCCGCGCGCGTCTTCGTTCGCGGCCGACTCGGTGCTGCGCACCCCGCGCCCGTCCGGCGCTTCCTGCAGCAGCACGTGCTGGGCGCGCGGCGCCGTCGAGATGCCGAGCTCCTCGAACATCTGCATGGCGTCGAGGTTGATTGCCTGCTGGGTGTCCATGTACAGGTTGTAGTCGACGTCGAGCATGGTGTAGACAATCTCGTACTCGATCCAGTTCTGGTCCACCGTCTTGAGGTGGGCGCGGTCGAAGCGCACCTTGTCACGCTTGCCGATGATCTCGCCCAGCAATTGCGGCACGCGCGCGGCCAGCTCGCGCGGGGTGGTCGGGCTGGCGCGCAGTGTGAACTGGATCCGACGCGTCGTCATGCGGCGGTAGTTGTAGACGGTTTGGCGCAGCAGTTCCGCATTCGCGATGATGATCTGTTCGCCGCCCAAGGCGCGCACGCGAGTCGTCTTCAGGCCCACGTGCTCGACCGTGCCTGAAAAGTCGTCGACCGTGATCGAGTCGCCCACCTCGAAGGGCTTGTCGACCGCGATCGACATCGAGGCGAACAGGTCGCCCAGGATGTTTTGCACCGCCAGCGCGATCGCCACGCCGCCGATGCCGAGGCTGGCGATGAAGGTGGTGACATTGATGCCGAGGTTGGACAGCATGGCCAGCACGAACACCACCCAGACCGTGGTCTGCAGCAGCCAGATCACGACCGTATGCGCGACGGTGACCTGCTGGTCGACGCCACCCGGCTTGCGGCCGTGGGTGAGGAAATAGCGGCGCGAGCCGATTTTCACGGCGCGGTGCAGGAACATGGCGATCTGGATGCCGAGCGTGAAGAACCACAAGTGGCTCAGGCGCGTATTCCAGGGTTCGGGCAGGTCCAGCACCGACAGGCCGATCAGGATGGCAGTGGCGATGATGGCCAGGGTGCCGGTGCGCGCCAGGGTCTTGCTCAGGATCTGGGCCAGGGTGCCGTGCCGGCGGTCTTCGCTCAGGCGTCCCAGGCGGCGCCGGAACAGGATCAGGCCGCCGTGCATGAGCGTATAGCTGGCCAGGGCCGCGCCGAGCGCGAACAAGGCGTTCGCCAGCGTGATGTCGAGCGAGGCGAAGAAATTGTGGATGTTTGCGTAGAAATTATTCAAACCGGACTCCTGTAACGGGCCGGCGCCGGCCGCGCGTGCCGGAAAAGACGGGTGGGGCATGCGGCAGGCGGCGCACGGGTGCAGCCGCACCGGTGGCGGTGCTGCAATGACGCGGACCTGGGTTGAGCAGGTTCGCGGAAAGACGGGCGAAGCGGGTGCTGCGGACCGGGACCTGCAGTGCAGGCCCCGGCGCGGGCCATGCGGCCCGTGGATCAGTGACGCTTCAGGTGCTCGCGCACGGCTTCAGCGCTCGGGCCGACCTGCTTGACGGCGCGTTCCAGCTCTTCCTTGCTCACGCCCAGGGCTTCGGTCCAGTGGCGCACTTCCCATTCCTCGTTGACATTGATGCGGGCACGGTCTTGCGAGCCACGGTTTTGCAGGTTGTCAGACATGATTGTCTCCTTGTTCACATTTACCTGAGGCCAGAGTGCCAGCCCCGACCGAAGTGTTCCGTACGGTGTTTCACGTAAGAGGCGCTTATCGACCAGGAATCGACCCGCAGGGCCGTGCCAGTGGCAACTTTTTGAGGTACGCTTGCAATATCAACACCATACCGGCAACAAGAGGAGGAGACCCGCATGTCCGCACCCTATGAAACCGCCCAGCCCGAGCGCAGCGCCGTCGACGCCATGCCGGGCACCGTGATGCTCGATTTCGGCGCCAACTGGTGCGGCTACTGCCGCGCCGCCGAGCCCCTGATCGACGAGGCCGTATCCGGCAACGGGGCTGTGCGCCACCTGAAGGTGGAAGACGGCCCGGGCCGGCCGCTCGGACGCTCCTTCCGCATCAAGCTGTGGCCGACCGTGGTCGTACTGAAGGACGGCCAGGAAGTGGCGCGCGTGGTGCGCCCGGTGTCGAGCGACGAAGTGCGCGTGGCGCTGGCCCAGGCCGGTGCAGCATGACCGGTCCAGCAAGCCACGTACCCGCCAACAAGCCGCGCACCGTCCTGTTCGCGAGCCTGATCGGCACCACCATCGAGTTCTACGACTTTTATATCTATGCCACCGCCGCGGTGCTGGTGTTTCCGCGGCTGTTCTTCCCGGCCGCCGACCCGGCCGCCGCCACGCTGCAGTCGCTGGCCACCTTTGCCATCGCCTTCTTCGCGCGCCCGGTGGGCTCGGCCGTGTTCGGCCACTTCGGCGACCGCATCGGCCGCAAAGCCACCCTGGTGGCAGCCCTGCTCACGATGGGCATCTCCACCGTCCTGATCGGCCTGCTGCCGACCTACGCCTCGATCGGCACCTTGGCGCCGCTGCTGCTGGCCCTGTGCCGCTTCGGCCAGGGCCTGGGCCTGGGCGGCGAGTGGGGCGGGGCGGTGCTGCTGGCGACCGAGAACGCGCCGCCGGGCAAGCGCGCCTGGTACGGCATGTTCCCGCAGCTGGGCGCCCCGATCGGCTTCTTCCTGTCGGGCGGCACATTCCTGCTGCTGGGCCAGCTGATGCCGGACGAGGATTTCTTCAGCTACGGCTGGCGCATTCCCTTCCTTGCCAGCGCACTGCTGGTGCTGGTGGGCCTGTATGTGCGCCTGAAAATCACCGAAACGCCGGACTTCCAGAAGGTGCTGGACCGCGGCCACCGGGTCAAGGTGCCGGTGCTGGCGGTGCTGCGCGAGCACCGGCGCGCCCTGGTGCTCGGCACCATCATTGCGCTGGCCACCTTCGTGGTGTTCTACCTGATGACGGTGTTCGCGCTGAGCTGGGGCACGACCAAGCTCGGTTTCTCGCGCCAGCAGTTCCTGACCCTGCAGCTGGTCGCCGTGGTGTTCTTCGGCCTGACCATCCCGCCCTCGGCCCTGCTGGCCGACCGCCACGGGCGGCGCACGGCGATGATCCTGGTCAGCGGCGCGATCGCCCTGTTCGGGCTGCTGTTCGGGCCGCTCTTCGGCGCCGGCACCCTGGTGGCGGTGGGCAGCTTCATGGTGCTCGGCATGTGCCTGGTCGGCTTCACCTATGGCCCGCTGGGCACCCTGCTGGCCGAGCTGTTCCCGGCCGAGGTCCGCTATACGGGGGCGTCGCTGACCTTCAATTTCGCCGGGATCCTGGGCGCGTCGCTGGCCCCGTATATCGCGATGTGGTTGGCCACCAACCATGGCCTCGCCTGGGTCGGCTACTACCTGACGGCGGCTGCGCTGCTCAGTCTGCTGGCCTTGCTGGCGGTCGGCGGCAAACCAACGCGCGCGGAGGTGTAAATACTGCTTGCGGGAATGCATATGCTTGTACCAAAATGCTTCGATACATATGCATTTGGGAAATCATGCAGCAGGCAGACCTCCAGCAGATCGCAGCGCTCGAACGCGAAGCGCAGCAGGCTTCCTCCCGGGGCGACGCGCGCCGCGCCGGCCAGTTATGGCAAAGCATCCTGGGGCGCGCCCCCGACCACCCGCGCGCACTGCGCTCGCTTTCGCACCTGGCTTTCCAGGGTGGCGACCTGGCGCAGGCCCGCAAGCTGCTCGATCGTCTGGTCACGGTCGACGGACGCGAGGTGCAGCAGTGGCTGAACCTGTCCGTGGTCTGCCTGGCGATGGGCGACGAAGCTTCGGAAGAAGCGGCGATTCGCGGCGCCCTGACGATCGACCCGTATGACTTGGTGGCCCTGGTGCTGCGCAGCCGCCTGTGCATCCGCCAGGGGCGGCGCCAGGAGGCGGCCGGCGCCTGCGCCGCGGTGGCGGCGGTGGCGCCGCCGCTGCACACGATTGCGCCCGACCTGCAGCCGGCGGTGCGCGAAGCGCTCGACTGGCATGAGGCCTACCAGCGCGAGTTCGGCGCCTTCCTCGACGATTACCTGACACCGTTCTACCGCGAACTCGGTGGCGAGCACGGCAGCCGCGAACTGCGCCGTTTCCGCGAATCGGTGGACGTGATGACCGGCCGCAAGCGCCGCTACGATCCCCAGCCGCAGCTGTTCCATTACCTGGGCCTGGCGCCCACGGCCTTCTTCGAGCGCGAAGACTTTCCCTGGCTCGACGAGTTCGAGGCGGCGACCGGCGCGATCCGCGACGAGCTGCTGGGCGTGATGACCGGGCAGGATGGCTTCACGCCCTATATCAACTATTCGGACGACCAGCCGCTGGCCCAATGGGCCCAGCTGAACCGCAACCTGGACTGGAGCGCCTTCCGCCTGATCGACAACGGTGGGCCGGTGGAGGAGAACGCAGCGCGCTGCCCGCGCACGATGGATCTCTTGGCGCGCGCGCCCCAGCCCGACCAGCCCGGCCGCACCCCGAGCGCGATGTTCTCGATCCTGAAGCCGCGCACCCGGATTCCGCCGCATACGGGCGTGAGCAACGTGCGCCTGGTGACGCACCTGCCGCTGGTGGTGCCGCCGGGATGCGGGTTCCGGGTCGGGAACGAAGTTCGCGAATGGGAAGTGGGGAAGGCCTGGGTGTTCGACGACACGATCGAACACGAAGCCTGGAACGACAGCGGGGAACTGCGCGCGGTGCTGATCTTCGATATCTGGCACCCGCACTTGTCCGCCGCCGAGCGGGCGATGATCACGGCCATGGCGGCCGGGATCAATGCCTTCACGAAGACCGGCGGCGGCTACGGCCTGTGAGCGCGGCGCGGGCTCAGAACGAATAGACCATCGTCAGCGAGGTCTGGGTATCCGTGTTCTTCTTGCCGGGCGTGACGCTGGTGTCGTTGCGGGCGCTGAAGCCGGCCTTCATCTGCATCGTCGAATTGATCTTGGTGCTGAGCGAGGCCTCGGCGACCGAGCGGGTATTCGAGGTGCCTTTCTCGACGCTGACGGTCTGAGCAAAGAATGCCGAAGGGCTGACGCGCCAGCGGAACTGGGCCGCGCCGCGCACCGTCAGGCCGCTTTCTTCTTCACCGGTGGCGCGCTCGCCCGCGAAATAGCCCGGGCCGATCTCGACGTCGAGGGTCTGGGTGCCGTTGTTGAGCCACTGCGATCCATGACCGACCGCGAAGGAGGAATAGCGGGTGTAGGCGCCGAAGCGGTCGATGACGTGCGAGCCGATCACGAAGGCGCGTCGGCCTTCGCCCAGCAGCTTGAGCGAGGCCTTGGCCGAGGCGGCGAAGCGCTCGGCTGATTTACTGCGCTCGATGTTGCCCTCGTCGTCCTCGTATTCGTCTTCCTTGAAGAAGCCGCTCACGATGAATTCGTGGCTCCAGTGCGCCGTCTCATGGCGGGCGTCGATCTTGCCCGTGACCGAGGTGCCGGTGGTGTTGCCCGAGGTCGTGATGGCGCCCAGTTCCGCCGAGGTGAACCAGGCGCCTTCGGCAAGCTGGGGCCGGCTCACGGAAAGTGGTGCATGCACGTCGCCGACGGGCGGCATGTCGATCTCGGCCAGGGCCAGGCCGGGGAAGCTCAGACTGAGGGGCGCGCAGAGTGCCAGGAAGCGGAGAGGTTTCATAAGCATCGTGTTGCCGACAAGATGCGCGACATTGTAACGCAAAGACGGCAGGAAACGATGCTTTCCGACACATTTATCGTAGGGTGGGCGGCTTTGCCACCCACGCGGCGAGCTGCTGCCTGTCACGGCGTGGGCGGGGAACCCGCCCACCCTACGTGCCGATATAGACGATCTTGAATGTGAACAGCGCGGCAATCACCCACACCACCGGCGCCACCTCGCGCGCGCGGCCGGTGAGCAGCTTGAGCACGGCGTAGCTGATGAAGCCGAAAGCGATGCCTTCCGCGATCGAGAAGGTGAAGGGCATCACCAGGGCCGTCACGGCGGCCGGGATGCTCTCCGTCGAATCGCCCCATTCGACTTCGCCCAGGTCGGACAGCATCAGGCAGGCCACGAACAGTAGCGCTGGCGCGGTGGCATAGGCCGGGACCACGCCGGCCAGCGGCGCGATGAACAGGCAGGCCAGGAACAGCACCGCCACCGTCAGCGCGGTGAGGCCGGTGCGCCCGCCCGCCTGCACCCCGGAAGCGCTCTCCAGGTAGGCGGTGGTGCTCGAGGTGCCCAGCACGCTGCCGGCCACGATGGCGCCGCTGTCGGCCAGCAGGGCCTTGTTGAGGCGATCCATCTTGCCCTCGACCAGCAGGCCGGCGCGGCGCGCCACGCCCATCAGGGTGCCGGTGGCGTCGAACAGCTCGACCAGGAAGAACACCAGCACCACGTTCAGGATGCCGACTGATAACGCACCCTGGATGTCGAGCTGCAGCAGGGTGGGGGAGATCGAGGGCGGGGCCGAGAACACGCCCTTGTAGGTATTCCCGCCGAAGAAGAAGGACAGCACTGTCACCAGCACGATCCCGATCAGGATCGCGCCCTTTACCCGCAGGCGGTCGAGCGCGACGATGGCGAAGAAGCCGACGATGGCCATGACCGCTTCCGGCTTGTGCAGGTCGCCGGCCTTGACCAGGGTCGGTTCGCTGGCCACCACGATGCCGGCGTTCTTCAGCGCGATCAGGGCCAGGAACATGCCCAGGCCGACCGTGATCGCGACCCGCATCGATTTCGGGATGCCGTTGACGATCATGCCGCGCAGGCCGAGCAGGGAGACCAGGATGAACAGGCAGCCCGAGATGAACACCGCGCCCAGCGCCGCCGGCCAGGCCACGCCCATGCCCAGCACCACCGCATAGGCGAAGTAGGCGTTCAGGCCCATCCCGGGCGCCATCGCGATCGGGTAGTTGGCGTACAGGCCCATCACCGCGGTGCCGAGGGCGGCCACCAGGCAGGTGGCGACGAACACCGACTCCTTGGGCATGCCCGCATCCCCCAGGATCGAGGGATTGACGAAGATGATGTACACCATCGTCAGGAAGGTGGTCAGGCCGGCCAGCAGTTCGGTGCGCACGTCCGTGCCGCTTTGGGTGAGCTTGAAGAATCGGTCGAGCATCGGGGGCTCCCAGGTTGTCTTGGCTGAAGCATAACACTGGGAACAGGGTGCGCGCGCCCCCATGACAATGCGCTAACATGGCATCTCCAACATTACAGAAACACGTTCATGCCCAAGAATAAGCGCCCGCTGCCCCGTACCTCGAACAACCCGCGCGAGCCGGACACTGCACACCTGGCCCAGGAACTGGCCGACCTGGCCCTGGCCATTGCCGAGCGCGAGGAAGCGCCCGGCTTTGGCAGTGCCGACGAACGCGAGGAAGAACTGCTGGTCTCCGTGCGCAAGCTGCTGCGCAAGAAGCGCGACGAAGCGCTGTACGAGGCGATCGAGCTGGCGCGCTACACCGATCCGGAAGCCTGCCGCCTGCTGCGCGGGCGCATCGAGGAAGAAGCCGCCAACCTGCGCCTGCGCCGCGACGACGGCAGCGAATACGAGATCGACGCCTTCCTGATCCCGCTGTTCGTGCGCAGCCCGGGCGGCCTGCAGGAGGGGCAGGGCTTCCAGGACGCCGAGGCCTTCGAGCTGCTCGCCAACAGCTTCCATCCGGCCGGGCTGGAGAGCGCCGGCGGCAAGCTGGTGCTGCTGCAGCACGCCTACGACCTGGCCGAGATCGACCACATCTCGTACTCGACCCTGCAGGAGATGCTGCGCGAAGCGGCGGCTTCGCTGTTAGAGAAGAAACTGCAGCCGGCGCCGACCATCGAAGCCAGCATCCGCGGCTGGACCGGCGAACGCTTCGCGCCCGACGAGTCGGCGCTGGAACTGCGCTTCCTGCTGGGCTTCTCGCTCAAGCGCACGGACGACCCCTTCTATGCGGTGCCGGGCGACGAAGCCGGCGCCGATGCCTGGTACGCCGCACGCGAGGAGCGCTACCGTGCCTGGACCCGGGGCGCGGCGCCCCTGGTGCGCCGCCTGCTGGCTGCCGACCCGGACGCGATCCACGTCGACTTCCTGTACCAGGACCTGTTCTACGGCGCCAAGGAGCAGGGGGTGAGCGAGCTGACGACGCTGGGCATCCTGTCGGACGTGGCGCGCACCCTGAGCGAGAAGGACCTGGCGCCCGACCGCGTGCACGCCGCGGTGGCGCCGCTCGACGGCGGCGAACACATCACCCTGCGCATCAACCTCTACGCGCTCGACGGCGGCAGCCCCTGGGGCAGTGTCGACAGTCCGGTCGACCTCGCCGCCGACCTCGGGGCCGAGATCGACAACCTGTGCGACGCGCTGCTCTCGCTCGGCCTGGAAGGCGTATCCATCGCCGAGGGCTTCAGCGAGGACGGCCACCCGGAAGGCGCCGAACCCTACCAGCCGGAGTAGGGCGGGGCGGATGGGTTGGGTATGGGCCGCTTTCCTACTACCTCGACAGTAGCCGCAGGGCCGCGGGCTGCCCTGTCCGGCGCACGCTTCCCAGAATGAAAACCGCGCATTGCGTGGATTGCCTCGGGTCGTTTCCGGGGCATTTTCATGCTCGAGGACGGTAAAAAACGCGTTGACTTTTCGTAGTGGTTCTTCTTGTATGGATGTAGGAAGCGCCCTACACAAGTTCACCCGACCGTCAGCGCTCCTCTATGAGAGCGCCGTGTAACATCTGGTTGCAATATTTCCCATTAAAAATATTGCAATGCATAAATGAAAATATTGGGAAATTTGCATGTTACGATTCGGGGGTCCGGTGCGCTGATACGCGTTTCCGGGGACTGGCACTGAGAGAAAAACCTGCCAGGCTTTGCCAACAACTATAGCGCCCCGAAGGCGAAATGAATTGAATATGCCGACCTTGATCGTGTTTTGCCACCTCCGTTGGGACTTCGTTTTCCAGCGCCCACAGCACCTGATGACCCGTCTGGCGGAACACTACGATATCCTGTTTGTCGAGGAACCGGTGT
>NZ_JAJFER010000015.1:0-38017 GCF_020707295.1 Massilia sp. IC2-476
TTGACGGCGCCTTCCTGATGCCGGTGGAAGACGTGTTCTCGATCTCGGGCCGCGGTACCGTGGTGACCGGTCGTGTCGAGCGCGGCATCATCAAGGTCGGCGAAGAAATCGAAATCGTCGGTATCGTCGACACCGTCAAGACCACCTGCACCGGCGTGGAAATGTTCCGCAAGCTGCTGGACCAGGGCCAAGCTGGCGACAACGTCGGCCTGCTGCTGCGCGGTACCAAGCGTGAAGACGTCCAGCGTGGCCAGGTTCTGGCCAAGCCGGGCTCGATCAAGCCGCACACCGACTTCACCGGCGAAGTGTACGTCCTGTCGAAAGACGAAGGCGGCCGTCACACCCCGTTCTTCAACAACTACCGTCCACAGTTCTACTTCCGTACGACTGACGTGACCGGTTCGATCGTGCTGCCGGCCGACAAAGAAATGGTCATGCCAGGCGACAACGTGTCGATCACCGTCAAGCTGATCGCTCCGATCGCGATGGAAGAAGGTCTGCGCTTCGCAATCCGCGAAGGCGGCCGTACCGTCGGCGCCGGCGTCGTGGCAAAGATCATCGCCTAATTTCGGTTAGCGAGATCGGAAGGGCGCTCATCAAGAGCGTCTCTTCCAACCAACGATGGGGACAGGCTTTTTTGGCCTGTCCCCATCTTTATGAGAGGGAACGATGTTATACTCCCGCCTCTTGAGTAGTGCCGTAACACCTTTCACACATTGCCGGCTACGTGCCGGAACGTTCTTTTAAAGGAAATAGCATGTCCGCTCCGAACCAGAAAATCCGCATCCGCCTGAAAGCCTTCGACTACAAGCTGATCGACCAGTCCGCTCTGGAAATCGTCGACACCGCCAAGCGCACCGGCGCTGTGGTCAAGGGCCCGGTCCCGCTGCCGACCCGCATCCAGCGTTTCGACATCCTGCGTTCGCCGCACGTCAACAAGACCTCGCGCGACCAGTTCGAAATCCGCACCCACCAGCGCCTGATGGACATCGTTGATCCGACCGACAAGACCGTTGACGCACTGATGAAGCTGGACCTGCCGGCTGGCGTCGACGTCGAAATCAAGCTGCAGTAATCGCTTCCATCGCCGGCGGATTCTTCCGCTGCGATAGCAAGGGCCGGGTAGTCCGCAGGGACTCCCGGCCCTTGTCACATCTGAGGCTTCAGTTCATCAGCGCGTAGACGCCAGGGCCCAGCAGGCTGCCGGCAACCGCGCCGGCGCCGAGCAGCATCACCAGCACCGCCCAGCGGCCGATCCAGCCGACCAGGGTCGGATGGCCCGTGAAATGGGAGCGCAGGCTGGCGGCGCTCAGGCGCGTGGCATCATCTGGAAGAGGATCGACGTTCGACATGGGGCCTCCGTGCAAAAGCCCATTGTCGAGCGCGCATTTCTGTCGCACTTTGTGCTGGCGCAAACCATTCCCGCAAGCGCTTTATGCCCAAGAAATTGCCCGGGCAAGCGCGCCGTGTTGTAATCGACAGCGATCACCACGACGCCACCCGACGCATGCCTGCCGCTCCGAGTCTTCATACCGCCGCCTTCCATCTGCGCCGTACTTCCTGGACCGCACTCGCGGGCTACGCCGTCCTTGCTTTCTTCGTGCTGGGCCTCGCAAAGCGCGCGGCGCCGGACGCACTGGCGCCTGCACTACACAAGCTGGCATTGGTACTGCCGCTGCTTCTGCTGGCGGCGAAAGACCTGTCGCACTGGCCCGACGCTCTGGGGCGCCTGCGGGCGGCGCAGGGCTGGGGCAGCCGCGTCACCGCCTTGCTTCCCCCGGAACTGGTCGGCATGGTGCGTCTCGACCGCCTGATGCGCACCGGCTTCCTGCAATGGCTGCGCCGCAGCCCGCCCGCTGCCCGGCCCGAGGGCCTCGCGCTGACCTACCTGCAGCGCGGCGCCTACGGCAGCGCCATCGGCATCGCCATGGTCTCGCTCTTCCTTGAAATGCCGATCGATATCCTGCTCGTCAACCTGATGATCGACGATCCCGACACGCGGCTGGTCGTCCACGTGGTCGCCGCCGTGGGAGTCCTCACGTCCTTCATCTGGGTGCTGGGCGACCGCTGGCACGTGGCCGACGGCGCGCACGTGCTGGCGGATGATGTACTGCACCTGCGCGTCGGCGTGCGCACCCAGGGCAGCATCCCGCTCGCGGCCATCGAACGCATCGAGGGGGTGAAGGAGGCACCGGAGCGCTGGCGCCGCCGTCACGGCATCCACAGCGCCGACACCCTGCTGGTGACGCCTTTCGACAAGCCGAACTGCGCGCTGGTCCTGAAACCGGACGCCGACGTCACGCTGCTGCACTGGCAGGTGCGCCGCCGCGCGCCGCGCTACGTGCTGCTGTACGTGGACCGCCCGGAACTCCTGAGCCGCCGCGTCGCCGGCTGAGCGGCAGCCCCTTAGCCCGGCTCCCCCTCCATCGAACGCGGGCCGAAGCGGTCCGACTGCGCGACCAGGCGCTCGGCCCAGGCGCGGTGCGTCGCCACCTCACACATCGCATCGTCCATCCGGAATACGGCCGGGCTGGCGTCGTCGAGAATGGCGCGAGCCACCGCCAGGTCTTGCGGACGCACCTTGTAGTGCTGTTCGATCGGCGCGATCTGGCTCGGATGGATCGCGGTCTTGCCGACCATTCCGTAGGCCAGGTCTTCCAGCACCTCCTGGTCGAGCAGCTCGGGCAGGTCAAGATACTCGAACACCGGCGCGGTGAGGGCAAAGCCCCAGGGCCGGAAGGTGGTCACCAGGCGCGCGATGACGGGACCCAGCGGGGTGCGGTAGATCGTCATGCCGCGCGGCCGGCGCAGGCCGAGCAGGGCCAGCAAATCGTTGCCGCCGATGCGCAGGCACAGGATCCGGTGGCGCACGCCGGGCGCATCGAACACCGCGCGCAGCTGCTGCATCTCGCTGTCGCTGAACACCTCGGCCGTCTCCAGCGTCGGCATCAGGACGTGGTCGGTATCGCGCACCAGGCGGAAATAGCTGTCGAAATTGTGGCGCGTTACCTTGGGCAGCACGAAGCCGCTGAGCTTTTCGCTGCCCGCCATGGCCAGTACCCGTTCCAGTACCTCGGGATTCCTCACCCGGACGAAGCGCTCCGCCGCGATGTCGGCGCGCATATTGGCCAGCACCACCGACAGGTTGAACAGCGACCAGCTCAGCTCCCGGTCGGCGATGGCGTCTTCCAGGCAGAAGATGAGCGAGCGCGCCTGCGGCAGCTTGTCGCCGTTGGCGATTTTCGCCAGGTCCTTGTGGTTGGCCGGCACGTAGAGCGACGCGCCAAGGGACTTGTTAGCCATCGGATGCACTCCTGATCAGCGAGACTGCGTGGTAGGGCAGGTCCGGGTCGATCGCGATCGGGACCTGTTTTTCTTCGGCCAGCACCTCCAGGTGCCGGGTAGCCGGGGTGCCGGCCTGGCGCAGCACCAGCAGGCGCGGCACGCGGCGCAGCAGCACGCGGGTCGCCTCGCCGATGCCGGGCTTGATGAGGTTGACGTCTTCGATGCCGTAACGCGCCGTGGCAGCCCCAAGGTAGGTGCGCGAGCGTTCGGCGGCCGCTCTTGCGTCGAGCGGCGCACCGGAGGGCAGTTCGCCTGCCGGCGCCAGCGCCACCAGCGCATCGACGAAGCCCTGCGACTGGTCGTGCGGCGCGAAGGCGTCGTAGACCACGCAGCCATGGAAGTCGTCCGGGCCGATGCGCTCGTCCAGCACGGTGCGGCTCACCAGGCCTGACACGGTGGCGTTCAGGATGCTCGACGGGATCAGGTAATCGTCGCCGGACGCTGCACAGGCGGCCACGCCGGCCAGGTCCGACAGCACGTACAGGCCGTTGTCGATGCCGGTCCCCTGCGCCGCGTTGAAGGCGGACACCGACAGCGCCAGCTCGCGCGCGATCACGCCCTTGCCGGTCCAGCCATCCACGAACACGATCGAGGAGGGCGCGTGTCCCTGGGCCAGGATGTGGCGCAGGGCCGCCCAGTCGATGCCGCGGTCGCGCACGATCGAGACCGAGTAATGCACGGCCTCGCGCTGGAGGCGCTCGCGCAGCAGGCGCGTCACGACCACGCCTACCGGCGTGCCGGCGCGCGCCAGCGACACGACCGTGATGGCGCCCGAGCGCCGCGCCGCGACCATGCCGGCCAGGCGCAGGCAGTCAGCCGCCATGCGGGCATTGTTGGCGCGGCAGGCATCCTCGAACACGGCCATGTAGCGCGCCGACGGGAGCGCCTCGGGCGACAGCATCTGGCTGTAGTGGCGCTGGCCCGACTGGATCAGGCGCTCCTTCTCGGGCACGCTGGTGAATTCCTGCGCCGGCAAACGCTTGAGCAGGAAAGTCACTTCGCCGCTGCGGTAGCTGCCCGAGAAGCTCACAGCGCCTCCACCGTGAGGCGCGCCAGCTGGGTGGCGCGCGGGACGATGGCGTAGTCGCAGGCGGCCATGAAGCGCGCGTCCGAGCGGCTGTCGCCCATGCCGAAGGTGACGATGTCGCCGTGTTCGGCCGCCAGCAGCGCGGTGACGTGGGCCACCGCATTGGCCTTGTCGAGTGCCTTCGGCAGGATTGCCAGGTTGTTGCCGTTGCGGTGGACGACATAGTCCTTGTCGCCGTCGGCGATCCAGGGCCGCACCACTTCCGTCTCGATCGGGGCCAGGCGTTCGTGGCGCTTGTCCGGGTCTTTCACGACCAGGAAGAAGGGCGTGGCGAAATCCTCGATCATGCGCGCACGGCCGCCGTAGCCGGTGGCCGCGCCGTAGGCGTCGAGGTGGCGCGCAAGCTCCTGCAGGCCGGGCAGGGCGGCGTGCATGGCGCTGCGCATGCCGTCCAGCCAGGCGCGGTCCGGCTCTCCGTTCGGGGTCAGCACGACGCCGCCGTAGTTGATGATGGCGTAGCTCGCGAAGGGCAGCTGCACGCGGCGCAGGCCGTCCTGGTCGCGCGCGGTGGTCGGGATCACCGTCATCCCGTCCTGCACGAAGCTGAGGAACGCGCGCTGGGCCCGCGTGGTGTACGAGCAGATGCTGCCATCCTTGTAATACGCGGCCGGCTCGAGCCCGTCGCGCGCCGCGCACTTCTCGAAGGTCTGGAACAGCGTGTCGTCCAGGTCAGCGAACAGGAACTTCTTCAATGTGGTCCTCGGACTGGAAGTGGAGCAGGCGCGCGTCCAGCTGCCCGGCGAGCTCGCGCAGGGCCGCGTTGGCCGTGGTTTCATGGCAGACCAGCACGTGGTCGTACTGGCCGGGCGCGATGTTGTAGATGAAGTTGGCGATGCCTTCGCCATAGTTGTCGGGGAAGTCCAGCACGTGGCCGACCGCGCCCCAGTGCAGGATCGGCGAGCGGGTGGTCGACTGCACCCGCACGTCGAGGCCCAGGCGCTCCAGCTCTGCACCCAGCAGCATGGCCGCGTGCATGAATTCGCCGGTGCCGAGCACCGCGACCTTCGCACCTGGCGCGAACGCGCGCGCCAGGCGGGCGGCCAGCGCGGCTGGGGCGGGCAGGGCGGCGCACAGCCCCAGGCGGCCGAAACGCGCGCTGGCGCCACGGTCCGCGTCCGGATCAAAGCGTTGGGCCGGGCTGCTCGGGGCCACGTAGTCGCCAGGGGTGAAGCGGTATTCGCCGCTGACCAGCGCGCCCATGGTCACCGGCAGCCCAAAACGCGCAGACAGCCCGGCGGTCGCCTGCGCTCCCATGAAGTTGGTGATGGTCGCCAAGTGCACGCGTTCGATGCCCGGGTTGAGGCGGCGGCAGGCATCGGTCAGGTTGAGGAAGGTGTTGCCGGTGCTGGCCTCGTCGTCCACCAGCACCAGCGTGCGCGCCGCCAGCAGCAGGGCATGCAGTGAGGGGTCTTGCGGCAGGTGCAGAAACTGGCGTGGCGCGTGGCTGTGCGCTTCCTCGAATTCGATCAGCGGCCCGGATCCGACGCGGTAGCGCGTGGTGTGGATGAACAGCGCCTCGCGGCCGGGATTGGCGCCCAGCCAGGCTTCGAACACGCCCTGGCCCAGGCCGATCGCGGTTTCCGCCATGGCGATGAAGACCACCGGTCCGTCGGGCGAGGGAACGGTCGCAGCGAGGCGCTCGTGGATCCCGATCATGGTCGAAGGCCGCACCGGCCAGTGCTTGCCCAGCACCTTGCTCAGGAACAGGAAGCCGCGCTTGGCATTGGCGCGTGCGGCAAAGCCGAGCAGGTCGTCCGCTTCCTCGGCACCCTCGCTAAGCGTGAGCTCGAGCGTCCCGGTCGGCAGCGCCACGCTGCGGCGCGCCAGCAGATCCAGGTCGGATGTGGCGTTCATGCCAGCTCCACGGCTTCGGACACCTCGGCCACGCGCATGCCGTTGCGCACAGGCGCGACTTCGACCGTGTCGAAGCCGTCGGCAAAACCCTTCAGCGCAATCCACGGCAGGTTCGGACCGGCCGCGCAGGCCATTGCGATGCCACCCGACATGCGCGGATTGATTTCCAGCAGGCGCGGCTTGCCGGCCGCTTCGCGGAACTGCACATTGAACACGCCGTTCAGGCCATGGTCGGCGGCCAGTTTCGTGGTCGCCTCGACGATCTCGGGCCGCATGTCGATCAGCTGGCCGCTGCCGGCCTGGGGCAGCTTGCGTCGCGCCACGGCGGCCACCAGGCGGCCGCGGTCGCCCACGCAATCGACGCTGTATTCGTGGCCCTCCAGGTATTCCATCAGGAGCATGGTGCGGAATTCGCCAAGTTCGGCCAGGCCGCGGCGCAGGTCCTGGTAGCCGATGTGGTACTCGACGCCGGCCAGCAGCAGGGCGGCGCTGCTGCGCTCCTCGTCGACCACGGCAAAGCCGATGCCGTAGATGCCGCGCGAAGGCTTGATGCACAGCTTCGCGTGGCGCGGGCGCAGTTCGGCCCAGGCGGCGTCGAACTCCTCGATGTTGCCAAAGCGCCGGAACTCGGCCACCGGGGCCTGCGGCAAAGCCGTCTCGGCATAGAAGCCGGCCTTGTCGTGGATGAGCTGCAGCTTCGAAGGCGAGGCCGCGCTCAGCACGCGCGTGCCGACCGCCTCGAAGCGCGCATGCTGGCCCGCCAGCACGGTGGCTTCACGGCCGGGCACGAAGATATCGATGGCGTGTTCGCGGCAGAAGCCGACGCACCAGTCGACGTAGGCGGCTGCTTCAAGTCCGGTCGGCTCGCCGTGAAACTCGTGGGCCAGGCGCGCCGCCGGGGTATGGCGGTTGGCGTTGCTGTGGATGATGGTGAAACGCTGGCTGCTGTCGGCCTCGCGGATCAGCCCGATGGCGGTGTAGACGGACGAAAACGTCCTGTTGAACCAGACACGCATGCATTCTTCCCAGGCAGAGGACTGGCGCGCCCGGTGGCAGGCGCGCCGGATGGCGCTTTTATGAAGCGCGCTTGTTTATACGTTGACGCCGAACGAACGCGCGAGCGGACCGAGGCCGCCCTTGAAGCCCTGGCCGACGGCGCGGAACTTCCATTCGCCGCTGTGACGGTACAGTTCGCCGAAGATCATGGCTGTCTCGGTCGAGCTGTCCTCGGACAGGTCGTAGCGCGCGATCTCGGCCTCGCCGCTGGCGTTCAGGCAGCGGATGTAGGCCTTGCCGACCTGGCCGAAGTTCTGGCCGCGCGCGTCGGCTTCGTGGATGGTGACGCAGAAGGAGATCTTCTCGATGTCGGCCGGCACGCGCGACAGGTCGACCGCGATCTTTTCGTCGTCGCCGGCGCCCATGCCGGTGGTGTTGTCGCCGGCGTGCACCACCGAGCCGTCGCTGGACTTGAGGTTGTTGTAGAAGATGAAGTCGGTGTCGGCGCGGACCTTGGTGTCGGCCTTGAGCAGGAAAGCGCTGCCGTCGAGGTCGAACGCGGCGCCGTCGGTGGCGCGCGGGTCCCAGCCCAGCCCGATGATCACCTTGGTCAGACCCGGGGCTTCCTTGCTCAGGTTGACGTTGCCGCCTTTCTGCAGACTGATTGCCATACGAACTCCTTTCCTGGGGTGGGTGTCAGCGTTAATTATCCGATTGTACACGCTTCATTTCACATTCCCTCTCTCGTGCGATGTCCATACAGCATTGCCCGCTTCGTAACATTCCGGTCATAATTGCGGACTGAAGGAGGCTGAATGGCAACAATGAAGCAGGTGGCGGAACGGGCCGGCGTATCGACCTCGACCGTCTCGCACGTGATCAACGCGACACGGGCGGTGAGCGAAGACGTGCGGGTGCGGGTGCTGGCGACCATCGACGAGATGGGCTATATCCCGAACGCGATGGCGCGCAGCCTCAAGAACGACAAGAGCCATACCATCGGCGTCTCCATTCCCGACAACACCGATCCCTGCCTGGCCGAACTGCTGCGCGGCATCGAGGATGCGGCCTTCGAGGTCGGCTATACCATCATGCTGTGCAACGGCTACCAGGATGCGCGCCGCCAGGCGGCCCACCTGCGCAGCCTGATCGAGAAGCGCATCGACGGCCTGATCCTGGTGGCGGGCGCCGGCCGCGACGAACTGGCGCCGCTGCTGGCAAGCCAGCGCGTACCGATCGTGCTGGCCGACCACGAGGTGCCGTCGGTGGAGGCGGACTTTATCGGCCTCGACCACGAGGCGACCGGCCATGCCGCCGCGCGCCACCTGATCGAACTGGGACACCGCCGCATCGCCTGCGTCGCCGGCCCGCGCGCCGAGCCGCACAGCCAGGAGCGCATCGCCGGCCTGCGCCGCGCGCTGGACGAGGCGGGCATCGGCCTGGCGCCGCATTACCTGGTGCATGGCGCACCGGATTGCGCAGGCGGGCACGACGCCGTGCGCGGCCTGCTGGCCCTTGGCGTGCCGCCGACCGCGATCTTCGCCTGCAACGACCTGATGGCGCTGGGCGGCCTGTGCGCTGCCAGGGAAGCGGGCGTCGCCGTACCGCAGGACCTGTCGGTGCTCGGCGGAGACGACCTGGGGATGGCGGCCTACGCCACTCCGCGCCTGAGTTCGGTGGCGCAGCCGACCTATGAAATGGGACGCCGCCTGACCGCGCTCCTGATCGCGCGCGTGCGCGGCGAGGGCGGTGCGCGCAGGTACGAACGCCTGGCGGGCCGGCTGGTGGCGCGGCAGTCGACGGCCCCCGCGCCGGCGCTGCCGATTCCTGCCGAACACGACATTGCACGATTGCACAACACAGCTATTGCAAAATCCACAGACCCGCACGTATAATGCGGCTCCCCGGGCGGTTAGTTCAGCTGGTTAGAATACTTGGTCGACATCCAAGGGGTCGCAGGTTCGAATCCTGCACCGCCCACCAGACTTCCAGATCGCAAGCTCCCTAAGCTTGCAGAGAAAAGATGCAGCGGTGCAGCTTTTCTGTGCCGACCAGCCAGGTCGGATTCCTCGCTCTCTCCATGACACTGCGGAAAACGCAACAGGCCGGTTTCAACCCCGATTTATCCTGTTGCGCCGTCGCCGTTTGCGCGCTATACTAGCCGGCTTCGGTATGGGCACGTCTTTTTTAGCCCATGCTTTTTTAGTAGTACTAATTAGCCCCGCCCAATCGTAGGTGGGAATGGAGAAAAAATGAGCCTGGGCCTCCTCGGTCGCAAGGTTGGCATGATGCGTATCTTCACGGATGACGGCGATTCGATCCCTGTCACCGTGCTGGACGTGTCCAACAACCGTGTTGCGCAAGTCAAAACCCCTGAAACTGACGGCTACACTGCTGTGCAAGTCGTCTTCGGCCAGCGTCGCGCTTCCCGCGTGAACAAGGCTGCTGCTGGTCACTACGCCAAAGCTGGCGTGGAAGCTGGCACGATGCTGCGCGAATTCATCATCGATTCCGCAAAAGCCGCTGAACTCAAAGCCGGCGACACCATCAATGCTTCGATGTTCGAAGTGGGCCAGAAGATCGACGTGCAAGGCACCTCGATCGGTAAGGGCTACGCCGGTACCATCAAGCGTCACAACTTCGCCTCGGGTCGTCAGACCCACGGTAACTCGCGTTCGCACAATGTTCCTGGCTCCATCGGTATGGCGCAGGATCCGGGCCGCGTGTTCCCAGGCAAGCGCATGACCGGTCACATGGGCGACGTTACCGTCACCACCCAGAACCTGGAAATCGCCCGCATCGACGCTGACCGTCAACTGCTGCTCGTGAAAGGTGCCGTTCCTGGCGCCAAGAACGGCCAGGTGATCGTCAAGCCGGCTGTCAAAACCAAAGCCAAGAAAGGAGCCTAAGTATGGAACTCCAGCTCCTGAATGAGCAAGGTCAAGCTGGCGCCGGCGTTGCAGCTGCCGACACCGTGTTCGGCCGCGAATACAACGAAGCCCTGATCCACCAGGTCGTGGTCGCCTATGCCGCCAACGCGCGCAGCGGTAACCGCAAGCAGAAAGACCGTGAAGAAGTCAGCCACACCACCAAGAAGCCATGGCGCCAGAAAGGCACCGGCCGCGCTCGTGCTGGTATGTCGTCGTCGCCTCTGTGGCGCGGCGGTGGTCGTATCTTCCCGAACACCCCGGACGAGAACTTCTCGCACAAGGTCAACAAGAAGATGTTCCGCGCAGGTATCTGCTCGATCTTCTCGCAGCTGGCCCGCGAAGGCCGTCTGAACGTTGTCGAAAACCTGTCGATCGAAGCTCCGAAGACCAAGCTGCTGTCGCAAAAGCTGCAGGGCATGGGCCTGGAATCGGTCCTGGTGATCACCGACACCATCGATGAAAACCTGGAACTGGCGTCGCGTAACCTGCCGCACGTGCTCGTCGTCGAGCCGAAAGCAGCTGACCCGATGTCGCTGGTGTTCTACAAGAAAGTCCTGGTCACCAAAGCTGCTCTGGCCAAGATCGAGGAGATGTACGCATGAGCACCGCTATCAAATTCAGCGAAGAGCGCCTGATGAAGGTGCTGCTGGCTCCGGTGATTTCCGAAAAGGCGACCTTCGTCGCTGAAAAGAACGAACAGATCGTGTTCAAGGTTCTGCCGGATGCAACCAAGCCGGAAATCAAGGCTGCCGTCGAACTGCTGTTCAAGGTCGAAGTGGAATCGGTGCAAACCGTCAACCGCGAAGGCAAGGTCAAGCGTTCGGGCCGTTTCACCGGTCGCCGCAACCACACCAAGCGCGCTTTCGTGGCCCTCAAGCCGGGTCAGGAAATCAATTTTGTCGAGGAGGCTAAATAATGGCACTCGTTAAGATGAAGCCAACCTCCCCAGGCCGTCGCGGCATGGTGAAAGTTGTGACCGAAGGCCTGTACAAAGGCCGTCCGCTCGCAGCCCTGGTTGAGAAGAAATCGAAGACTGCTGGCCGTAACAACAACGGTCACATCACCACCCGCCACATCGGCGGTGGCCACAAGCAGCACTATCGTCTGGTCGACTTCAAGCGCCAGAAGGATGGTATCCCTGCCAAGGTCGAGCGTATCGAATACGACCCGAACCGTACCGCGCACATCGCACTGCTGTGCTACGCGGACGGCGCCCGTGCGTACATCATCGCTCCGAAGGGCGTCGCTGTCGGCGATACCCTGATGAACGGTTCGGAAGCACCGATCAAGGCCGGTAACTGCCTGCCGATCCGCAACATCCCGGTTGGTACCGTGATGCACTGCGTCGAAATGCTGCCTGGCAAAGGCGCACAGATGGCCCGCACCGCCGGCGCCGCTGTCGTCCTGATGGCCCGCGAAGGCACCTACGCCCAGGTTCGCCTGCGCTCGGGTGAAGTCCGTCGCGTGCACATCGAGTGCCGTGCAACCGTGGGTGAAGTCGGCAATGCCGAACACAGCCTGCGCAAGATCGGTAAAGCCGGTGCGATGCGTTGGCGCGGTGTGCGTCCGACCGTCCGCGGTGTCGTCATGAACCCGATCGACCACCCGCACGGTGGTGGTGAAGGCCGTACGGCAGCAGGTCGCCATCCGGTGTCGCCATGGGGCCAGCAGACCAAGGGCAAGAAGACGCGTTCGAACAAGCGCACTTCGTCGATGATCGTCTCGCGCCGCGGCAAGAAATAAGGGATAAAACATGACTCGTTCATTGAAAAAAGGGCCGTTCATTGACGCCCACCTGGTGAAAAAAGTCGAAGCCGCGCAAGCGAGCAAAGACAAGAAGCCAGTCAAAACCTGGTCGCGCCGCTCGACGATCTCTCCTGACTTCATCGGTCTGACCATCGCCGTGCACAACGGCAAGGTCCACGTGCCGGTGTATGTGTCGGAGAACATGGTCGGCCACAAGCTCGGCGAATTCGCGCTGACCCGTACGTTCAAGGGCCACGCTGCTGACAAGAAGGCGAAACGATAATGGAAACTAAAGCAATCCTCAAAGGCGTTCGCCTGTCGGAACAGAAGGGTCGCCTCGTTGCTGACCTGATCCGCGGCAAGAAAGTTGACGCAGCACTCAACATTCTGCAGTTCAGCCCGAAGAAGGGCGCGACCATCATCAAGAAGGTTCTCGAGTCGGCAATCGCCAACGCGGAACACAACGATGGCGCCGATATCGACGAGCTGAAGGTCGTGCAGATCTACGTTGAAAAGGGCCCGATCCTGAAGCGCTTCACCGCACGTGCGAAGGGCCGCGGCGATCGTATTTCGAAACAATCCTGTCACATCTACGTGACTGTCGGTAACTAAGGGGTCACACGATGGGTCAGAAAATCCACCCAACCGGCTTCCGCCTGGCGGTCACCCGTAACTGGGCGTCGCGCTGGTACGCTGGCAACGGCAACTTCGCCGACATGCTGAAGGAAGACCTGGAAGCACGCGCTTTCCTGAAGAAGAAGCTGAAGAACGCTTCGGTCGGCCGCATCGTCATCGAGCGTCCTGCCAAGAACGCACGCTTCACGATCTACTCGTCGCGTCCGGGCGTCGTGATCGGCAAGAAAGGCGAAGACATCGAAGTCCTGAAGACTTCGCTGGCGAAGATCATGGGCGTGCCTGTGCACGTCAATATCGAAGAGATCCGCAAGCCGGAAATCGATTCGCAGCTGATCGCCGACTCGATCTCGCAGCAGCTCGAAAAGCGCATCATGTTCCGTCGCGCCATGAAGCGCGCGATGCAGAACGCCATGCGCCTGGGCGCTGTCGGCATCAAGATCATGTCGTCGGGCCGCCTGAACGGCATCGAAATCGCACGTACCGAATGGTACCGCGAAGGCCGTGTGCCTCTGCACACCCTGCGCGCCGATATCGACTACGGCACCAGCGAAGCATCGACCACCTACGGCATCATCGGCGTCAAGGTCTGGGTCTACAAGGGTGACCGTTCGGTCACCGGCGAAGCCCCAGTCATCGACACCCCGCCGGATGAGAAGAAGCCACGCGGCCCGCGTCGCGACGACGGCAAGCCGTCGCGCGGCCCACGCCCGGCCGGCGCCGGCCGTCCTGGCAATGCAGCACCTACCGTCCGTGCACGTCCGGCTGTGAAGCCTGCCGCATCGGCCGCCGCTGCGCCAGCTGAGAAAGCAGGAGAATAAGCATGCTGCAACCATCGCGCAGGAAGTATCGTAAAGAGCAGAAAGGCCGTAACACCGGCATTTCGCACACCCGCGGCACCGCGGTCTCGTTCGGCGAGTTCGGCCTGAAGGCAGTTGCCCGCGGCCGTATCACCGCACGCCAGATCGAAGCGGCGCGTCGCGCCATGACCCGTCACATCAAGCGTGGCGGCCGTATCTGGATCCGTATCTTCCCGGACAAGCCGATTTCGAACAAGCCGGCCGAAGTCCGTATGGGTAACGGTAAGGGTAACCCGGAGTACTACGTCGCTGAAATCCAGCCAGGCAAAGTCCTGTATGAGATGGACGGCGTCGCAGAAGAACTGGCGCGCGAAGCGTTCCGCCTGGCCGCTGCCAAACTGCCGCTGGCGACCACCTTCGTGGTCCGTCAAGTCGGCCAATAACAGGAGTTGAATATGAAAGCATCGGAACTCCGCGGCAAGGACCAGGAAGCGCTGCAAAAGGAGCTGAGTGAGCTGCTGAAGGCCCAGTTCGGCCTGCGCATGCAAATCGCTACCCAGCAGCTGGGCAACACCGCGCAGCTCAAGAAGGTACGTCGCGACATCGCGCGTGTGAAGACTGTGATGAACTCGAAGGAAGCCAAATGAACGACACCACTAAAACGGCGCTGAAGCGTACGCTGGTCGGCAAGGTCGTGTCCGACAAGATGGACAAGACGGTGACCGTCCTGATCGAGCGTCACGTGAAGCACCCGCTGTACGGCAAGATCATCGTGCGTTCGAACAAGTATCACGCGCACGACGAAACCAACCAGGTCAAGGCCGGCGACACGGTCGAGATCACGGAAGGTCGCCCGATCTCGAAGACGAAGGCATGGACCGTGACCCGTGTTGTGCAGCAAGCACAGGTCATCTAAAGCCTAAAAATTTGTCTTGCGTGGCCCGCTGGTATCTGTGATACTAGCGGGCTTCGTTCATGTGTTGCCGCAGTTTGCCTCCGCGGTTCTGCGGCCTGTAACGAATGGAAAGTCCATCACCCAAACATGGGGCTCCAGCAGGTGCGTCATGGCGGGACCAAGACTGACCGCAGGCCCACGGTTTCCGTGGGGTTTTCTACGGCTTAAGTTGGGAAAGAAAATATCATGATTCAAACCGAAAGCCGGCTCGAAGTGGCCGACAACACCGGTGCCAAGGAAGTTCTGTGCATCAAAGTGTTGGGCGGCTCGAAGCGCCGTTATGCGAGCATTGGCGACATCATCAAGGTCACCGTCAAGGTGGCTGCGCCGCGTGGTCGCGTCAAGAAGGGCGAAATTTACAACGCCGTGGTTGTGCGTACCGCTAAAGGTGTGCGCCGCCAGGACGGTTCCCTGGTCAAGTTCGACGGCAATGCCGCTGTCCTTCTGAACGCCAAGCTGGAGCCGATCGGCACCCGTATCTTCGGACCGGTCACGCGCGAACTGCGTACCGAGAAGTTCATGAAGATCGTGTCGCTGGCACCTGAAGTTCTGTAAGGAGTCGACATGGATAAGATTCGTAAAAACGACGAAGTCATCGTCTTGGCCGGTAAGGACAAGGGCAAGCGTGGCGTCGTTCAGAAGCGTGTAGACGCTGAGCACGTCATCGTTGAAGGCGTCAACGTCGCTAAGAAAGCGACCAAGCCAAACCCGATGACCGGTGTTACTGGTGGTATCGTCGACAAGACTATGCCGATTCACGTGTCGAACGTCGCGCTGTTCAACGCTGCGACCGGCAAGGCAGATCGCGTTGGCTTCAAAGACCAGGACGGCAAGAAAGTCCGCGTCTTCAAGTCGAACGGCGAAGTAGTGAAGGGGTAAGATAAATGGCCCGTCTCCAACAAATTTACAAAGACAAAGTCGTCGCCGAGCTGACCGAGAAATTCGGTTACAAGTCGATCATGGAAGTCCCGCGCCTGACCAAGATCACCCTGAACATGGGTCTGTCGGAAGCAGTCGCTGACAAGAAGATCATCGAGCACGCTACTGGCGACCTGACCAAGATCGCCGGCCAGAAGCCGGTCGTCACCAAGGCGCGCAAGGCAATCGCAGGTTTCAAGATCCGCGAAGGCTACCCGATCGGTACCATGGTTACCCTGCGTGGCAACCGCATGTACGAATTCCTGGACCGCTTCATCACCGTGGCCCTGCCGCGCGTGCGTGACTTCCGCGGTGTGAATGGCAAATCGTTCGACGGTCGTGGCAACTACAACATCGGTGTCAAGGAACAGATCATCTTCCCTGAAATCGACTACGACAAGATCGATGCGCTGCGTGGCATGAACATCTCGATCACCACCACCGCTAAGACCGACGAAGAAGCCAAAGCGCTGCTCGCCGCCTTCAAATTCCCGTTCAGGAACTAAGAGCATGGCAAAACTTGCACTGATTAACCGCGAACAGAAGCGTGCAGACCTGGTGGAGAAATTCGCCGCAAAGCGTGCCGCTCTGAAAGCGATCATCAACGACCAGTCGAAGTCGGAAGAAGAGCGTTACGAAGCGCGCCTGAAACTCCAGGCACTGCCGCGTAACTCGGCCCCGACCCGCCAGCGTAACCGCTGCGCCATGACCGGCCGCCCACGTGGCACTTTCCGTAAATTCGGTCTGGCCCGTACCAAAGTCCGTGAATTCGCCATGAAAGGCGAAATCCCGGGTATGACCAAAGCCAGCTGGTAATAGGAGAATAAGCAATGAGTATGAGCGATCCTATCGCCGATATGCTGACCCGCATTCGCAACGCACAAACTGTTTCGAAGACCACGGTCAACATGCCGTCGTCGAAAGTCAAGGTTGCCATTGCCAACGTCCTGAAGGACGAGGGTTACATCGAAGATTTCGCCGTGACCACCGAAGGTGGCAAGGCTGAACTGAAAATCGGTCTGAAGTATTACACCGGCCGTCCGGTCATCGAGCGCATCGAGCGCGTGTCCCGTCCTGGCCTGCGCGTCTACAAGGGCAAGAACGAGATCCCGACCGTCATGAACGGCCTGGGCGTGGCAATCGTCTCGACCCCGCAAGGCGTGATGACCGACCGCAAAGCACGTGCTACCGGTGTCGGTGGCGAAGTGCTGTGCTACGTGGCTTAAGGAGTAAACATGTCTCGAGTAGCTAAGATGCCAATCGCCGTCCCGGCCGGTACCGATGTCGCGATCAACGCGTCGTCGATCACCGTCAAGGGCCCGCTCGGCACCCTGACCCAGGCCCTGAACGGCATGGTCAAAGTGGAAAACAACAACGGCACGCTGACTTTCGACGTGGTGGACGATTCGCGTGAATCGAACGCCATGTCGGGCACCCTGCGCGCCCTGGTCAACAACATGGTTACCGGCGTCACCAAGGGCTTCGAGAAGAAGCTGAACCTGGTGGGCGTGGGCTACAAGGCAGCTGTGCAGGGCAACGCCCTGAACCTGTCGCTGGGCTTCTCGCACCCGGTGCTGCACGCGATGCCGGAAGGCGTCACCGCAGCAACCCCGACCCCGACCGAAATCGTGATCAAGGGTATCGATCGCCAGAAGGTCGGCCAGGTTGCCGCTGAAGTGCGCGCTTACCGCTCGCCTGAGCCTTACAAAGGCAAGGGTGTCCGTTATTCGGACGAAGTGGTGAAGCTTAAAGAAACCAAGAAGAAATAATCGGAGCTGACATGGACAAGAAACAATCGCGTCTGCGTCGCGGACGTCAAACCCGCATCAAGATCGCCCAGCTGGGCGTGAACCGTCTGTCGGTTCACCGCACCAACCTGCACATCTATGCGAACCTGATCAGCCCGGACGCTAAGGTGCTGGTGTCGGCCTCGACGCTGGAAGCTGAAGTGCGTGCTGAACTGGCTGGCAAGACTGGCGCCGGCGGCAACGCCGCCGCTGCTGCCCTGGTCGGCAAGCGCGTCGCTGAGAAAGCACTGAAAGCAGGAATCACCGAAGTCGCATTCGACCGTTCGGGTTTCCGTTACCACGGCCGTGTGAAGGCGCTGGCAGAAGCCGCGCGTGAAGCCGGTCTGAAGTTCTAAGGAAGAATCGTCATGGCAAAAATGCAAGCGAAAATGGCAAGCGACAAGCCGGATGATGGCATGCGCGAGAAAATGATCGCGATCAACCGCGTGACCAAAGTGGTCAAGGGTGGTCGTATCATGGGTTTTGCAGCGCTGACCGTTGTCGGTGACGGCGATGGCCGCATCGGCATGGGCAAGGGCAAGTCGAAGGAAGTTCCTGTCGGCGTGCAAAAAGCGATGGAAGAAGCCCGCCGCAACCTGATCAAGGTGCCCCTCAAGAACGGTACGCTGCACCACATGGTGACCGGTCGTCACGGCGCCTCGCGCGTCATGATGATGCCGGCCAAGCCGGGTACCGGCGTGATCGCTGGTGGCGCAATGCGCGCTATCTTCGAGGTGATGGGCGTGACCGACGTGGTCGCCAAGTCGACCGGTTCGTCGAACCCGTACAACCTGGTTCGCGCAACGCTCGACGGCCTGTCGAAAATGAGCACTGCTTCCGATATCGCTGCCAAGCGCGGCAAGTCGGTCGAAGACATCCTGGGTTAAGGGGAACAAACATGGCAAACACTGTCAAAGTCAAGCTCGTCAAGGGCCTGATCGGTACCCGTCAGGATCACCGTGCTACCGTCCGCGGCCTGGGTCTGCGTCGTGTCAACTCGGTCTCCGAGCTGCAGGACACCCCGTCCGTGCGTGGCATGATCAACAAAGTCGCGTACCTCGTTAAAGTTGTTTCGTAAGCCGCGGCTTACGTACGGAGAAATCAATGGAACTCAATACCATTCAACCAGCTGACGGCGCCAAGCACGCGAAGCGTCGCGTTGGCCGCGGTATCGGCTCGGGCTTGGGCAAGACTGCCGGTCGCGGTCACAAGGGTCAGAAATCGCGTTCGGGCGGCTTCCACAAAGTCGGCTTCGAAGGCGGTCAGATGCCTCTGCAGCGCCGTCTGCCGAAGCGTGGCTTCAAATCGCTGAACGCGACCTTCAAAGCTGAAGTGCGCCTGTCGGACCTGAACAACCTGGCTGTCGGCGAAATCGACATCCTGGTGCTCAAAGCAGCAGGCATCCTGCCGGTGGTGGCACGCGACGTGCGCGTCATCCTGTCGGGCGAGATCACCAAAGCGGTGACCCTCAAGGGCCTGAAGGCAACTGCCGGCGCACGCGCCGCGATCGAAGCAGCTGGCGGTTCGGTCGCTTAATTGCGACCCTGCCTGATCGGAGCAAAAATTGGCGACTAATTCACAACTTGGTAAAAGCGCTGCATCCGGTTTCCCTTGGGGCCGGTTGTGGTTTTTGCTTGGCGCATTGGTCGTGTACCGCATCGGTGCTCACATCCCGGTCCCCGGGATTGACCCGGTGCAGCTGGCAGCGCTGTTCAAGCAGAACGAAGGCGGCATCCTGGGCATGTTCAACATGTTCTCGGGTGGCGCCCTGTCCCGCTTTACCGTGTTCGCCCTCGGCATCATGCCTTACATTTCGGCTTCGATCATCATGCAGCTTGCATCGATCGTCTCGCCGCAACTCGAGGCGCTGAAGAAAGAGGGCGAAGCCGGCCGCCGCAAGATCACCCAGTACACCCGTTACTTCACGGTTGCGCTGGCTCTGTTCCAGGCGTTCGGCATCTCGGTCGCGCTCGAAGCGCAGCCAGGCCTCGTGCTCGATCCGGGCATGGGCTTCCGCTTCGTCACGGTGACGACGCTGCTGACCGGCACCATGTTCCTCATGTGGCTGGGCGAGCAGATCACCGAGCGTGGTCTTGGCAACGGTATTTCGATCATCATTTTTGCCGGTATCGCAGCAGGTCTGCCGTCGGCCATGGGTGGCCTGTTCACCCTGGTATCGAACGGTTCGATCGGCAGTATCTCCGCGATCCTCATCGTGATCCTGGTGGCGGCGGTGACGTATGCCGTCGTGTTCGTGGAACGTGGACAGCGCAAGATCCTGGTCAATTACGCTAAACGCCAGGTCGGCAACAAGATCTACGGTGGCCAAACCAGCCACCTGCCCTTGAAGCTGAACATGGCCGGCGTGATCCCGCCGATCTTCGCCTCGTCGATCATCCTGTTCCCGGCGACGATCGTCGACTGGTTCACCCGTGGCAAGGACAGCACGAGCCCGATCATCGGGTTCCTGAAGGACCTGGCCGCGTCGATGGCACCAGGCGAGCCGATCCACGCGTTGCTGTATGCGGTGGCGATTGTGTTCTTCTGCTTCTTCTACACGGCGCTGGTATTTAACAGCAAGGAAACGGCGGACAACTTGAAGAAGAGCGGCGCGTTTGTTCCGGGCATCCGTCCGGGCGAGCAGACTGCACGCTACATCGACAAGATCCTGATGCGCCTGACCCTGGCCGGTGCGGTCTACATCACCCTGGTGTGCCTGGTGCCGGAGTTCATGACCTCGCAGTGGAAAGTTCCTTTCTACTTCGGTGGCACGTCGCTCCTCATCGTTGTGGTGGTGACGATGGACTTCATGGCACAAGTGCAGAACTACGTCATGTCGCAGCAATATGAGTCGCTGCTGCGCAAGGCAAACTTCAAGGGCGGTATTCCGTCGCGTTAAGCGGGGAAGGCATAGACCGAATGGCAAAAGACGACGTCATCCAAATGCAAGGGGAGATTCTGGAGAATCTTCCAAACGCAACATTTCGCGTGAAGCTGGAAAACGGGCACGTGGTTCTGGGACATATCTCGGGTAAAATGCGGATGAATTACATCCGCATTCTCCCGGGTGACAAGGTAACGGTGGAACTGACCCCGTACGACCTGTCCCGGGCCCGCATTGTGTTCCGCACCAAGTAAAAAATCATCAAGTAAACGAACCGAAGAGAGTGCAAAATGAAAGTTAACGCTTCAGTCAAGCGGATCTGCCGCAACTGCAAGATCATCAAGCGCAAGGGCGTGGTCCGTGTGATCTGCGTCGAGCCGCGTCACAAGCAGCGTCAAGGTTAATTTCGAGGAATAACGAATGGCACGTATTGCAGGGGTTAACATCCCAAATCATCAGCACACTGTTATCGGCCTGACGGCGATCTACGGTATTGGCCGTCCGCGTTCGCAGAAGATCTGCGACGCAACCGGTATCGCGACCAACAAAAAGGTCAAGGACCTGGACGATAACGAACTCGAGAAGCTGCGCGACGAAGTTGCGAAGTTTGTCGTGGAAGGCGACCTGCGCCGCGAACTGTCCATGAACATCAAGCGTCTGATGGACCTGGGCTGCTACCGCGGCATGCGTCACCGCAAGGGCCTGCCAGTGCGCGGTCAGCGTACCCGCACCAATGCTCGTACCCGCAAGGGCCCGCGCAAGGCAGCTCAATCGCTCAAGAAATAATCTAGGAACCGACCATGGCCAAGCAACAGAGCAGCGCAGCAGCAGCCCGCGTGCGCAAGAAAGTCAAGAAGAACGTCGCCGAGGGCATCGCTCACGTCCACGCGTCCTTCAACAACACCATCATCACGATCACCGACCGTCAGGGCAACGCTCTGTCGTGGGCAACCTCGGGCGGCGCCGGCTTCAAAGGCTCGCGCAAATCGACCCCGTTCGCAGCGCAGGTTGCTGCCGAAGCCGCTGGCAAGGTCGCTCAGGAATCGGGCGTGAAGAACCTGGAAGTGCGCATCAAGGGCCCAGGCCCGGGCCGTGAATCGGCTGTGCGTGCACTGAACAACCTGGGCATCAAGATCACCGAGATCCAGGACGTCACCCCGGTTCCGCACAACGGCTGCCGTCCGCCGAAGCGTCGTCGTATCTAATACGACAGCGTTCCGGCAGTGGGGGAGGGTGCAAACCCTCCTCTGCGTCGCGAAAAGCCAACGACGGGGCCTTGCGCCCCGTTGTGTTTTACCAGATTGACCGGCGCAGTAGGCCCAAAATGGGTTATACTGCCCGGCTCTTGTCGTCCGCCGTTCGTACGGTGGGCGTTTTTTCAAGCCACGTCCGCTCTCAAGTAGAAGTGGACTAGCGCCTGCCGCATCGCCTGCGATGCCTCTGGGGCGTGATCAATTTATAAAGGTATTCAACGTGGCACGTTATATCGGACCAAAAGCAAAACTGTCGCGCCGTGAAGGCACTGACCTGTTCCTGAAGAGCGCACGCCGCTCGCTCGATTCGAAGTGCAAACTGGACATCAAGCCAGGCCAGCACGGCGTCAAGTCGGGTGCCCGCACCTCGGACTACGGCAACCAGCTGCGTGAAAAGCAGAAGGTCAAGCGCATGTACGGCGTCCTCGAGCGTCAGTTCCGCCGCTACTTCGCCGAAGCATCGCGCAAGAAGGGCAACACCGGCGAAACCCTGCTGAAGCTGCTGGAAGCCCGTCTCGACAACGTCGCTTACCGCATGGGCTTCGGCTCGACCCGCGCTGAAGCGCGTCAGCTGGTGAGCCACAAGGCCTTCACCGTGAACGGCAACGTCGTGAACATCGCTTCGTACCAGGTCAAGACCGGCGACGTGATCGCTGTCCGCGAAAAGGCCAAGAAGCAAGTGCGTATCGCTGAAGCCCTGTCGCTGGCCGAGCAAGTCGGCTTCCCGAGCTGGGTCTCGGTCGACGCCAAGAAGTTCGAAGGCACCTTCCGTTCGTTCCCGGAACGTAACGAGATCGCTGCTGACGTCAACGAAGCGCTGATCGTCGAACTGTACTCGCGTTAATCGACTTCGTCGCGGTCTCCCGCGACGAAGTCGTCCCGGCGCAGGCCGGGATCCAAGTTTGTCGGCATATCGGAAAACTTGGGTTCCGGCCTACGCCGGAACGACGGCGATGTGCGGCTGCAGCGACCACAGGTCGGCGCCGCATCAGGATCAGAATCTTATCTCCCGTCGTTCATCCAAATTCGTATCACCGCCTGTTCCCCGAACAGGCGCTTTTATTAATGCCATCAGCCTTATCGGTGTAACGAGCCGAGGGTATTGAAAAGGACATTTCATGCAAAACAGTCTGTTGAAGCCACGTATCATCGATGTCGAAGCACTCGGCGCCGGCCACGCAAAAGTCGTGATGGAGCCGTTCGAGCGTGGTTATGGTCACACCCTGGGCAACGCGCTGCGTCGCGTGCTGCTGTCGTCGATGGTTGGCTACGCGCCGACCGAAGTGACGATCGCCGGTGTGGTGCACGAGTACTCGTCGCTGGACGGCGTGCAGGAAGACGTCGTCGACCTGCTGCTGAACCTGAAGGGCGTCGTGTTCAAGGTCCACAACCGTGACTCCGTCACCCTGACCCTGAAGAAGGAAGGCGAAGGCGCCGTCCTCGCTTCGGACATCGACCTGCCGCATGACGTGGAACTGATCAACCCGGATCACGTGATCGCTCACCTGACCGCCGGCGGCAAGCTGGACATGCAGATCAAGGTCGAGAAGGGCCGCGGCTACGTTCCTGGTAACGTGCGCCGCCTGTCGGAAGACACCAACAAGACCATCGGCCGCATCATCCTGGACGCCTCGTTCTCGCCGGTCCGTCGCGTGTCCTACGCCGTGGAATCGGCCCGTGTCGAACAGCGTACCGACCTGGACAAGCTGATCATCAACATCGAAACCAACGGCGTCATCACCCCGGAAGAAGCGATCCGCCAGTCGGCCCGCGTCCTGGTGGACCAGCTGAACGTGTTCGCCGCCCTGGAAGGCACCGAAGCCGCCGCCGAAGCACCGTCGCGTGCTCCGCTGGTCGATCCGATCCTGCTGCGTCCGGTGGACGACCTGGAACTGACCGTCCGCTCGGCAAACTGCCTGAAGGCCGAAAACATCTACTACATCGGCGACCTGATCCAGCGTTCGGAAAACGAACTGCTGAAGACGCCGAACCTGGGCCGCAAGTCGCTCAACGAAATCAAGGAAGTCCTTGCTTCGCGCGGCCTGACCCTGGGCATGAAGCTCGAGAACTGGCCGCCGGCTGGTCTGGAGAAGTAATTGCTGTACCTGCCCGGACAATGTCTGTCCGGGCAGTCTTTAACCACTAAAACCGGTCCGCGGTCATGCGCAAGCATGAACGATCGAAGAACTGGAATGTAAACACTCGAAAGGAAGTACCATGCGTCACCGTCACGGCCTCCGTAAACTGAACCGTACCTCGTCCCACCGCCTGGCAATGCTGCGCAACATGACCGTCTCGCTGCTGCGTCATGAAGCCATCAAGACCACCGTGCCGAAAGCCAAGGAACTGCGTCGCGTCATCGAACCGATCCTGACCCTGGGCAAAACCGACACCCTGGCCAACAAGCGCCTGGCATTCGCTCGCCTGCGCGACCGCGAAATGGTGCAAAAGCTGTTCGCCGAACTCGGCCCGCGTTACGCCAACCGTAACGGCGGCTACCTGCGCATCCTGAAAATGGGTTTCCGCGTGGGCGACAATGCGCCGATGGCCTACGTCGAACTGCTGGACCGTCCGGAAGTCACCTCGGCTGAAGAAGCTCCGACCGCCGAGTAATCGCTTTTCGCGACGACTGAAAAAACCAGGCCCCGTGCCTGGTTTTTTTTCGTCCGTCTTTTTGCCGATTCCGCTGTCCGGCGCGGCTATGTACGATGCCGCCCATGACCATCTTGACGACCCCACGCCTGATCCTGCGCCGCGCCCGTAGCGACGATGTCGACGACATGCACCGCGTGCTAAGCGATCCTGCTGCCCTCGACTACTGGTCATCGGGGCCGCATGCCTGCCGCGGCGAGACAGTCGCCTGGATCGACGCCATGGTCGCATCCAGGCTGGAGGAGAGCGACGACTTCGTCATCGAGCACGCCGGCCGCGTCATCGGCAAGCTGGGCACCTGGCGCCTGCCCGAGATCGGCTACATCATCGCACCGGCCTACTGGGGGCGCGGACTGGCCTCCGAAGCGCTGCGCGCCTTCCTGCCGCATGTATTCTCGCGCCCGGACGTGGACCGCATCACCGCCGACGTCGACCCGCGCAACCTCCGCTCGCTCGCCATGCTGGAACGCCACGGCTTCGTGCGCACCGGCTATGCCGCCGGCACCTGGCATACGCACACCGGGATTGCGGACAGCGTCTACCTCGAACTGCAGCGCGTCCACTTCGCGGCGAGTAATTAAGCATTGCCACAGACAGGGATGGACGTGCCGGTGTACCATTCCGCCGGCACCAACACTCATCTGACACCATGCTCTCGATGCTCTACCGTCTTTCGCGCTGGCTCCTGCAGGGCTGCATGCTCCTGTTTGCGCTTTACCTGTTGCTGGGCACGGGCAGCGCCCGCGCCGCCGACGACTTCCTCGATCCCGCGATTGCCTTCCGCTTCGACGCCCGCATGGCCGATCCACAGACCGTGGAAGTGCGCTACCAGATCGCCGAGGGCTACTACATGTACCGCGAGCGCTTCGCCTTCCGCGCCACGGGGGCGAAGCTCGGCACGCCGGAGATCCCGCCGGGCAAGGTGAAGTACGACGCCACCTTCGAAAAGGATGTCGAAACCTACAAGGGCGAGCTGGTGATCCGCATCCCGGTGGAGGGCGGCGGACCGTTTACCCTGAGCGCGACCAGCCAGGGCTGCGCCGACGCCGGCCTGTGCTATCCGCCGCAGGAGCACAGCGCCCAACTGTCCGCAGGCACCGGCAGCACTGCGCCGGCGCTGCCAATCGGCGCCAATGTGCCGCAGATGTCGACGCCGCTGAGCTCCACGCCACAGATGGATACACCGCCCGCTCCGGTGCAGGCGGCGACGCCCCCCGCGGCCGCGCCGGTAGCTGCCGCTGCGCCGCCTTCCGAGATGGCCGGCATCGCCGGCATCCTCGCGGGCGGCCGCCTGCTGGCGATCGTCCCGGCCTTCGTCCTGCTCGGCCTGGGCCTGGCCTTCACGCCCTGCGTGCTGCCGATGCTGCCGATCCTGTCCTCGATCATCGTGGGAGAGGGCGGGCAGGCCGGCCGCATGCGCGGCTTCATCCTGTCGGCGACCTATTCGCTGGGCATGGCGATCGTCTACACCGCTCTCGGCGTGGCCGCCGGCCTGGCCGGGGAGGGGCTGGCCGCGGCGCTGCAGAATCCCTGGGTGCTGGGCGCATTCGGCCTGCTGATCGTGGCGATGGCCCTGTCGATGTTCGGCTTTTATGAGCTGCAGCTGCCGGCCGCGCTGCAGACCCGCCTGGCGAATGCTTCAAACCGCCAGTCGGGCGGCAAGCTGCTCGGGGTGTTCGCCATGGGCGCGATCTCGGCCCTGATCGTCGGACCTTGCGTGGCCGCGCCGTTGGCTGGCGCCTTGGTCTACATCAGCCAGACCCGCGACGTCGTCATCGGCGGCGCCGCCCTGTTCGCGATGGCGGCCGGCATGAGCATCCCGCTGCTGCTGGTCGGGGTCTCGGCCGGCTCGCTGCTGCCGCGCGCAGGCGCCTGGATGGAATCGGTCAAGCGCCTGTTCGGCGTGCTGATGCTGGCGATGGCCCTGTGGCTGGTGTCGCCGGTGCTGCCACCGGTGGTGCAGATGCTGGGCTGGGCGGCGCTGCTGTTCGGCTATGGCTTCTATCTGCTGCGCCGTCACAGGCACTGGCTGGCGATGGCCTTCGGGGCGACTTTTGCCCTGCTGGGCGGGGTGCAGCTGGTCGGCGCCGCCACCGGCGGCCGCGACGCGCTTGCCCCGCTGGCCCATCTCACCGGCAATGCCCACCAGGGCTTGAGCTTCAAGCGCATCAAAACGGTGCAGGACCTGGACCGCGAACTGATGAACGCCGGCGGCAAGACCGTGATGCTCGACTTCTATGCCGACTGGTGCGTGTCCTGCAAGGAAATGGAAAAGCTCACCTTCGTCGACCCGGCGGTGCAGGCGAAGCTCGCCAATACCATCCTGTTGCAGGTGGACGTCACCGCCAACGATCTCGAGGACAAGGCGATGCTGAAACGATTTACCTTGTTTGGCCCGCCGGGAATCATCCTGTTCGGACCGGACGGCAAAGAGATCGAAGACAGCCGTGTGATTGGGTACCAGGACCCGAAGAAGTTTTTGAACTCACTGGCAAAGCTGCCGTGAGTTGAACGCGCGCTCGGCGAAGCCGAGCACCCTACGGTAGGGTGGGCAAGTTTCTTGCCCACGCGTTCAGGCAGCCGTAGATCAGCCGCGCATCATCTGACCATGGCCACCATGGTGGCGGCCGCCGCGGCGGTGCTGGGCCTGCTCGTCGAAGATCTTGCGCTGTTCCGGCGTGAGAGCCGCATACAGGCTGTTCAGGGCCGACAGGCGGGCTTCCATGCGGGCGGTGCGTGCCTTCTGCAGGGCGATGCGGCGCTCCATGCGCTGCGGGGCGGTGAGGGCGGCGCGCTGTTCCTTGCTCAGGCGCTGGCCGGCGCGCTCACCCTTTTGCAGCGGCGCCGAGCTGGCTACGAAAGCCTGCCACACCGGCTGCTGGGCCGGGGTCAGCTTCAGCGTTTCGGCCAGCTTGGCCTGGCGTGCGGCGCGCTGTTCCAGGCGCTTGGCGCGGAACTCGGCCATTTTCGCCTGGCGCTGTTCCGGCGTCATGTTGCGGAACTCGGCGCGCTTGGCTTCGCGCTGCTCCTTGCTCACGGCGTAGCCATGGCGGCCTTCAGCCGGGGCGCCGGTCTGGGCCTGGACGCCGAGCGAGGCGCCGGCGATGCCGAAAGCGGCCAGGACGATCACGATGTTTTTGCGGACGGTATTCATTGTGTTTTCCTTAGTGAGAGTCAGGTTGGTGTGCGGTTTGCATCCGGACTGCTCGCTGCACGGTTCCCATCATCGCCACAAACTGTAACCGTGGGATTTCCCCTGTCCGATACTTTGTATCAATATGTTTCGCGCCTATCGGCATATACAAGCCGATACAAAAACGGTGTCCATGCCGCCTTCAGATGCGGATAATTGAGGCTATGGACAATCTCTCTACGATTTTGATCGTCGACGACGACCGCGACATCCGCACCCTGCTCGCCGACTACCTCGAATCGAACGGCTACCGCACCATCGCGGCGGCCGACGGCACCGGCATGTGGAAGGCGCTCGACGATGCTAGGCCCGACCTGATCGTGCTCGACCTGAACATGCCGGGCGACGATGGCCTGACCCTGTGCCGCAAGCTGCGCGCCACCTCGAGCCTGCCCGTCATCATGCTGACCGCCCGCAACGAGCCGCTCGACCGCATCCTCGGCCTCGAGATGGGCGCCGACGACTACCTGCCGAAACCCTTCGAGCCGCGCGAGCTGCTGGCGCGCATCCGCAGCGTGCTGCGCCGCTCGCACGCCATGCCCTCCAACGCACCGTCCGAGAACGTGCAGCAGATGCGCTTCTCCGGCTGGACCCTGGACCTCACCGCGCGCCACCTGGTCAACCCGCAGGGCGTAGTGATCATGCTGTCGGGCGCCGAGTTCCGCCTGCTGCGCGTGTTCCTGGAACACCCGAACCGCGTGCTCAACCGCGACCAGCTGCTGAACCTGACCCAGGGCCGCGACGCCGATCCGTTCGACCGCTCGATCGACATCCAGATCTCGCGCCTGCGCCAGAAGCTGGGCGAAGACGCGCGCATGCCGCAGATTATCAAGACCGTGCGTAACGGCGGCTACGTGCTGGCCGGCCAGGTGACCGTGGAGCCGCCTGCGTGAAAGCCTTCCTTGGATCGATGACCGGACGCGTGTTCGTCACCCTGCTGCTCGGCATCCTGATCTCGGCAACACTGACCCAGCTGGCCGCCGACCTGGAACGCCAGCGCGTCATCGAGCAGCAGCGCGACCAGCACCTGCTGGAACGCGCCGAACAACTGGTGATGGCGACCGAGATCGTGCCGACCTCGGCGCGCTCGGTCTACCTGTCGGTGGCCAACCGCCCCGGCCTGCGCCTGGAAGTCGGCGCGCCCCAGCCGCTGGCCGGCAGCCCGACCTGGTTCGCCCGCTCGCTGGCGGCGCGCCTGGGCGACGGCTACGGCATCAATTCGGCCGCCAGCCGCCCGGCCTCGTGCGACATGCCGCACCAGCAGGCCGTGCTCTACGGCCTGATCCGCACCCAGTGGAAGGGCGCCTGCGAAACCCTGAACGTGCGCCTGCGCGACGGCGAAGAGATGCGCCTGTCGGTGCTGCCGCCGCGCTCGGCCTTCACCGGGCCCGAGACCGATTACCGCATGACCATCGGCCTGTTCCTGTTCAGCATCGCCGCGCTGGCCTACGTGGTGGCGCGCATGACCACCCGCCCGCTGAAGGTGCTGGCGCGCGCCGCCCAGGACCTGGGGCAGGACATCAACCGCGCTCCCCTGGCCTTGAACGGCGCCAGCGAGATCCGCCAGGCCAGCGCCGCCTTCAACGCGATGCAGGCGCGGATCCGCCAGTACATCTTCCAGCGCACCCAGATGCTGGCGGCGATCACGCACGACCTGCAGACGCCGCTCACCCGCATGCGCCTGCGCCTCGAGAAAGTGTCGGACGTCGAGCTGCAGGAGCGCCTGATCGGCGACCTGTCGGCCATGCAGGAAATGGTGCGTGAAGGCCTGGTGCTGGCGCGCAGCATGGACACCACCGAGAACATGCAGATGCTGGACCTCGACTCGCTGCTGGAAGCCGTGTGCGCCGACGCCGTCGACGCCGGCCAGCAGGTGGCGCTCAAGGGCCACGCCGGCATGGCGCTGCTGGGACGGCCGCTCGACCTGCGCCGCTGCCTCGGCAACCTGATCGACAACGCGGTCAAGTACGGCCGCGAAGCGCGGGTCTGCGTCGACCGCATCAACGGCGCGGCGCGCGTGCGCATCCGCGACAACGGCCCCGGCATCCCGGTGGGCGAGCTGGGGCGGGTATTCGATCCGTTCTACCGCGTCGAAACCTCGCGCTCGCGCGAATCGGGCGGCACCGGCCTGGGCCTGACCATCGCCCGCAACATCGCCGAACAGCATGGCGGCAGCATCGCACTGGCCAACCACCCGGAAGGCGGCCTGGAAGTGACGCTTGTGCTGCCGGAGTACTATCCGAACAAATAAAAGCGCAAGATAGCGAATACACAATCCTGAAACATGGCCGTGCGAGAATGAAGCGCCGCGTATTCCGATACTGCGCGGGGCGGCATTCCAGGCCGGACAACACGAGAGAAAGAACCGCCGGTACTGGCGGCAAGGGACGAACATGAAAAAGAAGAACGCGGGATTCATCGTGGGTGTCGTGGCGCTGGCCGTGGCCGGCGCCTGGTACCTGAACAAGGGTGATGGCGCGCACGCCGACAATGGCCCGGGCGGCAAGGGCGGTCCCGGCGGCAAGGGCGGAATGCCGCCGACCACGGTCAACGTGGTGGCGCCGCAACGCCAGGACGTCGGCGTCGAGCTGTCCGCGAACGGCACCGTGACCCCGGTGCGCACCGTCGACCTGCACCCGCAGACCACCGCCACCATCCGCCAGGTGCATATCCGCGAAGGCCAGTTCGTCAAGGAAGGCCAGGTCATGTTCTCGCTGGACGACCGCGCCGACCGCGCCAACGTCGCCCGCGCCGAAGCGCAGGTGGCCCAGAACCGCGCCACCCTAGCCGACCTCGAGCGCCAGTACAAGCGCAGCCAGGAACTGTCGGCCCAGGGCTTCCTGTCCCAGAGCGCAGTCGACTCCCTGAAGAGCCAGGTCGAGGCGGCGCGCGCGCTGGTCCAGAGCAATGCCGCGGCCGCCCGCGCCAGCCAGGTGAGCGCCAGCTACACCACGATCCGCGCCCCGATGTCGGGCCGCGTCGGCGCCATCGACATCCACCCGGGCGCGCTGGTGCAGCCAACCACGTCCTTGACGACCATCACCCAGCTCGACCCGATCGACGTCTCCTTCAACCTGCCGGAGTCGAGCCTCGGCGCCCTGCTGGCGGCCCAGCGCGCGGGTAAGGTCGGGGTGCAGGCAAGCGCCGGCACCGGCCTTGATGCCAAGCCGGTCATGGGCGAACTGAAGTTCGTGGACAACGCGGTCGACCCGGCCGCCGGCACCATCCGCGTCAAGGCCCAGTTCGCCAATCCGCAGAGCATGCTGTGGCCGGGCCAGTACGTGAACACCAGCGTCACCGTGCAAACCATCCGCGACGCCGTCGTGATTCCGCAGAACGCGATCATTACCGCGACCAATGGCACCTTCGTGTACGTGGTGGGCGAGGGCAACGAGGCAAAACAGGTCAAGGTGGCGCGCCTGCACGGCTTTGGCGAGTATGCTGCCGTGACCGGCCTGCAAGGGACCGAGAAGGTCATTACCGAAGGCAAGCAGAACCTGCGTCCGGGCGGCAAAGTCCGCTTGGCTGGTGCCAAACCCCAAGACCCGGCAGCATCGAGCGCAGCGATGCAGGGTAAGAAGGGTGACAAGGCATGAACCTGTCGGAACTGTGTATCCGCCGTCCCGTGATGGTGGTGCTGCTATCGCTGGCCATGATCCTGGTCGGCGTGCTCGCCTACATGCACATCCCGGTCGCGGCGCTGCCGAGCTATAACACGCCGGTCATCAACGTCAATGCCAACCTCGCGGGCGCCAGCCCCGAGAACATGGCCTCGTCGGTCGCGCTGCCGCTGGAAAAACAGTTCGCGACCATCGCCGGCATCAAGACCATCAGCTCGACCAACACCCAGGGCAACACCTCGCTGACGCTCGAGTTCGATGAATCGATCGACGTCAACGAAGCGGCCGTGGACGTGCAGGCCGCGCTGCTGCAGGTCCAGCGCCAGCTGCCGCAGGAAATGACCGACCTGCCGTCCTACCGCAAGATCAATCCGGCCGACTCCCCGATCCTGTTCATGCACATGACCTCGCCGTCGATGGACTTGTCGGAGCTGAACGATTACGCGGAAAACCTGGTCTCGCCGGCAATCTCGACCCTGCCCGGCATTGCCCAGGTGACGGTCAACGGCGGCAAGCGCTTTGCGGTGCGGGTGCGTGCGAAACACGACCTGATGGCCGCACGCAATATTTCGATGTCCGAGCTGGCCACCGCGCTGCGTTCGGCCAACTCGATCACCCCACTCGGCATCCTGGACGGCCCGAGCCAGAGCCTGACCATCCAGGGCGGCGGCCAGCTGATGCGCGCCCAGGACTTCGCCGGCCTGATCGTCGCCACCCGCGACGGCCTGCCGGTGCGCCTGCGCGACATCGCCGAAGTCGAGGACAGTTACCAGTCGGTCAAGGCCACCGGTAGCCTGAACGGCGAGCGCTCGATCGTGCTGATGGTGCAGCGCCAGCCGAACGCCAACACCGTGCAGGTGGTCGACGCCGTGCGCGCGCTGATGCCGCGTTTCGAGACCCAGCTGCCGCAGTCGATCAAGATCCACCTGGTCAATGACCGTTCGGACTCGATCCGCGAGGCAATCCACGACGTCAACCTGACCCTGGCCGGCACTGTCGTCCTGGTGATCCTGGTGATCTTCCTGTTCCTGCACCGCCTGACCGCGACCCTGATCCCGGCCGTCACCGTGCCGATCTCGCTGCTGGGCGCGCTCTCGCTGCTGTACGCCTTCGGCTACAGCCTCGACAACATCTCGCTGCTCGGCATCACGCTAGCGGTGGGCCTGGTGGTCGACGACGCCATCGTGGTGCTGGAAAACATCGTGCGCCACATGGAGATGGGCAAGAAGCCGATGCAGGCCGCCCTGGTCGGTTCGCGCGAGATGGGCTTCACCATCATCTCGATCTCGATTTCGCTGGTGGCCGTGTTCATCCCGATCTTCTTCATGCCGGGCGTGATCGGCCTGCTGTTCCGCGAATTCGCCGTGATCGTGGGTCTGGCGGTGCTGGTGTCCGCCATCGTGTCGCTGACCCTGGTGCCGATGATGTGCTCGCGCCTGATCAAGCATGGCGGCCACGTCGACCCGAAGGAAATGTCCTGGGTCGGCCGCCGCTTCGAAGCCATGTTCACCAACGTGCGCGACGGCTATGCCCGCACCCTGGACATGGCGCTACGCCACCGCTTCCTGGTGCTGATGATGGCGGTCGGCACCGTGGTGCTGACCGGCGTGCTGTACTCGACCATGCCAAAGGGCTTCTTCCCGGAGGAAGACATCGGCCAGCTGCGCGTGATGGTCGAGGCCTCCGAAGACACGTCCTCGTTCAAGCTGATGCAACTGCAGGCGCAGGTGGTGGACATCGTGCGCGCCAATCCCCACGTGAAGGACGTCACCTCGTTCAGCGGCGGCGGCAACACCGGCCGCATGTTCCTGGTCCTGAAACCGCGCAGCGAGCGCCCCGCCATGCCGCAGGTGGTCGACGAGCTGCGCAAGGCCACCCGTGCGGTGGCGGGCGTGCAGGTCTTCCTGTCGCCGGTACAGAACCTGCAGCTGGGCGGCCGCCAGTCGAAGAGCCGCTACCAGTACACGCTGCAGAGCGTGTCCGGCGGCGAGATCGGCGGCTGGGCCGACCAGTTCCTCGAGCGCATGCGCCAGGACCAGCGCTTCCGCGACGTCACCAGCGACTCGCAGAACAAGGCGCTGCAGGCCACCATCGACATCGACCGCGACAAGGCCGCGCTGCTGGGCGTGGAGATGGCCGACATCCGCACCGTGCTGTACGCCTCCTTCGGCGAGCGCCAGGTCTCGACCATCTATTCGACCGCGGCCAGCTATTACGTGATCCTGGAAGCGGCCCCGAGCGACCGCTACTACGACGAAGCGCTGTCGCGCGTGTCGGTGCGTTCCAAGAACGGCGACCTGGTCAAGCTGTCCAGCTTCGCCGCCGTGCGCCGCACGGTCGGCCCGCTGGCAGTCAACCACCAGGGCCAGCTACAGGCGATCACGCTGTCCTTCAACCTGGCGCCGAACGTGCCGCTGGGCGACGCCACCGCCGCCATCGAGCAGATGGGCCGCGACATGAAGCTGCCGGCCTCGATCATCACCAACTACGGCGGCGACGCCGCGGTGTTCAAGGACACCCAGTCGAGCCAGCTGATCCTGATCATCGCCGCCATCGGCGTGATCTACGTGCTGCTGGGCGTGCTGTACGAGAGCTACATCCACCCGCTGACCATCCTGGCCGGCCTGCCGTCCGCGGCGGTGGGCGCCTTGCTGACGCTGTGGCTGTTCGACATGGACCTGACCCTGATTGCCATGATCGGCATCCTGATGCTGATCGGTATCGTCAAGAAGAACGCGATCATGATGATCGACTTCGCCCTCGACGCCCAGCGCAACCAGGGCATGAAGCCCCAGGAAGCGATCCGCGAGGCCTGCATCCTGCGCTTCCGCCCGATCCTGATGACGACGCTGGCGGCGATGATGGGCGCGCTGCCGATCGCGCTGGGCATCGGCGCCGGCGCCGAACTGCGCCAGCCGCTGGGCCTGGCCGTGGTGGGCGGCCTGATCTTCTCGCAGGTGATCACGCTGTACATCACCCCGGTGATCTACCTCTACCTGGACAAGTACAGCGGCACCGGCCCGATGACCGACAAGCAGCTGGCCAAGCTGGAGGAGCAGCCGACACAGCCGGCACACTGAGGCTGCAGGCGGGCGGTAGCAAATCCCGCCTGCCTGAAATATCTCGTAACATCCCTCAAGGCGCTGTAAAGGTAATCTTTGTTGCCTTTAAGTCCAGCCAAAGTGCGCCAGCGCCGCAAAACGGTTAGACTGCGGCTCTCGTGCAGTATTGATAGACGCCGATCCAGGAACCTGTTTGACCTTGCGTGACCATTCCCACACCTACGACGAGCACAGCGATGTGTGCGCGCACTGCGGCCAGCCCCTGCCGGTGCAGGGGCGCAGCAGCATGCCCGCGTACGGCCGCCAGGGGCCGAACCGGCCGGCGCTGGTCGGCACGGTCCTGCTGCACGTCTTGCTGGTTGCGATCTGGCTGTTTTCTCCCGACAAGGACGCGCAACAGGCCAAGCCGGCCTCGGGCGACGACGGGCAGGTAGTCTACGTCGCACCGATGCAACAGAAGCCATCGGAGGCGCCGCGCGAGATGGCGCCGAAACCGATCCCGCTGCCCTCCATCACGGTCCCGCAGCAGGAACGCATCGAGATCGCGCGCCTGCCGGACACGATCACGACCCCGCCAGAGCAGCCGGTCAAGGAAACCAAACCGACGCAGAAGTTCGACGAATCCAAGCCGGTCGACATGCAGGACTTCATTGCAGCGCGCCGCCGCCAGCGCGGCGCCGCCACCGGCAGCGAGCAGCCATCCGAGGAAAGCGAAGCGGCCAAGGGCACGCGCAACGCGCTGGCTAACATCGCCGCCATCAACGGCCGCGGCCGCGAAGACCGCAACGAGAGCGGCGGTGTGTTCTCGGTGTCGAACAAGACCTTCCACAGCATGGACCTGAAGTTCCGCGGCTGGAACCCGAACTTCCAGCGCCGCTGGCTGACGCAGGTGACGGTGGAGCAGGGCAGCGAGCCCGATATCGAGATCGCGGTGGTCAAGAAGATGATCGAGCTGATCCGCCGGGAGAAGAAGGGCGACTTCGAGTGGGATTCGCACCGGCTGGGGCGGATCGTCAAGCTGAGCGCGCGGCAGGAGGATACCGACCAGCTCATGACTTTCCTGTTCAAGGAAATGTTCCCGGATTACAAGCCGCCACCACAGTGGCGCTGACACAAGGACGCTCAAAGGAGTAGATAAGGCAGCACGTCATGCTGCCACCGAGCTTGAGTGCAGCTTCTGCCTCGCTCGATCACCTGTGGCAGGGAACGTAGACCATGTAGACGGTCACAGGAGGTTGATTACCAAGCTTTGATACGTGAACCTGCAGCACGAGATCGCTACTGCCTCCCTCTTCCGCCCAGAGATCATTCAGGGCATCCCGGTGATCGCCATCCAAATACACACCGATGTGCCCCACGATCATAGTCTTGTCGTCCAACATGCGCCGCGTGTTGCGCAGCCACCAGCTTTGTACCGGTGGTTGGGTTAACACGAGAAACAGGTTGTCCAGCTTGTTGAAGTTTCCGAAACCGAAGTCTACAGTCTTTTTATCAATTTTAGAGTTTTAGTTACCATTACAGTTAGCTCGTGCTCATCAATTTCGGCATCCCGTTCTGTCGGCGACGAATGATGGTGTCCCTTAGAAAAATCATTTATATCACAGAGCGCGTCGAAGATCAGGGAGGCTCTAAGCCTATAAAGGTCATCTCCCTCAGTGCTAGAGCGGACCAATTTAATAAAATCTCCTAGCCACTGTGAGTCACTTAATAAATCGAAATATTTAACTCGAATAATACCTTCTAGTGTTGGTCGAATGCATCGGACTATTTCACGACGCTCTGCCTCGCTGGATGCGCCTTCTTTCAAGAATGTTGTCAATGTCTTTATGTCACGGAATAGTCCGGTTAGGTTTTGCTCTTCATGATTCCGCTTTAAGAAATAGCTTTCCCTATTCTTGAAGGCCAATTCCAGAGAAAGGTTTGGTACCGAAATATTTCTCTCGAGCTCAGCTGCAAAACCTGAATCATGAGTCAAAACAATTAGCTGCCCAATTCGTTCTGAAAGTTTCGTTAGCTCTTTAATTGTTAAAAAGCGCCTTCCTGAATCAAGACTGGTGAGCGGATCATCAAATACAACGATCAACTCCTCAGGTTTTTTTGAAAACGAAAGTTTGGCCAAGAACAGAGCCAACGCCAATGTGCTTTTATCGCCTTCAGAAAGAGTGTATCTAAACTCATGACCTTCAGGCTTAGCATCGAATGTCACTCTATTGTCGCCAAACTGAAGATAGAACGTTGTCCGCTGATCCAATTCCTTCGAAATCTTTTCCAGACGCATCGTCCCGGAGAACTTTTCGAGGTTTTCATTGGTCCTGGAAACAAATTCATCGAAGATTTCTTTTGAGTAAAGCCCCATCTCTTTATTTTTTTCGGCTAATGCAGCGGCATAAGGCTCGCGCAATACACGGATAGCCGCTAAGCGCTCTTCTCGCTCCGGCTTTTTTATGATCTGCTTCCGAGCCTTATTCTTTATCCAGCGGCTCTGCTGATCAAGTTCTAATACTTTTTTTCTTAGCTCATCGATTTCAGCTTTTTTCTTACTTCCTTCTTCACCGGACAGAAAAATAAATAGGTTTCGTTGATTTTTTTGAATTTGACCAGCACCGGTAAATAAATTATCCTCGACGAAATGGACGTTGAAAACCTCTAAATTTTCGACTTTCTGCGCCCAGGCATCATTTTTATACTCAATAATTATACCGTTAGCTCTTATTAGTACAGACTGACTCTCATCTTCCGATTGAGCGCTCGCGAAGGTTTTCTTTTTTTTAATCAATTCACCGCCATCTTTCATGTCCTGAAAGATCATCGACAAGGTAGTCTTTCCTGTCCCATTTGGAGCATATATTATGTTACTCCTAGAAAACACTCCATCCCAGTCTCCTCGCCTCAAGTTCAACCTAGCTAGTTTCCCAATATTTTTTATTGAAATTAATTTTTCTAACATCGTTTATCAACTTTCGTTTATAGGGCGCCTCTGCGATCGCGGACGCACGGTAAAGCCCAGTGCGCGTGACTATCGCCATCAGAGCAACTAACGGGTTTTGTTGCGCCTTTTATAACACTTACTGCGTGTCGGCTCCCTGATGCGATCTTAAGTAAGTAAGTGCATACGTATGGCTGTGCTTCTACTAGCTACAAGCTTTACCCGGGAAGAAAGCCTTCGACTAAGTTCCATGCTTTCTGACCCACCTGGGCAATTTTGTCTGCTTTCAGCGCTAAGTCGGCAGCAGAGTTAACTCGCTTCCAAACAGCACCTAAATTTGCTATTTCTCGAGAATTTGGGTGGGCGCTAATCTCCTCGCGAACCTCTACAATTTCTCCGAGTGCTGTGCGAGCAGCTTGACGAAGCGCCCTTGCCCCGGCTATCGGGTACTCAGCAAGTGCCTTTCGAATGAGATCAATGTGATGCAGCATGAGGGATTTAAGTCTCGGAGGAAGGGTAGTGCCTTCTAGGCATTCCTCCAGCTCCTGAACCTTGTTTGCAATTTCTGTTAACTCCTCGGTACCGATCAGATCTTCTTCGTTGTCGATTATTTCCGCGCAGAATGCCAGCGCAACCATTGTCTCGGCCGTTAAGTGCTGACGTGCGTGAGGCCATTGATTGTAAAGATTCATAGTAGAGAACGCTGCCTCGAGCCGGGATATAGCGGGTGCATACAGCTCTTCACTATAATCTTTGGCCTCCATCTGTAATCGGACTATGTCTAGCTCTCGGTACGTGGCACCCAAACGCTCAGAGACCACAAAACCTCGTCTTTGCGGCGATCGTTCTTGCACTTGAAACAATAAAGCCCACACTTCCACTGTTTGGGTGTTGTCGGGGTGAGTAGGAATCGACTTGATTAGGCTAACTAGTCGGGAAGCTGAGTTGACGTTCTTTGGCATGAGTGTGTGCAGGCGGGTTTATGAAATCAGTTCATGCCCATCAGTATCATGCAGTTTGTTGCCTCTTTACTAGTAAATTCTTATGACTAAGAGAAGAGATAAGCATTTCGGCTTCCGTGCGCAGGGGCGACAATACTGTGCGCGCTCTCCAGACCAGTTAACGAATCCTCGTGCCTAGGTCCGGTCCGCTCTTGGCCAATAGCGGACGCCGGTTCAGCATGCAAAATGGTTTTTAGTATGTAACTATAGGCTTTGCTAGGCGTTCTTTAACAAAAAACGGCGCATTGATGAACTGACCCCGTAAAGTTGGACGGTTAGTTTGCTAAGCGGCCAAGGCCTGAGTCCTGTACTGAACGGGGCTCAGGCCTTTTAATTTGAGCTTGATGCGGTCGTTATTGTAATAGTGGATGTAGT
>NZ_JAJFER010000016.1:0-15437 GCF_020707295.1 Massilia sp. IC2-476
GACTACATCCACTATTACAATAACGACCGCATCAAGCTCAAATTAAAAGGCCTGAGCCCCGTTCAGTACAGGACTCAGGCCTTGGCCGCTTAGCAAACTAACCGTCCAACTTTACGGGGTCAGTTCAGGCGGTGTGTCTTTTTTATTGGAAAGAAGGGAGAATCAGGTCTGGTCGGCGGCGGCGCGGCGCATCGCGTCCACGCGGTAGGCTTCGGCATTGCCGTCGATGATGCGCAGGCTGTTGCAGCCTTCCGGTGCGCAGTCCGGTACCGGGTTGTGCGGGCCGCTGGCGGCAGCAACGGCCGGGCCAGTCGAAGCGGCAGCCGGGGCTGCGGCAGCGCCGGTGACGACGTTCACGTCGCTCTGCACGGCCGAGCCGAGCGTCATGGCTGACTGGGTATCCTGCTGGCCTGCGCCGCAGGCGGTCAGGAGGGTGGTCAGGGCGATGGCGGCGATAGTGCGGAAGGAGATGTTCATGATCGGTCTGGTGAAGCAAGCTCGTCGGTAACAGGCACTATTGTAGACAGTAAATTTTTCCGATGCTCAATTTTTTTCGTTAGTGAACGGCAAACATTAAGATTTAGAAAGAAAATTGACCGAGCTTAGCTGCTGTTGAGCGCAATTGCTGCATCTGTTTTCAGGGAAATAAAAAATTCCCTGTGGAAATTAATGTGATACAGCAAGGTCGGTGTTGCAGACCCACGACGTTGAAGTGGAGCGATGCATACCGTGATTCGCTTGACCACACCCGGGCAAGCAGGGAAGATGGATGCATGCGCAAACTCATGCTTATCCTCCTGCTGGGCTGTGCCGCTTGCAGCACCCAGGCCCACGACCCCGCTCGCAAGGACGCACCGGCGGCGTCCGCACCGGTAGCTGCCCCGGCGCCAGGCGGCGATACCCTGGCACGCATCCGCGCTGTGATCGGCGAAGCCAGCTGCACCCATTCCGGCCAGTGCCGTACCCTGCCGATCGGGGCCATGGCCTGCGGCGGCCCGGAGAGCTACCTGCCGTATTCGGAGTCGCGCACCGACGAAAAGACCCTGCGCGCGCTGGGCGAGCAGTACAAGGCCGAGCGCCTGGCCCAGAACAAGGCCAGCGGCCTGATGTCCATCTGCCGCTACATGACCGATCCGGGCGCGGTGTGCACCAGCGGCAGCTGCCAGCTGGGCGGCTCGTCGCCATCGGCGCCTTCGTCCCCGGTCGCACGCTGATCGCCGGCGCCGCTGGCGCCGCGATTGCAAAAAATAAAGAACTATTGTCTTGGTGTTGAGCGGCGTGGTAGCCTTCAACGCTGAGCTTTCCGTGTGTGCACTTAGGAGTCGGTCGATGTATTCAGTATTGAAACAACGCGTTCCGTCGCGCCCCGCTGCGTCAGGATTCACCCTGCTCGAACTGCTGGTGGTGATCGTGATCATCGGCCTGCTCGCGGCCTACGTCGGCCCCAAGTATTTCTCGCAGCTGGGCAAGTCCGAAGTGACCGTGGCCAAGGCACAGATCGAAGCCTTCGATAAATCGCTCGACACCTACCGTCTCGACACCGGCCGCTACCCGAGCGCCGAGGAAGGCCTGAACGCCCTGATGGCGGCCCCGCCGAGCGCCGGCGCCAAATGGAACGGCCCTTACCTCAAGAAGGGCGTGCCCCAGGACCCATGGGGCCGTCCTTACCAGTACCGTTCGCCGGGCACCAAGGGCGAGTACGAAATCCTCTCGCTCGGCAAGGATGGCCAGCCGGGCGGCACCGGCGACAACGCCGACATTTCGTCGAACTGAACGCCCTAGCAGCCGCCGTTCCAGATTTAGCAGATTCCTTTTCGCCGGGCCCCGCCTTCATGCAGTTCGCCGTTCGTACCCTTGCGCCCGACATGTCGATCTCGAACCTCGTCGTCGACGCCGCCGACGCGCTCGACGCGCGCCGCCAGGTCGAGGCGCGCGGCCTGTTCGTCAGCGCTGTCGAACCGGCGCGTTCGTCGCCCTTCGCCGGCCTCGGCCGCAAGGGTGGGGCGCGGCTCTCGCTGGTCCTGTTCAGCCAGGAGCTGCTGGCCCTGCTCAACGCGGGCCTGGGCATCGTCGAGGGCCTGGAAGCCCTCCTTGAAAAGGAAGCCAGTCCCGGCGCGCGCGGCGTGCTGGAACGCCTGCTGGGCGGCCTGCGCGAGGGCAAGCGCTTCTCCGCCGTGCTGGCCGCCCAGCCCGATCTGTTCCCGCCGCTCTACGTCGGCATCGTGCGCGCCGCCGAGGGCACCAGCGACCTGCCGCGCGCCCTCTCGCGCTACATCGACTACCAGCAGCGCATCGACCTGGTCCGCGCCAAGATCGTCAGCGCCTCGATCTATCCCGTGATCCTGCTGCTGGTGGGCGGTGGCGTCAGCGCCTTCCTGATCGGCTACGTGGTGCCGAAGTTCGCCGAGGTTTACCAGGGGGCAGGGCGCACGCTGCCCTGGATGTCGCAGTTGCTGCTCGACTGGGGCCAGTTCGCGTCCAGCCATGGCACGGCGATCGCCATCAGCGCGCTGCTGCTGGTGGTGGGCGCGGTGGCGGGCGTGCGCCATTTATTGCGCAGCGGCGGCATCAACCGCCTGCTGGTGCGCCTGCCGGGCATCGGCGAGCGCGCCCGTATCTATGAACTGTCGCGCCTCTACCTGACGCTGGGCATGCTGACCGAGGGCGGCATCACCATCGTCGGCGCCATCGAGACCGTGCAGCCGATGGTTTCGGGGAACGTGCGCAAGGGCCTGCTGCAGGCGCGCGCCGCGATCGAGGCGGGGCAGCCGCTGTCCAATGCTTTTGAAACCAACGGCCTGACGACGCCGATCTCGCTGCGCATGCTGCGCGTGGGCGAGCGCACCGGCGACATGGGCCCAATGCTGACCCAGTCGGCCGCCTTCTACGACGGCGAGATCACGCGCTGGATCGACCGCTTCACCCGCACCTTCGAGCCGCTGCTGATGGCGGCCATCGGCCTGGTGGTGGGCGCCATCGTGGTGCTGCTCTACATGCCGATCTTCGACCTGGCTGGAGACATGTCATGAACGGCGTGCTCGATCCAGGCCTGCTCGCGCGCGCGCGTGCCCAGGCCCGCCAGTCGCGGCGGGGCCTGGTGGCCGAGCTGGAAGGCCTGACCGGCGAAGAGCCGCGCAAGATCGTGCGCGAACTGGCCGCGCCCTTCGGGCTGCCGGTGATGGAAACCGCTGCCATGCTGGCGCAGGCGCCGGCCTTCGACCTGCTGCCGCTCGCCGCCGCCATGTCGCGCCACTGCGTGCTGCTGCGCGACGCGGGCGGCCACCTGACCGGCGTGCTGTCCGACCCGTTCGACCTCGACCTGCAGACCTGGCTCGGGGCGCAGGCGCGCGCCACCGTGCGCCAGCCGCTCGACCTGTGCCTGGCGCTGCAGTCCGACATCCAGGCCTACCTCTCCAAGCAGGAAGAATCGGCGCGCGCCGTGGACAGCCTGGTGGGCGCCGACGGCGAGGCCCGGCGCGACGGCAAGACCGCCCAGGTGCTGTCCTTTGCCTCGGTGTCGGAAAGCGGCAGCCCGGCCGTCAAGCTGGTCAACTCGACCCTGTACGACGCGCTCAAGGCGGGCGCCTCCGACATCCACCTCGAGAGCACGGCCACCGGCCTGTCGGTGAAATACCGGGTCGACGGAGTGCTCGACCATGCGGCCAGCGTGGGCGGCATCGAGCTGGCCGAACACATCATCTCGCGCCTGAAGGTGCTGGCCGAACTCGACATCGCCGAACGGCGCATCCCGCAGGACGGCAGCTTCCGGGTCGAATCCGGCGGGCGCGACATCGACCTGCGGGTATCGATCATGCCCAGCATCCACGGCGAGGACGCGGTGATCCGTATCCTCGACAAGCGCGCCATGATCGAAGCCTACGGCTCCCTGACCCTGGAAGCGCTGGGCTTCGACGCGCCTTCGCTGGCCACCCTGCGCACCCTGGCCCAGGAAGCCTACGGCATGCTGCTGGTGACCGGACCAACCGGCTCGGGCAAGACCACGACCCTGTACGCGGCGCTCACCGAGATCCACAACGGGCGCGAAAAGATCATCACCATCGAAGACCCGGTCGAGTACCAGCTGCCCGGCATCCTGCAGATCCCGGTCAACGAAAAGAAGGGCCTGACCTTTGCCAAGGGCCTGCGCTCGATCCTGCGCCACGACCCCGACAAGATCATGGTCGGCGAGATCCGCGACCGCGAGACCGCCGAGATCGCGGTGCAGTCGGCCCTGACCGGCCACCTGGTCCTGACCACGGTTCACGCCAACAACGTGTTCGACGTGTTCGGGCGCTTCACCCACATGGGCATCGACCCGTATGCCTTCGTGTCGGCTCTGAACGGCATCTGGGCCCAGCGCCTGATCCGCATGAACTGCCCGCACTGCGCGGTGCGCTACGAGCCGGATCATGCCGAGCTGGCCTCGGTGCACCTGGCGCGCGAGGACGCGCTTGACTACGTCTTCATGCGCGGCAAGGGCTGCGGCGACTGCCGCGGCACCGGCTACCGCGGACGCCGCTCGATCGCCGAAATCCTGACCCTGAACGACGAGATCCGCGAGCTGATCGTGGACAAGCAGCCGATCCGCCGCATCAAGGCCGCGGCCCACGCCAACGGCACCCGCAGCCTGCGCCTCGCCGCGCTCGACCTGGTCAAGCGCGGCGCCACCACCATCGACGAGATCAAGCGGGTGACGCTCCATGCTTAGTTCTCGTACCTTGAAGTTTGGGCAGTCCTTGCGCCTCGGCGTCGCCGCCGACGGCCTTGCCCTGCTGCGTGTGAGCGGCTGGCCGCGTGCCGGCGTCGAGGTGCTGGCCGAGCGTGCCGTGGAAGCGGGCGCGCCCGACGCGCTGGCCAACGGCCTGCGCGCCCTGATGACGGAAGTCGCCCCGCGCGGCTGGCCTGTGAGCGTGGTGCTGGCCGACGAACTGGTGCGCCTGTGGCAGGTGCCGCCGCCGCAGGGCGCGACGCGCCTGGCCGACCTACAGGCCGCCGCCGCACTGCGCTACCAGGCCCTGTTCGGCGCCATGCCGCAAGAGTGGCGTATCAGCGCCGACTGGGACACCGCCCATCCCTTCCTGGCCGCGGCCGCGCCGCAAGGCCTGCTGGCGCTGCTGGAGACCCTGGCGCGCGAGGGACGCTTCCACCTGGTCGAGGTCAGCCCGCAATTCGTCGCCGCCATGAACGCCTGGCGCCGCGCACGCCGTCCCGGCGCCTGGTTCGGCCTGGTGCACGCAAACGTGCTGTCGCTCGCCGCCTACGAGGGCAGGGCGCTGGCCGCGGTGCGCACCGCCGTGATTCCGCCTGGTGCGGATCGCGACTGGCTGGAAGCCCACGTGGCGCGCGAAGCGCTGCGCGTGGGCGTCGGGCGCCCGGAACGCCTGCAGCTGTGCGGCGCCGCGCCCGCCGGCTGGGCCAGTTCGTCCGGACGCCTGAAGTTCGCCTGCACCCTGCTGGAAGACGACAGCGCCGACTGGCCGCTGCACGTGCGCCTGGCGCGCACGGGAATGGACACATAAGGTGGAGACGTGAAACGCACCCACATCGATTTCGCCCCGCGCACGCTGCGCCGCGCCTTGTTCCGGGTGCCGTCGCGCTTCGGCGTGTTCCTGGTCGCGACCGCCATGCTATGCCTGGTGCTGGCCTCGCAGCTGGCCAGCTACCGCGAAGAGCGCGAGCAGCTCGACGCCCTGCAGGCCGCGATCGCGGCGCGTTCGCAGGCCGCCCGTCCGCTGCCGGTGGCGGCGACGCCCAGGTTCACGATTCCGGAGGCGCAGGCGCAGGCCGTCAACGAGGCCGTCATGCAGCTCAACCTGCCGTGGCGCGACCTGGTCGAGGCGGTGCGCGCGGCCACGCCTGCCAGTGTGGCCCTGCTGGCGCTGGAGCCGGACGCCAAGCGCCGCAGCCTGCGCATCACGGCCGAGACAAAGAACAGCGACGACATGCTGGCCTATGTCGCCCAGATGCAGGAGCAGGGCTGGTTCGCCAGCGTCAACCTGGTGCGCCACGAGATCGCCGAGCAGGAGCCGAACCGGCCGCTGCGCTTCCAGCTGAACGCACAGTGGAGCGGCGGCCAATGAAGAACCTGAACCTGTCCGCCGCCTGGCTGCGCCTGGTGCTGGCGCTGCGCCGCCTGAACCCGGTGATTGCCGGCACCGTCGTGCTGGCGCTGGGCATCGTGGCGGCGATCGGCGTGCTGTTCCAGTCCATGGTGGAGCTGGATGCAGAGTACGCGGCCGCGCGCCGCCAGGCGGCGCTGCCACCGCCGGCACGAAGCGCGGTGGCGCCGCCGCCGAGCGCCGACCAGAACCTCGCGCAGTTCTACGGCGTGCTGGGCGAGCGCGCCAGGGTCGACCGCCAGCTCAAGACCGTGTTCGGGCTGGCCGAGAAGAACGGGCTGGCGCTGCGCCAGGGCGAGTACCGCGCCGCCCAGGACCGCGCCGGGCGCTTCTACACCTACCAGATCACGCTGCCGGTGACGGGGCGTTATGCGGCCATCTGGCAGTTCGCCTTCGACACGCTGCGCGCGCTGCCGCATGCCTCGCTCGACGACGTCGCCTTCCGCCGCGACGCCATCGGCAGCGAGACGGTCGAGGCGCGACTGCGCCTGACGCTCTACCTGTCCGCGACCCCGGGAGTACCGCAATGAAGCCGCGCCACCTCGCGATGGGTGCGGCCCTGGTGCTGGCGGCCGGCCTGGTGATCTTCGGCGACAATACGCCCGAGGACGTGGTGGCCGAGCCGGTCGAGCGCGCCGCCGCGCCGGCTGCCGCGCCGGCGCCCGACAGCCGTGCGTCCCAGGGAAAGGACAAGGACAAGAGCGTGGCCATCCTGGGCCTGGTCCCGCGCGAGGCGCTGATCGGCGACAACGGCGACCGCTTCAACCAGGGCCAGGGCGATGGCGGGGTCCAGTCCTGGCGCGCGGCGACCGCACCTACCTCGTGCGCGAAAACACGGTCATCGACGGCACCTACCGCGTCGACGCCGTCAGGCCGCCCGTGCTGACCCTGACCTACCTGCCGCTGAACCAGGTTCAGCAGCTCAATATTGGAGTATTCGACTGATGGTTCGTATCCGGAATCTCGTGCTGGCTGCCGGCCTGGGAGCGCTGCTGCTTGCCGGCTGCGCCGGGCAGCGCGCCTACCAGGAAGGCAATGCCCTGGTCGCGCAGGACAAGGTCGCGGCCGGGCTGGTGAAATACCAGGAGGCGGTGGCCGCCGATCCCGCCAACCCCGAGTACCGCGCCGCCTACCTGCGCGCGCGCGACGGCGCCGCCGACCGCCTGGTCAAGCAGGCCGAGGCCTCGCTGGCGGAAGGGCAGGCCGAGCTGGCCCTGCAGGACTACCGCCGCGTGCTGGCCTTCGACCCGGCCAACGAACGCGCGCGCGCCGGCCTGCGCCAGGTGGAAAGCGACCGCCGTCATGGCGGCATGCTGGAGGCGGCCCGCGCCGCGTTCGACAAGGGCGAGCTCGATGGCGCGCGCCAGAAGCTGTCCGCGATCCTCACCGAACGTCCCGGCTACGAGCCGGCGCGCCTCCTGCTGCTGGAAGTCGACGAGAAGGCCAATGCGGCGCCCGCCGGCGAAGCAGCCTTGGCCGCGGCCTTCCGCAAGCCGATCAGCCTCGAATTCCGCGACGCGCCGCTCAAGCAGGTCTTCGAGATCATCTCGCGCCATTCGGGCCTGAACTTCGTGTTCGACAAGGACGTCAAGGCCGACCAGCGCAGCTCGATCTTCCTGAAGAACAGCACGGTGGAGGCAGCGGTCTACTACCTCCTGATGACCAACCAGCTCGAGCGCCAGGTCATGGATGGCAATACCATCCTGATCTACCCGAACGTGGCGGCCAAGCTGAAGGAATACCAGGAGATGACGGTCAAGACCTTCTTCCTGGCCAATGCCGACGCCAAGAACATCGCCAACACCTTCAAGACCATCCTCAAGTCGCGCGACGTGGTGGTCGATGAAAAGCTCAATCTCGTGATCCTGCGCGACAGCCCGGAAGCGGTGCGCGTGGCGAGCCAGCTGGTGGCGCTGCAGGACGTGCCCGAGCCGGAAGTCATGCTCGATGTCGAGGTGCTGGAGATCAAGCGCAGCCGCGTCACCGACCTCGGCATCCGTTGGCCAGGCGCGGTCTCGTTCTCGCCGCTGGCGACCCTGGATGGCGACCCGATCACACTCAGCCAGCTGCGCGGCCTCACCAGCCGCAGCATCGGCACGGTCAGCGAACTGTCGGCCACGGTCAATGCCAACAAGACCGACGGCGATTCCAACACCCTGGCCAATCCGCGCATCCGCGTGCGCAACAAGGAAAAGGCCAAGGTCGTCATCGGCGACAAGATCCCGAATATCTCGACCACGATTTCTTCGGGCGTGGGCGGCTTCGCCTCGGAATCGGTGAACTACGTGGACGTGGGCCTGACCCTGAACGTCGAGCCGACCATCTACCTGAACAACGAAGTCGGCATCCGCATCTCGCTCGAAGTCAGCACCCTGGGCGAATCGGTGACCACCCGTTCCGGCACCGTGGCCTACCGCATCGGCACCCGCTCGGCCACCACCTTCCTGCAGCTGAAGGACGGCGAGAACCAGGTGCTGGCGGGCCTGATCAGCAACGAAGACCGCTCCGGCGCCAGCAAGCTGCCGGGCATCGGCGACCTGCCGATCGTCGGCCGCCTGTTCGGCAGCCAGCGCGACTCCAACGACCGCACCGAGATCGTGCTGTCGATCACGCCGCGCCTGGTGCGCACGGTGCAGCGTCCGCCGGCGGCAGCGTCGGAATTTGGCGCCGGCACCGAGGCCAGCTTCCGTCGCCGTCCGGACAGCACGGCGCGTGCGCCGGCGCCGGCCGCCACCGCCGCCACCCGCGTCGGTGCGGCGCCGGGCGCCGCGCCCGGCCAGAACGCGGCCCCGGTCAGCGGCGCCGCCACACCCGCACCGGCCAACCCGGCCGTACCGGCACCGGCGCCGGTCGGCACCCCGGCCGCCCCGATCTCCGTGCCGCCGTCGCAGCTGCCGGTGACGCCGCAGACCGGTTCGCCCCAATCCGGTCCGCCGCCGGCCGCGCCGGCGCCGAACATCCAGGTGATCCCGGTGCAGCCGCCACCGCCGGCGGTGCCGCCCGCGCCGACCAACCAGCAGTAATGTTCAAGCGCGGCTTCACCCTCATCGAACTGCTGGTGACGCTGGCGATCCTGGCCCTGCTGGGAACGCTGGTGGTGCCGGTGGCCCAGGTCACGGCCCAGCGCCGCGACGAGGTGGAGCTGCGCCGCGCGCTGCGCGAGATCCGCGCCGGCATCGACGCCTATAAGAAGGCCAGCGACGAGGGCAGGGTGGCCAAGGCCGCCGGGGCTACCGGTTATCCGCCGCGGCTGGAGATGCTGGTCGAGGGCGTGCGCGACCTGCGCAGCCCGAAGCAGGCCCAGATCTATTTCATGCGGCGCCTGCCGCGCGACCCCTTCCATCCCGACGGCGAGGCCACCCCAGCCGAAACCTGGGGCAAGCGCAGCTATGCCAGCGAGCCGGACGAACCGAAAGAGGGCGATGACGTCTACGACGTCTACTCGAGGTCGGAAAAGCCGGGCCTGAACGGCATCCCCTACAACAAGTGGTGAACCCGATGACGAGCACACGGCGCCTGCGCGCCTTCACCCTGATCGAACTGCTGGTGGTGCTGGGCATCGTGGCCCTGCTCTTGACCCTGGCGGTGCCGCGCTTCTTCCCCAGCATCGACAGCAGCAAGGAGACCATCCTGGCCGAGAACCTGCGCAATACGCGCGCCGTCATCGATCAGTACAAGGCCGACACCGGGCGCTATCCGGATTCGCTCGAGCAGCTGGTGGAGAAAAAATACCTGCGCGAGCTGCCGATGGATCCGATCCTGGAGTCGCGCGAAGGCTGGGTGGTGGAGCCGCCGCCGGAAGGCGAGCAGGGCGAGCTGGGCAACATCCGCAGCGGCGCGCCGGGCAACGACCGCAAGGGCACGCCGTTCGCGGAGTGGTAGCGTGACGCCCCGCCTGCGCCAGGCCGGCTTCACCTACCTCGGCCTGATCATCTTCGTCTTCATCATCGGCCTGGTGGGCGCCGCCGCGCTGAAGATCGGCGCGCTGCTGCAGCGCGCCCACACGGAAGAAGAACTGCTGGAGATCGGCTACCAGTTCAGTGCCGCGCTGAAGAGCTATGCCGACGCCACCCCGCGCGGCCAGCCGACCCAACCCATGACACTGCAGGAACTGCTGCGCGACCCGCGCTTCCCGAACCCGCGCCGCCACCTGCGCAAGATCTTCGTCGATCCGGTCAGCGGCAAGGCCGAATGGGGCCTGGTGCGGGCGGGCGAGGGCGGGCGCATCCTGGGCGTGCACAGCCTGTCGAAAGCGGCGCCCCTGAAGCTGGCGAACTTCGACAAGCGCTTCCCCGGCTTCGACAATCGCGAACACATCGCGGACTGGAAGTTCATGGCCGACCAGCAGGGGGCGAATGCACCGCTGGCGCCGGGCGCGCGGCCCGTCATCGTACCGATGCCGCCGCTCACGCCCGGCACCTTGCCGGCGGCTCCACCAGCACCACCGCCGCCGCAGCCGCAGCCTGAACCCGAGCCGCCGAAGGACGAACCGCCGGTGGAGGAGCCGCCGGCGGAAGAGAAACCGGCCGAGCCGCCGGAAGAGCCGAAAGAGCCGAAAGAGCCATCGGTGCCGACGACCCAATCGCAGGATTCCGGTCGCTAGCCTTTGGCGCGGCGCTTGAAATCGCGCGGGCGGAAGCCCAGCAGCATCAGCACGGCAAAGTAGGCGACGGCGGCGGCGGCGATGATCGCCCCCAGGGCGCCGGCGCGCAGCAGCGGCGTGGCGCGCAGCGCGATCCAGTCGAACTGCGCCTGGCCATACCAGGAGACCAGGCCCATCACGCCCACCGCCAGCACCAGCTTGAGGAAGAACTTGCCCCAGCCCGGCTGCGGCACGTAGATCTGGCGGCGGCGCAGGCCGGCGTACAGGAAGGAAGCGTTGATGCAGGCGCCCAGGCCGATCGACAGCGCCAGGCCGGCCACGCCGAACAGTGGCACGAAGGCCAGGTTCATCAGCTGAGTCGCAATCAGCACGCCCACCGCGATCTTCACCGGCGTCCGCACTTCCTGGCGCGCATAGAAGGCCGGGGCCAGGGTCTTGACCAGGATGAAGCCGAGCAGGCCGGCGCTGTAGGCCATCAGCGGCAGCGAGGAAGCCCGCACGTCGCCGGCATCGAACACGCCGTAGTGGAACAGGGTGGCGATCATCGGCACGGCGAGGGTGGCCATGCCGATCGAGGAGGGCAGGGCCAGCAGGAAGGTCAGGCGCAGGCCCCAATCCAGCAGCGAGGAGTATTCCTGGGTATCGCCCTCGGTATTCGCCTTGGCCAGGCTGGGCAGCAGGATGGTGCCCAGGGCCACGCCCAGCAGGGCGGTGGGGAATTCCATCAGGCGGTCGGCGTATTGCAGGGCGGTGACCGCGCCGGCGGCCAGGCTGGCCGCGATGGTGGTGTTGATCAGGAGGCTGATCTGGGCCGCCGACACCGCGAACACGGCCGGCCCCATCTTGCCCAGCATGCGGCGCACGCCGGCATCGCGCAGTCCGGTCAATGGGTTGAGCGAGAGGCGCGGCAGCATGCCGAGTTTAACGAGCGACGGGATCTGCACCGCCACCTGGGCGATGCCGCCCACGCAGACGCCGACCGCCATGGCGTAGATCGGCTGCTCGAACCAGTCGGCCAGCACCAGTGCCGAGACGATGAAGGAAATGTTCAGCAGCACCGGCGTAAAGGCCGGAATCTTGAACTGGCGCCAGGTATTGAGCACGCCGCTGGCCAGCGCCACGAAGGCCATGCAGGCGATGTAGGGGAACATCATGCGCGTCATCACCACCGCCGCATCGAAGGCGGCCGGTTCGCGCTGCAGGCCGCCGCCGATCAGGTAGATCAGCACTGGGGCGGCGATGATGCCGGCGATACTGGTCAGCACCGTGGCCCAGATCAGCACCGTGGCGACGTGGTCGACCAGGGTCTTGGTCGCTTCACTGCCATGCTTGGTCTTGTACTCGGTGAGGATGGGCACGAAGGCCTGCGAGAATGCGCCTTCGGCGAACAGCCGGCGCAGCAGGTTGGGCAGGCGGAAAGCGATGTTGAAGGCATCGGTGAAGTTCGAGGCGCCGAAGGTGGCGGCAAACAGGCTGTCGCGCAGCAGACCGGTGACGCGGGACACCATGGTCATGCTGGAAATAGCGGCGAGGGTACGGAGCAGGTTCATGGCCGGGAATTATACGTGGGCAACTAGCTGCGCACGTGGCATCCAGAGACATTTATGCATTTATGAATTGCCCTGACCCGTTTGTTTCGCTATAATCGTGGGCTGTACTGAATTCTGTTAGCAGACACTAATCGTTGGGCAGGCACGGATAAGAGCCGGTTTCACTCGCTAATGTTTGCAAACGCAACTTGACCCCGATTTAGGAAATTTCATGGCAAATACCGCACAAGCGCGCAAACGCGCTCGTCAAGCAGTTAAGCAAAACGCGCACAACTCGGCACAGCGTTCGACCCTGCGCACTGCAATCAAGGCAGTTCGCAAGGCCATCCAGGCTGGCGACAAGGCCGCTGCGACCACCATCTTCCAGCAGTCCGTGTCGACCATCGACAGCATCGCTGACAAGAAGATCATCCACAAGAACAAAGCAGCCCGCCACAAGAGCCGTCTGGCTGCTGCCCTGAAGGCACTGTCCGCTTAATTAGCGAGGTGCGTGCGGCCCAGGCCGCGCAGGCAGTTCTGTGCAGAGCAAGACCCGCCCGACGTCAAGTCCGGCGGGTTTTGTCGTTTGTTGCGCCCGGCGGTTTCGACCATGGCCGGGTGGCGGCGGATATCTTAAAACCGTGGCGCACAGTAAAATACTGGTGCATAATGTGAAACGCCGTCTTATGTCTTATAGAAGACTTCGCCAACCGGCGGGGTCGTGACGAGACCCGAGCGTTACCACCGTTTTTAGACATCGTGCGACCCGCGCGATCATCGAGGAAAAAGCGTATGAGCAGTGATCCGACCATCATCTACACCCTGACCGACGAGGCCCCGCTGCTGGCGACCCACGCCTTCCTGCCAGTCGTCAGCACCTTCACCAAGCCGGCCGGCATCAAGGTCGAGCAGGCCGACATCTCCGTCGCCGCCCGTATCCTGGCGCAGTTCCCGGAAAACCTGACTCCGGAACAGCGCGTCCCGGATGTGCTGACCGAACTGGGCAAGAAGACGCTCGAGCCGGACGCGAACATCATCAAGCTGCCGAACATCTCGGCCTCGGTGGGCCAGCTGACCGCCGCGATCAAGGAACTGCAGGCCAAGGGCTACAATCTGCCGGACTACCCGGCCGACCCGAAGACCGACGAAGAGAAGGCCATCAAGGCCAAGTACGGCAAGTGCATCGGCTCGTCGGTGAACCCGGTCCTGCGCGAAGGTAACTCCGACCGCCGCGCCCCGAAGGCCGTCAAGGAATACGCACGCAAGAACCCGCACTCGATGGCGGCATGGTCGCAGGCGTCGCGCACCCACGTGTCGCACATGACCCACGGCGACTTCTACCACGGTGAAAAGTCGATGACCCTCGACGGCGCCCGTGACGTCAAGATGGAGCTGGTCACCAAGTCGGGCCAGACCATCGTCCTGAAGCCGAAGGTCGCGCTGCAGGCCGGCGAGATCATCGATTCGATGTTCATGAGCCGCAAGGCCCTGCTGGCCTTCTACGAGCAGCAGATCAACGACGCCAAGCAGACCGGCGTGCTGTTCTCGCTGCACGTCAAGGCGACCATGATGAAGGTCTCGCACCCGATCGTGTTCGGCCACTGCGTGCGCATGTTCTACAAGGAAGCGTTTGAAAAGCACGGCGCCCTGTTCGACAGCCTCGGCATCAACGTGAACAACGGCATGGCCGACCTGTACACCAAGATCGCCGCACTGCCGGCCTCGCAGCGCGAAGAAGTCGAGCGCGACCTGCACGCCTGCCAGGAAAACCGTCCGGCGCTGGCCATGGTCGACTCGACCAAGGGCATCACCAACTTCCATTCGCCGAACGACGTGATCGTCGATGCGTCGATGCCGGCCATGATCCGTGCGGGCGGCAAGATGTACGACGCCACCGGCGCGCTGAAGGATGTCAAGGCAGTCATTCCGGAATCGACCTTCGCCCGCATCTACCAGGAGATCATCAACTTCTGCAAATGGCACGGCGCCTTTGATCCGAAGACCATGGGCACCGTCCCGAACGTGGGCCTGATGGCGCAGCAGGCCGAGGAATACGGCTCGCACGACAAGACCTTCGAGATCACGGAAGACGGCGTGGCCAACATCACCGACCTCGCCACCGGCGAAGTGCTGATGTCGCAGAACGTCGAGCAGGGCGACATCTGGCGCATGTGTCAGACCAAGGACGCCCCGATCCGCGACTGGGTCAAGCTGGCGGTCACCCGCGCGCGCAACTCGGGCATGCCGGCCGTGTTCTGGCTCGACCCGTACCGTCCGCACGAGAATGAACTGATCAAGAAGGTCAAGACCTACCTGAAGGATCACGACACCAGCGGCCTGGACATCCAGATCATGTCGCAGGTCCGTGCGATGCGCTACACCCTGGAGCGTGTCAAGCGCGGCCTGGACACCATTTCGGTGACCGGCAACATCCTGCGCGACTACCTGACCGACCTGTTCCCGATCCTGGAACTGGGCACCTCGGCCAAGATGCTGTCGATCGTCCCGCTGATGGCCGGCGGCGGCATGTACGAAACCGGCGCGGGCGGCTCGGCGCCGAAGCACGTGCAGCAGCTGACCGAAGAGAACCACCTGCGCTGGGATTCGCTGGGCGAGTTCCTGGCACTGGCCGTGTCGCTGGAAGACCTGGGTATCAAGACCGGCAACAACAAGGCCAAGGTCCTGGCCAAGACCCTGGACGCCGCCACCGGCAAGCTGCTGGACAACCGCAAGTCGCCGTCGCCGAAGACCGGTGAACTCGACAACCGCGGCAGCCAGTTCTACCTGTCGATGTACTGGGCCCAGGAACTGGCCGCGCAGAGCGAGGACGCCGAACTGGCAGCCAAGTTCGCGCCGCTGGCCAAGCAGCTGGCGGAGAATGAGCAGAAGATCGTTCAGGAACTGCTCGAAGTGCAGGGCAAGCCGGCCGATATCGGTGGCTACTACAAGGCTGATGATGCCAAGGTCAAGGCGGTGATGCGCCCGAGCGCGACCTTCAACAGCGCGCTGGAGTCGTTCGCGGCTTAAGCAGCTTCGCAGCAAACAAGAACGCCGGCTATATGAACTGACCCCGTAAAGTTGGACGGTTAGTTTGCTAAGCGGCCAAGGCCTGAGTCCTGTACTGAACGGGGCTCAGGCCTTTTAATTTGAGCTTGATGCGGTCGTTATTGTAATAGTGGATGTAGT
>NZ_JAJFER010000017.1:0-15192 GCF_020707295.1 Massilia sp. IC2-476
TTACTCACCCGTTCGCCACTCGCCGCCAGGTTGCCCCGCGCTGCCGTTCGACTTGCATGTGTAAAGCATGCCGCCAGCGTTCAATCTGAGCCAGGATCAAACTCTTCAGTTCAATCTCTGTTTGTTGACTCTTTCGAGTCACCGGCATTACTGCCGGGTCGCTCACTCAAAGTACTGACGAAACCTTCTTGCGAAGATTTACGTTTAATACTTTTTGTGAACATTTGATAATTTAAGTATGCAGCTGAGCAAGTCAGCCGGCACCTTCATCAAACGCCCACACTTATCGACTGTTGATTGTTAAAGAACCGTTGTTCTGTACTACCTTGCTGCACTGTGCGAAGCGTTGTGTTCGTCAGCAGCAGAGAAGTGAGATTATGCAGTGTTTCGCGTAACTCGTCAACCCCTTGTCTCTTTCGCGCTCGCTGCCAAAAAGGCTGCGTTGTGCGTCGGAGGAACGAGACTATAACAAAGCCCGACGGCGCTTACAACGCTTGCGACTATGCTATCGTCGCGTTTTTTCCACCTTATTGTTCCGGAAATGCACCTCCCACACATCGCGCCGACCGCAGACGCGGCCCTTGAGGAAGCCCTGCTCGACGCCATCAATAACAAGACCAAGCCGCTGGGAAGCCTTGGCCGCCTCGAGACCCTGGCGGCGCAGCTGGGACTGATCCAGCGCTCGACGACTGTGCGTATTGCGGATGCAGCCATCCTGGTGTTCGCGGGCGATCATGGCGTGGTTGCGGAAGGAGTCTCAGCCTATCCGCAGGACGTGACCTGGCAGATGGTAGAGAACTTCCTGGCCAATGGCGCGGCCATCAACGTGTTCGCCCGCCAGAATGGTTGCGCGCTGCACGTCGTCGATGCGGGCGTCAACCACGCCTTTGGCGAGCGTCCGGGACTGCTCGACCGCAAGGTAGCGCCAGGCACCCGCAACTTTGCAGTCGAACCCGCGATGTCGCGTCCGCAGCTCGAGACCGCGCTGGAACACGGCATAGCCCTGGTGCGCGACCTGCCCGGCACCGTCGTGGGGTTTGGCGAAATGGGTATTGGTAACACCACCGCGGCTGCGGCAATCATGCACAAGCTCACCGGCCTGCCGCTGTCGCAATGCGTCGGCGCCGGCACTGGGCTGTCGCTTGAGGGCATCCAGCGCAAGCAGCAGGTCATCGAAGCCGCCGTCGCCCGCCATACCGGCGTGAACGATCCGCTCGACGTACTGGCCACCTTCGGCGGTTTCGAGATCGCCATGATGGCCGGCGCCATGCTGAAGGCCGCCGAACTGCGCAAGGTGCTGCTGATCGACGGTTTCATCGTCACCAGTGCATTGCTGGTCGCCGCCCGCGTGCAGCCGGCGATCCTGGACTACTGCGTGTTCGCCCACTGCTCAAACGAAAACGGCCATCGCCTGATGCTCGAATCGCTCGGCGCCCAGCCGCTGCTGCAGCTCGGCCTGCGGCTCGGCGAAGGCACCGGCAGTGCCCTTGCCCTGCCCCTGCTGCATGCAGCCGCGAACTTCCTCAACGAGATGGCGACCTTCGCTTCGGCCCAGGTCAGCACCAGCTCGCAGTGAGTAAATAAAACATGCAGCAGCTACGCCTGTTCTTCATCGCTGTCCAGTTCTTCACCCGCCTGCCGATTCCGCGCTGGGTCGGCTTCGAGCAGGAGTGGCTGCACCACGCCTCACGCTACTTCCCGCTGGTCGGCCTGGTGGTCGGCGCGATCGGCGCCGGCGTATATGCGGCGGCAGCGTATCTGTTCCCGGCGCCCGTCGCGGCCGCGCTCTCGACCGCGGCGACGATCTACGCCACCGGCGCCTTTCACGAAGACGGCTTCGCCGACACCTGCGATGGCCTCGGCGGAGGCATGACGCGCGAGCGCGTGCTCGAGATCATGAAGGACTCCCGGGTCGGCGCTTACGGTGCGATTGGCGTCGTGTGCATGCTCGGCGCGAAGTGCACTGCGCTGGCGATGCTGCCGCCGGCCAGCGCCATCGGCGCGCTGCTGCTCGCGCATCCGCTCTCGCGCCTGGCCGCGACCTCGCTCATCTGGTGCATGGAATATGCGCGCGCCGAAGGCAAGGCCAAGCCGCTGGCCGAGCGCATGACGACGCCGGAGTTCATCATCGCCTCGGCAACGGTCGCCCTGGCTGGCGCCATCCTGGTCGCAACGGCGGCGCTCGATCTGCGCGCAGTGCTCGCGGCATGCATCGCCAGCGCGCTTGCCACCTGGTGGCTCGCCCGCAAATTCGCGCGCCGCATCGGCGGCTATACGGGCGACTGCCTTGGCGCCGTGCAGCAGCTGGCGGAAGTCGTGATCTACCTCGCCGTGCTGGCCACCCTGGGCCACGGCGCCCTGGCCTGATCCGATGGAACTGGTCCTGGTCCGCCACCCGCAGCCGGAGATCGCGCCCGGGATCTGCTACGGCAGGGCCGACATTTCGACATCTATCGAAGCAACCACCCTGGTCGTTGCCAGCCTGCGCGCCGCAGCCCTGCCCGGTGCTTTGTCCGTCTATGCCAGCCCGCTCGCACGCTGCAGCATGCTCGCCAATGCGCTCGGCGTTCCCGTCAGCTTCGATGCGCGCCTGGCCGAGATGGACTTCGGCGCCTGGGAGATGCAGGGATGGGATGCGATCCCGCGCGCCGAGGTCGACGCCTGGGCCGCCGACCTCCTCCACTACCGTCCCGGCGGCGGCGAGAACGTGCTGGACGTGGCACGCCGCGTGGCCGCGTTTCGCAAGGAGCTGCAGCATCCTGCCCTCGTCATCTGCCACGCGGGCACCATCCGACTGCTGTCGGCGCTGCATGCCGGCGGCACGCTCGAAGAAGCTGCGTTGCGCGCCGCAAACAGCGCCCACCGCATCGCCTACGGCGAAGTCATCGTGCTGAAAGACTGACAACGCTCCACCACCGTGCCGCAGTTTCTCCTTTATAATGGCGGCGTTTTGGTGCTCGCGGTCGTGTCCACGACCGCAGTTAAACGGGAAACACGAAGCCCTTCAACAAGGCCAACGTGTGCTGCCCCCGCAACGGTAAGCAAGTACCGCGCATGCTGAATCAGCAGCGCGGCAAACCGTCTTCCATGACCACTGTGCGAACGCATGGGAAGGTCGGACGGCCAGACTTGCCAGCCCGGATACCGGCCAAAAGGTGGAAGCGCGCCAACGGTGCGTTTCTGTTCAATCTGGCCTACGGGGACGTCGGCTGGTTGTCTTTGATGTGAACTATTCATGAACTTTCCTGTAACACGGCAAGCGGCCGCGCGTTCGCTTGCATCCGCGCTCGCACTCGCCTTCGCTTCGCCCTCCTTCGCCCAGACCCTGGACTCCGTGGTCGTCACCGCCAACCGCATGCCCCAACGCGCGGTCGACGTGATCGCCGATACCACCGTCATCCATGCCGACGAGATCGCCCGTTCCGGCGCCGGCTCAGTGGCCGACGTGCTGCGGCGCCAGCGCGGCATCGAAATCACCCGCAACGGCAGCGCCGGCGCATCCACCAGCGTGTTCCTGCGTGGCGCCAACAGCAACCAGGTCGTGGTCCTGCTCGACGGCGTGCGCATCGGCTCGTCCACCAGTGGCGTCGCCTCCTGGAACGCAGTGCCGCTCGGCGCCATCGAGCGTATCGAAGTCGTCTACGGTCCGCTCAGCACCCTGTACGGCGCCGACGCGATCGGCGGCGTGATCCAGATCTTTACTCGCAAGGGCGATGGCAGCCCCACCGTCAGCGCTGCGGTCGGCGCCGGCAGCAATGCCACGCGCAAGGCGGACGCCAGCCTGCATGGCGCCGGCGATGCGCTGCGCTATGCCTTCAGCGCCGGTTACGAAGACTCGGACGGCTTCTCGGCCACCCGTCCCGGCGCCTTTGGCTTCAACCCGGACGAAGACGGCTACCGCCGCCGCAACGCCAACGGCCAGCTGTCGTATACGCTGGCTCCCGGACATGAGATTGGCGCGCAATTCCTGCACAGCGACCTGCGCGCGCAGTACGACAGCGGCGCCGGCCCCTATGACGTCAACAACAAGCAGGACCTGAACACGGCGGCGGTGTATGTCGCCAGCCAGTTCACGTCCAACTGGCGCTCTACCCTGCAGTTCGCCCGCTCCGACGACAAACTGGGCAGCTTCACCAGCGCCGCCGCATCCGGCGCCAGCCAGATCGACACGCAGCAGGACGAGCTGACCTGGCAGAACACCATCGCCCTCGGCCCCGACACCCTGCAGCTGCTGTACAGCCACCGCAAGGAAGAAGTCGAGTCCAGCTCCACCGCCGACCTGTCGCGCAGCCGCACGACCAATTCGTACGCGGCGGCTTACTCGGCCAAGCGCGGCAGCCACCTGTTCGATGCCAGCGCCCGCCACGACCGCTCGGTCTATGGTAACAAGAACACCGGCGCCGCCGGCTATGGCTACAACTTCGGCAGGGGCCTGCGCGCCACCGCCAGCGTCGGCTCGAGCTTCCGGGCGCCGACCTTCAACGAGCTGTACTACCCGGGATACGGCCTGCCGACCAACCGTCCGGAGAAGGGCCGCAACCTTGAAGCCGGCCTGCGCTACGATGCCGGCAAGCTGCAGTTCGACGCCACCTGGTTCCGCAACCGCCTGACCGACATGATCGTCTCCGCAACGCCCTGCCCGGGCCGTGCCGGCAGCTGCGCCTACAACGTCAACGAAGCCAAACTGGAAGGCGTGACGCTGGCGGCCGAGGCACTTGTCGCCGGCGTCACGCTGCGCGGCAGCCTGGACTGGCAGGACCCGACCGACGAGACCACCGGCAAGCAGCTGGCGCGCCGCGCGAAGAAGCACGCTTCCTTCATGGCCGACAGCAGCTGGGGTGCGCTCAAGGCCGGCGCCGAACTGCAGCTCTCGGGCGAGCGCTTCGACGACGCGGCCAACCGCAATCGCCTGGGCGGCTACGGCCTGCTCAACCTGTACGCTACCTGGCAGTTCACGCCTGATGTGTCGCTGCTGCTGCGCGTCGACAACGTCGCCGACAAGCGCTACGAGCTGGCCCGGAACTACGGCACCAGCGGCCGTACCTGGTTCGCCGGCCTGCGCTACGGCATCCGCTGACGTACCAAGAGGAGACGCATGCATCACCCAGCCAACTCGCAGCGCCAGCGCGCCACGCTCGTCATCGGCGTGCTGCTGCTGTGCGCCCTTGCCAGCCTGCTGTTCGCCGGCATGACGGGCTCGGTCGCCGTGCCGCTGGCCGAGGTGCCGGACGCGCTGCGCCAGCTAACGAACGGCGAAGCAAACAGCCTGGCGGCCTCGCTGCTCGAGCTGCGCGCCAGCCGCGCGCTGACCGCCTTCGTCACCGGCGGCGCGCTGGCGCTGGCTGGCGTGATGATGCAGGCGCTGCTGCGCAACCCGCTGGCCGACCCGTATGTGCTCGGCATTTCGGCGGGCGCTTCAGTCGGCGCCCTCCTCGCCCTGCTCCTGATGGCCACCGCCCTGGTGGTCGACCTGGCCGCGCTGGCCGGCGCGGTAGGGGTGTCGATGCTGCTCTACCTGCTGGCGCGGCGCGACCTGCGCGGCGGACTCGCGCTCGAAGGCGGCACCTCGATGCTGCTGCTCACCGGCGTGATCCTGTCCTCGGCCTGCATGGCCCTTGTCACCCTGATGCTGTCGATCGCGCCGGAAGGCCGGCTGCGCAGCATGATCTTTTGGATGATCGGCGACCTGGCCGGCGCCCCGCTGCGCCTGGCACCCTGGCTGGTGCTTGGCGGTGCCCTGCTGTATGCCCTGCGCAGCGCGCGCGCCATGAACGTGGTCGCGCTGCACGCCGAAGCCGCCGCCACGCTGGGCATCCGCGTCGGCCGCCTGCGCAAGGGCCTGTTCTTCGTATCGGGCGTGCTGACGGCCAGCGCCGTGACCAGCGCCGGCTCGGTCGGCTTCGTCGGCCTGATCGTCCCGCATGCCTGCCGCTTCGCCTTCGGTCCCGACCACCGGGTCCTGATCCCGGCGGCGGTGCTGGCCGGCGGCAGCTTCCTGGTGCTGTGCGATACCCTGGCACGCACAATCATCGCGCCGCAACAGCTGCCGGTGGGCGCGATCACCGCGATCATCGGCGCCCCGGTCTTCCTCTACCAGCTGCACCGCCTGAGGAAATGACCATGATCCGGACCGAACACCTCGACCTGAAGGTCGGTAACCGAACGCTGATCCGCCAGCTCGACTGGGCCGCGCGGCCCGGCGAATGCTGGAGCGTCATCGGCCGCAACGGCGCCGGCAAGAGCACGCTGCTGCGCACCCTGGCCGGCCTGCACCGTCCCGACGCCGGCGCCGTGCTGGTCGGCGGCCGCCGCCTGGACGCCTGGGCGCCGGAACAACTGGCGCGCATCCGCGCCTTCCTTGCGCAGTCGCGCCACGACGCGTTCTCGTACAGCGTGATCGAAACCGTGCTGTCGGCGCGTCACCCCTATCACGCCGACCGCTACTGGGAAGGCAGCGACGACCACCAGCTCGCCATGCGCGCGCTCGAAGAGATGGAAGTGGCGGACCTGGCGGGGCGCGACGTGCGCACGCTGTCGGGCGGCGAGCGCCAGCGCGTCGCCATCGCGGCGCTGCTGGCCCAGGACACCCAGCTGCTGCTGCTGGACGAACCGGCCAACGCGCTCGACCTGGCGCACCAGGTCAGCGTCATGGCCCTGCTGGCCAGGCTGTGCCGCGAACAGGCCAAGACCGTGGTCATGATCGGACACGACCTGAATCTGGCCTACCGCATCTCCACCCACGCGCTGCTACTCAACGGCGACGGCCGCTGGCAGGCCGGTCCTGTTGACGACACCATGCAGCCGGCGCTGCTGGGCGACTACCTCGGCCACCCGATCGACATGATCGAGCACGGCGGCCGCCGCATTTTCCTACCTTTCGAGGCCACGCCATGAATCCGGACGACATCGATGCACTGAACGAACGCCACCGCCAGCGCATGGAGCGGAAAAAAGCCGTCATCGACGCCAAGATCGCCGCCGCCGACAAGGAAATCGGCATCATCATTGTCAATACCGGCAACGGCAAGGGCAAGAGTTCGAGCGCTTTCGGCATGGTGATGCGCGCCCTCGGCCACGGCATGAAGGTGGGTGTGGTCCAGTTCATCAAGGGCGCCATGTCCACCGGCGAGGAAAAATTCCTGCGCCGCTTCCCGGATGAAGTCAGCTTCCACGCGATGGGCGAAGGCTATACCTGGGAGACCCAGGACCGCGAGCGCGATATCGCCAAGGCGACCGAGGCCTGGGAGCAGGCCAGGCGCTTCCTGAGCGACCCGGCCTATGGCATGGTGGTGCTGGACGAACTGAACATCGCCTTGAAATACCGCTACCTCGACGTGCACACGGTGATCGCCGACCTGCTCGACCGTCCCGTGATGCAGCACGTGGTGGTGACCGGGCGCGCCGCGCCGCCGGAACTGATCGCTGTAGCTGATACGGTCACCGAGATGAACGTGGTGAAGCACGCCTTCAAGGCGGGCATCGTGGCCCAGGCCGGAACGGAGTGGTGATGGACAAGGGCGCACGCGCCGTACTGGTGGCGGCCATGGCCTCCGGCCAGGGCAAGACCAGCGTCACCGCCGCGCTGGCGCGCAAGCTGCTGCGCCAGGGCCTGCGCGTGCGGGTCTTCAAATGCGGGCCGGATTTCATCGACCCCATGCTGCTCGAACGCGCATCCGGGGCGCCGGTGCATACGCTCGACCTGTGGATGGTCGGGGTCGAGGAATGCCGGCGCCGCCTGCACAACGCGGCGCGCGAAAGCGATGCGATCCTGATCGAGGGCGTCATGGGCCTGTATGACGGCGCTCCCTCGGCGGCCGACCTGGCGCGCGAGTTCGGCGTGCCGGTGCTGGCGGTGATCGACGCCTCTGCGATGGCGCAGACCGTGGGTGCGGTAGCGCGCGGGCTGCGCGACTATGGGCCGGTGGAGCTGGCGGGCGTGGTCGCCAACCGCATCGCGAGCGAAGGCCATGCGAACATGGTGGCGTCTTCGCTGCGCGAGATCCCCCTGGTCGGATGGCTGGCGCGCCAGGACACGCCGCTGCCGGAACGCCATCTGGGCCTGGTCCTGCCCGGCGAAGTCGAGGGCCTGGACGCAATGCTCGACCGCCTGGCGGATGGGCTGCACTTCAACGAAGACGCCTGGAACGCGCTGCCCCTGCTGGCGCCGTCGGCGCCCGAGTGGCAAGACGTCGGGCGTCCGCTCGACGGACGCACCATCGCCATCGCGCGCGACGCCGCCTTCTGCTTCCTGTATCCGGCCAACCTCGACCTGCTGCAGTCGATGGGGGCGCAGCTGCGCTATTTTTCCCCGCTGGCGGACGAGCCGGTTCCCCCTGACGCGGACGCGGTGTTCCTGCCGGGCGGCTATCCGGAACTGCACTGCGAAACGCTGAGCCGCGCCGGCCAGTGGCAATCCTCGATCCATGCGGCCCACGTCCGCGGCGTGCCGATCCTGGCCGAATGCGGCGGCATGATGGTGCTGGCCGACGGCCTGACCGACAAGGAAGGCCGGCGCTGGCCCATGGCCGGGCTGCTGCCGGGCGAAGTGCGGATGCAGGCGCGCCTGGCGGGCCTCGGCGCCCATGCCCGGCCCACCGACCAGGGTCCGGTGCGCGGCCACACCTTCCACTACTCGCTGCTGGAGACGCCGGTGCCGGCCCAGTCTTATACCGTCAAGACCGGCAACGGCGCGCAGGGCGAAGCGGTCTACCGCATCGGCTCGCTCACTGCGTCCTACTTCCACGCCTACTTTCCTTCGAACCCGCCGGCAATCGCCGCGCTGTTCGGCGGAGCTGCGCCTTGAGCGTCACCCTGGTACTGGGCGGCACGCGCTCGGGCAAGAGCGGCTACGCCGAGCGGCTTGCCGAAGCCTCCGGCAAGGAGATCGTGTATGTCGCAACCTCGCGCGCGGGCGACGCCGAGATGGCGGCCCGCATTGCGCATCATCGTGAACGCCGCCCGGCCGGCTGGCGGACGGTCGAGGAGGAACTGGCGCTTGCAGCCGTGCTGCGCACGGAGTGTGCGCCCGGCCGGCTGGTACTGGTCGACTGCCTGACGCTCTGGCTGAGCAACCTGATGTTCTGCGACGGCCGCGAATGGCCGGATGTCGGCGAAGTGACGCTGCCGGAGCGCTTCCACAGCGAGCATGCGGCGCTGCTCGACCTGCTCGAGGGCGGTGTCGAGGGCGATCTCGTGTTCGTCTCGAACGAGGTCGGCATGGGCATCGTGCCCTGGGGTGCGGTGTCGCGCTGCTTTGCCGACGAGGCGGGCCGCCTGAACCAGGCGGTGGCCGCACGCGCCGACCGGGCCGTGTTCGTCGCCGCCGGACTGCCGCTGGTGCTCAAAGGCTCCGCATGCTGAGCGGCCTGTCGCTGCCCGAACTGGCCATCCTGCTGGTGGCTGGTGTCGTGCTCGACCTGCTGCTGGGCGAACCGCGCCGCTGGCACCCGCTGGTCGGCTTCGGCAGGCTGGCGTCGGCCATCGAGCACCGACTGAACCGCGGCGCCCTGCGCTTCCCGCGCGGCCTGCTGGCCTGGATGATGGCGGTGCTGCCGCTCACCCTGCTCGCCTGGCTGGCAGCGGCGCACGCCGGACTGTGGCTGCATGCGCTGCTGCTGTACGCCTGCATCGGCCTGCGCAGCCTGCGCGACCATACCATGCCGATCGTCGAGGCCCTGCGCGCGGGCGACCTGGCGACGGCGCGCACGCGCACCTCCTGGATCGTCAGCCGCGACACCCACGACGCCCAGGAAGCGGATCTGGCCAAAGCAGGCGCCGAGTCGCTGCTCGAGAACGGCAATGACGCCGTGTTCGGCACGCTGTTCTGGTTCCTGGTGGCCGGCGGTGCTGGGGCCGTCCTGTTCAGGCTTGCCAACACGCTCGACGCGATGTGGGGCTACCGCAACGAGCGCTTCAATCTCTTCGGCCGCGCCGCTGCCCGTATTGACGATGTGCTCAACTATGTGCCTGCGCGGCTAACCGCGCTGTCGTATGTGCTCCTGGCCGGATCGGGCCGCGCACGCGCCTGGCAATGCTGGCGCACCCAGGCTCCCGCCTGGAGCAGTCTGAATGCCGGCCCGGTGATGGCGAGCGGCGCCGGTGCACTCGGCGTGTCGCTGGGCGGCGCGGCCGTCTACGACGGACAGCTGGAACAGCGTCCTCCGCTGGGCGCGGGTCCGGAAGCCGTTGCGGCGGATATCGTGCGCGCCTGGCGCCTGGTGTGGCACACAACGCTGCTGTGGCTAGGCGTGATCGCTGCAGCGGCCATCCTGTGGGTGCCGCATGCTTGAACACGGCGGCAACTTGCGCGAGGCCGCGGACCTGTATGGGCGTGAGGACTGGATCGACCTGTCGACCGGCATCAACCCGCACGGCTATCCGGCGCCCGTGCTTGCACCGGACGCGTGGCATCGCCTGCCGGAGGCAAACCCGGAGCTGGTCGCGGCAGCCTGCGCGTATTACGGTGCCCCTGCCCTGCTGCCGGTCGCCGGTACCCAAGCCGCGATCCAGGCGCTGCCGCGGCTGCGCGCGCCCTCGCGGGTCACGGTGTCGGCCCCCTCGTATGCGGAGCACGCGCATGCATGGGCGCAGCATGGACACCTGCGGCGCCTGGCCGCTTATGCAGACCTGGACGCTGCGGTCGACACCAGCGATGTGCTCGTCGTGGTCAACCCCAACAACCCGACCGGCGAAACGATCGCGCCCGAGCGCCTGCTCGCCTGGGCCGACCGCATGGGCAAGCGCGGCGGCTGGCTGGTGGTGGACGAGGCATTCGGCGATACCGCCCCAAGGCTGAGCGTAGCCGCCTATACGGAACGGCCCGGCCTGATCGTGCTGCGCTCGGTCGGCAAGTTCTTCGGGCTGGCCGGGCTGCGGCTGGGATTCGTGGGCGCCGACGCAGCCACACTGCAGGCGCTGGCCGATGTACTGGGGCCATGGGCCGTCAGCGGTCCGGCGCAAAGCGTGGCACTGGCGGCGCTGCGCGACACGGCCTGGCAGCGGGAGACCTTCACCCGGCTGCAAAGCGCGGGTGGGCGCATGCGCAGCCTGCTCGCCGCGCATGGGATCGCAGCGACGGGGACACCACTGTTCCACTGGTGGGCGCAGGAGCAGCCGGAAGCCTTCCACGGCTTCATGGCGCGCCACGGGATGTGGTGCCGCCTGTTCCAGGAGGCCGGCCGCGGCATCCGGATGGGGCTGCCCGCAAACGAGACAGAATGGCAACGGCTGGAAACGGCACTTCAGGCATGGAGCAATCGATGAAACGGATGTGGATATGGGCGGCCGCGCTGGCGGCGCCGCTGGCAAGCGCGGTCACCGTGCGCGACGACGCGGGCAATGCGGTCACGCTCGACAAACCGGCGGCGCGCGTCATCTCGATGGCGCCGCACGTGACGGAAGTGCTGTTCGCTGCCGGCGGAGGCAGCCGCATCGTCGGCGCCGTGAACTACAGCGACTATCCGGAAGCGGCGAAAAGCATACCGCGCATCGGCTCGAACCGCGAAGTCGACCTGGAACGCATCATCAGCCTGAAACCCGACCTGATCGTCGCCTGGATGCACAATAGCTCCGAGCGGCAGATCGAGATGGTGCGCAAGCTCGGCATTCCGGTGTTCCTGAGCGATCCGCAGAAGCTGGAAGGGATCCCGGAAAACGTGCTGCGCCTCGGCCACCTGATGGGCACCGACGCGGTCGCCGGCCCCGCCGCGGCAGAGCTGCGCAAGCAGCTGGCCAGCTTGCGTACCCGCTACGCCGGCCGCCCGCCGGTACGCACCTTCTACCAGGTGTGGGACAAGCCGCTGTACACGCTCAGCGGCAAGCACATCATCACGGATGCTCTGCGCCTGTGCGGTGGCGAAAACATCTTCGACGCGCTGAGCGTTACCGCGCCGATCGTGTCGATCGAGAGCGTCCTGCAGGCCGACCCGGAAGCGGTGTTCGGCACGGCCGAGAAGAACTATGGCGGCGTCTCGCTATGGAAGCCCTATTCCACCCTGACGGCGACGCGCAATGACAACCTGTTCACGGTGGATGGCAACCTGCTCAACCGCGCCGGACCGCGCATGATCGCAGGGACCGCCGTGCTGTGCGAGAAGCTCGAGCTGGCGCGCCAGCACCGCAATAAATGAGCGCCCTGCCCTTCCGTACCCTGATGGTGCAGGGTACGACCTCGGATGCCGGCAAGAGCACCCTGGTCGCGGCCCTGTGCCGGCTGCTGCGGCGCCAGGGCGTACGCGTCGCGCCCTTCAAGCCGCAGAACATGGCGCTCAACAGCGCGGTCACGCTCGACGGCGGCGAGATCGGGCGCGCCCAGGCGGTGCAGGCGATCGCCGCCGGTCTCGAGCCGCATACCGACATGAATCCGGTCCTGCTCAAGCCGTCCAGCGACACCGGCGCCCAGGTGATCATCCACGGCCGGGTGCGCGCCGAGATGAATGCGCGCGACTACCACCAGTACAAGACGGTAGCGATGGGTGCGGTGCTGGAGTCGCATGCGCGACTGCTGGCGCAATACGAAGCGGTGGTGGTCGAGGGCGCCGGCAGTCCGGCCGAGATCAATTTGCGCGACCGCGACATCGCCAACATGGGATTCGCCGAGGCGGTCGACTGCCCGGTGATCCTGGTTGCCGACATCGACCGCGGCGGGGTGTTCGCCCACATCGTCGGCACACTGGCCTGCCTGTCCGAGTCGGAACGCGCGCGCATCGTCGGTTTCGTGATCAACCGCTTCCGGGGCGACATCAAGCTGCTGGAACCAGGACTCGACTGGCTCGAGCAGCAGACCGGCAAGCCCGTGCTGGGCGTACTGCCCTATCTGCACGGGATGTACCTCGACGCGGAAGACGCGGTGCAGCCGGCGCAGTCGAACCGCGGGCGCTTCCGCATCGTGGTGCCGAGCCTGCCGCGCATGAGCAACCATACCGATTTCGATGCGCTGCGCGCGCATCCGGACGTCGATCTGCGTTTTGTGCGCGCGGGGGAAGCGATTCCGGCGGCCGACCTCATCATCCTCCCGGGCAGCAAGAACACGCGCGGCGACCTCGCCTGGTTGCAGGCGCAGGGCTGGCCCGCGCACCTGGCGCGGCACCTGCGCTATGGCGGCAAGGTAATCGGGATCTGCGGCGGCTTCCAGATGCTCGGCCGTCGCGTGGCGGATCCGCATGGCGTCGAAGCCTCGGCCGGCGTGTCGGAAGGCCTGGGCCTGCTCGAGATCGAGACCGAGCTGGCGCGGGAGAAGCGGCTGGCGCTGGTCAGCGCACAAGCAAGCATGGCTGGCGGCGCGTCGTTCGCACTACGAGGCTACGAGATCCACATGGGTGTCTCGCGCGGTACGGCGATGGAGCAGCCTGCGTTCGTCATCGACGGGCGCGGCGAAGGCGCATGCTCGGACGACGGGCTGGTGCTGGGCACCTATCTGCATGGGGTGTTCGACCATCCCGAGGCCGGCGCGGCGCTGCTGGCCTGGGCCGGCCTGCGCAGCGATCACATGGTCGATACGGCCGCGCTGCGGGAAGCGAGCATCGACCGCATTGCGGATGCGACCGCGCCGGTGCTCGAGCGCCTGCTGTCTGTCATGCAACCCGGGGCAGCGGCTCAGTAAGGCACGGGAATCTGCGACAGCGCGTAGTTCGACGCGATCAGGCCCTTGAGCATGGCCAGGTCGGAGGCGGCGAACAGGCTGAATGGACGGGTAATGCGCGGCGCAGCGTCTTCCTTGAGCCCGCGCGCCACGCCGGTCGACACCACTATTGGTTCGCCCTTGCGTATCAGGAGCGCTTCCGGTCGGGCCTCGTCGCTGTTGACGTCGATCGCCCAGACCCGTCCGTCGTGCAGCGCTTTTACTCGGTCCACCAGGGTATGCCCGACAACGATGGTCTTCGCGCCGAAATGCGCAAGCACATCGTCGATCTGCGCAGCGGTCACGCGCGGGAAGCGCTCTTCAGCATCCTCGAAGTAGCCACGGTACTGCGTGACGCCGGCGGGACCAACGATCGCATCCAGTTCCGCCTTGCCGGGCATGTCGCCCATCCAGTAGCGTCGCATCGCGCTGTTCAGGTTATTCACGGTGAAGCCGGCGTCGGCGACCAGCGGGTTGACGCCGCCGTGCGTGATGACGGTACGGCCGGTCTTGATGATGACCGGCTGCAGACGCAGCCAACGTCCGATCACGGTGTCGGCACCGAAGGCCTGTGCCTGGCCGCCCATCCTGGTCAATGCATACAGGTGATCGCGGTTGGCGCGCGAGGCGTTCCCGCGCAGCAGATACTGCTCATGGTTGCCGAGTACGAGATGCACGGCACCGCCCGCGTCCTGGGCCTGCTGGCTTAGTGCGTAGAGCCGCCATAGCACTGCAAAGACGTCGCGCCCGCGGTCCACAGCGTCGCCGGCAATGACGAGATGATTGCTGCCGTAACTCCAGTTGCCGTCGGCGTCCGTGACGGCAAGCGACTTGAGGGCGGCGTCGAGGAAGCGGGCATTGCCTTCGATGTCACTGAGGATCAGGGTGTCCCCCTGGGTATCGAACACGGCATCCGGTACCCGCGGCGTGCGCGACACGGGAAACATGTGGCGCTTGCCGGCACAGTCGATGATCAGCTCGGCGTCCGAACCCGTCCGGCTCTGGACTTTGTCCTCGCAAAACCAGGTCGCTGCCCAACTGCCGTCAGCACTCCTGCGCACTACCGGGCCGTCGAGGAAGCCTGGCATGCGAACCTTGTCGCCGGTGCCGGCAAAGGTATTGAATTTGGCCGTCACGGGACCGATGGGAACAAGCAGATGCTTGTGGGCGCCGGAATCTGTCAGCTCAACGTCCGCGCTGGCGAGTGCGACACCGACGGCGACCACGAATGCGGAAAGGCTAAGCACGAGGCCGCGAACCAGATAAACACGGGTCTTCTTCATTGCTTCTTTTGCTTAGCCAAGGAAAGAATCAGTGTAGCTCAGCAAGAGCGCTTGGCGATGGGAAGAAGGCGCCGACATGTCATTACATGCGTGACGTATAGCCGGTGCCGGCGGGCGCAGAAAAGCAAAAAGCCCGCTCAGTCTTAACTGAGCGGGCTCTGCTTTATAACTAGCCTGACGATAACCTACTTTCACACTGGTTGCAGCACTATCATCGGCGCAAAGTCGTTTCACGGTCCTGTTCGGGATGGGAAGGGGTGGGACCGACTTGCTATGGTCATCAGGCTTTGA
>NZ_JAJFER010000018.1:0-9621 GCF_020707295.1 Massilia sp. IC2-476
TCATCTCATTGCTGAGACAACGCTTAATACTTTTGTGAACATTTGATAATTTAAGTATGCAGCTGAACAAGTCAGCCGGCACCTTCATCAAACGCCCACACTTATCGACTGTTGATTGTTAAAGAACCGTTGTTCTGTACTACCTTGCTGCACCGTACGAAGCGTTGTGTTCGTTAGCAGCAGAGAAGTGAGATTATGCAGTGTTTCGCGTAACTCGTCAACCCCTCGTCTCTTTCGCATTCGCTACCTGTAAGGCTACGGTTCGCGTCGGAGGAACGAGACTATAGCAAAGCTGCCCCGAGGATGCAAGACCTCGCCAGACAGAAACGGCTCAGCACATCTTCCGAGGGAAAACGATTTCTCATTCTGCGGTCTGGCTCGTGAATAGACAAAGGTAAAAATAGGATATACACTAAGTTAAACGATTAACATCCCTCAAAGAACTGCAGCGACGTCAAGATGTCCTTCTACAGACCGCTCCTCACTCTACTGTTATTGACCTGTCTGTCGATCCCCACCCGAGCCCAGCCGCTCGACGTCATGCGCCTGGACCAGCCCCGCATCCTGCGCGCGGCCGATGCCGCCCTGTCCGAGGCGCCGGTCACGATCACCTCTTTCTCCAGCCCCCGCAGCAGCGGTGGCCTGCACGACTTCTATTCGGAGGGCGATTACTGGTGGCCGAACCCGGCCAATCCCGGCGGACCCTACGTCCAGCGCGACGGCCTGACCAATCCCGACAACTTCGTTGCGCATCGGCGCGCGCTGGTACGCTTGTCGGTGCAGGTGCCGGCATTGGTGGCGGCGTGGAAGACCACCGGCAAACAGCACTACGCCCGACATGCGGTGGCCCACCTGCGCGCCTGGTTCGTCGATCCGCGCACCCGGCTCAATCCGAACCTGCAGTACGCCCAGGCCATCTTCGGCAAATCGACCGGGCGCGGGATCGGCATCATCGACACTGTCCACCTGGTCGAAGTAGCGCGCGCCATCGAAGTCCTGCGCGACGGAGATGCCTTGTCCGACGAAGAACGCCAGCAGATCGTCGGCTGGTTCCGCGACTACCTCCACTGGCTGACGACCAGCAAGAACGGCATCGAGGAACGTGAAGCGAAGAACAACCATGGTTCGTGCTGGCTGCTGCAGGTGGCCGCGTTCGCCCACCTCACCGGCGACCGCCAGTTGCTGGCGTATGCGCGAGAGCGTTTCAAGACGGTACTGCTGCCGACCCAGCTGGCCGCCGACGGCAGCCAGCCGCTGGAACTGAAACGGACCAAGCCCTACGGCTACGCCCTGTTCAACCTGGAAGCGCTGGCCACGCTGTGCCGGATCCTGTCGACGCCGCAGGACAATCTCTGGACGTATACCACGCCCGACGGCCGCGGCATGGCCCGTGCGATGGCCTGGATGGCGCCCTATATCCGCGACAAGGCAGACTGGCCCCTGCCACCGGACGTCATGTTTTTCAAGGAGTGGCCCATGCGCCAAACGAGCCTGCTGTTCGCCGGGGAGGCGCTTGGCCGGCCGGACTACCTGGCCCTGTGGGCCACCCTGCCCGCCGACTCATCGGTGGAGGAAGTCACCCGCAACTTCTTCATCCGCCAGCCCGTGCTCTGGTAATACCACGATAACAAGGGAGACAAGATTTGAACAAACAGACCAAACAGGTACTAAGGCGAGGCGCCCCCATGATCCGGTCCTTGTGGCGCGCCACCGTGCTGGCCGCGGTGTTGTGCGGTCCTGCGCTGGCAGCCTCGCCATCCCAGTTCTACACCTACGATCCGGCCGGCCTGGCACTGGCGAAACAGAAGCTGGCGGCGCGCGATCCGCTCTACCAGCCGTCGTACGACGCCCTGCTCAAGGACGCCGATGCGGCGCTGACGCGGCGCCGCTACAGCGTCGTCGACAAATCCCTGGCGCCGGCCAGCGGCAACAAGCACGACTTCTTCAGCTTCGGCCCCTATTGGTGGCCTGACCCGGCAAAGAAGGACGGCCTGCCCTATATCCGCAAGGACGGCCTGCACAACCCGGCTGCGTCGACCGACGCCACCGACAGCGGGCGCATGGGCAGGTTCGCGCACGACGTCAAGGTGCTGGCACTGGCCTGGTACTTCACCGGCGAGCGCAAATACGCGGTGAAGGCGGGCGAGCTGGCACGCGCCTGGTTCCTCACGCCTGACACCCGCATGAATCCGCATCTCGAATACGGGCAGGCGATTCCAGGCCGCGTGGACGGTCGCGGCATCGGCATCATCACCAGCCGCGCCCTGATCGACGTGATGGACAGCCTGGCCCTGATCCAGCCGACCGACGCCTTGAGCGACGCCGAGAACGAGGCGGTGCGCGGCTGGTATGGCGAGTACCTGAACTGGCTGCTCACCAGCCGTCATGGTTTCGAAGAGGGTAACGCGCACAACAACCACGGCACATTCTATTCGGCGCAGGTGGTCGCGTATGCCTTGTATACCAACCGCCAGGACGTCGCCAGGCGCGAGCTCGACATCACAAAGATCCGCCGCATCGCGGGCCAGATCGATCGCGAGGGCAAACTGATCGCCGAGCTGGAGCGCACGCGGCCTGGCGGCTATACGAATTTTGCGCTGGAAGCTTTCGGTTACCTGGGACGCTATGGTGAGCTGACCGGCCAGAAGGTCTGGGAACACGGCGAAGACGCCCACAGCATCGCTCAAGCTTACCGCTTCGTCGCGCGCTATGTGAATGGCGAGAAGTGGCCCTACCCGGAAATCAATCCCAAGGAAGGCTCGCCGGATGGCTTCAACAAGCATGCGATGCAAAACATGCTGACGGCGGCGCGCGCTTACAAGGACGATCCCGTGTTCGCCGAGAAGGCGCGCTGGCTGCTCGAGCATTATCCCGGGGAGCTGGATGCCTTGATTTTGCCCCTGAAGTAGGTGTTCCATGGTCGATAGCTTGAGGCTATCAACTTGTTTTGTTTAATTCACTTTAGGCTATGAATGAGAATCGCTATCATTCATCCTACAGCAGTGTTAACGAAACATAGGAACAAGCATCATGGTCATTGCCGCCAAGAAAACCAGCCAGGTCGTCGCCCACATGGCCATCGCATTCGCGATTGCCTATGCCGTGACCGGCTCCGTCGTCTTTGGCGGACTGGCGATCATCATCGAGCCGGTGATCAATGTGCTCCTGCTTCCGCTGCACGAGCGGACCTGGGCGGCAATCCGTGCGAACGGGAAGACCGAGCGCGACCGTTATGTGCGTATCGCCGCGGAAAAGCTCAGCCAGACCACGCTCCATATTGGCGTTGCCTTCGCGGTGATGTACTTCGCGACCGGCTCGCTGGCGTTCGGCGGTATGGCTGCGGTGCTTGAACCGGTGTGCAATGTCCTGCTTCTTCCGATCCACGACCGCTTCTGGGACAAGCTGGAGCTGCGCCTGAACGGCAACGTGCGCACCGCCCAGGCTTGAGTGGCACATGCAGATAGGACACTAAACGTTCAGTTTCCAGTGTTACACTGTCACGCTGGTGCGGACGCGTTGTCCGCAACGGTCGACCAGATGAGGCAGTGATGAGCAAGATCGTTTGGCCCGCCTCGCGTTCCGAAGCAGCTGAGCTGATAAGAAAGCGGGACTGGAGCAGCACGTCGCTCGGCCCTATCGACAATTGGCCGCCCCTCCTGCGGACGCTGGTCGACGTCATCCTGCGCTCCCCCGCCAGCATGGCCCTGGTCTGGGGCGACGACCGGATCCTTCTCTATAACGACGGCTACGCGCGTGTGTGCGGCGCCCGCCACCCCGATGTCCTCGGCGCGCGGGTGCGCGACGCCTGGCCCGAGGCCTGGGACTTCAACCAGGAAGTCTTCGACGCCTGCTTCCAGGGCGAGGACCGGGTGTTCCGCGACGCCCATTTCGTCCTCGAGCGTAACGGCGCGCCGCAGGACGTCTGGTTCGACCTGTACTACGGCCCGGCCACCGACGATGCCGGCGCAGTGCGCGGTGTCCTCTGCACCGTGCTCGAAACCACCGACCGCGTGCGCGCGGAACAGCAACGCCAGCGTCACGAGGCCCATCTCGAACAGGTCAACAGCGACCTCGATGCCCTGCGCGTCACGCTCGAGCAGGCCAACCGCCGCCTTTCCGGCGACATGGAATTCCTCAACACCCTGTTCCGCCAGGCGCCGAGCTTCATGGCGGTGCTGACGGGGCCGGAGCACGTGTTCGAGCTGGCCAATGACGCTTACCTGAAGCTGGTCCAGCACCGCCCGGTCCTCGGCAAGCCGGTACGGCTCGCGCTGCCCGAACTTGCCGGACAAGGCTTCTACGAGCTGCTCGACAGTGTCTATCACGGCGGCGACGCTTACCACGGACGCAATATCGAAGTGCAGCTGGACCGCGGCAACGGCGAAGGCATGGAGCGGCGCATCCTGGACTTCGTCTACCAGCCGCTGAAAGATGCCGCTGGCCGCACGCAGGGCATCTTCGTCGAAGGCGTCGATGTCACCGACCACGCGCTGACCGAGGAGCGCCTGCGGGTCGCCCAGGAGGCGGGCGAGATCGGTACCTTCGAGTGGTATCCGAGCACGGGCAAGGTGGTGGTGTCGGACGCCTACCGGCGCATCTGGGGCTTCGCGCCGGACATCGAGATTACTGCGGACCTGCTGGTCAGCCGTGTTGAGCCGTCGCACCTGCACCTGGCTGGCCCCAATCGGCTCGGGAACGAATCGAATCCGCTCGGCTTTTCGGAATTCGTCATCACGCGCGCCGACAGTGGCGAGCGGCGCTGGATCGCCCGCCGCGGCCAGGCCGTGCCGAGCACGATCGCGGGCGAGCGCCGCTACCTCGGCGTGGCCTTCGATATCACGGAGCGCAAGCGCACCGAGGAGAACCTGCAAAAGGCGCAGGCCGCGCTGCGCGAACTGAACGAAGCGCTGGAACGCCAGGTCGTGCTCGAAGAAGCGGAACGCTTCAAGGCCGAGGATGCGCTGCGCCAGGCGCACAAGATGGAAGCCGTGGGCCAGTTGGCCAGCGGCGTGGCCCACGATTTCAACAACGTCCTGCAGATCATCTCGAGCAACTTGCAGCTGATGGAACTGGACGGGATCGGCAGCGTGCTGGGCGCGCGCGTGGCAAGCGCGGTTGCCGCCGTCGAGCGCGGATCGAAACTGTCCTCGCAGCTGCTCGCTTTCGCGCGCCGCCAACCGCTGCAGCCGGTGGCGACTGATCTGGGCCGCCTGCTGTCCGACATGGAGTCGCTCCTGCTGCGCGCACTGGGCGACCGTGTCGTGCTCGACCTGCGCCGCGCGCCCGGGCTCTGGAACGCCCGGGTCGACCGCAACCAGCTGGAGAACGCCATCCTCAACATGGCGATCAATGCGCGCGATGCCATGGGCGGCAACGGGCGCCTGACCATCAGCGTCGGCAACGCCGAACCGGGCAGCGCAGCGGCCGGCCACGTCCTGCTGTCGATCATGGATACCGGCTGCGGCATGACGCCCGAGGTGCTCGACAAGGTCTTCGATCCGTTCTACACGACCAAGGCGCCCGGCAAGGGCACGGGCCTGGGCATGAGCATGGTGTACGGCTTCGTGAAGCAGAGCGGCGGCGAGATCCGCATCGAGAGCAGCCCCGGGAACGGGACGCGCATCGTGATCCAGCTGCCGCGCGCCGAGGGCGACGCCCTGCATGCGCGGCCGGCGGGCCACGCCGAGGTGCCGGGCGGCGATGAAACCATTTTGGTGGTTGATGACGATGCCGCCGTGGTGGCGACCACCATCGAACTGCTGGCGGGACTCGGTTACCAGGTGCTGAGCGCCGGGAGCGGGCAGGAGGCGGTCGCGATCCTGCGCACCGGGATGCCGGTCGACCTGCTGTTCAGCGACCTGTCGATGCCCGGCGCGGTCGACTGCGCCTCGCTGGTGGCGCAGTGCCGCCAGCTCTCGCCGCACACACGCATCCTCCTCACCTCGGGCCAGGTGCCCGACGGCTCCATCGACGCAGGCATCGAGCTGCTGCCCAAGCCCTACAGCCGCGAGCAGCTGGCACAGGCCGTGCGCGGCCAGCTCGGCGCGGCGCGCCTGTCGGTGCCGATGGCGGCGCCGGCGGTGGTGGACGAGGTGGTGCGCACGCCGGTCGCGGCGGACGGCGCACGCCGCATCCTGGTGGTGGAAGACGATCCCGACACCCGCGAACTGGCCTGCGAGCTGCTGGCGGCGCTGGGGCATGCGGCCAGCGGCAGCGGCTCGGCCGAACATGCACTGACACTCCTGCAGGAGCACGAGGTCGACATCCTGTTCACCGACCTGAACCTGCCGCGCCTGTCCGGCACCGAGCTGGCGTCGCGTGCTATTGCGCTGCGTCCCGCGCTGCAGGTGATCCTGACCTCCGGCGAAGGCAACAACATCCAGGTCCCGCCGGACAGCGGGATCATCGTACTGCCGAAACCCTACGACCTCCTGCAGCTGGAACTCAGCATCGCGCAGGCAGCGGCCGAGGCAGGCGAAACCCTTTGACGACACATTAAGGCCCACGCGATGCTCACCAAGACAATCGATATGCGCGTGCTGCTGATCGACGACCACCTGATCAATGCGGAGCTCGTCCGCGGCATGCTGGAGGACGAGCCGGGCCTTATCCTCGAGTACCAGCAGGATCCGGCGCGCGCGCTGGAAACGGCGGCGGCGTTCGCGCCTTCCGTGATCATGGTCGACCTGCACATGCCGATGATCGACGGCCTCGACGTCATCAAGATCCTGAAACAGGACCCGCGCGTGGCGGAAGTCCCGGTCATCATGCTGTCGTCGAATACCAGCCCGCAGGTCAAGGCGAGCGGGTTCGAAGCGGGGGCGATCGATTACCTGGTCAAGTGGCCGGACAAGGTCGAACTGACGGCGCGGCTGCAGGCGCATTCGCGCGCCTACCACATGACGCAGGCGCTGCGCGCGAGCCAGGCCGCGCTGTTCGAGAAGACGCGCGAGCTGGCCAATGCCCAGGCCTCGCTGCACGAAGCGGAAAAGATGGAAGCGATCGGCCAGCTCACCAGCGGCGTGGCGCACGACTTCAACAACGTGCTCCAGCTGATCAACGGCCACCTGCAGCTGCTGCGGGTGGCGCACCGCGCCGACGAGCGGACGGTGAAACGGCTGGAGGCAGCGTCGGAAGGCGTGCGCCGCGGGGCACACCTGGCATCGCAGATGCTGGCATTCGCGCGCAGGCAGTCGCTCGCACCGGTCCCCCTGAACGTGGCAAAGCACCTGCACAGCATGGAAGCAACGATCCGCCACACACTCGGCCATCACGCCCTGTGCCTGTCGCTGGACGAGAGTCTGCACGCCTGCCTCGACCCGGCGCAGTTCGAGAAGACCATGCTGCACCTGGTGCAGAACGCGGCCGAAGCGATGGAGACGGACGGCTGGCTCGAAATCGCGGCGGACGCTGCGCAGCTGCCGGGCGCCGACAGCGTCCAGGCCCCAGGCTACCTGCGGGTGCGCGTGGCCGACAATGGCGCGGGCATGCCTGAGGAGGTGCAGCGGCGCGCATTCGAGCCATTCTTCTCGACCAAGACCGGCCACCGCGGCGCCGGCCTGGGGTTGAGCCTGGCCTTCGGTTTCGTGAGACAGAGTGGCGGCCAGATCGGGCTGACCAGCAAGCCGGGGACGGGAACGACGGTGACCATCTACTTCCCCCTGTTGCCTGAGGCGCCTGTGGAGTCGGCGCCGGCGTCGTCAGCGGAGCCGGTGCGCACCGTGCTGGTGGTCGAAGACGAGGCGCCGGTGCGCCAGGTGAGCGTGGAAGTGCTGCGCAAGCAGGGACTGTGCGTGCTGGAGGCGGCCGACGGCGACACGGCGCTCGACATGATCCGGCAGGGGTTGCCGATCGACCTCGTGTTCACCGATTTGGTCATGCCGGGGGGAGTTACCGGACAGGACCTTGCGGTGGCAACGGCGAAATACCTGCCATCTGCAAAGCTGCTCTTCGCATCAGGTTATCCTGGAGCGGACATCGAGCATCCCGTTCTCGATCGCACCTATCTGCTACGTAAACCCTACCGTCTTGAGGAAATGACTCGCAGGATAAAACAGCTGCTGACGGACGAAGACATCACGTGAAGGCTCGGCTACCTGGCGGTCTGCGCCAGGGTCGCAGCGGCTGGGATCGCCTCCGGCCTAGGATCCGGGAGCCGGCGGTTGTGGAAACGGCGCTCAATGAAGAAGTAGAAGCCATAGCATATCGCACAGGTCAGCAAGACCGTTGCGATTACATAGAGCGGACTTGTCGTTGGAAACAGGTTTCTAGCGATCATCTCAGGAAGCTGGTACACCTTGCCGTGCAATAGATACAGTGAGTAGCTCGACTGCCCTAGCAACACGGCAGGGAATAGCAGCATGCCGCACACCTTCAGGCCCTTCTTTGACAGCGTGAATTGGGTCAGCACGGCATGTTCGAGTCCGCCCAGGCACCAGATCGCAATCGATGCGATAACTGCGGATGCAATGAACCCAAGGTCCATGAGTTGCGCAAGTATCGCTGTCGCCAGTGCAAGCGCGCCTAGCAGGAGGATCGAAGCTGCAAACTGGTATCTGCCGAAGAACGAAAATGGCGTCATGCCCTTTGTGTGAGCAACACGAACGAGGACACCGAACAGGAAGCCCGGCCAAAGATTGATGAAAAGGCCTGGGACATTGAAGGCGTCAGATACGATCGCATACGCACTGAGGATCGAAACCATGCCGAGAAACGCGGCCGCGTAGCGTCGCATGAGTATTGCCAGGAAGACGACGAGGTAAAACTGGACCTCGATGGCCAGACTCCAGTAGACGGTATTAATGCGTGTGTAGCCATCATTAGCACCTACCTGGGCATCGACCAGTTCTTTACTCAGCGTTAGCAGGCCGAACCAGTCGAGAGGCGAATAGCTTAACCATGCAAGCTGAGGGAAGACGAAATGGCCCGATTTGACTGCGGACAGGCCCTCGAGCACGAATGGCATGCACATGACGACAGCGATCGACGCCCAGAACGTCGGATAGATGCGCTTGAGTCGACGTGCAAGAAACGTCTTCGCACCCGCGTTCCTGGCCATGGCGTTCTCCGCGGCTGCATAGATGCAATATCCGGAAATGGCAAAGAACACCGGCACACCACGGTAGCCCTCCAACGCCAGGGGATACAGCGCAGGAATCGCCTGTTTGATGGCAGCCGAGATATGGAAAAGGAATACCCATAATGCTGCCAATCCCCGTGCGCACTCGATCACCAGATCGACGGAAGAGCCGCTGGTGGCGCCTCGCGACGCTGCGCGATGACGTTCAGGAGTGGCAAGATGATTATTCATGAACAGTTTTAAGGCGTAGAAGTAGACGTACATGGTTACCCAGTCATTATCTACACTCGCAAGGAATTAGCAAAGTAATATCTAATCGCGGGAGCCACGTTGCATATCCAATACACGCATGATGTGCGCTGCGTTTGGCAAAGCACAAAGCAAAAAGCCCGCTCAGTCTTAACTGAGCGGGCTTTGCTTTATAACTAGCCTGACGATAACCTACTTTCACACTGGTTGCAGCACTATCATCGGCGCAAAGTCGTTTCACGGTCCTGTTCGGGATGGGAAGGGGTGGGACCGACTTGCTATGGTCATCAGGC
>NZ_JAJFER010000019.1:0-8557 GCF_020707295.1 Massilia sp. IC2-476
AAGTCGGTCCCACCCCTTCCCATCCCGAACAGGACCGTGAAACGACTTTGCGCCGATGATAGTGCTGCAACCAGTGTGAAAGTAGGTTATCGTCAGGCTAGTTATATGCAAAGCCCGCTCAGTTAAGACTGAGCGGGCTTTTTGCTTTGTGCTTTCCGTTCACGCGTGAACGATGCCTGCCTGCGCAGCCCACTGGTCCAGGCTGCTGCGCTTGATCGCCGCCGCCATCATGTCGGGGAACAGATCCGGTGTGCAGGCAAACACCGGTGCGCCCATGGCGGCGAGCTTGGCGGCGTTGTCCCGGTCGTAGGAAGGCGCTCCGCGGTCATCGAGCGCCAGCAGCACGATCAGCTGCACGCCGCTCGCGACCAGTGCAGCCGCACGCCTGAGCATCTCATCGTTCTTCCCGCCTTCGTACAAATCGCTGATGAGCACGAAGATCGTGTCTTTCGGCCGCGTCACCAGGCCTTGGCAATAACCAAGCGCGCGGTTGATGTCGGTGCCGCCGCCGAGCTGGGTGCCGAACAGGACTTCCACCGGGTCGTAGAGCATCGGCGTCAGGTCGACCACCGCCGTGTCGAACACCACGACCGAGGTGCTGACCGACTTGATGGTCGCCAGTACTGCCGCGAACACGCTCGCATACACAACCGAAGGCGCCATCGATCCCGACTGGTCGATGCACAGCACGATATCGCGCAGGGTCTGCCCCTTGCGCCCGAAGCCGATGCGCGTTTCCGGGATCACGGTGTTGTACTCGGGCTGGTAATGCTTGAGGTTGGCGCGGATGGTGCGCAGCCAGTCGATCTCGTTATGCCGCGGCCGGCGGTTGCGCACCGCGCGATGCAGCGCGCCGCTGACCGCCTGGCGCATCGGGCTCGCCAGCTTGTTCTCCAGCTCGCGTACCACCCGTTCCACGACTTGCCGCGCGGTCGCGCGTGTCTTGTTGGGCATGACGCGGTTCAGGCTGAGCAGGGTCGCGACCAGGTGCACGTCCGGCTCCACCGCCATCAACATCTCGGGTTCGCACAGCATCTGCTGCAGTCCGAGCCGCTCGAGCGCATCCTTTTGCATCACCTGCACCACCGAGGAGGGGAAATACTGGCGGATGTCGCCCAGCCAGCGCGCCACGCTCGGCGCCGATCCACCGAGCCCGCCGCGGCGGCCGGGCTCGTTGTAGAGCGCAGTTAGCGCACTGTCCAGCGCAAGGTCGCCGGCGTCCAGCTTGATCGTGTCTTCCGTCCCGCCGCCCAGCACCAGGCGCCAGCGCCGCATCGCTTCTTTGTCATCCATGTCATTCACCCTGCGCCGCAGCAGCGGCCGTCGCGTTTCCGAGGATGCTGCGCAGTACCGGCAGCACGCGCCTGGCGCGCTCGAGGTCGAGGTCGGCCGGTCCCGTCGCCACCAGGCGCTGGCCACGCTTGCCGGCCAGGCTGCGCTCGGCCAGCTGACGGCGTTCGGGCGCCGTGAAGCTGCCAAAAGTACGCCGCAGCAGCGGCAGCAGCTCGATGAAGCCTTCTTCCGGCTGCGCCATCAACCAGGCATTGACCAGATCCCACAGCGCATCGCTGTGCGCCAGCAGGGTACCGCCACCGCCGAGGAATCCCTCCAGCCACTGGGCCGTCACGAGAGGCTGCACGGCGCGCGAGGAGCGCAACGACAGCTGGCGCGCCGCCTCGTCGAGGGACCAGTGCTGCTGCTCGCTAAGGATGCGCGTGCCGCGTCCTGCGATCAGCGAATGGACCTGGTCTGAACGGGCCAGCTTTTCCAGTGTGTCGAACCACGCGGCCAGCAAGGCATCGTCCTGGAAGCGGCGGATCGCCGCGTCGCCTGCGACGAGCTGCCGCAGGAGGATGCCTGCGGCATCGTCGGCCAGCGCCCGCGCACCGAAGGGCAGGGCGATGCAAGCCCTTGTCATCAGCCCACCCGCGACACCCGCTAGTGCGCGCGTGTCCGTACCGCGCACCGTCCCGTAGCGGATGGCGTCGACCAGCGGCCCGATGGCCTCCAGCAGGAAGCCGGCATCGGCCGTCGCCGCCCCGCTTTCCTGAATACGCGCCATGACCGCTTCCACCGCCCCCTGCAGGTCGGCGAGCAGGATCTCTTCCATCAGCGCCGTCAGTTCCGGCAGGCTTTCGGCCCGCGCGCCGCGCTCGATCGCCCGCGCGGTGGCAGCCTGCTCGAGCGTCGCGCCCCAGACGCTGGCTTCGATCAACTGGATGGAAAATTCGGGCTCCCACGCCAGGCGCCACAGCTCGTGGAAGGTGCCGGTCTTGCCCTGCGCCTGCTGTCGGCGTCCCCACTGCACCCCGATCATCGCCAGCCGATGCAGCAGCACGCTTTTCTCCAGGTGCGCGCCCTGGCGCAAATCGAGATCGAGGTCGGTCGTATCGGCCCGCACCGGCAACCGCAGGCGCTTTTGCAGCGCCTGCACGTCCTGCACCAGCGGCACCGTCGGCACGTCGGCGGGCACGTCGCCCAACCGGTCCTTGACCAAGAGTTCACGCTCGATCAGGCGCAGTGTGACGGCGTTATCCTGGCAGAACACGACGCGCACGGCTTCCAGCAGTTCGTCGAGCCCGGTGCGCGGCCGGTGGCGCAGCGCCGCCAGCCCTTCGGCCAGGCGCAGGGCTTCGATCACCTGGGCCGAAGAGGCATCGAGATCGTGCCGGCGCAGCAGGGCGGCGACGTCGGTCAGCCAGAACAGGCCGGCCTCGTCGCCATGCTCCCAGACGTGGTGATACCAGCCAGGCGAGGCCACGCCCGCACCGTAGCCGCTGGCGAAACTCAGGCGACCGTAGCTCCACGGGATCCAGGTGGCCAGCACCTTCTCTTTCGGCAGGCCCTTGAGCAGCGCGGCGTCGCCTTTCGCACTCGCCTGAGCCGCCAGCGCCGGTACATGCCAGGCGCCACAGACGACAGCAATGCGCGCAAATCCTTCCTTCTCCGCAGCGCGGATGGCGTTGCGCATCCATGCTTCACGGCGCTGTTCGCGCAGCGGTTCCGGCACCCGCGCCACCTCGCGCACGGCAGTCATCATTTCTGCCACGGCCGCGAACAGGTCGAGACTGTCGCGCCGCTGCTCGACCAGGTGATCCCACCAGGTCTCGGTGTCGCCATAGCCCGCGGCCTGCGCCAGCCAGCGCAGCGGATCGTCCCGGACTTCGTCCGGCGCGTCTTGCTGCTCCTCCGCCAAGCGATGGCTCTGCGGCAGGTCGCAAAAGCGCAGCGGCACGCCGTGCTCGTTCGCGTAGCGCATGGCTTGCCATTCGGGCGAATAGGTGGCGAAGGGGTAGAACACGGCGCGCTGCGGCGCGGCTGCCGCATACAGCAGCAGCGCCACCGGCGGCGCCAGTTCCGGCCTGCCTGCAAACGCGACCAGTCCGTCCGCTTCGGGCGGACCCTCCACCAGCACGCAGTCAGGCTGCAGTTCGCGCAAGGCCTGCAGCAGGCTGCGTGCGCAGCCCGGACCGTGGTGGCGAACCCCGAACAGGTGGACGCTCATGCCGCCCTCAGTCCATCACTTCGCGGCAGGCGCGGTACAGGTCTTTCCAGCCGCTGCGTTCCTTGACCACCGTCTCGAGGTACTCGAGCATGGCGACGCGGTCCTGTACCGGGTCCTTGACGATCGCGCCGACCATGCCGGCCGCCAGGTCGGCGCCGCGCAGCACGCCGTCGCCGAAGTGGGCGGCGAGCGACATGCCGTGCGTGATGACCGAGATTGCCTCCGCCGTGCTCATGCTGGAGGTCGGCGCCTTCAGCTTGACCTTGCCGTCTTCGGTGGTGCCGTCGCGCAGCTCGCGGAAGACCGTGACGATGCGCCGGATCTCTTCCAGCGCCGGCACTTCGCCCGGCAGTTCGAGCGCGCGGCCCATGCTGGCGACCCGGGTCTGGACGATGCGCACCTCCTCGTCGGCCGTGCGCGGCGGCGGCAGCACGACGGTATTGAAACGGCGCTTGAGCGCGCTCGAGAGTTCGTTGACGCCGCGGTCGCGGTCATTTGCCGTGGCGATGATATTGAAGCCCTTCTGGGCCTGGATCTCGTCATCCAGTTCGGCGATCGGCAGCACTTTCTCCGACAGTGTGCTGATCAGGCTATCCTGGACTTCGCCCGGAATGCGGGTGAGCTCCTCGATGCGGGCGATCTTCCCGTCGCGCATGGCGCGCATCACGGGGCTCGGCACCAGCGCGTCCATCGACGGGCCTTTCGCCAGCAACTGCGCGTAGTTCCAGCCGTAGCGCAAGGCTTCCTCGCCGGTGCCGGCCGTGCCCTGCACCACCAGGGTCGAGTCGCCGCTGATCGCCGCCGCCAGGTGTTCCGAGACCCAGGACTTGGCCGTCCCGGGCACCCCGAGCAACAGCAGGGCGCGGTCGGTCGCGAGGGTGGCGACGGCGATCTCGATCACGCGCGCATTGCCGATGTACTTCGGACTGATCTCCACGCCGTTCTCCAGCCGGCCTCCCATCAGGTAGGTAGCCACGGCCCAGGGCGACATCCGCCAGCGCGGCGGCCGCTGGCGGTCGTCGCCCGCGATCAGGGCGTCGATCTCCCTGGCGTACTGCGCTTCCGCATGCTGGCGGAGGACGGTGGTGGTCGATGCGGTCATGCGGGCTCCTGGAAAGAAAGCGACATCTCGTGGCGCAAGCGCACGATGTCGAAGAAACTGGCAATGTGGTGGTTGATTCCGCCCTCGGGCGCTCCCGCGCCCCAGCCGGCTTCCAGGCCGGCGAGCGATTGCGGCTCGACGACGCCGGCCAAGCTCTCGAGGGCCACCCGGAGCTCCCACTGGGCTTCCGGCATGTCGGGCAGGGCGCCCAGCAGCCGCGTCACGATCTCGCGCGACAGGGCCGCGGGCAGGACGCCGGCGCTGCGCCTGGCGGCCTGGCCGAGCAGGTCGATGAGGACCAGCTCACGCTTGCCCCAGCTGCGGGGACTGGCCTTCACGAGTTCGGACAGGTGCGCGTGCACGTCGGCGGCAGGCATGCGCGCGTACATGTCGAAGAAGTCTTTCGGATACTGCTGCCGCAGCTGCGCGTCGGCCGACATCCAGAACAGCAGCAGCGCGTGCACCCAGCCGGACAGCTCGCCCGGCGCGGCGACACCGCGCACGACGGCGCTCGACCAGCCGCGCACCAGGGCATGGGCGAAATCGCTGCGCGCGGCCATCGCCAGCAGATCTGCCGGACTGGCGCCGAAGCGCGCCGTCCAGACACGCGGGTCGGTGGCGGCGAGCAGGTCGACCAGCCAGCCTGCTTTTTCGCCCAGTCCCGGATGCGCCGCCGCACCGACACCGTCGCGCGCCATGGCCTTGTCGAGTGCTTCTGGCAGGGTGACCTCGATGCCGCTGCGGCCCAGCAGCGAGCGTTTCGGCTGCAGCAGCGGCTCGCTCCTGGCCTGCATGCGCCGGCGCAGCGCGGAGTCGGGCAGTTGCACCAGCACGGCCTGCGCCGCCACGCGCACCTCCTTGCGGCGGTCGTCGAGGGCGCTTTCCAGGAAGGCTTCGTCGGCCGGCCCGAGCCCGACCAGCAGGCAGCCGAGCAGCTGCGCGCGCCGGTCCGGCGGCTCGCTCGCCCAGGCCTGCGCGAGCGCCTCGCGGGCGGCGTCCGGATCTTCGTACCGCCACTGCGCCAGGGCGGCATGCCGCTGTTCGGCGCTACCGGTTTCCCACACTGTGAGCCGGTCTTCCCGGGCGACTGCCGGCGCGGCCCAGGACCAGGCCGGATCGAAGCGCGACAGCCAGCGTCCACGTTCGCCCAGCACGTCGGCCACATCGGCCTGCAGTTCGGCCTGCCGCGTGGCCAGGGCCAGCAGGTTGGGCAGAAAACGCGCCGGCAGGCAGCCGCCGTAGCGCTTCAGTTCACGCAGCCATTCGCGCAGCAGTACCGGCTTCTGGCCGCCCTGCAGCAGGCGGGTTAGCAGGCTTTCAGCGCTCGCTGGACAGGTGCGCAGCTGCTCCGCGCTGCTGGGCGCCGGCGCTGCTGCCAGGTCCACGGTGGTCGGGCGCAGGCCGGCGCGTGCCCACAGCGACCAGGCGCCGAGCGACAGCCACAGGCGCGATGCTGCGCCTGCGTCCGAGGTGTCGGCAGGAGGCATCAAGTCCGCGAGTTCGGCCGGCAGTTCGGGCAGCTGAACGCCGGCCGCGCGCGAGGTGCCCACCTGTAGCAGCCCATACAGTTTGCCGGGGTCGCTCATGCGAGGAACTCCGTCTCGAAATTCAGGAGGCGGCCCTTGTGCCAGCCACTTAGCGGCAGGAAGGCGTGGCCGTCCCATTCGCCCGCGAGTGTGAGCGGATGGCCGCCGCTGAGGGCGGCCAGGTGCATCGGATGGCGAAAGCCCGCGTCCAGCGGAAGCACGCTGCCGTCGCTGGCGTGCAGGGTGCGCGCGGCGATATCGGGGACAACATTGGGCAGGACGGCCGGCCAGCTGTCGAGGAAAGGCTGGCTGGCCAATGCGGCGGCATAGGCGTCGAGCAGGGCGGACACGCCTCCTGCGGCCGGGATGCCATCTTCGATCGGCATGGCCGGCGCCTGCTGCCTGATGAGCGCACGCAGTGGGAGCGCGCCCGGATAAAAGCATAACTCGCCGTCGAACTGCGTCCCGACCGGAAGGGCCTGTTCGAAACCCTGGGCGCCGACGGCGAACTGCAGCAGCAGGGCCCAGCGTCCCGTGGCGGCGCCATACAGCCAGGTGGCGCGGCTGCGCATGCGCTCTTCTTCGCCGCTGCGCTGGGCCAGGATCAGCCAGCGATCCGTGATGGGCGGCTCGGTCAGGACGTCTTCCTTCGCCATGCTGATGCCGACGAGCGCACGCAAGTCGCGCTGCAGTCCTTCGGGCAGGCGCTCGAGGCCTTGCCAGGCCGAGCTCACGAGGTACAGGGATGCGAGTTGGTCGGCGACGCGCCGCTCCCAGTCGGGCACGTTGGCCTGGAAGCACAGCGCGCCGGCACGCCGCAGGCGCGGCGCAAGGCCTCCCGCCTGCGCGTCGACCAGGCGCGCGGCCATGCCGTCCCAGAATGCCGGTCCGCGCTCGCGTACGCCGGCCAGTCCTTCGCGCGCCAGGTCGTGCAGCCAGGTCTGCAGGTCGGCCAGACCGCGGCTGACATTCTGCTCGCGCTTTTCTTCACGCTTGCGCGCTTGTGCTGCCGACGCTTCGGCCTGGGCCGGTGTCTGTACGGCCTTCTCGGCCTTCTTCTCCTGACGTTGCTGGCGGCTGTCCAGCCAGTCGCTCACCCATTGCGGCGGCGCCGCTTCGGCAAAGAGGCCGGGCTGGGAACTCAGCAGAAGGTACAGGCCCAGGCCGTGCTTGCACGGGAACTTGCGGCTGGGGCAGGTGCATTTGAAGGCGGGTTCGCCGGTGTCGATCTGGGTACGGTAGGGCGTCTTGCCGCTGCCCTGGCATTCGCCCCAGAGCGCACGTTCGTCACGACCGATGCCGCTCCACTTGGCGGGCGTGGCCAGCTGGCTGCCGGCTTTTGCCGAGGCAGCGTCGGGGGCCAGCGAAAGGATTTGGTCCGAGGTGAGCGTCACGCGCAAACCCATCGATAAGGGATGCGTCACTATACCTTGCCCCTTCGCCGGCAAGAGCGGTGTTTGCTATGCGAGGCAGGTAAAGTGGCGCCGCGAGGCGGCGTGGCTTAGGTGGCGCTGTCGTTGAGGTTCTTGCGAAGGTCGACCAGCTGGTCGCGCAGCCTGGTGACTTCCTCGACCGAGCATTGGGTTGCGCACAGCACTTCCGGCATCATCGACGCAGCTTCCTGGCGCAGGGCGTTGCCCTGTTTGGTCAAGCTGATGATCACCTGGCGTTCATCGTTGCGCGCCCGGGCACGCTGCAGCAGGCCTTGCGCTTCCATGCGCTTGAGCAGTGGGGTCAGGGTCGCCGAGTCGAGGAACAGGCGTTCACCGATGTCCGACACGGTGAGCTGGTCCTGTTCCCACAACACCATCATGACGAGGTATTGCGGGTAGGTGAGTCCCAGTCTGGGCAGCAGGCCGCGGTAGACCCGCATCATCGCGAGCGAGGTCGAATAAAGAGCGAAGCAGAGCTGGTCGTTCAGCGCCGGCGCCGCTTTGTTGGCTGGATCGGAGGACTTCATAGGAAGAATATAGGTTGCACACAAGCTAATTGCAAGCAAGCGTTCGGGTGAGACGACGCCGTCCCGTGGGCCGAACTTTTTTCGAGGTCTCCGATCAAACCCCCTTGCGATGTCCAACGAACGTTTGCTATAGTGCGCGTCCGCTTCAGGAACGCTGCAAGGCGCGACCAAAAAAACGTTAACGGAATCAAGTGGTTACGTTAGCAATGTCCGCAGAAAAATTCTGCGCTGAAGCAAAAACAGGATTGACGAGCATCGCGAAACACTGCATAATCTCATTCCTCTGCTGCTGACGAACACAACGCTTCGTCGAACAAGCGGCACGACAGATTTCGAAGTTCTTTAACAATCAACAGTCGATAAGTGTGGGCGTTTGATGAAGGTGCCGCTGACTTCGGTCAGTGCATACTTAAATTATCAAATGTTCACAAAAGTATTAAGCGTTGTCTCAGCAATGAGATGAC
>NZ_JAJFER010000001.1:0-1070147 GCF_020707295.1 Massilia sp. IC2-476
GGGGTCGGGTTCGAATCCATGCGCAACCTTGTTCTTTTGGCCAAAGTGTTATTCAGATAACGGTGCCAAAAAGAGTAGCATGGCGTGTCCAAGCGTTATGTTTCGTAACGTACATTGCGCGCACGATGCTGTTACATGAGCGGGACGGTCTTAACACCGATTTACACCGTTGACCGGGAAATCGCGGCGCATGAACGCAAAACGGGTGCGGAATCGCTTCCGCACCCGTCTTCGGCTTGTATCAGGCAGTTACAAAACCACTACAAATCTTCGCATCACGGCGTGCCGCACAGGCAGTGCGTGACGGCCGCGAAGGGCTTGCGCCCGTCCGCCACGTCCTTGAGCCAGGCCATGTCCTGCGCCACCTGGGCCATCGGGCCGGCCGGGAGCGCTTCTTCCAGCAGGCCGAGCCTGACCTGGATGTTGACCGCCTGCGCGGTCGAGGCGCCCATCATGTTGAGGAAGCGTTCGACGCGGCTGACCGGACGCTCGACGTAGGCCACGCGGTAGTCCTCGCCCAGCTTGGCGCGCTTGGCGGCCGAGGCCAGGGCGTCGCGGTAGCTGCCCAGGCGGTCGACCAGGCCGCGTTCGCGCGCCTGGGCGCCGGTCCAGACCCGGCCCTGCCCCACTTCGTCGATCTTGGCGGCGGTGGTCTTGCGCGCCTGCGCCGCCTTGCTGGTGAACTCGCTGTAGACGTGGTTGATGCTGCTCTGGATCAGCTGCGAGAAGCGCGGATCGATCGGGCGCAGCGGGTTGTAGGCGTCGGCCAGCCAGGTGGTGGTCACGCCCCCCGTATGGATGCCCAGCTTGTCACTCACTTTCTCGGCGGTCGGCAGGATGGTGAACACGCCGATCGAACCGGTGATGGTGGCTGGGTCGGCGATCACTTCGTCGGCTGCCATCGAGATCCAGTAGCCGCCCGATGCCGCCACGCTGCCCATCGACACCACCACCGGCTTGCCGGCGGCGCGCGTGAGTTCCAGCTCGCGCCGGATCAGTTCCGAACCATAGGCGCTGCCGCCGGGCGAATCGACGCGCAGCACGATGGCCTTGATCTGCTCGTCCTCGCGCGCCTGGCGGATCAGGTTGGCGGTAGTGATGCCGCCCACGGTGTTCGGGCCGCTCGTGCCTTCGGTGATGTTGCCGGCGGCAGTGATCACGCCGACCGCATCCCCAAAAGGCTTGGGCTGGTGGCGCGCCAGGTAGTCGTGGTAGCCGACCTGGCGGAAGGACTTGATGCGCTCTTCATACACGCCGCGCTTGACCAGCATGGCGCGGATCTCGTCCTGGGTCTTGAGGCCGTCGACCAGCTTGGCCGCCTGGGCGACCTTGGCCGCGCTGCCGCCCGCCGCTTCCATCTGCTGCGGCAGGGTCTCGATCCATTTGGCGACGCTGCCCGCCGGGAGCTTGCGGTTCTTCTCGACCTGGGCCGTGTAGTCCTGCCACAGGGCGTTGTACAGGAAGCTGTCCGCCTCTTGCGCGGCTTCCGACGGACCGTTGGCGATATACGGTTCGGCGAAGCTTTTATAGGTGCCGACCTTGATCAGGTTGACCGTCACGCCCAGCTTGTCGAGCGCGTCGCGATAATAGTTGCGGCGTCCGCCGAAGCCTTCGATCAGCACCATGCCCATCGGGTGCACGTAGATTTCGTCGGCGTGCGAGGCAACCAGGTAGCGCTTCTGGTCGTAGGTGCCGCCCCAGGCGATCACCTTCTTGCCCGAGGCCTTGACACGGTCGATGGCGGCGCCGATTTCGCGCAGCATGGCCATGCCGCCGCCGTCCATCTGGTCCAGCAGCAGCACCACCGTGCCGATATTCTTGTCCTTGGCGGCCGCATCGAGCACGGTCAGGAGATCGCGCAGGCGCACGCTGCGCTTGCTGTCGCCGCCGACGGTGTCGAGCACCGTGTCCTGGAAGCTGGACTGGTACTGCTCGACCAGGTCACCCTTCAGGTCCAGCACCAGGGCGGTTTTGTCGCCGATCGGCTTGGGGCCGCCCGAGGTCAGGATCATCACGACGATGATCACGAACAGCAGGAACAGCAGGTTCATGAAGGTGCGGCGCGAGACGTCGACCACGCGCCACAGCATGCCGAAACCGCGGCGCAGCGCGCTCAGGGGTTTGAAAGCCATCGAAACTCCGTTGATGAGTAATAAGCCGGCTCAGGCCACGACAGCCGCCGTGCCGGCCTTTTCCTTTTGCGAGATCGCAAACAGGCCGACAAACACGAGTATGCCATTAACCATGAGCAATTCCAGCCCGAGTCGGTAGGAACCGAGCAGGTGTTCCTGATTGTACTCAAGGAGGGCGCAAAGAATCGGTGCGCCGATCGTAATGAACGGCACCAGGCGGTCGGTCAGGGTGCGGCGTGTCAGCATGCCGAAGGCGAACAGGCCCAGCAGCGGACCATAGGTATACGCCGCCAGCTTGAGGATCACGCCGATCATGCTCGGGTTGTCGGCCGCCTTGAAGCCCAGGACGAGGATCAGAAACAGCACCGCGAAGCCGAGGTGCACGCCGCGGCGCAAGCCTTCCTTGCGCGCTTCTGTCAGGTCAGTACGGCGCTTGATGCCCAGCAGGTCGATGCAGGTCGACGAGGTCAGCGCTGTGATTGCGCCGTCGGCGCTGGGGAACAGGGCCGAGATGAGCGCGATCAGGAACACGATCTGCAGCGCCGCCGGCAGGTGGCCCATCACCACGGCCGGGAAGATCTTGTCGCCGCTTGCCGTGACGCCGGCGGTCGGCGCGTACAGGTACAGCAGGCCGCCCAGAAACAAGAAGGAGAGCAGCACCACAACCAGCACCGCGGTCAGGGTCAGCATATTCTTCTGCGAGTCCTTCAGGGTCTTCACCGAGATCGTCTTTTGCATCATTTCCTGGTCCATGCCGGTCATCGTGATCGTGATCAGGGCGCCGGCGACAATCTGCTTGAGCCAGAAGTTGGGGCTGTCCAGGTCGTGCGTGAAGATCCTGGCGAGGCCTTGCGACTGCATCTGGTTCAGGCTTTCCGGCACCGACATGTTCAGTTCGCCCAGCAGGATCCACACGCAGGCGAACAGGCCAAACAGCATGGCGCTGGTCTGCAGGGTGTCGGTCCATACGATGGTTTTCACGCCGCCCTTGTACGTGTAGAGCAGAATCATGCCCAGCACGACGAGGGTGCTGAGCCAGAACGGCACGCCGAGGCTATCGAGGATGATCGCCTGCAGGATGTTCACCACAAGGTACAGGCGCGCGGTGGCGCCGAGCAGGCGCGAGATGATGAAGAAGCCCGCCCCGCTCTGGTAAGCACGCCGGCCGAGGCGGACATCGAGGTAGTAGTAGATCGAGGTCAGCTGCAGGCGGTAGTACAGCGGCAGCAGCAGGTAGGCCACGGCGAGGTAGCCGATCACGTAGCCGATCACGATCTGGGCATAGCCGAAGCCATCGCTGCCTACCGCACCCGGCACGCTCACAAAAGTCACGCCGGACAGCGTGGTGCCGACCATACCGAAGGCGACCAGCATCCAGTTGCTGCTCTTGTTACCGATGAAGAAGCTGTCGTTATTGGCGTTGCGGGAGGTAACCCAGGCGACGCCGAGCAGGAGCGCGAAGTAGCCGATGAGGATAGCGAAGAGGAGTGCCGGGGACATGGAATTCCAGTGCGGTTGTCGTTTCGCCCAGCAATATACACTGAAGACTTGTCACCGGGAACGCCGCAAACGCTGGGCCCCTTATCACTCGGGGTTATGCCCGGCGCTTCAAGCCTCCTCGCCCTGCACCCGCTCGAAAGGTCCGATGCATGTCTGCATGCTCTCATCCGCGCACATCAGGAATAGCGCCTTCGACGGGTGGAAGCGGATGTAGTTGGTCGCCCTGGTGCCGGGCTTCATGACGGCGCCCGCGCAATCCTTCTTGCCGTTGTCCTTGACGATGCGATCATCCAGCCGGTAGAAGCCCTTGGTGCTGGGCTTGGCGGGAATATCGTATTCGCTTTCCGAGACTTCCTCGGCGCTGGTGACCAGCGTGGTGCCGTCGGCGCGGAAACGATAGGTCTCCGAGCAGCCCAGGTCGGGCAGGCTCAGTTTCCAGATGCCGAGGATCGGGTGGTCGGCCGGCGGCGCGGCCTGCGCGCCCGCCATCACGGAAACCAGGAAGGCTCCAGTCAACACTGCGGCAGACACACGCATGGCACGCTCCTTCGCACGTTGCGACAGCCGGGCGGACACCGCGGCCGGCCCGCGCATGCGGACGATGCCATTATTGCATCGGTGGCGCGTGCACGTCGCACGTAGCCGTAGGGGTGGTCGGCTTCGCCGAGCACCCCTACGAATCACTCACCGGTCTTCGGCTTGGCTGGACGGCGGCTGCGCGGCGCGGCCTTGCGTGCCGGCGCCTTGTGGGCCGGACGGGCGGCCTTCTTGCGCGCGGGCTTTGCCTCGTCGTCGCCTGCTGCCTCCGCCTCAGGTGCGTCGGGCGTGAGGTCCGCCATGTCGGCGGCGCTGTCCTGCGCCACGGTCGGAGCGGGCAGTTCGGCTGCCGCTTCCACTGGTGCCTCGGCCGCAGCTTTCTTGGCGGCAGGCTTCCTCGGCGCGCGGCGGCGCTCCTTGACCGGGGCCGGTTCCACAGCGGCTTCTTCGGCCACGACAGCTTCGGCCGGCGCTTCGGCCACCGGCTCCGGCTCGGCCGGCGCTTCCTCGATGACTGGCTGGGCGAGGTCCACGTCCGGCGCGGTCAGTTCGGGCACGCCTGGCGCCGCATCGCGGCCCCTGCCCCCGCGGCCGCCACGGCTGCGGCGGCGCGGCTCCGGCCGGGCTTCCTGCGCTTCTTCTCCACCTTGCTCAGCGCCGACAGCTTCCTCGGCGCCTGCCGTTTCCGGCGCCACCACCAGCTCCGGCGCCGGCATCGCGACCGGGCTCGCTGCGCTGCGGTACACATAGGTGCCGGATTTTTCGTCGCGGCCGAACTCGAACAGGCCGCGGGTCTGGGCTTCTTCCAGCAGGTTGCCGAAGGTGCGGAAGCCGTAATAGGTTTCCGAGAAGTCCGGACGGCGGCGCTTGAGGGTGTCCTTCAGCAGCGAGGCCCAGATCTTGCCGGTGTCGCCGCGTTCGGAGACCAGGGCGTCGAAGGTCTCGACCACCATCTCGAGGGCCTGCACCTTGCGCGCTTCCAGTTCTTCCTTGCGCTTGTCGTCGCTCGGACGGCGCGAGGACGGCTGGCCGCGGCGGGCGTCGAGTTCTTCCTTGCGCTTGGCGGCGGCGCGGTTCTTTTCGCGCACCAGGTCGTCGTAGAAGATGAATTCGTCGCAGTTCGCCACCAGAAGATCAGAGGTGGACTGCTTGACGCCCACGCCGATCACGCGCTTGGCGTTCTCGCGCAGCTTCGACACCAGGGGCGAAAAGTCGGAGTCGCCCGAGATGATGACGAAGGTGTCGACGTGCGCCTTGGTGTAGCACAGGTCGAGGGCATCGACGACCATGCGGATGTCGGCCGAGTTCTTGCCGGACTGGCGCACGTGAGGGATCTCGATCAGCTCGAAGTTCGCTTCGTGCATCGGCGCCTTGAAGGCCTTGTAGCGGTCCCAGTCGCAATAGGCTTTCTTGACCACGATGCTGCCCTTGAGCAGCAGGCGCTCCAGCACCGGCTTGATGTCGAATTTCTCGTAATTGGCGTCACGCACGCCGAGCGCGACGTTTTCGAAGTCGCAGAACACCGCCATGCTGATGTTGTCGGAGGAGGCCATGAATTATTGCTTTCAGATAATAGAAGGACAAACTGACCGGGATTATACGCAACCCGCTTCCGCACCGCCTCACACGCGCCGCACGATACCAAAGGAAATGTGCCATGGGCTGCATTTCGATTTTATAATTGCATCTTTCCACACGGCTGACCCGGAAACGACCCATGCTTTCGCCCTCCGTCTTTGAGTCGGCCTTCAGCAGTTCGCCAGGCGGCGCCTATCTGCTCTCACCTACGCCGGACGCCATCGTCCTGGCCGTCAACGACGCCTTCCTGACAGCCTCGGGGCGCACACGCCAGGACCTGGTGGGCATCAGCCTGTTCGTGGCCTTCCCGGCCGACCCCAACGATCCGCTCGACACCGGCGAGACCGACCTGCGCAACTCGCTCGCGCGGGTATTGGCCACCGGCGGCCCGGACAGCCTGCCCGCGCAGCGCTATCCGATCCCGGTCGAAGGGCCGGATGGCAGCGTCGTGTTCGAGGAACGCTTCTGGAGCGCGGTCAGTACGCCCCTGTTCGGCGAGGATGGCGGCATCGCCTGCATCCTCCACAGCACCAACGACGTCACCGCCCAGGTACGCTCGGAGGCGGCGCTGCGCGAGAGCGAAAAGCGCTACCGGGCCCTGACCACGGCCGGCCAGGTGGTGTACCGGATGAATGCCGACTGGACCGAGATGCACGAACTGGACGGCCGCGGCTTCCTGAAGGACAGCACGGAACCGGAGCCGTTCTGGCTCAACGACTACGTTCCAGAGGACGAGCGGGAACGGGTGTATGCGGCGGTGCGCGAAGCGATCCGCACCGGCAGCGTGTTCGAGCTGGAGCACCGGGTGCGGCGCATCGACGGCAGCGTCGGCTGGGCCCTGTCGCGCGCCGTGCCGATGGCTGACGCCCAGGGCCACGTCTACGAATGGGTGGGCGCCGCCAGCGACATCACCGAGCGCAAGGCGGCTGAAGAAAAGCTGCGCGAGTCGGATCGCCGCAAGGACGAATTCCTGGCGATGCTGGCGCACGAGCTGCGCAATCCGATCGCCCCGATCAGCGCCGCCGCCGCGCTGCTGCAGCGCGTGAAAGCGGACGAGGCCCTGGTGCGCCGCACCAGCGAAATCATCGCGCGCCAGGTCGGGCACATGACGGGACTGATCGACGACCTGCTCGACGTCTCGCGGGTCACGCGCGGACTGGTGGAAATGGAGTGCGCGCCGCTCGACCTGCGCGATGTGCTGCAGGATGCGGTGGAACAGGTCATGCCGCAGGTGGAGGCGCGCCGCCACGCGCTGTCGCTGGCGACCCCACCGGAACCGGTCATGGTCATGGGCGACAAGAAGCGCCTGGTGCAGGTCGTGGCCAACCTCCTCAACAACGCCACCAAGTACACGCCCGAGGGCGGCCGCCTGGAAGTGCGCGGCAGCGCTAGCGGCGGCCATGCCTGCATCGAGGTGCTCGACAACGGCATCGGCATGACGCCGGAACTGACAGGGCGCGTGTTCGACCTGTTCGCCCAGGCCGAGCGCAGCGCCGACCGCTCGCTGGGCGGCCTGGGCCTGGGACTGGCCCTGGTGAAAAGCCTGGTCGAACTGCATGGCGGCGCGGTAGCCTGCACCAGTCCCGGCCTGGGCCTGGGCAGCACCTTCTCGGTCTGCCTGCCCTGCCTCGCCACCGAGAACATGGCCGGCGACCTGTCCGGCGCCCACGATCCGGCCGGCGCCGGCGCTGCCGGCGCACCGCTGCGCGTGCTGGTGGTGGACGACAACGTCGACGCGGCCGTGATGCTGTCGATGGTGCTGGAAGCGTCCGGCCACCAGACCCTGGTCGAGCACGGCGCCCGCGAGGCGCTGGCGCGAGCGCGCGAGGTCGCGCCCCAGGTCTGCCTGCTCGACATCGGCCTGCCCGAGATGGACGGCAAGGAACTGGCGCGCCGCCTGCGCGCCGAGCCGACCACCGCAGGCGCCGTGCTGGTGGCCGTCACCGGCTACGGCCAGGACAGCGAGCGCGAACAGATCATGGCCGCCGGCTTCGACCACCACCTGGTCAAGCCGGTCGACATGGACCGGCTGGGCAGGATCCTGGCGGCGGCGGGTTGAGCATGATGCAGCCGACTCTCAGCTATCTGCACGTGCGTCCGGACGAGGAGCTGCCGCCGCTCGACGCCTATCCGCCCTTCCTGGCCGTGCTGGTCGTCGACGTCGTCTGCGAAGAGATGTGGCGCTGGGAAGCCTGCCGCCGGCTGGCCGCCTCCCAGTGCCGCTACCTGCTGGCCTGGGGCGAACAATGCGAGGACTGGACCGAATCCGCCCTCGATGCCCAGCTCGAAGCCTTCGACTTCGAGGACATCCCGCCCGAGAAACTCCTGATGACCACCTCGCACGAGGACGAAGACCTGGACGAGGTGTTCTGGTTCGCCCGCCACAAGGCACGCCATCCGGCCCTGCAGCTGGCGCAGACGCTGATCATCCACATCGCCGAGCGCGGCCGCAAGGGAGAGATGGAAGCACGCTACGCCGGCGCAGCCTAGAGCAAGGCAAGCGTGTTGCGGTCGGGAGCTCCGTCGAACCAGCGGTCGATACATCCCTGGAATACCGCCTCGTCCGGGGCCACGTCGGCGAACAGGGTCATCGAGGAATGGAACTTCATGTCGTCCGGCGTTCCGAACACGTCCTCGATGGTGTCGGCATCCAGGGCGGCGACGATGCTGGCGCACTCGCGCAGGCGCGCACCCAGCACCGGATGGGCCAGGTAGGCCGCCGCTTCGTCGGCCGAGCGGATCGCGTAGCGCTGCGCCATCTCACTGCGGCCGAGCCCCGCCAGCTGGGGAAATATGAACCACATCCAGTGGCTGCGCTTGCGTCCTGTCCGCAGTTCGGCCACGACCGTGTCGTAAACCGGGTCCTGGGCGTCGACGAAGCGCTGCAGGTCGAATTCGTCCGTCATGATGATTTCCTCCTCCTTCTCGCTTTGGATGCTACCCCGTCGCGATGGTTTGCTAAAGTAGATCCAAAAGGACACACGATTGAATGGACAGCCGCCACCTCCCCCTGCTGCTCGAACGCGAGATGCCATACGGCAAATATCAAGGCCGCAAGATTGCCGACCTGCCCGGCCATTACCTGGGCTGGTTCGCCCGCGAAGGTTTCCCGCGTGGCGAGCTGGGCCAGCTGCTGGCCCTGATGTACGAACTCGACCACAATAACCTGCGCGGCCTGCTCGACCCGCTGCGGACCCGCTGAGGCGGCTCCCGGCGCCCTCATGGAACGCAGTTCCCATGCCGGTCGGCTATACTGGCGCCGGAGCCATTCTTTCGACTTCGATGGATAACGAACCCGATTCCGCGCCACTGGTACTGGTGGTTGAAGACGACGAGCACATCGCCCAGGTATTGCGCTTCATGCTCGAGCGCCAGGGCTACCGCGTCGTCCACCTGGCCGACGGCCGCGCCGCCAGCCAACACATCGCCGCTGCCCCCGCGCGCCCCGACCTGGTCCTGCTGGACGTGATGCTGCCCTACGTCGACGGCTTCGAGCTGGTACGCCTGGCGCGCGAACGCGGCGACTGGGCCGGCGTGCCGATCCTCATGCTCACTGCCAAGAACACCGAGCGCGACACCGTGCGCGCCCTCGACGCCGGCGCCAACGACTTCGTCATCAAGCCTTTCCAGCCGAATGAACTGCTGGCGCGGGTGCGCCGTTTCCTGAAAACGGGCCCATGAACCCGAGCGCCCTCGACGCCGGCGCCAGCAGCAGCTTCGTCACCATTGCGGTGTGGACCGGGGCCATCGCCCTCGGCCTGACCCTGCTGCTCGCGCTGCAGATCGTGTTGCTGCGCATGGCCCTGCGCCGGCGTGAACGGCGCGCCGCCGCCGCCCTGCAGCGCTGGCGTCCGCTGCTGAACCAGGCCATCGTCGGCGAACAACCCGATCTTCCTGCGCTTGCGCCGCGCGAGCGCTTGCCCTTCCTGCACCTGTGGGCGCACCTGCAAGGCTCGCTGCGCGGGGAAGCCAGCGAGGCGCTCAATACGGTGGCGCGCCGGCTCGGCGTCGACAGCCTGGCGCGCGGCATGCTGGCGCGCGGTGCGCGCGACGAACGCCTGCTGGCCAGCCTGGTGCTGGGCCACCTGCGCGACCGCGAGGCCTGGTCCCAGCTGCTGGCGCTGGCGCGCACACCCGACAGCGCGCTCTCGCTCACCGCGCTGTGGGCGCTGGTGCGGGTCGATCCGGACGCCGCGGCCGAGTACCTGACGCCGCTCTTCATCGAACGCGAGGACTGGGCCCTGTCGCACGTGGCCGGGATCCTGCAGCAGGCCAGCAGCCCGGTGGCGCAAGTGCTGGCGCGCCTGTTGCCGCAGCTGGGCGAAGCGCGCCTGCCGCGTGCGCTGCGCATCGCCGAGTCGCTGCGCGTCACGCTGCCGGCCGGGGTGCTGGCGGGGGCGCTGCGCAGCACCTCCAGCGCGGTGGTGATCGCCGCCCTGCGCGGGGTGCGCACGCCCGAGACCCTGCCTGAGGTACGCGCGCTGCTCGGCCACGAGGACTGGCAGGTGCGGGTGCAGGCCGCGCGCGCCCTGGGCCGGGTCGGCGAACGCAGTGACGCCGCGCGCCTCACGCAGCTGCTGGGCGACCCGCAGTGGTGGGTGCGCTACCGCGCGGCCCAGGCCCTGCGCGAGTTGCCGCTGCTCGCGCGCGCCGACCTGGAAGCGGTACGCGCCTCGCTCACCGACCGCTTCGCGCTCGACATGCTGGACCAGGTGCTGGCCGAGGAGGAGGCATGATGGAAGCCAATTGGGGCGGGCTGCTGATCGAGGCCACCACCTGGTTCGTGTTTTGCTATTTCATCGCGCTCAACGGGGGCTACCTGATGCTGAACGCGCTCGCCCTGCGTGCGCTGCGCATCAAGGGCCAGGAACTGTTCATGGCCGAGCTGCCACGCGCCTGGTCGGGCCTGGAGCCGCCGGTGAGCATCCTGGTGCCCGCCTATAACGAGGAAGCGACCATCGCCGCCTCGGTGCGCTCGATGCTGCAGCTGTCCTATGCGGAATTCGAGATCATCGTCGTCAACGACGGCTCGAAAGACGACACGCTGGGCGTCCTGCAGCGCGAGTTCGCCCTGCTGCCCTTCCCCGAAGCCTACCGACGGCAAATTCCGACCGCCGAGGTGCGCCAGGTTTACCGCTCGACCCGCTATCCGAACGTGCGCGTGATCGACAAGCTCAATGGCGGCAAGGCCGATTCATTGAACGCCGCGATCAACGTGGCGCGCTATCCGCTGGTGTGCGGGGTCGATGCCGATTCGATCCTGCAGCGCGACAGCCTGGCCAAGGTCACCGAACCTTTCCTGCGCGACCCCAGCGTGGTGGCGGCCGGCGGCACGGTACGCGTGGCCAACGGCTGCACCGTGAGCGGGGGCTTTCTCACCAGCGTCGGACTGCCGAAGAACATCTGGGCCCTGTTCCAGGTGGTCGAGTACCTGCGCGCCTTCCTGTTCGGGCGACTGGGCTGGTCGGGAATGAACGGCATGCTGATCATCTCGGGCGCCTTCGGCGTGTTCCGCAAGGACACCGTGGTCGAGGTGGGCGGCTACCGCCGCGACACCATCGGCGAAGACATGGAACTGGTGGTGCGCATGCACCGCGTGCTGCGCGCACGGCGCCAGCCCTACCGCATCGAATTCGTTCCCGACCCGGTGTGCTGGACCGAGGCGCCCGAGGACTACCGCACTCTGAAGAACCAGCGCGTGCGCTGGCAGCGCGGCCTGGCCGAGAGCCTGAACGCCAACTGGGGCCTGGTCTTCTCGCGCAACGGCGGCGTGCCGGGCTGGGTGGCCTTTCCCTTCATGCTGCTGTTCGAGTGGCTGGGGCCCGTGATGGAACTGGGCGGCTACGCCTTCATGCTGTGGGCCTACTTTGCAGGCGCCATCTCATGGGAGGCCTTCGGCGCCTTCCTGTTCGTCGCCATCGGGCTCGGCATCCTGTTATCAAGCTCCGGCCTGCTGCTCGAAGAGATGTCCTTCCACATCTACCCGCGCGGCAAGCAGCTCCTGATGCTCGGGGTGGTCGTGGTGCTCGAGAACTTCGGCTACCGCCAGCTCAATTCGGTATGGCGCCTGACCGGCCTGTATCGCTGGGCGATGCAGAAAGAGGCCACCTGGGGCGCGATGCGGCGCAAAGGGACCTGGCAAAGCGGGGCCGGCCAATGAACGCGACGGTGCTCGCTGCTTTCCTGCACCTGTGCCCAGCGTCCAGCGCACCGGCGGGGGCGCCGTCCGCCACCGCCTTCGGCGCCGACGGGAGCGAGCTGCGCTTCGTCGTCAATGCCGCACCAGGCATGCCCGGCTGCCGCTCGCTGGCACTGGGCGCGGCCCAGGTCGAGGCCCTGCAGCTACTGGCGCCCGGCGCCCGCCCGACACGCACCATCCTGCTGCAGGGCGGCGACAGGGATGGCCGCTTCAGCGTCAGCGAGCAGACCCTGGTGCCGGATGGCGGCACCGACACGCCCGCGAAACCGCAGCCGATGTCGCTGCGGACCAACCTGCTCGCAACGATGCAGGCGCGCAGCTACGGCGTCGAGGAACGGGTCGAGGCGAGCCTGGCAGGCGGCCGCCTGCAAATCAGCTGCCGGCCCGGCAGCCGTCCGGCCGGCGTCCTGCTCACCGGCCCCTGGACCATGCCGCGCCTGCGCGCCGTGCTGCGCGCCGGCTTTTCCGGCAAGGGACAGTTCGACTGGCAGGTGGCCGACGCCGCGCAAGCGGCGCGCGAGTCCGGGCTCGACATGGGGCGGATCGCTGCCGGGGGTGCGGGCAGCGCGCGCCTGGCCCTGCCGGCCGGGCTGGATCGCGGCAGCTGGCGCCAGTTCGTGATCGCCTGTCCGGCGGACGGCGGCAGCCTGCGCCTGGATTCGCTCGTGCTGGAGCCGGAAGCGCCCGCCGCGGCGCCCCGCTCCACCTGGATCTGGGACCGCAGCGCCTGGCGCGAGCGCGGCGACGAGCTGCTCGCATGGGCCGCGCGCGAGCGCATCGGCGAGCTGTTCATCGTGGTGCCGCTGGAAGAAGGACGGGTCCAGGAACCGCAAGCGCTGGCGGCATTCGTCCGCCGCGCCGGCCAGCAGGGCGTCAAGGTCAGCGCGGTGGAAGGCGACCCGCACATGGTGCTGCCTTCCCAGCGCGCCGCCACCGCCGCACGCGCCCGCGCCTATGCCGCCTACAACGCGGCGGCCGAACCGCCGGCGCGCCTGGCGGCGATCCAGTTCGACATCGAGCCCTACCTGCTGCCCGAACACGTGCTGCCAGCCGCCCGCCTCGACGAGGAATACGTCGCCACGCTGGCGGCGCTGCGCGAAGCCGCCGGCAGCATGGCGCTGGAATTCGTCGTGCCCTTCTGGTGGGACAATCGCGGCGCGGTCCTGGCGGGCCTGGCCCGCTACGCCGATGCGCTGACGGTGATGGACTACCGCACCGATCCCGAGCAGATCCAGCGCTTCGCCGTCTCTTTCCTCGACTGGGCGGCCGCGCACGGCAAGCGGGCGCGCATCGCACTGGAAGCGGGTCCGCTGCCGCGCGAGACGCAGCGCCGCTACCAGCGCCTGCCCGACGGCAGCGCGGGCGACATGCTGCTCGTCACGCTCGAAGGGCGGCAGCTGCTGGTGCTGCTGCGCCAGCCGCTGGCGCATGCCAGCGCCCAGCCCTACCAGCTGGCAGGCACCCGCGTCATCGACGGCTCGGCCACCACCTTCCATGCCGACAAGGGCGCCTTGCGCGCGCTACTGCCGCGCCTGGAAGCGGACTTCGGCGCCTGGCCTGGTTTCGGCGGGATCGCCCTGCACGAACTGCGCTGACGCTACCCGGCCCGCATGGAAGCGTGAGCTGCGGCCCTGCAGGCTATCTTTCTGCTGGTATCCGCCACTATCATGGCTGATCGCAAAGGAGAACCAATGGCCACGATCCGACGAATCCAGTGGCGCGCGCTGTCGACCGCGCAGGTCGCCGATCGGCAGAAAACGATGGAGGGCAAGCGATGAAGCGTGGACTTTCGCTGCACGAGGCCGAGAAGGCTTTCCGTGGCTTCGGCTGCAGTCACTACCTCATGGGTCGCGAGGACCTCGAGCTCCTAACCGTGTACAAGAACCTGGCGATTTCGAGCGAACAGGAAACCGAATGGACCAAGGCGTCCTTCCGCGAACTCGCCGCCACGCTGGACCAGGCTTCGACGCCCGCCGCGGATCTGTGGTGGAAGCATGCGAGCGCGACGACGCACGCCGAGTCCATCGGGCAGATCGAGGTACTGCGCGAGTTGTACCGGGTGTCGTCGGCGATCCTGCACAAGGTCCCGGACGGCGACTGCATCATGTGCGCCGAAAACATCCTGGCACGCGGCTTCGTGGAGCTGAAACGTGGCGTCGTCTTCCTGGCCTGCTCGCTCGGAGACCCAGCACTGGCCACAGGCTTTCTGCACCTGGCCAGGGCATTTGCAGGCAAATACACTGGCGCCGACCACCAGCGGCTGGAGCAGGCAATGGTGCGGGCGGAAACCATCCACTCGATGATCGTCACCTGAAGCGGCGAAGCCGATGGCCACGACACTGAAGACACTGCTGCGCCTGTGTGCGATCGCTGCCCTGTTGACCTATGCTTCCCTGCTGGTCCCAGGGCGCGCCCTCAACAGCTGCGGCGACATGGGCCCCTGCCCGGTGCTGGCCTATGGCTTCCCTTTGCCCTTCCTGGCCGACAGCCAGGCGATTTCACCGGTCGGTTCGGTCGCCAGGGACCCCTTGTCCCTGCTCATCGGCATCGACGACATCCTGTGGCCGCGCTTCTGGCTTGCCTTCCTGTTCTGGATGCTGCTCACGCTCGCCGCGCGCTGGGCCTGGCGCTGGTGCAAACGGGACTAGCCGACCGCCGCCACTTTCGGCACCGGACGCGCAGGCTGGGGGCCGCCCTTGACCACGGCTACCGGCCCGTCGAACTGGAAGCTGCCCGCCTCGATCAGCTCCCACGCCCCCTCGCCCTTCAGGCTCAGTACATGGGTGTGATGGCGCAGCACGGCAGCGCGGTGCGCGATGCTGATCAGGGTGGCGCCGCCGTCGCGCAGGCGCGCATACAGCGAGGCTTCGTTGCCGCTGTCGAGGGCACTGGTCGCTTCGTCCAGGATGACGATCTTGGGCCGGTGCACCAGCACGCGGGCAAAGGCCAGGCGCTGCTGCTCGCCGACCGACAGCAGCTTTTCCCAGTCCTGCACGGCGTCCAGCCCGCCGACGCGTTCGGCCAGGCGCGGCAGATGGACCTGGTCCAGGATGTCCAGCAGCGTCTCGTCATCCAGTTCGCAGTGGGTGCTTGGATAGACCAGCTGGCTGCGCAGGGTGCCCGACTGCAGGTAGGGCTGCTGGGGCAGGAAGAAGAATTCTTCCAGCGGCGGACGCTGGATCACCCCGCTGCCGCGGTCCCACAAGCCCGCGATCGCGCGCAGCAGCGAACTCTTGCCGCAGCCGCTCTCGCCGGTGATGAGCAGCGCGTCGCCAGGTGTCAAGACCAGGTTCAAATCCTTGACCAGCACCCGCTCCGAGCCCGGCGGATGCAGGGTCACGGCTTCCAGCGCCAGGTGCTCGCCGTCGCGCGTCTGGATGCGCGCCTCCGTCCTGGCGGCTGTCTGCTGCGCTTCCGGCAGCACCAGGCGCGACAAGGCCTGCAGGCGGTCGATGCCCGCCACGAAGCGGCTCAGGCTTTCGAAGTTGTCGACGATGACGCCGACCGCGCTCAAGACCGCGGTGAAGGCGCCGGCCGCCTGCACCGCCCGCCCCACTTCCAGCTCGCCCGACAGCACGCCGCCGGCCAGGATCATGAAGGGCAGCACCAGGGTCAGCTGGCTGAAGGTGCGCTGGAACAGGTTGAGCGAACACTGCTTGCGGATCAGCTTCGCGAAATTGCGGAACACCTTGTCGAAGCGGCTGTCGATGTGGGCGCGCTCCTGGGCTTCGCCGCGGTAGAAGGCGATCGATTCCGCATTCTCGCGCAAGCGCATCAGGCTGAAGCGGAAATCCGCTTCGCGCCGCAGCTGCCAGAAATTCAGGTGGATCAGCGGGTTGCCGAAGACGACCAGGGCCACCACGGTGCCCACCAGCGCATACACCGCCAGCACGCCCACCAGCAGGTGGGAGATCGACCACAGCACGGCGCTGAAGGCCACCAGCTGCATGATCGAACCGAGGAAAATCAACAGGAAGTGGATCGACCTGCCGGTGAAGGTGTTGATGTCTTCGCTGATGCGCTGGTCCGGGTTGTCGATCTCGCTGTCGGCGCCCAGCTGGTAATACTTGCGCCCGCCCAGGTAGCCGTCGAGGAAGCGGCCGGTGAGCCAGCGTCGCCACTGGTTGGCGAACTGGTCGCGCATGAAGTAGTAGAAGGCATAGGTCGGCACCGCGAAGGCCAGCACCATCAGGCAGGCCCGCACCGAAGTCCAGAAGCGGTCGGCATTCCTGCTTGCCAGCGCCGAGGTCATTTCGCCGGTCTGGTTGTTGAGCATGACCGCCAGCTTGGTCTCGACCAGCATCAGGACGATCAGGAGCAGCAGCAGGCTCCAGGCCTTTTTCCTGTCGCTCCCCAGCCAGTAGGGCTTGGCGACATTGATAAACTGCTTCCAGGCAGTGAGCGACAGGCCGGCGGCCCGGCGTTTCTTCTGCGGCGCCGGCGAGGTGTCGTCGCGGGCGGCATCAACAGTGGCGGGGATCGGCGTTTTCATGGTGGTCGTGTCCTGCATGAGTCACAGCCCAAGCATACGACCAGGAACAAGGCTGTTCAGTGCGGAAACAGACATAGCGCCCGGCGCGCCCGCCTTTGTCCCGCGATGTTCAGGCAGTCGCCGCGACGGGCAACTCGATGACGAAGCGCGTGCCGCGCCCCGGCGCCGTAGTAAAACCGATGCTGCCGCCGTGTTCCTCGATGATCGCCTTGCTGATTGCCAGTCCCAGGCCGGTGCCGCCGCGCGTGCGCGAATCGGCGCCGTCGGCCTGGGCGAAGCGCTGAAACACGCGCGCCTGGAATGCCGGCGCAATGCCCGGCCCCTCGTCCAGCACGCTCAGGCGCAGCGTGTCCGCCGTGCGCGCCAGGCCCAGGGTCACGCTCTTGCCGGCGGGCGTGAACTTGATGGCGTTCGACAGCAGGTTGGTCAGCACCTGTTCCATGCGGTCCGGATCGATGCTGGCCGCGAGCCCTGCCGCGCCGGCGTCCCAGTCGCGCCGCAGGATCACGGCCGCCTGGCGCGCCTGCCCTTCCATCGCCGCCAGCGCGCGTTCGAACACCGGCAGCAGGGGCTGGGGCGTGTGCTGGAAGTGCATCTGGCCGGCCTCGATCTTCTGGATGTCGAGCAGGTCGTTCACCATGCGTACCAGCCGCTCGCTGCTCTGGCTGGCGATGGCGATGAGGCGCGCGGCGTCCGGCGGCAGATCGCCGGCCATGCCGTCGGCCAGCATGGACAGCGAAGCCTGGATCGAGGTCAGCGGGGTGCGCAGCTCGTGCGAAACGGTGGCGACGAATTCGTTCTTCATCTGCTCGACCCGCTTGCGCCCGGAGATATCGTGCAGGAAGACGCTGAAGAAGGCATCCTCGCCCTGCCCCGCCAGGGTGGCCGTCATCTCGATGGTGAACTCGCGCCCATGGCGGTCGATAACCTCGCGCTCCAGGCGCTGCTCCAGCATGGCCAGCTGGCCGGTCTGGCGGAAGGCATGCAGGGCTCCGTTCAGGCTGGCGCGGTAGCGCTCCGGCAGCACCAGCTCGGACAGCGGCCAGCCGACCGCTTCCTGGCGCCGCCAGCCGAACATGCGCTCGGCCGCGCGGTTCCAGTCGAGGATCATGCCGCGCTGGTCGACCGCGATGTAGGCATCCTGGGCGGCGTCGACGATCGCGTTGATGCGCTGTTCGCTGGCCTGCACCGAGGCCAGGGCGCGTTCCAGTTCGCGCGTGCGTTCCTCGACGCGCTGCTCGAGCGTGGCGTTCAGGTCGCGCAGTTCGGCGCGCTGGCGCACCAGGTCGCTCACCAGGTGGTTCAGGGTGCCGGACAGCGCCTGCACCTCGTAATAATCCTTCGCGTTGGGCACCAGCTGGACCGCTTCGCCGCGTCGCAGGCGTTCGGCCGACTCGGCCAGGGCGCCGAGCGGACGGGTGATGCGGCGCGCCACCAGCAAGCCGGCCAGCGAGAACACGACCGCCAGCGCGGCGCCACTCCACAGCGCCTGTTCGCGCAGGCGCCGCACCGGGGCGTAGGCGTCGTCGATGTCCTGGCGCACCAGCACGGTCCAGCCCAGACCCGGATACATGCGCCGCCCGACCGTGGCGCCATAGCCCACCAGGTAGGAGACGCCATCGTCCCACTGCTCGACGCGGTAGCCGGTGCGCTTCTGCTGGGCCAGGCGCAGGCTTTCGGTGGAGATCTTCTTGCCCTGCAGGCCGGGCGGCCCGAGCAGGACGACACCCTGCCGGCTGACGATCAGCGCCTGCACCCGCCCCCGTTCCTGCACCGGCGCGATGATCGAACGCTCGACGTCGCGCGCCCATTGCCAGGACAGGTGCACGCCCAGCACGCCCGCGGTCTTGCCGTTCAGGTCCTGGAAGGGAAAGGCGACGTCGACGAAGCGGCGCGGTTCGCCGTTTTCGTTCGGCAGCAGCCTGGCCAGCTTGACCGCCTCGTGCACGTCGCCCACGTGCACATCCTCGAGCGCATTCCTGAACCAGGGGCGCTGCGAGACGTCGACGCCTTCCAGCAGGCCGCGCGCCTCGACGATGACCCTGCCATCGAGGGCGGTGAGGCCGATCCAGTCGTAATAGCCATAGGTTTCGCGCATGTCGGCCAGGATGCGGCGCCGTTCGGCGGGCGGCGTACCCGGGTCGCGCAGGTCGCGCCGGCCGGCCATCAGGCTGACCTCGCGATAGCGTTCGAACATGCCGCGGTCGAGCTTGTCGGCAGTCTGGCGCGCCAGCTCGCCCAGGCCGTGGCCGATGCTGTCCTTGACCTGCTCGGTCGAGGAGCGCTCCACCACCTGTACCAGCAGCAGGGTCAGGACCACGGTCAGCAGCGAAAAGGCCAGCGCCAGCCAGGCGCCGAGGCCGCGCCTGCGCCGCTGGGTTGTCGGTGTGGAAATTGTGTCCATGCTGCGTTTGCTCCGAAACAGTTACCACAGCGTAACACACCGCGGTGAGGGGCGGGAGGGGTTCCGCACGGCCCTGTCGGATTTCCGGTAAACTACACCGTTACTGTTACACGCTTCAACGACGAGAAACGCCATGCCTGCCAGTGCCACCCAAGCCACCAACGACCAGCTGCTCGACTACGTTACTTCGTGCGCCCTGCCGACGCCGTGGGCGCAGTTCACGCTGCACGCCTTCACCGAGCACAGCACAGGCAAAGAGCACCTGGCGATGGTGCTGGGCGACATTGGCGACGGCGAGCCGGTGCTGGCGCGCGTACATTCGGAATGCCTGACCGGCGACGTGCTGTTCTCGCAGCGCTGCGACTGCGGCGCCCAGCTCGAAGGCGCGCTGCAGCGCATCGCCGAGGAGGGCCGCGGCATCCTGCTCTACCTGCGCCAGGAAGGACGCGGCATTGGCCTGGTCAACAAGATCCGCGCCTACCGCCTGCAGGAAGCCGGCGCCGACACGGTCGAGGCCAACCTGCAGCTGGGCTTCCATGCCGACGCCCGCAACTATGAACTGTGCAAACCGATGCTGGAACAGTTCGGCGTGCGCTCGCTGCGCCTGATGACCAACAACCCCCGCAAGATCGATGCCCTCACCCGCCTCGGCATCGAGGTGGCCGAGCGCGTGCCGCTGCTGGTCAACCGCAACGCCTTCAACAACAGCTACCTGAACACCAAGCAGGCCAAGCTGGGGCACATGATGGGTCCTGTCGAGGCCCCCGCCGACGCAGGCTGATTTCGTAGGGTGGGCGGCTATGCCGCCCACGCGGTGATCGTAGGCGGCGTCGCTTCCGTGCCGGATGATCTTGCTGCTATTTATCACCGCGTGGGCGGGAAACCCGCCCACCCTACCGCGCGCGCGGGCCGGCGATCCGGTGGCAAGATAGTGCTTCCTCCTTGCCATGAACGGATTGCATGAAACGGACCGCTGCCGCCTTCCTGCTCTTCTGCCTCGCGGCAGGCGCAGCCACGGCGCCGCCGCCTGAGCAGACTACCCGGCCGCCCCGTACCAGTCCGGTCACGGCGCCCGCGCCGCCTCCACACCTGCCGCCGTCCGCACCACCCGGCGCCAACCCGCCGGCACCAAGCCCGGGCGAGATCGATGCCCAGGACGCCCTGCCGCCGCCCTCTTCGGCGGCCCAGGACCTGTACGCCTCGGCGCGCGGCGACCTGCTGCAGATCCGCATGCTGCTCAAGAACGGCCGCACCCAGTCGACCGTCGGCTCGGGCTTCCTGGTGGGCAGCGGCCGCCTGGTGGTCACCAACTACCACGTGGTGTCGCAGATGGCGCTCGATCCCGACGTCTACACCGCGGAATACGTCGACACCGACGGCAACAGCGGCCCGGTCGAGCTGATGGCGGTCGACGTGCTGCACGACCTGGCGGTGCTGCGTGTGAACCGCGAGGGCAGCGGCTTCTTCAAGGTGCCGGAGCGGCCGGTGCGCCTGACCCAGGGCCAGCGACTGTACTCGCTCGGCAATCCGCTCGACCTGGGTTTTGCCATCTCCGAAGGCGCCTACAACGGCGTCGTCACGCGCAGCTTCTACGACCAGCTCATGTTCGGGGGACCCATCAATTCGGGCATGAGCGGCGGTCCCAGCGTGACCGGCAACGGCACCGTGGCCGGCGTCAACGTGTCCAAGCGCCGCGACGGCGAATCGGTCAGCTTCCTGGTGCCGGTGAAGTACGTGCAGGAGCTGTTGCGCCGGGTCGCCAGCCAGCCGGCGCCGCCGAAGGACTTCAATCCCCTGATCGCGGCCCAGCTGCTGCAGCACCAGCGCGCCATGGTCGACCGCCTGCTGGAAGAGCCGCTCGCGATCAAGAGCATGGGCCCCTACCTGGTGCCGGTGCGCGAATCCGGCCAGCTGCGCTGCTGGGGGCGCTCCAACGTGAAGGCCGAGACGGCGTATACCTCGGACCTGATGAGCTGCGCGATGGAGTCGGCGATCTATGTCTCCTCGTCGCAGCAGACCGGGCACGTGTCGATGACCCACCAGTACATCCGCTCCGACAACCTGGCGCGCCTGCCCTTCGCGGCCCTGGCCAGCCGCCTGTTCCGCACCGGCACGCTGGGTGAGGGCAACGAACGCCTGACCAAGCCCGTATGCACGGAAGCCTTCGTGCACACCCGCACCCTGCCGCTGCGCGCCGTCACCTGCGTGCGCGCCTACCGCAAGTTCGAGGGCCTGTACAACTTCACGCTGCTGACGGCCAGCACCAACGCGGCCGAATCGAGCCTGCAGAGCCGCCTGGACGTGTCCGGCGTCTCTTACGAGAATGGCATGCGCGTCACGCGCGCCTTCCTCGGTTCCTTCGGGCGGAACCTGCGCCGGCCGGCGCCCGCACCCAGCGGAGGCAAGCGATGAAGGGCCCCTGGACCATCGAGATCCTGGCGCGCAACGGCGAGGTGCTGCACCGCCAGCGCGCGCACGCGCTGCCGATCCGGCTCGGGCGCGCCTACGACAACGACTTCATCCTGGACGACGAATACGCCGCCGCCCACCACGCCGTGATCGAACAGGCCGACGACGGCACCCTCCTGATGCGCGACCTCGGCACCCGCAATGGCCTGAACCACGGCCGCAAGCGGGTGCAGCAGCTGGAGATGAAAGGCGACACCGTGGTGCGCCTCGGCCATACCTCGCTGCGCGTGCGCGCGGCCGACTTTCCGGTGCCGGCCGAACTGCTGGACCGCACGATGCACGGCTGGGAGGGCGTGCTGCCGGGCGTGGTCGGGGTGCTGCTGGCGGGCCTGGTCGCCCTGCTCGTGACCTGGCTGTTCGACGCCCAGCCCTTCGAGCTGCTGAACTACGTGCTGGCGCCCAGCATCGGCATCGGCGCGGCGCTGCTGTGGAGCAGCCTGTGGGCCTTCATGAACCGCCTGTTCGGGCGCTATACGCGGCTGGGGCGGCATCTGTTCATCTTCGGCTGCGGCCTGGCGGCCCTGCTGGGCTTCCGCCTGCTGGCCTCGATCCTGGCTTATGCCTATTCGCTGGAATGGCTCACGCGCTACGGCTCGCACGCGGCGTCGGCCACCATTGCCGGGATCATCTACTTCCACCTGGCGACCATCAAGCCGCCCCTGAGGCGGCGCCTGCGCGCGATCTGCGCCGGGGCGGCGGTGCTGGCTTCCTGCCTGGTCCTGATCGTCAACCAGCAGCGCCACGGGCGCCTGGCGGACGAACTGTACATGGCGGTGCTGCTGCCGCCGGAGCTGCGCGCCAGCCTTGACACGACCGTGGCCGACTACATGGCCGGGGTCGAGGCGATGCGCAAGGAACTCGATGCGGAGCGCGCCGCCCCACCGACCGCCGGCGGCAACTGAATCCACTGGCCCGGCTTTGACAAGCGCCGGCGGATGCTGGAAGATCGGGCCGCATGAACCCGACCCGCAGCAAAATCGCCTTCGCCATCGCCTGGCTCCTGTTCTGGACCCTGATGGTGCTGGTCGCCGTCGAGGACTACCGGCGCGACGGCGGCAGCGCCTGGTGGCAGCCCGTGTTGTGGGAGAGCTCCTCGGCGCTGGTCGCTACCCTGCTGCTGTTCCTGCAACGCCGCCATGGCGCCCGCTTCGACCACCTGATCGCCACGCCCTTGCGCTGGTTCGCGCTGCAGGCGAGCATGCTGCCCCTGTACTGGATCGCCTTCATACCGTCGGTATTCGCCATCCGCCACGCCGTGTATGCGCTGGCCGGCGCCAGCTACGACCATGAACCCTGGGGCCAGGTCTTCGTCTACGAATCGATGAAGCTCACCGTCTTCATCGGCCTGTTCACGATGATCGGCTTCGGCCTGCTGTCCTATCGCGAGCTGCTGGGCGCGCGCCTGCGCGAGGAACGGGCCGCCTCGCTCCTGCGCGAGGCCCAGCTGCAGTCCTTGGCGCGCCAGATGCAGCCGCACTTCCTGTTCAATGCATTGAATACCATCTCGTCGCTGATGCACACCGACGTGGCGCGCGCCGACGCCACCCTGGTGCAGCTTGCCGACCTGCTGCGCGCCGCGCTGGCGCTGGGCGAGCGGCCGCAGGCCACGCTGGGCGAAGAACTACGCCTGGCGCGCGCCTATGCGGGCGTGATGGAGCAGCGCTTCGACGGCCGCGCGCAGGTACACTGGCGCATCGACGACGACACGCTCGGCGTGCAGCTGCCCGCCATGAGCGTGCAGCCGCTGCTGGAGAACGTGTTCAAGCACACCGTGGAGCGCCAGCGCGCGCCGACCCGCATCACGGTCAGCGCCACGCGCGATGGCGCCTGGCTGGCGCTGCGCATCGAGGACGACCGCGGAGTGCTCGGCCCTGACGCGGATGGCGGCGGCCCGGGACTCGGCCTGTCCAACCTGCGCGCACGCCTGGCGGCGCTGCATGGCGACCGCGCCAGCCTGTCCCTGTCCCAGCTGGCGCCCGCCGGCGTACGCACCGAACTGAGGCTGCCATGCGCATCCTGATCGTCGACGACGAAGGCCCCGCGCGTGCCCGGCTGCGCCGCATGCTGGCGCTCGAACCGGGCATCGAGGCGATTGAAGAAGCCGCCGACGGCCACGCGGCGCTGTGCTGCTTGCCGGAGTTCCGGCCGGACGCCTTGCTGCTCGACATCGAGATGCCCGAGCTGTCCGGCATCGACCTCGCGGCCTCGCTGCCACAGCCGGCGCCGCTGGTGGTGTTCGTGACTGCCTATGACGAGTACGCGCTGCGCGCTTTCGACGCCAACGCTATCGACTACCTGCTCAAGCCCTTCGACCAGGCACGATTGAAGCGGGCGCTGGAACGGCTGCAGGCGCGGCTCGTCTCGCGCCCCGCATCCACCGCCACTGGCCTGGCCCCGCGCCAGCTGCTCGTCACCGAGCGCGGCGCCACCCGCGTGGTGCAGGTCGCCGACATCGAGTGGCTGGAAACCGCCGACAACTACGTGGCGCTGCACACGGCGCAGGGCGCCCCGCTGCTGCGCCAGACCCTGTCAAGCCTGCTCGACCAGCTCGGCACCGGCTTCGTGCGCTGCCACCGGCGCGCCGCGGTGCGGCCTGCGGCCGTCGAACGCGTCGTCCCGCTCGACAAGGGCGACTGCGAACTGGTGCTGCGCGGCGGCGCACGCGTGCCCTGCAGCCGCCAGTACCGCGCCGACCTGATGGCGGCCCTGCAGTCAGGCTGAGGCGCGGCGCTGTCATCATGCCGACATGTTTCGCCACTATCCTGTTCATGTCTCCTACGTGAACCAACGTATTTTCCGCCACTCTCGAGGTGGCGGATTTTTTTCACAGAAAAATCAATGGAAACCTTACAAGCAGAGCGCCGGGCCTTGACGCGTTCCTTGTTGCCCCATCCCGCATCGGTCGGTGCCGAACAGGCCGTGAGGCACGCCCTTGCACTTCAGGCGTCCGTTGGCACGCTCGGCGCAGTCGAGTACCTGAAAGCGCGCAGGATCGAGGCTACGGTAATCGCTCGTGTGCTGTCCGGTGGCGCGGTCCGCGCAGAAGACCTGATATCGCGCGACCAGCCGGTTGCCTGGGAATAAGCCCGCGTTCCTCCGGCGCCGGCCGCTCGGGCGCATTGCCTGACCCTGCTTCAGGACCTGCATCCAACTCGCCCCGCCGCGATCCCGTTTGGCCACATACCGCTCGCCGCCGGCCGCCACGCCGGGCATGCTGGCGCCACTTCGACAACGAGCGTGCGCCATGAACACTCAAATCACTCCCCCAACGCGCCTGTACTTCCTCGACTGGGTGCGCATCATCGCCTTCTTCATCCTGATCCTGTACCACGTCGGCATGTACTACGTCACCTGGGACTGGCATGTGAAGAGCCCCTTTGCCTCTACACTCCCGGAACCCTTCATGATGCTGTCCTCGCCCTGGCGCCTGGGGCTGCTGTTCTTTGTCGCAGGCGCCGCCGCCAGCCTCATGCTGCGCAAGGCCGGCACCGCGACCTTCCTGCGCCGGCGCAGCCTGCGCCTGCTGCTGCCGCTGGTGTTCGGCATGCTGGTGGTGGTGCCGCCGCAGCCCTATCTGGAAGTGGTCGAAAAGCTCGGCTACGCCGATGGCTACGGCGCCTTCATGCGGCTGTACCTGCAGGCCTATAACGGCTTCTGCCGCGAGGATTGCCTGATCCTGCCGACCTGGAACCACCTGTGGTTCGTCGCCTACCTGTGGATCTACACGATGCTGCTGGGCGGGCTGGTCGCGGCGCTGGGGCCGCGCTTCGACGCCGTCGCGGCGCGCATCGGCAGCTGGCTGACGGGCTGGCGCATCGTCGCCCTGCCGGCCGCCGTCCTGGCGATCGCCCGCGTGGCCCTGGTCGAGCATTTCCCGACCAACCACAGCGTGGTCGGCGACTGGTACAACCACGCGATGTCCTTCATTCCCTTCCTGCTGGGCGCCCTGGTGGCGCGCGTCCCCGGCTTCTGGGCCCGCCTGGTCCCGCTGCGCTGGCATGCCCTGGGCATCGCCGCCACCGGCTGGGCCCTGCTCGTGATGTGGATCGCGGCTTACGAGGTGGTCGCGCCGCCGGTGATGGCGTCCCTGCGTCCCTTCGTGTATGCGATGTATGCGCTGCAGGCCTGGTGCGCAATGGTGGCCGCCTGCGGCTTCGCGGCGCGCCACCTGGACCGTGACGGCCCGGCGCGGCGCTACCTGAACGAAGCGATCTTCCCGGTGTACATCCTGCACCAGACCCTGATCGTGACGATGGCGCATGCCATGCAGCCGCTGCGGATCGCGCCGGGCCTGGAAGCGCTGTTGCTGGTGCTGCTGACCTTGACCCTGAGTTTCGGGATCTTCGAGGTGGTGCGCCGCGTCGGCCTGCTGCGGCCACTGTTTGGACTGGCGCCGGTGGCGGCACCGGGCAATGCCGCCACCGTGGGAGCGCCCGCCGGCGCTGCCAGCCGGGCGCTGCGGCCTTAATGCGTGGCCGCGCCTGCCGGGCGGTTGCCCTGGGCGCCGCTCTGCTGCGCGCCCTGTCCCGGCTGGCCGCGCTGCATTTCACCGTTGCCCTCCATCGCGTGGCGCGCATCGCCGTCGCGGCGTGCGAACGGGTCGGCGGCGTTGCGCAACGCCTCCTGCTGGGTGCGGATGTTGCGCTCGGTTTCCTCGGCGGTGCTGCGGGTGACTTCGTCGACCAGGGCGCGTGCGGTACGGGTGGTGTTCTGCACGTGCTGCTCGGTCACCCGCGCCAGCTCGACCTGGGCGTCGGCCGCCAGGCGCGAGATGTGGTGCTGGTAGGCGCGCAGCTTGTCGCTGGTCGGCTGGGCGCGCGCGGCGGCAGCGCTGAGCATCTCGGTCTGGCGATCGGCGCTCAGCACCTGCTGGCTGGCCAGGGTGCTTTCCTCGACCAGGGTCTGCACCAGCTGGATGTTCAGGTCGCACATCTGCTGGAAGGACCGGAACATGGACTTGGACATGTCGTTCAGGAAGGCGGTCTGCGCGTCCATGTGGGAGCGCACGGCCGGAGTCACGGTTTGCGGAAAGGGATACATGCATTGACCTCGTTATGTGATTGCATTGAAAGGCACGCTGCAGCCCATCGGAGCGGGCCGCGGCACGAGGCTAGAAGACTAAAGGCGCAGCCGGGCCAAGGTTTGATGTACCACAAAGGTGCGGCCGCCCCGGGACTCAAGGCCGGGCCGGCGCCGTGGGCAGTTCGGCCCCGCAATCCTTGCAAAAATTTGCGCCGGCATCATGGCCGCTGCTGCCGCAGACTTCGCAGTCGCGCGCCAGGCGCGCCGGGCCATGACGGCGGTCGTTGCGGCGCGCCGTCATCTCGGCGGTGACGATACCGGTCGGCACCGCCAGGATGCCCCAGCCGAGCAGCATCATGAACGAGGCGATGCCTTTGCCGAGCGGCGTATGCGGCGTGATGTCGCCGTAGCCCACCGTGGTCATGGTGACGATTGCCCAGTACATCGCGGTCGGGATGCTGGTGTAGCCATGTTCCGGCCCCTCCACCACGTACATCACCGTCCCCAGGATCAGCACCGCCATCAGCACCACCGACAGGAACACCATGATCTTGCGCCGGCTCGCCGCCAGCGCCTCGGCCAGGCGCGTGTACTCCTCGATGTAGAGGGTCAGCTTGAAGATGCGGAACACGCGCAGCAGGCGCAGGATGCGGATGTCGAGCAGTGCTTCGCTGCCCGGCACCAGCAGCGATACATAGGTGGGCAGTACCGACAGCAGGTCGACGATGCCGAAGAAGCTCGTAGCGTAGCGCAGCGGCTGGCGCACGCACAGCAGGCGCGCCACGTACTCGATCGTGAACAGCAGCGTGAAGGTCCACTCCAGCCCATGCATGAGATCAGCGTGCCGGACCCGGATGCGCGGCACGCTGTCGAGCACCACCACCAGGATGCTGAGCAGGATCGCCAGCACCAGCGCGATGTCGAAGCGCCGCCCGGCGACCGAATCGCTGCGGAAGATGATGTCGTACAGGCGGCCGCGCCAGCCGTCTGGCCGGCCGTAGCGGGCTGGCCGAGCGTCGCCAGTCGTTGCCGTGCGCGCCTTCATGCGGTGTAAGGCGGCCCCTTGAGCTCGACGGTATTGCGCTCCGGGTCGAGCAGGTACATCGACGGGCCCTCGCCTTCGGCGCCATAGCGCGATTCGACCGGGCCGGCCTCCACGCCATGCGCCGCCAGGTGGCGCCGGATCGCGCCTTCGTCGAAGGGTTCGAGGCGCAGGCACAGGTGATCGAGGTTGCGCCCCTCGAGGCTGGGTGCGGCGCCGCCCGCGCTTCCCAGCTTGCCGCTCACAGGCACCAGGTCGATCATGGACGCGCCGGCGCGCAGCTGGACCAGGCCGATCTCGTCCTGGCGGCGCTCGACCCGGCAGCCCAGCACCTCGCCGTAGAAGGCGATCATGGCGCCGAGGTCGATCACGCGCAGCACGATGTGGTCGAGCCCGCGCACCGCGATCGGGTGTTCAGCGGACATGGCGCTCTACCCAGGCGGCGAAGCTGTCGATGAAGGTCTGGAAGAAGGCGCGGCTCCCATCGTCGACCAGGCGGTCGCCCTCGTACTTGTTGCCCACCATGCCGACATAGGCTTCCGGCGCCGGCATGCAGGGCATGTTCAGGAAGGGCAGCATCTGGCGCAGGTGGTGGTTGGCGCCGAAGCCGCCCAGCGCGCCGGGCGAGACGCTGACCACCGCGCAGGGCTTGTCCGCGTAGGCGGCCTTGCCGTAGGGGCGCGAGCCGACGTCGATCGCATTCTTGAGCGCGCCCGGCACCGAGCGGTTGTATTCCGGCGTACAGAACAGGATGCCGTCGGCCTGCCTGATGCGCTCGCGGAAGGCCGTGAAGGCGGGCGGTGGGTTGTCGGTCTCGTCGTCCTGGTTGTAGAGCGGCAGGTCGCGGATCTCGACGATCTCCATGCGCAGGCTGGCGGGCGCGAGTTCGATCATCGATTGCGCCACCTTGCGGGTGAACGAATCCTTGCGCAGGCTGCCGACGATGACGGCGATGTTCCGTGTGGCCATGGTAGTCCTCTCAAAAATGCGGAATGAAAACCCGATGGTAACCATTTTTGCAAGCCTGCGCTGTCCACCTCCTGCCGGCGAGCGCGAGCGGTGTGAGAAACCACGCATTTCCCAGCAGCATGGCCGCGGTATAGTGGGCGCCCGATTCCGACCCGCTGCCTGCCATGCGCTTCATGCCGACCATCCTTGCCGCTGCCCTTGCAGCGCTCGCCAGCTATTCATCCACCGTGTCGGCCGCCGACGCCGCTCCGCCCCTGCCGTTCACGGCGCAGGCCTGGCGCGCCGCCGCCCTGCGCGACGTCGACGCCGGCTACCGGGTCACCCTGGCCAACCATGCCGGCGCCCACGATCCGCACAACCCGGCATTTCTGCGCAACCTGCGCGCCGCCAGGGCCCATGGAGCGGCGCTGGCGGCGAAGGTGAATGACGGCAGCGGCTACATCGCGGCCCTGCTGGGCTTTTCGAACCGGATCCACGATGGCCACGCGGGCGTCTACCCCAGCTTCGATTTCGATGCCGTCAAGCCGGCCGAGTGGCCCGGCTTCGTCGCCGCCTGGCGCGGCGACCTGTTCGTGTACGCGAGCGAGGATGGCGCCGCGCGCGAGGGCGAGCGCATCGTGTCCTGCGACGGCAAGCCGGCGCGCCGGCTCTTGGCGCAGAACGTGTTCGCCTTCCTGGGCCGTCCGAAGGAAGAAGGCCAGTGGTGGAGCCAGGCGCGCAACCTGTTCACCGACTTCGGCAACCCGTTCGCGCCGCGCCCGCAGCGCTGCGTTTTCGAGCTTGACGGCCGGCAGGTCGAACGCGTGCTGGCCTGGCGCACCATGCCCGACTCGCGCACGCCGCTACTGCGCGACAGCGTCGCCGGCGCCACCCTGCCGGTCGGCCTGAGCGAACCGCGCAAGAACCTGTTCTGGGTCGCCATGCCGACCTTCCAGCCGTCCGATGCGGAACGCGCCGCCTACCGCGCGATCAACGAGCAGGTGCGCAAGGAGCGCGAGCGCTTCCTCGGCGCTGACGCGGTCGTGGTCGACCTGCGCCGCAACCAGGGTGGCAGCTCGAGCTGGAGCGAGGAGTTCGCCAAGGCGCTGTGGGGCGACGCCGAACTGAAGCGGCGCGACGATGCGCGCAACCGGAATGTCGAAGTCTGGTACCGCGCTTCGCCAGGCAACATCGCCTATTACCAGCAGGGGAAGGAGAAAGACATCGCCCGGGGCGAGACCGCATCCGCGCAGTGGTGGGCCGAGCGTGAAGCGGCCACGCGCAAGGCCCAAGCGGCCGGCAAGCCCTACTACATCTCGAAGGACGAGCCGGAGGAAAACAGCGGGACCGTGCAGCAGGCGCCGGCCGCGCCCTTCACCCGCCCGGTCTACGTGATCGTCCCCGGCAACTGCGCCAGCGCCTGCCTGGACGCGATCGACTACTTCAAGCTGTTCCCCAACACGAAGCTGGTCGGCGCGCCCAGCTCGGCGGACTCGACCTACATGGAAGTGCGGGTCGAGCCCCTGCCGGGTGGCCTGGCGCGCGTCATCGTGCCGACCAAGCTCTACGTGAACCGGCCGCGCGGCAACGGCGAGTTCTACCGCCCCGATATCCCGGTCACAGACCTGCGCTGGAGCACCGCCACCTTCCTCGATGTGGTGGAGCGCGACCTGGCGGGCAAATGAAAGTCCGGAACACGCGGCGCGATGCGCTGATCTGCGGGATCGGCATGCTGCTGCTCGGCTTGCTCGCACTCGGCTTCACCACCGGGCTACTCGAGGGTGTACCGTCCGCGCGCCCGCGACGCGTGTCGCTCTACCGTGCCCCGCCGTGGGTGGCCATCTGCGCCAGCCTGTCCTTCGTGTTCGGCGGCCTGGCGGTGCTGCTGACCCACTGCTGGCCGCGGCGCATCGGTACCGTTTTCAGCGTCGTGTGCGGCATCCTGCTGTTCATCGTCCTGGCCTGGCTGGCGGTCATGGAGCCGGCGCGCTGACCGATCAGCCTCAGTCCGGCCCCCGATGGAGCTCAGAGCCGCAGGCGCTTGCGCTCGCCCAGGAAGCGCGTCAATGCCGCCTTGCTCATCACGGTCACTGGATCGCCGTGCCACACGAACAGGAAGGGGGCGCCGCCCTGTCGGTCGGTCAGCTTGGCCGATACCAGGAAGCGGGTGCCGACCGGATAGCGCTCCGGGTCGCTGAGCGCACGCGCGCACTGCACCCGCAGCGAGGTTGCATAGGCCTGGCCCGATACCGGGCGAATGCTCACCTGTCCGGTTCTCGGATCGACAAAGGATTCCACCGCCACCTCGCGATAGGCCCAGGCTTCGCGCGCCATCCGTTCAGCCTTTCGCTGCTGCCAGTCCCGGACGCGCCACGGGCGCTTCGCGGATCGGCAGGTTGATCAATGCGGCCGCCACGGCCAGCAGGATGTCGGCGTACCACATCCACGTATAGTCGCCGAAGCGGACAAAGGACAGGCCGCCCAGCCAGGCGCCGAAGAAACCGCCGATCTGGTGCGACAGCAGGGTCATGCCGAACAGGGTCGCCAGGTAGCGCATGCCGAACAGCTTGCCCACCAGGCCGGCGGTCGGCGGCACCGTGGCCAGCCAGGTGAAGCCGAGCGCGCCGGCGAACAGGTAGAAGGTCAGCGCAGTCTTGGGCGCGAGCAGGTAGGCCACGATGATCAGGGCACGGCTGCCGTAGATGAAGGCGAGCAGCGACTTCATGCGGTAGCGGTTGGCGAGCGCTCCTGCCGCCAGGCTGCCCGCGATGTTGAATAGCCCGATCAGCGCCAGCGCCGTAGCCGACACGCCGGCCGACAGGCCGCACAGCGCGACTTCCTGCGGCAGGTGGGTCACGAGGAAGGCGATGTGGAAGCCGCAGGTGAAGAAGCCCAGGTGCAGGCACAGGTAGCTGCGGTCGCGCATGGCCTGGCGCAGCTGTTCGCTCAGGCTGATTCCTTGCGCCACGGGAGCGACCGGGGCTGCGCTGGGGGATGAGGTCAGCGGCACGGCCGGCTTCTTGCGCATGCCGAGCGCCAGCGGGATGGTGAGCAGGGTCGTGGCGGCCATGGTGAGCATGGCGATGACCCAGCCGGCGGAGGCAATGATCGCCTGCATCAGCGGCGCGAACACGAACTGGCCAAAGGAGCCGCCGGCGTTGATGAAGCCGGACGCGAAAGCGCGCCGCTCGGCGGGCAGGCGCTGGGCGGTAGCGCCGATCAGGATCGAGAAGCTCCCTGCCCCCGCGCCGGCGGCGGACAGGATGCCCATGCTGAGCAGCAGCCCCCACTCGGAGGACATGAAGGGCGTGGCGGCCGTGCCGACAGCGAGCATGACGCCGCCGATCACGATCACGCGGGCCGGGCCGTACTTGTCGGCGATGGCGCCGAAGACCGGCTGCGAGGCTCCCCACATGAGCTGGGCGACCGCCATCGCGAAGCTGATGGTAGCGATGCCGAGGCCGGTAGAAGTGTTGATCGGCGACAGGAACAGGCCCGTGGTCAGGCGCGCGCCCATCGTGATCATCAGGATCGTGCTCGCGGCCAGGATCAGCATCCAGGCCGCGCGCGGCGTCATCGTTTCTTGCGTTGTCATGTGCGACTCCCCGAATGGGCGTGTTGCCCGTTCGAGGAATTATAGTGCATATGCACGCACATGTCAGAGAGCTATCTACTTAGCCCGGTTCCGCAGCGCGGATCAACAGCGCCACCGACTCTGCCGCCATGCCCTCTTCACGCCCGAGGAAGCCCAGCTTTTCGTTGGTCTTGGCCTTGATGTTCACCTGCTGCGGCGACAGGCCCAGGTCTTCGGCGATGCGCGACACCATCTGCGGAATGTGCGGCGCCATCTTCGGCTGCTGGGCAATGATGGTCGCGTCGATGTTGCCGATCGTGTAGCCGGTCGCCACCACGCGGTGCGCCACTTCCCGCAGCAGCGTGCGCGAATCGGCGCCCGCGAACATCGGGTCGGTGTCGGGGAAATGCTTGCCGATGTCGCCCAGCGCAGCCGCGCCCAGCAGCGAATCGATGATCGCGTGCAGCAGCACGTCGGCGTCCGAGTGGCCGAGCAGGCCCAGGCGGTGCGGGATGGTCACGCCGCCGACGATGAGCTTGCGCCCTTCGACCAGTGCGTGGCAGTCGTAGCCGGTTCCGATGCGGAACGGCGGAGTGGGATTAAAGGATGCTTGTGCCATAGTCATTCAGTTCGTTGTCGGTTCGGTTCGGAAAGCAGCCAGGTACATCTCCGCGATGCGGATGTCGGCCGGCAGCGTCACCTTCAGGTTGCGGGGATGCCCTTCCACCAACTTGGGGGCCAGTCCCAGCGCTTCAACCGCGCTGGCGTCATCGGTGATCGCAGCCGGATCCGTCGCGGCATCGAGTGCCCGGCACAGCAGCTGGTAGCGGAACATCTGCGGGGTCTGCGCCAGCCACAGGCCATCGCGCGTGACGGTCGCCACCTCCCCACCGACGTGGCGCTTGACGGTGTCGACCACCGGCAGCGCGAGCAGGCCGCCGGCCGGGTGTTCACCCGTTTCGACGATCAGGCGCGCGATCAGTTCCGCGTCGAGCCCAGGACGCGCGGCGTCATGCACGAGGATCCAGTCGTCCAGCGACACGCTGCCGTGCAACATGCGCAAGCCGTTGCGGATCGATTCCATGCGGGTGGCGCCGCCGCAGCGCAGCACCGTCACGCCCTCGGCCGGCACGACGCCGTCGATGAAGGGATCGTCGGGGCTCACCACCACATAGGTGTGTGCAATGAGCGGGCTGGAGCGGAAGGCGTCGATGGTGTGGCGCAGCATGGGCTTGCCGCCGATGGGCAGGTATTGCTTGGGACTGCCGGCAGCCATGCGGGCGCCGACGCCGGCCGCGGGGATCAGCGCGAGATAGCGCTGCGACGCTTCTTGGGTTACTGGTGTTGCAGGGTCAGTCATCATGTCTTGCTTTTTCGTACAGGTCGAATCAGCGACTGTACCTCACCTCCGCAAACCTTGCCGAGGCGGGCATATTCCTGCGGCGAGTCGATGGCTGCCTGCAAGGCCTCGACCTTCGCCATTTCGCTTTTAATATAGGGCATCCAGCCGCGGTCGATTTCGCGCTGGAGCAGGCTTTGCGCTTGTCCGATGCGCGCGTACAGCGGCTTGTCCTCGAAGCGCCGCTCGAGCGCCTGGCGTACCCGGCTTTCGGCCCTGGGCAGGTAGTCGAGGTAAGTGTTCAGGTGGCGCATCTCGTGCGCCAGCACTTCTTCATAGGCGCAGGAGCCGGGCCGGAATTCGCGGCTGATGAAGACCACGATCGGCGGATAGGTGAGCTTGATCTCGATATGCGGAGCGATGCACTCGTAGCCGCTGGCAGGATCGGTGAGCAGGCGCCCGCCGACGTTGATGCTCACGCGCGACTCGGTGCGCGTCAGGCCGAGCACGACCTGGCCGGGCCGCGCCCTGCCATTCGTGGCCCGCCCCTTCATCGCGGTCAGGCCGCGATAGCCGACAGTGTTATCGATGCGGAAACCGTTCTGGGTGCCGGTGAGGACCGATAGCGTTTCGCCGATCGTGTCCTCGCAGCGCGCCTGGAAGTCGGTGCGCGGCGCGGCCGAGGCTGCAAGCGCCCACACCCACAGGACGAGCGCAAGCAGCCGCTTCATGCCTTAAGCTGGATTCCAGCTGCCGGACAGGATTTTCTCGAGCCAGAAGGTGCCGATGATGGTTTTCACGTCGGTAATCTCGCCGCGCTTGACCATGTCGAGCAGTTCGGGGACGGTGGCCGTGAAGGTTTCCAGGAATTCGCCCTCGTCGAGCTTCTGCTCGCCCGCGGTCAGGTCTTCGGCCATGAACAGTTCCAGGTGCTCGTCGGAATACGCGATGGCGTTGTGGATGGTGCAGACGAAGCGCCACCTGGCGGCCGTGTAGCCGGTCTCTTCTTCCAGCTCACGCTTGGCGCAGGCCAGGTGGTCTTCGCCCGGGTCGATCTTCCCGGCCGGGAACTCGATGAAGACCTGGGAATTCGGGTAGCGGAACTGGCGCTCGAGCAGCACGCGGCCGTCTGGCAGCAGCGGCAGGATGACCACCGCGCCGGGGTGGCGGATGAATTCGCGCTGGGTGGTGGAACCGTCCGGGAGCTTGATACGGTCGCGCTCGACCTTGAGGAAATGGCCGTCGTAGACCACGCCGCCGTCGATGCGGGTTTCGCGTAAATCTTGAACCATGCGGTCTCCAGTTACGGGTTGTAGGGTGGGCAGGTGTTCCCGCCCACGCGCTCAACCGCGCTTCTTGCGCAGGTAACGAAGGACGAAACCGGGGAACGCCAGCACCAGGAACAGGCAGCCGGTGACCGCATAGAACTCCCAGTTCTGCGCGAACACGCCGCCGATCCGGGATTCCAGGGTGCGAGCCAGGAAGCCGACGACAAAGTATAAAACAATTAACTCTAACAGGCGCAGCGGGAAGGACTTTGTGCGCGCGGTGCCGTCACTGGCCGTGCTCGATTTCAGTGGAATGAAACCGAACACGCGCTCGGTGAGGAAAGGCAGGTTGGCGGCCGCGAGTGCAATCGCGACCACCAGCCAGGACGCCAGGGAGGAATCCAAGGCGCTTGTTACTTTGCGAGGGTGGCCTGCATGGTGCTGTAGCACACCGCCAGCAGCCAGCCCGGAACGATACCCAGCACCACCACGGCCAGGCCGTTGAGCGACATCACGACGCGCATGTCGGCCGGGGTGTTGATGGCGGCGGTATCGGCGGCTTCGTCGAACCAGATGGTCTTGACGATGCGCAGGTAGTAGAAGGCGCCGATCAGCGAGAACAGCACCGCCACGACGGCCAGCCACACCATGCCGGCGTTGGCGACAGCCTGCAGCACGGCCCACTTGGCCATGAAGCCGACCATCGGCGGCACGCCCGCCAGCGAGAACATCAGGATGGTCATGACGATCGCGAACCACGGCGAACGCTTGCCCAGGCCCTTGAAGTCGGCGATGGTCTCGGCTTCGTGGCCGGCGCGCGCCAGCATCATGATCAGGCCGAAGCTGCCGACCGTGGTCAGCACGTAGGTGATGGTGTAGTACATCGCGGCGCTGTACGAAGCGGCGGCATTGCTGCTGTCGCCGTTGACGACGCCGGTCATCATGCCCAGCACCACGAAGCCCATCTGGGCGATGGTCGAGTAGGCCAGCATACGCTTGATGTTGGTCTGCGCGATCGCGGTGATGTTACCCACGGCCAGCGACAGCACGGCCAGCACCAGCAGCATCTGCTGCCAGTCGAAGGCCATCGCCGGCAGTGCTTCCACCAGCAGGCGGATCACCATGGCGAAGGTCGCCAGCTTCGGCGCGCCGCCCAGCAGCAGGGTGACGGCGGTCGGGGCGCCCTGCACCACGTCCGGAACCCACATGTGGAACGGGACCACGCCCAGCTTGAAGGCCAGGCCGGCCACGACGAAGACCAGGCCGAACACCAGGATGGTCGAGTTCGCGCCGGCGGCCGAGCTCACCTGGTTGATGGCGTCGACGTTGAGCGAACCGGTGGCGCCGTAGATCATCGACATGCCGTACAGCAGGAAGCCCGAGGACAGCGCGCCCAGGATGAAGTACTTCATCGCGGCTTCGGTCGAGATGGTGTGGTCGCGGCGCATCGCCACCAGCGCGTACAGCGACAGCGACATCAGTTCCACGCCCAGGTAGATCGACAGCATGCTGTTACCCGAGATCATGATCATCTGGCCCAGCATCGAGAACAGTGCAAGCACGTAGAACTCGCCGCCCAGGTTACCGGACATCATGGCGCGGTCGCCGGCGTACTGGCGCGAATACACGAGGGTCATCGCGACGGCCGCGTAGGTCACCAGCTTGAGCAGGTTGGACATCGGGTCCGACACGTACATGCCGTTGAAGGTGGTTACGGTGGCGCCGCTGTTCATGTCCGCGAAGGTGAACACGGCGCAGCCGGCGATCGCCAGCAGGCTCAGCGCGTACGTCAGGTTGCGCTTGCCCTCTTTCAGGAACATGTCGATCAGCAGGATCGCGGAAGCCGCGATCAGCAGGAAGATTTCGGCATAGACCGGCGCCAGATTGGTGTCGGTCGCTGCTAACAGAGTGGAGTTCATTTCGTTCATGGCTTATTTAAGGCACTTTGCTGACTGCGACGTGTTGCAGGAGATCGGTGACCGACACCTGCAGGGTGTCGCCGATTGGCGCCGGGTACAGGCCCATCCACAGGGTGGCGATCGCCAGCACGCCCAGGATGGCGAATTCGCGGCCGTTCAGGTCGGTCAGCTCGGCCACATGCTTGTTGCCGATCGGGCCGAACACGACGCGCTTGACCATCCACAGCGAGTAGGCGGCGCCCAGGATCAGGGCGGTGCCTGCCAGCAGGCCGGTCCAGAAGTTGAACTGGACGGCGCCCAGGATCACCATGAATTCGCCGATGAAGCCCGAGGTCGCCGGCAGGCCGGCGTTGGCCATCGAGAACAGCACGGCGAAGGCGGCGAACTTCGGCATGGTATTCACCACGCCGCCGTAGTCGGCGATTTCACGCGAGTGGACGCGGTCGTACAGCACGCCGATGCACAGGAACATCGCGCCCGACACGAAGCCGTGCGAGATCGACTGCATCAGGCCGCCCTGCACGCCCAGGTCGTTGAACATGAAGAAGCCAAGGGTGACGAAGCCCATGTGGGCGATCGACGAGTAGGCGACCAGTTTCTTCATGTCCTTCTGCACCATCGCCACCAGGCCGATGTAGATCACGGCGATCAGGGACAGCACGATGACGACCGGGGCCAGGTAGTGCGAGGCGTCCGGTGCGATCGGCAGCGAGAAACGCAGGAAGCCGTAGGCGCCCAGCTTCAGCATGATCGCGGCTAGCACGACGGAACCGCCGGTCGGCGCTTCCACGTGGGCGTCCGGCAGCCAGGTGTGCACCGGCCACATCGGGACCTTCACGGCGAAGGCCATGAAGAAGGCGATGAAGATCAGTATCTGCTCGTTCATCGTCAGCGGCAGGCGGTGCCACTCGAGAATGTCGAAGGAACCCGACTGGTTGTACAGGTAGATGATCGCGACCAGGGTCAGCAGCGAGCCGAAGAACGTGTACAGGAAGAACTTGAATGCCGCGTACACGCGGTTCGGGCCGCCGAACACACCGATGATGATGTACATCGGGATCAGGGTGGCTTCGAAGAAGAAGTAGAACAGCAGGCCGTCGAGCGAGGCGAACACGCCGATCATGAGGCCCGATAGGATCAGGAAGGAACCCATGTACTGGCCGACGCGCTCTTCGATCACCTGCCAGGCCGCCAGCACCACGATGATGGTGATGAAGGCGGTCAGCGGCACGAACCACAGCGACAGGCCATCCACGCCCAGCTTGTAGAACACGTTGAAGCGTTCGATCCAGGTCGCCGACTCATAGAACTGCATGCCGTGGGCGGCATTGTCGAAGTTCATGATCAGCGGCAGGGTCGGCAGGAAGCTGACCACGGCGCCGATCAGGGACAGCAGGCGGGTGAAGCCTGCGTTCTTGTCGCGGCCGACGGCCAGCACGATCAGGCCGAACAGGATCGGGAGCCAGATCGACAGGCTCAGGTAAGGAGGAAATGTAGAAATTGACTGCATCATTTTTCGCTTTTCTTATCGAACCCGATTAAGCAGGCCAGATCGGGAAGAACCACAGCAGGGCTGCCAGCACGCCGACGATCATCACGAACGCGTAGTGATAGATGTAACCCGTCTGGAAGCTACGGGTGATCGTGGAGAACCAGCCGACCAGCTTGGCCGAACCATTGACCAGCAGACCGTCGATCAGGCCGCGGTCGCCCACTTTCCACAGGCCGCCACCGATGGCGCGCGCGCCGCCGGCGAACACGACATCGTTGAACTTGTCCATGTAGTACTTGTTGTCCAGCAGGGTGTGCAGGAACTTGAACTTGGCATAGAACCAGGCCGGGACGCGCGGGTTGATCATGTAGCAGTAGTAAGCCAGGGCCACGCCTGCCAGTGCCAGCCAGAACGGCGCGGTCTGCAGGCCGTGCACGGCCATGCCGGCAGCGCTGTGGAACTCTTCGCGCAGGGTTTCCATCGCGCCGTGGTTCTCGCCGACGAAGATGACATTCTTGAAGAAGTCGCCATGCAGCATCGGTTCGATTGCGAAGTAACCGATGGCAACCGACGGGATCGCCAGCAGGATCAGCGGCAGGGTCACGACCCATGGCGACTCGTGCGGCTTCTGGCCCGGGGCCAGGCCGTGGTGGCCGTGGTCGTCGTGCTCCTCCTCATGGTGGGCGTCCGAGTCGTGCAGCGCATGCGGGTCGCCATGGCCGTGGCCGGCGGCAACTGCCTGCTTGTGGTCATCGTGTGCGTGGCTGTCATGGCCATGGGCGGTATGCCAGCGCTCCTTGCCATGGAAGACCAGGAAGTACATGCGGAACGAGTAGAAGGCGGTCACGAAGACGCCGGCCAGCACCGCGAAGTTGGCGAAGCCAGCGCCCGGGATGTTGGTCGCGTGCACAGCCTCGATGATCGAGTCTTTTGAGTAGAAGCCCGAGAAGAACGGGGTACCGATCAGGGCCAGCGAACCCAGCAGCGAAGTGATCCAGGTGATCGGCATGTACTTGCGCAGGCCGCCCATGTTGCGCATGTCCTGGTCGTGGTGCATGCCGATGATGACCGAACCCGCGCCGAGGAACAGCAGCGCCTTGAAGAAGGCGTGGGTCATCAGGTGGAACACGGCCACCGAGTAGGCCGAGGCGCCCAGCGCCACGGTCATGTAGCCCAGCTGCGACAGGGTCGAGTAAGCGACCACGCGCTTGATGTCGTTCTGGATGATGCCCAGGAAGCCCATGAACAGCGCGGTGATCGAACCGATGACGATCATGAAGCTCAGCGCGCCGTCCGACAGTTCGAACAGCGGCGACATGCGCGACACCATGAAGATGCCGGCGGTAACCATGGTTGCTGCGTGGATCAGCGCCGAGATCGGGGTCGGGCCTTCCATCGAGTCCGGCAGCCAGACGTGCAGCGGGAACTGCGCCGACTTGCCCATCGCGCCGATGAACAGGCAGATACAGGCGGCGGTCAGCAGCGGCCAGCCGATGCCCGGGACGGTCATGCCGGCCAGCTTGTCGGCCTGGGCGAACACCTCGGTGTACTGCATCGAGCCCGAGGCGGCCAGCAGCAGGCCGATACCCAGGATGAAGCCGAAGTCACCGACACGGTTGACCAGGAAGGCCTTCATGTTCGCGAAGATCGCGGTCGGACGGGTGTACCAGAAGCCGATCAGGAGATAGGAGACCAGGCCCACCGCTTCCCAGCCGAAGAACAGCTGCAGGAAGTTGTTGGACATGACCAGCATCAGCATCGAGAAGGTGAACAGCGAGATGTACGAGAAGAAGCGGTTGTAGCCTTCGTCTTCGGCCATGTAGCCGATCGTGTAGATGTGGACCATCAGGGAGACCGAGGTCACCACGCACATCATCATTGCCGACAGCGCGTCGATCTGGAAGCCGACGGCCAGCTTGAGCGTGCCGACGGTCATCCAGGTGTAGATGTCTTCATTGAAGCTGGCGCCGTCCATGACTGCCATCAGGGTCTGGACCGAGATGATCAGTGCGATGAGCACGCCGAGGATGGTCGCCGTATGCGATACCTTGCGGCCGACCACGTTGCCGAAGAACTTGGTACCGAGCAGGCCGGCGATCGCCGAGCCTGCCAGCGGCGCCAGAGGCACCGCCAGTAACATTGAGGAAGAGAGTTGCCCCGCCATTGTTGAACCTTAGTCGTTATTGTTTATCGAGCCGAGACCATCAGCCCTTCAGGCTGTCGAGGTCTTCCACATTGATCGTGTCCAGGTTACGGAACAGGACCACCAGGATCGCCAGGCCGATTGCCGATTCGGCGGCCGCGACGGTCAGAATGAAGAACACGAAGATCTGCCCCGCCGCGTCTCCCAGGTAGTGCGAGAACGCGACGAAGTTCAGGTTCACCGCCAGCAGCATTAGTTCGACGGCCATCAGCAGGATGATGATGTTCTTCCGGTTCAGGAAGATGCCGATCACCGAGATCGCGAACAGGATCGCGCCCAGGATCAGGTAATGTGCGAGCGACAAAGTCATGGGTTCTCCTTCGGTGCTGCTGCGGCCGCGGCTGCTGCTGCTTTTTCAGCATTGGCTGCATCGATCGCGCGCTGGTTGACCGCATCCATCTTGACGATGCGCAGGCGGTCGTTACGCTGGACGCGGACGGCAAGGCCCGGGTCGATTGCTTTGGTGTCCTTGCGCTTGCGCAGGGTCAGGGCGACTGCGGCGATGATCGCCACCAGCAGGATCACGGCCGCGATCTCGAAGCCGTAGATGTACTTGGTGTAGATCAGGATGCCCAGTTCCTTGGTGCCGCCGATGTTCAGCGCGGCCGCCTCGGCCGACAGGCCGGTCTGGTTGTACGCGCGGTACAGCACGGCAGCCATTTCCAGCACGATCAGGGCGCCGATGCCCGAAGCCAGCGGCAGGTAACCCCAGAAGCCTTCGCGCATGCGGTCGATATTAATGTCGAGCATCATGACGACGAACAGGAACAGCACCATCACGGCGCCGACGTAGACCAGCACCAGCACGATGGCGAGGAACTCGGCCTTCAGCAGCAGCCAGATGCCGGCCGCATTGAAGAAGGCCAGCACCAGGAACAGCGCGGCGTGGACCGGGTTCTTGGTGGTGATGACGCGCAGGGAGGCCAGCACCATGATGGCCGCGAACGCGTAGAACAGGAAAGTAGTGAATTCCATGACTTTTTTTCAGCCTCTTCTTATCGGTACTTCGCGTCCGCTTCGCGGGCGGCGGCGATGTCGGCTTCGTAGCGGTCGCCCACGGCCAGCAGCATCTCTTTGGTGTAGTAGAGATCGCCGCGCTTTTCGCCGTGGTATTCCAGCACGTGGGTTTCGACGATCGAGTCGACCGGGCAGGATTCTTCGCAGAAGCCGCAGAAGATGCACTTGGTCAGGTCGATGTCATAGCGCGTGGTGCGGCGGGTGCCGTCCTCGCGCTGGGCCGATTCGATGGTGATCGCCATTGCCGGGCACACTGCTTCGCACAGCTTGCAGGCGATGCAGCGCTCTTCCCCGTTGGGGTAGCGACGCAGCGCGTGCAGGCCGCGGAAGCGGTTCGACATCGGCGTCTTCTCTTCCGGGTACTGGACCGTGATCTTGCGCGACAGCGCATACTTGCCGGTCAGGGCCAGTCCCTTGAAGAGTTCGGACAGCATCAGGCTGCCGACGAGTTCTTTAATCCGATTCATTTTTTGTTTGCTTCCTTACTTCACAGCAGTCCAGATGTTCCACGGGGTCTGCATCCAGGCGGCGATCAGCACCAGCCAGATCAGGGTCAGCGGGATGAACACTTTCCAGCCCAGGCGCATGATCTGGTCGTAGCGGTAGCGCGGGAAGGTGCCGCGGACCCAGATCATCAGCGAGACCAGCATGAACATCTTCAGGAACAGCCAGAAGAAGCCGCCGACGGCGCCGAATTCCAGGAAGCCGAACGGTGCCGACCAGCCGCCCAGGAACATGATCGCCGCCAGGGTCGAGATCAGGATCATGTTGGCGTATTCGGCCAGCATGAACATCGCGTAGGACATGCCCGAGTACTCGACCATGTGGCCGGCGACGATCTCCGACTCGCCTTCCACCACGTCGAACGGGTGGCGGTTGCACTCGGCCAGGCCGGACACGAAATAGATGACGAACAGCGGCAGCAGCGGCAGCCAGTTCCACGACAGGAAGTTCAGGCCCATGTCGGCGAAGCGGCCCAGCTGCTGGCTGGCGACGATGTCGGACAGGTTCAGGCTGCCGGTGACCATCAGCACCACGACCAGCGCGAAGCCGATCGGGATTTCATAGGAAATCATCTGGGCCGAGGCGCGCATGGCGCCCATGAACGAGTACTTCGAGTTCGAAGCCCAGCCGGCGATGATGATGCCGTAGACTTCCATCGAGGTGATCGCCATCAGGAACAGCAGGCCGGCGTTGACGTTGGCCAGGGCCGCCTGCGGACCGAAGGGAACCACCACCCATGCGGCCAGCGCCGGCATGATGGTCATGATCGGGCCGATCACGAACAGGCTGCGGTTGGCCTTGCTCGGGATCACGATTTCCTTGAGCAGCAGCTTGAGCGCGTCGGCGATCGGCTGCAGCAGGCCACCCGGACCCACGCGGTTCGGGCCGACGCGGATCTGGATCCAGCCGATCAGCTTGCGCTCCCACAGGGTCAGGTAGGCGACCAGACCCATCAGCGGCAGCAGCACCACGAGGATCTTCATGACGGTCCAGGCCAGCGGCCAGACCGGGCCGAGCAGGTCAGCCCCGCCGGCGTTCAGCGTATCGATAAAACCGGGCGTTGCCATTATTTGCCCTCTCCTGCTTTTTCAACATTGATCGAACCGAACATCGCGCCCAGGGTGGCGACGGCCGGATGGCCAGCGGCCACGCGTACTGCGTTCGACGGCAGGCGTGCATCCACATTGGCGACCAGCACGGCGCTGCCCGCACCCTGCGAGACACGGACCAGGTCACCGGCATTGACGCCGATCTGCTCGGCCACCGCCTTCGACAGGGTGACCAGCGGCGCATTCGCGTCGGCGGTGCGCTGCAGCGGTTCCGAACGGCGCGCCAGCGCGTCGGTGAAGTAGATCGGCAGGTCGGCGACGCGCTCGAGCTGGCCGGCCGGAGCGTAGCTACCTGCGCTCGGCGCCAGGCGCGCGACGTTGTTCAGCTTGGCCGACAGATCGGTCACGCCCTTGCCGATGGCTTCGTCGCGGATCGATTCCGAAGTCTCGTAGTCGAAGCCTTGCAGGCCCAGCAGATTGCCCAGCACGCGCAGCACTTTCCAGGCCGGACGGGTTTCGCCCAGCGGCTTGACGGTGCCGTTGAAGCTCTGTGCACGGCCTTCGCAGTTCACAAACGTACCGGCGGTCTCGCTGAACGGCGAGATCGGCAGCAGCACGTCGGCGAAGTCCATGCCATGCTTGAAGGCGGACATGGCGACGACCATCTCGGCGCCATCCAGCGCGGCGCGCGCCTGCTGCGGATTGCTTGCGTCCAGTTCCGGTTCCGCGTTCAGCAGCACGTAGGCTTTCTTCGGCGCTGCGAAGACAGCTTCGCCCTTGCCCGTTGCGCCGACGATGTAGCCACCGACGGTGTTGGCGGCGTCGACCAGGTAGCCGAAGGAGCAGCCGGTCTGCTCAGCGATCCATTGCGCAGCGGCATGGATCTTCGAGGCTTGCGGGTGGTAGGAAGCGGCGTTACCCAGCAGCACGGCGCCCGGGGTGTCGACACCGACCAGGGTCGCGGCGATACCTTTGGCGCCCTCGCCTGCCTGGACGTTCTCGAAGCCGGCCGGGGCGGCGACGCCCTTGGCACCGGCGACAGCCGACACGACTTCAGACAGCGCAGCCAGCCAATCGGCCGGGGCAGCGATCACTTTGTTGGCGATCGGCATGAGCAGATCGTCGTCGCTCGCGCCCAGCAGCGACAGCTTGGCGCCGCCCTTGGTGGCGACGCGCAGGCGGGTCGCGACCAGCGGGTGGTCCTTGCGCAGGTTCGAGCCGATGACGAAGGCACGCTTCAGTTGCGAGAAGTTCGCAATCGGCATGCCCAGCCACGGGGTGACCTGGCCGTCGAGCGAGAAATCGCTCTGGCGCAGGCGGAACTCGATGTTGTCCGAGCCGAGGCCGCGGGTCATCTTGTTCAGCAGGTACAGTTCTTCCAGCGTCGAGTGCGGGGTCGCGACGGCGGCGATGCTATCTGCGCCATGCTCGTGGCGGATGTTACGCAGGCCGTGGGCCACGTATTCCAGCGCGGTCTGCCAGTCGGTTTCCTGCCACACGCCGCCCTGCTTGATCATCGGATTGACCAGGCGGTCGGCATTGTCCAGCGCCTCGTACGAGAAGCGGTCCTTGTCCGACAGCCAGCATTCGTTGATGGCTTCGTTTTCCAGCGGCAGCACGCGCATGACCTTGCCGCCCTTGACTTGCACGATCAGGTTCGAGCCCAGCGAGTCGTGCGGCGCGATCGACTTGCGGCGCTGCAGTTCCCACGGACGTGCCGAGTAGCGGAAGGGCTTGCTGGTGAGCGCGCCGACCGGGCACAGGTCGATCATGTTGCCCGAGACTTCCGAGTCCACGGTCTTGCCGACGAAGGTGGTGATCTCCGAGTGCTCGCCGCGGCCGACCATGCCGAATTCCATCACGCCGGCCACTTCCTGGCCAAAGCGCACGCAGCGGGTGCACTGGATGCAGCGCGCCATCTCTTCCATCGAGATCAGCGGGCCGGCCTCTTTCGGGGCCACCACGCGCTTTTCTTCTTCGTAGCGCGACTGGCTCTTGCCATAGCCGACGGCCAGATCCTGCAGCTGGCATTCGCCGCCCTGGTCGCAGATCGGGCAATCCAGCGGGTGGTTAATGAGGAGGAACTCCATCACCGACTTCTGTGCCTGCACCGCCTTGTCGCTGTGGGTGCGCACGATCATGCCCGGCGACACCGGGGTGGCGCAGGCCGGCAGCGGCTTCGGCGCCTTTTCGACTTCGACCAGGCACATGCGGCAGTTCGCTGCGATCGACAATTTCTTGTGATAGCAGAAGTGCGGGATGTAGGTCCCGAGTTTGTTTGCGGCGTCCATCACCATGGAACCTGGTGCGACTTCGACTTTTTTGCCGTCTAATTCAATTTCAACCATTTGATCGTTACCTGACCTGGTTTAAAGGTATGCGGGCACGAGGCAGTGCTTGTGCTCGATGTGATATTCGAACTCCTCGCGGAAGTTCTTGATCATCGCTTCCACCGGCATCGCGGCGGCGTCGCCCAGTGCGCAGATGGTGCGGCCCTTGATGTTGCCCGCGATGTTGTTCAGCAGGTCCATGTCTTCCGGACGGCCCTTGCCGTTCTCGATGCGGTGGACCATGCGGTACATCCAGCCGGTGCCTTCACGGCACGGGGTGCACTGGCCGCAGGATTCTTCGTAGTAGAAGTACGACAGGCGCAGCAGCGACTTGACCATGCAGCGGGTCTCGTCCATGACGATCACGGCGCCCGAACCGAGCATCGAACCTGCCTTGGCGATCGAATCGTAGTCGAGGTCGGTATCCATCATGACCTCGCCGCGGATCACCGGCGCCGACGAACCGCCCGGGATGACAGCCTTGATCTTCTTGCCGCCGCGCATTCCGCCGGCCAGCTCCATCAGCTTGGCGAACGGGGTGCCCAGCGGGACTTCGTAGTTGCCCGGACGCTCGACGTCGCCCGAGATCGAGAAGATCTTGGTGCCGCCGTTGTTCGGCTTGCCGAGCGCCATGTAGTTTTCCGGACCCAGGTTCAGCAGGAAGGGAACGGCCGCGAAGGTCTCGGTGTTGTTGATCGTGGTCGGCTTGCCGTACAGGCCGAACGAGGCCGGGAACGGCGGCTTGAAGCGCGGCTGGCCCTTCTTGCCTTCGAGCGACTCGAGCAGCGCGGTTTCTTCGCCGCAGATGTAGGCGCCGTAGCCGTGGTGGGCATGCAGCTGGAACGAGAAGTTCGAGCCCATGATGTTATCGCCCAGGAAGCCGGCGGCGCGCGCCTCTTCCAGCGCTTCTTCGAAGCGCAGGTATTCCTGGAAGATTTCGCCGTGGATGTAGTTGTAGCCCACGGTGATGCCCATCGCGTAGGCGCCGATGGCCATGCCTTCGATCAGCGCGTGCGGGTTGTAGCGGATGATGTCGCGGTCCTTGAAGGTACCCGGCTCGCCTTCGTCGGTGTTGCAGACGAGGTATTTCTGGCCAGGGAACTGGCGCGGCATGAAGCTCCACTTCAGGCCGGTCGGGAAACCGGCGCCGCCGCGGCCGCGCAGGCCCGAGGCCTTCAGGTCGGCGATGACCTGTTCCTGGCTGACGCCGCCTTCGAGGATCTTGCGCAGGGCCGAGTAGCCGCCGCGCTTGACGTAGTCGGCCAGGTGCCAGTTCTCGCCGTTCAGATCCTTCAGGATCAGCGGATTGATGTGACGGTCGTGCAGGCTGGTCATTTGTTCAGTTCCTCAAGCAGGGCGTCGATCTTGTCGTCGCTCATGAACGAGCACATGCGGTGGTTATTCACCAGCATCACCGGTGCGTCGCCGCAGGCGCCCATGCACTCGCCTTCCAGCAGGGTGAACTTGCCGTCGGCGGTGGTTTCGCGGTAGTCGATGCCGAGCGCATCCTTGATGCGCTGGCCGGCGCGCTCGCCGCCCGACAGGGCGCACGGCAGGTTGGTGCAGACCGTGATCTTGGCCTTGCCGACCGGCTTCAGGTTGTACATGTTGTAGAAGGTCGCCACTTCCTGCACGGCGATGGCCGGCATGCCGATGTAGTCGGCGATTTCCTGCATGGTTTCCGGCGACAGCCAGCCCAGTTCGACCTGGGCGTGGGCCAGCGAGGCCATCACAGCCGACTGGCGTTGATCGGCTGGGTACTTGGCCAGCTCGCGATCGATTTTTTTATAGCATTCCTGCGATAACATTTTCTTGACCTCTTAACGATCGATACTGCCGAACACGATGTCCTGGGTGCCGATGATGGCCACCGCGTCTGCAATCATGTGGCCGCGCGACATTTCGTCGAGGCTCTGCAGGTGGACATAGTCCGGGGTGCGGATCTTCAGGCGGTAGGGCTTGTTGGCGCCGTCCGACACGATGTAGATGCCGAACTCGCCCTTCGGGTGCTCGATCGCCGCATAGGCCTCGCCTTCCGGCACGTGGAAGCCTTCGGTGAACAGCTTGAAGTGGTGGATCAGCGATTCCATGTTGGACTTCATGTCCATGCGGTTCGGCGGCGCGATCTTGTGGTTGTCGATCATGACCGGACCCGGATTCGCACGCAGCCAGGTGATGCACTGCTTGATGATGCGGTTCGACTGGCGCATTTCTTCGATACGCACCAGGTAGCGGTCGTAGGAGTCGCCATTGGTGCCGACCGGGATGTCGAACTCGACCTTGTCATAGGCCGCGTAGGGCTGCTTCTTGCGCAGGTCCCAGGCCACGCCCGAACCGCGCAGCATGGCGCCGGTGAAGCCCATGGCTTTCGCGTCTTCCGGCGAAACCACGCCGATGCCGACCGTACGCTGCTTCCAGATACGGTTGTCGGTCAGCAGGGTTTCGTATTCGTCGACATAGCCGTCGAAGCGCTTGGTGAAGGCGTCGATGAAGTCCAGCACCGAACCCTGGCGGTCGCGGTTGAGGTCGTCGATCGCTTTCTTCGAGCGGATCGGCGACTCCCTGTGCTGCGGCATGAAGTCCGGCAGGTCGCGGTACACGCCGCCCGGGCGGTAGTAGGCCGCGTGCATGCGCGCGCCCGACACCGCTTCGTACACGTCGAACAGGTCTTCGCGGTCACGGAAGGCGTACAGGAAGGGACCCATGGCGCCGATGTCGAGCGCGTGCGCGCCCAGCCACATCAGGTGGTTCAGGATACGGGTGATCTCGTCGAACATCGTGCGGATGTACTGCGCGCGGATCGGCGCTTCGATTCCCAGCAGCTTTTCCACTGCCAGCACGTAGCCGTGCTCGTTGCACATCATCGACACGTAGTCCAGGCGGTCCATGTACGGGACCGACTGCAGGTAGGTACGGGTCTCGGCCAGCTTCTCGGTGCCGCGGTGCAGCAGGCCGATGTGCGGGTCGGCGCGCTGGATCACTTCGCCGTCCAGCTCCAGCACCAGACGCAGCACGCCGTGCGCTGCCGGGTGCTGCGGACCAAAGTTCAGGGTGTAATTCTTAAGCTCAGCCATTATTTCGATGTCCCGTAGGTTTCTTCGCGGATCACGCGCGGGATGTTCTCGCGCGGTTCGATCGTCACCGGTTGGTAGATCACGCGTTTCTGTTCAGGGTCGTAGCGCATCTCGACATAGCCCGTGATCGGGAAGTCCTTGCGGAACGGGTGGCCGATGAAGCCGTAGTCGGTCAGGATGCGGCGCAGGTCGCCGTGGCCGTCGAACAGGATGCCGAACAGGTCGAAGGCTTCGCGCTCGAACCAGTTGGCGGCGCGCCAGATCGGGGTGATCGATTCGACCAGGGGCATGTCGTCGTCCGGGCAGAACACGCGCACGCGCACGCGCCAGTTGTGCTCCAGCGACAGCAGGTGCACGACCACCGCGAAGCGCGGGCCGTCCCAGGTGCCTTCACCGTATTGGGAATAGTCGACGCCGCACAGGTCGATCATTTCTTCGAAGCGAAGAGAAGGATCGTCGCGCAGGGCCTGCATCGATTTGATGTAGTCGGCGGCCTTGACCACCACAGTCACTTCGCCCAGCGCCGAACTAATGGCAGCGCCCTCGCCCAGTGCATTTTTCAGGGCGAGTTCAAGGGTTTCGAGTTTCGTCGTCATGGTGTTTCGCTGTCTTTTAGCGCGCGATGGTGTCGGTGCGCTTGATCTTGTTTTGCAGCTGCAGGATGCCGTACAGCAGGGCTTCCGCGGTCGGCGGGCAACCCGGCACATAGACGTCGACCGGCACGATGCGGTCGCAGCCGCGCACCACCGAGTACGAGTAGTGGTAGTAGCCGCCGCCGTTGGCGCAGGAGCCCATCGAGATCACCCAGCGCGGTTCGGCCATCTGGTCGTACACCTTGCGCAGGGCGGGAGCCATCTTGTTGCACAGCGTGCCGGCGACGATCATCACGTCGGACTGGCGCGGCGACGGGCGGAACACAATGCCAAAACGGTCGAGATCGTAGCGGGCAGCGCCCACATGCATCATCTCGACCGCGCAGCATGCCAGGCCAAACGTCATCGGGAACATCGATCCCGTGCGCGCCCAGTTGATCAGCTTATCGGCTGTGGTGGTAATGAAACCTTCGTTTAATACGCCTTCAATTGCCATGGCTTATTCCCAATCAAGGGCACCTTTCTTCCAGATGTACCAGAAGCCCACGATGAATTCGGCGATGAACACCATCATCGTGACGAAACCGGTCCAGCCCAGTTCGCGCATCGAGACGCCCCATGGGAAGAAGAATGCCGTTTCCAGATCAAACAAAATAAACAGGATCGCCACCAGGTAGTAGCGAACGTCGAACTTCATGCGCGCATCTTCGAAGGCTTCGAAGCCGCATTCATACGGGGACAGCTTGGCTGCGTCGGGACGGTGCGGACCGAGGATGCGGCCGAGCACCTGCGGGGCGACGCCGACGCCGACGCCAATCAGGATAAAGAGAAGTACGGGGAAGTAATTTTCGAGGTTCACGGTGAAGCCTATTTGAACGATCGGTTAATCAAACACTGCAGGGCTGCAGCGCCGAATCGCGCGAACCTGGCTCGGGCCTTCTACCAGGACCACTCGAATCGTAAAAAAGCCAGCGCAGGCAGGAGAGCGGTTGCTCATTGCGCCCTTGCTGGCTTCTTTGTATCTTGGTGCCGACGGCGAGACTCGAACTCGCACAGCTTTCGCCACTACCCCCTCAAGATAGCGTGTCTACCAATTTCACCACGTCGGCTGGAGACCAGTATTTTACCCTGCTTTAGCACTACTTTTCAATGCACAAATTGCGCTAGCACAAGGAAATTACTAAATTACTCAACATTTCCTTGATGCTTGCCAAACTAGATAGCAGGGTTGGCAGCATTGAGTGGGTTTTCACCCTTCACCACAGGCGGCACACCAGATGGCGAGCCGCATTCTACTCCGATTCCGGAACGGACGTGCGTCCGCCCCGTTTTTACCTGGTCGGAGCCGGTGCAACTGGTGCAGCTGGCGCAGCAGGAGCCGCGGTCGACGGCGCCGGGTTCGACACCCCCGGGGTTTGCGGGATGTCGTTGACCGGAACGGCCGGCGCGGTGGCCGGGCCGGCGTTCGGGCCTGCGCCCGGCACGTCGCTAGGAATGCCGGTGGCCGGCGCCTTCGACGACGGCACGGTCACGCGCTCCATCACGCCGCCATCAGTGCCGGCTGCGGTGCGGCCATTGCTGAACCAGGCCAGGGCCAGGGTCGAGGCGAAGAACACGGCGGCCGCGACGGCGGTCGACTTCGACAGGAAGTTCGACGAGCCCGAGGCGCCGAACAGGCTGCCCGATGCGCCGGAGCCGAAGGCCGCGCCCATGTCGGCGCCCTTGCCGTGCTGGACCAGCACCAGGCCGATGATGGCCAGGGCCGAAATAACCTGCACGACAATAATCAGATTGAACAAGGTGTTCATTGCAATTCCATTCCCAAGTTAACGACGTTTTAAATGCTTTACTTCTAAAACTTTTGTCTGTTATGACGCTGCGCGGATGATGCCGAGGAAGTCTTCCGCCTTCAGCGCCGCGCCGCCAATCAGGCCGCCGTCAATATCCGGCTGCGCCATCAGGTCCGCCGCATTATCCGGCTTCATGCTGCCGCCGTACAGCACCAGCGTGTTTTCCGCGGCTTCAGCGTTGCAAGCACGCAGTTTTTCGCGCAGGGCAGCGTGCACTTCCTGGGCCATGGCCGGGGTTGCGGTCTTGCCGGTGCCGATCGCCCATACCGGCTCGTAGGCCAGCACGATCTTGTCGATGGCTTGCGCGCCGATGGCTTCCAGCACGGCGTCCAGCTGGGCATTCACGACCGCCATGGTCTGCCCCGCTTCACGCTGCACCAGGGTTTCGCCAACGCAGACGATCGGGGTCAGGCCCGCCGCCAGGGCGGCTCCGGTCTTCTTGGCCACCAGCTCATTGGTTTCGCCGTGGTAGGCGCGGCGTTCGGAGTGGCCGACGATCACGTAGCGGCTGCCGAAATCCTGCAGCATCGTCATGCACACTTCGCCGGTATAGGCGCCGACCGGATGGCAGGACACATCCTGCGCGCCCCAGGCGACCGGGGAGCCCTTCAGGATTTCTTCGGCCTGGAACAGGTAAGGCGCCGGCACGCAGACCGCAACGGCGGCCTTGGCATTGTCGAGCCCTTCGAGGATACCGGTCAGGAGCGTGGCATTGGCCACGCGGCTGCCGTTCATTTTCCAGTTACCTACGACGAGTTTGGGACGCATAGAAGCCCATGATTAGATTAACCCGCTATTCTAGCGGTCGAATATGTAGCGGTCAAACAATGGCTGAGCCACCTAGACGCGCTACTTCCCTTGTTGATTCAATCTCTTAGATCACTTCCAGCACGATCTTGCCGACGTGGGTGCTGGACTCCATCAGCGCATGCGCCTCGGCCGCCTGGGCCAGCGGGAACCTGCGGTAGATGACCGGCTTGAGTTTGCCTTGGGCGAACAGCGGCCATACGCGTTCGCGCAAGCTGCGTGCGATCGCCGCCTTGAACGCGACCGGGCGCGGGCGCAGGGTCGAGCCGCTGATGCTCAGGCGACGGCGCAGCACCTGGCCCAGGTCGATCTCGGCCTTCGCTCCACCGAGCAGCGCGATCAGGGCGATGCGGCCGTCGTCGGCCAGGCAGTCGATCTCGCGCGGGAGGTAGTCGCCCGCCACCATATCAAGGATGACGTCGACGCCCTTCCCGCCCGTCAGTTCCTTGACCACCTGGGCGAAATCTTCGGTGCGGTAATTGATGCCGCGCTCGGCGCCCAGCTGTTCGCAGGCGCGGCACTTGTCATCCGAGCCGGCGGTGGCGAACACGCGGTGGCCGAGCGCCGTGGCCAGCTGGATCGCGGTCACGCCGATGCCCGAGCTGCCGCCCTGCACCAGCAGGGTTTCGCCGGGCGCAAGGCGCGCGCGGTCGAACACATTGGTCCACACCGTGAAGAAGGTCTCGGGCAGCGAGGCCGCTTCCAGGGGCGTAAGACCTTCCGGGATCGGCAGGCACTGCTCGGCCGGCGCGGTGCAGTATTCGGCATAGCCGCCGCCCTGCACCAGGGCGCAGACCATGTCGCCCTTGTTGAAGCTGGCCGCGGCGTAGTCGCCGTCGACGATTTCGCCGGCCACTTCCAGTCCCGGCAGCTCGGAGGCGCCCGGCGGCACCGGGTACTTGCCCAGGCGCTGCAGCACGTCCGGGCGATTGATGCCGGCCGCGTGTACCTTGATCAGGACTTCGCCGGCCTTCGGCACGGGCGTCGGCCGTTCGCACAGCTGGAGGACGTCCGGGTTGCCGGGCTGCGTGATGTGGATGGCGCGCATGGAGGGCTCCCGTGTTGAAAAAACCGCAATTGTAAGGGAGTGCGGAAAAAGCTGTGCGTCCGGTTCCGCTTACCCGGTATAGGGACCGAACCAGCTGTTCCAGAATTCGTCTGCCGGCGCGCAGTGCTCCATGCGGCGTCGCTCGGCCACCCGACCATCCTTGGCCACGAGGCGAAGCGAGCACAGGAACGGATCACCGTATTCGATGTAGCCTGGCCGCTTCGGGACCGGAGGCAGGCCGAACTCGACCGAAATCGTCGCAGCGTCCAGTTCGTCCGGTGCCGCACCGTGCCGACCGAGCGCCTGACGCAGATGATGCGCCCACGTCCGTGCCAGGCTAGTGCTCGCAGGGAACGGAGGGTTCGCACAAGCGGCAAGCAGGTCCAGGTCGATTCTGTTGTCGGCCGCGCGGGCCTCGAAGTACATGACGCCCAGGGCCCAGTGGCGCTGATAGTCGTTGTCGCGGCCGACGAACTTGTCGAGCAATCCGGCTGCGATATGGTTGAGCTTGTATTTGGAAAGCATGCTTGCTGGCTAGTACACAGGCAATGCTGCAGCTTACCAGATGCGCTCAGGCACGCAGATGCTGCTCAGGAGGCGGCGCGACACTCACCCCGCGCAGGGTATCGCGACGCAGCCGGACCCGGGTATGCGGCGTACGGATGCCCGCCGACATGCCCCAGGCCGCAGCCCAGCGCAGCGCCCGGTCCGTCTCCGGCCCAAAAGGGCGCGCGGCCGAGGCGCGGTTCAGCGCGGCCGACATACGCTGCATTGCGTAAAGCTTTCTCATCGAAACAATCTTGGCCATGGAACCAAGATAGAACTTCCGACGAAGAGAAACCGTGCCCTACCTAACTCATTGCGCCAACCGGCTCGCGCGGGCTATAGAGCGGCGTCAAACCGGCATCCACGGCCTGCAGCGCCTGCAAGGCCATCGCATAGGCGCCGTCGAAGGATTTTGCTGCGGCAATGAAACGGCCGTTGTGGCAGAACTTCGCATCCGCCACGCCGGTGACGCGCGCCAGGTCGTCGTCGCGCAGGCCAGCCCAGCTTTCGGGAAGATCGGCGCGGGCGTCGAAGGTGTCGGTGGTAGCCGGCACCGTGTGCAGCATGTGACGGTCTTCCGACAGGCTGTGGCTGATCACGAAGAGCACTTTCGGCATTTCCTTGCGCACCACCGAACTCCAGGGCAGCGCGGCATTCTTCAGGAACAGCAGGCGGCCGTTTTCCAGCGTCCCGGACTGGCGCACCTGGGCCAGTGCGAGGATGGCGCCGACGCGGTACTTGACCGAGTTGATGATGACCTCGGTCAGGAAGTCCATCGCCTTGCGGAACTGGGCCAGGCGGTAGGCTTCGGCCTCGGCGCCGTAGCCGAGGCGCTGCTCATCCAGCCAGTTCGGGTTGAAGCCCGAGACCACGGCCGACATGCCATACCCGCCCGGCGCATTCTTCGCTGCCCCGACGTCGGACAAATCGAGGTACTGGACGATGTCGGCATCGATCGCATAGGCCATCTGCTGCGCGGTGTCGTCGTCGAGCCCGTGCCCGGTGTGTTCAGCGGCCAGCGCGGCCACGCAGCGCGCGCCGTACTCGCGCCAGACCAGGCCGGCGCTGGCATAGGGCACGCCGCTGGCGCGGGCGCCCTCGAAACCCTTCTGGTGGTGGTCGAAGCGGCCGCTGGCCGGGTCCCAGATGCCGCCAACGTCGACCACGAAGTCGGCGGCTTCGATGATGGAAGGCTCGCGGGTGCGGACGATCTCGGCTTCAGGGAAAAGAATGTGCAGGACGGCCACCGCCCATGCGTCGTCCGCATGGAACTTGCCGTTGTGGGTCACGATGACCATGAAGGCTCCAGGATGCTAGGTTCAAGGAGCGCATCATACCTGTTCCAAGCCCGCGGCTTCACACGGCTTCAGGCGCAAGCCGCTGCGCATGACTGTAAATCACATGCCGCCCTCCCCGCACGAAACCGGCCAGTGTCACCCCGGCCCGCCCGGCCAGCTGCACGGCCAGCGCGGTCGGCGCCGAGATCGCGGCCAGCAAAGGAAAGCCTGCACGCGCCGCCTTCTGCACCATCTCGAAGCTGGCGCGGCTGGTCACCACCGCGAAGCCCGCGGCGGTATCAAGCTTCGCGCGCAGCAGCGCCCCGACCAACTTGTCGAGCGCATTGTGGCGGCCGACGTCCTCGCGCACGCACAGCAGTTCGCCGCTGGCGTCGGCCCAGCCGGCCGCATGCACGGCGCCGGTCGCATGGTGCAGTTCCTGGCGCGCCGCCAGCGCCGCCATTGCCCGGTGCAGGGCTTCGGGCGGGAAGCGCGTGTCGGGAACGGCGCGCGCATCGAGGTCTTCGCCGTCGAACCAGTCCAGGCTTTCGATGCCGCACAGGCCGCAGCCGGTCCGGCCCAGGCGGGCGCGCCGCGTTTCCTTCAGGCGCATCATGGCGCCGGAAGCGATGCGCAGCTCGATGGCGACGCCGTGTGGCGCCTGCTCCACGTCGATATCGTAGATGTCGCGCGCATCGCGCACGATGCGTTCGGCCAGCGAGAAGCCGACGGCGAAGTCTTCCAGGTCGCGCGGCGTGGCCAGCATCACCGCGTGGCTGATGCCGTTGTAGACCAGGGCCACGGGCAGCTCGTCAGCCACCAGTTCGGATACGCCTTCCGTTGTGCCGTCCTGCCAGCGCGCCGCCAATACGCGGCTGGCGCCCGGCGGCGCAAAAAAGCCCTCGCCGGCGTTCATGACGGTCTCCCGCCGCGTTCGAGGATCACATCGATCGCCTTGGCTGCCGGCACCTTGCTTTCCTTGGCGTGGTGCCACAGCGGGATCAGGGGATTCAGTTCCGGGAAATAGCCGGCGATGCAGCCCTGCGGCACGTCGTAGGGCACCACCGCCAGGCCGGCGACGCGGCGCTCGACGCCATCCTCGGCCGCGCAGCGCAGGCTGACGATATCGCCCTGCGCCAGCGCGTACTTCGCCATGTCTGCGCGCGCCATGAAGATCACCATGCGGCTGCCATAGACGCCGCGGAAGCGGTCGTCGTGACTGTAGATCGTGGTATTGAACTGGCCGTCGCTGCGCACCGTGAACAGGCGCAGCGTGGCCGCCCCGCTTCTCAGGTCCGGGTTGCCCGCCAGCGTTTCCGGCACCGTGAACTCGGCCTTGCCGCTCGCGGTCTTCCACACCCGGTGTGCGGCGCCGAGCGGCTTGCGAAAGCCGCCGGGCTGCCACATGCGGGCATTGAAGTCGTGGAAGATGTCGGGATAGGTCGCTTCGATGGCGTCGCGGATGCTGGCGTAGTCGCCCACCCAGCGGTCCCAGTCGACGCGCGGGTTCGGGTCCAGGGTCGCCTTGGCGATGCCGGCCACGATCGCGGGTTCCGACAGCAGCGTTTCCGCGACCGGCTCGGCCATGCCGCGCGAGCCGTGCATGCAGGCGGTCGAGTCCTCGATGGTCACGGCTTGTTCGACGCCCTGCTGGCGGTCGATCTCGATCCGTCCCAGGCAAGGCAGGATGTAGGACGCCTTGCCGTGGACCAGGTGGTTGCGATTGAGCTTGGTGGAGACCTGCACCGTCAGGGGAATCTCGCGCCAGGCCGCTTCCATCAGGCCGCGCTCGGGCACCGCGCGCACGAAGTTGCCGCCCAGGCCGATGAAGGCTTTCACCTTGCGCGCCAGGATGGCTTCGCAGGCGTCGACCGTGTTCATGCCCTGCTCGCGCGGCGGTTCGAAACCGTACTGCTCCTTCAGTTTGTCGAGCGGCGCCAGTTCCGGCTTCTCGGTGATGCCGACCGTGCGCTGGCCCTGCACATTCGAGTGGCCGCGCACCGGGCACACGCCCGCGCCCGGCTTGCCGACGTTGCCACGCAAGAGCAGCAGGTTGACGACCATGGCCACGTTCTGCACGCCGTTGCGGTGCTGGGTCAGGCCCATGCCATACACCGCCATCACGGCGCTCGAGCTGCGGTAGACCTGGGCCGCGCTTTCCAGGGCGCCGCGGCGCAGGCCCGATTCGCGCTCGATGTCTTCCCAAGAGCAGGCACGCACCGACGCCTCGAATTCCGCGAAGCCATGGGTATGCTCCTGCAGGAAGGCGGTATCGAGCACGCGCTGGGCGCCGGCCGCGCGGGCGGCATCGTCGAAGTCGAAGATGGCCTTGCACAGGCCCATGATCGCGGCCGTGTCGCCGCCCGGCTTGACCTGGTGGTACTGGGTGCTGATCGGCGTCTCGGCGCCAGTGAGCATCTCCGTCGGCGACTGCGGATTGGTGAAACTCACCAGGCCGCGCTCGCGCAGCGGATTGAAGGTGATGATCGGCACGCCGCGCCGGCGCGCTTCCTGCAGCTGGTGCAGCATGCGCGGGCTGTTCACGCCCACGTTCTGGCCGAAGAAGAAGATGCAGTCGGTCTGTTCGAAGTCGTCCAGCACCACGGTGCCGACCGGCACGCCCAGCGTCTTCTGCAGCCCGACCGACGTGCTTTCATGGCACATGTTCGAGCTGTCCGGCAGGTTGTTGTTGCCATACATGCGCGCCAGCAGCGCGTACATGTAGGAGGTCTCGAGCGAGGCCCGGCCCGAGCTGTAGAACACGACTTCCTTCGGATCGAAGCTGCGCAGGCTTGCTCCGATCTCGGCAAACGCGGTGTCCCAGGCAATCTCGCGGTATCTGTCGGACTGGGCGTCGTAGCGCAGCGGGACGGTCAGGCGGCCCTGGTCTTCCAGGCTGTGATCGTCCCAGCTTTCCAGTTCGGTAACGGTGTGGCGTTCGAAGAAATCGGCGCCAATCGCTTTGCTCGTCGTTTCCCAGGCGGTAGCCTTGGCGCCGCTTTCGCAGAATTCGAAGGGATGCGGGTTGGCCGGCTTGGCCCAGGCGCAGCTGACGCACATGAAGCCGTCCGGCTTGTTCTGGCGCAGCAGCAGCCGGCTGTCCTTCAGCGGCACACGCTGGTGCAGCAGGATGGTGGTGACCTCCTGTACCGATCCCCAGCCGCCGGCAGGCATGGTCGGGTTCTCGATCCTGACGTCTCCAGAATGCTTGCTCATGGCGGCTCCTCGTCGATAGAAGCCTCACGCTAGTCCTGTTGCCAGCCTGACTCGGTGCGCCCGCCCACAAACACGGCGGGACGACGGGTCAACCCCCGGACAAGATTTCTCTACAATCCATGGAAAGTTCTTGCAGGAATGTTAATCTTTTCGGGCTTCGATGCCGCGCAAAGGATGCCCCTGTTGCCGTCTTGTCCACGGTGCGCGTGCTCGCTAGATTGATAGACGAGCTCATGCGTAACGCATGTGCACCACTGAAAGGAGCTTGCAATGAAACGCTTCCTGCCCCTGCTGCCGCTGCTACAACATGCAGCATCAAGACTCATGGACCTGTTCCCTGCCGATACTTCCCGCATGCAGCCGCGCCGGCGCCTGCTGCTGGGTAGCGCCATGCTGGCCGCCGCGCTGGCCCTGCCCACGCATCCGGCCAGCGCCCAGCCCTGGACCACCGAACACTGGACCGGCACCTGGGGCACGGCGCCGGCCGGTCCGCCTCCAGCAGCCAGCCTGCAGACCTTCACCGACCAGACCGTGCGCCTGATCGTCCACACCAGCATTGGCGGAAACCGCGTGCGCATCCGCGTGTCGAACGAATTCGGCACCACGCCGCTGACCATCGGGGCCGCCCGCATCGGCCTGCGCGCCAGCGGCTCGGACGTGGCCGCCGGCACCGACCGCGCCCTCACCTTCGGCGGGCGCAGCTTCGTCACCCTCCCGCCTGGCGCCCCGGCCGTGTCCGATCCGGTGGAACTGAACGTGCCGCCGCTGTCCGACCTGGCCGTGAGCCTCTACCTGCCCGGCACCGTGCCCGCGACCACCGTGCACCAGCTGGCGCTGCAGACCAATTACGTTTCCCTGCCGGGCAACTTCACGGCCGCCCCGAGCTTCCCCGTGCAGCGCACGATCCAGATCTGGCCCTTCCTGACCGAGGTCGACGTCGACACCAGCGGCCCGGCCATCGTCGCCCTGGGCGACTCGATCACCGACGGTACCCGCAGCACGCCCGACACCAACAACCGCTGGCCCGACTGGCTGGCGCGCCGGCTGCAGATCGAGCGCGATCCCGTCCTCGGCATCAACGCCCGCATCGGCGTGGTCAACCGCGGCATCAGCGGCAACCGCCTTCTGAGCGATTCGCCCAACACCCTGGCCGGGCGCAGCGCCCAGGAACGCTTCGACCGCGACGTGCTGGCCACAAGCGGCGTGCGCTACCTGGTGGTCCTGATCGGCATCAACGATATCGGCAACAGCTCGCCCACCAATCCGGTCACGGCGGAAGACCTGATCGCCGGCTACCGCCAGCTGATCCACCGCGCGCACGCCAAGGGCATCAGCGTGATCGGCGCCACCCTTACGCCCTTCGAAGGCGCGGGCTACTACTCGCCGGAGAAAGAAGTGGTGCGCCAGGCGGTGAACAACTGGATCCGCAACAACGACGAGTTCGATGGGGTGATCGACTTCGATCGCGTGACGCGCGATCCGGCCCGGCCGACGCGCTTCCTGCCGGCCTACGACAGCGGCGACCACCTGCATCCGAACGATCTCGGCTACCAGGCGATGGGCAATGCGGTGCCCTTGAGCCTGTTCCGCAGCGCTGCCGCCAGGGCCGCGGCCGCACCGGCGAAGTGAGGTCGTGGAGGCGCATGGAAAAACCGCCGGTCTGGGCCGGCGGTCTGGTTCAGGAATTGTTGCCCGTGCGCGAGCTCGTCGGCAGCGGCTTGCCCGGCTTCCACAGCCGCGACAGCGACTGCGCCTCCTCGATCTGCTCCTGCGTCATCTGGCGCGAGATCGCGGCGCGCTGCTCGACGGCGTTGTGGTTGCCGCTGGCGGCGGCCAGGTTCCACAGCATGTAGGCCAGCACCATGTCCTGCGGCATGCCGGCCTGGTGGTAGCGGTACATCAGGCCGAGCGCGTGCTGGGCCTCGGCGTGGCCCTGCTCGGCCGCCTTGCGGAACCAGCTCACCGCATGGCGCTGGTCCTGCGGCACGGCATTGCCGGTGTAGTACATGGCGCCCACCACGTACTGGGCGTCGGCCTTGCCCTGCTGGGCCGCCTTGATGTGCCAGGCAAAGGCCTGCTTGTAGTCGCGCGTGACGCCGCGGCCCATGTAATACATCAGGCCCAGCAAATGCTGGGCGTCCGCATGGCCGGATTTGGCGAGCGGGACGATTTCTTTCAGTGCTGCCGCGTAGTTGCGCGCGTTATAGGCGCTGGCCCCTTCCGCGAAGCCCGCATGTGCACTGGCCTGCAGGCCGAGCACGAATGCGATCGCTAGGAATAGTTTTTTCATGTCTCGTTCATGGAGTCAGGATCTCTGCGTACCCTTGGTTTTCGTTATGGACTCGCTTTGTTTTCCTGCGTTTCGGGCGGCGCTTATTTCCAGGTGACCTTGCCCAGGCCATCCACGCTCTGCTTGCGGTTCTGCGGCTTGCCGTACACCGTCACCGAACCCAGGCCCGACAAGGTCAGGTTGGCGCTTTCGCGCGCGGTCACGGTGGCGTTGCCCAGGCCCGACAGCTCGAGGGTGACGTTCTCGGCAGAGAACCCCTGGGCGTCCAGTCCGCCCAGCCCGCCGAGTTCCGCCTTGAGCCTGCGGCTGCGGCCCGACAGGGTCACGTAGCCGGCGCCGCTCAGGTTGAGCTCGACGCTCTCGCTGTTGATGCCATGCACCTTCATGCTGCCGACGCCGCCCAGGTTCGCGGTCAGCACCTTGTAATTACATGATACATTCATCGACCCGGCCCCATCGAGGTTAAGCTCGAGTTCGTCACCCGAGAAGCCCGTGACGGCAGTGCCGCCCACGCTCTCCGAGCTGACTTCGCGCAGGTTGGGCAGCGTCAGTTCCGCATGCAGGCCCATGCTGCGGCCCAGGTTGATGCTCACGCCCTTGGTCTCGGTGCCGATGTTGAGCGTGTCGCCGCTCTGCAGCGTGGTGGTCTTGCCGAGCAGGCGCGGATCGCCCGTCAGCACCAGCAGCGGGGTATTACCCTGGCGGATCTTGAGGTCCACCACGCCGTCGAGCTTGACGCGCACCACGCGCGCATCCACCTGGCGCGTTTCGGTGGCCACGTCCGGCGCTGCCCTGGCGACCCCGATACCCGTGAGGAAGGTGGCGCACATTGCCGCGAAAGCCAGGCCGAACTTGGAAAGCTGCTTCATCGAATTCTCCGAATACCTATTCTTGGTTGTGTTTGCTGCCGGCCTCGTGAGCTGGCTTTAGGACATTACCAGCAAGTGTGTGTCTTCACTGCATGGTCTTAGCATGTTGCAACTATATCGCTCCGGCCCGTCCGTGCATACGGCCCTGCGATGAAATGCAAAAAACGCAGTCCAGAGCGGCAAATGGCAGGATGGGTGTGCGTTGCGCCGCTTCGACATAGCGCAAATTCATTGCCTAAAAAAGATTACTTATTGGCATTCCATTGCGCTAAGATGCAGCGCATGACAGCTTGCCTGTCATAGAGCATTTACTACAACTCACCTTCCCGAGTTCACTACGAGGTCAACCCATGCGCATGCGCCAATTACCTGTTTTGCTGGCCGGGCTCACGTTCTCGCTGTCGGCTTTCGCCGCTTCCGCGGACCAGTGGACCCTGCCGGTCGCCGTCAAGAAGCTCGACAACGGCCTGACCGTGGTCGTCACTGAAGACCATAGCTCGCCCACCGTCGGCGTGTCGGTCGTGTACCACGTGGGCATGCGCCTGGAGCCGAAGAACCGCACCGGCTTCGCCCACCTGTTCGAGCACCTGATGTTCCAGGGCACGCCGAACGCCAAGAAGGGCGTGTTCGACACCACGATCACGGCCGGCGGCGGCCGCAACAACGGTTCGACCCGCCCCGACTTCACCAACTACATCGAGACCGCGCCCGTGTCGGCGCTGGAACCGATCCTGTGGCTGGAGGCGGACCGCATGAAGACCCTGGACTTCAACCCGGCCACGCTGAAGAACCAGCAGGACGTGGTGAAGGAAGAGATCCGCGTGAACGTCAAGAACCAGCCCTACGGCGGCTTCTACTGGATCGACATCAGCCAGCACGCCTTCCAGAAATGGGAAAACAACCATGACGGCTACGGCAGCTTCGAAGACCTCGAGAACGCCAGCCTGGACGACGTGCGCGCCTTCCACCGCGACTACTACGGCCCGAACAATGCCGTGATCGCGATCGCGGGCGACGTCACCCCGGCGCAGGGCTTCGCGCTGGCCCAGAAATACTTCGGCTCGATCCCGGCCCGCCCCACCCCGAAACCGACCGACTTCAACGAAGGCCTGAACACGGTCGAGAAGCGCGTCGAGCAGAGCGACGCCCTGGCCCAGGTGCCGGCGATTGCAGCGGCCTGGAAGGTGCCGCCGCGCGGCCACCGCGACCAGGCCGCCGTCGCCGTGCTGGGCGAGCTGCTGGGCGGCGGCGACGCCTCGCTGTTCTACCAGGGCCTGGTCAAGGGCCGCGAGATCGCGCTCAACGTCGACACCCTGTTCGGCCTGACCGGCCCCTTCGAGTACAACGGCCCGACCGTAATGACCGTGTTCGCCCTGTACAAGCCGAACAGCAGCGCCGACGCCATGCTCAAGGCCATGGACGAAGAGATCGCCAAGGTGGTGCAGAACGGCGTCGACGCCGCCACCCTCAAGCGCGTCAAGACCCGCATGCTGGCCGACTGGAACAACAAGTTGGAAAGCTTCATCAACCGCGCCGACACCGTGGCCAAGATGCAGGTCCTGTGGGGCGACGCCAACGTCGTCAACAAGATCCCGGGCTGGATCGAAGGCGTGACGTCGGAAGACATCCAGCGCGCGGCGCGCACCTACCTGGTGCCGACCAACCGCACCGTCATTGACCGCAAGCCGGCCGCGATGGCCGCGGCCCCTGCCGCAGCCGCTGCGGGCACCAACAAATAAGGAGCAGATCGATGAAAAAACTGATGCTCGCACTTGCCGTCTCGGTCGCCTTCGCGCCGGCGGTTCATGCCGCCCCCGCTGCGGAAAAAAGTCTTCCCATGCCGGCCTATGGCCAGGACAAGCCGATCCCGGTGCCGAAGATCACCAAGAAAACGCTCGGCAACGGCCTGACCGTCTGGGTCGTGCCGCGCAAGGGCCTGCCGCGCGTGGACTACGTGCTGGCCGTGCGCGGCGCCGGCTTCGCGGCCGACGCTCCCTCGACGCCGGCCTTCGCCAACATGCTGGCGGGCCTGCTCAACGAAGGCACCGCCAAGCGCGACTCGCGCGCGATCGCCGAAGCGGCCCAGGGCATGGGCGGCGAAGTCGCCGCCGGCGCCTCGTCGGACGGCATCGTGGTGTCCGCCAACGCGGTGGCCTCGCAGGCCGCCCCGATGATGCAGCTGCTGGCCGAAGTCACCCGCCAGCCCTCGTTCCCGGAAAACGAAGTGGCGCTGGCCAAGGCCAATGCGCTGCAGTCGCTGCGCGTGTCCGAGACCCAGCCGGGCTTCCGCGCCGAGCGCGCGATCAGCCGCGCAGTGTACGGCGACCACCCGTACGCGCGCACCACCCCGACGGTGGAAGCGATCAACGCCGTCACCCAGGACATGCTGCGCAGCGAACACGCCAAACGCATGCGTCCGGACCGCGCGCTGCTGGTCATCACCGGCCCGGTGAAGGAAGCCGATGCGGTCAAACTGGCCGAGAAGGCGTTCGGAGACTGGAAAGCCAGCGGCCCCGCCCTGCCCGAGACCGCAGCAGCCGCGGTCAATGCCAAGCCATCGCGCATCCTGCTGCAGCGCGGCGGCAGCGTGCAGTCGACGGTGCGCCTGGGGGGCCCGGGCGCCGCTGCCAGCGCCGACGACCAGATCCCGCTGCGCCTGGCCAGCACCATCCTGGGCGGCGGCTTCTCGAGCCGGGTGAACATCAACCTGCGCGAGGAAAAGGGCTACACCTATGGCGCCTCGGCCGGTGCGCGCCTGAACCGCGCGGGCGGCGCGATCGTCGGCGGCGCCGACGTGCGCAACGAAGTAACCGGGGCGGCGCTGAAGGAATTCATGTCCGAGTACCAGCGCATCGGCGCCGATCTCGTGCCGGCCAAGGAAATGGAGATGAACAAGCGCTACGTCGCCGGCGGCTACCTGATCACCAACCAGCTCCAGGGCTCGGTGGCGCGGACCCTGGCCCAGAACTGGCTGGTCGGCCTGCCGGCCGAATTCCTGGGCGAATACGTGCCGCGCATCCAGAAGGTCACGCCGGAACAGGTGCGCACGGTATCGAAGAAGTATTTCGCGCCGGAGAACCAGTCGATCGTCGTGGTGGGCGACCAGAAAGCGGTGGGCGAGCAGCTCAAGGCATATGGGGAGTTCGACGTCAGGGAGAAGTGACGCGGCTGGATGTGAAAAGCCCCGCTGTGCGGGGCTTTTTTCGTTTACAGATGCGCTGCAAAACTTGGGTCCCGGCCTTCGCCGGGACGACGGTCTTTAGAGCGGTGGCCAAGAGGATACGCTATCAGTGCCGTTGGCTTTGAAACCGTCGTTCCGGCGAAGGCCGGAACCCAATTTCTGCATGAGAGCCATCAGCGCATCAATCCCCCGCCATCTTCATCAACACGAGTCCACTAACGATCAGCACCGCCGCCACGACGCGCATCAGGTTGACCTGCTCGCCCAGCACGGTGAAGCCGACGACAAACGCCCCCACCGCCCCGATCCCGGTCCAGATTGTATAAGCAGTCCCCAGGGGAATCGTGCGCATCGCTGCCGACAGCAACACGAAACTGGCCACCATGCCGACCAGGGTAACGACGCTGGGCCACAGCCGGGTAAAGCCCGCCGACTGCTTCATCGCCACTGCCCACACCACTTCAAAGAGTCCCGCCACAAACAACATTAACCAAGCCATGATCCGGCTCTCCTTTCGAAAAGCCGGGCCGTCCCGGACATTGTTCCCACAACGGGGGAGGCCGTTCCTCCTCCATGAATTCTACCCTAGCCTTGCAGGGCGCGTTCCAGGTCGGGCAATTCGGCCGGCTTGACCAGGTGGGCGTCGAAGCCGGCGTCCATGGCGCGCTTGCGGTCTTCCGGCGAGCCGTAGCCGGTATGGGCCACCAGGCGGATGTGCGCCAGCGCCGGATTCTTCTTGATGCGGCGCGCCACCTCGTAGCCGTCGATGCCGGGCAAGCCGATGTCGAGCACGATCACCTGCGGCTTGTGCTGCAGGGCGAGGCGCTCGATCTGGGCCGCGTCCGAGGTGGTGCAGGTTTCGTAGCCCATCTCGGCCAGCAGGAAGCCCATCATTTCCATCGCGTCGACGTTGTCGTCCACCAGTAGCACACGCATGCCGCTGCCGCCCTGCTCGGCCGGTTCGCAGTGATCCGGGCTGACCGTCGGTGCGCTCACGCGCAGCAGCGGCAGTTCGACCGTGAAGGTGCTGCCCAGGCCGATGCCGGGGCTCTGCGCCGACAGGCGCCCGCCATGCAGCTCGAGCAGGTGCGACACCAGCGACAGGCCGATGCCCAGGCCCTCGGGGGCGCGGTCCGGCGGCACGTCGACCTGGGCGAACATGCCGAAGATGCGCGGCAGGTTGTCCTCGGCGATGCCGATGCCGTTGTCGCGTACTGCGATCTGCACCCGCTCGTCGCCGACCAGGCTGACGCTGACGCCGAGCTCGCCGGCCTTGGGGGTGAACTTGGCCGCGTTGTGCAGCAGGTTGCCGACCGACTGCGCCAGGCGCACCGGGTCGCCCTGCACCCACACCTGCTGCTCCGGCAGCTGCACGTCCAGGTGGTGGCCACGCGCGGTGATCAGGGGGCCGGCCGTCTCGATCGCCTGCTGGATCACGGCGCCCAGGTCGACTTCTTCGGTACGCAGCACGATCTTGCCTTCCGAGATGCGGGCCACGTCGAGCAGGTCGTCCACCAGGTGCGCCAGGTGGTCGACCTGGCGCGTGATCACTTCACGTGCGCGCGCCTGGCGCTCGCCGCCGCCGTCGCTTGCGCTCAGCAGCGCGGCCGCGTTGCGGATCGGGCTGAGCGGGTTGCGCAGCTCGTGGGCGAGCGTGGCCAGGAACTGGTTCTTGTTGCGGTCGGCCGCGCGCAGCAGCGCCTCCATCTCCTTGCGCGTGGTGATGTCGCTGGTGACGCGCGCCACCCGGTAGACCTCGCCGCGCACGTTGCGCACGGCGAACAGGCGGTCGCGCACCCAGTGAGTGCGGCCGTCGGGGCCGAGGATGCGGAATTCGTCGTCGTAATGCGGGACGTCGTGCAGATCGCGCCAGCGCTGCGCGACGCGTTCGCGGTCGTCGAGGTGCACGGCGTCGAGCCAGACGTCGGGCCGCTCGCGCAGCGCGTCGGCGTTGCCGCCCCAGATGTCCGAATACGCCGGGCTCACATACACCAGGTTCCCGTCGGGGACGCCGAACATCCAGAACACGTCGTCGATGTTGTCCGTGATCTGGCGGAAGCGCTCCTCGCTGTCGCGCAGCTGGACCTGGGTCTGGCGCATGCGCAGCAGCGCATTCACGTTGGCGATCAGCTCGTCGGCCTCGATCGGCGCCGCCAGGTAGTTGTCGGCGCCGCCTTCCAGCCCGCGGATCTTGTCGGCGCGCCCGGTCAGCGCGGCCGAGGTCTGCAGCACCAGTACCATGCTGCTGTCGGGATTGGCCTTGATGCGGCGGCACACTTCGATGCCGTTGATGTCGGGGAGCTTCACGTCGAGCAGCACCAGCGCGGGGCTCAGGCGCTTGACCATCTCCAGCGCATCGGTGCCGTTGGTCGCCTCGATCACTTCGTAGCCCGCACCCTGCAGGATGCGGTTCTTGGCGTAGCGCGCGCCGTCGTTGTCGTCGACGTTGAGGATCAGGGTCGAGTTGGCTTTCATGATTCGGTTCCGTCTTGGCTGTGCTGCGGGATGCGTCGCGGCAGGGTCAGCGTAAAGGTCGAGCCCTCGCCCACCGTGCTGGCGACGTCGACGCGTCCATGCAGCAGTTCGGCCAGCTTGCGGCACAGCGGCAGGCCGAGGCCCGTGCCCTTGCTGCGCCGCTGGAGCGGATGCTCGATCTGGCTGAACTCTTCAAAAATCAGTTGCAGGTTGTCCGGGCTGATGCCGATCCCGGTATCGAGGACCGCGAATGCGATCGTGTCCTCCTGCGCATCGTACGTGGCCGAGACCCGCACCGCACCGCGCTCGGTGAACTTGAGCGCATTGGAGATGAAGTTGCGCAGGATCTGCGAGATCTTGCCCTCGTCCGAGTCGAAGGGTTCGAGCACGTCGGTGGGCTCGAAGATGAGTTCGACCCGGCCCTCGTCCACCAGCGGCCGCATCATGCCCTTCAGGGCGCGGAACAGGTTGTCGACCACCACCGGCGCCAGCTGCACGTCGACCTTGCCGGCCTCGATCTTGGCGAGGTCGAGCAGGTCGTTGACCAGGTCCGACAGGTCGTTGGCGGCCTTGGCGATGAACTGCACCTGGCGTTCCTGCTCGCTGCTCAAGTCGCCGTCCATGCGGTCCAGCAGCAGCTGGGCCAGGGCGCGGATCGAGGACAGCGGGGTGCGCAGCTCGTGGCTGGTGTTGGACAGGAAGCGCGACTTCATCTCGTCGGCGCGGCGCAAGCGCTCGGCCTTGTCCTCGATCTCGGCGTACAGCGCGACGATGCCGCGGTTGGTGTCTTCCAGCTCGCGCGTGAGCGACAGCAGGTCTTCCTGGCGCTCGCGCAGCTCGGCCAGGGTGGCCAGCAGTTCGTGATTCTGCTGCTCGAGTTCCTGCAATGTGTTCGATACGGGGCTGCCGGCCAGGCGCGTGCTGATTTCGGCCAGGCGTGCGCTGTCGATCATCACGTGCGGCGGCAGCGCCTTGCGCATCGTGACGGCCGTGACGACGCCCTGCTCCGGTTCGACTTCGCAGGAATCCATCAGGCGGTGCGCGCTGATCAGGGCCAGTTCTGGCAGCGTGCGGCTGAAACCCTCGTCCACGGCCCCGGGCGCGGACGCCAGGCGCTGCCCGGTGCCGGGATGGATGCTCACTTCCAGGTGCAGGCGCCCCAGCTTACGCCCCAGCAGGAAGGCCGCGCGCCCACCCGAGCCCTGGTGGCAGGCCACCCTTGCGATCTCCGACACGGCGGTGGCGATGCGCACTTGGTCCTGCTGCGAAAAACCGAGCAGCTCCGAGACCTGGCGCGCGCGCTGGCGCACCGCGACTACGTCCTGGTCGCTGTCGAGGGCAAGGTTGAGGATGCGGTGCAGGCTCATGCTCAGCTCCCGTGCCGGCGCACGACCAGCACCATGGCGTCGTCGCGGCGGCGGATGAAATCGCGCATCAGGATGGCGGCGATCAGGACCGGGCTGCGCCCCAGCAGGCCCGGATACTTGTCCAGGTCCCACTGGGTCTGGATGCCGTCCGAATGCATGATGCACAGCGCGCCCGGCCCGAACGGCAGGGCGAACTCCTGCACCTTGCGCATGTTGTGGCCGACGATGCCGTTGTGCGACACCAGCGGGCGGCGCCGGTCGTCGATCACGCAGCCGGCGATGTTGCCGACACCCGCAAATCGCAGCTCATCGGATTCGAATTCGATGCGCGCCGTCGCCAGCGCCGCTCCGCGCGTCGGGCGCAAGGCGTCGTGCGCGGCCTGCATCAATTCGCCGGCCGCGGGCGCCTTGCGGGCGTCGAGCGCCTTGATCGCCGCGGCGGCGGCGCGCGCGGCTTCCGGTCCGTGGCCCAGGCCGTCGGCGGCCAGCAGCGAGGCGCCGCGGCCGTCGCAGCGCACCGCCCAGCCGTCGCCGCACTCCTCTTCGCCGGCCATCGGCATCCACAGGGCGCCGATCTCGACGCCGCACGGCCTTGGTCCCGGCACGTCGCGCCACAGGCGCATGAAGAAGGCGGCGCCGTTGCCTGGCTGGGTATAGGCGTCGAATTCGTCGGCCAGGCGCCCGAGTGCACCCAGGCCGGTGCCGGCGGTGCCGGCGGTGGAAACGCCGTCGATCAGGCTGGCTTCGAGGTCGACGAAGCCGGGGCCCTTGTCGATCGCCAACACATCGATGCCCACGCCGGCGCCGGATTGCGCCGGCCCGACGTGGACTTCGCCCTCGCCCGCATGCTTGAGGATGTTGGTGGCGGCCTCGGTGATGATCAGCGCCAGCTGGCCGGCGCGGGTCTCGTCGAAGCCGAGCGCGTCGGCCAGTTTCTGGCCGCTGCGCCGCACCGCCGCCACGTCGCTCGCGTGGGTGACGGAGAATACTTCCTGGCTGGTGAGTGAACTGATCAGCGCTTCCATTTCACCACCAGCACGGCAGTGCCCTCTCCCGGACGGCTGTCGATCTCGAATTCGTCGGCGAGGCGCTTCGAGCCGCCCAGGCCGAGGCCAAGGCCCCCGCCGGTGGTGAAGCCGTCGCGCAGCGCATTCTCGATATTCGGAATGCCCGGGCCGGCGTCGACGAACAGCAGGCTGATGCCCTGCCGGATGCCGTCGGCCAGGCTGTCGAGGTGGACCTCGCCGCCGCCGCCGTACTTAATCGTGTTACGTCCCAGCTCGCTCGCGGCGGTGACCAGCTTGGTCTGGTCGACCAGAGACAGGGCAATGGCCACCGCGCGCTCGCGCACCTGCTTGCGCAGGCCTACAACGTCCTCGTCCGACTGCAGGCGCAGGGTCACGCGTGCGCTGCGGTGCTGGCGGTGGCGATCCAGCAGCGCGGTGTCGAACAGGACTGCGTCGGTATGCGCGCCGTTCATTATTTAAAATTCTTTCCCAGCAGGGCCATGCCTTTTTCGACGTTCAGGGCGGTCTTCACGCCGTGCAGCGTCAGTCCCAGCTCGACCAGGGTGATGGCCACGGCCGGCTGCATGCCGACGACGACCGTGCGGGCGTCGAGCACGCGCGCCATGGCGGCGGTATTGCTGATCATGCGGCCGATGAAGGAATCGACCAGGTCGAGCGCCGAGATGTCGATCAGGACGCCCTTGGCGCCGTCGCTCACGATGCGCTCGGTGAGGTCGTCCTGGAGCTGCATGGCGAGGCGGTCGTGCATGTCGACCTGGATCGTCACGAGCAGCAGGTCGCCCATGCGCAGGATAGGGATGCGGTCCATGTGCTTTGCTTATGCCTTGGCGATGACCGAGGTGCCGGTGCGCTCGAGCGCGACCAGGAAGGCGTCGGCCAGGGTGGCCTTGGTGACCACGTCTTCCAGGTTCACGCCGAGGTGCACGATGGTCTGGGCGATCTGCGGACGGATGCCGCTGATGATGCAGTCGGCGCCCATCAGGCGCGCGGCGGCGATGGTCTTCATTAGGTGCTGGGCGACCAGGGTATCGACGGTCGGCACGCCGGTGATGTCGATGATGGCGATGATGGCGCCGGTGTCGACGATCTTCTGCAGGATGTTTTCCATCACCACCTGGGTGCGCGCCGAATCCAGGGTGCCGATCAGCGGCAGCGCCAGGATCCCGTTCCACAGCTTGACGACCGGGGTCGACAGCTCGAGCAGTTCCTGCTGCTGGCGCACGATGATCTGGTCCTTGGTCTTCTGGAACACTTCGATGGTGTACAGGCCCAGCTTGTCAAGCAGGGTGCTGATGGTCCAGGAAGTGGCGGCAATCGCTTCGGCATCGCCGTCGAAGCCGGCGCGCAGCTTCCCGAACAGCGGCTGCTTCAGCGAAAAGACGAAGGTTGCGGTCTCGCTCGGGGTCGAGCCGGACTTGGCGCGGGTCGAAGAGATCTCGGCCAGCAGGTCGCGCACTTCGTCCCAGGAGCGGTGATCGATATTGTCGAGCTCACCCGCACGGGCGGCATTTCCGAAGGCTGCCAGGAACTGCTGGCAATGGTTGCGCAACTGCTCTCGCGAGCTGGAGGTCCCGCGCACGATCAGCGCCTCGAGCTGCGCGATCCACTCCGCGCCGATCTCGGCCTGGTGTTCCTGGATGAGCTGGCTGATACGGGCGGCGTAATCCTTCGTGGTCATCTGTTCGATTCCTAGAATTGGATGGTTGAAATCATGTGGGCGCTACGCGGATCACGGGCGTGCGAACCCATCGTTAACGAAATGAACAACTATAACACTTATTGCATTCTAGTTACGGCACACTTGTGACGTGCGCGGGTTTATCCACACTGCCAAATATGCAAGATTTGTTACTGCTGAGTATCGAGTTGGCAACACTTTGCCGGTTTCGTTACCATGCCGCCCGGTCGATGAATGAGGTTGGTACGCGTGGTAGAGCAAGTGGTTGTCAATACGCCGGAGCTGAGCCCGGCAAACCGGAAGCAGTTTGTCCTGATTAACCTGTTAAAAGGCCTCGCGGCCCAGCTGATCGTCCTGCATCACCTGGCCTTCTACGGCCCCATGGCCGACCATGCCCGGCGCATCATGCCCTCGCTGGTCGACTGGCTGGTTGACCACGCGCGCATCGCCGTGCAGGTCTTCCTGGTCATCGGCGGCTTCCTGGCCGCCAAGTCGCTGTCGCCAGGCGGTCTGCCCGGCCGCGCCAATCCGCTGCAGCTCGTTGGCCGGCGCTATACCAAGCTGGCCCCGCCCTTCTTCGTGGCGATGCTGCTGGCCGTCCTCGCATCCAGCCTGGCCGCCCGGTGGATGATGCACGACTCCATCTCGGCGCCGCCGACGCTCGCCCAACTGGGCGCCCATGCGCTGCTGCTGCACGGCGTGCTCGGCATGGAGTCGCTGTCCTCGGGCGCGTGGTATGTGGCGATCGACCTCCAGCTGTATGCCCTGATGGCGCTGCTGGCCTGGCTGTCCGGCCAGCTGGCAGGAAGACGTACGCCAGGCTGGCTGCTCCCTAGCCTGGTCGTGACCGGTGCCGGCGCCTCGCTCCTGCACTTCAACCTGGATGCGGACTGGGATGTGTGGGCGCCCTACTTCTTCGGCAGCTACGGGCTGGGTGCATTGGCCTGGTGGGCGAGCGATCCGGCCCGCCGTCCTGCTCCCGCCGCCATGCTGCTGGGCGCGCTCCTGCTGCTGCCGGCGCTCGCCCTGCTGCTGGACTTCCGCAGCCGCATCGCGCTGGCCTATGCGGTGGCCTGCCTGCTGCTCCTGTTCGGGCGTTTCCAGGCGGTGTCGCGCGCCGGGCTGGCGCGCTCGGCCGTCGATTACGCGGGCAAGATCTCGTTTTCGGTCTTCCTCGTGCACTTCCCGGTGTGCCTGGTCGTGAACGCCGCCTTTGCGCGCTTCGTTCCGGAACAGGCATATGCACAAGCCTTCGGCATGGCGCTTGCATGGGCCGCCAGCTTGGCCGCCGGGGCCGCATTCTGCAGATGGGTGGAGGCGCCGCTGGGCAAGCTGCTCATGCACCCGCGCCGGGCACAGCCGGCTTCTACTGCCCTAGCGTGGCGAGCGTAGCAGGGTCTCGATCACCCGGCCCGTTTGGCGGTCGGTCCTGAACACCAGCAACTGCTCGCGGGCCGCGCCGCCATTGCCTGCCGCCTGTGCGACCAGGTAGGCCGGGTCTTCGAAGTCGGCATAGGTACTGGGTTCGCCCAGCCAGAGCTTGAGCTCGACGACCGGCATCCCTGCCGGCGGATGCTTCTCGAGGAAAGATGCCATCATGCAACCGCGCCCGATCCGGTCCGCGTTGGCCCAGCGCTCGCGGTCGAAGTCGCACGAACCCCACTCGATGTAGAGGGCGACGGAGGTGTTGCCGCCACAGGCGTGCAGGCACAGCGCGAGGCAGATCAGGGAGAGTAGAGAACGCATGCTGGGCCCATACGAAAGAGGCATTTACCTACGATTTTCGGAGGATGCCCCGGGCGCTCGTTGTGGCGCCTCAAACCCAGATCTTGCAAATGAAAAAAACCGCCAGGCTCACGCACTGGCGGTTTTTTGTGGCTCGAAGCCGCGAACGCTTTACTGCGCCGCGCCTTCCACCGGATCAGCAGCCTTCATCGACAGCTTCAGGCGGCCGCGCTCGTCGGTCTCGAGGACCTTCACGCGCACTTGCTGGCCTTCCTTCAGGTAGTCGGCCACGGCGTTCACGCGCTCGTTGGCGATCTGCGAGATGTGCAGCAGGCCGTCCTTGCCCGGCATGACCTGGACGATGGCGCCGAAGTCCAGCAGCTTGAGCACGGTGCCGTCGTAGGTCTTGCCCACTTCGACCGATGCGGTCAGCTCTTCGATGCGGCGCTTGGCTTCCTGGCCGGCGGCGGCATCGACCGACGCGATGGTCACGACGCCTTCGTCGGTGATGTCGATCTGGGTGCCGGTTTCTTCGGTCAGTGCGCGGATGACGGCGCCGCCCTTGCCGATCACGTCACGGATCTTTTCCGGGTTGATGCGGATGGTGATCAGGCGCGGTGCGAAGTCCGACAGCTCGGTCTTCACGCTCGGCACGGCCTTCTGCATCTCGGCCAGGATGTGCTGGCGGGCTTCCTTGGCTTGCGCCAGCGCCACCTGCATGATTTCCTTGGTGATGCCCTGGATCTTGATGTCCATCTGCAGCGCGGTGATGCCTGCCGGGGTACCTGCGACCTTGAAGTCCATGTCGCCCAGGTGGTCTTCGTCACCCAGGATGTCGGTCAGGACCGCGAACTTGCCGCCTTCCTTGATCAGGCCCATGGCGATGCCGGCGACGTGCGCCTTCATCGGCACGCCGGCGTCCATCAGCGCCAGGCAGCCGCCGCAGACCGAAGCCATCGACGAGGAGCCGTTCGACTCGGTGATTTCCGAGACCAGGCGCACCGAGTAGCTGAACTCGTCAGCCGACGGCAGCGCAGCGACCAGCGCGCGCTTGGCCAGACGGCCGTGGCCGACTTCGCGACGCTTCGGGGTGCCCACGCGACCGGTTTCGCCGGTGGCGAACGGAGGCATGTTGTAGTGCATCATGAAGTCGTCGGTGTACTCGCCCATCAGCGCGTCGATCTTCTGGCTGTCGCGCGCGGTGCCGAGGGTAGCCACGACCAGCGCCTGGGTTTCGCCGCGGGTGAACAGGGCCGAACCGTGGGTACGCGGCAGCACGCCGGTGCGGATCGCGATCGGACGCACGGTGCGGGTGTCGCGGCCGTCGATGCGCGGCTCGCCGTTCAGGATCTGCGAACGCACGACCTTGGCTTCCATGTCGAAAAGGATGTTGCCGACTTCGGCCGCATCGGCTTCGACGCCCTGGGTTGCCAGGCCGGCCATCACTTCGGCCGAGATCGACTTCAGCTTCTGCTGGCGCGCCGACTTCTCGCGGGTCTGGTAGGCGTCGCGGACCTTCTCGGCAGCCAGGTCGCTCACGCGGGCGATCAGTTGTTCGTTCTTCGGCGCCGGGCTCCATTCGACTTCCGGCTTGCCGCCTTCGGCCACCAGGTCGTGGATCGCGTCGATGACGGCCTTCATCTGGTCGTGGCCGAATACGACCGCGCCCAGCATGACTTCTTCCGACAGCTGCTGCGCTTCCGATTCCACCATCAGCACGGCGGTTTCGGTGCCTGCCACGACCAGGTCCATCTGCGAGGTCTTGAGCTGGGTGGTGGTCGGGTTCAGGATGTACTGGCCGTTCGCATAGCCGACGCGCGCTGCGCCGATCGGGCCATTGAACGGGATGCCGGCGATGCACAGCGCAGCCGAGGCGCCGATCATCGACGGGATGTCCGGATCGATCTCAGGATTGACCGACAGGACGTGGATGATGACCTGGACTTCGTTCAGGTAGCCTTCCGGGAACAGCGGACGGATCGGACGGTCGATCAGGCGCGAAGTCAGGGTTTCTTTTTCCGAAGGACGGCCTTCGCGCTTGAAGAAGCCGCCCGGGATCTTACCGGCTGCGTACGTTTTCTCCATGTAGTCGACGGTCAGGGGGAAGAAATCCTGGCCCGGCTTGGCGTCCTTCTTGGCGACCACGGTTGCCAGGATGACGGTATCTTCGACCGACACGACGACGGCGCCGCTTGCCTGGCGCGCGATTTCACCCGTCTCCAGGGTGACCGTGTGTTGACCGTACTGGAAGGTTTTCGTAACTTTGTTAAACATGGGTAATCCCTTTCTATTTGCCGACAGATTTTCAGGGGCTGTCGTTCACCTCACCACGGACGGAACATTTCCGTCATTGCTGCAAAACAACTAACAAACCACAAACAAAAAATGCCCGCGACAGGTATCTGGCGCAGGCATTTCGTGACTAAACCGTCTTGACCAACGATTACTTACGCAGGCCGAGCTTGGCGATCAGGTCGCGGTAACGGTTTGCGTCCTTGCGCTTCAGGTAAGCCAGCAGGCTCTTACGACGGTTGACCATCATGATCAGACCACGACGCGAGTGGTGATCTTTCTGGTGCGCCTTGAAGTGGCCGTTCAGCTCGTTGATGCGTGCGGTCAGCAGTGCGACCTGAACTTCCGGCGAACCGGTATCGTTCTGGCCACGTGCGTTGTCCGCGATGATCGCGGCTTTGTTGATGTTTTCTACGGTCATGATGTTACCTTTCACATGCGGTACATGAGTCGAAACCCAGCGTACCGTGATTGATGAATTACCTGCCCAAAACGGACAGACCCGCCAGTATAGGGGAAAACGGAACCCGGGGCCACTGTTTGCGTCGCTCAAAAGGTGGATGATGGGGTTTTTGGAGCAATTGTTGGGGTCAACGATGAACAAATTGATCAGATTTACAACATTCGCGTCGCTCGTCATGCTCGGTGGCTGCGCCGGAATCATCCGGCAGACGCCCAGCCTGGGCGACCCGGTGGCCGTCGTGCAGCAGAAGATGGGCGCCCCGACCTCGGTCTACCGGGTGGGCGAGGAGCAGCTCTTCGAGTACGCGACCGGGCCGATGGGCCAGCAGACTTATATGGCGCGCATCGGTGCGGATGGCCGGCTGGCAGCGTATGAGCAGGTATTAACGGGAGAAAAGTTCGCCACGCTCAAGATCGGCCAGGCGACCAGGGACGATGTGCTCAAGACGGTCGGACGGCCTGCCGAGCGTTCCTATATCGCGATGCGCGACTGGGAAGTATGGTCCTACCGCTACAAGGAAGCAGGCGTGTGGAACTCGATGATGCACGTGCACTTCGACCGCCAGGGTATCGTGCAGCAGATGATGAACGGGCCGGACCCGATGTACGAACCGAAGGAGCGCGTCGGCTGGTAATGCCGCTCAACGCGTAGGGTGGTCGGCTCTGCCGACCGCGCGTTCGACTCGCGGGCGCCCTGTGACGACTCGAACTGTTGTTGAACGCGCGGTCGGAGAATCCGACCACCCTACGTTCGGACAGATCTACCGGCGCACGCCCTCTTCCGGCTCGTCGTCGTCGAGCGGAATGATGCTGACCGGCTTGCCCTTGGCCGCGCGCCAGGCGAACACGGCATAGCCGGACAGGCCGTAGATCACGAAGATCGGCCACAGCACCTTGGGCGGGTCGATCGCCAGCAGCGCGAAGGCCAGCGCGATCAGGAACACTACGATGAAGGGCACCGACTTGCGGAAATTGACGTCCTTGAAGCTGTAGAAGGGCACGTTCGACACCATGGTCAGGCCCGCGAACACGGCCAGGCCCCAGCTGACCCAGTCCACCTGGCGCGAGCTGACGTTGATGTCGGGGTCGGTCATCATCATGATGAAACCGACGATCAGCGCCGCCGCGGCCGGGCTCGGCAAGCCCTGGAAGAAGCGCTTGTCCACCACCTCGATGTTGGTATTGAAGCGCGCCAGGCGCAGTGCGGCGCCGGCGCAGTAGATGAAGGCGGCGATCCAGCCCAGCTTGCCCAGGCCGCGCAGCGACCATTCATAGATCACCAGCGCAGGCGCGGCGCCGAAGGAGACCATGTCCGACAGCGAGTCGTACTGCGCGCCGAACTCCGACTGGGTATTGGTCAGGCGCGCGATGCGGCCGTCCAGTCCGTCCAGGATCATGGCGACGAACACGGCCCAGCAGGCATGCTCGAAGCGCTGGTTCATCGCCATCACGATCGCATAGAAGCCGCAGAACAGCGCGCCGGTCGTGAACGCGTTCGGCAACAGGTAGATGCCGCGTCCGCGTTCACCCTGGACACGGTCTTCCGCCCGCCGCCCGAAGCGCTTTTTCAAACGGGAAAAACGTGGCGCCTTGGGCGCAGCTCCGGGTGGTCGGCGGCGTGGAAAAGTTGGCATAAAGATCCGTATTCAAGTAATGCAGTTCCCAGCATTATAGAGGCGGGAACTGCATGTTAGCGAATCGCTATACTTACTTGAATCGCACCTTGCCTACCAGACGCATCTGGAGAGTGGTTTCGCCCGGTTCGAAGCTCGGTTCCGGCATCTGGTCGGCCGCCTCTTTCATGGCGCTGGAGCGCATCATCATCGGCGCCGCGGCAGCCGCGCCGTCGCCCGCATAGTTGCCCGAGCCTTCGAAGTCGACGGTCTCGATCACGGCCGTGCCCTGGGGACGGCCCATCGCCCTGGCAATCGAGGCGATGCGTTCGTTCAGGTTGCGGTAGGTGGCGGCGATGCGCTGGTCGTCCAGGCGCTTTTCCAGTTCCGGGCTCAGGCCGAACTGGACATTATTGATCTGCAGAACTTTCTGCGCTGCCGCAGCGGTTTTCGGCAGCTCGGCCAGGTTGCTCGTCTTCACTTCCAGGTACTGGCCGACGCGCCAGGCGATCGGCACCGGCTTCACCGGCGCAACCGAGGCCGGCTGCGGCGGCATCGGCGGCACCTCGGGGTAGACCGGATAGGTGTAGTAGCCCATGGTCTTGAGTTCGGCTTTCGGATCGGCGCGGCGCACGATGTCGGTGCCCTCCTTCATCTTGCGATTGACGCGCGCCGCGGCGGCGTTCTTGTCCTTGTCGTGCTCTTCGACGGCGAAGGTGACGGTGGCCTGGTCGTTGGCGTGTTTCACTTCGCCGAAGGCCGGCACCACGACCAGCGTGCCGACGGTCGACGCCTGGCTCGCACCCGCAGGCGCGGCAGGCATGGTTTGCGCATGGGCCTGGAATGCCAGGACCAGGGCAGCGGCGACGAGGGATTTCGACAGTTTCATTGTTGTTCTCCAGTAAGTTCAGCGGATGTCCGCGTTACTTATACGATACTGGCCCCAGCACTTCCATCGTGAATTTGTAATGGATCGTTGCAACTGAGCATTTCGGGTAACACCTGTCTCGATTTGTCGCGGGCGAAAAAAAACGGGCCAGAGGCCCGTTTGGTCGTCCGCGTGGCGGATCAGTTCTTCGACTGGTCCACCAGCTTGTTCTTGGCAATCCACGGCATCATCGCGCGCAGCTTGGCGCCGACTTCCTCGATCTGGTGCTCCGAGGTCAGGCGGCGGCGCGAGATCAGGGTCGGGGCGCCGGCCTTGTTCTCGAGGATGAAGCTCTTCGCGTATTCGCCGGTCTGGATGTCCTTCAGGCACTGGCGCATCGCATCCTTGGTGGCCGAGGTGACGACCTTCGGGCCGGTGACGTACTCGCCGTATTCCGCGTTGTTCGAGATCGAGTAGTTCATGTTGGCGATGCCGCCTTCGTAGATCAGGTCGACGATCAGCTTGAGTTCGTGCAGGCACTCGAAGTAGGCCATCTCCGGCGCATAGCCCGCTTCCACCAGGGTCTCGAAGCCGGCCTTGATCAGTTCCACGGTGCCGCCGCACAGCACGGCCTGCTCGCCGAACAGGTCGGTCTCGGTCTCTTCGCGGAAGTTGGTCTCGATGATGCCGGCGCGGCCGCCGCCGTTGGCCATGGCATAGGACAGCGCGATGTCGCGCGCCGAGCCGGACTTGTCCTGGTAGACCGCGACCAGGTGAGGCACGCCGCCGCCCTGGCGGTAGGTGCCGCGCACGGTGTGGCCCGGGGCTTTCGGCGCAATCATGATGACGTCGAGGTCGGCGCGCGGCACGACCTGGCCGTAGTGCACGTTGAAGCCGTGGGCGAAGGCCAGCGCGGCGCCCTGCTTTGCGTTCGGCTCGACGTTGTTCTTGTAGACCTCGGCGATGTTCTCGTCCGGCAGCAGGATCATGATGACGTCGGCGTTTCGCACCGCTTCGTCGACCTCGGCGACCTTCAGGCCGGCCGCTTCGACCTTGTTCCAGGAAGCGCCGCCGCGGCGCAGGCCGACGGTGACGTTCACGCCCGATTCGGACAGGTTCTGGGCGTGGGCATGGCCCTGCGAGCCGTAGCCGATGATAGCGACGTTCTTGCCTTTGATGAGGGAGAGGTCGCAGTCTTTGTCGTAGAAAACTTTCATGGTCATTCCTTTAAATTTTTTAATGTGTGAGTACGTTTGCGTCGGTTGAACGCGCGGTCGGCAGAGCCGACCACCCTACGACTTTTTAAACCTTGAGGATGCGTTCGCCGCGGCCGATGCCGGAGCCGCCAGTACGGACCGTCTCGAGGATCGAGGCGCGGTCGATGGCGTCGATGAAGGCATCCAGCTTGCTCTTGGCGCCGGTCAGTTCGATCGTGTAGGTCTTCTCGGTTACGTCGATGATCCGGCCGCGGAAGATGTCGGCGGTGCGCTTCATCTCTTCGCGCTCCTTGCCGACGGCCCGCACCTTGATGAGCATGAGCTCGCGCTCGATGTGCTGCCCTTCGGTAAGGTCGACCACCTTCACCACCTCGATCAGGCGGTTCAGGTGCTTGGTGATCTGCTCGATGATGTCGTCCGAGCCGCTGGTGACGATGGTCATGCGCGACAGGGTCGCGTCTTCGGTCGGCGCCACGGTCAGCGTTTCGATGTTGTAGCCGCGCGCGGAGAACAGGCCGACCACGCGCGACAGCGCACCGGCTTCGTTCTCGAGGAGGACGGAAATGATGTGTCGCATTACAGGTCCTCCGAGCCGAGCAGCATTTCATTCAGGCCCTTGCCGGCCTTGACCATCGGCCAGACGTTCTCGCTCTGGTCGGTGATGAAGTTCATGAACACCAGGCGGTCCTTCATGGCAAAGGCTTCGCGCAGCGAACCCTCGACGTCGCCCGGCTTCTCGATGCGCATGCCGACGTGGCCGTAGGCCTCGGCCAGCTTCTCGAAGTCCGGCAGCGAATCCATATAGGACTCGGAATAGCGCGAACCGTAGTCGATCTGCTGCCACTGACGGACCATGCCGAGGAAGCGGTTGTTCAGCAGGATGATCTTCGGGGTCAGGTGGTACTGCTTGCAGGTCGCGAGCTCCTGGATGCACATCTGGATCGAGCCTTCGCCGGTGACGCAGGCGACGGTGGCATCCGGGTTCGCCATCTGCACGCCCATCGCGTACGGCAGGCCGACGCCCATGGTGCCCAGGCCGCCCGAATTGATCCAGCGGCGCGGCTTGTCGAAACCGTAGTACTGCGCGGCCCACATCTGGTGCTGGCCGACGTCCGAGGTGATGAAGGCGTCGCCATCCGTCACGCGGTGCAGTTGCTCGATGACCGACTGCGGCTTGATCAGCTCACTGGAATCCGTATAGGCCAGGCAGTCCTTGCCACGCCATTCGGCGATCTGCTTCCACCAGGCCTGCAGCGCCCCCGTGTTCGGCTGGGTCGTCGAGGCATCCAGCTGGGCCAGCAGCTCGACCAGCACGTCCTTGACGTTGCCGACGATCGGGATGTCGACCTTCACCCGCTTGGAGATCGACGAGGGGTCGATGTCGATGTGGATGATCTTGCGCGGGTTGCTGGCGAAGTGCTTCGGGTTGCCGATCACGCGGTCGTCGAAGCGCGCGCCGATGGCGATCAGGACGTCGCAGTGCTGCATCGCCATGTTGGCTTCGTAGGTACCGTGCATGCCGGGCATGCCCACGAAGTGCGGGCTCGACGAGCGCGAAGCGCCCAGGCCCATCAGCGTGTTGGTCACCGGGAAGCCGGTCTTCTCGACCATCCGGTTCAGCTCGTTCGAGGCATTGGCCAGGATGACGCCGCCGCCCGCATAGATCATCGGGCGCTCCGCTCCCTGCAGCAGCTGCACGGCCTTGCGGATCTGGCCCGCGTGGCCCTTGTCCACCGGCTTGTACGACCGCATCTCGATCTCGCGAGGGTAGTCGTACGCGCACTTGTGCATGCTGATGTCCTTCGGGATGTCGACCAGCACGGGACCGGGACGGCCGGTGCGGGCGATATAGAAGGCTTTCTTGATGGTCGAGGCCAGTTCGCGGACATCCTTGACCAGGAAGTTGTGCTTGACCACGGGGCGGGTGATACCGACCGTGTCGCATTCCTGGAAGGCGTCCTGGCCGATCGCATGGCTCGGCACCTGGCCGGAAATCACGACCATCGGGATCGAATCCATGTAGGCCGTGGACAGGCCGGTAACGGCATTGGTCACGCCCGGACCGGAGGTCACGAGGGCCACGCCGACGGTGTTGGAGCTGCGCGAATAAGCGTCTGCGGCATGGACCGCGGCCTGTTCGTGACGGACCAGGACGTGCTGGAACTTGTCCTGCTTGAAGATGGCGTCGTAGATGTAGAGGACTGCCCCGCCGGGATAGCCGAAGACGTGCTTGACGCCCTCTTCCGCGAGACAACGCACCACAATCTCAGCACCCGTGATCGGGGCTGATGTTTCGTTAATCATGTTCATTCCTTTCAAGACCCAGAGGGAGTTTGATCGGATGCCCGTTCCTAACGAAATGCGAAATGCGCGACGACGCTCATGCTTCCCTTCTCTCTGCGGTCGCGGCTGTGCTTCGGAACACCGTAGGTTCCTTACGCACGGGCGCTGGGCGCAACTCGTTCGGCTTGAGTGTCTGTAGCGTTTATACGCATCTCTCGCGCTTGTGGCGCGGGTCGGAGCAAACTGCCTACAAATGAAAGCGCGTCAGTCCGGAGATGGCTTGTGGGCCTTCACCGGGTGACCGGAGAGCTTTGGGGATGCAAAGCGTCGGAACACATTACTGCGTTGCACCATTTTGGTCAAGGTATATGAGAGATTATTTTTATTGAACCAGAATGGTGCAGAAGTTCGTAGGGTGGGCGGCTATGCCGCCCGCGCGTTCAAACTAATGAAATGCTGCCCGTTCATCCGTGCCAACACTGGTTGGACGCGTGGGCGGAGACCCGCCCACCCTACGGTCATCAGCGCTGCATCCCCCAGCGGCGGATGGTCAGGCGCTCCAGGGTCTGGAACACGAAATGCTCGACAGCGAGACCAATGAGGATGACAGCGGCCAGCCCCGCGAACACCTTGTCGGTAAAGAGTTCGTTACGGCTCTGGAAGATATACCACCCTAGACCGCCCTGCCCCGACGTGCTGCCGAACACCAGCTCGGCCGCGATCAGGGTGCGCCAGGCAAAGGCCCAGCCGATCTTCAGGCCCGACAGGATGCTCGGCAGCGCAGCCGGGATCAGGATCTGCAGCACCATGCGCAACCCGCCCAGGCCATAGTTGCGACCGGCCATGCGCAGCGTTTCCGGCACCGAGCGGAAGCCGGCAGTGGCGTTCAGGGTCAGCGGCCACAGCACCGAATGCACGAGCACCATCAAGAGGCTGCCCTTGCCCAGCCCGAACCACAGCAGCGCCAGCGGCAGCAGCGCGATCGCCGGCAGCGGGTTGAACATCGAGGCCAGCGTATCGATCAGCTCCCGCCCCAGCTTGCCCGACACGGCCAGCCAGGTCAGCAGGAAGGCGGCCGCCACGCCAAGCGCAAAGCCCTGGGTCAGCACCTGCAGCGACACGCTCACATAGCCCCACAGCTCGCCCGTGGCAAGTCCGTCGGCAAACGCCTTGCCGGTCTGGATGGCGCCCGGCAGCAGCAGGTCGTTGTCGAACCAGCGCGCCAGCAGTTCCCAGATGACCGCAATGGCTGCCAGGATGCCAAGCTTGCGCAGCCAGCCGAGGTCCGGGAATGAACGGGACGATGATGCCGCCTGCAGCTGGGCCGCCGGAAGCAGCTCCAGAACGTATTCGGCACGAATCGGGGGGTTAGCCATGCGCGGCTCCCGTAGGGTGGGCGAGTTCCTCGCCCACGCGTTCACCCGGCTCCTGCCCGAACAACAAGCCATGGATCCGCTGCGTCGCTTGCTGGAACTCGCTGCTCCCCGCACTGGCCAGGCTGAACTGGTGGCTATTGAGCTCCGCCCTCACCCGTCCCGGATGCGGCGACAGCAGCAGGATCCGGTTCCCCACCACCAGCGCCTCTTCGATCGAATGGGTCACGAACAGCATGGTGAACCCGATCTCATCCCACAGCGCCTGCAGCTCTTCCTGCATGGTGCGGCGCGTCAGCGCATCGAGGGCCGCGAAGGGCTCGTCCATCAACAGGATCGCCGGCTGCATCGCCAGCGCACGGGCGATCGCCACCCGCGCCTTCATCCCGCCCGACAGCGTATGCGGATAGGCGTCGGCAAAGCGCGCCAGCCCCACCTTGCCCAGCCAGTGGCGGGCCCGCTGGTCGGCTTCCTTGCGCTTCACGCCATTGGCCAGCAGCGGGAACATGACGTTCTCGCGCACCGTCTTCCAGGGCGGCAGCTGGTCAAATTCCTGGAACACGACGATCCGGTCCGGCCCCGGCCGGCTGATCGCCTTGCCGGCTAGAAGCAGGCTGCCCGCCTGCGGGGCGATGAAGCCGCCCACGGCTTTCAGCAGCGTCGACTTGCCGCAGCCGGATGGCCCCAGCAGTACGAAGCGGTCGCCCCGGTACACGTCGAAGCTGACATCCTCGGTGGCGCGCACGATGCCGCGCTCGCCCCGGTATTCCAGCGTGACGTGCTCGGCGCGCAGCAAGGGCTCGGGCGGCGGAACCAGGTTCAGGGGACTCATGTCAGCTTCCTTTGTCGAGTGCCGGGTGAGCGAAGAAGTAATCGCGCCAGCTGGCCGGCCGGGTCTTGATGGCGCCCACCTCGTGCATGAACTGGGCCAGGCCGAGCGTGTTCTGCGGCGCCACCTTGAACTGCACCTGCGGGTTCCTGATCACCTTGAGCAGCAGCCCCCGGTCGATGTTGCCCTTGTTGACGCGCAGGTAGGCGTCGGCCGCGGCTTCCGGATTGGTCGAGGCAAACTGCGCCGCTTCCACCAGTGCGTCGATGAAGGCGCGGTAGGTCTTCGGGTTTTCCTTGACGTACTTCTCGGTGGCATACAGCACGGTGGCCGAGCTTGGCCCACCCAGCACGTCATAGGAATTGAGCACGATATGGGCTTGCGGGTTGCCGGCCAGCTCCTGGTCCTGGAAGGGCGGATTGCCGAAGTGGGCGTTCAGCTCGGTCTTGCCGGCGATGACGGCGGCCGCCGCATCCGGGTGCGGCACGGTCTGCGTAATCGGGTCGAGCTTCTTGAATTCCGCCTTGCCCCACTGCTTGGCGGCAGCCATCTGCAAGATGCGCGCCTGTACCGAAACGGTAACGGCCGGCAGCGCGATCCGGTCTTTCTGGCTGAAGTCGGCAATGGTCTTGACCGCCGGGTTGGTGCTGACCAGGTAATACGGGAAGTTGCCAAGCGAGGCGATGGCGCGCACGTTCTGGCGGCCCGCGGTGCGGTCCCAGATCGTGAACAGCGGCCCCAGCCCGGCGCCGGCCACGTCGATCGAGCCGGACAGCAGCGCATCGTTGATGACCGAGCCGCCCGACAGCTTGACCCAGTCGACGTCGATATCGACGCCCTGCTTCTTGCCGTGCTTCTCGATCAGCTTCTGGTCCTGGGCCACGTTGAGCAGCAGGTAGACGATGCCGAACTGCTCGGCAATGCGGATCTTGCCTTCGGCCTGGGCGGTCGAGGACACGCCGAGGGCCAGCGCGGCCACGGCGGCCACGAGTTTCATCTTCATTGTCATATTGTTTTTTCCGGTTCAGAACGGGACGTCGCCCTCGATGGTGGTGCGGTAGAGCTTGCGGCGCTGGTCTTGCGGGAAGGGTGTCGCCAGGTGCATCAGCGAGCGGTTGTCCCAGAACACCATGTCCTTCGGCTGCCACTGGTGGCGGTAGACGAATTCGGGACGGGTACTGTGCGCGAACAGCTGCTCAAGCAGCTCGCGGCTGCGCTCTTCCGGCAGGCCCACGATGCGTGTGGTGAAGTGCTCGCTGACGAACAGCGCGCGGCGGCCGGTTTCCGGATGGGTGCGCACGACCTTGTGCACGGCCGGCACCACCTCGTTGATCTGTTCCTGGGTCAGCTTCGGCCGCCAGGGGTTACGCTGGCGCAGCTCCTCGTACTTCGCCAGGTAGCTGTGCTCGGCGCGCAGGTCCTCGATCTCGCGCTTGAGCCGTTCCGGCAGCGCGTCGTAGGCCGCATGCTGGTTGGCGAACAGGGTGTCGCCGCCTTCCGTCGGGAGCTCTTGCGCGTGCAGCATCGAACCCAGGCTCGGCACCGCCTTGTACGAGAGGTCCGAGTGCCAGAAGTGGCCGGCGTCGCCAAGGCCGATCGGCTGGCCGTTCTCGCGGATGTTCGAGATCACCAGCACCTCTTCCTGCTCCGGCAGCTGGAACTGGCGCAGCACGTGGATCTGCAGCGGGCCGAACCGGCGGCTGAAGGTCACCTGCTCGCGTGGGGTGATGGACTGGTCGCGGAACACCAGCACGTGGTGGTCGAGGTGGGCGCGGTGCAGGCGGCGGAAATCCTCGTCGCCGAGCGGGCGTGCCAGGTCGAGACCCAGCACTTCGGCGCCGAGCGGCTGGTTGGCGAGAGGACGGATGTCGAAATCCTGGCGGGGCGAATCGAGCGGCATGGTAGCGATCGTTGAGTGAACCTGATTTCAGAATAGCCACGCACTCCAGCCCCAACAACGAATCATTTCGACTAACTTCATGCACTTTTTGAAAGCTTCGAGGGTGCCCACTAGGCGGGCACTGCGCGATTTCGATGCGTGAAACATGGTTTTTTGCTAGGATTCGATAGTTTTCCTTACGGCATTCGCATCAAGCGCCCTTTCAAGCACGCATGGCCACAGACAAAGAACTCAACGACTTCCTCGCGAATGTCGAACGGCGTGCGTTCAAGCAGGCGGTGTATGCGGTACGCAAGGACGAAGCGGCGCTGGACATCGTGCAGGATGCGATGATCAAGCTGGCCGAAAAATACGGGGATAAGCCGGCTGCCGAACTGCCGATGCTGTTCCAGCGCATCCTGCAAACCACCATCCTCGACTACTTCCGCCGCGAAAAGGTTCGCAATACCTGGGTCAGCCTGTTCGGAGGCTTCAGCCGGCCGGATGGGGAAGATGAGGACTTTGATATACTTTCTTCCTATGAAGCGGAGGAAGGAACGGCCGCTGCAGAGTCGAGTGCCGATCAGTTCGAGCGTGCGCAAACCTTGCGTCTGATCGAACAGGAAGTAGAAAAGCTCCCGGCGCGTCAACGGGAAGCCTTCCTCATGCGTTACTGGCAGGATATGGACGTGGCCGAGACGGCCGAAGCGATGGGTTGCTCCGAGGGAAGCGTAAAGACGCACTGTTCCCGTGCAACCCACGCCCTCGCCGCCGCGCTCAAGGCCAAGGGAATCAAGCTATGAACACGGACGACATCAACCTGGCGTACAAGATACGTCATGCCCTGAACGACAACCTCGACGCGCTGCCGGCTTCCACGACCGAGCGGCTGGCTGCGGCGCGCGCGCTCGCCTTGTCACGCAAGAAACCTGATGCGGCGCCAGGCAAGCCGGGCAAGCGTCCGCTGTTCGACTTCAACGCGCTGTTCACCGGCCCTGCGCTGGCGCGTATCGCCGTGGCGGTGCCGATGCTGGCGCTGGTCATCGGCATGGGCGGCGTGTACCAGGTCGAACAGCAGCAGCGCCTTGCCGCCATGGCCGAGATCGACGCCGCCGTGCTGGCCGACGAGCTGCCGCTGACCGCGTACCTCGACCATGGCTTCAATGCCTACGTGGAGTCGCAGCAGCGCCACCAATGACGAAAAGCGCGCCGAAGCCCCGCATCGCCGTTGTTGCAACTGCGGCAGCGGTCCTGATTGCCGGGGCTGCGACCTGGGCGGTCTATAACCGGTCAGAATCCACCGCGCCCGCCGCGCGCGGCGCAGACGCACCTCCGACGACCTCTGCGGGCGCCAAGCCGCCTGCCAAGACCCTCGACAAGCCGCTCTGGCGCGAGCTGACGCGCGCCCAGCAGGCCGCGCTCAAGCCCCTGCAGCCCGAATGGAACGGCATGGACGGCATGCGCAAGCGCCGCTGGCTCGAACTGTCCGCCCGTTTTGCCTCGATGAGCCCGGCGGAGCAGCAGCGCGTGCACGAACGCATGCGGCAGTGGATGCGCCTGACGCCGGCGCAGCGCAACCTGGCGCGCGAGAATTTCAACAAGACCCGCAAGCTGGCGCCCGGCCAGAAGGCCGCGACCTGGGAAAGCTACAAGCAGCTGTCCGAGGAAGAAAAGCGCCGCCTGGCGCGTTCGGGCACGACCCAGGGAACGCCTTCGCTGCCGCATTCGCCGGTGATCGCCACGCCGACCAGTTGCCCCCCGGGCGCGACCCGCCGCGGCACCACCTGCATCCTGCCGACGCCGGGTACGCCGGCCACGGCCGCAAGCCCTGCCCCGGCCCTGCCTCCCGCAGCGCCGGCCACCAGCCCGGCCGGCACCTCGAGCGCCGCCCCTTCCGTCCAGAGTGCACCCAATGCAAGCAGCCCAGGCAGCGCCAGCAACGCAAGCAACTAAGCCGGCGATGGTGGAAACGCCAAGCGTGCGGCGCCGCCTGCTGGCCATGGTGTACGAGGCATTCTGCCTGTTCGCCGTGTGCGCCTTCGCGATCGGCCTGTACATGCTGCTGACCCTGAACAGCCAGCATCCGCTGGCGAAATTCGGCATGAACCTGTGGCTGGTGGCGGTGGCCGGCGCCTACTTCATGTGGTGCTGGATCGACAGCGGCCATACGCTGGCCATGAAGACCTGGCGCATGAAGCTCGTCAAAGTCGGGCATGCCAAAGTACCCTTCAAGACGGCGCTGCTGCGCTATGTGCTGGCCTGGGGCTGGTTCGCGCCGGCGCTGGCCGTGTGCTGGGCCTTCGGCCTGCACAAGCCGGGCCAGATCGGCATCGCCCTGCTGGTGGGGATTGTCCCCTGGGCAATGACGGCCCTGTTCGACAAGGACCGGCAATTCCTCCATGACCGCCTGGCAGGCACCCGCCTGATCGCCCTGCCGAAAAAAGCCAAACGCTAAGTGCCGCTCGCTTGCCGCGCGGCATTCGAACGCGGCCTTGGCGAAAACAGCGGAATAATCGAAGGCTTCAACGCATCCTGTAGAAAGGTGAGCCATGAAGCTATCGAACTTCCGCGTCGTCATCATGGGCGCGTCGAGCGGCATCGGGGCCGCGACCGCCATTGCGTTTGCCCGCGAGGGTGCGCAGCTGGTGCTGGGCGCGCGCGGCAAGGAAGGCCTGGATGAAGTCGTGCGGCGCTGCCGCCAGGCCGGCGGCGAGGCGGAAGCCCTGGTCGTGGATGCGATCGATGCCGATGCGGTGGCGGGCTTTGCGCGCAAGGCGCGCTCCAGCCTGGGCCGCATCGACCTGTGGTTCAGCTGCGTCGGCGCAGGCGCGGTCGGCAAGTATGCCGAGGTGCCGATGCTTGATCACCGCCGCGTGATCGAGACCAACCTCCTCACCCACATGAACGACGCGCACGCGGTGCTGCCGATCTTCCTGGAACAGGACCAGGGCATCTGGGTCAACATGATCTCGGCCGGCGGCTACGTCGCCTCGCCCTTTGCCGCCGCCTACTCGGCCAGCAAGTTCGGCCTGCGGGGCTTCAGTGAATCGCTGCGCGCGGAACTGGGCAAGCGGCCGCGCATCCACGTGTGCGATGTGTATCCGACCTTTGTCGATACGCCCGGCTTCCGCCATGGGGCCAACTACACGGGGGCGAAGCTGTCGTATCCGCCGGGCGTCCTGAAGCCGGAAACGGTGGCGGATGCGGTGGTGGACCTGGCGCGCAATCCGCGCCCCAGCACCGGCGTCGGAGCACCGGTGGCGATGTTCAGACTCAGTAACTTCGCGGCGCCGAACCTGATCGCCTCCAGCATGAACTACTTCCTGGACCGGTGGGCGAAAAGGGCGGAGCGGGTGCCGGATACGCGTGGGGCGCTGTATGAGCCGCAGCACGGTTTCAGCGGTATCCGCAGTGGGGAGCGCAGGGTGGAAGAGCCGCGCAATTCGGCGCTCGTACTGGGTGCGGTGGCGCTTGGGGCGGTGGTAGGGATGGGGCTCTTGCGAAAGCGGTGATCAGAACCGCTCGTAGTCGAGCAGATACCGCCACTGCCCCGCCTGCAGCCCTGCCATCGGCACACGTCCGATGCGGATCCGTCGCATCTCGACAATCTCCAGCCCCACGGCACGGCACATGTGGTCGATCAGCCCCGGCTTAACGCCCTTGAGCGCAAAGCGCAGCCGGTGCTCGCTCTGCCAGCTGACCTTCATCGGCGCGATCGGCTTGCCGTTGAATTGCAGGCCGTGATTCAGCAGCGCCAGTCCGCCCTCCCTGATGGCGCCGCTGACGTCGACGATGAATTCCTGCTCCACGCGCTCGCCCTCTTCCACCAGCTTGCGTGCCACGCGGAAGTCCTGGGTATAGATCACCAGCCCGCTTGCATCCGTTTCCAGCGGCGAGGTCAGGGTCAGCTTGTGCAGGTGGCGCTTGAGGAAGCGCGGCTGTCCGTGGGACTGGGCCAAGGCTTCGGGCGCCAAGCAGCCCAGAGCCGGCTCGCCACGCGCGCCGACACCCGAATTGAAGCCGGCCGGCTTGTGCAGCAGGATGGTCACCGGCGGCGCCTCGTCGGCCGAAGCGCCAGGCAGCACGCGCACCTCCTGCGAGGGCAACACGCGGCTGGCGGGGTCTTCGACCACCTGGCCGTCCACGCTGATGCCTCCGCCCATGATGTAGCGTTCGGCCTCGGCGCGCGAGCAGCCCAGCTGCGCGGCGACGCGCTTGGCGAGACGGATGGCATCAATAGTCATCAGGCGCGCCAGTCAGCAAAGAAGCCCTTGAACACCTCGACGGTGCGCGCCACGTCGGCGGCGCTGACGTCCAGGTGCGTCACCAGGCGGGTACGCGGGCCGATCGAGGCGCGGATCTGGGCGCGCGCCAGCGTTTGGCGCAGCGGCTCGCAGGCAGCTGCCGGGATGTCGAGCCAGAAGATGTTGGTTTGCGGCGTGCCGACCTTCAGCGCGTCGATCTCGGCAAGGCCGCGGGCCAGCGCGGCGGCGTTGTCATGGTCCTCGGCCAGGCGCTGCACATTGTGCTCGAGCGCGTACTGCGCTGCAGCCGCCAGCACACCGGCCTGGCGCATGCCGCCGCCCAGCATCTTGCGCCAGCGCTTGCCCTGCTCAATGAAGGCTTTCGGGCCCAGCAGGACCGAACCCACCGGCGCGCCCAAACCCTTCGACAGGCAGACCGAGACGGTGTCGAAGCCCTTGACCACATCGCGCAGGCTGAGGCCCTGCTTGACCGCCGCGTTGGCGATACGGGCGCCGTCCAGGTGGGTGGCCAGGCCCTTGCGATGTGCGAGCTCGGTTGCCGCCTTCACATACTCCTGCGGCAGCACGCGACCGCCGATGGTGTTTTCCAGCGCCAGCAGGCGGGTGCGCGCGAAGTGCATGTCGTCGGGCTTGATGTAGGCCTCGATGTCGCTCAGTGCGATGCTGCCGTCCGGCTGGTTGATGATCGGCTGCGGCTGGATCGAACCCAGCACCGCGGCGCCACCGCCTTCGTACTTGTAGGTATGCGCTTCCTGGCCGACCAGGTATTCGTCGCCGCGGCCGCAGTGCGTCATCAGGGCGATCAGGTTGGTCTGGGTACCCGACGGTGCGAACATGCCCGCCTCATAGCCGAACAGCTCGGCGGCGTAATCCTGCAGGCGATTGACCGACGGGTCGTCGGCGTAGACGTCATCGCCGACGTCGGCTGCGGCCATGGCAGCGCGCATGGCTTCCGATGGTTGGGTGACGGTGTCGCTGCGCAGGTCGATCCAGTGCTGGTTGCTCATATCGTTCTCAGTCTGCTGTAACAGGGGTATAGAAACGTTGCTTCATCTCGTCGAGGCCCAGTTCGGCCATCACTTCCTGCAGGCGCTCGGTCGGGCGGCGGCGCGGCAGGTTCTTGTAGGTCGCCACGATGAGTTCATTTTTCATCGAGTGCTCCCAGCCCACCAGTTCAGTGACGGTGACCTGGTAGCCATGGGCTTCCAGCTGCAGGCAGCGCAGCACGTTGGTAACCTGGCTGCCGAACTCGCGGGTGTGGATTGGGTGGCGCCAGATCTCGGTCAGTGCACTGCGGCCCAGCTCCTTGCCCTTGTTCTTGCGCAGCACGCTCGCCACCTCGGCCTGGCAGCACGGTACCAGCACCATGTGTTTGGCCTGCTTCTTGAGCGCGAAGTCGATCGCATCATCGGTGGCCGTGTTACAGGCGTGCAGCGCGGTCACGATGTCGATGGTCTCGGGCAGCTCCCTCGAGGTGGTCGATTCCGCCACCGACAGCGGCAGGAAGGACATGCCGCCAAAGCCCAGGCGTGCGGCCAGCTCGGTGGACCTGGCGACCAGCTCTTCGCGCGTCTCGATGCCGTAGATGTGCGAATTGCCTTCCAGGCCCTTGAAGAACAGGTCGTACAGGATGAAGCCGAGGTAGGACTTGCCGGCGCCGTGGTCGACCAGCGAGACGGCCTGCTTCTGTTCCAGCACGTCCTTCAGCAAGGGTTCGATGAAGTTGTACAGGTGGTAGACCTGCTTGAGCTTGCGGCGGCTGTCCTGGTTCAGTTTGCCGTCGCGCGTGAGGATGTGCAGTTCCTTCAGCAGCTCGATGGACTGGCCGGGGCGAACCTCTGGCGGCAGTTCCGGCGCTGCTGGTGGCTTGGGGGTGTGCTTAGCGTGCTTCATCGATCCATGCTGCCTGAATGGCTTCCAGTACGCGTTCGCCGCCGCGCGTGCGGTCGTCGTTGAAACCCTCGAGCCCGACGACCCAATTGTGCAGGTCGACGAAGCGTACGTTGGCGGGGTCGACGTCGGGATACTTCTCGTACAGGGCCTCGGCGATCGCCGAGACGTCAGTCCACTTCATGGCAGGCCTCTTTCAGTGGCTTTTCTCTGCTGCGTGGTTGATGGTGTATTTAGGTATCTCGACGACCAGGTCTTCGTCGGCGACGATCGCCTGGCAGGACAGGCGCGAATTCGGCTCCAGGCCCCAGGCCTTGTCCAGCATGTCTTCTTCTTTTTCTTCCTGCTCGTTCAGCGAGTCGAAGCCTTCGCGCACGATGACGTGGCAGGTGGTGCAGGCGCAGACACGGTCGCAGGCGTGTTCGATCTCGATGTCGTTTTCCAGCAGGACGTCGCAGATCGATTTACCGGCGGGAGATTCCAGCACGGCGCCGTCGGGGCAGAAGACTGGGTGGGGGAGGATGACGATTTGTGGCATTTTGATAATCTCGTTAATTTTTTTTCGTAGGGTGGGCGGCTTTGCCGCCCACGCGGTCAACGGTCGCCAGCACAGCCGCGCCGGATTGCCGTTTGCGTATCACCGCGTGGGCGGGGGACCCGCCCACCCTACACCTCGTCCAGCGACTTGCCCGCCAGGACCTTGCGAACGCTCTTGTCCATCCGGCGCGCCGCGAATTCTTCCGTGCCCCTGGCGAGAGCCTGCACCGCCGCGTGCAATGCATCCTGGCGCTGGCCTGCCTCGAGCGAGGCATCGCTGGAACGCTGGACCGCATCGCGCACGCCCTGCACCAGTGTCGCCACCTCGGCCTGCTCCGCATCGTCCAGCAGCTCGGCATCGGCATCCAGCGCCGACTGGGTCGCCAGCAGGATGCGTTCGGCTTCGACCTGCTCCTCACGGAGCGCGCGCATCTGCATGTCGCCCTGGGCCGAGGTGTAGGAATCCTGCAGCATGCGCGCCACTTCGTCGTCGCCCAGGCCATAGGACGGTTTGACAGTAATGGAAGCTTCCACGCCCGAACGGGTCTCGCGCGCCGACACCGACAGCAGGCCGTCCGCATCGACCTGGTAGGTGACGCGGATGCGCGCCGCGCCGGCCGCCATCGGCGGGATACCTCGCAGCTCGAAGCGCGCCAGCGAGCGGCAGTCGGACACCAGCTCGCGCTCGCCCTGCACCACGTGCACCGCGAGAGCGGTCTGGCCGTCCTTGAAGGTGGTGAACTCCTGCGCACGCGCGCATGGAATGGTCGAGTTGCGCGGGATGATCTTCTCGACCAGGCCGCCCATGGTCTCGATGCCGAGCGACAGCGGGGTCACGTCCAGCAGCAGCCAGTCGTCGCCTTCGGCGCGGTTACCGGCCAGCAGGTTCGCCTGGATCGCGGCGCCCAGCGCCACCACCTTGTCCGGGTCGATGTTCGCGTGCGGGATGGTGTGGAAGAAGTCGCCCACCGCGCGGCGCACGTGCGGCATGCGGGTGGCGCCTCCGACCATCACGACGCCGTCGACGTCCTCGACGCTCACGTCCGCATCGCGCATCGCCTTGCGGATCGCGTTCATGGTCTTGCCGACCAGGTGTTTGGTGATCTCGGCGAAGGTGTGAGCGCTAATGGTCACCTGCACGATCTCGCCCGACTTCAGGATCGCCTCGATCGAGGTCTCCTCGTTGGTCGACAGCAGTTCCTTGGCCTGGCGCGCCTTGACCATCAGGGTGGCCGTATCGTGCTCGGACAGCGGCGCCAGCCTGGCCTGCTCGACGATCCAGCAGAACAGGCGGTGGTCGAAATCGTCGCCGCCCAGGGCCGAGTCGCCGCCGGTGGCCAGCACCTCGAACACGCCCTTCGAGAGCTTGAGGATCGAGATGTCGAAGGTGCCGCCGCCCAGGTCATAAACGGCGTAGACGCCTTCCTTGCCGTGGTCCAGGCCATAGGCGATGGCGGCGGCGGTTGGTTCCGACAGCAGGCGCAGCACGTTCAGGCCGGCCAGCTGGGCCGCGTCCTTGGTCGCCTGGCGCTGGGCGTCGTCGAAATAGGCCGGCACGGTGATCACGGCGCCAACCAGCTCGTCGCCGAGCGAATCCTCGGCGCGCTGGCGCAGCGTGGCCAGGATCTGGGCCGAGGTCTCGACCGGGCTCTTCACGCCGGCCACCGTGTTGATCTGCACCATGCCCGGAGCATCGACGAAGTCGTAGGGCAGGTTCTCGGCGTGGGCGATGTCTTTCAGCCCGCGGCCCATGAAGCGCTTGACCGAGACGATGGTGTTTTTCGGGTCCTGGGTCTGGCAGGCCTGGGCCTTGTAGCCGATGTTGGCGTGGCCATTGGGCAGGTAACGCACGACCGATGGCAGCAGCGGGCGGCCATCCTCGTCGCTCAGCACTTCCGGGCTGCCGCTGCGGACGGTGGCAACCAGCGAGTTGGTGGTGCCCAGGTCGATGCCAACCGCCAGGCGGTGCTGGTGCGGGGCGGTGGACATGCCGGGTTCGGCGATTTGGAGTAGTGCCATTGTCGTGTTACCTGTTTATTGTTCTGTACCGCTTGATGTAGGGTGGGCGGGTTCCCCGCCCACGCGGTCAACCAGCACGAGCGTCGCCGCAATGCATGCCATGTTTGAACGCGTGGGCGGGAGACCCGCCCACCCTACGAAAACCATCCGCTGTTACGCGTCGAGCGCTTCGAACGCGTACTGTACCTCTTCCCCGAATTTATCGAGGAACATCATGGCGCGCACGGTCTGCGCGGCGCCATGATAATCGCCGGCATCCAGCTGCCTGCCGACCTGTTCCAGCATGGCCTTGCGCTCGCGGCGCAGCTGGGCGTCCAGCTCGTCCAGCGCGCCCGCATCCTTCGAGGAGCGTGCATCCTCGAGCGCCTCGCGCCATTCCATCTGCTGCATCAGGAAGCTTGCGGGCATCGCCGTGTTCGACTCGGTCTGCAGGTCGACGCCGTTGATCTCGCAGAGGTACTGCGCGCGCTTCTGCGGATTGCGCAGGGTCTGGTAGGCCTCGTTGGCGCGGGTCGCCCACTGCATCGCCACGCGCTTCTCGGCGTCGGTGGCGTTCACGAAGCGGTCCGGGTGCACGCGGCCCTGGACTTCGCGGTAGGCGGCGTCCAATCGGTCCTGGTCGACCGCGAACGTGGCCGGCAACTGGAACAGCTCGAAGTGGTTCTGCATGCCGGTTAGATGCGGAAGCTTTCGCCGCAGCCGCAGTTGTCCTTGACGTTCGGGTTGTTGAAGCGGAAGCCCTCGTTCAGGCCTTCGCGCGCGAAGTCCAGTTCGGTGCCGTCGATGTAGGGCAGGCTCTTCGGATCAACGAAAACCTTCACGCCATGCGACTCGAAGACGTTGTCTTCCGCGCTCGCATCGTCGACGTACTCGAGCTTGTAGGCCAGGCCGGAGCAGCCGGTCGTGCGCACACCGAAGCGCAAGCCGATGCCCTTGCCCCGGCGTTCGAGGTAACGGTTGACGTGCTTCGCGGCTTTTTCAGTCAGGGTGATTGCCATTACGGTTACTCCAGTCTTTGCTAACTATTACGCCTTCTCGGCGTGCTTCGCTTTGTAGTCGGCCACGGCGGCCTTGATCGCGTCTTCTGCCAGGATCGAGCAGTGGATCTTCACCGGCGGCAGCGCCAGCTCTTCGGCGATCTGGGTGTTCTTGATCGCCAGCGCCTCGTCCAGCGACTTGCCCTTGACCCATTCGGTCACGAGCGAGCTCGATGCGATGGCCGAGCCGCAGCCGTAGGTCTTGAACTTCGCGTCTTCGATCAGGCCCTGGTCGTTGACCTTGATCTGCAGCTTCATCACGTCGCCGCAGGCCGGTGCGCCGACCATGCCGGTGCCGATCGCATCGTCGCCCTTGTCGAAGGCGCCGACATTGCGCGGGTTTTCGTAGTGGTCCAGTACTTTGTCCGAATATGCCATTTTGATGCTCCTAGTGTTCTTGAGTTAGTGGGCTGCCCATTGGATGGAATTGAGGTCAATCCCTTCCTTGAACATGTCCCACAGCGGCGACAGTTCGCGCAGTTTGCCGACCTTCGACTTCAGCAGGTTGATGGCGAAGTCGATGTCCTCTTCGGTCGTGAAACGGCCGATGGTGAAGCGGATCGAGCTGTGCGCCAGTTCGTCGCTGCGGCCCAAGGCACGCAGCACGTAGGACGGCTCCAGCGAGGCCGAGGTGCAGGCCGAACCAGAGGACACGGCGATGTCCTTGATCGCCATGATCAGCGACTCGCCCTCGACGTAGTTGAACGAGACGTTCAGGTTGTGCGGCACGCGGTGGTCCATGTCGCCGTTGATGTAGACCTCTTCGATCTCCAGCAGGCCCTTGGCCAGGCGGTCGCGCAGCGCCTTCACGCGCGCGAGTTCCGAGGCCATCTCTTCCTTGGCGAGGCGGAAGGCTTCGCCCATGCCCACGATCTGGTGGGTCGGCAGCGTGCCCGAACGCAGGCCGCGCTCATGGCCGCCACCGTGCATCTGCGCTTCCAGGCGCACGCGCGGCTTGCGGCGCACGTACAGGGCGCCGACGCCCTTCGGACCGTAGGTCTTGTGCGCGGTGAAGGTCATCAGGTCGCACTTGGTCTTGTTCAGGTCGATTTCGACCTTGCCGGTCGCCTGTGCGGCGTCGCAGTGGAAGATGATGCCCTTCGAGCGGCACAGTTCGCCGATCTCGTCGATCGGTTGAATGACGCCGATCTCGTTATTCACCAGCATGACCGAGACCAGGATGGTGTCCGGACGAATCGCGGCTTCCAGCTGGGCGACGGTGATCAGGCCGTTATCCTGCGGCTCGAGGTAGGTCGCTTCGAAACCCTGGCGTTCCAGTTCGCGCACGGTGTCCAGCACGGCCTTGTGCTCGGTCTTGACCGTGATGATGTGCTTGCCCTTGGTCTTGTAGAAGTGGGCGGCACCCTTCAGGGCCAGGTTGTTCGATTCGGTCGCGCCCGAGGTCCAGATGATCTCGCGCGGGTCGGCGCCGACCAGGGCCGCCACGTGGCCGCGCGCTTCCTCGACCGCCGCTTCCGCGCTCCAGCCGTACATGTGGCTGCGCGATGCCGGATTGCCGAACTGCTCGCGCAGGTAGGGAATCATCTTGTCGGCCACCCGCGGATCGATCGGCGTGGTCGCCGAATAATCCATGTAGATCGGGAAATGCGGCGCAGTCACGAAGCTCTGCTCGATTTGTTTGTCCAAAGGCGCGTTCATCAGTTCACTCCGGTTTCAATATTGGGTGCGGCGACGGTGCGGTGCACCACCACGACGTTCTGTTCTTTCTGCTTCTGCTGGTCGACCAGGTCTTGCAGCGAGACCGAATCGAGGTAGTCGACCATCTTGGCGTTCAGCGTGGTCCACAGCTCGTGGGTCATGCAACGGGTGCCGGAAGCAGCATCGGCGCCGTGACAATTTTCTTTGCCGCCACACTGGGTGGCATCGAGCGGTTCGTCGACCGCGATAATGATGTCGGCCACCGTCACCTTGTCGGCGCCCCTGGCTAGGCTGTAGCCGCCGCCGGGGCCGCGGATCGACTCGACGATCTGATGGCGGCGCAGCTTGCCGAACAGCTGCTCCAGGTAGGACAGCGAAATGGCCTGGCGCTGGCTGATGCCCGACAGCGTGACCGGACCATTGCCCTGGCGCAGGGCAAGATCGATCATCGCGGTAACAGCAAAACGGCCTTTGGTGGTCAGACGCATCACAACCCCGGTTAGTGGTAAAATATTGCCTCTTTTCAACTCATCGGTGCAGCGCAACAATCAAATCTGTTGAGCGTGGCTGCGAAATAACCTGATTAGTTGATCGAATTAGTCAAGTATAGCAAATCCTGACTGGCTTGTCTTGGAGGCCCCCAAAACTACGGGGGCGTGATCCGGTCCACTGGACCCGATCACTCCCTCCCCTCGCTTATTGCAATCGCAGCAATTCCATCGGCCCGAACAGCTCCTGCATGCCCTTGTGCTGGATGAAGGACAGGTTGTACGGGTGCTCGGCGTGGATCTGCGGCAGGCGCGCCGCTTCCGGCAGTTTCTTCAGCTGTTCGGCGATCTTGCCCCACAGGACCAGGGTCGGAGACTGGGGCTGGCTTGCCAGGGCGGCAAGCACGGTCTGCAAGAAGGGCTGCCAGGCGCGCGCATCGATCACCGGAGCCACGTGCTTGCGGAACACCAGCGCCGCGTTCAGCAGCAGGAAACCGTGGCCCAGCAAATTGTCCTGCAGCTGAGCCAGGGTCTGGATCGTGCCCGAGCCTGCGCGCCGCGCTTCCTGCGCCACCGGGACCATGGCGCTGCCGCCGGTGTCCTCCGCCTGCAAACGGCCATTGGCCACCAGCAGCATCTTCATAAAGTTGCGCAGCGAAGTCGCGCGGTTCACTGGTTTCGACAAGCCCGTCTCCGACCACAGCTCCCCCACCGCCCCATCCATGAAGCAGACCCCGGTTGCGCTCTCGGCGCGCGGGTAGGGGCCCTCCCCCACCAGCACGTGCCTGACCTTGTCCAGCGGCTGGGAAAGAGCGGCGAACAGGCGTCCCTCGGTCGGCAGGTAGTCGTCGACCGCCAGGGCCGGCAGGTAGGCCGGGTCGGCACTGGCCACGGCCTGCAGGCCGGCCTCGAGGATCGGCCGCCAGGACGCATCGGCAAGGTCGAGGGCAGCAATGATGGGAGCAGGAATAGGATGGTTAGACATGGCAAAAGGGCATTCATCGGGAGGCGGGATTGTAGCCTGTTCCCACGGTCAATCTAGCGTCCGCCGTTTGCATTTCAAGGCATGATTTTTGTCCGTGACGACCAACCACACAGGAGGACACATGCAAACGATTCGTGAAGTGATGACGCCCGACGTGCAAACGATCTCGCCGCAGGAAACCGTGCAGCGCGCGGCGCAGATGATGGACGACCTGAACGTGGGCGCGATTCCCGTGTGCGACGGCGACAAGCTGGTCGGCATGATCACCGACCGCGACATCACCGTGCGCGCGGTGGCGGCCGGACAAACGCCGGACCAGACTTTTGTTGGCGAGGTGATGAGCACCGACGTGCGCGCCTGCTTCAGCAATCAGGATATCGACGAGGTGCTGAACACCATGGGCGATGTGCAGATCCGCCGTGTGCCGGTGATCGACGAGCAGTCGAAGCAGCTGGTGGGGATCGTGTCGCTGGGGGATATCGCGACCAAGACGCAGGGAGCCGCGGAGGGGGCGCTGGATGAGATTTCGTCGCCGTCGGAGCCGGATCGGTCGGAGACGCGGCACTAAGTTAGCGTTAGTTCGTAGGGTGGGCGGATTCCGCCCACGCGGCGATAGTTGGGATTGGCATAGCCGCGCAGGCGACAGTACTGTGATTCGACCGCGTGGGCGGAAAATCCGCCCACCCTACAAAAATTCGGCACTACCTCACTCCGCATCAGGCTGCTGACTCGGATGCGCCGCCTTGAACGCCGGCAGATCCACACACAAATCGTTAATCCGCGAAATCGTCGGATACGCCGTCACATCGATATCGAAACGCTTCGCATTGAACACCTGCGGCACCAGGAAGCAGTCGGCGATGGTCGGCGTGTCGCCGTGGCAGAAGCTGCCGGTGCCCGGGTTGCGCGCCAGGTGGGCTTCCAGCGAGCGCATCCCTTCGATCACCCAGTGGCGGTACCAGTCGGTCTTGGCCTCTTCCGACAGCCCCAGCTGCTTCACCAGATACTTCAGCACACGCAGGTTATTCACCGGATGGATGTCGCACGCGATGATCTGCGCCAGCTCGCGCACGCGCGCCCGGCCGACCGCATCCTTCGGCAGCAGCGGCACCATCGGATGCACCTCTTCCAGGTATTCCAGGATGGCCATCGACTGCGTCAGCAGGATCGTCTCGTCCTGCAGGGCCGGCACCAGGGCGCTCGGATTCACCGCCAGGTACTCGTCGGCCAGGTGCTGGCCACCATCGCGCAGCAGGTGCACCGGCACCGCCTCGTAGCCCAGCCCTTTCAGGTTGAGCGCGATGCGCACCCGGTACGCGGCCGAGCTGCGAAAATAGGTGTAGAGCTTCATGCATGCCTCCTGTGGTAGCGCGCGACTTCCTGGTCGATCGCACCGAAGATGCTGGCGCCGTCCCCATCGACCATCTCGATGCGCACCGTGTCACCATACGCCAGGTAGGGGGTCTTCGGCTTGCCCTCTTCAATCGTCTCGTACATGCGCACTTCGGCCAGGCAGCAGTAGCCGACGCCGCCGTTCTCGATGCTCGAGCCGTGCAGGCTGCCCTGCTTGTTCGACACCGTGCCCGAGCCGATGATCGAGCCCGCGCCCAGTTCGCGCGTCTTGGCCGCATGGGCGACCAGCTGGGCGAAGCTGAAGGTCATGTCTTCGCCCGCGTTGGGGCGGCCGAAGGGGCTGTCGTTGAGCGTGACCAGCAGCGGCAGCTGCAGCTTGGAGTCGACCCAGGCATCGCCCAGCTCGTCCGGCGTCACCGCTACCGGCGAAAACGCGCTGGCCGGTTTCGACTGGTAGAAGCCGAAGCCCTTGGCCAGCTCGTTCGGGATCAGGTTGCGCAGCGAAACGTCGTTCACCAGCATCACCAGGCGGATCGCCTTGGCCGCCTCTTCCACCGATGCGCCCATCGGCACGTCGCCGGTGATGACCGCCACCTCGGCTTCGAGGTCCACGCCCCACGCCTCGTCCAGCACCGCGATCGGGTCGCAGGGGCCGACGAAGGAATCGGACCCGCCCTGGTACATCAGCGGATCGGAATAGAAGGATTCCGGCACCTCGGCGCCGCGCGCCTTGCGCACCAGCTCGACGTGGTTGATGTAGGCCGAACCGTCGCACCACTGGTAGGCGCGCGGCAGGGGCGAATGGCATTCTTCCTCGATGAAGGACTCGGCCCTGTCCGCAGTCCCGGCATTCAGGCGCTCGTACACCTTTTGCAGCTGCGGCGCGCATTCATCCCAGTTGTCGAGCGCGCACTGCAGGGTGCGGGCGATCTTCGGGACGGCCTGGCAGGTGACCAGGTCGCGGCTGACGACGACCAGCGTGCCGTCGCGGCCGCCGGCCTTGAGGGAGGCGAGTTTCATGGCGTTTCCTTTGATGAGTGTTGGCTTTTTCGCCATTAGAGAGCAAATCGTACTATCATTCAAACAGTATTTTTCGCCCGATTTATTAGATAAGCTTATGAATCCGACCTTGCGGCAAATGCGCGCCTTCGTGGCGCTGGCCAAGACGGGTAACTTTACGCTCGCCGCGCAGGCGATGCACGTCACACAGTCCGCGCTCTCGGGTTTGATCAAGGAACTGGAGCAGACCCTGGGCGCCAAGGTGGTCGACCGCAGCACGCGGCGCGCCCTGCTCACCGACATCGGCAAGGAACTGTATCCGCTGTTCAGCCAGATGATCGACGACCTCGACGGCGCGCTGGCCAACGTGGCCGACCACACGCGCCTGAAGAAGGGCATGGTGCGCATCGCCGCGCCCCAGCTGCTGTCCTGCACCCTGATGCCGGAAGCGATCGCCGCCTACCGCGCGCGCCATCCGGATATCGAGGTGCGCCTGGGCGACACCGGCGTCGAGAACGTGATCGCGCGCGTGCTGTCGGGCGAAGCCGATTTCGGCATCGGCCCCGAGCGCGAGCCGGCCCCGCCGCTCGACGCCCGCCTGCTGTTCGAGATGCCTTTTGCGCTCGTCTTCCCGAAGGGGCATGAGCTGGAGCGCCAGGCGCGCGTCACCTGGCAGGACCTGGCGCGCTACCCCTTCATCTCGCTGCAGGGCCAGTTCACCGAACGCCTGCTGGAGGACGTGCACGCGTCCCTGCGCGAAGCCCCCGTGAAACCCGCCAACGAAGTCACCTTCATGACCACCGCGCTGGCGATGGCCGCGGCCGGCCTCGGGGTGACCGCCTGCCTGCCCTACGCCGCACCCCTGGTGACCTTGTACGGCCTGGTGATGCGGCCGCTGGAAGATCCGGTACTCACGCGCCGCTTCTTCCTCTACACCCGCCCGGGGCGCTCGCTATCGCCGGCGGCGGAGAGCTTCATCGGCTTCCTCGAGACTTTTGTTGCCGGCGCGACGCCTACTTCGGCAGCGTGAACACTTCCAGCTGCGCCGCCTCCTGCGCGCAGGCGATCCCCGCCGCCAGCAGCAGCGGCAGCAGTAGCAGGCGGCGCAGGTCCGCGCGCATCACTTGGCCGCCTTCGCGGACGGATAGAAGACCTGCTCGCCGCCCGCCTTGAACGAGGCGATCAGCTTCTGCCCTTCATCGGACGTCATCCACTCGACCAGCTGCATCGCGCCCTTGTAGTTGACGTGCTTGTAACGCTCGGGATTGACCGCGATGATGCCGTAGGGGTTGAACATCTTCGGGTCGCCCTCCACCGCGATCTGCAGGCCGGTCCTGGCCTTGTAGGCGACATAGGTGGCACGGTCGGTCAGGGTGTAGGCATTCATTTCCGCCGCCATGTTCAGCACTTCGCCCATGCCCAGCCCGGCCGAGATATAGGCCGTGCCCTGCGGCTGGGTGCCGACCTGCTTCCAGTAGGCCTTCTCCATCTGGTCGGTGCCGGAATTGTCGCCGCGCGAGACGAAGCGTACCTTGCCGTCGGCGATCTTCTTCATCGCGGCCAGCACGTCCTTGCTGCCCTTGATGCCGGCCGGGTCGCTCACCGGCCCCACCAGGATGAAGTCGTTGTACATCACGTCGCGCCGGTTGACGCCGTGGCCTTCGGCGACGAACTTGTCCTCGGCCGCGCGCGCATGCACCAGGGTCACGTCGACGTCGCCGTTCTTCGCCAGTTCCAGCGCCTTGCCGGTGCCGACCGAGATCACATTCACCTTCGAGTTGGTCTTGGCTTCGAACTTGGGCAGCAGGTATTGCAGCAGGCCCGAGTTTTCGGTGCTGGTGGTGGTCGAAAGCTTGATGACCTGCTGGGCCAGGACCGGCGCGGCGGTGGCCAGCAGGAAGCCCAGCAGGGCAAGATGTTTGTTCAGGAAACGCATGGGTGAAGCTCCTTTCTAGTGAAATCCGTGTTGGCGCAGGATCGCCTGCCCCGCCGGCCCCAGCACGAAGCGCAGGAGCCGCTCGCCCTCGGCCGAGCCGCGCCGGGCGCCGATGCCGTAGGCGCTGCGCACATTCAGTTCGTCGGGAATGCGCAGGATCTCGAGCCGCGGCACGGCCTGCTTCGTCAGGACCGCGTTGGTGCAGTACATGATGTAGGCATCGGCCTTGTCCTGTTCGAAGGCGGTGACGTAGGGCAGCGTGCTTTCCGGCGCCAGCTCCGCGGTGCCCGACAGCCTGAGGGCCTTGGCATCCAGGATGGCGTACAGGCCGGGCTGCTGCTGCTCCGCCTTGCGGAAGAACTGCCAGGTGTAGTCGCCCATCGGATCGCTGCCGGGCGTGGAAGTCGCCAGCCGCAGCGTCGGCCTGGCCAGTTCCGCCAGCAGGTTCTCCGGGCGCAGCTTGAACGCCGGTGCACTGACGACGCACAGCGCGTTGTGGGTGAAGATGCTTGATGCGCCCAGCAGGCCCTGGCGCGCCAGCGCCTCGGTGTGCTCGCCGGACGCCGAGGCGAAGACGTCCACCGCACGGCCGCCTTCGATATCCTTGCGCAGCTTGCCGGAGGGCCCGTAGGCCGCACTGAATTGCTGGCCGCCACCGGCGCGGTAGGCGGCCAGGATCTCGCCCATGGCCTGGCGCAGGCTGCCGGCCGCCAGCAGCACCGGGGGCGGCGCGGTGGCGCCGGTGTTCGACTGGGCCATGACATCGGGTGCCTGGAGCGCCCCCAGGATCACCCATCCCGCATGCAGTACGAGATGCAGCCGCATTGTCGCCCCATCGTTGGTTGTGGATGCGCCATCCTAAGCTATACTGAAAATCTTTCAATATGAACAAGTTTGCATATGTTGCACATCAAGCTGTCCTACACGTTCGACGATGCGGCAATCACCAGGCAGCAGCTGGGCAATCCACTGTTCGACATCCTGGGGGCCATCCACGCCTGCGGATCGGTGGGCGCTGCGGCGACCCAACTCAGGCTGTCCTACCGCCACATCTGGGGTGAACTGAAGCGCTTCGAGACCGCGCTGCGGGCCGAGCTGATCGTGTGGGAACGGGGCAAGCGGGCACGCCTGTCGCCCTTCGGCGAGAAGCTGCTGTTTGCCGAGCGGCGCGCCAGGATGCGCGTGCAGCCGCAGGTCGACAACCTGATCGCCGAGATGGAGCGCGAGTTCGCCCTCGCCTTCGATCCGCAGGCGCATGTGATTCCCATGTGCGCGAGCCACGACCTGGCCCTGCCGCGCCTGAAGGAATTCATGGCGCGCGAAGCCAAGCTGCATCTGGACCTGCAGTTCCATGGCAGCCTTGAATGCATCGCCGCCCTGTCGCGCGGCGACTGCCTGCTGGCGGGCTTTCACGTGAGCGAAGACCATGCGCCGGGCAGCATGACGCACAAGGCCTTCAAGTCCATGCTCAAGCCCGGCCGCCACAAGCTGATCAACTTCGTCGGCAGGCAGCAGGGGCTAATGGTGGCCGCAGGGAACCCGAAAGGGGTCACGGGCATGGAAGACCTCAGGCGGGCGGACCTGCGCTTCGTGAACCGCCAGCCGGCCTCCGGCACCCGGGTAACCATCGAGCAGCTGCTGGCCAAGGCCGGCATCCAGCCCGGGGAGATCAAGGGCTTCGACAACGCCGAGCCGACCCACCTCGCCGTCGCCGCCAGCGTCGCGGCCGGCGTGGCGGATGCCGGCTTCGGCATCGAGGCCGCGGCGGCGGCCTTCGGCCTCGGCTTCGTACCGGTGGTGCGCGAGCAGTATTATTTTGTCTGCCTCAAGGAAGCGGTGGACCAGCCGCCCATCAGCAAACTGCGCGAACTGCTCCGGCGCAGCGAGTGGCAGGCGCTGATCGCCGACCTGCCAGGCTACGACATTGCGCATGCCGGTGAGGTGGTCGCGCTGCGGCGCGCCTTCCCCTGGTATGCCTTCCGCACGCCGAAACGCACGCCGGAACAACAGCCCGAGCCCTGCGCGTGAGGGGCGCTGCACGCTACAATAGCGCGCATTCCCCTGTCTTCACGCACCGATGTCCCTCAACACCATCGCGATCAACCGCCTGATGGACCGCTTCGACAGCCACGACAGTGTCTGGCTGTTCGGCTACGGTTCCCTGATCTTCAAGGCCGACTTTCCCTTCATCGAGCGCCGCCCGGCCAGCATCCAGGGCTGGAGCCGCCGCTTCTGGCAGGGTTCGCACGACCACCGCGGCACCGAAAGCGCCCCGGGCCGGGTGGTAACGCTGGTGCCTGACGAAGGCGCGACCTGCCACGGCATGGCCTACCTGGTCACGCCGGAAGAATTCGCCCACCTCGACCACCGCGAAAAGAACGGCTACCTGCGCCTCGCCACCGAGATGCGCTTCGAGGACGGCAGCGCGGCCGAAGGCATCGTCTACATCGCCACCATGGATAACGCCGCCTACCTCGGTCCGGCCAGCGAAGAGGACATCGCGCGCCAGATCGCCACGGCGCGCGGCCCGAGCGGGCCGAACAGCGAATACCTGCTGGCGCTGGCCCAGGCCCTGCGCGAGCTCGGCAAGCACGACGGACACGTGCAGGCAATCGAGCGCCACCTGCTGGCCTTCAGCGGCAGCGCGCAGCGCTAGCTCAGGCGCGCGGCGGGTCCTCGTCCCCGTCGGCATTGAGCTCGACATTGAGACCGACCCACTTGCGGATGCGGCCGTCGGCGCCGACCAGCGGCACCGCCCTCGCCTTCATCGGCTGCCATTGCCCGTCGGCCCGGCGCACCCGGAACCGGGCGTGGACCACGCCGCGCGCGGCCACCGCTTCGCTCCACCGGCGGGCGGCATAGGCGCGGTCCTCGGGGTGGACCGCGTCCAGCCAGCCCATGCCCAGCCACGCTTCCAGCGTTTGCCCAGTATAGGCGCGCCAGCTCGGAGAATCGGTCACGACCATGCCGGAGGCGTCAGTCTCCCACACCATCTGGGCAAACTCGCCCGCCAGCTCGCGCAGGCGTCCCTCGTTCTCGCGCAGCGCCGCTTCGCTGCGCTTGAGCGCATCGATGTCGGTGATGACGACGCACTGGCCGATCACCTCGCCGCGCTCGGCGATGACCGGGAGACTGGACACCTGGGTCCAGATCTCCCGGCCGTCGTCGTCCGTGTACAGCATCTCGACACCAGGCACGACGCGTTCGCCGCGCAGCGCGCGCGCGCCCGGGAAATCCTCCGGCCCCAGCGGCCGCCCGTCGGCGTCCCAGGCGCGCCAGCGCGCCAGCCGCGCCGGGTCGCGCGAGGGCATGCGGCTGGTCGGCAGGTAGCGGTGCAGCGCCTGGTTGAACATCGTGATGTCGCCCTCCCTGTTGAACACCCCGACCCCGACCGGCATGCTCTCGAACAGCGCCGCCAGCCGCGCGTCGTTCACGCGCTGCGCCTGCTCGCCCCGCTTGCGCTCGGTGACGTCGAAAAAGCTCATCACCGCGCCGGCGATGCGGTCGGTGGTGGTGCGGTAGGGGTGCACCCGCACGATGTAGTAACGCCCATCCCGGCCCCGCACCTCGCGCTCCATCGCCTGCAGCGTGTCGAACACCTGGGCCGCGTCGCCGGCCAGTTGCGGATCGTCGAAGTTATTCGTGATGTGCGCCAGCGGGCGTCCGATGTCGGCCGGGATCACGTTGAAGAAGTCGGCAATGCGCGGCGTGAAGCGCACGATGCGCATGGCACGGTCGAGGAAGATGGTGGCCACGCCCGACGAAGCGATCAGGTTGGCGAGGTCGTCGTGCGCCTTGGCGGCCTCCTCGGCCCGCTTCTGCAGCGCGTGGTTGTCCGCCTCCAGTTCCTGGTTGCGCGAGGCCAGCATTTCCCTGCCCCGTGCCGCCTCCTCGGCAGCGGCGCGCAGTTCCTCGACGGTGGTCTGCATCTCTTCGCCGTAGATGTGCATGTCGCGCGCGGCGCTTTCGGCCTGCTCGACCGTGTCGTGCAGCTGGCGCCGGGTCTGGCTCAGCTCTTCCTCGAGCTGGCGCGCCAGCGTGTCGTCGCCGGCCGGCGCCGGCGCGGCCGGCGCGGGAGCCGGTTCGGCATCGTCGAACCGGATCAGCACCAGCTGGTCCTCGGCATGCTGGTCGTGGAAGGGCACCGCCAGCATGTCGACCGCGTGGGTGGCGCCGTCGCGCCCGTAGCGTACCGTCCCGGTGCGGACCTCGCGCCCGCCCTTGCGCGCCTGGAACAGCGCGGCCCGCAGGGGCAGCTGCAGTTCCGGCAGCAGCAGGGCCGCCAGTTCGCGCGTCGGTTCGCCGCTCCCGGGACGCAGGAAGCGCGCCGCCCGTTCCGACACGTGGACGATGTCGCCGCGGGCGTCGAGCAGGATGCTGGGCGGCGCCAGCTCGGCCGACTTGTGCAGATGGATCTCGGCGAAAGAGTACAGGCGGCCACGCCGCATCGCGGGAGCGACCGCGGGCGGCGCCGGCGCCGCGGCTGCCCGCCGCAGCGGAGCGGGCGGTCCCGCTGGCGGCCGGCGCGCTACCGGCCGCGCCCGGTAGATGCGCTGGGCCGGGTCGAGCGGCTCGAACATCTGGCCGGCCGCCTCGGCGGTTTCGGCGCTGCCGAGCATCAGGATGCCGCCCGGGTTCAGCGCAAAATGGAACTGCTGCAGGACGTGCTGGTGCATGTCCGGATTCAGGTAGATCAGGAAGTTGCGGCAGGTGATCAGGTCGACGCGACTGAAGGCGGGGTCGTGCAGCAGGTTGTGGTTGGTAAACAGCACCATGTCGCGCAGGACGCGACGCACCTTGTACTGGCCCCCTTCATGGGTAAAGTAGCGCTGCAGCAACTGCGGCGGCACGTGGTCAGCGATCGCTGCCGGGTACAGGCCGGCGCGCCCCACCTCGATCGCGTGCTCGTCGATGTCCGTGGCGAATACCTGGAGCTTGCGGTTCCCGGACGCACGCGTGGCCAGCAGCATGGCCAGGGTGTAGGCCTCTTCGCCGGTGGAACAGGCCGCGACCCAGGCGCGCAGGGCCTGCCCCGGCGCCAGTGTTGCGAACAGGTCCGGCAGGACGTTGCGGTCGAGCGCATCGAAGGCTTCGCGGTCGCGAAAGAAGCTGGTAACGCCGATCAGGAGGTCCTTGAGCAGGGCCTGCGCCTCGTTCGGATCATTGTGCAGCAGGCGGCAATAGGCCAGCATGTCAGGCACGGAACGCACCTGCAGGCGCCGCTCCAGGCGGCGCTGCAGGGTCTGGCGCCGGTAGTGGCTGAAATCGTGGCCGGTGCGCGCGCGCAGCACCGACAGCACCTCGCGCAGCGCCGCCTGCGGGTGGGTCCCGAGGTCGAACAGGGGCCCGTCCTCGGGCGGATTGCCCTCCAGCGCGCGCTGGCGGATGCGGCGCGCGCCGTCGCGCAGCTCGACCAGCTTGCGCGGGATCTCGGCCGCGGCCAGCACGAAGTCGGCCATGCCGGATTCGATCGCCGAACGCGGCATGGCGTCTTCCCCGGCTTCGGCCGGCAGCTGGGCGATGGTGACGCCGCCCATCTCCTTGATGCAGGCCAGGCCGGCCGTGCCGTCCGAGCCCATTCCGGACAGCACCACGCCGATCGCATGCTCGCCATGGGTTTCGGCCAGGGTGCGCAGGAACACGTCGATCGCCACCGGCCGCGCGCTGCGCCGCTCGAGTTCGTCGAGCACCAGGTGGCCGTCGCTCATCTTCAGGCTGCGGTCGGGCGGGATCACGTAGACCTTGTCGGGCAGGATCGGCACCGTGTGCGTCACCTGCACCACCGGCATGTCGGTGGCGCGCTGCAGCACCTTGTCGGCGGCGCTGGGGCCGCTTCCCAGGTGCAAGATGATAACCAGCGCCATGCCGGGATCGGGCGGCATGTGCTCGAGCAGGGTGATCAGGGCCGGGAAGCCACCGGCCGAGGCCCCAATGCCCACGATCGGGAAGCCGGGCGGGCCGGACGCCGACGCAGCCTTGCCGCCCGGCCGGGAATCCAGCTGTTCGATGTCCATGCGGTGGCTCCATCGCTGCAAAGCGAATGCACAGTCTAGTGCAGATGAGGAGGTGGGCCGATTCCGTTTCCGCGCGTCCAAAAAAGCTCGCATTTTTCTTACATTTCCATCGCAGTCGGTGACGAATCGGCTAGACTTCCGATTCATCCCATCACCATAAACAGAACGATGTCCGATCCAGTCGTCACTTCCGAAGCCCTGCCTACTCCGCCCGACGTCGTGCCGAGCACGCTGCACTTCCCGGTGGTCGGCATCGGCGCCTCGGCCGGAGGCCTGCCCGCGCTGCAGACGCTGTTCGAGAACATGCCTGCGGCAAACGAAATGGCCTTCGTGGTCATCCTGCACCTGTCGCCCAAGCACCCGAGCTCGGCTGCCGAGATCCTGCAGCGCGCCACCCGCATGCCGGTGACGCAGGTGACCAGCAAGGTCGAGATCCAGCCCGGCCATGTCTACGTGATCGCGCCCAACCTGCACCTGTCGATGATGGACGGGCTGCTGCTGGTGGACGAGCTGGAGCGCCCGCGCGGCCAGCACGTGGCGATCGACCTGTTCTTCCGCACCCTTGCCCACGTGCACCGCGAGCGCGCCATCGCCGTCGTGCTGTCCGGCACCGGCTCGGACGGCGCCGTCGGCCTGACCCGAGTCAAGGAACAGGGCGGCATCACCATCGCCCAGAGCCCGGGCGACGCCGAGCACGACGGCATGCCGGTGGCCGCCATCCGCACCGGCGCGGTCGACTTCATCCTGCCGGTGGTCGACATGCCGCAGAAGCTGATCGACTTGTGGGACAACGCCAAGATCATCACGCTGCCACCGCCGGGCGACATGGAAGCGCCGATCGAACGCGAAGCGTCGCCGGCCGAGATCGCCGGCGCCGAGGATGCGCTGCAGGACATCATCGCCGCCCTGCTTGGCCATACCGGCCACGACTTCCGCCATTACAAGCGCGCCACCGTGCTGCGCCGCATCGAACGGCGCATGCAGGTGCGCCAGGTGCACACCCTGCCGGAATACCGCGATGTGCTCGAGTCCGACGCCAACGAATACAAGGCGCTGCTGGACGACATGCTGATCGGGGTCACCAACTTCTTCCGCGACCGCGAAGCCTTCGAATCGCTCGAGCGCGACGTGATTCCCGAGCTGTTCAAGGACAAGGGGCCGACCGACGAGGTGCGCGCCTGGGTCGCCGCTTGCGCCACCGGCGAGGAAGCCTATTCGCTGGCAATGCTGATGGCCGACCAGGCCGCGCTGTCGGAGCACCCGCCCGCGTTCCAGGTATTCGCCTCGGACATCGACGACCACGCGATCGACGTCGCGCGCTCGGGCACCTATCCGGCCTCGATCATCACCGACGTGGCCCCCAGCCGCCTGCGCCAGTATTTCAACAAGGACGACGACCGCTACCGCACCCGCAAGTCGCTGCGCGACCGCATCCTGTTCGCCTCGCACAACCTGCTGCGCGACCCGCCCTTCTCGCGCCTCGACCTGGTCAGCTGCCGCAACCTGCTGATCTACCTGAACCGCGACGTCCAGCTGCGCGTGCTGCAGACCTTCCACTTCGCGCTGAAACCCGGCGGCTACCTGTTCCTGGGCAGCTCCGAGTCGGCCGAGTCGGTGTCGGACTACTTCATCCCGGTCGACAAGAAGAACCGCATCTACCGCGCCCGCAGCGGCGGCCGTGCGCTGCACTACCAGGGCCCGACCTCGAGCGTGTACGGCACGCGCCTGCCCGAGATCGTCCGTCCCAAGCTGCAGGGCAAGCGCCAGTCGACCTATGCCGAGATGCACCAGCGCGCGCTCGCCAGGTTCGCGCCGCCCTCGGTGGTGATCGACCGCGAGGGCAACCTGGTGCACATGTCGGAACAGGCGGGCCAGTTCCTGCGCATGGGCGGTGGGGAGCCCTCGCGCAATTTACTGGCCCTGGTCCTGCCGGAGCTGCGCATGGAGCTGCGCTCGGCCATGTACCAGGCGGCGCACCACGACAGCAGCGCCGAATGCCGGCCGATCGAGATCACCGAGCAGAAGGAACTCGGCACCATCGCCATGACGGTGCGCCCGTTCCGCGACGAGGAATCCGAAACCGACTACCTGGTCGTCGTATTCAACCGCGTCGAGCGCACGCCGGACGCTCCACCGGTGTCGCGTCCCGACGGCAGCCACGACGTGGTGCTGGCCCAGCTCGAGGCCGAGCTGCAGCGCAAGCGCGAACAGCTGCAGGAAACCATCGAGAATTCGGAAATCTCGACCGAAGAGCTGCGCGCCTCGAACGAGGAGCTGCAGGCCATCAACGAGGAACTGCGCTCGGCCACCGAGGAACTGGAAACCAGCAAGGAAGAGCTGCAGTCGGTGAACGAGGAACTCGTCACCGTCAACTTCGAGCTGAAGGTCAAGGTCGAGGAGACCGGCAAAGCCAACGACGACCTGAACAACCTGATCGCCTCGACCGACATCGCCACCATCTTTGTCGACAGCGGCCTGCGCATCAAGCGTTTCACGCCGCGCGCGGCCGACCTGTTCTCGATCATTGCCTCGGACGTGGGCCGCTCGCTGCTCGACCTCACGCACAAGCTGGACTACGACCAGCTGGCCGAGGACGTATCCGCCACCTTCGACACCCTGCGCCTGGTCGAACGCGAGGTGCGCAGCAACGACGGGCGCTACTACATCGTGCGCCTGCTGCCCTACCGGACCAACGAAGACCGGATCGAAGGCGCGGTGATGACCTTCTTCGACATCACGCTGCGCCGCCAGGCCGAGGAACAGGCGCGCGCCAGCGAGGCGCGCATGCAGATGGTGGCCGAGAGCGCCAATGACTACGCCATCATCACGCTCGACCAGGAAGGCCGCGTCACCAGCTGGAACAAGGGCGCCGAGGCCCTGTTCGGCTACATGGCCGAGGAGATGCAGGGCGAACCCACCGACCGCCTGTTCGTGCCCGAGGACGTGGCGCGCGGCGTACCCAGGGACGAACTGCGCCGCGCACGCCAGGACGGCCGCGCCGAGGACGAGCGCTGGCACATGCGCAAGGACGGCTCGCGCTTCTTCTGCAGCGGCGTCACCACCCCGCTGCGCAACGGCGACTTCTACGGCTACGCCAAGATCGCGCGCGACGTCACGGCGCGCGTGCGCCAGGACGACGAACGCGAGCAGGCCCTGCACCGCGAATCGGCCGATCGTTCCGACGCCGAGAACGCCATCGCGCTCAAGGACGAGTTCCTGTCCGTGATGTCGCACGAGCTGCGCCATCCGCTCAACATGATCCACATTAACGTCGAGCTGCTGTCGCGCATGCCGGAACTGCGCCAGTCGCCGACCTTCATGCGCGCCGCCTCGATCATCCGCAACTCGGTGATGAACCAGGCCAAGATCATCGACGACCTGATGGACATGTCGCGGGTGCGCACCGGCAAGCTGTCGCTCACCATGGCGCCGGTCGCGCTGGACGCCGTACTGCAGGGGATCGTCGACGTCGCGCGCAGCGACCCCGCAGCCAAGGACATCGCCATTGCCTTGAGCGGCAATACCGGCGGCGTGCCGGTGCTGGCCGACGTCACCCGCATCGAGCAGGTGGTGATGAACCTGCTGAGCAATGCGGTCAAGTTCACGCAGGCCGGCGGCCACGTGCAGCTGACGCTGGCGCGGGATGACGGTTTCGCACGGGTCGACGTGGTCGACGACGGCCAGGGCATCGCCCCCGCCTTCCTGCCGCACGTGTTCGACATGTACGGCCAGAGTTCGTCCGTGACCACGCGCGCCAGGGGCGGCCTTGGCATCGGCCTGGCGCTGGTGCGCGAAATCGTCGCGCTGCACGGCGGCCGGGTCGAAGCCGCCTCGGAAGGCATCGGCAAGGGCGCCCGCTTCAGCTTCTGGCTGCCGGTGCTCGACCGCTCCGCCGCCCTGCCCCCGGGCGAACGCGCGGCCGACGACAGCCTGGCGGGCGTGCGCATCCTGCTGGTGGACGACATGGAAGACATGCTGCAGGTCTTCAAGTCGCTGCTCGAGACCACCGGCGCGATCGTGCTCGCCGCGACCAGCGGGGTTCAAGCGCTGGAAGTCCTGGCGCGCGAGGATGTGGACCTCCTGATCTCGGACATCGCGATGCCTGAGATGGACGGCTACGAACTCCTGCGCCGGGTGCATGGGTTACCGAAGTACGCGAGGCTGCCGGCGATCGCCATCACCAGCATGCGGCGTGACACCGACATCGCCCGGGCCAGGGCGGCGGGCTTCTCGGCGCACCTGGGCAAGCCGGTGTCGGTGGATCGGCTGAATGCGATCGTGAATGAGTTGTTGCCGAAGCGCGGAAACCAAGGCTGACCTGTAGGGTGGGCGGGTCCCCCGCCCACGCCGTGAAAGTTGGCAACGAGATCATCCGGCGCGATAGCGGAGCCTGATGCGGTCACCGCGTGGGCGGGAAACCCGCCCACCCTACCGAAGCTGGACGTTCAGCGCCAACGGCACCTTCGCCCGCAACGAAATATTCAACACCGCCTCCGGCTCCGCCTGCCCTTCCTCCTTCGCCAGCACGAAGCGCTGCAGCACCATCGCCGCCACCACCGTCATCTCCGCCAGCGCCAGGTGCTGTCCCAGGCACACCCGCGGCCCCGTCCCGAAGGGCATGAAGGCCCCGCGCGGAATCGCTGGCGCATCCGGGGCGAAGCGCTCCGGCTGGAAGGCCTGTGGCTCCGGAAACCAGCGCGCGTCCTGGTGCATCAGGAACACCGGGATCATGAACATGGTCCGTGCCGGGATCGTCCAGCCACCCAGCGTGAAGCCGCGCGTCGCGCGCCGGCTCATCAGGACCGGCGCGGCCGGATACAGGCGCATGGTTTCGTTCAGCGTCTGCGCCAGGTAGCCGAGGCGCGGCAGGTCCTCCCCTGCCGGACTGCGGCCTTGCAGCACCGCATCCACCTCGCGCCGCGCCGTATCCTGCGCCGCTGGATTCGCCGCCATGCACCAGGCCCACCAGCTCAGGCTCGCCGCGGTCGTCTCGTGCCCTGCCAGGAAGGCCGTCATGCATTCGTCGCGCACCGCCGCCAGTGGCCAGGCCGCCGGGTCGTCGCGGTGCAGGGCCAAGAGGCGGCTCAGCAGGTCGGCCGGCCATTCCGGCTGCGGCAATGCGAGGCGGGCCTGCAGCTGATGGTCGATCAGTCCCCTGAGCAGCGCGCGCACCTGGCGCTTGCGGCGCTTCCAGGGCAGCCAGTCCGGCGCGCTGGCGGGCCAGAACAGCTCGGCATTGCCCTCCACCAGCGCCTCGTGCACCGCTGTCTCCATGCTGCGCGCCTCGCCGCCGATCGCGCTGGAAAACATCATGCGCATGATGACGTCCATCGCCAGCGAGGTCAGCCCGCTCTCGATCGGCATGTTCGCCCCCGGCTGCCAGCGCTCCATGGTCGCGCCGGCTGCCGCCGCGATGGTCGGCACGAAGCTTTTCACCGACTTCGGTGCGAAGGCCGCTTGCAAGGCCTGGCGCTTGGCCGCCCACGGCGCGCGCTCCGCGATCAGCACGCTGTTGCCCTGCAGGTAGGAGAACACCTGCACCCCGCGCTCCCAGCGGATGATGGCGTCGTGGTGAGTGACCAGCAGCTCGCGCACCAGCGCCGGGTCACTGACGACGACCTGGTGCTCGGGCCAGATGCGCAGGTGGACCAGGTCGCCGTAGGCCTGGCGCCACCTGATGAGGACAGCCGGCAAGTCGCGCCCCATCTGCGCCAGCAGGCTCCAGCCGGTCAGGCGCGACGGCGGTCCGGGGGGCCAGCTGCCGGGCGGGTGCTGCAGCGGCGCTTCGTCGATCGGCGCGGACGGCATGCGGCCCGCATGGAAGGGACATTCGGAGAAGTTGGTCGTGTTCATGGCCCCGATTCTTTGCTAGGTGCAGGGCCAACGTCTTGAACGCAAACGACATCGACAGGCCGCATACACCCGCCTATACTGCTGGCTCATGGCGCCCGACAGTCACGACTACCTGCATCCCTGTCCCGATCCGCTCGCACGCGGCCCGCGCGCATGCAGCGAGGGTAAGGCGCCACTCGACCGGCTCTACCTGGCCCCAGCTGCGCTGCAAGACGCCATGCTGGCCCTGGTCAGCCGCGACACCTCGCATGTGGCGCTGAGCGACGCGCAGCGGCTGTCGCACTTCCCCGCTTCCCCCATCGTCACGCTGTCCTGGTTCCACGGCCTCGATGCGGGCCTTGTGGACGCGCGCGGCTGGCATCCGTTCGGCGCGCGCGTGATGATCTCGGGCAGTCAGTCCCATTCCCTGGTCACCTGGGCGCCGACGGGCGGCCGCGGCTACATGGCCTGCTTCCTGCCGGACGCCGCGCAGGCCCTGTTCGGGCTCGACCTGGCGACGGTGCAGGATCGCTTCCTGCCGGCGCATGCGGTCCTCGGCGACGCGTGGCAGCCGCTGTTCGATGCGCTGCTGGCCGCGGCGGACGACGCGACGGCCCTGCGCGTGCTGGAAGAGCAGTTAGGGAAGCGCTGGCGCACCGTACAGGGCCGCAGCGCGGAGCGGCCTTCGCTGCGCCAGATCGGCCGGCACTGGGTGCAGCAACTGGCCTGGAAGGCCTATGAATGGCGCAGCACCCACAGCGAGCGCCAGGTGGAACGCCGCATCAAGGCCTTCAGCGGCCGCTCGCTGCGCGAATGGCAGTCGCTGGTGCGCACCGAGGGCATGTTCTTCGCCGCGCGCGAGCGCTACGAGAACGGCCAGCCCTTCGACTGGGCCACCCTGGCGCTGGACGAAGGCTTTTCCGACCAGGCCCACATGAGCCGCGTCACGCGCCAGATCTGCGGCTTCCCGCCCACCGAATTCGCCAGCCGCTATATCGAGGACGAGTCATTCTGGATCTATCGCCTGTGGGTCTGAACAGCTAGAATCGCTGGACAAGCCAACGCGCGTCCATGCCACGCGCCCATGACAGGAGACCAAGGAATGTCGAACAAGATGTTGATGGGGCTATGCGCTTCGCTGCTGCTCGCAATGCAGCCTGCCGCTGCCCAGACCAAAGCGGCCGAGCCCGCGCCGCAATACGATGCCGCGCTTGCCAAGTCGCTCGGCGCCGACGAGCGCGGCATGCGGCCCTACGTGTTCGTGATCCTCAAGACCGGCCCCAGGAAAATCGAGGACAAGCCCGAGCGCGACAAGGTCTTCCAGGGCCACTTCGCCAACATGGGCAGGCTTGCCGCCGAAAAGAAACTGGTCGTGGCCGGCCCGCTGGACGGCAAGGAAGGCCGCCGCGGGATCTTCATCATCGCCACGCCGGACATCGAGGAAGCCAGGCGTTACGTCGAGACCGACCCCGTCATCGTGAGCGGCCTGATGGAAGCCGAGTACCACAAGCTGTACGGCTCCGCGGCACTGATGATGGTGAACGAGGTGCACGGCAGGATCGAAACGAAGCAGTAGTCCGGGTCCACATGTCCTGTTCGATGCCCGTCGACTGCATCGGTCAAGCGCCATCCGCAGGACTTGCCGCATCCTGGGCCTGTCCCGCATCGGACACCTCGAGCGACATTCCGACCAGTCCCTGGAACTGCCCATCCGCGGTGTGCCAGGGACGCGCATGCGACTTGAACCAGCGATAGCCGCCGCCGCGTTTTTGCAGGCGCACGCGTCGCTCGAACACTTCACGGGTACGCAAGGCGTGCTCGACCGCGCCCACATAATCGGCCGCATCGTCCGGATGCACGATGTCTTGCCAACCCATGTCCCGCAACTGATCCATGGTGGCGCCTGTCAGGTCGACAGTGCGCTCGTTCACGTAACTCAACGCGCCCGCGCTGTCGAGCTGCCAGATCAGTGCCGGCGAGGCTTCCGCCAGCGCCCGGAAGCGTGCCTCGCTGCCGCGCAAGGCTTCTTCTCCCCGCTTGCGCCCGGTGATGTCCGTAAACAGTACCGCGACACGGCGGCTGCCTTCGCCGCCAAGGCGGAAGATGTTCAGGTCGAATACGCGCCCCAGCATCAGTTCACCCTCTTCCACGCGAATCGGTTCGCCCGTTTCTACAGCACGTCCGTATAGGGCGGCCCAGCGCGGATTCGGGGTGCCCAGCAACTGGGTTGCGGTGCGTCCCACCGGATACGGCATGCCGGTATGTCGCACGAAGGCAGGATTTGCGTCCAGGAACAGGAAATCGGCCCATCGGCCTTCCGCGTCGGCCATCACCTCGACCACGGCATAGGCCTCGTCCATCTCGTTGAACAGGGCCCGGTACTTCTCCTCGCTCGCCTGCAGCGCCTGCGCCGCACGCAGCCTGTCGCTGACGTCGCGCCAGAACATGGCAACGCCTCCCTCGTCGGTCGGGTAGGCATTGACCTCGAGGTGGAAGTCGTAGCCTTCGCCCGTGTAGTGGTGGCTGAAGTGCTGCTCCGTGCCTTCTTCGACCACCCGGCGCAAGGCCCGCCCGACCGGGGCGTCCACGGAACCGGGGAAGGCATCCCAGTGCGAAAGCCCCAGCAGGCTTGCGCGCTCCCTGTCGAGCAGGCGCTCGGCGGCGGCATTCAAGCCCAGGAACCGGTAATCCGGCCCGAGCACGCAGTGCGCTTCGCTCATGCGTTCGAGGATGCTTTCCGCGCGCCGCTCGGCGCGCGCCGCGGCCGCCTCAGCGTGCGAGCGCTCGGTGGCGGCCCAGGTGCGCTCAGCGACCTCCCTCAGCAGCGCCTCCGCGTCGCCCGACCAGTCGCACACCTCGGTGCTACCTACGATCAAGGACGCGACCAGGCGCCCCTGCTTGACCAGCGTGGCGACCAGCATCGAGCGGAAGCCGAGCGCCGTGTAGCGCGCACGAAGCTCCGGGCTCAAGCCATCGTAGTTCGCGTAGTCGCCGACGTTCAGCATGGTCCTTTCCCGGATGATGTCGAGGAACTCTGGCACGTCCGAGACGTCGTGCGTTCCCGCGAGCGAGGGAAGATCCGCGCGCGCCGCGTCGCGGAGCACGACGCCCAGCGCGGCCGCCTCGTCCCATTCGACGTAATAGCACCACCCCGCACCGAGGTGCTCGCGCAGCAATCGCGTGGCCTCACCCTGGATCTCGGCGGCCGCATGAAGCGGCCTGACGGCATCAGCGAGCCGGAGCAGGAATGCCTGGCGCTGCGAGCTCTGCCGGGCCGCCTCTTCGCTGCGCTTGAGCCGGTCGACGTCGATGACCACGGCCAGGGCGCCCGTGATGTTTCCCTCGCCGTCGAGCAAGGGCGCGGAGCGCACTTCGGTCCAGGTTTCCCGGCCTCCGTCGTCGGTGTACAGCATCTGCATGCCGCCCAGGACGCTCTCGCCGCGCAGCGCCAAGGCGGCAGGAAAATCTTCGGGCTCGATCGGGGCGCCGGCGGCATCCCAGCCGCGCCAGCGTGCAACGCGCTCGACGTCGGGCGAAGGTATCAGATCGGCAGGCATGAAGCGCCGCATGACCTCGTTCAAAATGAGCATGTCGCCTTTCGGGTCGAGAATGCCGATCCCGATCGGCAGCGCGGCAAATGCGGTCGCCAGGCGCTGCTCGCTCTCGCGCAGGGCGTTCTCGGCATGACGGCGGCGGCTGATGTCGAAAAAGGTCAGGACCGCGCCTTCGATACGCTCGTAGGCGGTGCGGTAGGGATGGATGCGCACGATGTAGTCGGTGCCGTTGCTGCTGCGCGTTTCGCGCTCGACCGGCTTCCCGCTGGCGAAGACGCCGACGACATCGTTCAGCAGGTGCATGCTGTCGATCTTGCCGCTGAGGTCGGCCAGTGGCCGGCCGACGTCGGCCCCGATGATGTTGAAGATGCGCGTGACGCTTGGCGTATATCGCTGGATGCGCAGACGCAGGTCGAGGAACAGGGTCGCGATGTCGGTCGAGGCGATCAGGTTGCTGAGGTCGTCGTTGGCCTGGGCGGTTGCTTCCGTGCGTACCTCCAGCTCGGCATTGATGGTATGCAGCTCCTCATTGCGCGATTGCAGTTCCTCGCGGTGGATTTCGAATTCCTCGATATCCGCCCGCAGCTCTTCCACGTTCGCCTGCAGGTGCTCGTTAGCCCGGACCAGCCTGGCGTTGGCGGCTTCGGCCTGTTCGGTCGTCTGCTCCAGGTTGCGCCGCGCGCGCAGCAAGGCCTGCTCCAGTTCGCGTACGCGCGGGTCGGCGGGGTCCCCGGGCGCCACGCCATCGTCGGCAGGTTCGACCGACTCGAACCGCACCAGCCGCAGGCCTTCGGCGCCGGGCACAGGCAGCACCGACAGGGCGACTTCGCGCTCCTGGCCATCCTGCCGGTAGCGCAGCGGACCGGTATGCGCGGCCTGGCCGCTCTCGTTTGCCTGTGACAGCGCCGTGCGCAGGTCGATGCTCACATCAGGCGGAACCAGCGCCAGTAGCTGCATGCTGGGCTCGCCGCCGGCGAAGCGCAGGAAGGCACCCGCGCCCTCTGAAGCATGCACGACATTGCCGCTGCGGTCGATCAGCGCGCTGGGCGGCGCGAGCTGGAGCAGCACACGCTGGTGCAGCTCGGCGTAGGCCGGCGTCGCGGTCTTGCCCGCGGCCGGGGCGCCCGCTCCCGGCGCCGGCCGCCTGACCTCCGTACGTGGCAGGGCCACCGATAGCCGGCGTCCCGCCTGGGCGACAGGCTTGGCCTGGTAGATGCGATAGCGGCTGTTGACGGCGCTGAACAGGTCGGCCGCCAGCTCCGCGGACTCGGCGTTCCCCAGGAAGAGGAAGCCACCGGGTCTGAGTGCGGAGTGAAACACTTCCAGCACGTGACGATGGACTTCCCGGTTCAGGTAGATCAGGACATTGCGGCAGGTGATCAGGTCGAGTTTCGAGAAGGCCGGGTCGTGCAGCAGGTCGTGGCGCGCAAACAGGATACGTTCACGCAGCAGCCTGCGCACCTTGAACTGGCTGTCGACGGGCGTGAAATGGCGCGCCAGCCGTTCCGGCGGCACGTCTGCCGCGATCGTCTCGGGGTAGCGCGCGGCGCGCGCCATGGCGAGCCCGCGCTCGTCGATATCGGTGGCGAACATCTGCATCGCCGGGGCGTCGTCGACGCATTCCACGCGCTCGGCCAGCAGCATGGCGAGTGAATACGCTTCCTCGCCGGTCGCGCAGGCCGTGACCCAGGCCCGCACCGGTTCGCCGGCAGGCCTGGCCTGGCAGATGCGCGGCAGGACGAACTGCTCCAGCGCGTCGAAAGCCTCGCGGTCGCGAAAGAAGCTGGTCACGCCGATCAGCATTTCCTGAACCAGGGCGTCCGGTTCAAGCGGATCCTGCAGCAGCAGCTCGTGATAGGCAGGCAGGTCCGGCACGGCGCGTGCCTGCATGCGCCGTTCGATGCGGCGCAGGACGGTCACCTGCTTGTAATGGCGGAAGTCGTGCGCGGTTTGCGCGTGCAGCAGCGCCAGCACCGCCTCCAGCCGCTCCTGGGGGAATTTACCCATGTCTATAAGCGGTGGCTCGAGCGGGACGTTACCTTTCTGCCCGCCCTTGTGGATGGCCTGCATCACGTCGCGCATTTCCAGCAGCCTGGCCGCGATCTCGCCAGCGGGCTGGACAAAATCCGCGACGCCGGCATCGATCGCCGCCTGCGGCATGCTGGATTCCTCGGCCTCATCGGGAACTTGCACGATCACGATGCCGCCATGCTCCTTGATACAGCCCAGGCCGGCGACCCCGTCCGTGCCCATGCCGGACAGCAGCACGCCAATCGCGCCCTCGCCATGCGTTTCGGCCAGGGCGCGCAGGAAGATGTTGATGGTGGTGGGCATGCGCGGCGTGGCGGACGCTTCGCAGGCAAGCAGGTGGCCGTCTTCCATTTCCAGGCTGCGGCCGGGGGAAATCACATAGACCCGGTTCGGCAGCAGGGGCACGCGCTCGATGACCTGCACGACCGGCATGTCGGTAGCGCGCTGCAGCACCCTGTCGATGGCGCTGGGCGCGTCCGGGGCCAGATGCAGCACGACCACCAGGGCCATGCCGGGCGCCGGCGGCATGTTCTCGAGCAGCTGCATCAGGGCCGGCAGGCCACCGGCCGACGCCCCGATGCCGACCACTGGAAACGTCACTGCCCCGCTTGAAGACAGATCCGGCAAGGTGGACTCCGGCTGCTCATCCATAACTGAAATCCGTCAAGGTATTAAATATTGGATAAGTATAAACCGGCGGCAGTGCCTGTCGACATTCATGGCCCCCCTGCCATTTGCGGGAAATGGACAGGCTGCCCATGATGCGTGACCGCCTCACGTGCACCATGGCGACGACAGGAATCGGGACCGCGTTGCATGGCACGGCGCGGCTCCGGCAAAGGAGAGCCGGTGGACAGGATGCGGGTGCCAGCTACGCCAGTCGCGCCGCCAGCGACGCATGCCCTGGCGGCAGCATGCTAGAAGAGGTCGAGCTGTCCGCCCGTCCTGGCGCCGCCTTTGCCTGGCGCGGGCGGCACCACCAGCGGCTTGCGGAACTGCGAGCCATCCAGCCTGCCGAAGCGCCCGCGAAATTCTCCCATCCCCAGCCTGTCTACCGCCTTGGTAAAACGCTGGCGGATGAGGTCGGACCAGATGCCCTCTCCCTGCATGCGTTTGCTGAAGTCGCTGTCATAGTCCTTGCCGCCGCGCAGGTCGCGGATGCGGTTCATCACCCGTTGGGCGCGGTCGGGGAAGTGCGCCTGCAGCCATTCCTGGAACAGCGGGTTCACTTCCCATGGCAGGCGCAGCACGGTGTAATGGGCGCCAATGGCGCCGGCGTCGTGGGCCGCCTCGAGGATGCGTTCGATCTCCGGTTCGGTGACGAAAGGAATGATGGGCGCGACGCTCACGCTCACCGGGATACCGGCTTCCGTCAAGGTGCGGATGGTGCGCAGGCGGCGCGCCGGTGCGGCCGCGCGCGGCTCGAGGGTGCGCGAGATGGCGGGGTCGAGCGTGGTGAGCGTGATCGCGGCGCAGGCCTGGCTCTTTTCGGCCATCGGCGCGATCAGGTCGATGTCGCGCTCGATCAGCGAGGACTTGGTGATGAGTCCGACCGGGTGCTGGCATTCCTTCAGCACTTCCAGCACCGCGCGCGTCAGGCGCAGTTCGCGTTCGCAGGGTTGATAGGCGTCGGTGTTGACGCCGATGGCGATGTGCTCGGGCACGTAGCCCGGCTTGGCCAGTTCGCGCCGCAGCAGCTCGGCCGCGTTCACCTTGGCGAACAGGCGGCTTTCGAAGTCGAGCCCCGGCGACAGGCCGAGGTAGCTGTGGCTCGGGCGGGCGAAGCAGTAAATGCAGCCGTGTTCGCAGCCCCGATAGGGATTCAGCGAGACGTTGAAGGGCACGTCGGGCGAGCTGTTGCGCGACAGGATGGACTTGGCGACTTCGTCGGTAACGGTCGTGCGCAGGCTCGCTGCTTCTTCTTCGTCGCGTTCCCAGCCGTCGTCGAACTCTTCGCGTCCGTTGAGCTCGTACCTTCCTTGCAGGTTCGACACCGCGCCCCGGCCCTTGCGCGCGGCGAGCGGACGCGGGCCGAGCATCGGCTGCTCGTCCACGGGCTGGCGCTGTTCAGGGTTATTGCGATCGGGCACGGCGGCTCCATACTGTACGTTTATACAGTATGGTACGCCTTGCTCAGTTTGAATTCAAGTCCGGCACAAAAGCCCCCTGTTGCCGAAATAGAGTTGTAGGGTGGGCAGGTTTCCCTGCCCACGCGGTTCGATCACGTGTTCTGACCTGCTCACTATTTCGCTAACACCTGTTGACCGCGTGGGCGTTCGTGTCATGGGCCACTGGCCCATGACACCCCGCCCACCCTACAATGGATCGGCGTCTCGGACTTGACCGTTATGCGGCACAAAAGCGGCCTGTTGCCCGACAAAGCCGTCGAAGGCGTCCAGCAGCGGCTGGAACGACACTCCCTCGCCTTCCAGCTGGGCCAGCGCCAGGGCCGCCGCTTCCAGCGAAGACAGCTGGTGCGGCGCATGCGCCTTGCGAATCCGATAATTCGAGGGGGCCACTTCGCGCAGGGCCAGCTGCGGCAGCGTCTGCAGGGCCGGATTCAGGTACAGCATCTTGCGGCTCTTGCGCCAGGTGGCATCCAGCACCACCAGGCGCAGCCGTCCGGCGTCCTGCGGCACAAAGTGCGGCGGTACCGGCAGGCCGGCGTCGCCATCGGTGTCCGGATACAGCAGCACCGGCGCCCGCCCATCCGCATGCAGCAGCGCGTCGAGTGCAGGCGCATCGAAGGTCTCCCCTACCGCCAGCACGCTGCCCGGCACGCTCAGGTGCAGCAGGCGCGCACTGTTCTTGGCATTGCCGACCTCCAGCGGATGCTGCAGCACCAGGAGCGCCACACGTGGCTCCACCCGCGTGATCCACCGGCAGATGCAGGCCGACTGCGCGCGCAGGCAGGTCGCGCAGCGCGCGCGTTTTACGGCTGGCTCGTTCACGGCGTCGGCGTCCAGCCGCCGCCCAGCGCGCGGTACAGGTCGACGTGGGCCGCCAGCAGGCTGGCGCGCAGCTGCAGCACGGTGTTCTCGGCGCTGAAGGCGTTGCGCTGGGCGTCCAGCTCTTCCAGGTAGGAAGCGTAGCCGTTCGCATACCGGTTGTGCGCCACGCGCAGCACCTCGTTGGCGGCGGTGCGGCGCGCTTCCGCTTCCGCCAGCTGGCGCCGCAGGCCGTCGATGCCGGCCAGTGCGTTCTCGGTCTCGGCAAACGCGCCGCGCACCACGTTCTCGTAGGTGAATACGGCGCGGTCGCGCACGGTGCCCGCGATCTCGGCCTGGGCGCGCAGGCGGCCGGCATCGAACAGGGGCGCCAGGATGCTGCCCCCTAAGCTCCACAGCTCGGTGGGTGACTGCAACAGATTACCCAGGCTGTGGCCTTGCGCGCCGAGCGAAGCCGTGAGGCGGATCGACGGCAGCAGCTGGTCGCGCGCCGCGGCCAGGCTGGCGTCCGCCGCCGCCACCGCGCGCTCGGCCTGGGCAATGTCGGGACGGCGCCGCAGCAGTTCCGAGGGCAGGCCGGGGCCGGGCGTCGGCATGCGCAGGTCCAGCAGCGGCAGGCCCCGGGCCACCGGGCCGGGGCTGCTGCCGAGCAGAAGATTCAGCGCCTGTTCCTGCTGCGCGATCGCGCGCTCCAGCTGCGGCACCACGGCGGCGGTGGCGCGCAGCTCGGCCTCGGCCTGGGACATCTCCAGGCGCGAGCTGTAGCCGACTTCGAACTGGTGACGCGCCAGCGCGAAGGAGCGCTCGCGCGAAGCCAGGGTCTCGCGCGCCAGCGCCAGCTGGGCGTCCAGTCCGAGCAGGTTGAGGTAGCCGGACGCCGTGTTCGCCGCCACCGCCAGCGCGGCCGCGTCCAGCGCGGCTTCCTGCGACAGCGCTTCGAAGCGCGCCGCCGCCGTGGTGCTGGCCAGGCGGCCGAACAGGTCGAGTTCATACGCTGCCTGCACCGCGCCGGTCACCGAGGTCACTTCTACTGGCTGGCCCAGCGGGCCGATGGCACGCGCGCGGGACGGACCGATGGACAGGTTCAGGGACGGGACTTCGGCGCTGCTCGCAACGCGCACGCGCGCCTGGTACTCCTGCAGGCGCGAACGGGCAATGCGCAAATCGCCGTTGGCGTCCAGCGCGCGCCGTACCAGCGCGTCCAGCTGGGGGTCGCCGAAGGCCTTCCACCAGTCGCGCGCCACAGCGGTGTTGGCGGCGGGCGCGCTGCGCCAGGCGGCGGGCACCTGCAGGGTCGGCGCGGGCGCCGGCTGCGGCGCCATGCTGCACGCGGCCAGCAGCAGCGGCGCGGCCAAACAGACCAGCTTCCTCATCGCGTTTCCTTCTGCGCGGAAGCCGTGTCAATCGTCGCCACCACCGACATGCCGGGCCGCAGGCGCTGGGCCAGCGGCTGGTTCGGGTCGATGCTGATCCGCACCGGGATGCGCTGCGCGATCTTGACGAAGTTGCCGGTCGCATTGTCCGGCGTGATCACCGAGAACTCCGAACCGGTCGCCGGCGAGATCCGCTCCACGTGGCCGCGCAGGGTGGCGTTGTTCAGCGCATCGACCGTGAAGCTCACCGGCTGGCCCAGGCGCACGTCGGCCATCTGCGTTTCCTTCATGTTGGCGATGATCCAGAAGGTATTCGGCACCAGGGCCGTGAGCTGGGCGCCGGCGTTCACGAACGCGCCCTGGCGCACCGTCACCTGCCCCAGCTGGCCGTCGCGCGGCGCATGGATGCGGGTGTTCGACAGGTCGATCTCGGCCAGGCGCACCTGCGCTTCGGCGTTCGCGACCGCCGCTTCCAGAGAGGCGCGGCTGACGCCCACCGAGCGCAGGTTCTGGCGCGCGATCTCCAGCGCCGCCCTGGCCTGCTCGCGGCCGGCCACCGCCTGGGCGCGGGTAGCGCGCGCGGCGTCGCGTTCACGGGCCGACAGCGAACCGTCGGCCGCCAGCTCTTCCACCCGGCGCAGGTCGGCCTCGGCGCGCCGCGCCTGCGCTTCGGCGGACCCCAGGGTTGCCTGGTTCTGCTCGATGGTCGCCTGGGCGCTGCGGTTGGTCTGGGCGTAGTTCTCGAGTGCGGCGCGGCGGGTGGCCAGTTCGGCGCGCGCCTGCTCCAGGCGCTGGGAGGGAATGCGGTCGTCGATCCGCATCAGGAGCTCTCCCTTGCGCACTTGCTGGAAGTCCTGCACCAGCACCTCGACCACGTAGCCGGAGAGCTGAGGACTGATGATGGTCACCTGTCCCCGGACCAGTGCGTTCTCGGTCGCCTGCAGCGTGGTCTGGAACGGCGGCAGCTTCCAGGCGTAGAGCACCAGCAGCACGCCGCCCAGGGCGACGGCGCCGAAGGCGAGTGCACTCAGCAGGATGCGGCGCGAGCGTTTGTTGGCAGGTGGGCTGGATGGTTCGGGCATGTCAATCGGTCACTGGTTCGGGTGGTGGAGGCGCCCCGGGCGGCGGCGACGCCGGTACCGGGGTCAAGGCGGGGAAATAATGCAGCCACACGGCGTGCAGGAAGATCCACAGGGCGCTGGCGGCGGCAAGCACGGACAGCACGAGGAAGACGTCGTTGTAGGCCAGGATGTTCGCTTCGCGCGTGGCGCTGGCGGCCAGCGAGGCCGCGCCCTGGCGCGCGCGTGCGGCCGGATCGGCCACCATCTGGCCGACGGCCGCGGCGCCGGCCTGGATGCGGCTCGCCACCAGCGGATCGAGGCTGCTCAGGTGTTCGACGATGATCGAAGAGTGGTATTTCTCGCGCAGGATCTGGAAGCTGCCGACGATGGCCGAACCGAGCAGGCCGCCCAGGTTCTGGGTCAGGCCGAACAGCACCGAGAAGCTGATCAGGTTGGCCGGGTTGGCGATCACGGTGCCGATCAGCGAGATCACCAGGGGTCCCAGGAACAGGGTGCCGCCAAAGGCCAGCAGGCTTTGGCTCAGGTACATCTGCTCCGGGCGGGTCTGGTTGGTGGCATGGGCGTCGATCCAGGCGCCCAGCGCCATCAGCAGGAGCGAGATCACCTGCGGCGCCATCAGGTGGTTGACGTTGATGGTGAGCGCCGAGACGACCACGCCGGCGATGGTGGCGCACAGCACGATGGCGTACAGGGTCTGCAGCTGGTCGTTGTCGAGCCCGACGAGGCGCAGGAAGCCGACCGCGCCGACGCTCTGCTCGGACAGCACGATGCGCACCAGGATCATCGACAGGGCCAGGCGCACGATGTTGCCACTTGTGAACCAGCGCAGGTTGAGCAGCGGATTGGCGCGGTTGTGCTCCACGCACAGGGCCGCCGCCAGCAGGAAGACCGAGGCGGCCAGGGCGATGCCGATCCAGGGTTCCTCGAACCACCAGCGCACCCGGCCGAAGCTCACCGCCGCGCACAGCAGCGCCATGCCCGGCGCGAACAGGGCGAAGGTGACGAAGTCCATCGGCCGGAAGGCCTTGAAATAGTCCCCCGGCGGCAGCTTGAGCAGCAGCACCGCGCCCAGCGAGACGAGGGCCAGGCCCAGCTCGAACATGTACAGCCCGCGCCACTCGGCGATCTGCAGCAGGTCGTTGGAAAAGATGTAAGCCAGCGGCAGCGCCAGCTGGGCGCAGCCCATCGCCAGCGCGACGCCGCGCAGGCGCCACTCCTTTTTAAAAGCCTGCAGCACGTAATACAGCCCGAGCGGCGACACCGCTGCCGCCAGCATGCCGTGGGCGGCGCGCACCGCGATGGCCGAGCCCAGGTCGTTGACGAACAGGTGGGCAAAGGTGACCAGCGCGTACAGCACCAGGAAGATCTCGGTAAACAGGCGCAAACCGAACTGCTGGCGGAATTTCACCAGCAGCAGGTTCATCGATGCGTTGGTCATCACGTAGACGGCCGGCAGCCAGGCCGTTTCGGTGGAATAGGCGCCGAGCACGCCCTGCAGGTTGATCAGGTTGACGGACACCAGGGCGTTGCCGAGGCCGCCGGTGATGGTGATCAGGATGCCGACGGCCAGGTAAGCAAAACGCAGCGGCGTCGGGTGGGCCGGCGTGGAGGGAGAGCCCGGAAGCATCGGCTTTTCGTCCGGCGCCCACTGACGCGGCGCAAACTTGCTCATCCGACCATTCCTTCTCTTCCGTTGCCAGCTTCGCATGATAACCGTGATCGAAAAACCACGTCGGATGCCATGAGAGACACTGCTACGAAACAATTGCGTGGCCACTTTGTCACGCCACGAAAATTTACTACTGGAATTGCCTAAACGAGTATTGCTCTGCGTTTTCTACGTACCTAGAATCAACTTATGCCTCGCGGAAAGTTGTTCCGCATCCGCTTCACCCGGTACGTAGTGAGACAGAGTCAACATGGTTCCACGCTTCACGCTCCGCAACCTGTTCGCCGCCGCCCTCGCGGCCGCCGCCATGATCCCCGGGATCGCTGTGCAGCAGGAATTGCAACTTGATCATCGCATGAACGAACACATCGAGCAGGTTCCGGCCGGCCCGCAGGGCCGCGCCATGCTCGAGACGACCGTGTTCCAGCCGAACGGCCCGGGGCCCTTCCCGCTGATCATCATCAACCACGGCAAGGATCCGGGCCGCCCCAACCTGCAGCCGCGCGACCGCTTCTATCACATGGCGACCGCCTTCGTGAAACGCGGCTACGCCGTGATGGTGCCGATGCGCCAGGGCTTCGCCAACTCGACCGGGCGCTATCGCGACTACGGCTGCAACATGACCGCCAACGGCTATGCCCAGGCGGAAGACATCGCTGCCACCCTGGCCTATGCGCGCCAGCAGAAGTGGGTCGACGCCGAACGCATCGTCGTCGCCGGCCAGTCCTACGGCGGCCTGGCGACCATCGCCCTCGGCACCCAGCAGCAGCCGGGCGTGCGCGGCCTGATCAACTTCGCCGGCGGCCTGCGCGACGACAGCGACCGCTGCGCCTGGCGCTCGGCGCTGGTGTCGGCCTTCGCCGAATACGGCACCAAGGCCAAGGTCCCGACCCTGTGGATGTACGGCCAGAACGACTCGCTGTTCGGCCCCGAACTGGCGCAGCGCATGCACGCCGCCTTCGAACAGGCCGGCGGCCGCGGCCGCCTGATCGAGTTCCCGGCCTTCAAGCGCGACTCGCACGGCATGCTGGCCAGCCGCGACGGCGAGAAGGTGTGGCTGGACGACACCATGCGCTTCCTGGCCCAGATCGGCATGCCAACCAAGGTCCTGTACGACGTGCCGCCGCCGCCGACCCCGGCGCGTACCGACTACGCCAAGGTGGACGATGTCGAGGCCGTGCCCTTCCTGTCGGAAAACGGCCGCCGCGCCTACCAGGAATACCTGGGCAAGATGACCCCGCGCGCGTTTGCCGTGTCGCCGAGCGGCGCCTGGACCTGGGCCGAGGAAGGCGAAGACCCGGACGGCCGCGCCCTGGCCACCTGCACCGCCAAGAGCACCGAGCCGTGCCGCCTGTATTCGGTGGACGACTATGTGGTCTGGACGGGCGACCTCGACCAGGCGGCGGAAGCAGCCATGACGGCGTCGAACACGCCGGCGCCGAAGCCGGCTGCGGACCCGAACGCCTCCGCGCCAACGACCTCGATCGGCTCCAACAAAGCCGCCAACTGACACGATGGCCGGCCGCGCCGGCCATCGTGCTGTCAAGCGGCCCGCGCATTATTTCCGTGCGTGAAGCCTGACAAGCATCCAAGCCGCGACCCAGCGCAAACCACAGCTCGCCTGCAACTCCGACAATGGCCCTGAGCCCATCACGGAGGATTGCATGATCCGCATCATCCACGCCCTGCTCGCGCTGGCCGCGCTGTGCACCAGCGTGCCGGCGCTTGCTACCAACAACTACCCGGTGATCCTGGTCCACGGCTTCCTCGGCTTCGGTCCCGACACCTTTGAACATAGCGGCTTCAACTACTGGGGCGGCTATGGCGACATCGCCTCGCACATGCAGGTCTACCGCGGCCCGCGCACGGTGTTCGCGGCCGTGGTCGGCCCGGTGAGTTCCAACTGGGACCGCGCGGCCGACCTGTATGCCCAGATCAAGGGCGGCTGCGTCGACTACGGCGCCGCCCACGTGCGCAAATACGGCCTGCCCGGCCAGCAGCAGAAACCCGCCGGCAAGTGCTGGGCCGCCGATCCGAAGAACAATCCAGAGAACTACCCGCTGGCGCTCTACCCCGCTTGGGACGCCCGGCACCCGATCCACTTCATCGGCCACAGCCAGGGCGGCACCACCATCCGCGCCCTCGTCGAACTGCTGGAACACGGCTCGCCCGAGGACGAAGGCGGCCACGAACTGTTCAAGGGCGGCAAGGTGGGCTGGGTGCGCAGCGTGACCACGATCTCGACCCCGCACAACGGCACCACCTTCGCCGACGCCGTACTGAACGTGGTGCCGCCGCTGCAGACGCCCCTCGGCGACCTGCTCAAGAACCGCTGGGCCAACTGGGAGCTGTCACCGGACGGCGCGCGCGAATTCAACACCTGGGCCCGCACCTCGCCGCACATCTATTACTACGCGATCGGGACGGTAGCGACCGAAGCCGGCGCCTGGTGCTGCAACGGCACCGATCGTGTCGTGGCGCCGATCCAGACCACCCTTTACCAGTACCCGCGCACCGACATGATCCCCGGCTTCAAGGCCACGGCCGGCGAATGGATCGTGCCCTCGGTGCTGCAGCACGGGCTGGGCGGCTATACGCAGCAGGGGGCGGGTCGGGTCTGGATCGACAGCGACTGGTTTGCCAATGACGGGGTGGTGAATACGGTGAGCATGCGGGCGCCCGGCGGGCATCCGGTGCGGGAGTTCGACGGCAAGTCGGTGAAGGGGGTGTGGAACTTCCTGGGGAATTACCGGGGGTATGACCACTTCGATATTCTGAACTGGCCCAATCCGGGGCCGTCGGCGAATCCGGTGTATGAGCGGATTAGTGACATCATTTTTGACTTATAGGTCAGTTCGCGCTTGCTCTCTAACCACCAGCCCCAAGACCGTCATCCCGGCGCAGGCCGGGATCCAAGTTCGTCGAATAGCGCTGGCGCTTCGCGGATGCATCGTGGCTAATCAAAGCAAGTTGGATCCCGGCCTGCGCCGGGATGACGACTCAAGAGCTGGTGGCGGGGATCGAGAGCCGGGCATGCAAGCTACTCAATGCACGCTGCGCAGCCCCCGCGCCAGATCCGACAAGCGATACGGCTTGCTCACGAACGTGAAATCCCCCAGCCGGTACTGTTCCAGCTTGAGCGCCGGCTGCGGATACCCCGAGGCCAGCATCACCTTAATGTTCGGGTAGTTCTCGCGCGTGTACTCGGCCAGCTCGATGCCGTTCACGCCGTTCGGCATGACGATGTCGGTGAACAGGATGTCCACGTCGCGACTGGCCAGCACGTTCATCGCTTCGAGACCGGTGGCCGCGGTGGTGACTTCGTAGCCCATGCTCATGAACAGGGCCGACGCCACGTCCAGCAGGTCCGGTTCGTCCTCGACGATCAGGACCGTCTCCGAGTCGCCGTGCGCGGCTTCGCGGTCCTGGCTGCTCACCATCGGCAGGTAGATCGTGATCGAGGTCCCCTCCCCCAGCGTGCTCTGGATGACCACCTCGCCGCCCGACTGCTTGATGAAGCCGTACACCTGCGACAGGCCCAGGCCCGTCCCCTTGCCGGTTTCCTTGGTCGTGTAGAAGGGTTCGAAAGCGCGCTGCACGGTTTCCGGCGACATGCCGGTGCCGGTGTCGGTCACCGAGACGCACACATAGGGCCCGCGCGCCAGTCCCGGCACCTCGCCTTCGCGCAGCGTGACCGGCGCCGTGTCCAGGCTCAGTTTGCCGCCCTCGGGCATGGCGTCGCGCGCGTTCACGACCAGGTTCAGCAGGGCCGACTCGAAGCGGGCGCCGTCGACCACTGCGCTGCCGGCCTGCGGGTCGAGGTTGAAGTCGAACTCGATGCCGGTATGGCCGGCGCGCCGCAGCACCGACTCGAAGCCCGAGATCAGGCGGTTGATGCTGCGCGTTTCCGGCTGCAGCGGCTGCTGGCGCGCAAAGGCGAGCAGCTGCTGGGTGAGCGTGGCGCCGCGGTCGATCGCGCGCCGCATGCTGTCCAGGGTCTTGGCGTCGCTGCCGCCCTGGCGGCTCATGCTCAGTACCTCGAGGCCGCTGGCCAGCACCGACAACAGGTTGTTGAAGTCGTGCGCGACGCCGCCGGTGAGCTGGCCGATCGATTCCATCTTCTGCGACTGGAACAGCGCCAGCTGCGCCTGCTCCAGCGCTTCCTCGGTGCGCTTCTTCTCGGTGAGGTCGCGCGTGATCTTGGCGAAGCCCAGCAGCTCGCCGGCGTCGTCGTGGACGGCGTCGATGATGACGTGGGCCCAGAAGCGGGTGCCGTCCTTGCGCACGCGCCAGCCCTCGGACTCGTAGCGGCCTTCGCGCGCGGCGGTGCCGAGGGCGCGCTCAGGCATGCCGCCGGCGCGGTCTTCCTCGCTATAGAAGCGCGAGAAGTGGCTGCCCAGGATCTCTTCCAGCGAGTAGCCCTTGATGCGCTCGGCGCCGACATTCCAGTTGGTCACCAGGCCTTCAGGCGAGAGCATGTAGATGGCGTAGTCGGTGACGCCCTGCACCAGCAGCCGGAAGCGCTGCTCGCTCTCGCGCAGCGCATCCTCGGCCAGCTTGCGCTGGGTGACGTCGCGGGTGATCTTGGCATAGCCCAGGTGGTTGCGGTGCTCGTCGTAGATCGGGTCAATCACCACGTGGGCCCAGAAGCGGGTGCCGTCCTTGCGCACGCGCCAGCCCTCGGCCTCGTACTTGCCATGCTCGAGGGCGTGCGCCAGCGCGCGCGCCGGCAGGCCGCTCTCGCGGTCTTCCGGCGTGTAGAAGCGCGAGAAGTGCTCGCGCAGGATTTCATGCGGCTGGTAGCCCTTGAAGCGCTGCGCGCCGGCATTCCAGCTGGCGATGTGGCCGGACGGATCCAGCATGTAGATGGCGTAGTCGCTGATGCCTGCAATGAGGTACTGGAACCGTTGCTCTTCGGTCAGCGGCGGCTTGCTGGGGTGTTGCGTATTCATGAGCCGGGGCACTTCCATGATGGTGCGGCAAATATCCTATCATAGCCTTACTCAGCAATATCAGCCGCGCGCTTGACACGGTATTGACTTGTATAGTCAAGTGCAACGTTGGAAATTGCGCTACTGCCCGTTCGATCTGTCGGATTTGACGTTACAATGCTGAATTGTATCTTTCCGCTGGCCTCCCGTTGCACATGACCCAGGCACCCACCAATCACCTCGACCTCAGCCGCTGCGCGGACGAACCGATCCGTACGCCGGGCAGCATCCAGCCGCATGGCTTCATGCTGACGCTGTCGCAGGCCCTCAGGGTGCAGCAGGCCAGCGCCAACCTCGAAAGCTGGGTCGGCATCCCGGCGCAGCACGTGGTCGGCCAGCCGCTGTCCGAGGTGGTAGGCGAGGCCGCTGCGGCCCGCATCGCCGCCGACATCGAGGCCAATCCGATCGCTTCGCGCCCGGTCTACCTCGGCACCGTGACGCCCCCGAACGGCGCTCACTTCGACGTGCTGGCCCATGCTTGGGACAGCCTGCTGATCCTCGAATTCGAAGCGGTCGACCGGCGCCGCGCCGCCGACTTCCGCAACCTGTATCCGCTGATCGGCGACTTCCTGGTCAAGGTCAACCAGTCCGCCACGATTCCCGAACTGTCGGAACTGGCCGCGCGCCACGTGCGCGCGGTGACCGGCTACGGCCGGGTGATGGTTTACCAGTTCGACGCCGACGGCCACGGCCGCGTGCTGGCCGAATCGAAAGAAGACGGCTACGACTCCTACCTCGGCCAGCACTTCCCGGCCAGCGACGTGCCGGCCCAGGCGCGCGCCCTGTACACGCTGTCACCGATCCGCCTGATCCAGGACGCCAACTATGAGCCGGCGGCCCTGGTGCCCGAGCTCAATCCGATCACGGGCCGGCGCAACGACCTGTCCTTCGCGGCCCTGCGCAGCGTCTCGCCGATCCACCTGCAGTACATGCGCAACATGGGCACGCTGGCCTCGATGTCGGTCTCGCTGATCGTCAAGGGCCAGCTGTGGGGCCTGATCTCCTGCCACAACGCGACGCCCTGCCCGGTCCCGGTCGACAAGCGCACCGCCTGCGAACAGCTGGGCCAGATCCTGGCGCTGTGCATCGAGTCGCGCGAGGACGCCAGCGAGCTGCAGTTCCGCCTCGACGTACGCCGCATCATGGTCGAGATGCTGGGTCACCTGACCAAGGGCGCCGACTTCCTCGAGAACCTGAGCGGCGTGTTCCCCGAGCTGCTGCGCTTCGGGCGCGCGGGCGGGGTCGCGATCGTGGTCGACGACCGCGTGCTGACCTACGGCGACACCCCGGACGAGCCGCAGATCCGGGCGCTGGCCTCATGGCTGTCGGTGCACGGCCACAGCGAAGTGTTCCATACCGACCAACTGAAGGATGTTTATCCGGCGGGCGCCGACATGGTGCGCAACGCCAGCGGCCTGCTGGCGCTGCCGATCTCGCGCATCCACCAGCACTACCTGCTGTGGTTCCGCCCGGAGGTGGTGCAGACCATCGAATGGGCCGGCAACCCGCACGGCAAGCTGGCCTCGCCCAGCGACCCGACCCAGCTCACGCCGCGCCTGAGCTTCCAGGCCTGGCGCGAGACCATCCACGGCCGCAGCCTGCCCTGGCACGTGGCCGAGGTCGAGCTGACGGTCGAATTCCGCACCGCGCTGCTCGGCATCGCGCTCGAGCGCGCCGAACAGATGGCCGAGCTGGCCGAGGAACTGGGCCGCGCCAACAAGGAACTGGAAGCCTTCTCGTACTCGGTCTCGCACGACCTGCGCGCGCCGCTGCGCCACATCGTCGGATTCTCCGACCTCCTGATCGAATCGGGCGGCGCGGAAGACCCGGAGCGGCGCCAGCGCTTCCTCAAGAACATCAAGGAATCGGCGCGCCTGGCCGGCAAGCTGGTGGACGACCTGCTGTCGTTCTCGCAGATGGGCCGCGCCGCGCTGCGTCCGACCACGGTCGACATGAACGACCTGGTCGCGGCCTGCATCGACAAGCTCGGCATGGAAATGCAGGGACGTAACGTCGACTGGCACATCGAGCCGCTGCCCACCGTGTGGGCCGACCCGACCTTCCTGCACCTGGCGGTATTCAACCTGCTGTCGAACGCGGTGAAGTTTACCGGCGCGCGCGACCCGGCGGTCATCACCATCACCTCCGAAGAGAACGCCGACTTCACGATCTTCCACGTGGCCGACAACGGCGCCGGCTTCAACATGGAGTACGTGCACAAGCTGTTCGGCGTGTTCCAGCGCCTGCACCGCATGGAAGACTTCCAGGGCACCGGCATCGGCCTGGCCAACGTGCGCCGCATCGTCGAGCGCCACAACGGCCAGGTCTGGGCCGCGTCCGTCCCGGGAGAAGGCGCGACCTTCTCCTTCAGTATCCCGAAACATCCATCCCACTGAGGCCAAGAATGCTCAAGCCCATCCTCCTCGTCGAAGACAATCCGAACGACCTCGAACTGACCCTGATCGCGCTGGCCAAGAGCCAGCTGGCGAACGAGGTGGTGGTCGTGCGCGACGGCGCGGAGGCGCTCGACTACCTGCACCGCCGCGGCGAATTCCGCCAGCGCGTGGTGGGCAACCCGGCCGTGATCCTGCTCGACCTGAAGCTGCCCAAGGTGGATGGCCTGGAAGTGCTGAAGGAAATCCGTGAGACCGAGGCGCTCAAGAGCATCCCGGTGGTGATGCTGACCTCTTCGAAAGAAGAGCAGGACGTCATCCGCAGCTACGAACTGGGCGTGAACGCCTACGTGGTCAAGCCGGTGGACTTTGCCGAATTCGTGCGCGCAATCGCCGACCTCGGGATCTTCTGGGCGGTCCTGAACGAACCGCCGCCGGGCTCGCGCCGTTACGTCAAGCCCAAGTGAGCTGGCCGGCCTGAAGCGCCGGCATGCTGTCCGCGCTTCGCGCGGCGCAGCAGGTGACGGATGCGCGCGCTCAGCGCGTCTGGATGGTAGGGCTTCTGCAGCAGGTGCACCGACGCGTCCAGCTTGCCTTCGTGCGTCAGCACGCCTTCGGCATAGCCCGAGGTGTACAGCACCTGCGCATACGGCAGCCGGCGGCGCACGATCTCGCCCAGCTGCAGGCTGCTGACCGGCCCCGGCATGATCACGTCGGAAAACACCAGGTCGATGTGGCGGCCGCTCTCGATGATCTTCACCGCCGCCTGCGCGTCCTCCGCCTCCAGCACGTCGTAACCCAGCGCTGACAGGATGCCGCAGGTCGAGCTGCGCACGTCCGGCTCGTCCTCGACTACCAGGATGGTCTCCAGGCCGCCGGCCAGCGGCGCGCTGTGCACGGGTTCAAGCGCGGCGGGCGCCGCGTCGCTGCGCGGCAGGTAGATGCGCACGCTGGTGCCCTGCCCGACCTCGCTGCGCAGCACGATCTCGCCGCCCGACTGCTTCACGAAGCCATAGGCCATCGACAGGCCCAGGCCCGTGCCCTGCCCGGTCGGCTTGGTGGTGAAGAAGGGTTCGAAGGCGCGCTGCAGGACTTCCTGCGGCATGCCCTTGCCGGTATCACGTACCTCGATCATCACGAAATTCCCCTGCGGGACTTCGGGCGGCAGCTCGGGACCGGCATTGACGTTACAGGCGCGGATCGTCAGGGTGCCGCTGCCCGCCATGGCGTCGCGCGCGTTGATGGCCAGGTTCAGCAGCACGTTGTTGAGCTGGTTGGGGTCGACCATGGTGCTGCCCAGGCCCGGTTCGATCTCGGTGACGACACGCGCGCTGGGGCCGAGCACGCGGCGCATCATGTCGTCCATTTCGCGCAGCAGGTGGCCGGGATCGACCACCACCGACTGCAGCGGCTGGCGGCGCGCGAAGGCCAGCAGGTGCGCGGCCAGCTTGGCGCCGCGCTCGACGCCCGACAGGGCCATGTCGACGCGGCTCCTGGCGCTGTCGTTCAGGTTGCCGACCAGCTTGAGCAGCTGCAGGTTGCCGCCGATGATCTGCAGGACGTTGTTGAAGTCGTGGGCGACGCCGCCGGTGAGCTGGCCGATCGCTTCCATCTTTTGCGCCTGGTGCAGTGCCGACTGGCTGGCGGCCAGCTGCTCCTGGCTCACGCGCAGCGAAGCAAACGCGGCGTCGCGCTGGCGCCGCGCGATGCAGGCGCCGCTGTGGTAGCGCACGCGCGCCACCAGCTCGCGCGGGTCGGGCCACTTGACTAGGTAATCGTTGGCGCCGGCGGCAAAGGCGCGCGCCTTGATGTCGGGATCGTCTTCGGAGGACAGCACGATGACGGGAAGGTCTTCGGTGTCTGGATGGGCGCGCAGGCGCGCGGTGACCTCGAAACCGTCGAGGTCGGGCATGCGCAGGTCGACCAGCACGACCGTGGCCTTGACCTCGCGCGCCACGTCCACCGCGCGCGCCGGGCTCGACTCGTAACATAGGGTGTGACCGACGCAGCCCTGCAGTCCGTGCGCGATGATGTCCTGCGCAAAGGGTTCATCATCGATGAGGAGAACGGAACATTCTGGGCGATCGTCAATCATTGCGGCAGGCTCACTGATGCGTCACGATCTTGCAAAAAGGTAAGCATTGATTCTACTACATTACCGCGCGCACGCGCACATTTAACAATTCTGAACAGTGCGCGCGTCTTTACACGGCGTCGATCTTGTAAAGTGACGAATCTGCCGCCATGTTTCCGGCATGCCCAAACGCCGCCCGGAACCGATCAGCGATGAGCCAGTGCCCGACGCCCACTGCCCCCTGTGCGGCCGTCTGCTCGGGACCCTCAACATCGACCGCCACCACCTGATCCCGAAGACCTTCAAGGGCAAGGAACAGTTCCCGATCCATAAGATCTGCCACCGCAAGATCCATTCGGCCTTCACCGAGCGCGAGCTGCTGCAGACCTATCACACCTGGGACGCCCTGCGCGAACACGAGGACATCCGCAGCTTCATCGACTGGGTGGCGAAGAAGCCGTCCGACTTCTATACTCGTACCTATACCTCGAACAAGAAGAAGTACCGCTAGCACCATGCGCAGGAGCTCGCCATGCAGGTCGACTGGGCCCACTTTACACCCTGGAGTTCGCTCGCGGGCGGTCTGCTGATCGGCGCCGGCGTCGCCCTGTGCGTGCTGCTGGCCGGGCGCGTGGCCGGGATCAGCGGCATCGTCGGCGGTCTGCTGCGTCCGCGCCCGGGCGAGACCGGCTGGCGCCTGGCCTTCCTGGCCGGCCTGCTGGCCGCCCCGCTGGCCTGGGGCCTGTTCGCGCCCTTGCCCATGGGCCGCGTCGAGGCCGGCCTGCCGCTGCTGGCGCACGCCGGCCTGCTGGTCGGCGTCGGCACCCGCTACGGCTCCGGCTGCACCAGCGGCCATGGCATCTGCGGCCTGTCGCGCGGCTCGCCGCGCTCGGTCGCCGCCACCCTTGCCTTCATGGCGGCCGGCTTCGCTACCGTCTACCTGGCGCGCCACCTGCTGCCATGAAGCTCGTCTTCGTCCTCCTTGCCGGCTTCGTGTTCGGCACCGGACTGGTGATGTCAGGCCTGGCCGATCCCGCCAAGGTGCTCGCCTTCCTCGACCTGGCAGGCAGGTGGGACCCGTCGCTGCTGTTCACCATGGGCGGCGCGCTGCTGGTGGCCTGGCCGGCCTTTGCCTGGGCCAGCCGGCGCGGCCGCACCCTGGCGGGCGGCCCGCTGCACCTGCCGCAGAAAGGGAATGTCGATCGCCGCCTCATACTCGGCAGCCTGGTGTTCGGCATCGGCTGGGGACTGGCTGGCTATTGTCCCGGACCGGCGGTGGTCTCGCTGGCCTGGGGCGGGGTCAAGCCCTTGATGTTCGTGGGCGCCATGATCGCCGGGATGGCTTTATACGAGCTGCTTGAAAAAAGGCGCTGAGCAGGCTTTTCCTTGACAAGACCAGGCGCACCGGATTTCATCATGAGCAAGTTCAACAACAGGCTTGCCGATGGAATTCAACGACTATCTCCAGCATGACGCCACCGCCCTGGCCGCCCTCGTCGCCCGTGGCGAGGTGAGTCCGCAGGAACTGCTGGATGCCGCGCTGGCGCGCCAGGCCCGGGTACACGGCCGGGTCAACGCGGTGGTGCGGCTGATGGAGGACGAAGCGCGGCGCCAGTTGCAAGGTCCGCTGCAGGGTCCCTTCGCCGGCGTGCCCTTCCTGCTCAAGGACACGCTGCAGGATTACGCCGGCCTGCCCACCACCAACGCCAGCCGCGCCATGCGCGCCCACGTCCCGCAGCAGCATGCGGCGGTGGTGCGGCGCTATCTTGGCGCCGGCCTGGTCGTCTTCGGCAAGACCAACCTGCCCGAGTTCGCACTCAAGGGCGTGACCGATCCCGAGCTGTTCGGCCGCACCAGCAATCCCTGGAACCTGGGCCACACGCCGGGCGGCTCGAGCGGCGGCGCGGCCGCGGCGGTAGCGGCAGGCATTGTGCCGATGGCGGCCGGGAACGACGGCGGCGGCTCGATCCGCATCCCTGCCGCCTGCTGCGGCCTGTTCGGGCTGCGGCCCTCGCGCGGACGGGTCTCAAGCGGCCCGGACGTGGGCGAAGTCTGGTTCGGCGCCTCCAGCGAAGGCGTGCTGTCGCGCAGCGTGCGCGATTCGGCACGCGCGCTCGACCTGCTGCAGGGCGCCGAGCCAGGCGATCCCTTCGTCATCGCCCCGCCCGCCGCGCCCTACGCGGAACTGATGCGGCGCGATCCAGGCCGCCTGCGCATCGGCTTCACGGCCGCGTCGCCGATCGGTACCGAGGTACATCCGGAAGCCGTGGCCGCCGTGCGCCATGCGGCCAGGCTGCTGCAGGGATTGGGACATGAGGTGGAAGAAGCCGCGCCCGAGATCGACGGCGCGGCGCTGGCCACCAGCTACCTGCACGTCTACTTCGGCCAGGTGCCCTCGCTGGTGGCACGCATGCGGGCGCTGGGCGCCAGTGGCGGCGAGCCGGAGCTCATGACGCGCCTGCTGGTCACGCTCGGCAGCGCGATCAAGGCGCCGGCATTGACGACCCAGCTGGCGCAGTGGAACGGCTTTGCACGGGCGCTCGGGCGCTTTCACCAACGTTACGACATGCTGCTCACGCCGACGCTGGCGCACCCGCCAATCAGGCACGGCACCGGCGACCTGCCGCCGGCGCAGCAGGCGCTACTGGGCTTCCTGCAGCGCACCGGCATGCTCGGCCTGCTGGCGCGCCTGGGCCTGCTCGACAGCACGGTGCAGCAAATCGCACGCGACAACCTGCGCTACGTGCCCTTCACCCAGCTGTCGAACCTGACGGGAACGCCCTCGATGTCGGTGCCACTGCACTGGACGGAAGACGGGCTGCCGCTGGGCGTGCAGTTCGTGGCACCCTTCGGGGCGGAAGACCGGCTGCTGCAGCTGGCGCACCAGCTGGAAGAAGCCCAGCACTGGTTCGAGCGCCTGCCCGCCATGACGCGCGACGAATAACTGACAGGTAGACCGACCTGCCGCGTGAACGATTGCAGCAGCAGGTCCAAATAAAAAAGGGCCGCGTCTAAACGCGGCCCTTCGTATTTTGGCTCCCCGACCTGGACTCGAACCAGGGACCTGCGGATTAACAGTCCGTCGCTCTACCGACTGAGCTATCAGGGAAAAGAGGCCGCATTATAGCGAGCGCTTTTGGATTTGACCAGTGCTTTTCGTAAAGTAGTTGGGTCGGCGACGGGCGATCGGCGCCTTTGCTATAGTCGTCACTTTGCTTTCCGATCAAGACCATGACAACGCCTCGCCTCTTCGGTACGCCGCTCTCCCCTTCCGCCACCAAGGTCATGCTGCTCGGCTCCGGCGAGCTCGGCAAGGAAGTGATCATCGCCCTGCAGCGCCTTGGCGTGGAAACCATCGCGGTCGACCGCTACCCCAGCGCGCCCGGCCACCAGGTGGCCCACCGCGCCCATGTGATCGACATGACCGACGGCGCCGCCCTGTCGGCCCTGATCGCGCTGGAAAAGCCGGATCTCGTGGTGCCGGAAATCGAAGCCATCGCTACCGAGACCCTGTTCGCGCTGGAGCAAAGCGGCAAGATCACCTGCATCCCGACCGCGCGCGCCGCCATGCTGACCATGAACCGCGAAGGCATTCGCCGCCTAGCCGCCGAAGAGCTCGGCCTGCCGACCTCGCCCTACCGCTTCGCCAGCAGCCTGGAAGAGCTGCAGCAGGCCTGCGCCGCGGTGGGCTTTCCCTGCGTGGTAAAGCCGGTGATGTCCTCGTCTGGCAAGGGCCAGTCCAAGCTCGACAGCGCAGCCGAGGTCGCAGCAGCCTGGGAATACGCGGCCGTCGGCGGGCGCGTCGATGCCGGCCGTGTGATCGCGGAAGGCTTCATCGACTTCGACTACGAAATCACGCTGCTTACGGTGCGCTCGATCGGCGCCGATGGCGAGATCGAAACCAGCTTCTGCGCGCCGATCGGCCACAAGCAGGTGCAGGGAGACTACGTCGAATCCTGGCAGCCGCACCCCATGACGCCCGTCGCGCTGGAACGCGCGCGCGACATCGCGGCCAAGGTGACGGCCGACCTGGGCGGCTGCGGCGTGTTCGGGGTCGAGCTGTTCGTCAAGGACGACATGGTGTGGTTCTCGGAAGTGAGCCCGCGCCCGCACGACACCGGCATGGTGACCATGGCCAGCCAGGTGCAGAGCGAGTTCGAGCTGCACGCCAGGGCCGTGCTCGGCCTGCCGGTGGACGTGTCGCTGCGCGCACCGGGCGCCTCTGCCGTGATCTACGGCCAGCATGAGGCAGCAGGAATCGCTTTCGAAGGCGTGGCCGATGCGCTGCGCGTGCCGGGCGCCGACCTGCGCTTGTTCGGCAAGCCCGAGTCCTTCGCACGCCGCCGCATGGGGGTTGCGCTGGCGACCGCGGACGATGTCGAGACGGCGCGCCAGCGGGCGCTGGAAGCGGCATCGCGCGTCAAGCCCGTGGTGCGCTGAGCAGGCTGACAAGAGCGTAAATTCCGGCGGTGTGGCGCCTGCTCACATCGCCGCTTTCCTGTCACGAGGAATGACCTTGCCCGAGGCGCAGCAAAACAAAAAGGGCCGCATTCACATGCGGCCCTTCGAATTCTGGCTCCCCGACCTGGACTCGAACCAGGGACCTGCGGATTAACAGTCCGTCGCTCTACCGACTGAGCTATCAGGGATTAGAGGCCGTATTATAGCAGCGCTTTTCGATTTGGCGAAGCCCTGCGCTATCGAAAAGCAACTTTTCTTACGGCGATGTGCGCTTGATAAGCTTTGCCAGCTCGTCCAGCACCAGCTGCGGCTCCGACATCTGCGGGAAATGGGCACTGCCCTGCGCGATCACGCGCTTGCACAGGGGCGACAGGCGCATCAGGGATTCCTGGTTGCGCGCCCGCTCGCGCTGGGCGTCGCCCGACACCATCCAGCGTGGCAGGCGCTTGCCGCCCGAGACGACAGTGATGGGAATCGCCGGGAACATGGGCGCCTCGGCGATCTCGGCCACGGTCTCGGCCTCGTTGCTGATCTCGTCGTTCGGATCGGGCGGCGAGAAACGGTCGAGCAGGCCCGCGACGGCGCGCTGCAGGCCGGAGCGATAGCGCTTCATGTTCAGCACGTCGTCGGGCGCAGTCGCCTCGAGGAACAGCACGCCGCAGGTTTCTGCCGGATAGACACGCGCGAACAGGTTGGCGTGCAGGCCGCCGAAGGAATGCCCGACCAGCAGGAAGGGCGGCTTGGCATCGATCTCGCGCAGCAGCGCGCGCAGCTGCAGCACCACGGTGGTGCCCATCTGCGCGTCGCGCGGACGGGCGCTGCCGCCGACGCCGGGCCGGTCGTAGGTGACGACCGTGCCCAGTGCTTCGATGCCGGGATACAGCTTGTGCCAGTTTTCCAGCGGCCCGCCGGCGCCGCTGAGCATGACGATGGTCGGACTCCCCTGCCCCGACCGGGAAAAGCGGAGCACCTGTCCTGAGACCGCGACCCTCTTGCTCGATGGAAGATGCTTCAACGTTTATTCCTGATGAGTAGACTATTGCCAGCGTAACCTGCCATCCCACTTTCCCGCAATACCTGAAGTTGGTACTGTGGGCAAACAAAAAGGCCACATCTTGCGATGTGGCCTTCCGGAATTCTGGCTCCCCGACCTGGACTCGAACCAGGGACCTGCGGATTAACAGTCCGTCGCTCTACCGACTGAGCTATCAGGGAATTGATGACAGCATTATATGTTTGCAGTGACACGGTGTCAAATTCAGGTCGTGTCGCACAAGCAGCTGCTGCTCTTCGGAACCAAGTTGAAACTGCGTTGGGTCAGTTCCGAAGAGCCAAGATTTTAAAGAACTTTGGCGACGGCGTCAACGACACGGTCGAGGTTGGTCGAGTTCAGGGCCGCAACGCAGATGCGGCCGGTGTCGACCGCATAGATCGACTGCTCGCGCAGCTTGCCCACCTGCTCCTTGGTCAGGCCCGAGTACGAGAACATGCCGACCTGCTCGCGCACGAATTCGAAGTCGCGGCCCGGGGCCTTTTCCTTCAGCTTCTCGACCATCAGGTTGCGCATTTCGCGGATGCGCACGCGCATGCCTGCCAGTTCCTCTTCCCACAGCTGGCGCAGTTCCGGGGTCGACAGCACCATCGCAACCACCTTGGCAGTATGAGTCGGCGGGTTCGAATAGTTGGTGCGGATCACGCGCTTCAGTTGCGACAGCACGCGCGCCGCTTCTTCACTGCTGGTAGCCACGATCGACAGCGCGCCGGCGCGTTCGCCGTACAGCGAGAAGGACTTCGAGAACGAGTTCGACACCAGCAGCGGGATGCCGGTCTCGGCGAAGCGGCGCACCACGGCGCCGTCTTCCGCGATGCCGGCGCCGAAGCCCTGGTAGGCCATGTCGAGGAAGGGTACCAGGCCATTGCCCACGACGGCTTCGATCACCTGGCTCCACTGCTCCTGCGTCAGGTCGGCGCCGGTCGGGTTGTGGCAGCAGGCGTGCAGCACCACGATCGCACCGCGCGGCATGGCGTTCAGGGCCGCCAGCATGCCGTCGAAATTCACGCCGTGGGTGCTTGGATCGTAATAGGTGTAGTTGTTGACGGCAAAGCCGGCGCCTTCGAACAGTGCGCGGTGGTTTTCCCAGCTCGGGTCGCTGATGTAGACATCGGATTCAGGCGAGAAACGCTTGAGGAAATCGGCGCCCAGCTTGAGCGCACCAGTGCCGCCCAGGGCCTGCACGGTAATCGCACGCTTCTCTTGAATTACGGCGCTGTCGGCCCCAAATACAAGCTCTTGCACGGCCTTGTCGTACGCCGCCAGCCCTTCGATCGGCAGGTAGGTACGCGGCGCCGGCTGCTCCATCAGCTTCGCTTCCGCCTTTTGCACGCACTGCAGCAAAGGAACCTTGCCATTATCGTCATAGTAGACGCCGACACCCAGGTTGATCTTGGCCGGGTTGGTATCGGCGTTGAATGCTTCGGTAATGCCCAGGATCGGGTCGCGGGGCGCCATGTCGATGGCGCCGAAGAGGCTGGCGGAGGCTGTGGAAGTCATCGTGATAAACTGAGTTTGTCGGTGGGTTCGCAGCGATTGTAATGAACGACACTGCTTGTATAGTCATGCTGCAGTGCCGCAAGCGGACACCCATTCTAGCAAAGGTCTGAAAGTATGGCAGAACTATCCATTGCAAATGCCCCGGAACCGACCGTCCTTACCTTCCCAGGCTCGCCCTTCAAGCTGCACCAGCCCTTCCCGCCCGCGGGCGACCAGCCGACCGCGATCGCGGGCCTGGTGGAAGGCATCAACGACGGCCTGATGTACCAGACTCTGCTGGGGGTGACCGGTTCCGGCAAGACGTACACGATGGCCAACGTGATCGCCCAGGCGGGCCGTCCGGCGATCGTGTTCGCGCCGAATAAAACGCTGGCGGCCCAGCTGTATGCGGAGTTCCGCGAATTCTTCCCGCAGAACGCGGTCGAGTATTTCGTCTCCTACTACGACTACTACCAGCCGGAAGCCTATGTGCCGCAGCGCGACCTGTTCATCGAAAAGGACTCGTCGATCAACGAGCACATCGAGCAGATGCGCCTGTCGTGCACCAAGTCGCTGATGGAGCGGCGCGACGTCGTCATCGTCGCCACCGTGTCGGCCATCTACGGTATCGGTAATCCGAACGAATACCACAAGATGATCCTGACGCTGCGCCACAAGGACAAGGTGGCACAGCGCGACATCATCGCGCGCCTGATCCAGATGCAGTACACGCGCAACGAGATGGATTTCGCGCGCGGCTCCTTCCGCGTGCGCGGCGACACCATCGACATCTTCCCGGCGGAACACGCGGAACTCGCAATCCGCGTCGAAATGTTCGACGACGAGATCGAGTCGCTGCAGCTGTTCGACCCGCTGACGGGCCGCGTGCGCCAGAAGATCCCGCGCTTCACGGTGTACCCGGGCTCGCACTACGTGACCCCGCGCTCGACCGTGCTGCGCGCGGTGGAATCGATCAAGGCCGAGCTGCGCGACCGTCTGGAATACTTCCGCAACGAGAACAAGCTGATCGAGGAACAGCGCCTCGAGCAGCGTACCCGTTTCGACCTCGAGATGCTGGCCGAGATCGGCTTCACCAAGGGCATCGAGAACTACTCGCGCCACCTGTCCGGCTCGATGCCGGGCGAACCGCCGCCAACCCTGATCGACTACCTGCCCAAGGATGCGCTGATGTTCATGGACGAGTCGCACGTGATGATCGGCCAGCTCAACGCGATGTACAACGGCGACCGTTCGCGCAAGGTCAATCTGGTCGACTACGGCTTCCGCCTGCCCTCGGCGCTGGACAACCGGCCGCTGAAGTTCCAGGAGTTCGAAGGCAAGATGCGCCAGACGGTCTTCGTCTCGGCGACGCCGGCCGAGTACGAAAAGGAAAAGGCCGACAACGTGGTCGAGCAGGTGGTGCGTCCGACCGGCCTGGTCGACCCGCGGGTCTTGGTCAAGCCGGCGCGTTCGCAGGTGGAAGACCTGATGAGCGAGATCACCGACCGCATCGCCAAGGACGAACGCGTGCTGGTGACGACGCTGACCAAGCGCATGGCCGAGCAGCTGACCGAATACCTGAGCGACCACGGCATCAAGGTGCGCTACCTGCACAGCGACATCGAGACGGTGGAGCGCGTGGAGATCCTGCGCGACCTGCGCCTGGGTACCTTCGACGTGGTGGTCGGCATCAACCTGCTGCGCGAGGGTCTCGACTTGCCGGAAGTGTCACTGGTGGCGGTGCTGGACGCGGACAAGGAAGGCTTCCTGCGTTCGGAACGCTCGCTGATCCAGACCATCGGCCGCGCGGCGCGTAACCTGAATGGTGTCGCGATTTTGTACGCCGACCAGATGACCGATTCGATGAAGCGCGCGATCGACGAAACCGAACGCCGCCGCGCCAAGCAGATCGCCTTCAACGAAGCCAACGGCATCACGCCGAAGGGTTTGAACAAGAAGATCAAGGACATGATCGACGGCGTGTACAGCAACGCTGCACAGCGCGCGATGGTCGAAGGTGTCCGCGAGGATGCGGAAACGGCCAAGGTCGAATCGATGAGCGAGAAGCAGATCTCGAAAGAGATCAAGCGCCTCGAGAAGCTCATGGTGGACCACGCCAAGAACCTAGAGTTCGAGAAGGCGGCGCAGGTGCGGGATCAGCTGCATGTGCTCAAGCAGCAGGCGTTCGGCGCGCCGGGAGCTGACAACGTCATTTCGATGTTGGGAAAATAATGTTCGCTAACCGGTGCGCATTGTTTTCGCGCACCGGCAGCATTACATTAGCCCATCCGACAATATGCTATTTTTTCCTTCCTCTTGGGCGACGAGCTCTTCAAATGCTCGAATCTCGCTCCATATTTTACTTTCAAACTGAAGAAGCTTACCCTGCAATCCCTTAGTGCCATATTCCTGCACAGCACTTGCTAAGCTTATTTTGTAGGAATTTGGGTCATCAAAATCCTCGATAAAGAGGGGCCTAGATTCGATCAGTTCTTCTTGCTTAAAGGTTGCCGGCAGATCTTCTGTTACTCCTTGGATAATCGCATCAACCAGCCGTGAGTGAAGTTGCCCGCCAAACGAAACATCATTTTGGTTGTAAGTACCGAATTTCGAGGGGATGAAATCTAAACTCGAGTTAGAGTGATGCCGATCAGATTTTGCCCCTGATTCAGCATAGGTAATTCCAAAACTTGGTTGCGTTCTAATAAAATAGGTCACCCAAGAAGATATCGGCGTAACCGCCCCCTCCTCAAGACCCATCTCGGAAACAAAAGAGCTCAGTGCAACTAGGCCATAATACTTAGCATACCGGAACGAGTCGATTTTTTCCAAAAATGTAAGGACGGCATTCCAGAGGTCGTAATTTCCCACAGCAGCCGCATAGAATTTTTCAGCAAATTCATCTGTCGACCGCGCAACAAAGGCTGCTGCAAAATATTCCGCAATACTTTTATGAAGAAAAGTTGTAAGGTCATAGCCCTCAGAAATCATTAAGCAGGCTACCTGAACGATATCCTTCTTAAAATTTTCCAAGTCACAGGAGCCCTGAGTTGTGTGCTGACATGCGCGATCGAATGCCATTCCGAACTGCTCTGACGTTAAGCTTCGCCCATATCTATATCTGATTGTTATAAAGCAAAATAACTCGAAGAAGTGTTGTAGTTTCCTCTCCGACAATCCAGAATGGTGTTTTCGATTAAAGCCGGCCTTTTGTCTATCATGGCGCGAAAACATTGTAACGAATAACTTCTCGAAAAATTCCGGCAACTCCGAGGGTATTTCGTGTTCAGTCTCGTAAACCATGACCAGAAGCGTCATCATCAATGGGGTCGTGATCAAGTTCGAAACATCTGACGGGCTCTTGCGAATTGCCTCAGTAATTTCCAGGGCTTTTGCGGATGAAACCCCCAGTTTTGCCAAGAAACTTCCATAATCAGACTTTTCGAGCCCTAGCAGATTGACGCTATTCATCAAGCGACTTTTCTTAATTTCACTGGATGGCCTCGAGGTAACGATAATCTGCAGTTCCTCATACGTTTCGATAAGCCTCTCAACGCGATATATCGTCGATGGGATCAGTGTCTCATCCAACTCATCAAAGCCGTCGAGAAGCAAAACAAGTTTACCGCTGCGAAGCAGATAGTCGTACACCTCTTCATTGACTGAAATTTCCATCCTTTCAAGAGCGTCACGAATGTGGGTATCCAAGTCGCGTTTCTCGGTCAGAGTGCGCAACTCAATAAAAATCGGCAACTTTCCGCTTCCTTTTCCGGAAAGCTCTTGCAGATACAAGTATCGAAGGAGCATAGATTTTCCATGTCCTACAATACCCTCAATCACGAGATTACCCGGCGGCAGATCTGCTAGTGAATCGACGCTCGTTTTTTTCGAGTCAAACACAATTTTCGATGGGTAGTATATCGAAAGAAGTGATGTCTCCTTATCAGGCGCCCAAATTGTCTTAATTTTGTCCGCTACAGAGAGCTTTTTAGCAAGCCGCTTAGCAAAAGTAGCGGCTTCCCACTTTTTCAATGTGTTTCCAACGGATGTGCCAGCCCCCTTAGCGAGCTGCACCACCAACGGCGCTAGTGCCTTCGTCACCACAGCGATATCGAGTCCTACAGCCATGCTATCTCCTCAAATTCGAAGACAAACAATAACATTGAAATGTGGATAGTGCCATCTGAGAAAATGACGAGGTATTCAGAAAACCTACATACGTTGATGATAGGACTGTAGCCGCCGATAGATGTAAGGGCGCGAACGCAGCACACCTACATTGGGTAACACGAGATGGAGGCGAAAAATTCGATGCAAGAAACAGATCAGCAGCGATCAATCGAGCTAGGGGCTCATGACAGGCCTGCGATAGACCTTGAACCAAAAAGCGGCTTGAATTTAAATCAGTTGCACGCTACTAAGCAGCTGCGTCGCCAGTCAGGCCAGACAAGACAGTGTCGATGCCTCAAGAGGTGATCTTGCCTTGACGTCCGCGGCAACCTGCGGCGTTAGCACTACCAGGTCTTAGAAAACGCGTAGACGGGGGGCCTAATCTGCTCGGCCTCTAGTCTATTGTGTCGTGCAAAAGCATGTACAGTCACTGCTCAATGGAACTAAATTCGGTATCCAACAAAGTGGCGATCTTGCAGTCAACAATCAACTGGGTTCGCTGCTATGTGAACCTTAAGACTCCGCCTTCGCCGGCCTCTCAAACATCCTCGGGTCAAAGCTGTACGACCTTGCAATACTGAGCTTCACATCCGCATACGCCGGATGCTCGGGATTGATCACCAGGTTCAGCCCCTCCCCCACGATCACCGACGGCACCCGCATATAAAGGTGATGGCACTTCTCCAGGAAAGCCGTACCGAACGCCGTCGCGCTGCCGCCGTCGTCCAGGTCGTCCCACCCGTCCGGCAGCTCCTCGCGCCCCACGTCGATGCCGAGTTCCGGATCGTCCGGCAGGTCTACCGCCACCAGCACCAGGTCGGGCTCGTCGCCTTCGGCGTGCACGAATTTCTCCAGCACCGCCAGCTCCACCGTCATGGCGGTGTACAAGGCCGGGCAGCCCTCGGCGTGCCAGTGTCCGCCGCTCTTGCGGGCGCCTTCGCAACTGCGGTCGAGCGCCACATCCTTGTTCGCGATTCGCCAGGTTCTCATGTGTTCTTGTCCCCCTATTGTCCCGGAGCCAGCATACACCGGCGCAGAGCCGCGACCGCGCACGGATCGCGAGGGAATCAGTCTGTTTCGCCGCGGACCGAGGCAAGGATGCGCAGCAGTTCGGACAGGTCCGCGGGCTTGACCAGGTGGCGGTCGAAGCCGGCCGCGCGTGCGCGTTCGCGGTCGTCGCTCTGGCCGTATCCGGTGAGCGCGATCAGGGTCGCATTCGCGGTTTCCGGAGAGGCGCGCATGCGACGCGCCAGTTCGTGGCCGTCCATGTCGGGCAGGCCGATATCGAGCAGCATGACCTCGGGGCGCTCGCGCAGTGCGCGCGCCAGCCCACTGGTGCCGTCGTATTCGACACTGACCTGGTGCCCGTGCGCTTCCAGCAGCGTGGCCAGCATCTGGGCCGCGTCAGCATTGTCGTCGACCACCAGCACCCGCACCGGCCCTTCCCGGCCGTCTGCTTCCTGCTGCGCTTCCTGCTGCGCGGGCGCGGACTGCAGCAGCGGCAGGCGGATCAGGAATTCGCTGCCGCGGTTCATCCCTTCGCTGAAGGCCGCCACGCGGCCGCCATGCAGGGCCACCAGGCTTTTCACCAGCGCCAGGCCGATGCCCAGGCCGCCCTGCGAGCGGTCCGGAGTGCGTTCGGCCTGGGTGAACAGGTCGAAAATATAGGGCAGCACCTGCGGATCGATGCCCTGGCCGTTGTCGCACACGGCGATCACGGCCTCCCCTTCTTCTTCGCGCACGCGCAGGGTGATGCGGCCACCTGAAGGCGTGTACTTGGCGGCGTTGTTCAGGATGTTGGAGACCACCTGCACCAGGCGCGTGCGGTCGCCCGACACGTGCAAGGGGACTGGGGCCGGTTCAAGCTGCAGCTGGTGGCGCTTCATGTCCAGCAGCGGGCGCACCTGTTCCACGGCACCCTGGACGATGTCCGCAACATTGAGGTCTTCCTTCTCGATCTCGGCCAGGCCGCGCGTGACGCGCGAGACGTCCAGCAGGTCGTTCACCAGGTCGGTCATGTGCTCGGCCTGGCGCACGATGATGTCACTGGCGTGGCGCGCGCGCTGCGGATCGAGCGAGCCGCGTTGCAGGAGCTGGGCGGCGGTGGTGATCGGCGCCAGCGGGTTGCGCAGCTCGTGCGCGAGCATGGCCAGGAACTGGTCTTTCTGGCGGTTGGCGGCGCGCAGGTCGTCCTCGACGCGCTTGCGCGCCGTGACGTCGCTGCCCTCGACGAAGATGCCTTCGACGTCGCCCTTCGGCCCGCGAATCGGCTGGTACACGAAGTCGACGAAACGCTCTTCAAGTTGGCCGCTGGCGTCACGCTGGACGCGCACCGGCACCGCGTGTCCAACGAAAGGCTGGCCCGATTGATAGACCTGGTCGAGCAGCTCGAAGAAGCCCTGGCCCGCGACTTCCGGCAGCGCTTCGCGCGCCGGCTTGCCGATCAGCTCGCGGCGGCCGATCAGCTGCATATAGGATTCATTGGTGATCTCGAAGACGTGCTCCGGACCGCGCAGCACGGCCAGGATGCCGGGCGCCTGCTCGAATAGCGTCATCAGGCGCTGGTTTTCCTCTTCGCGGTAACGCTCGGCCAGCACTTCGGCGGTCGCTTCGACGCAGGCGCAGTACATACCGGCCACGGTGCCGTCCTCGTCGCGCACCGGCGAGTAGGAGAACGTGAACCAGGTGTCTTCGTCATAGCCGTGGCGGTTCATGCGCAGCGGCAGCCGGTCCATGTAGGTCGCCTCGCCCTTGAGGGCGCGTACGATCAGCGGATGGATGTCTTCCCAGATCTCGCGCCAGATGTCATGGAAGCGATTGCCCAGGGCCGTGGGGTGCTTTTCGCCCAGGATGACTGCATAGGTGTCGTTGTACAGGAAGCCCAGCTCCGGCCCCCACGCCACGAACATCGGGAACTTCGAGTTGAGCATCAGGCCGACGGTGGTGCGCAAGGCCTGCGGCCAGTCGCGCGGATGGCCGAGCGGGGAGCGCGACCAGTCGTGGGCCCGCATCATGGCGCCCATCTGCCCGCCTCCGCTGAGGAAGGGCAGCCATTCGGAGGGCGTCTCGTGTTCCGTTTTCATGCGTTCGTGTCGGCGTCTGTTGCGACGCTTATTGTGTTAGCAAAAGTGTGCCAGAAAGGGGCCCTTGCCCTCGCACCGCTGCCCCTGCCATCACAGCGTCTTGACGAAATCACGGATGCCGCCAAGCAGCATCTCGACCGACATTGCCGTCAGGATCAGACCCATCAGGCGTTCGAAGGCCGTCATGACCTGCGGACCCAGTCGCTGCTGCAGGCGCTCGGCGCTCAGGAACACGGCCAGCCAGACCACGCCGACTGCGGCGAGGGCGGCGACGTGCACCATCGTTTCCGACAAGTTCTCGGAGCTGAACAGCAGCACGGTGGCCAGCGCCGACGGGCCGGCCAGCGCGGGAATCGCCAGCGGGACGATGAAGGGCTCCCCTCCTTCGTTGCGGCCCAGCACGCCATCCGGATGCGGGAAGATCATGCGGATCGCGATGATCAGCAGAATCACGGCGCCGCCGATACGCAGCGCCACCGGGCTCAGGTGCAGCGCCTCGAGGAAGTGCTTGCCGAAGAACATGAACACGAGCAGCAGGAGGAAGGCAATGGCGCATTCGCGCACGACGATGCGGGCACGGCGCTCGACCGGCACTTCCTTCAGGGCTGCAACGAACAGCGGAACGTTTCCGAATGGATCAGTGACGAGGATCAGGAGGATGAAAGTCTGGAAGAAGCTTTGGGTCATCGGGTTGGGCTTGTTATTGTTAAATGCTGCAAATGGCCAAGACGCATCTTAGCAGAGTGGTACGACAGAAACATGACCGCTTTGTATCAGGCGCGGTTGTCAGGGCTCCACCGAATGGGTGCGCTTCAGGGTGCGCAGTACGAAGGTGGAGCGGCTGTGGCGGATGCCCGGGATCTTGTACAGGCGCTGGCGCAGGAAGCGCTCGTAGCCCTCGGTGCCGGCCACGGCCACCTTGATCAGGTAGTCGTAGTCGCCGGTGAGCAGGCTCGCCTCCATCACCTCGGGCAGCTGGGCCAGCGCTTCGCCGAAGCGTTCCAGCATGTCCTCGTCGTGGCGCTCGAGCGTGACTTCGATGATGACGGTGTCAGGCAAGCCCAGTGCGCGCTGGGACAGGATCGCCGCATAGCCCTCGATGTAGCCGGCCTCTTCGAGCGCGCGCACGCGGTTCCAGCAGGGCGTGGGCGACAGGTGCACGCTGTCGGCCAGCTTCTGATTGCTGATGCGGCCATCGGTGCGCAGGATGCGCAGGATCTTGCGGTCGATCTCGTCGAGTTTGTGGCCCTTGAGCTCAGGAATGGTGGACACGAGAAGAATCCTCTATGTTTCAAACGAAAGATAGGAGATTCTCCCATGTTTTGTCGAAAACAGGGAAACTACAAAAGCACCTTTCCGCAGTCCGCCATTACGATGGATGGACTTTATCGAGACCTTCCCGCGCTGCCCTGACCCTTGGCCACGACCCAAGCTGCATCGCGCGCCGCGGACACTTCTTCACGAGAGAAGCCGAAAAACAGAACGGGCAGGAAAGGCTGATCGCCCTTCCTGCCCGTTTTCATTGCCCGGTTCAACCGGCAAGGATTACTTCTCGAACTTCTTCATCCACGCCGCCAGCTGGTGCGGACGCAGGCCGTCGTAGTCTTCGAACGGCTGGTGGATCCACGGATTGTGCGGCAGGTCTTCCAGGTGGTAGTCAGGCTTGAAGGCCGAGGTACCTTTCACCCAGATGACAGCCGAACGCACTTCGGTGACGTCCGGGTAGTTGGTCTGCAGGTGCTCGCGCACCTTCTGCAGGGTCACGCCGGAGTCGGCCAGGTCATCGACCAGCAGGATGCGGCCAGCCAGCGGGCCCTTGGTCATCGTCATGTACTTGGCGATGTCCAGGTTGCCCTGCTTGGTGCCGGCTTCTTCGCGGTAGGAGCTGGTCGACAGGATCGCCAGCGGCACGTCGAAGATGCGCGAGATCACGTCGCCCGGACGCACGCCGCCGCGCGCCAGGCACAGCACCATGTCGAACTTCCAGTTCGATTCATACACTTGCAGCGCGAGGCGCTCGACCAGGCGGTTGTACTCGTCCCACGAAACCCAGAGGTCCTTGTCGGTCGATGCAGGGGTGTTCATTTCAGGCTATTCCTATTTTTATAATTAAGCTGCGAACGGATGGCGCAGCACAATGGTTTCTTCGCGGTCCGGGCCAGTCGACACCATGTCGATCGGCACGCCCACCAGTTCTTCGATGCGCTTGATGTAGGCGCGGGCATTCGCCGGCAGCTCCTCCATCGACTTGGCGCCGACGGTCGATTCAGTCCAGCCCGGCATTTCTTCGTAGACCGGCTCGCACAGCGCGGCTTCCTCGGCGCCGACCGGGAAGATGTCGACGTCGCGGCCGTCGATCTTGTAGCCGGTGCAGAGCTTCAGCGACTCGATACCGTCCAGCACGTCCAGCTTGGTCAGACACATGCCCGACACACCGTTGATCTGCACCGAGCGGCGCAGCAGCGCGGCGTCGAACCAGCCGCAACGGCGCGCACGGCCGGTGACGGTGCCGAACTCGTGGCCCACGCGCGACAGGTGTTCGCCCACGCCGGCGTCGGTCGGCAGTTCGGCAGGGAACGGGCCCGAACCCACGCGGGTCGTGTAGGCCTTGGTGATGCCGAGGATGTAGTGCAGCATGCCCGGGCCGACGCCGGCGCCGGCGGCGGCATTGCCTGCCACGCAGTTCGACGAGGTGACGAACGGGTAGGTGCCGTGGTCGACGTCGAGCAGCGAACCCTGGGCGCCTTCGAACAGCAGGCTGCCGCCGGCCTTGTGGGCGGCGTACAGCTGCGACGAGACGTCGCCCACCATCGGGCGCAGGCGCGGCACCAGGGCCATCGCGTCGTCGTAGGTCTGCTGGAAGTCGATCGGATCGGCGCCCAGGTAGTTCACCAGCACGTGGTTGTGGTACTCGAGGTTTTCCTTGAGCTTCTCGGCGAAGCGCTCTTCGTTGAGCAGGTCGGCAATACGGATTGCACGGCGCGCCACCTTGTCTTCGTAGGCCGGGCCGATGCCCTTGCCGGTGGTGCCGATCTTGTTCTCGCCGCGCTTGGCTTCGCGCGCCTTGTCGATGGCGACGTGGTAAGGCAGGATGACTGGGCAGGCTTCCGAGATCTTCAGGCGCGACACGACTTCGATGCCAGCTGCCTGCAGCTTGTCGATCTCGCGCATGACGTCCGGGACCGAAACGACGACGCCGTTGCCGATGTAGCAGGCCACGCCTTCGCGCATGATGCCCGAGGGGATCAGCTGCAGCGCGGTCTTCTGGCCCTTGATCACCAGGGTGTGACCGGCGTTATGGCCGCCCTGGAAACGGACGACGCCGGCCGCATGGTCGGTCAGCCAGTCGACGATCTTACCCTTGCCTTCATCGCCCCACTGGGTGCCGATGACAACGACGTTCTTTGCCACGTTAGTATTTGACATCACTTAACCTAAGTTTTTGAGAATCCAATTTCCGTTTTCGAGGACGAGCACGCGGTCGCACTCGAACTCGTCCTGAACATTGTCGTGACCCGGCATGGACTGGATCACGACTTCGCCTGCCTTGCGCAGGTCAGCGATTTTTTCCTTCAGCTCGGGGGCGTTGCCCCAGGGCGCGCGGATGGAATGCTTGCGCTCGGCCGTCGGCAGCAGCCGCGCCAGTTCGCGCAGGTCGAGCGAGAAGCCGGTGGCGGGACGCGCACGACCGAAGGCTTCGCCCACGTGGTCGTAGCGGCCGCCGCGCGCCACCGCGTTCGGCAGGCCCGGCACGTAGAGCGCGAACATGGCGCCGCTTTCGTACTGGTAGCCGCGCAGGTCGGCCAGGTCGATCGCCACGTCGGCGCGGCCGATGGCGCCGGCGGCCAGCGCCGCCAGTTCGGCCAGCGCGCGGGTGATGCCCGGCAGCGCAGGTAGTTCTTCCCTGGCGCGCTTGAGCACGTCGACGTCGCCGTACAGGTGCGGCAGCGCCAGCAGGGCCCGGCGGGTGCTCGGGGCGTAGTGTTGGGTGAATTCGTCCAGGCCCGGCGCATCCTTGGCGCGCAGCAGGCCGATGAGCTGGGCCTCGTCGCGGCGCGCGGCCGGGTCTTCGGCCAGTACGGCGCGCAGGATGCCGACGTGGCACAGGTCGAGGCGGACGGAATCAAAACCGGCCAGCGCCAGCGAGCACAGCGCCAGTTCCTGGATCTCGGCGTCGGCTTCCAGGCCGGCGTGGCCGTAGATCTCGCAACCGATCTGGATCGGCTCGCGGGTGGCGTGCAGGCCCGACGGGCGGGTATGCAGCACGCTGCCGGCGTAGCACAGGCGGGTGACGGTGTCGCGGTTGAGCAGGTGGGCGTCGATGCGCGCCACCTGGGTGGTCATGTCGGCGCGCAGGCCGAGCAGGCGGCCGGACAGCTGGTCGACCACCTTGAAGGTGCGCAGTTCGGTGTCCTGCCCTGCCCCCGCCAGCAGCGACTCGACATACTCGAGCAGCGGCGGCATCACCAGTTCGTAGCCGTACAGGCGGAAGGTATCGAGCATCTTGCGGCGCAGATCCTCGATCTTGCGCGCCTCGGACGGCAAGACATCGGCGATATTCTCAGGCAGGAGCCAGTTCGGCATGGGCAGACAGCTAACGGGTTGTTTTCAAGAGCAATGTTCGGGGCACGGGCGTGCCGGCGCACGGTGCGAGCGCCGAATCGGCAATTTTACCCGAAAATGGGGAGGCGTAGGACGGGGATGTTGATTTGACAGCGCTGGCGGGTTGCCAGAGTGCCATTGTGCAACGCTTGTCTATACTAAAAACGGCCGGGTAAACGTAGGGTGGGCAGGTCCCCTGCCCACGCGGTCAAGCGGCTCATGCACTGTTTGACCGCGTGGGCGGGAGACCCGCCCACCCTACGATTACTTCGAAGCTGGTTGCTTGAAGTACTTGAAGAACTCCGAATTCGGATCCACCACCATCACGTCCCCACGGTTCTTGAAGGTCGCGCGATACGCTTCCAGCGAACGGTAGAACTTGGCGAATTCCGGATTCTTGCCGAACGAATCCGCATAGATCGCGGTCGCCTTGGCGTCGCCGTCACCCTTGATCTTCTCGGCGTCGCGGAAGGCTTCGGCAATAATCACGGTGCGCTGGCGGTCGGCGTCGGCGCGGATCTGTTCGGATTCGGCGGCGCCGGTCGAACGCAATTCGTTGGCCACGCGTACGCGCTCGGCCTTCATGCGCTCGTACACCGAGTTGTTGATCTGCTCGATGTAGTCGACGCGCTTGAGGCGCACGTCCACCACGCCGACACCGATCTCCTTGGCTTCGGCGATGACCTTTTCCTTCACCGCTTCCATCACGCGGCCGCGTTCGCCCGAGATCACTTCGCGCACGGTGCGCTTGGTGATTTCGTCGTTCAGGGCTGCCTTGACGATCTGCGACATGCGGTCGCGGGCACGGTTCTCGTCGCCGCTGAAGCTGACGAAGTACAGGCGCGGGTCGACGATACGCCACTTGACGAAGGCATCCACCAGGATGTTCTTCTTCTCGGCCGTGATGAAACGGTCGGCGTCGGGCGTGTCGAGCGTCAGGATGCGCTTGTCCAGGTAGATCACGTTCTGGAACGGCGGCGGCAGCTTGAAGTGCAGGCCCGGTTCGGTGATGACGTCACGCACCTGACCCAGGGCGAAGACGATGGCGAAGCGGCGCTGGTCCACCACGAACACGGTCGAGGACAGCAGCATCAGGGCAATGAAGCCCGCCACAAATAAAGTTACGAGGCGGTTCATTAACGGCTCTCCCGATCACGTGAGGAATCGCGGCTGCGGCTATCGCGCTGGCGCACCGAATCCATGGCTTGCATGACATCCTGCGGCGGCGCCGATTGCGGCGTCGGCACCTGCACCGGACCCGAACGGTTGCCGACATTGTCGTTGCCGGCGTTCTGCTGCAGCAGCTTGTCGAGCGGCAGGTAGATCATCGGGTTGCCGGCGCGCGAATCGACCATCACCTTGCTGGTGTTGGAGAAGATCTGCTGCATGGTGTCGATGTACATGCGGTCGCGCGTCACGGCCGGGGCCTTGCCATAGGCGGCCACCACCTGGTCGAAGCGCGAGGCGTTACCGGTCGCGTTCTCGACCACCATCGAGCGGTAGGCTTCGGCGTCCTGCATCAGGCGGAAGGCCTGGCCGCGCGCCTGCGGGATCACCTGGTTGGCATAGGCTTCACCTTCATTCCTTGCACGGGCGCGGTCCTGGCCGGCCTTGACGGCGTCATCGAAGGCTTCCTGGACCTGCTCCGGCGGCTGCACGGCCTGCATGGTCACGTTGGTGATCAGGGCGCCGAGCGCATAGCGGTCGACGATCTTCTGCATCATCTGGTGCACGTCGACGGCCACTTTTTCGCGGCCTTCGTACAGGACGAAGTCCATCTTGCTGCGGCCGACCACTTCGCGGATCGCCGTCTCGGCGACCTGGCGTACGGTCTCGTCGTTCTCGCGGTTGTTGAACAGCCACTGGACCGGGTCCTTCAGCGTGTACTGCACCGCGAACTGGATGTCGATGATGTTTTCATCGTCGGTCAGCATCAGTGCTTCCTGCGGCTGCTTGTTGCGCACGTTGGCGCGGTAGCCGATCTCGGCGGTGCGGATCTGCGAGACATTGACGGTCTCGTGGGCCTGGATCGGGTACGGCCAGCGCCAGTTAAAGCCGGCGCCGGTCTTGTGGCTGAGCTTGCCGAAGGTGGTGACGACGCCGACCTGGCCTTCCTGCACGATGAAGGCGCCGCTCGCCAGCCAGATCAGGCCGACGATGACCGCCACCACGCCGGCGGTGACGCTGGCGCCGCGCATGTCGCCGCGGCCGGACGGACCGTTGCCGCCGTCGCCGCCGCCATTGTTGCGGCCGCCGAACAGGCGGTTCAGGCGGGCATTGAAGTCGCGCCAGAGTTGATCGAGATCGGGCGGGCCTTCACCCGGCCGGCGGCCCTCCTGGGCCTTGTGGTCACCCTGGGGTTTATGGCCCCAGCGTGGGTCGTTGAGCGACAGTTTGATGCCGCAACGTTTTAGCAGAGAAACGAGCATAGGCTAGTGTGGCCCGAGATGGGAAGTTGTTGTGTTATTGTCCGCAGGATTGCCGAAGGAGCCGCCCACCGCCGGTTCCTCCCCATCCTGACTGCTTTCAGGTGCGCGCGCCGCCAGCGCCGACTCGACGATCGCGTCGCGCAGCAGGTCCAGCCCGGCCCCGCTGTGGGCGCTGATGAAAACGCGGCTGATCTTATCATACTCATCACGCTCGACCCCAGGCTCGAGCCCGGCGGCATCGATCTTGTTCCAGACCAGGATCTGGGGCACATGATCGGCGCCGATCTCGCGCAGGACGTCGTTGACCTGCTCGATCTGCTCCATGCGCACCGGCGAATTGCCGTCGACCACATGCAGCAGCAGGTCGGCGTGGATGGTTTCTTCCAGCGTGGCGCGGAAGGCCGCGACCAGCTGGTGCGGCAGTTCGCGCACGAAGCCGACGGTGTCGGAAATGACGACCGAACCCACCTCGTCGCCCAGGTAGAGGCGGCGGCTGGTGGTGTCGAGCGTTGCGAACAGCTGGTTCGCGACGTACACGCCGGCCTTGGTGAGGGTGTTGAACAGGGTCGACTTGCCGGCGTTGGTATAACCGACCAGCGACACCGAGAATGTCTGGTTGCGCCCGCGCTGGCGGCGCTGGGTCTCGTGCTGCTTGCGCAGCTTGGTGAGGCGGATGCGCAGCTGCTTGACGCGCTCGCCGATCAGGCGGCGGTCGGTCTCGAGCTGGGTTTCACCAGGACCGCGCAGGCCGATACCACCCTTCTGTCGTTCCAGGTGGGTCCAGCCGCGGATCAGGCGCGTGGCCAGGTGCTGCAGCTGGGCCAGTTCCACCTGCAGCTTGCCCTCGTGGCTCTGGGCGCGCTGGGCGAAGATGTCGAGGATCAGGCTGGTGCGGTCGACCACGCGCACTTCCAGCCGGCGCTCGAGATTGCGCTGCTGGGCCGGCGACAGGGCGTGGTTGACGATGACGATGTCGATCCCGTCGGCCTGGCAGGCCATCTTGATTTCGTCGGCCTTGCCGCTGCCGACGAAGTGGGCGGGATCGGGACTGCTGCGCTTGGCCGTGATCGTGGTGATCGGTTCGGCGCCGGCGGAGCGCGCAAGCAGCGACAACTCTTCCAGGCTGGCGTTGAAATCGCCAGCACCAAAATCGATGCCGACCAGCGCTGCGCGCATGGTGGTGTTGCCGGGGGCGTCAGCCATCGGCCTTACTCGGCTTCGGAGTCGAGGTTAAGGTTGACGGCACGAGCCGGGACGACGGTGGAAATGGCATGCTTGTAGACCATCTGGGTCACGGTATTACGAAGCAGGACGACGTACTGGTCGAAGGATTCGATATGGCCCTGGAGTTTGATGCCATTGACCAGGTAGATGGAGACGGGGACGTGCTCCTTGCGCAATGCGTTCAGGAATGGGTCTTGTAACAGTTGCCCTTTGTTGCTCATAACAGCTCCGTAATGTTGTTGTAGTTCAGTGGGTGTAGATGCGAGTTTGAGGCTATTTGCCTTTTTTCAAGTGCCCGGGCCACATTCCGCGGTGGCGAATGACAGCCCTAAGCTACTGTAACCTGTTTCGCCACTTTTTGTCGTACTGCTAAGCCTAATTCTGCTCCTTGGCAAAAGGATTCTTGCCGGATTTGAATTCGATGCGCACCGGGGTGCCGACCAGGTTGAACGTATCGCGGAAATGCTTTTCCAGATAGCGCTTGTACGGGTCGCTGACGGCTTCCAGCGCATTGCCGTGAATGACGATGATCGGCGGATTCTGCCCGCCCTGGTGGGCGTAGCGCATCTTCGGACGCACGCTGCCCTTGCGCTTCGGCTCCTGCTTCTCGATCGCTTCCTGCAGGGCGCGCGTCAGGCGCGGGGTCGACAGGTTCGAGGTCGCGGCCGCATAGGCCGAATCCACCGACTTCATCAGCTGGCTGATGCCGGTGCCCTTCAGCGCCGACACGAAATGGGTCTTGGCGAAGGACAGGAAATCGAGCTTGCGGTCGAGGTCCGTCTTGACCTGGTCGCGCTGGTCCGACTGCAGGCCGTCCCACTTGTTGACGGCCACTACCAGCGCCCTGCCCGACTCCAGGATGAAGCCGGCGATGTGGGCGTCTTGCTCGGAAATGTCTTGCTGGGCGTCAAGCAGCAGCACGACCACGTTGGCGTCCGAGATCGACTGCATCGTCTTGACCACCGAGAACTTCTCGATGGCCTCGAAGACCTTGCCGCGGCGGCGGATACCGGCAGTGTCGATCAGGGTGTATTTCTTGCCGTCGCGCTCGAACGGCACTTCGATCGAATCGCGGGTGGTGCCCGGCATGTCGAAGGCGATCACGCGCTGCTCGCCGACCAGGGTGTTGATCAGGGTCGACTTGCCGACGTTCGGGCGGCCCACGATGGCGATCTTGATGCCATGGTCGGGATGCTCGAGCTCTTCCTCGTTCTCGGCGCGGTTCTCGAACGCGAAATCGAGCGCCTCGATCACGAGGTCGTGCACGCCGTCGCCGTGGGCGGCGGAAATGACGTAGGGGTCACCCATGCCGAGCTCGTAGAAGTCGGCCGTGACCGAGGTGTACTTCATGCCCTCGGACTTGTTGACCACAAGCATGACCTTACGGTTCTGCTTGCGCAGGTAATCGGTGATGGTCTTGTCGTGCGGGGTCAGGCCCTGGCGGCCGTCGACGATGAACACGACGACGTCGGCTTCGGCCACCGCCTGGCGCGTCTGCAGCGCCATCTCGTGCATGATGCCCTCTTTGGCGACCGGTTCGAAACCGCCGGTGTCGATGACCAGGAACGGCCGTTCGCCGATCCGGCCTTCGCCATAGTGGCGGTCGCGGGTCAGGCCAGGAAGGTCGGCCACCAGCGCGTCCCGCGAACGGGTGAGGCGGTTGAAAAGGGTCGACTTCCCGACGTTCGGGCGACCAACGAGTGCGATTACCGGCTTCATGTAATTATTTTATTCGACCGCGATGGCGGCCACAGTTCCATTTTGTGTTTGAAAAATCAGGTGCGATCCAGCCACCAGCGGGGTGCCCACGATCGGGCTGCCGTCGGTGGCGGCGCGCGCCAGGAAGGCGCCGTCTTCGCGCGACAGGAAGTGGACATAGCCCTGGTAGTCGCCCACCGCCACTGCGCGGCCGTAGGAGACAGGGGTCGACAGGCGGCGGAAGGCGAGCTTGTCGTTCTTCCAGGCGTTCGAGCCGGTGTCGCGGTTGAAGGCGTACAGGGCGCCCTTGTCGTCCGGCACAAAGACGAAGCGCTGGTCGACGGCGACGCCGACTTCCGACGACAGGTCGCGCGTCCACTTGGCCGAACCGGCGGCGGCGTCGAAGCATGCCACGCGGCCCTGGTAGGAGACGGCGCAGACGTCGCCCTCAAACAGCACCGGGGCGCCGCCGATGTCGGTCACGCGCTCGAGTTCGGTGGCGCCGCGCGCCACGCCCACTTCCACGTCCCAGCGCGGCGCGCCGGTGGCGAGGATGAAGGACGACAGGCGGCCGGCCGGCTGGGCGATGACAACGTCGGTGTTATTGATGATCATGCCCGGCGCGGTGCGCAGGGTCAGGGCCGGCGAAGTGCGCTGCACCGTCCATTTCTTTTCGCCGGTCTTGGCGTCCAGGCCGACGATGCGGTTGTCCAGGCTGCGCGCGACGACGATGCCCTGCCCGACCACTGGCGAGGACAGGAGCTCGCTCGACAGCTGGGTGCTCCACAGCTTCTTGCCGTCCATGTCGAAGGCCAGCACGGTGCCCTTGGCCCCGCCGACCACGATCAGGTTGCCGTCGGTACCGACGCCGCTCGAGAGCTGGCTGCCGGCCTTGGTGCGCCACAGCAGCTTGCCGCTCTCGGCCTCGACGCGGGCGATGTCGCCATCGCTGGCGGCCACGACCACGGTATTGCCGGCCAGTGCCGGCGAGAACTGGTAAGACCCGGCCTTGCCGATGTCCAGCTTCCAGGCGGTACGCACGGCCATCGTGCCCTTCAGCTCGACGAGCGGCGCCGGCTGATCGGTCTTCGACTTCGACGAGAACGGGTTCAGGGAGCTGAGCGAAGAAAGCTGCGGAATGCTCGAGCAGCCCGTCATCAGGGCCAGTACGCCAACACCAACAAGTTTGCTGCTAATACGCATGTTCTTTTACCTTTTAGAGGACGCAAGGCCCGCGTCCGCCCGACAGGCGCACGCGGGCCAGTCAATCTTGGATCTTACGCGTTCGCTTTCGCGTCTTTTGCCTCGGCCGGCACGGTACCGCCGATCGCTTCAAGCTTCACCTGGACCAGCTGGCGGCCCGGATTTTCCTTGTGCATCGCGGCCAGCGCGGCGACGTAGGCCTGGCGCGCCTCGGCCAGCTTGTTCTGCGCCACCAGCACGTCGCCCTTGCGGTCGGACACTTCGGCCGAGAACTGGGCCGGATAGGTATCGTTCAGCAGCTTGAGGGCAGCGTCGTAGGATTTCTCGTCCAGCAGCACGCCGGCCAGGCGCAGCTTGGCGATGGCCTTGTACTCGTCGTTGCCGTGGTCCGCCGCCCACTGCAGCTGGGTCTTGGCGGTCTTCAGGTCATTCGCCTCGAAGGCGGTCTTGGCCGCGCCCAGCGCAGCCATCTGCGCGTAGGTGGTGCCCGCATACTTGTTCTGGATGTCGCCGGCGATGCGCTGGGTCTTGGCGTTGTCGTTGGCGGCGAGCGCCGCCTGCAGCTCGTCGTACAGGGCCGAAGCCTCGACGGTCTGGTTGCGCTTGTGGGTATTCCAGAAGTTGTAGCCCGCGTAGGAAAGCAGCGCGACGATCAGCACGCCCATGATGATGTTGCCGAATCGGGCCCAGAAGGCCTTGAAGTTCGCTATCTGTTCCTGTTCTTCGAGGTCGTATGCCATGTTCTACTCTGTTGTTATCGTGAGGGTGGATCGGTGCTACGGGAAATCTTAGTGGCGGTGATGGCCGTGCTCGTTGCAGTTCTCGTCATCGCAGTCGTGCTCGCCGCCGCCGACGATCTGGTCGACCACATAGTCGACCACTTGTTCGAAGGCGACCTTGGACTGCTGCTGCTCACCGGCCTCGCCGCGCATGGCTTTCACCACGGCTTCGCCGGACGCGATCTCGTCCTCGCCGATGATCACGGCGAAGGAGGCGCCGCTGCCGTCGGCCTTCTTCATCTGGCTCTTGAAGCTGCCCGCGCCTGCCGGCGTTGCGCAATGTAACACAACATCCAGGCCGGCATCCCGCAGGCGCTCGCCCAGGATGAAGGATTGCAGCTGCGCTTCTTCGCCCTGGTGCACGAGGTAGACGTCGCACTGGCTCGGCGCCTGGGTCTCGCCCAGGCCCTTCATCAGCTCGATGATGCGTTCCATGCCCATTGCAAAGCCGACTGCCGGGGTCGGCTTGCCGCCGAACTGCTCGATCAGCGGATCATAACGGCCGCCGGCGCAGATGGTGCCCTGCGAGCCCAGCTCGTCGGTGACCCATTCGAACACGGTGCGGTTGTAGTAGTCCAGGCCGCGCACCAGGCGCGGGTTGATGGTGTACTGCACCGCATTGCGGTCGAGGATGTTCTTCAGGCCGTTCAGGTGCGCCAACGATTCTTCGCCGAGGTAATCCAGCAGCTTCGGCGCGCCGTTGACCATCTCCTGCATGGCCGGGTTCTTGGTGTCCAGGATGCGCAGCGGGTTGCTGTGCAGGCGGCGCTTGGCCTCGGCGTCGAGGATGTCCTCGTGCTTCTCCAGGTAGGCGATCAGGTCGGCGCGGTGGCGCAGGCGCTCGTCGGCGTTGCCGATCGAGTTCAGCTCGAGGCGCACGTTCTGCAGGCCGAGGTCGTCCCACAGGCGGCGGCACAGCATGATCAATTCCGCGTCGATGTCCGGACCCGAGAAGCCCACGGCTTCCGCGCCGAACTGGAAGAACTGGCGGTAGCGGCCGCGCTGCGGACGCTCGTGACGGAACATCGGGCCCTTGTACCACAGGCGCTTGGGGCCGTCGTACACGAGGTTGTGCTCGATGACCGCGCGCACGGCGCCCGCGGTGCCTTCCGGACGCAGGGTCAGCTGGTCGCCGTTCATCGAGTCTTCGAAGGAGTACATCTCCTTCTCGACGATGTCGGTGACGGCGCCAATGGCGCGCGCGAACAGCGAGGTGTCCTCGACGATCGGGGTGACGATCTTCTGGTAGCCGTAGCTCTTGAGGATGGTCTCGGCGGTGTTCTCGAACAGCTCCCACATCGGTGCGTCTTGCGGGAGGATGTCGTTCATGCCTTTGACGGCGACGATTTTTTCTGGTTTGGACATATTGTTAGCTCGTTTCTTCGTAGGGTGGGCAGGTCTCCTGCCCACGCGGTCAGTCAGTATTTGAGCCGCTTGACCGCGTGGGCGGGAAACCCGCCCACCCTACGGATTTATTCTGTCACTGCCTCTTGGCGGCTGTAGTTCTTCTGCACGTAGTTCAGCACAATCGTCTTGAACTCATCCACGATCCGCTCGCCGCGCAGCGTGGCAACCTTCTGTCCGTCGACGAACACCGGCGCCGCCGGCGATTCGCCCGTACCCGGCAGGCTGATGCCGATGTTCGCGTGCTTCGATTCGCCCGGGCCGTTCACGATGCAGCCCATCACGGCCACGTTCATCGCTTCCACGCCCGGATAGGTCTTCTTCCACTCCGGCATCTGCTCGCGCAGGAAGGTCTGGATGTTGTCCGCCAGCTCCTGGAACACGGTCGAGGTGGTGCGGCCGCAGCCCGGGCAGGCGATCACCATCGGGGTGAACTTGCGCAGGCCCATGGTCTGCAGGATCTCCTGGCCGACCACGACTTCCCTGGTGCGGTCGCCGCCCGGTTCCGGGGTGAGCGAGATACGGATGGTGTCGCCGATGCCTTCCTGCAGCAGCACCGACAGCGCCGCGGTCGAGGCGACGATGCCCTTGCTGCCCATGCCGGCCTCGGTCAGGCCCAGGTGCAGCGGGTAGTCGCAGCGGCGCGCCAGTTCGCGATAGACCGCGATCAGGTCCTGCACGCCCGACACCTTGCAGCTCAGGATGATCTTGTCGCGCGCCAGGCCGACTTCTTCGGCGCGCACGGCATTCTCGATCGCCGAGGTGATCAAGGCTTCGTACATCACGGCCTGCGCGCTCCACGGGGTAGCGCGGGCGGCATTCTCGTCCATGATGCGCGCCAGCAGCGCCTGGTCGAGCGAGCCCCAGTTGACGCCGATGCGCACCGGCTTGTCGTACTTCGCGGCGATCTCGATCATCTGGGCGAACTGGGTGTCGCGCTTGGCGCCCTGCCCCACGTTGCCCGGGTTGATGCGGTACTTCGACAGCGCCTGCGCGCATTCCGGATAGTCGCGCAGCAGCAGGTGGCCGTTGTAGTGGAAGTCGCCCACCAGCGGGGTGTCGATTTCCATGCGGTCGAGCTGTTCGCGGATCGCCGGCACCGCGGCCGCGGCGGCCGGGGTGTCGACGGTGATGCGCACGATTTCGGAACCGGCGCGCGCCAATTCCTTCACCTGGATCGCGGTGCCGATCGCGTCGGCCGTGTCGGTATTGGTCATCGACTGCACCACCACCGGCGCGTCGCCGCCGACCCACACGGTGCGCTGGCCGTGCGACACCGCTACCTTCCGGCTGCTGCGGCGCGCCAGCGGGCCCGATGGAATCGGTTCGCCGAGACAGGCTTGGTTCATGTTCTGTTCCATTGCTTACTTCAAGGAGACTTGCGCGAATTTCTTGCCCGGCGCCTGCTCGAGGCTGACGGCGGCGCCACGCAGGGTCGCCGTCACGGCGCCCGGATTACCGACGGTCAGCACGCCCGGTGCGGTGACGTCGAAGGTTTCGGTCGAGCCGGCCTTGACCTCGCGCCACAACAGGCGCTTGCCGCCGACGACCACGCCGATCCAGGCGTCTTCACGCACGTTCAGCACCAGCGCGTTCCCGCCTGCCGGTGCTGCAGGAGCAACAGCCGGCGCAGCCGTGACCGGTGCGGCCAGGGTAGCGGTCGGTGCCGCCGGGGTCGTTGCTGCAGGTGCGGCCGGGGTCGTGGCGGCCGGCGCAGCGCCAGGCGTCACCGCTGGCGCGACGCCCGGCGCAGTGGTCGGCGCGGCGGCGGGCGCGGTCGCGCCCTCGCCTGCCGGCGCCGGCACCGAGATCAGCGGCACCGACGGGTTCTGCAGGGTGTCGTTGGCAGCGGGTGCGGCGCCGTTCGGCGCGCTTGGCGCGACCACCGGCGATTCGAGCACTTCGCCCTCGGTCGTGCCCTGCTGCTGGCCGCCCGGGATCAGGCCGAAGTGCCAAAGTGCGAAACCGGCGGCAACCACCGCCACGGCGCCCGCGATCAGGCCGACCGGCACCTTGTTGCGCTTGCCGCCGATCGGGAAGCGGCTCTGCGAGAACGAGGCCGGACGCTGTTCGCGGCGCGGGATCGATGCGGTCGCGCCGGCCTGGGCTTCCGGCGGCATGTTCATCTCGATCTTGGCCACCAGCGGGGCGGCATCGATCTTCAGGAGCTTGGCGTAGGCGCGCACGAAGCCGCGCGTCACGGCCGGGCTCGGCAACGAAGCATAGTCGCCGGCTTCCAGCGCCACTACCTGGCGCGGCGCCAGCTTCAGCTGGTCGGCCACCTGCTCCACGCTCCAGCCCATCGCTTCGCGCTGGGACTGCAGGGTCTGGCCGGGAAGGCCGGCGTCGTTGCCCGGCGTCGCCGGCTGGTCTGCATGCTCGTTCATGGGTTCAGTCTCACTCATCAAAGGCGCCGCGCTCGAAAGCCGCGTACTCCGGCGAACCGGGGAAACGCCGCCGCAGCTGGGCGGCCAGGCTGGCTTCGTTGCTCCGGTTGCCCGTCTTGCGCTGCACACGCAAGGCCAGCCAGAGCGCGTCCGCCGGCAGCGTGTCGAGTTTCGAAGTCTCGATCAGGCGGTTAATGAAAAAACCGGCGCGCTGGTAGTCGCGCCGCTCGTAGTAGATCCGTGCCAGGCCGGCATTCGTGGCCTGCAGGTCGGGGTTGTAACGCACGGCCTCGAGCAGGTAGCGCTCGCCGGCCTGCCAATTTTTGTTGCGGATCGCGCACACGCCGGCATTCACCAGCGCGCTCACGGGCGTCTGGTAAGTGGGATTGCGCAGCGCCGCGTCGAAATACGGCATCGCCTGCGCCGGCTTGTTCAGCGCGGTGCACAGGAAGGAGCCATAGTTGTTCGACAAATCGGGACTGCCCGGCTTGAGGCGCAGGGCGGTCTGGTAGTTCTCGTCGGCCAGCTGCAGCTGGCCCATGGCGGTGTAGATCAGGGCGCGCAGACCGTAGGCTTCGGCGTTGCCGGCGTCGATTGCGATCGTTTGCTTGACCTCGTCCAGCGCTGTTTCGTACTGGCCGTTCTGGTAGTAGCCGACCGCCAGCTGCAGGCGGATCGAGGCGCGCTTTTCCGCCGCCGTCACGTCGGACGCGGTCTTCAGTTCGCCGCTGCCGCTGCCATGGCTGGCGCAGCCGGCCACCAGGGCCAGCGCGAACAGGAAGGCTGCACGACCGGCGGCGCTGCCCATCAGGAAGGAATCTCCACGATGCGTCCGAAGTCGGCGCCGAATTTCTTCTGGTACTCGGCCATCTTCTCCATGCGCTGGGCGACACGGGTGCGGTCCTGCACCTCGCCGGCCAGCTGGCCGCAGGCGGCGTCGATGTCGTCGCCGCGCGTCTTGCGCACGGTGGTGACGATGCCGGCGTCCATCAGCACCTGGGCGAAGGCCTTGATGCGCGGGTTCTTCGAACGGGTCAGGCCCGATTCCGGGAACGGGTTGAACGGGATCAGGTTGAACTTGCAGTTCACGCCGACCACCGGGTCGTTCACCAGCGCGATCAGCTCGCGGGCGTGCTCGTCGCTGTCGTTGAAGCCGTCGAGCATGCAGTATTCGAAGGTGATGAAATCGCGCGGGGCGAATTCCAGGTAGCGCTTGCACGCGGCCAGCAGTTCGCGCAGCGGGTATTTCTTGTTCAGCGGCACCAGGATGTCGCGCAGGGCGTCGTTCGACGCGTGCAGCGACACGGCCAGGGCCACCGGCACGTCCTGGGACAGCTTGTCGATGTTCGGGACCACGCCCGAGGTCGACAGGGTCACGCGGCGGCGCGACAGGCCGTAGGCGTTATCGTCCAGCATCATCTTGAGCGCGGTGACGGTCGGCTCGTAGTTGAGCAGCGGCTCGCCCATGCCCATCATGACCACGTTGGTGATCTGGCGCTCGCCCTTCGGGCCCGGCTCGATGCCCTTGGTGCGGCGCAGCTCGAACTCGGCCATCCACAGCTGGCCGATGATCTCGGCCACGGTGAGGTTGCGGTTGAAGCCCTGCTTGCCGGTCGAGCAGAAGCGGCAGTTGACGGCGCAGCCGGCCTGGGTCGAGATGCACAGCGTGCCGCGGTTTTCTTCCGGGATGAACACGGTTTCCACGGCGTTGCCATTGCCGACGTCGACCAGCCACTTGCGGGTGCCGTCCGTCGAGGTATGGTCGCTGATGATGCCCGGCGCACGGACTTCGGCGCGGGTCTTGAGTTTTTCGCGCAGCGACTTGGCCAGGTCGGTCATGTCGTCGAAGCTCGACGCACCGAACTGGTGGATCCAGCGTTGGAGCTGCTTGGCGCGGAACGGTTTCTCACCCAGCTCGGCGCAGTACGCAACGAGTTGCGCGGGATCGAAGTCCAGCAGGTTGGTGAGAGTCGTCATAACAAATTCCTTTATTTCCTGAAACCACTCGCGCCGGCCTTGGGCCGCGGGCGAGTGGTTTACTCTTTAAATTAGTCCGGGGGAGAAATCAACCGGGGCGCGCCCGGACTTGCGCTCCCCCCTACTAATTAACGCGAGTAGACGTTCAGTGCCGGGAAGAAGTAGGCGATTTCCACAGCAGCAGTTTCAGCAGCGTCCGAACCGTGGACGGCGTTGGCGTCGATCGAATCGGCGAAGTCGGCGCGGATGGTGCCGGCTTCAGCTTTCTTCGGATCGGTAGCGCCCATCAGGTCGCGGTTCTTCAGGATCGCGCCTTCGCCTTCGAGCACCTGGATCATGACCGGACCCGAGATCATGAAGTTGACCAGATCCTTGAAGAACGGACGTGCAGCGTGCACGGCGTAGAAGCCTTCGGCTTCGGCTTGCGACAGCTGGGTCATGCGGGCAGCGACGACCTTCAGGCCTGCACCTTCGAAGCGGCTATAGATTTGGCCGATCACGTTTTTTGCAACTGCGTCCGGTTTGATGATCGACAGGGTGCGTTCGATTGCCATGTAAAACTCCAATAAAAAGAAAGGTTTAATTCAAGAACTTCGTGAGCTTCTTGCAACTGATTTTTGAACTCAATCAACCTTTAATTTTACCATACATCCCTCATATAACCGATATTGCGGCACTGGCAAGCAAAGTGGTAGAGTTGCAGAGCAAAATCGTCCCGATTTCAGCTTTGCTTAAGGCACCAATAAGTCTGTCATCGTAAGTTGTCAGTGACGCTCATCCACCAACCGGAGGCACCATGTTCCCTAATTCGCAACCCCGCAGCACCATTGACCTGACCAAGGCCGGACGGGGCCAGGTCGCACGCAACAACGTCCTGCGCAACACCTACTGGCTGCTGGCGCTGTCGATGATCCCGACCGTGCTGGGCGCATTCATCGGCGTCAGCCTGCAGCTGCCGATGCTCAGCGGCTTCATGGGCTTCATCATCTTCATGGCCATCGCGTTCGGCTTCATGTACGCGATCGAGAAGACCAAGCACTCGGCACTGGGCATTGCCTTCCTGCTCGGCTTCACCTTCTTCATGGGCCTGATGCTGACCCCGCTGCTGCGCCACACCCTCGGCTACAGCAACGGCGGCACCCTGATCATGACCGCCTTCGGCGGCACCGCCTGCGTGTTCGCCGTGATGGCCAGCATCGCCACCACGACCAAGCGCGATTTCTCGGGCATGGGCAGCTGGCTGTTCGCCGGCGTCATCGTGCTCCTGCTGGCAGTCGTGGCCAACATCTTCCTGCAGATGTCCGCACTGACCATCGTGATCTCGATGCTGGCAATCGGCATCTTCTCGGCCTTCATCCTGTACGACGTGCAGCGCATCGTCAACGGCGGCGAGACCAACTACATCAGCGCCACCCTGGCGATCTACCTGGACGTGTACAACGTCTTCACCAGCCTGCTGCGCCTGCTGGGCATCGTGGGCGGCGACGACTAAATCGTCCTTGCTTCAATGACAAAGCCGACCTGCGGGTCGGCTTTTTTATTTGCTGCGGTCGGTCGCTCCGGGCTGTAGGGTGGGCGGGTTCCCCGCCCACGCGGACAAATCACGGCAATTCAGCCAATACAATCATTCACCCGGCAACTATCACCGCGTGGGCGGGAGACCCGCCCACCCTACGGTTACTTGTAAATTACGCCTCGGCCGGCACTTCGTATGCAGCAGCCGAAGCAGGCTTCTCGCCCAGCTCGAACACCGCAATCGACTCCACATGCGAGGTATGCGGGAACATATTGCACACCCCCGCCTTCTTCAGCACATAGCCGGCCTTGTGCACCAGGATGCCGGCGTCGCGCGCCAGGGTCGACGGGCTGCAGGACACGTACACGATCCGCTGCGGCATCAGTTCCTCGTGCGTCTCGCGCAGGTCGGCCAGCGCCAGCGACAGGGCCATGGCGCCGTCGCGCGGCGGGTCGACCAGCATGCGGTCGAATTTGCCCAGCGCGACCAGGTCTTCCTTCGTCACTTCGAACAGGTTGCGGGTCGAGAACGAGGTCTTGCTTGCCAGGCCATTGGCCTGGGCATTTTCCAGCGCACGGGTGGTCAGCGCGGTGCTGCCTTCGATACCCACCACTTCGCGCGCCTGGGTCGCCAGCGGCAGCGTGAAGTTGCCCAGGCCGCAGAACAGGTCGGCCACGCGCTCGCCCGGCTGCACCTCGAGCAGGCGCAGCGCCTTCGAGACCAGCACGCGGTTGATCTGGTGGTTCACCTGGGTGAAGTCGGTCGGCTTGAAGGGCATCTTGATGCCGAATTCAGGCAACGTGTAGTACAGCTCCTTGCCCAGCGGGTAGTACGGGTAGGCGGTGTCCGGGCCCTTCGGTTGCAGCCACCACTGGATGTCCCATTTGTCGGCAAAGGCTTTCGCCAGGGTTTCGTCAGCCGGGGTCAAGGGAGCCATGATGCGCAGCACCAGCACCGTGACTTCTTCGCCGATGGCGACTTCGATCTGCGGCATCTGGTTGTAGATCGACAGCTGGCCGACGAATTCGCGCAGCGGCACGATCAGGCGGGCGACGTGGTCCGGCAGGATCTCGCAGTAGGTGATGTCCGCCACATACGAGGACGCGCGCTCGTGGAAGCCCACCAGTACCCCGCCCTTCTTGGCCACGTGGCGCACCGACAGGCGCGCGCGGTAGCGGTAGTCCCAGGTCGGGCCGTACAGCGGGCGCATGATGTTCTCGGACTTCACTTTACCGAGGTGCCACAGGTCGTCTTCCAACACGCGCTGCTTCATCGCGACCTGGGCCGAAGGCTCCAGGTGCTGCATCGAGCAGCCGCCGCAGTAGCCGAAGTGCTGGCACTTCGGCTCCACGCGCATCGACGAGGCGCGCTGCAGCGTGACCATGCGGCCCGACTCCCAGTTCTTCTTCTTGCGCAGGGTTTCAAAGCTGACGCGCTCGCCCGGCAGCGCGCCTTCGACGAAGATCACCTTGCCCGGGCTGCCGTCTTCGTTCTCGAGATGGCCGACGCCGCGCGCATCTTTATCCAGGGATTTGATGTCGATGAAAGTTTCTTGCATGGTGGTAGACAAAAGGGAGTGGGCACAGGATCGACTGTGCGAGGAGTTCGCAAATAAAAAATGGGCGCATGCGGCCCGGCGCGCATGATAGCAAGGAAATGGGGTGGGCGCCACAAGGGGGGGGTTACCGTAGGGTGGGCGGATTTCCGCCCACGCGGTCGAATCACGGTGAAGCGCCCGCTCGGCTATTTCGATTTCAACTATCACTGCGTGGGCGGACAAGCCGCCCACCCTACAACAGCGAGTCGCGAACCACCCCGCGCGCCGCCATCGCCCTCTTGAGCTTCACCAGCGCCTCCTGCTGGATCTGCCGCACCCGCTCCCGCGTCACGCCCATCTCTTCGGCGAGCGTCTCCAGCGTGGCCGGATCGTCGTTGTCCAGCCCGAAGCGCCGCGTCACCACCTGGCGCTGCTTGTCGGGCAGGCGCGCCAGCCAGTCGCGCACCAGGGCGGTCATTTCGTGCTGCTCGGCGCGCAGGTCGGGGCTGGCTTCGCCGTCGTCGGGCAGCATGTCCATCAGGCTGGAGGCGGGGTCGTTGTCGAGGGGTGCGTCGAGCGAGGCGGCGTGTTCGGACAGCGCCAGGATGTCCTGCACCTCTTCCACCGGCCGGCCGACCAGGCTGGCGATGTCTTCGCAGGACGCTTCCTTGCCGTCGTGCTTCTGGGCTTCGAGGTGGTACTTGGCGCGCAGGACGCCGTTCAGCTCGCGCACCATGTGCACCGGCAGGCGCACGGTGCGCGCCTGGTTCATGATGGCGCGCTCGATACTCTGGCGGATCCACCAGGTGGCATAGGTGGAAAAGCGGAATCCCCGCTCGGGCTCGAACTTGTCGATCGCCCGCATTAGGCCGATGTTGCCCTCTTCGATCAGGTCGAGCAGCACGACGCCGCGGTTGATGTAGTGCTTGGCGATCGAGACGACCAGGCGCAGGTTATGCTCGATCATCTTCTGGCGCGCCGCGAAGTCGCCCGCCTTGGCGAGCGTCGCGACCTGGACTTCCTCGGCCGCGCTGAGCAGCGGCCGGGTGCCGATCTGGTTCAGGTAGTGCTGGGTGGTGTCGGTGGCGAGCTCGGCCTGCAAGACCTTGCGCAGCTCGTCCACCGAATCGACCTCCGGGGCACGGAGGACGTCCTCGCCGTCGGCCGCAGCCGCGCCGCCGTTTTCCGGTTCGTCCGGAAACTCGTCTGTATCCTGCGGGTCCAGCGAGTGCGGCGGCTGCGTCATACGTCCTTATCGACCGGGCAGGAACCTCGACGGATCGACGGGTTTACCCTGTTGGCGGATCTCGAAATGTAGTTTCACCGAATCGGCATCCGAATCGCCCATTTCCGCAATCATCTGGCCCTTGGCCACGTTATCGCCTTCCTTGACGACGATCTTGCGGTTGTGCGCGTATGCCGACAGCAAGCTGTTGTTGTGCTTGACGATGACGAGGTTACCATAACCCCGGATACCGCTGCCAGCGTACATTACCTTGCCGGCGCCCGCAGCAACCACCTGCTGGCCCGGACGACCGGCGATGTCGATGCCCTTGTTCCGTTCGTCGAAGGTGGCGACGACGCGGCCATCGGCCGGCCACATCCAGCTCAGCTTGTTGTCCTCGTCGTTGGCGGCAGCGGCGACTGCCGGCGCCGGCGCCGGGGCACTCGGCGCCGGAGCGGCAGCCGGGGCCGGTGCGGCAGGACGTGGAGCATCCGGACGGACGCCCGCTTCCTGCGATGCGACATTCTCGTTGTACGGCTGCTTGTCGGCGCGCGGCGTAGTCTTGCGCGGCGGCGTGGCGGCTGGCGGCGGCATCGGGACCGGCTGGGTCTGCATGTTGGCGGTGCGTTCGCCGCGTTCCGGCGCCGCCACGCGCAGGGTCTGGCCGACCTTGATGTCGTCCGGATCGCGCAGGTTGTTCCAGGCGACCAGGTCGCGGTAGTTCTGGCCATGGTCCAGTGCGATGCGCAGCAGAGTGTCGCCGCGGCGCACGGTGTACATGCCCTTCTCGTCCTTTTTCTCCGGTTCCTCGACGCGCGCAGCCGCGGCCGGGCGTGGACGCTCGACCGTCGGCAGCGTGGTGCGCTCGACGACCGGCGCCTGGCGCGTCAGGGAGTTACAGCCGGCCAGCAGGCCAAGGGCAAGAGTAAGAAGTGCAAGACGGGGCAGATGGGGTGCTTGGTTCATTGTCTTTCTGTTTTCTATTCATGTTCTGTAGCGCACCACCCCGGCGCAGCAGGGGCGGAACACGCCGGACATCCCGGCCGGGGGCCGGCCATGCCAGTCGGACCAGGCTCTTCAACGCTGGTGGAACCTGTAGCGTTGACCCGGCAGGAGTGGTACCAGGCGGCCGCGCTGCGAATTTCGCCGCGAAGCGCTGTGTTAGACGGTACCGGGACGCAACGGCACGAAGTGGCATGCTTCCAGCGTTTCGCTGGCCCACTCGCTCTTGCCGGTGCGGGTAATGCGCTCGAGGCGCTGGACCTGGCCGCCAACCGGTGCGACCAGGTGCGCGCCGATGGCCAGTTGTTCGAGCAGGGCGCGCGGCACTTCGAGCCCCGCAGCTGCCAGGATGATGCCGTCGAAGGGTGCAACCTGCGGCAAGCCTAGCATACCATCGCCGTATTGCAAACGCAGGTTGGAAATCCTCAGCGGCCGCAAGTTGGTCTTGGCCAGCTCATGCAGCGGCTTGATGCGCTCGATCGAGTACACCTCGCGCGCGACAAACGACAGCACCGCGGCCTGGTAGCCGCAGCCGGTGCCGATCTCCAGCACCCGGCCCAGCTGCGCGCCGGGCGCGATCGAGGCGCGCATCGCTTCGATCATGCGCGCCACGATGTAGGGCTGCGAAATCGTCTGGTTGTGCCCGATCGGCAGCGAGGCGTCGATGTACGCCTGGGCCGACAAGGCCGGTTCGATGAACAGGTGGCGCGGCACCGCTTCCATCGCGCCCAGCACCACGCCATCCTTGACGCCCTGCTTCGCCACGCGCGCCACCATGGCGCGCCGCACTGCTTCGGATGCCATCAGCTCGGAGCGCTGGGCCACCGGGCTTGACGGCTGGTGGGCCTGGGCGTAACCGGGCGGGCGCGGCGACGGCGCCGGGGCGGCCGGCGCGAAGCTGGCGCGCGTGCCGGTGCTGGCGGCATTGCTGGCGTTGCGGGTAGCGGTCTGCGGCGTCGCCACCGGCGCCGGCGCACCCGGCTTGCGGTTCGCGCCGCCGGTCACCGAAGACAGCGGCAAGGGGAAGGTGCTGCGCTTGTCGCTCATATGATCCCTCGCAGCAGCTCCAGTTGCGCCTTGTGGGTCAGGTCGATCTGCAGCGGCGTGATCGACACCTTGCCCTGGGCGGTGGTGTGGAAATCGGTGCCCTCGCCCGCGTCGCGGCAGGCGCCCGGCGCGCCGATCCAGTAGATCTCGCGGCCGCGTGGATCTAGCGACCGGATCACCGGCTCGGCCTGGTGACGGCGCCCGAGGCGCGAAGGCGTCAGCGGCCCGATCTGCTCGTACGGCAGGTTCGGGATGTTCACATTCAGCAGGAACGGCAGGTCGAGCTTGTCGAAGCGGCGCTCGACGATGTCGCGCGCCACCTTCGCCGCGGCGTCGACGTGGGCCCAGCCCGCATTCACCTGCGAGAAGGCGATCGCCGGAATGCCGAACAGGTAAGCCTCGGTGGCCGCCGCGACGGTGCCCGAATACAGGGTGTCGTCCCCCATGTTCTGGCCATTATTGATGCCGGATACCACCAGGTCGGGCGGCGCGTCGCCCATCGCGGTCAGCGCGATGTGCACGCAGTCGGTCGGGGTGCCATTGACGAAATGGAAACCATTTGCGGCTTTCTGGACCGTCAGCGGACGGTCGAGCGTCAACGAATTCGACGCGCCCGAGCGGTTGCTGTCGGGAGCGACCACCACGATGTCCGCGATCGCGGACAAGGCGTCGGCCAGCGCACTGATACCAGGCGCCAGGTAGCCATCGTCGTTACTGATAAGAATTCGCATGTCAGCGATTTTACCTGAAGCAACGCCCGGATCGCTCGTCGATGGCGGGATTTTTGTTTCCTGATGGCGATTTTTTTACGCCACAGATGGCCTCGGCTAGGGTCTTTAAATTGCCTCTATCGCAACATTGGCGGCCCGTCATGCCCGCTCTGGAACAGGGCTCCCTCCAGAGACGACACAAGGTTCCGATTGAAGGCCAGCGCCGCGTCCTTGTCCCCTTCCTGCAGGTAGACCTGCTCGATCATCGCGGCGGCGCGCTTGCGTAGCGGATGTGCCACAGTGCGCCACTGCACCGAGTGGTGCAGCTTGTCGGCCAGGGCCCGGGCTTCGTGCCGGCTTTCGCGGTCGATCAGGTCCTGTAGCTGGGCGAACTGGTGCTGCAGGCTGTCGAATGCCGGATGGCCGGCATCGAGCTCCGGTTCGCGCACGCGCGCCGGCGCCGCCTGGATGCTGCGTACGGCGGCCATGTCGCCCTGCGCGGCCAGGATCTCGGCCAGGGCTTCGCGCGCACGCAGGGTCGGCAGGGCAAAGGCGCCGTCGTAGCGCTCGCGGGCGCGCAGCACGCCTTCCAGCAGGCGCCGTGCATTGCCAAGCTCGCCCATCTCGCCGAGCAGCTGGGCCAGCCGCTGGGCGCAGCGCAGCGTGTCCTCGTGCTCGTTGCCCTGCAGCCGGCGGCGGCCGTCGAGCACGCGGTCGAACAGCACCCGCGCCCGCTCGTTCTCGTGCTGTTCGGACAAAGTGGCGGCCAGGGCTTCGACGCTGTCGAGTGTGGCCGGATGGGCGTCGCCCCACAGCCGCTCGCAGGTAGCCACCACCTGCTCGTGCAGCGCCAGCGCGCGTTCGCCCTCGTGCAGCCGTCCGAGCACGCTCGCCAGGCCGGAGCGTGCCGCCAGCGTGTCGGGGTGTTCCGCGCCGGCGCTGCGCGCGCAGGCCTGGGCCAGCTGCTCGTATTCGTGGCGCGCGTCGTCCAGCTGCCCGCCGGCCAGGTGCAGCGCCGCCAGCAGGCGCAGGGCTGCGCGCGTATCGGAATGGTCTTCGCCCAGCGCCAGGCGCCGCAGCGCCAGGCACTCGCCCAGCAGCTCGGACGCCTCGATATCGCGTCCCTCGTTCCGGCACAGTGCGGCGAGGCGCGCCAGGTGGCCCGCCAGCGCCACGGCCGCGCCCCTGCCCTCTTGGATGCGCGCCAGTGCGATCGCCGTGCGCAGGCGGAACTCGGGCGGCGAGTGCCACGGGAAGTGGCCCCGCGCGAACCAGGACAGCAGGCACGTTGCCGGCCGCGCCAGCGCGCCGGGTCCGGCGATGGCGGCGGCGTCGCACAGCGGCAGCTGGACTTCGTCGAACCAGCTGTCCAGGTGCAGCAGCCTGACCCCATAGGTGTCGCGCAGCAGGGCTTCAATGCGTCCCTGGTAGCCGTCCATGCCCTGGGCCGCGTCGCCGCGGCGCCAGCGCTGGCCCGGATCGCTGCGCGCGCCATCGGCGGCGCAGGCAACCGGATACACGAGCAAGGGCCGCTGTTCGTCTTCGTGGGTGCAGCGGTATTCGGTGGCGCGCCTGACCACGCCCTCGAAGCCTTCGAGGCTGCCGGGGGCCGGCGTGAACAGGCCGACCAGGCGGTCGGGAACCAGCGTGGTGCAGGCGCTCACCGCCGCCGAACGCCCGGCGCGGCTGGCCACCAGCACGTGGAGGAAGTGGCGCCCCATGCGGGCAGCGAAGCGGCGCAGCAGCGCCGGGCAGGCATCGAACAGCGCGACCCAGTCGATGCCCGCGGCGCGTTCGGCGTAGCCCTCGTCGAAGCGGCCGGCGCGCATCAGGTACAGCGGGCGGCGGCCGTCGACACGCCGCAGGTGGGCGCGCCAGTCGACCGCGTCGAGCACCATGTCGGCAAGCAGGTCGGCAGCAGGCAGGTCGGAAGCAGCGGCGCGCATGCCGCCGCGGCAGCGCCGCAGCTCCTCGCGCAGCGCCGCAACATACTCGGCCAGGCCGGGCGGATCGGCCGCCGCGTCGTCGGGGCCAGGCGGCTGTTCCAGGTAATGGTGCAGCGCAGGCGATTCGAGGTCCCAGTCGATCACCAGTACCGGCGCCCCGGCCGGGTCGGCGGCCAGCTGCAGCGCCAGCGCGGCCAGCAGGGCGTTGCGGGCGGGGCCGCCTTCGTACGCATAGAAGGTCGTCACCTTGCCGGGGCTGTCCAGCGCCGGAAGCATCGTGAGGTTCTCGTCCATGTGACTCCTCATTTTTTTGGAAACGTCAGGCTTGGCACTGCACGCCATTCGGGTGGGACATCGGGAAGCATGAATTGGTTGCAGTCATGGCCAGGCGGCGTATGCTTTTTTTGATGCTGGTAATGGGTGGCGATGCGCTTGACCATCTTGTCGATGTCGGGCAGGAACTCGGGGTTGGATTTGAGGTCGGCCGTCGCCATCGTGAAGTGGGAAAAGTCGACGTAAAAACTGTTCTCGGTAATTTCGGGAGGCAGGGATTCCGGATGCCGCGTCATGATGACGGGAATGATCAGGTGGCTCGGCAGCGGGTACCAGGCCGCGCGCTCGTGTTCGAGCTGGCGCATGGCCGCGTATTCGCGCCGTGTGTTGGCGTGGGCTTCGTACTTGGGCGTGTAGATCAGGATCATGCAGACGCTCTCGCACATCGCGCGTGCGATCTTGCGGTCGAGGTCATCGCCTCCGCCCAGCTGCTCGGTATCGATAAACAGTTCGTCTTCGTTGTCGAAGTAAGGTTCGAGGTAGCAGCGCAAGGCGTCGGCAAGGGCGGTCTTGAACCGTCGCATCAGGTCGTGCCTGCCATGTGCGTAGCTAAAGAAACACCCGTAACGGATCGCCATTGCCTGTCCCCTATTCCAATGTGCTAAGGCGGATTCCTTTGACTCTAGCTTCACCGACCTCGGCCACTTTGCGGATGCACAAGCGTGCTGGCGGACTCGGCAGCATGCCTGAAAGGTAGCGTGGAATGCACCTTCAGGCATAATGCCGCCGGTTATTCATGGACGTATTCGACGCAAAGGAGAGCAAATGAAGGCCGTACGCTGCAAGGATTGGGGTCCGATCGACAGCCTCGTGATCGAGGACCTGCCCGACCTGGTGCCCGGCAAGGGCGAAGTTGTCGTCGACGTGAAAGCGGCCGGGGTGAACTTCCCGGACGTGCTGACGGTACAGGGCAAATACCAGGTGCGGCCGGAGCTGCCCTTCACGCCCGGTAACGAATTCGCCGGCACCGTGCGCGCCGTCGGCGAGGGCGTGAGCGGCTTCGCACCGGGCCAGTCGGTGATCGGCTTCACGCGCACCGGGGCCTTTGCCGAGCAGGCGATTGCGCCGGCCGACGCGTTGATGCCGATGCCTCCTGGTATGGACTTCGACACGGCGGCCGCCATCACCCTCACCTACGGCACCTCCCACCACGCAGTGGTCGACCGCGCCGCCCTGCAGCCGGGCGAAACCATGCTGGTGCTGGGCGCGGCCGGCGGCGTCGGCCTGGCCGCGATCGAGATCGGCAAGGCCATCGGCGCGCGCGTGATCGCAGCCGCGTCCACCGACGAGAAACTGGCGATCTGCCAGGCGCACGGGGCCGATGTCGTGATCAACTACGAAAAGGAAGACCTGCGCGAAGCACTCAAGGCGGCGACCGGCGGGCGCGGCCCGGACGTCATCTACGACCCGGTCGGCGGCCCGTACAGCGAACCGGCGCTGCGCTCGATCGCCTGGCGCGGCCGGCACCTGGTGGTGGGTTTCGCCGCCGGCGAGATTCCGAAACTGCCCTGGAACCTGATGCTGCTGAAGGGCGCATCGGTGGTCGGCGTGTTCTGGGGCGACTTCGTGCGCCGCGAGCCAAAGGCCAACCTGGCGGCGATGCGGCAGATGCTGGGGTGGATGGCGGAGGGCAAGCTCAAGCCGCTGGTGTCGGGGCGCTATCCGCTGGAGGAGACGGCGCGGGCGCTGAATGACATGGCGGCGCGTAAGGTTACCGGTAAGGTGGTGATCTGCCCGTAGGGTGGGCGGGTCTCCCGCCCACGCGGTGATCGTTATCGGCTTCGATATCGCGCCGGATGATCTCGCCGCTAGCTACCGCGTGGGCGGCACAGCCGCCCACCCTACGAAATCCTTAGGCGTTCAAATCCGCCGCGTCCGCCATCGTCCCCGGCTGGAAGAACTCGATCACCTCCGACTGCACGCGGGTACGCTTGAACGGCGGCAGGCTCTGCCAGATGCGGCGCCCGTAAGGCTTGGTGATGATGCGCGGGTCGCAGATCATCAGCACGCCACGGTCCTCCACGTCGCGGATCAGGCGTCCTGCCCCCTGCTTGAGCGTGATGATCGCTTCCGGCAGCTGGTGGTGCATGAAGCCGTTCAGGCCCTGCTTTTCCATCACTTCGATGCGCGCCGCCAGCACCGGGTCGTCCGGCGGGGCGAAGGGCAGCTTGTCGATGATGACGAGCGACAGCGCGTCGCCGCGCACGTCCACGCCTTCCCAGAAGCTCTGGCTGCCCACCAGCACCGCATTGCCGGCGTTGCGGAAGGAATCGAGCAGTTCGGTACGGCCGCGCTCGCCCTGCACGAACAGCGGGAAGTCCAGCCCGCGCGCCGAGAACTCTTCGCGCAGGCGCTCGGCCACCTTGTTTACGGCGCGGATGGTCGTGCACAGGAAGAAGGTGCGACCGCCGGCCGCCTCAATCACCGGCAGGGCCATATCGACGCAGGCGTCGGTGTACTGGAAGGAATTCGGTTCCGGCAAGCCGGTCGGCACGTACAGGATGCCCTGCTCGCCGTAGTTGAACGGGCTCGGCCAGGTCATGGCGGGCTCGCCGGTCAGGCCCATCTGGTCGGAGAAATGCTTGAAGTCGTTCTTCACCGCCAGCGTCGCCGAGGTGAAGATCCAGCTGCGCGGCGTGCCTTCGCGCTGGCCCGAGAAGATCGGCGCGATCGACAGCGGTGTCTTGTGCAGCTGCAGCGAGGAATTGAAGGCCTCGACCCACAGCACGGCGGCATCGTCACCCGCGACAACCTTGCCTTTCTTGGCATCCGGCTTCCAGGCGTCGAAGGAGGCACTCAGCTCGTGCGCGCGCAGGCGGCAGGCCTCGATCGTCTCCGCGCGCGCAGAATGTTCTTCCAGCACGGTGATCATGCCGGACAGCTCTTCCTTCAGCTTCTCGAGCGCCGGGAAAAACGCCGAGGTTGGCAGGATCTGCGGCAGCGACAGCCGGGTGCCGCCTTCCGGGAAGGTCAGGCGCAGGTCGCGCGCCGCCTTTTCGACCACGGTCACGACCTTGGCCCAGTCCGGGCCGCGCGCATGCGCCAGGCCTTCGGCCAGCACGTCGCGGCACAGTTCCAGCACCTGCGAGGTCGAGACCGACTGGCCGAAGAACAGCGTCGCGGTGTCGGGCAGCTGGTGCGCTTCGTCGAAGATGATGGTGTTGGCCGAGGGCAGCAGTTCGGCCACGCCGGTATCCTTCAGCGCCACGTCGGCGAAGAACAGGTGGTGGTTGACCACCACCACATCCGCCTGCTGCGCCTCGCGGCGCGCCTTCATCACGAAACAGTCCTGGTAGTACTGGCACTCGGCGCCCATGCAGCTGTCGCGTGTGGAGGTGACGAGGTTCCAGACCGTGGCGTTTTCCGGCACCTTGGCCAGCTCGGCCTTGTCGCCCGAATTGGTCATCTTGATGAAGCGCGAGATCTCGCGCAGGTGGCCGACGTCGTCGCGCGAAGTCAGGCGGCCGTTGTTCAGGGTGCGTTCGAGGTGGAAGTGGCAGACGTAGTTCGAGCGGCCCTTGAGCAGCGCCACCGAGACCGGCGCGCGCAGGGCGGCGCGGATGGTCGGGATGTCGCGCAGGAACAATTGATCCTGCAGGTTCTTGGTACCGGTCGAGATGATGGTCTTGCCGCCCCACAGCAGCGCGGGGACCAGGTAGGCGAAGGTCTTGCCCGTGCCGGTGCCGGCCTCGGCCATGAGGACCTTCTGCTCGGCGATCGCGCCGGCGATGGCCTTGGCCATTTCGGTCTGCGACTGGCGCGGCTTGTAGGTACCCACATTGGGCGCAAGCGGGCCTCCCGCCCCGAACAGGCGGTCGAGCTCTTCGTCGTATTTACCGGCGGGACGGACGCTGGCCGGGAGGACGTCGCCCTGTGGCGGCGACCCCGCCGGCTCGGCGGCGCTGACGCCGGGAACAGGGAGATGGTCGGTCAATTGCTTGTTTCTTTAAAGCCCGGTTCAGGCCGGGATATCGGGCACCAGCTGCATCTTCAGCAGCGTAATATGATCCTTGAGCTGCAGCTTACGCTTTTTCAAACGGCGCAGCTGTAGCTGGTCGGCATGGCCATCGGCGGCCAGCATCGAAATGACGGCATCGAGGTCGCGGTGTTCCACGTCGAGTTCAATGATACGGCGCTGGATGTCCTGGACGTCGGTCATGATTGCTGTTCCAAACAGTTCTGTACAAAGCGTTTGCGGGAGCTCGGGCGATGGCGCCGGCGGCAGACGGTGCGCCGCGGGTTTACCTGGGGCGGCCGGTGTGTTCGGCTTGCAACACAACGGCTTCTCGGTGCATAGTTTAATCTACGCCGAGGTTGCCGCCAACAAAGATTGGCGCAGGCGCTACCGAAATAAAGGTTTATGACAACATACAAGATCGAAGCCGGCACCGCGCAGCACATCGGGAACCGTCCCCAGCAGAACGACCGCGTCGCCCTCCTGACCGGCGCGCGTGCGCCCGGCTACGTGCTGGCCGTGCTGTCGGACGGCATTGCCGGCGCTAGCGGCGCGGACCAGGTGCTGCACACGGCGCGCCAGGTCTTCGACGAATTCAAGCCCGGCGACCATCCCAGCCTGGAACGGATCGGCGAGCTCCTGCGCGAGATCGTCAACGAGACCCACCTGATCATCAAGATGAACGCCGTCGCCACCCAGGTCGAGGCGCACGCCAGCTTCGTCGGGCTGGTCCTGACGCCGCACGGCGAGGCGGTGTGGGCGCACGTGGGCGATTCCAGGCTGTACCGCTTCCAGGACGGCAAGTGCCTCAGCCGCAGCAATGATGCCGCCTATGTGGAGCATCTCGTATCGACCGACAAATTGCCGGAAGAAGCGGCCAAAAACCACCGCAAGTCGAAACTCCTGCTCAACGTGCTGGGCAACAGCCGCAAGGAACCCTTCGTGACCATCGGCAGCCATGTGGGGCTGGCGCCTGGGGACGGCTTCCTGCTGGCCTCGGATGGCTTGTGGCACTTCTTTACGGACGCGGAACTGGCGGCGGTCACGAGCAAGACAACGCCGCGACAGGCGTCGGAGATGCTGATCAACAAGGCGGGCGAGCGCTCCCAGGGCAAGGGTGGGAATTGCTCGATGGCGATCGTGAAGCTGGTGAAGGCGGCGCAGGAGGGAATGGCGGGCAAAGTGGGACGAGTGGTCTGAGGACCTGCGACGTCGGCTTTCACCATTAGCAGATGAGCCGTCATGCGCGCCACTGGCGCCCATGACTTCCGGCGTAGGCGGAATCCAATTTTGCGTGCGTACCACTTACCTGAAGCGTAGGCAGCACTCGACGAACTTGGATCCCGGCCTTCGCCGGGATGACGACTCATCGTGCGGTGGCCGAAATGAAGTTACTTCCCTGCCGCCGCCTTCGCCCTCTTCTCTTCGTCCGCCTTGCGCGCCGCGGCCTTCGCCTCGCGCTCGGCCACGCGCTCCGCGACTTCCTTCTGCTTCTGTTCCGAGCGGCGCTTGCGCTCCTCGAATTCGCGGGCGTTCGCAGCCGCCTTGGCTGCCTCTTCCGGCGCGCGGGCCGCTTCTTCCTTGGCCTTGGCGTTGCGGCGCGCCATGCGCGAGGCGGCCGGCGAGGGCTTGGCCGGCGGCAGCGGCGTTACCTCACGCGGTGCGGGCTGCGGCTCGGTGGCCAGGCGGGCTTCCTCGGCCCGGTACTCGGCTTCGGCAGCGGCGATCTCGCGGTCGCGCTCTTCGACCTTGGTGCGGCGCTTGAAGCGCTCGGCTTCGATCTCGATGTTGCGCTGGGCGACCAGTGCCACGCGGCGGCGCTCCCTCGCTTCGTCCAGGCAGTTATTCACGAAGAATTTTTTGTAGCAGACCGCTTCACGTTCGGCATAGCGCGCCTCGATGGCGGCGCGTTCGGCCGCGACCGCGGCCAGGCGCTGGTCGGCCTGGGCGACGGAGGTGGTCGGGTCGACCGCTTCCACCGACGGGCCCGGCTCTACGCTGGCGCAGGCCGACAGGGCTGCGGCGATCACGGCTGCCGCGAAGGCGCTGCCAGCTGCGCGGAATACTGGGTGACTGCTCATGGTTTCCTTTCGGTTCAAGCGATGGCGTCGGCCGCACCGCGGCGCTCGGCGAGCATGTACTCGCGCGACTGCATTTCAATGATACGCGAGACAGTGCGGTGGAATTCGTTCGCGAGCATACCCTTGGTGTACAGCTCCTCGGGCTCCACTGCCGCCGACATGATCAGCTTGACCTTGTGGTCGTAGAACACGTCGACCAGCCAGGTGAAGCGGCGCGCTTCCGAGGACTGCCCCGCCGACATGGCCGGAATGCCGGACAGGATCACGGTGTGGAAGCGCGAAGCCAGCTCCAGGTAGTCGTTCTGGGAGCGCGGGCCGCCGCACAGGGTCGCGAAGTCGAACCAGATCACGCCGCCGGCGCGGCGCAGCGCGCGGATCTCGCGGTTCTCGATGTGGACGATCGGGCTCTCGTCGGCCGTATCGGCCACCTTGGCGTAGGTATCGCGCAGCTTCTGGTCGGAAGCGGCGTTCAGCGGCATGTAGTAGGCCTGCACCTGCTCGAGCGCGCGCTTGCGGTAGTCGTTGCCGGCATCGACGTTGAGGATGTCGAGCTTTTCCTGCAGCAGCGCGATGGTCGGCAGCATGCGGTCGCGGTGCAGCCCGTCCGGGTACAGCGTGGACGGCTCGTAGTTCGAGGTCATCACGAAGGAGACGCCGTTGTCGAACAGGGCCTTGAGCAGGTTATACAGGATCATCGCGTCGGCGATGTCCGAGACGTGGAATTCGTCGAAGCAGATCAGGCGGTATTTCTTGGCGATGCGCTTGGCCACTTCGTCGAGCGGATCGGCCACGCCTTTCAGTTCGTCCAGCTGGCCGTGCACGGCGCGCATGAACTCGTGGAAGTGCAGGCGCGTCTTGCGCACCACCGGCACCACCGAATAGAAGGAGTCCATCAGGAAGGACTTGCCGCGCCCCACCCCGCCCCACATGTACACGCCCTTCGGCACGTCCGGACGGTTGATGAGGCGCTTGAAAGCGGACGACCGCTGGGCCTTGTAATGGACCCAGTCGTCGTACGCCTGCTGGAGACGGTCCACCGCGGCTTGCTGGGCCGGGTCGGACTGGAAGCCGCGCTCGGTGAGGGCGTGTTGATAGTACTCTTGAACGTTCATGATGTGGCAGTGTTAACGTAGGGTGGGCGGGTCTCCCGCCCACGCGTTCAACGTACGCTTGCACGCCACGGAGCGGGCCGGGATACGTGGTTTGAACGCGTGGGCGGGGAACCCGCCCACCCTACCAAGGCGCGGTAGCGCCTCTGTTGCTTTAGAAGTTCAGCGAACGCTTGTCCACCGCCAGCGCCGCTTCCTTCACGGCTTCCGACAGCGACGGGTGCGCGTGGCAGATGCGGGCGATGTCTTCCGACGAGGCCTTGAACTCCATCGCGACGACGGCTTCCGAGATCAGCTCGGAGGCCACCGGGCCGACGATGTGCACGCCCAGGATTTCATCGGTGGTCGCATCGGCCAGGAATTTCACCATGCCCGAGGTATCGCCCAGCGCGCGCGCACGGCCGTTGGCCATGAACGGGAAGGTGCCGGCCTTGTACGACACGCCGTCGGCCTTCAGCTGCTGCTCGGTCTTGCCGACCCAGGCGATTTCCGGCGAGGTGTAGATCACCCACGGGATAGTGTTGAAGTTGACGTGGCCGTGCTGGCCGGCGATGCGCTCGGCAACCGCGACGCCCTCTTCTTCCGCCTTGTGCGCCAGCATCGGGCCGCGCACGACGTCGCCCACCGCCCACACACCCGGCAGGCTGGTGCGGCACTCGTCGTCCACGACCACGAAGCCGCGCTCGTCCAGCTGCACGCCGACGGTCTCGATACCGAGGCCGGTGGTGTTCGGCACGCGGCCGATCGAGATGATCAGGCGGTCAAACGTGGCCTTCTGCTCGGCGCCGGTGCTGTCCGCGTATTCCACGGTGACGTCGTTCGCGCCCTTGGTGATCTTGCCGATCTTGCAGCCCAGGTTGATCTTCAGGCCCTGCTTGGTGAACAGCTTGTGCGCTTCCTTGGCGATCTGCTCGTCGACCGCGCCCAGGAAGGTCGGCAGGCCTTCCAGCACGGTGACGTCCGCGCCCACGCGGCGCCACACCGAGCCCATTTCCAGGCCGATGACGCCGGCGCCGATCACGCCCAGCTTGCCCGGGACCGCGTCGATCGCCAGTGCGCCTTCGTTCGACAGGATCAGCTTCTCGTCGAATTCCGCGCCCGGCAGCTGGCGTGCGTTCGAACCGGTCGCGATGACCACGTTCTTGGCGCTCAGGGTGTCGGTGGTCTGGCCGCTCACGTTGACGGTGTAGCCGCCATCGGTTTTGCCGGCGAAGGAACCGTGGCCGTGGAAGAAGGTGACCTTGTTCTTCTTGAACAGGAACAGGATGCCGTCGTTGTTCTGCTTGACGATGGTGTCCTTGCGCTTGAGCATGGTCGGCAGGTCGAGTTCCAGGCCGCCGACCTTGATGCCGTGGTCGGCAAAGGCGTGGCCGGCGTGCTCGAAGTGTTCCGACGACTGCAGCAGCGCTTTCGACGGGATGCAGCCGACGTTGGTGCAGGTGCCGCCCGGAGCCGGCTTGCCGGCTGCGTTGCTCCATGCGTCGATGCAGGCGGTCTTGAAGCCCAGCTGCGCTGCGCGGATGGCGGCGATGTAGCCGCCGGGGCCGCCGCCGATCACGACGACGTCAAATTGTTTCTCGTTACTCATGAGTAGCTTCCTTATTTATTCTTCTGGGACAAAGATCCACAGGGCCAGATAGGCCAGGGCTCCGATACCGGTCGTCACCAGGGTAAGCAGGACGAACACGAGGCGCCAGGCATAGATGTCCATGCCGAAGGCCGAACTCAGGGCGCCGCAGACACCGGCCAGCCAGCGATCGCGGCGCGGGCGGCGCATGGTGCGGAACTTGGCCTCGATGCTGCCCGGCGGCGGGCCGAAACCGCTGCTCGCGCCGCCATCCTTGTCCAGGTTGATCCGTTCGCTGGCCAGGACCTTCGCCTTGGCCTGTTCGAATTCGGCGTCCGTCAGGGCGCCGGCCTGGTGCAGTTCATGCAAACGCCGGATTTCATCGGAGATCATGGCGGTCCTCACTGGTGGTCTGCTGTGTCAGCGGACATGCCCCGCAAGGCATGTCCGCACTGCACCGCGGTGCTCTCGATTACAGGTCGAGCAGCAGGCGGGCCGGATCTTCCAGCGCGTCCTTCATGGCCACCAGGCCCAGCACGGCTTCGCGGCCGTCGATGATGCGGTGGTCGTAAGACATTGCCAGGTAGTTCATCGGACGGATCACGATCTGGCCGTTTTCCACCACGGCGCGGTCCTTGGTCGCGTGCACGCCCAGGATAGCCGACTGCGGCGGGTTGATGATCGGGGTCGACAGCATCGAACCGAACACACCACCGTTCGAGATCGAGAAGGTACCGCCCGACAGGTCGTCCAGGGTCAGCTTGCCGTCTTTTGCCTTCTGGCCGAATTCACCGATCTTCTTCTCGATCTCGGCGATCGACAGCTGGTCGGCGTTGCGCAGGATCGGCACCACCAGGCCGCGCGGCGAACCGACGGCGATACCGATGTCGAAGTAACCGTGGTAGACGATGTCGTTACCGTCGACCGAGGCGTTCAGGATCGGGTACTTCTTCAGAGCGGCAACGGCAGCCTTGACGAAGAAGGACATGAAGCCCAGCTTGACGCCGTGCTCTTTCTCGAACTTGTCCTTGTACTTGTTGCGCAGTTCCATGACCGGCGCCATGTTCACCTCGTTGAAGGTGGTCAGGATGGCGTTGGTCTGTTGCGACTGCAGCAGGCGCTCGGCGATACGGGCGCGCAGGCGGCTCATCGGCACGCGCTCTTCCGGACGGTCGCCCAGGCTGGCGATCGGTGCGGCGACCGGCTGCAGGGCTGGCTTGGCGGCAGGAGCCGGAGCGGCAGCTTGTGCCGGCTTGTTGGCGACTGCGGCCAGGGCGTCGCCCTTGGTCACGCGGCCGTCGCGGCCGGTGCCGGTGGCATCCGACGCGCTCATGTTGTTGTCGGCCAGGATCTTGGCGGCGGCCGGCATGGCGACATCGCCTTTCGAGCCGGTTGCGGCAGCAGCCGGGGCGGCTTCGATCGGCGCGTTCGGGGCAGCCGACGGGATCGGCTTCACTGCCACCGGGCTGGTCTGTGCCGAAGCTTCGGTATCGACGATGGCGATGACTTCGCCGGACACGACGGTCGCGCCGTCGGCCTTCAGCAGCTGGACGATCACGCCTTCGCTCGGGGCCGGCAGTTCCAGGACCACCTTGTCGGTCTCGATGTCGATCATGTTCTCGTCGCGCGAGACTTTCTCGCCGACTTTCTTGTGCCAGGACAGCAGGGTTGCTTCAGCAACCGATTCCGACAGTTGGGGGACCTTGACTTCGATTTGTGCCATTTGATGTAGCTCCGTTTTATATATTCTGTATGCAAAGGCCCCCGGGCTTGCTGGCGCCGGGGGCAGCGGTGATTACTTGGTCAGGATGAAGCCCTTCAGCTTCGAGAACGCGGTTTCCAGCAGTTCCTTCTGCTGCGCCACGTGCTTGTCGGCGTAGCCGACCGCAGGCGACGAAGAAGCCGGGCGGCCTGCGTAAGACAGGCGCTGGCCGTCTTCCATGCTTTCGAAGACGTTGTGCTGGATCTGGAACCACGGACCCTGGTTCTGCGGCTCGTCCTGCACCCACACCACTTCCGTCGCGTTCGGATACTTCTTCAGTTCGGCGGCAAAGGACTTGTGCGGGAACGGGTACATCTGTTCGATACGGACGATGGCGACATCGCTCACGCCGCGGGTCTTGCGGGCGGCGACCAGGTCGTAGTAGACCTTGCCCGAGCAGACCTGCACGCGCTTGACCTTCGACGCTTCGATCTTCTCGTCCACTTCGCCGATGACGGTCTGGAAACCGCCCTTGGCCAGGTCGGTCAGCGGCGAGCCGGCGTCCTTGTTACGCAGCAGCGACTTCGGCGTGAAGATCACCAGCGGCTTGCGGAACTGGCGCACCATCTGGCGGCGCAGCAGGTGGAAGATCTGGGCGGCCGTGGTCGGCTGCACCACTTGCATGTTGTTGTCGGCGCACAGCTGCAGGAAGCGCTCGATACGGGCCGACGAGTGCTCCGGACCCTGGCCTTCATAGCCGTGCGGCAGCATCATGGTCAGGCCCGAAGCGCGGCCCCACTTCACTTCGCCCGAGGCGATGAACTGGTCGATGACGACCTGGGCGCCGTTGACGAAGTCGCCGAACTGGGCTTCCCAGATGGTGAGCGTATTCGGTTCGGCGGTCGAGTAGCCGTACTCGAAACCGAGCACCGCTTCTTCCGACAGCACCGAGTCGATCACGGTGAAGTTGGCCTGGTTGTCCGATACATTGGCCAGCGGCAGGTAGATGCCCTGGTCCCAGCGCTCGCGGTTCTGGTCGTGCAGCACGGCGTGGCGGTGGACAAAAGTACCGCGCCCAGCGTCCTGGCCCGACAGGCGAACAGCGTAGCCCGAGGACAGCAGCGACGCGAAGGCCAGGTGCTCGCCCATGCCCCAGTCGAGGTTCATCTCGCCCTTGCCCATGGTGGCGCGGTCGTTCAGGACCTTCTCGACCAGCGAGTGCGGCTTGAAGCCTTCCGGCACCTTGGTGATGCGTTCGGCCAGGCGCTTCAGTTCGGTCATCGGCACGGCGGTGTCGGCGGCGTCGGTCCACTTCTTGTTCAGGAACGGCGCCCAGTCGACGGCGTACTTGTTCTTGAAGTTGGTCAGCACCGGGTCCACGGTGTGCTTGCCGGCGTCCATCGCGTTGCGGAATTCGGCGACCAGCTGGTCACCGGTTTCCGGCGGCACGGTGCCCTGCGCAGCCAGCTTCTCCGCGTACAGCTTGCGGGTGCCCGGGTGCTTGGCGATCTTCTTGTACATCAGCGGCTGGGTCAGCGCCGGGGTGTCCTGCTCGTTGTGGCCGAGTTTGCGGTAGCAGACGATGTCCACGACCACGTCCTTGCCGAACTCGGTGCGGTAGTCCATCGCGATCTGCGAGGCCAGCACGACCGCTTCCGGATCGTCGGCGTTCACGTGCAGCACCGGTGCTTCGATCATCTTGACGACGTCCGAGCAGTAGATGGTCGAACGGGCGTCGCGCGGGTCCGAGGTGGTGAAGCCGATCTGGTTGTTGATGACGATGTGGACGGTACCGCCGGTGCCGTAGCCGCGGGTCTGGGCCAGGTTCAGGGTTTCCATGACCACGCCCTGGCCGGCGAATGCGGCGTCGCCGTGCACCAGGATCGGCAGCACTTCCTTGCCCTTGCGGTCGCCGCGGCGTTCCATGCGCGCCTTGACCGAACCTTCGACCACCGGGTTCACGATTTCCAGGTGCGAAGGGTTGAAGGCCAGCGACAGGTGGACCGGGCCGCCCGGGGTCGAGATGTCGCTCGAGAAGCCCTGGTGGTATTTCACGTCGCCTGCCGGCAGGTCGTCGGCGTGCTTGCCTTCGAATTCCTCGAACAGGTCGGCCGGGCTCTTGCCCAGGGTGTTGACCAGCACGTTGAGGCGGCCGCGGTGGGCCATGCCGATGACAATTTCCTGCACGCCCTTTTCACCGGCACGCTGGATGACTTCGTCGATCGAGGCGATGAAGGATTCGCCGCCTTCCAGCGAGAAGCGCTTGGCGCCGACGTACTTGGTGTGGAGGTAGCGCTCCAGGCCTTCGGCCGCGGTCAGGCGCTCGAGGATGTGCTTTTTCTTTTCGCCCGAGAAGGTCGGGGTCGAGCGGATCGACTCCAGGCGTTCCTGCAGCCAGCGCTTTTCGGTCGGATCGCTGATGTACATGAACTCGGCGCCGATCGAACGGCAGTAAGTGTCACGCAGCCAGTTCAGGATGTCGCGCAGCGGCGCGGTTTCCTTGCCGAAGTAGGTATTGCTGATGTTGAAGACGGTGTCCAGGTCCGCTTCGGTGAAGCCGTAGAAGCTCGGATCGAGTTCCGGCAGGGGCGGACGTTCCTGGCGCTGCAGCGGGTCCAGGTTGGCCCAGCGCGAACCGAGGTAGCGGTAGGCGGCGATCAGCTGGGTGACGGCGACGCGCTTACGGCCCAGTTCCGGGTCCTGGTTGGCGGTGACGGTGCGGATCGGACCCTGCTTGGCGCGTTCCGCGAACGAGGCGACCACCGAGGAGTGCACCACGTCGGGGCGGCTGGAGCCGTCCACCGCTGGCACGTGCTGCATCTGGTCGAAGTAAGCGCGCCAGTTCTCCGGGACCGAGCCCGGATTGTTCAGGTAGGCTTCATACAACTCTTCCACGTACGGCGCATTACCACCGAACAGGTACGAGTTCGCTGTTTGTTGCTGCATCATTCTTGCTCACCTTTCTTCGCGCTTCGCGAGTTTGGGGCGGGTTCAGGTAACCTTCCGCGACACGGCCTGACCGGTTAGCGGATCGCACTTACTACTCAAGTTGTGGGGGAAGGACGAATTCTGTTACTACAAAGGCATGCCTTCAGGCAACTAATCTGCCTTTTAGCGCACAATATTGTAACGCAAGCGACTACGTCAAGCAGAGCTTGGGCCGACAAATTATTTATTTCTATTTGTAAATCCACCTTGTATGGTTGACCACGTAAATGATAATCGTTATCATTTGAGGATGAGCTCAACCGGACCGACCACTTCTGCCCCAGCGAAACTGCCTGCCGCCCCGGCTATGCCAGGGCCCCGCCGCGCCGTCTACCTGAAGCAACTGCACCAGTGGCACTGGATCAGCTCCGCGATCTGCCTGATGGCCATGCTGCTGTTCAGCTTTACCGGATTCACGCTCAACCACGCGGCCGAGATCGAAGCCAAGCCGGAAGTCACGCGCCTGAAAGCCACGCTGCCGGCGCCACTGCGCGCCCAGCTGGAAAAATACGCGGCGGAGCACGCGGACGCCGAAGTGCCGCTGCCGAGCGAGGTCGCGGACTGGGCCAACGCCTCCTTCCCGGTCGACGTGCGCGGGAAACGCGCCGAGTTTTCCGAAGAAGACGCCTACATCGCCCTGCCCCGCCCGGGCGGCGACGCCTGGCTGCGCATCGCGGTCGACGGCGGCGCCGAATACGAAGCCACTTCGCGCGGCTGGATCTCCTGGCTCAACGACATGCACAAGGGCCGCAACACGGGCGCCGTGTGGAGCTGGTTCATCGACATCTTCGCGATCGCCTGTGTTGTTTTTTGCGTCACCGGCTTCCTGATCCTGAAATACCACGCGGCCAACCGGCCCTCAACCTGGCCGGTGATCGGCTTCGGCATCGTGCTGCCGGCCGTGATCGCCCTGCTGTTCGTTCATTGACGATTTATTAGATTAGCAAATAATTTCACTCTATATATAAGGCAATCCGATGAAACTGTCTCACTCGCTCGCCCTGACGCTGCCGCTCGCGTCCAGCTGGGCCACGGCCGCCGACCTGTCGGTCAAGTTCGAGCTTCCGCGCCTGAACGTGGCGGAATACCACAAGCCCTATGTGGCGATGTGGGTGGAGAAGGCCGACCAGGCCGTGGCTGCCAACCTGGCCGTGCTGTACGACGTGAAAATGAAGAACCGCGAAGGCGAGAAGTGGCTGAAGGACCTGCGCTCCTGGTGGCGCAAGGCCGGGCGCGACGCCGCCATGCCGATCGACGGCGTCAGCGGCGCAACCCGTGCGCCGGGCGTGCACACCATGAAGTTCGACGGTGCGCGCTTCGGCCTGGACAAGCTGCCGGCAGGCGACTACACGCTGGTGGTCGAGGCCGCGCGCGAATCGGGTGGCCGCGAAGTGGTCAAGGTCCCGTTCAACTGGACCGGCAAGGGCAAGGTCGACGCCAATGCGGCAGGCAAGGACGAACTGGGCGCCGTGGCGCTCCAGATCCAGTAAGCGACAGACAGACAAACGACAACAGGAGAATTCCATGCAACTCAAGCGCCTCAGCAAGACCCTCGCCCTCGGCCTGATCGCCGCCACCCTGTCGATGACGGCCCAGGCCCACAACGCCTGGCTGCTTCCGAACAGCACCATGATCGACGCGAAGGAAGCCTGGGTCTCGCTCGACGCCGGCATCTCGAACCAGCTGTTCGAATTCAACCACGCGCCGCTGCGCCTGGACAGCCTGATGATCACGGATCCGGACGGCGTCACGACCAAGGCCGAAGGCGCGGTGCTGGGCAAGTTCCGCAGCACGCTCGACCTGCGCCTGCCGAAGGACGGCACCTATCGCCTGGCGATCGTCAACAATAACGTCATGGGCAGCTACAAGCTGAACGGCGAAACCAAGCGTTTCCGCGGCGCCCAGGGCAGCCCGCAAGTGCAGGTCCCGGCCGGCGCCACCGAAGTCCAGACCACGCAAGTGCAGACCCGCCTGGAGACCTTCGTCTCGGCCAACAAGATGAACGAGACCGCCCTGAAGCCGAGCGGCAGCGGCCTGGAGATGATCCCGGTCACCCACCCGACCGACCTGCGCGTCGGCGAGCCGATCAAGGTGCGCTTCCAGCTTGACGGCAAGCCGGCGGCCAACCTGGCGTTCAGCGTGACGCCGGGCACCGCCAAGTACCGCGGCGCCTCGGGCGAACAGCGCCTGACCACCGACGCCAAGGGTGAGGCGAGCTTCACCGTGCCGGCAGCAAACATGTACTGGCTGAACGCTTCCTTCCCGGGCGGCGAACGCGGCGCCCAGCAGGCACCCGCCGCCAAGCGCTACACCTACGCGGCGACCTTCGAAGTCCTGCCGCAATAAGGAGCGGCAAGCGGCATGCGCGACGTCCTGGTACCCCACGCGATCGAGCTCGCGCTGCCGCCCGCCGGCAGCCGCCTGTGCAAGGCGGAAGGCCGTTCGATGGGCACGACCTGGTCGGCCCGGATGCTGGTCCCGCCCGGCCTTGACGCCGACCTGGAAGCCCAGCTCCAGCGCAAGCTGAACGAGATCGTGGCGCAGATGAGCCACTGGGAAGAAGCGTCCCTGCTGTCGCGCTACAACCGCGCGCCGGGCGGCAGCTGGCATGCGCTGCCGCCGCAGTTCTTCGAGGTGCTCGACTTCGCGCTCCAGGTCCATGAGGACACGGCCGGCGCCTACGATCCGGTTGCCGGCGCCCTGGTCAACCTGTGGGGCTTCGGCCCGCGGGCGCGCCACGACCACAGCGGCTTCGCAGCGCCCGGCGCCGCGGCCCTCGCGGCTGCGCTGGCGCGCCGCGCGCAGGCCGTGCCCCAGCTCGACCGCGCCGGCCGCCGCCTGCTGCAGCCGGGCGGCGCCATCCTCGATTTCTCGTCGGTCGCCAAGGGCTACGGCGTCGACCGCCTCGCCCTGTGCCTGGAAGGCCTGGGCGTGCGCCACTTCCTGGTGGAGGTCGGTGGGGAACTGCGCGGCGCCGGCGTCAAGCCGGACGGCGAACCCTGGTGGGTCGAGATCGAAGGGGTGCCCGACGCCAGCGCTACGCCGCAGCCCGTGGTGGCCCTGCACGGCCTGGCGATCGCCACCTCGGGCGACTACCGGAGCTACTTCGAGCAGGGACAGCAGCGCCTTTCCCATACCCTCGACCCGCGCACCGGCCACCCGATCGCCAACGGCGTCGCGTCCTGCACCGTGGTGGCCGGCGCCTGCATGACGGCCGATGCCCTGTCCACCGCGCTGACCGTGATGGGCCCCGATGCCGGCATCGCCTTCGCCGACGCGCGCGGAGTCGCGGCGCGCTTCCTGGTGCGCATCGACGGCGGCCTGCGCGAACACGTGTCCGCCGCCTGGCGCGAACTGCTGCAATGATGTTCCCCACCGATCCCGTACGCTGGGGCAGCGCCCTCGCCCTCTCCGGCGCCTACCTGGCGATGTGCCTGGCGATCTGGCGCGCCCGCGCCGCGCGCGGCCAGGTCGCCACGGGAGAAGCCGACTGGCTGGTGGTGTATGCGAGCCAGACCGGCAGCGCCGAATACCTGGCCGCGCGCACGGCCGACACCCTGAATACGGGCGGCGTGTCGGCGCGCGCCGTCTGCATGTCCGACCTGCCGCCCGGCGCGCTGGCCGGGAGCGGCCGCGTCCTGTTCATCGCCAGCACCTACGGTGAAGGCGATGCCCCCGACACGGCCGCGCGCTTCGCCGGCGAAACCATGGGCACGGCGCCGGACCTCTCGCAGCTGCACTACGCCGTGCTGGCGCTGGGTGACAGCAGCTATGCCAACTACTGCGGCTTCGGCCGCGCGCTCGACGCCTGGCTGGCGGCGCACGGCGCCACGCCCCTGTTCGAGCGCATCGACGTCGACCGCGGCAATGCAGACGCGCTGGCCGCATGGCAGCACCATATCGGGCGCCTGGCCGGCACCGCCGACGCGCCCGACTGGGAAGCGCCCGCCTACGGCGAGTGGCGCATCCTGGAACGCGAGCTGCTCAACCCGGGCAGCGCCGGCGCCCCGCTGTACCGCATCGCGCTGGCGCCTGTGGAAGGCGCACTGCCGGCCTGGGAAGCGGGCGACCTGGCCCAGCTCAGCGCACCGCTCGACCCGGAGCACCCGCGCGAATACTCGATCGCCTCGCTGCCTTCCGAAGGCCGGCTGGAACTGATGGTGCGCCTGCAGCGGCGCGAGGACGGCAGCCTGGGGGCAGGCTCGGGTTGGCTGTGCGAAGGCGCGACGCTGGAGGATGCGATCCGGCTGCGCGTGCGTGCGCACCAGCGCTTCCGCCTGAATGGCAACGCCGCCCGTCCGTTCATCGCGATCGGCAACGGCAGCGGCCTGGCCGGCCTGCGCGCGCTGCTCAAGTCGCGCATCGACGCCGGCAAGGGCGACAACTGGCTGCTGTTCGGCGAGCGCAATGCCGCCCACGACTCCCTGCTCCGCGACGAATTGCAGGGATGGCTGGACGACGGCTGCCTGGCCCGGCTCGACCTCGCCTTTTCGCGCGACGGATCGGCGCAGCGCTACGTGCAGCACCTGGTGCACGAACACGCGAATGCACTGCGCAGCTGGGTGGAAGAAGGGGCCGCGATCTATGTCTGCGGCAGCCTGCAGGGGATGGCCGGCGGCGTGCACGACGCCCTGGGCGACGTGCTGGGCGCCGAGCAGCTCGACGCCCTCGCGGCCGAGGGCTGCTACCGCCGGGATGTCTATTAGGTAAGGTGCTTGTCGGCTCCGATCTCGGACTCGATGATGATGCCGTCAACTATCACCGCGTGGGCGGAATATCCGCCCACCCTACGGTTCAGCGCTTGTCGTTCTTGTGGCTCTGCGAGCCGGCCTTGGCGTGCTGCTCAGGCGAACCGCCGCGGGTATTGCCGCCGCTGCTTGCCTGATTACCGCCACCACCCTGGCCTCCGCCCTGGCCACCGCTCTGCTGGTTGCCGCCGCCACCGCCGCCATGGCTCAGCGAGCCGGCGCGGCGTGCTTCATCCGAAGTGAACTCATGCGCATTGCCCGATGCGTGTGCGGCACGGCCACCTTCGGATGCGATTTCGCGCTGCCTCTGCGGATCCATCGATGCGAAACCGCGGTTGCTGGTGTCGCCGCTCTGCTGGTTGCCGCCCTGCTTGCCGCCTTTGTTGCCGCCTTGGTTATTCGATGCCATAGTTGCCTCCGTTCATGTTGAAAGACCAGCCGGAAGTGGCTGAGACGGGTTCATCCTAGCCAAGGCGAACCCATCCGACCACGGAGTTTCGGCACACGTTTTGTAGGACCAGGCCTTGCCAGACCTTGCGTCTGCTCCGTCAAACTTGGAGAAATTGACTGTTCAATATTTTCTATTTTGACCATGTTTAGAATAGGATGATCGTGCTATAGCGATTCACGAAACAAGCCTTCCCCTTCCACGTAGTCTTACGCTGACCCGACATTGTGAAATTTTCCATCGGCCACCGCCTGTTTTTCTCGGTCCTCCTCGCCATCCTGGCGGTGGCGGCCAGCGCCGTCTACCTGCTGCGCCAGAACGTGCTGGCGAGCTTCGGCGACTACGCTGTCGGCATCGAGCTCGACCGCCTGGACGAATTATCGGGGGCGCTGGCGGCGCGCTACCAGGCCGGAGGCGGTTGGCAATTCCTGCCGGAGGGCGAGGCGCGGCGCGGCTGGGTCGCCGGCGAACTGCGGCGCCTGCAGGACGAACGCCGGCGCCGCCCGGTCGCCGTGCCGGTGGCGCCTGCAGCGCCGATGGCGCCGCCATTCCCGGCGTCCCCGGCTTCACTGGCTTCACCGGCTTCACCGGCTTCTCCGCCCTCTCCACCCGCGCCTCCCGCCCCTCCGGCGCCACCGCTGCCGCCACCGCGCCTCGACGCCCCGCGCGCCGATGGCATCACCTACGACCTGCCCATGCGCATCACCCTGCTCGACGCCGACGGCGCCTACCTTGCGGGCCGCCTGCCCGCTGCGCTGCCCTTGGCCAGGCGCGCCATCGAGGTCGGCGGGCGCACGGTGGGCTACCTCGGCGTGACGCCCGGCCAGCGGCCGAGCGACGCCATGGCCCTCGCCTTCCTCGAGCAGCTGCGCAGCAGCCTGTGGCTGATCGTGCTGGTGGCGGTGGCCCTGAGCGCGCTTGCCGCGGTGCTGCTGGCGCGGCACTTCCGCCTGCCGATCCGGCAGCTCGCCGGCGGCGCCGCGGCTCTGGCCGGCGGCCGCTACGATGTGCGCCTGCCAGGCACGCGCAGCGACGAACTGGGCGAGCTCGCGCGCCACTTCAATGCGCTCGCCGGGCAGCTGCAAAGCGCGGAAAGCGCACGCCGCCAGTGGGTGGCCGACACCTCGCACGAATTGCGTACGCCCCTGGCCGTGCTGCGCGCCCAGCTCGAGGCGCTGCAGGACGGCGTGCGCAGCGCCACGCCCGAGACCCTGGACGCCATGCTGCGCCAGGTGCTGGCCCTGAACAAGCTGATCGACGAGCTGTATGCGCTGGCGCGCGCCGACGTCGGGGCGCTCGACTGCAAACCGGTGCCGCTCGACCTGTGGGCGTACGCCGGCAGCCAGGCCCAGGGTTTCGCCGGGCGCCTGGAGGCGGCCGGGCTGGCGCTGGAGCTGGGCGCGCCGCCACCGGCGCCGATCGTGCTGGCCGACCCCGACCGCCTGCGCCAGGTGCTCGACAACCTGTTCGAGAACAGCCTGCGCTACACCATGCCGGGCGGGCGCATCCAGCTCCATGCACGCGCCGACGGCAAGCGGCTGCAACTGATCATCGACGACAGCGCGCCCGGCGTGCCGGACGATGCCCTGGCGCGCCTGGCCGAACGCTTCTACCGCGTCGACGCCTCGCGCAGCCGCGCCCATGGTGGGGCCGGCCTCGGTCTCGCGCTGTGCCGCCGCATCCTCGAAGCGCAGGGCGGCAGCCTCGACTTCGCCCATTCGCCGCTGGGCGGACTGCGCGTGATCGTGTCCCTGCCGTGTCCGGGAGACGCCGCATGAGCCAGGCCATCATGATCGTCGAGGACGAACCGGAGCTGGCCGCCCTGGTCGCCGACTACGCGCGCGCGGCCGGCTATGTGCCCGAGGTCTTCGGCGACGGCGCCGTCGCGCTGGAGGCAATCCGCGCCAGGACGCCGGCCCTGGTCGTGCTCGACCTGATGCTCCCTGGCCTGGACGGGCTGTCGCTGTGCCGCGCCCTGCGCGAGGGCGGCAAACCGGGCAGCGAACTGCCGGTGATCATGGTGACGGCCCGGGTCGAGGAAATCGACCGCCTGCTGGGCCTCGAGGCCGGGGCCGACGACTACCTGTGCAAGCCCTTCAGCCCGCGCGAGCTGATGGCGCGCATCAAGGCCATCCTGCGCCGCGCCGGGGGCACGCCGCCCGCGCGCGTGCTGGCGGTCGACGACGCGGCCCGGCGCGTGCTGGTGCACGGCCAGCCGCTCGACCTGACCCCGAGCGAGTTCGCGATCCTGGCCACCCTGGCGCGCCGTCCGGGCCAGGTGTTCTCGCGCGCCCAGCTGCTGGACGCCGCGCGCGCCGACAGCCTGGAGGCCACCGACCGCGCCATCGACAGCCACATCAAGAACCTGCGGCGCAAGATCGACGCCGCCGCGCCCGGGCTGGAGGCCATCCGCTCCATTTATGGGCTCGGCTACCGCTGCGACCTGTAGCCGGGCGGCTCCATCTTTTCTCCACATTCGGCGTGCAGGATGTTGTTCATGGCCCGCCGCACCGGTGCGGGCCGCAGCCAGGGAGACCACCATGAAGAACAAGACCATTGCCATCATCGCCCTGCTGGGCTGCGTTGCCGCCTCGAGCGCCGTGCAGGCCGGCGTGCACGTCCACTACAAGTGCGAATCGACCGTGAAGGGCAAATGCCCGCCGCCCCCCGCTCCGCCTGCACCGCCGGCCCCACCCGCGCCTCCGGTACCACATGCGCTGCCAGACGGCTCGCTGGCACCGCCAGCCCCTCCAGTCCCGCCGGTGCCGCCGGAGCCACCAGCGGTCGAGCTTCCGGAAGTGCCCGCCGCCGCCCACGCGGCCTGCGCCGGCAAGGCCGAAGGCGCCCGCGTCACCCACGTGCTGCGCAAGGGAGAGACCATGAGCGGGGTATGCGAACGCGAAGGCGGCAAGAACGTGTTCCAGCTGCGCGAATACCGCGTCCACGACTGACAACACGCAGGACGGCTCGACTTGGCGGTCTAGGTCATTTATTCTAGATCCATGACGACTCCCGACGTTCCCGCCAAGCCGACCCCGTCCGAACTGGAAATGCTGCGCCTGCTGTGGCAGCTCGGCCCCGCCACCGCGCGCCAGGTGCACGAGGCGGCGGTCGACACGCGGCCCGACATGGCCTATGCCAACGTGCTGCGTCTGCTGCAGGTGATGCATGCCAAAGGCCTGCTCACCCGCGACGAAAGCACCCGCGCCCACGTGTATGCGCCAGCCCAGCCGCAGGACAGCCACCAGTCCAGCCTGATCAAGGACCTCATCCACAAGGCCTTTTCCGGTTCCGGCAAGGAGCTGGTGCTGGCCGCCCTGCGCGGCCATGTCAGCAGGAAGGATCGCGAGGAAATCCAGCGGATCCTGAATGGCGACGGCGAGCGCGGCGACTAGGATGGCCCGCCCACGCCCCGTCCCGCCCGTGCAGCCCGAACTCGAGGACTGCTGCCGCAGCGGTTGTGTGCCCTGCGTGTTCGACCTCTACGAGGAAGCGCTGGCGCGCTACGAACAGGCGCTGGCCGCCTGGGAAGCCGAGCAGGCTGCCCAGGCCGGACCGCATACGCTAGATCCGCACTAGAGCGGCCCGAAGCCTTCGGCAATCGCCTTGAAGGTAATCCCCTCGTTCGCCTGGTAGTTGCCTGTCTCGGGGTGGAAACAGGGCATCACATCCGAGCCGCCATGGTGCAGCGCGATCACCCGCCAGTTCTCATTGAACACCGGACTGCCCGAGCTGCCCGGCTCGGTCGGCGTGCGGTAATGCAGCAGCCGACGCACCTCGTCGTAGGCCAGCAAGGTGCTGTCGTGTAGCGCGATCTGCAGGGCGGCGCCGCTGGGATGGCCGACCACGTAGGCCTTCGAGCGGCCGTTGATCAAGGGCAGTGCGGTGGCGACGCCCAGCCCCTTGGCCTCGGCAGGCAGCCCTTCCAGCTCGGCGATCGTGACATCCAGGTTCTCGCTGAGCGGCCCCGGCATCCCGAGCTCCCCCGGCGGGGAGGTGTAGATTACCCGCTTGATGGGGTAATACACCAGTTTTCCGTCTCCATCTCGCGGCCCGAGTTCAAACGACACCAGCGCGTCATCGCGGGGTAGCGCGCCACTCACCTCTTCGCTCAGCACGTGGGCGTTGGTAACGAACAGCACCGAGGGCTCGCCGGGAGGCGGCGCTGAACGTTGCACCAGGAAACCCGTGCCCATGCGCGCGCCGGTCGTCCTGGACGAAATGCAACCGACCGACTTGCAGGCCTTCAGCAGGGTATGGATGGTGTCGATCGAGAATGCGCCTTGCTGCGAAAACACCCTTTCCAGCTGCTGCGACTTGCGGATATCCTCGGCATCAAGCGCGGTGACCGACAGCGTCGAGAATTTCTGCACGAGCTGGCGCGCCAGGATACGCGCCAGGCGGTCCTGGCATCGCTCGGCATCGTCGAATGGCCGCGCACCCCAGATCTCGCGCAACTGGCGCTCGTAGCTTTCGAGCGCGAAGGGCGTGCACCCGGGCGCATGCATGAATCGGTACAGCCAGAACTCGGCTTCGTCGCAACGGTTCGCCGCCAGGGACAGCTCAGACATGATCGCCAGGTTCCAGAAGCACTGCGATGCGACCGGCCGTACCTGCGATTCCAGCTCCTCCACCAGCTCCTTCAGGTCGACGGTGCGGAATGCCAGGCGTTCGGCCTCGGCCCGCGCCAGCAGGGCCACAGCATTCACGCCGAGCCAGGCACGCCTTCCTTTGTCCTCGCAATAGCCGTTGTAGTAGGACCAGAATGCGGTCTCGAGGGCCTTGTGCTGGCGGGACGCGACGAAGCGCTGCTTGGCGACCCGTCCCTGCAGGCCCCTGGCTTCGCTTAATTCCAGGCCTTCGACCGGCGCCTGCTCGCTGGGCGTGAGCTCGTCAACCAGCTCACGCAGCAAGGAGTCCGCTGCGTCGAGCATGCCCAGGTTGATCTGGGCTTGCGCCAGGTGGCGCCGCACGGTCGGGTCGGTGTTGCCGAGCGCGGTCCAGCCGCTGGCCAGGTTCCGGCACGCTTCGTAGTTGCGGTACTTGTTCAGGGTGCCGCAGGCAGTAGCGACCTGTTCCGCAGTCAGGCCTGGCGCGGTCCTGGCGCGTTCCACCAGGACGGACACGGCTTCGGCGACTTTCCAGGGCTCGGCACAGATGGACTCGCCCCGCAGGATGGCATCCGCGAGCGTGGACATCATTGCACACCCGGTGCGCGATCGAGGGCGGTGGTCAGCTCGGCGCGGAATTTCACACCGGCCAGGTAATGGGTGATCGTATGCCGCCAGCTGCCCCAGTTCGATTCACGGATGTCTTTCACCGACCTGTCCTTGAAGGGCCGGTAATCGTTGGCGAAACGCGGATCGGGACCGCAGATGGGATCGAGGGGATCATAGATATTCACCCAATGGTCCACACGCTCGGGAAAATCGGGGCCGCCGCGTTCCGGCGCCAGTTCCGCCTGGACTTCCCTCACGCCGAGCGGCGAACCGAGCGTGATCAGGGTACTGACCCGTGGACAGGCCTTGACGTTGCGCAGCAGGTCATAGGCCACCATCGTGCCCATGCTGTGCGAGACGATCACGACTTTATCCGCGATGGCCAGGGCGTGATTGACGTCATCGAGCAGGCGCTGGCGCAATGCTTCCCGCACCATGAAGCGTGCGCCATCCGGGCGGACGTATTCTTTATTGAACAGGAAATAGTAGGCCTCCATCGCCGCCTTCTTGATGATCGCCTCACGGATGCGGCGAGGAACGAAGCCGGCCACCTCGTAACCGGTCGGAAGCGCCGCCTCGTCGGGCACCTTATCGTCTTCCAATGCAAGATTGGCCGCCAGCTTGGATTCCAGCATCTCCAGGAAATAGGCCTCGCGCGGGGTAACGGGAATCGGCGGCTCGCGGCCGGACTCGACCTCGGTCAAGCCCTGCGAATTCAATTCCAGGCCAGCCTGCTTCACCGGATTCTGCTCGAAGTAGGACTGGAGATCTCTCTCGTAGTCTTTGCCATAGAAGACGTCCGCGTAGTAGGACATGATCGTGGGGGCGTCTTCCGTATCCAGGTTCATGCCCTTGTTCGATTCGCCGAAGACGTTGGGCATGGGGTTGTCCCGGAGCAGGGCCCAGTGCCAGATCTTGAGAAGTTCATCCTTCTCCGGCTTCTTGGCCAAACCATGGATGAACACGACTGCAGCGCGACTCTTGGCCATCACATCCCCCTGTTGGCATATGAATATTTACACGCTTTCGATAGCATTATTGCAGCAACGCAGTCCGACAAAAAGTTATTCTTTCTACCACTTCGGAGAGAGCCGGAGGCGCGACGGGGCGGGCATCCTGGCGCAAGGAATGGCAGAGATACGCCCGGTTTGACACCGGTGTTGTTGGTAGAGTTCGAATCCGATGTGGTGTCTGAACCGCCTCCCACCACCCTACCGCACGCTTGAGTCCAGAACATTAGCATTTTGATTACAATGGGACTCATCGGTATCAGTACGGAGGGGATATGTTTGACATGGATCTTCCCTGGTGGGAATTCATCGTACGCGGGCTAGCCGTGTACCTGCTCCTGCTGGTCATGGTGCGCCTGTCCGGGCGCCGCACCGTGGGCCAGTTCACGCCTTTCGACCTGCTGGTCGTCATGCTGCTGTCGGAAGCGGTATCCAACTCGCTCAACGGCGGCGACGATTCGCTGGTCGGCGGCCTGATCGCCGCGGCAACGCTGGTGGCCATCAATTCCCTCGTCGCCCTGCTCACCTCGCGCAACGCCAGCATCGAAAAACTGGTCGACGGCAGCGCCGTGCTGATCGGCCGCGACGGCGTCTTCTTCGACAAGGTGGTCCGCAACTGCCGTCTGTCGGAATCGGACATCGAGGAAGCCCTGCGCGAGCACGACTGCCCGCGCCCGGAAATGAAATGCGCCTTCCTGGAAGCGGACGGCGAGATCACCATCCTGCGCAATCCCCACTAGGCGCGCCTCAAGCCAGCAGCGCCGCCGATTTCACCTGCACCCAGGCCGGGCTGCCCGCCGCCAGGCCGAGCTCGAACAGCGCCCGGCGCGTGACGCGGGCCAGCAGCGCGGTCTGCCCGCAGCGCACCCGCACCAGGACCTGCGATGGATGGCTGTCCGGCGCGATCGATTCGACGACACAGGGGAAGTGGTTCTGGATGCTGGTGTCCCGCGGCTCGCGCGTGGCCAGGCTGACGTCGCGCGCCATGATCCTCAGGCGCACCTGCTGCCCGAGCGGGATGCCGCCGTCGCGCAGCCAGAACGATCCACGCTCGACATCGATGCGCGCCAGCTGCCACTGCGCACTGCGTTCGGCGACCACGCCGTGCACCAGCGCGCCCGCCTCCTCTCCCACGAGCGCGGGGACATCGATGGCAGACAGCACGTCTTCCACCGGACCGTCGGCCTTGACCCGGCCACCTTCCAGCACCACCACGTAATCGGCCAGGCGCGCCAGCTCGTCGACCGAATGGGTCACGTACAGCATCGGGATCTTCAGTTCCGCATGCATCTTCTCGAGCCAGGGCAGGATCTCGTGGCGGCGCGCGGCGTCCAGGGAGGCCAGCGGTTCGTCCAGCAGCAGCAGGCGTGGCGTGGCGGCCAGGGCGCGCGCGATCGCCACCCGCTGGCGCTCGCCGCCGGAGAGCTGGCCCACGCGGCGCCGTAGCAGGTGCCCGATCCCGAGCAGCTCGACGGCCTCCCCGAGTGCCGCAGCGGCGCCCGGCGCGCGGCTGCGCTTGCGGCCGTAGTCGAGGTTGCCCTGCACGTCAAGGTGGTCGAACAGGCTCGCTTCCTGGAACACGTAGCCGAGCGCACGCCGGTGGGTCGGCAGGAACACGCCGGTATCGTCGTCCTGCCAGGTCTCTCCACCCACGACGATGCGCGCGCGCCCACCTGCCTCCAGGCCGGCAACGCCGCGCAGCACGCTGGTCTTGCCGGAACCGGAGCGGCCGAACAGCACGGTGATACCGCTGCCAGGCAGGCGCAGGTCGACGTCGAGCCTGAAGTCGGCGCGCGGCAGCGCCAGCCGGACCTGGAAATCCCGGGTCATGGCAGCACCCGCGCGGGGCTGCGGCGCAGCGTCCCCAGGACCAGCAGCACCACGAAGCTGAACAGCAGCATGCCGCCCGCCAGCCAATGGGCCGACGCGTATTCCATCGCCTCGACGTAGCCATAGATCTGGGTCGACACGACGCGGGTGCTGCCGGGGATGTTCCCGCCGATCATGAGCACCACGCCGAACTCGCCGACCGTGTGGGCGAAGCTCAGGACCGCGGCAGTCAGGATACCGCTGCGGGCCTGCGGCAGCGCGACGCTAAAAAAGGCGTCAAGCGGCGAGGCGCCAAGCGTGGCCGCCACTTCCATCGGGCGCCTGCCCATCGCCTCGAAGGCGTGCTGCATGGGCTGCACGGCAAAGGGCAGCGAGTACACGATCGATCCGACCAGCAGGCCGGTGAAGGTGAAGGACAGCACGCCCAGGCCGAGGGCCTGGGTCAGGCGGCCGAGCGGCCCGTCGGGACCGAGGGCGAGCAGCAGGTAGAAGCCGAGCACGGAGGGCGGCAGCACCAGCGGCATCGTCACCAGGGCCGACACCGGCGCCCGCCAGCGCGAGCGCGTGCGCGCCAGCCACCAGGCCAGGGGGGTGGCGACCAGGAGCAGCAGCACGGTGGTCGCGCTGGCCAGCTCGAAGGTGAGCCGGATGGCCTGCCAGGCTTCCTTCTCGATCGGCATCGTTCAGCGCACCGGCGGGAGATCGTAAGCATAGGACCGGATCAGCGCCCTCGCCTTGTCGCCCTTCAGGTACTGCACCAGGGCGCTCGCCGCCGCGCTGTTCCTGCCCTTGTCCAGCAGGATGGCATCCTGGCGGATCGGCGCGTGCATTGCGGCCGGCACGACCCAGGCCGAGCCTTCCTTCAGCTTGCCGTCGGCGTAGACCTGGGACATGGCGACAAAGCCCAGCTGGGCATTGCCGGTAGCGGCGAACTGGTAGGCCTGGGCGATGTTCTCGCCCTGCACCAGCCTTGGGCGCAGGGCGTCGAGCAGGCCAAGCCGGCCAAGCAGCTCGTAGGCCGCGGCGCCATAAGGAGCCAGCTTCGGATCGGCGACCGCCAGACGTTCGAACCTGCCGGTCCTGAGCACCGCGCCCTGGGCATCGACGACACCCGCCTGGCGGCTCCACAGCACCAGCCTGCCGATGGCATAGGTGAAGCGTCCCGTGCCCCGGCCTTCGCGCTCCAGCCGCGCCGGGGTTTCGTCATCGGCGGCCAGCAGCACGTCGAACGGCGCGCCATGTTTCACCTGAGCGTAGAACTTGCCGGTCGAGCCGGCCGACACCACCGCCTTGTGTCCGGTCTCGGCTTCGAACATGGAGGCGAGCTTCTGCATCGGCGCCGCAAAGTTGGCGGCCACCGCCACCTGGACTTCGCCGGCCTGCGCGCCCAGGGGCAGCGCAATGGCTGCCAGCAGCAGGCCGATGCATCGTTTCATGTTCATTCGCTATTCCTTGTTTGAATAGCGAAACTGTAGCACAAACCGCCCTCCGCTATTCATCCGGAGAATAGCGCCGGGATCGGCGTCCTGCTACCATAGGAGGCATGAACAAGCGAACCCTCCCCCTGGACGAGGTCCTGGGCTTCCAGGCCGGCGACAAGCGCATCGATATCCTGCGCCGGGTCGGCCAGGCCGGTTCCATCTCCGAAGCCGCGCGCGCTGCCGGCGTGAGCTACAAGGCGGCCTGGCAGGCACTGGAAACCCTGGCCAACCTGGCCGGCACGGCGCTGGTGGAAAAGGCGGTCGGCGGCAGCGGCGGCGGCGGCGCCACCCTCACGCCGGCAGGCGAGCGCGTGCTGGAAGCGGCCGACGAGATGGCGCGCGCACGCCAGCACATCCTCGCGCGCTTCGCGCTGGGCGACGCCAGCGGCCGCGCCGCGTTTGCGCTGCGCACCAGCATGCGCAACCAGTTTCCGTGCACGGTGGGATCGATCGCGTCGCGCGCGGGACAGGTACGGGTGCAGCTGTTGCTGGCGGGCGGCAGCGTCCTGCATTCCCGCATCACCCGCGAAAGCGCTCAGCTGCTGGACCTGCAGCGCGGCATGGAGGTGCTGGCCTTGTGCAAGGCGACGGCGGTCCAGGTGGCCGGCCACATCGATGCATCGACGCAGGAGAATGTCCTGGCAGGCGAGATCGTCCGTGCCAGCCGCGCCGCCAGTGGCGGAGAAGCGACACTGCGCCTGCCTGGCGGGGTGCAACTGGTCGGGTTCAGCGGCCCGCACGCAGCCTTGCGGGCCGGTTCGCCGGCGATGGCAGCCATCGACGAAGCCAGTATAGTCATCGGCATGCCGCACTGATCTTTTTCTTACGCACTTATTCCTGAGGCACTTTTATTACCCGTACGGTGTGGACCGTGCGGAATCTGTTGCGCTACTTTTTTCTGCAGCACACCCGCCGGGTGTGTCCCGGGATCTTTCCTGATCAGGAGGACTGCCATGAAAAAAGTACTGACGGCGCTTGCGCTGGCCGCTTCCACGGCGGCGCTCGCACCTGCGGCCCAGGGCGCCGACATCTACCGTGCCGTGTCAAGCGGCCCGGCCGAGTCGCCGCCCAACGGCTCGCCAGGCTCGAGCGTCGCGACCTTCGAGATCGACGGTTCGCTGCTGCGGGCCGAGGTTCCCTTCCGCGACCTGCTTGCCGGAACCACCGTGGCCCACATCCACTGCTGCACGCTCGAGGCCTTCACCGGCGTCGCGCCACCAGCCGTCACGCTGCTGGACTTCCCGATGATGGTCACCGCCGGCGACTATTCGCACACCTTCGAGCTCGGCGATCCCGCGGTCTACGAACCGGCCTTCCTGGCGTCGTTCGGCGGCACCCCGACAGCGGCCAGCGCGGCGCTGCTCGATGCCATGAACGGGAACCAGGCTTACCTCAACATCCACACGACCCAGTACCCGAACGGCGAAATCCGCGGCTTCGTCGTGGCTGCGCCGATTCCGGAACCGGCCACGTGGGGGATGCTCGGGGCCGGCCTGCTGGGACTGGCGGTGATGTCGCGCCGCCGGCCCAGCGAGGTCAGGTGAGCGCCGCGCCTTCGCGCCCGGCCAGCAGCTGGCTCCAGGCCGGTATCGCCGTACGCCAGAAGGCGTCCAGCGATGCCGGCTTTTCCAATGGCAGGCCGAGGAAGCGTGCGGCCTGCAGCAAGGCGTCCAGCGCCGCCGCTTCGTCCCCCGGCGCCACGGCCAGCGCGCCGGTCTGCTTCGACAGCTTTTCGCCGTTCTCGTTGCGCACCACCGGCACGTGCAGGTAGCGCGGCGTCGGCACTCCGAGCACGCGCTGCAGGAAGATCTGGCGCGGCGTGGAGTCGAGCAGGTCGGCCCCGCGCACGACGTCGGTGACGCCCTGCTCGGCGTCGTCCACTACCACCGCCAGCTGGTAGGCCCAGAAACCGTCGGCGCGCTTCAGGACGAAGTCGCCCGACTCGCCGTGCAGGCGCTGCGTGATCTCGCCGGCGAATCGGTCGGTAAAGCCAATCACGTCGTAGCCTGGCTCGGGCACGCGCAGGCGCAGGCTGCGCATGCTGCGGCCCTCCTGCAGGCCGAAACGGCAGGTGCCGGGGTAGATCGCGGCGCCGTCCGGCGCGACACCCAGGCGCGAATCGGCGATCTCGCGCCGGTTGCAGCCACAGGGATAGGTATGGGCCGCGATGGTGTCGGCGGCGGCCTGGTACAGGTGCTTGCGCCGGCTCTGCCAGACGATCTCGCCATCGGCATGCATGCCGAGCTGGGCCAGCAGCGCCAGGATGCCTTCGGCCGCACCTAGCACGCTGCGGCCCTCGTCGATGTCTTCGATGCGCACCAGCCAGGTCCCGTGGTGGGCGCGCGCGTCGAGGTAGCTGGCCAGGGCGGCCACCAGCGAGCCAGCGTGCAGCGGGCCGGTGGGCGACGGGGCGAAGCGGCCGATGTAGGGGGAATCTAGGAGCGACATCTGACAATGATAACCGTAGGGTGGGCGGGTTTCCCGCCCACGCGGTGATAGTTAAAGGCAAGATCATCCGGCACGATAGCGGAGCCGCTGGTTATCACCGCGTGGGCGGTGAATCCGCCCACCCTACTTCCCTTCGGCAATCAGCTTGGTGACCTTGCCCGCCACCTCGTTCGGCACCGCCATCGACAGCTGGTAGTGCACGATCTCGAGGCCCTTCGCGGTCTTGCGGATCACCCCGCTCGCCATGCACGGCCCCATGTTCGGGGTGTCGAGCAGTTCGTCGAACCAGATCACCGACTTGTCGGGCGAGGCGTACACGTTGCGGCGCGTGGCCTTGAAGCTCCAGGCCGACTTGCGTTCGAAAAACTTCCTGGCCCAGGCCTTGAACTCGTCGCGCCGCCACAGCTCGGTACGGTCGGTGCCAATGTAGACGCCGTCCTCGGCCATCTTGTCGAAATAGGCCATGCGCGCGTGCGCCGCGTCGTCGTGCCATTCGTCGACAAAGGCATTGACCTGTTTCGTCAGAACAGCATCGGTGGCGGCATGGGCAGTGGCGGACAGGCTCAGGGCCAGGCAGGCGGCGGCAAGGATTCGTTTCATGGTCTCTTTCGGTAACGTTGTCATCAAACCGTCAAACGTCCCCACGATAATGCAAAGCAGACACTTTGCCAACGCTGCCACCCCTGTTCCGTTAGATCGTCCTTAACGCGTTCTTAACAGCCGCCGCTCTACCCTTCCTCTGGAAGACATGTGGTTCGTTCAACAACTTTTGCGAGGCGCCGAGCAGTGAACCAGCCCCTGCACGTCCATTCCGATGCCCTGTCGCTCCAGCAGCTGATGGTGCTGGAAGGCATCGCGTGCCGGCTCGCGCGCAAATACCCGCCCGATTGGCTCGAGCGCCAGGGACGCCCGCTCTACCTCGCTACCGTGGCGACCTCTTTCCTGACAGCGGTTGTGCTGGGCCTGGCCTGGGGGCCATGGTGGGGCTTCCTCGTTCCGCTGTGCATGCCCACCTGCGTGCTGGTGCTGCTGCCGCGGCTGCTGTTCGGCCGCGTCACGGGCCGGCCGCGCTGGGCCCATCCGTTTGCGCGACTCGACTGGCAGGATGCCGAACTGCTGCGGCGGGTGCTTGCATCCAGTGAATACCGGCCGACGGTGAGCGGCGAAGAGTTTTTCGCCATCTGGTGCCGCGCCTACCGTGGCCTCAGCTATCGCCATGGCTGAAGCCGGCGTGCAAGTGCACTAGAATAGGCGGATGCGCATCCTCATCGTCGAAGACCACCCGGACATCCTCGCCAACCTCTACGGTTTCCTGGAACCGAAGGGCCACCAGCTCGATTCCGCCCGCAACGGCTATGGCGGGCTGGCGCTGGCCTCGGAAAACGATTACGACGTGATCGTCCTCGACGTCATGCTGCCCGGCCTGAACGGACTCGAACTGTGCCAGAAGCTGCGCACCGAGCTCGGCAAATCGACCCCGGTGCTGATGCTCACCGCCCGCGACAGCCTGCCCGACAAGGTGGCCGGCTTCGACAGCGGCGCCGACGACTACCTGGTCAAGCCCTTCTCGCTGGTGGAGCTGGAAGTGCGCCTGAAGGCGCTGGTGCGGCGCGCTGCGTCTACCCATGCCGTCCACAGCACCCTGCGCTTCGGCGAGCTCTGCTACGACCCCGACATGCAGGAAGCCTCGCGCGCCGGCGTGCCGGTGCAGCTCACCAAGACCGGCTATGTGCTGCTGCGCTGCCTGCTGGCGGCAGCGCCGCGCATCGTCACGCGCGAAACCCTCGAGCAGGCCGTCTGGGGCGAGGATCGCCCCGACAGCGACGCCCTGCGCACCCACATCCACGCGCTGCGCCAGGCCATCGACAAGCCTTTCGCCGTGCCGATGCTGCAGACCGTGGCCGGCGTCGGCTACAAGCTGGTCCAGCCGGATGCCAAGCCTCACGCACAGCGCGATGCGGCCGGCTGACTCCCTGAAACGGCGCATCGTCGTCGCCTTTGTCCTGTTCGGCCTCGGCGCCTCCGGCTTCTTCGCCCTCATCGCGGCGCTGGCGGTGGAAGGCATCGAAGTGCAGCTGGTCGACAAGCGCCTCGAGGCCGCCGTGGCCTGGGCCGCGCCGCGCCAGGCGGCGGGACTCGACGTCGACATGCCCGCCGGCCTGCGCTTCCAGCGCAACGAAGCGATCCCGGCCACGCTGCGCGGCCTGGCCGATGGCGTGCACAAGGTCGACGTCGGCACCACGCGCCTGCATGTGCTGGCCGGCCACGACGCGGGCGGCAACTGGGTACTGGTCGACCACGAGAGCGACTACGACAAGATCGAGCTGGTGGTGTATTCGATGTTCGCCACCGTATTTGCCGGCTTCGTGCTGCTGGCGCTGCTGCTGGGCGGTTTCCTGGGCACGCGCGTGGTCACGCCGATCAGCGAACTGGCGCAGGCGGTCGGCAACGACGCGGTGCCCGCCGCTCTCACCGGCCGCAAGGACGAACTGGGCGTGCTGGCGCGCGCGCTGGAAGCCCATACCAGCGAGCTGCGCGCCTTCCTCGACCGCGAGCGTTACTTCACGGGCGACGTCAGCCACGAGCTGCGCAGCCCGCTCACCGTGATCATGGGCGCCGCCGAGATCCTGATGCAGGAATCCTCGCCCGCCGTGCGTGCGCCCGCCGAGCGCATCTACCGCGCAGCGCGCGAAGCGGCCGAATGCGTCACCGTGCTCCTGCTGCTGGCGCGCGCGCCGCAGCTCGGCACGCTGGCGCCGGTGGCGCTCGAGCAGATCGCCGAAGACGAAGTCGACAAGTACCGCGCCCTGGTGGCCGGCAAGCCGCTTAGCCTGCGCTTCGTCGACGGTCCGGCGCTGGCGGTGCGCGCCCCGCGCGAACTGTGCGCGGCCGCCATCGGCAACCTGGTGCGCAATGCCTGCCAGTACACCGACCGCGGCGAAGTGGTGGTGCGCCTGCTGCCGGGCCAGGTGGTGGTGGAGGACACCGGGCCGGGCCTGCCGCCGGCTGTCGTCGCCACGCTCGGCAGCGGCGCCGGCGTGCCGTCCAGCGGCTCGGGCGGCACCGGGCTTGGTCTCGCGCTGGCGCGCCGCATCTGCGATTTCCTGGGCGCCGGCTTTGCCTACCAGGCGCGCCCGGAAGGCGGCAGCCGCTTCACGATCACGTTCACACCGGCTTAACGGCCTGCTGACGAGCTGCTGACGCGCTGCTGCGTATCCTGCACGGGTATCGCAGCCAGTCCGGCTGCGCGCTCCAGAAGTGATACCTGTGCAAAACATCCTGTCCCGGCGCATCAGCGCCAACCTGCTCGTCTTTTCCGTCGCCCTGCTGCTTGCCACCATCGGCAACTTCAATTTCTGGTCCGATTTCGTCCACGCGGTCGGCGGCTTTTCGCTCGCCCGGCTGCCGCTGCTCGCGGGCAGCTTCGCCATTGTCGTGCTGTTGTTCTACGCACTCTTAATGCCCTTCAGCTTCCGCTTCGTCGTCAAGCCGGCCCTGATCGTTTTCCTGCTGACTGCGTCGGCCTCGGCCTGGTTCATCAACGAATACGGCGTCGTGATCGACAAGGCGATCATCCAGAGCATGTTTGAAACCGACACGCGTGAGGCCGCGGAGCTGCTGAACTGGCGCATGCTGCTGTTCGTCGCCCTGACCGGGGGCCTGCCCTCGCTGCTGGTGGCGCGTGCGCAGCTGCGCTTCCCGCAAGGCGCGCGCGGCCTGGCCCAGCGCGCCGGCACCGTCGCCGCTGCGTTGGCGCTGGCCACCGTGCTGCTGGTATTACTGTTCAAGACCCTGGCGCCCACGGTGCGCGAGCACCGCGAGCTGCGCTACCTGCTCACGCCGACCAATGCGGTGCAGGCGCTCAACGGCTACCTGCACAACCGCTGGAGTACGCCGGTACCACTGCAGAGCATCGGCCGCGACGCCGTCAAGGGCAGCCGCTGGGCCGGACAGACAAAGCGCACCGTCACCGTGATCGTGGTCGGCGAGACGGCGCGCGCCGCCAACTTCTCGCTCAACGGCTATGCGCGCGACACCAATCCGCGCCTGGCGCGCGAACAAGGCCTGATCAACTTTGCACGGGTCCAGTCCTGCGGCACAGCCACCGCGGTCTCGGTACCCTGCGTGTTCTCGGGGATGACGCGCGAGCGCTACGACGACACCCGGGCCAAGCACCAGGAGGGCCTGCTCGACGTGCTGAAGCACGCAGGCCTGCGCGTCCTCTGGCGCGACAACAACTCCGGCTGCAAGGGTGTGTGCGACCGCGTCGAATTCGTCGATGTATCCAGCCCGGGCGCCGGCAGCCGCCACTGCAGCGGCGACGAGTGCTACGACGAAGACCTGCTCGAGGGCCTGCCCGAGCTGATCCGGCAATCGAAGCAGGACATGGTCATTGTGCTGCACCAGAAAGGCAGCCATGGTCCGGCCTACGCGCACCGCTACCCGGCCGGCTTCGGCCGCTTCGGGCCGGTGTGCAACAGCAGCGAATTCGAAACCTGCACCCGCGAGTCGATCGTCGCCGCCTACGACAACACCATCCTGTACACCGACACCTTCCTGGCCGAGACCATAGACCTGCTGCGCAAGGCCGCCGGTGATTCCGACGTCGACACCTCGATGCTGTACTTCTCGGACCACGGCGAGTCCCTGGGCGAAAACAATATGTACCTGCACGGCGCACCGTACCTGTTTGCTCCCAGCGAGCAGACCCACGTGCCGATGATGCTGTGGATGTCGGATGGCTTCAGCCAGCGCTTCCGCATCGACCGCGCCTGCCTGCAGGCGCGCCGCGACCAGCCGCTCTCGCACGACAACGTGTTTCACTCCGTGCTCGGCATGCTGAATGTCGAAACCGCCGTCCTGAATCCGAAACTCGACCTGTTCCATGCCTGTGTCCGCAACTGAGGCACAGGACAGGCTGCTGGGTAGGACGACGGCGATCCGGCTCGGCGCCCTGCTGGCGCTGGCCGCGCTGCTGATTCTTGCGCTGGGCGCCTGGACCGACGCCGACCTGTGGCTGGCCGACGCGCAGTACGACCGGGTGACGGCAGGCTTTCCATGGCGCGAAGCCTGGCTGACGGCGACCTTCAGTCACCGCATCGCCAAGACTGCGCTGAGCGTGTGCGCCGGCGTGATCATCGCGCTCGCCATCGGCGACACGATCTGGCCGCAGCGGGCCTTCGACCGGCCGCTGGCGCGCCTGCGGCTGCGCGTGGTCGCCTGGTCCGCCGTCCTGGTGCCGCTGGTCGTCAGCCTGCTCAAGCAGTCGAGCAATGCGCACTGCCCCTGGGACCTGGCGCGCTACGGCGGCGCGCAGCCGTATGTGCGCCTGTTCGAGGCGCTGCCCGCCGGCGTGCTGCCGGGCCACTGCCTTCCCGCGGGCCATGCGTCGAGCGCCCTGTGGCTGGTGTCGCTGGTGGTCTTCTGGCTGCCGGGCCCCGCGCGCCGGGCGTGGCGGGGCCTGGCCCTGTGCCTGGCGCCCGGGCTGGCGCTGGGATGGATGCAGCAGATGCGCGGCGCGCACTTCCTGACCCATACCCTGTGGTCGGCCTGGATCGCCTGCGCCATCGTGCTGGCGCTGGTGGTGATGCTCAGCGGTGATACTGGCCGTCGCGTTCCGGCTGGTATTCGATACCGCGGACGCTGACGTCGAACATGGCTCCGTCCGGACGCTGCCAGCGGATGCTGTCGCCCACCTTCAGGCCCAGCAGCGCGGTGCCGACCGGCGTCAGGATCGAGAGCTGCTCGGGGTTGCCGTTCATGTCCTTGGGGTAGGTCAGCGTCATCGTCACTTCGTCGTCGGCGCCGTCGAAGGCAAAGCGCACGCGCGAATTCATGGTGACGACGTCGGCCGGCATTTCCCAGGGTTCAGCCAGGCCGGCGCGGCCCAGTTCATCGAGCAGCGCGTCGCGCGCGCCGGCCTGGGCGGCCGGCAAGGCGTCGAGCATGCGGTCGAGGCGGTCCATGTCCAGCCATGAGACGAGGATGGAAGGTTTCATTGTTCACTCCTGATGGTGCCCCTGATGAAGGGCGATTGAATCGTCGCGGCCACGGGGCGGCCGCAGGTATCGGGAAGGGTCAGGCTCGGGAGGACGGAAAAACGCTGGCAGTGGTCCTCACCGAGCCTGGACGAGCCAGGCGAGGTTACGGGACGACTGTTGCACCGCTCGCGCAACGGCGGCGCAGTCACGCTCGACGGACGCGGCAAAGCCCCTGCCCTGCTGGCAAGGGGCCTTACGCGGCGACATGAAGCGTGGTGGGTTCATGGGGCCAGTATAGCCCCTGTGACGAATCCGTCAACGGGATAGTCGCCAGGCCAGCGGCGCGCAGGCGGCGAAGGGCACCAGGAAGGGATACATTCCCCACACCGCACGCCCGTCGACGCGCACGCACAGCGCCGCGTACAGCGGCGGCAGCGCCATCAGCGCGAGCAGGCCGGCGATCGGCCGCAGCACGGGCGGCGCCACGCGCCAGCCGCGCAGCGCCAGCGGCACCACGACGATGGCGCTGCCGACGATGGTGGCCAGCGAACGCCAGTCGCCCAGCGCGTGCGCTACCTGTTCCCAGCGCGGCGTCCAGGTGTAGGACGGCAGGCCGGTGACGAGCCACCAGCGCACCGCCACGATCCAGGCGCCCGCCGCGGCGAGCACCGCCAGGCCGGGGAGGAAGGCGATGCGGCGCATCGCGACCAGCCACACCAGCAGCGGGATGTTCTCTTCGCGCACGGCGGTGCCCAGCAGGCCCGCGCCGGCGGCCAGCCAGGGCTGGCCAGAGACCACCGCCAGCACGAAGGCGGCGCGCGCACAGACCGAGCCCGGATCCACCACCAGGTAGGGCGCGAACCAGAAGGTCGGCGCCGAGACGATCATCATGAGCCCGGCGGCGACCGCGCGGCCCTGGCCGAGGCCCGCACGCAGCACGCAGGCGGACATCAGGCAGGCCCCGAGCGTCACCAGCACCCAGTTCAGCATCGCGAAGCCGTTGCGCAGGTCGCCGGGAATAACGGAGGCCACTGCCGGCACCAGGATGCGGTAAGGGAAAGGCGCGACCAGGCTACTGGCCGGAATCTCGCCGCGCAGCCAGCGCGCGGTGTCGTAATAGGCCTGGGAATCGGCGACGGTGCCGCCCCAGCGCCAGACCATCACCAGGCAGGCCAGCAGCGCAAAGCCGGCGGCAAGCTGGAACCAGTCGAGGCGGCGAACGGAATCGGGAGTGGCGGCAGTGAGGGCTTGCTTCATGCATGGAGCGCGTGACATCGAAGCGCGAGAGGATAGCAGAAGCACAAGCGGAGAATGTCGCGCATTGTCACCGGGGTGACAATGCGCGCAGCATCACACGGACAGGGGCATCTTCGTGATCAGCTTGTCGAGCGTGATCGGATACTCGCGCACCCGCACGGCGGTCGCGTTGTACACCGCGTTGGCGATCGCTGCCGCCACGCCGCAGATGCCCAGCTCCGCGATGCCCTTGGCCTTCATCGGCGAAGACATCGGGTCGGTCTCGTCGAGGAAGATGACTTCCTGGTGCGGAATGTCGGCATGCACCGGCACCTCATAGGTCGCGAGGTCGTGGTTGACGAAGTAGCCGAGCCGCTTGTCGACGGCCAGCTCTTCCATCAGCGCCGCGCCCGCCCCCATCGTCATCGCGCCGATCACCTGGCTGCGCGCCGTCTTCGGGTTCAGGATGCGCCCTGCCGCGCACACCGCCAGCATGCGGCGGATGCGCACTTCGCAGGTCACCGCGTCCACGCCGACTTCCACGAAGTGGGCGCCGAAGGTCGACTGCTGGAAGCGCGTGTTGATGTCGCCGTATTCGATCATGTCCTCGGCCACAAGCTCGCGCTCGCCGACCGCCTGCGCCAGCGGCAGGCTGCGCTCGCCCGCGCGGATCAGGCCATCGGCGAAGATGGCGCGCTCCGGCTCGAAGCCGGCCTGGCGCGCCACCATCTCGCGCAGCTTGACGCAGGCGGCGTACACGCCCGCGCACGAGTTGTTGCCGCCCCACTGGCCACCCGAGCCGCAGGATGCCGGGAAGCTCGAGTCGCCCAGGCGCACCCGCACCCGCTCCAGCGGTACGCCCATCATCTCGCTCGCGGTCTGGGCGATGATGGTGTAGCTGCCGGTGCCGATGTCGGTCATGTCGGTTTCCACCGTCAGGATGCCGCGCCGGTCGAGGCGCACGCGCGCCGCCGACTTGGTGAGCAGGTTGTCGCGGAAGGCCGAGGCCATACCCATGCCGACCAGCCACCGGCCGTCCCGGACCGAACCCGGCTTTGCCTGCCGACGATCCCAGCCGAAGCGTTGGGCCCCGGTCTGCAGGCACTGGATGAACTGGCGCTTGGAGAACGGCGGATGCGGATTGTGCTTTTCCTTCTCCGGCTTCTTCGACTGCGGGTCGTTGGACGTGGGCTTCTCGGGATTGTCCGGCACCACCTGGGTGTCGTTCACGATGCGGAACTGTACCGGGTCCATGCCGAGTTTTTCCGCCATCTCGTCCATCGCGATTTCCAGCGCCGCCAGGCCTGGCGCCTCGCCCGGCGCACGCATCGCGTTCGACTCGGGCAGGTCCATGAAGGCCACGCGGTTGGCGGTCATGCGGTTTTCGCCCGCATACAGGGAGCGGGTCTGGGTTGCGGCATTTTCCGGCGAGCCGTCCTTCAGGTTGCCGGACCAGCTTTCGTGGGCGATCGCCGTGATCTTGCCCTCGCGGGTGGCGCCGATGCGAATGCGCTGCAAGGTCGCCGAGCGGTGCGTGGTGTTGTTCGGGATCAGCGCGCGCTGCAGGGGCACCCGCACCGGCCGCCGCGCCGCTTTCGCGCCCAGCGCCGCCAGCACCACGTCGGCGCGCAGGAACAGCTTGGAGCCGAAGCCGCCGCCGATGTAGGGCGACAGCACGCGCACCTTGTCCTTCGGCAGCCCCAGGGTCTTGGCCAGGTCGCCCTTGGCCCAGGCGATCATCTGGTTCGAGGTCCACACGGTGAGCTGGTCGCCGTCCCAGGCCGCCACGCTCGCATGCGGCTCCATCATCATGTGCGATTCGTGCGCCGTGTGGTATTCGGCATCCAGCTTGACGGGGCTGGAGGCGAAGGCACCGGTGAAGTTGCCGACCTTGGTCTCGGCCGCTTCCTTCTTCGGGGCGATGGCCTTGTTCTGCACCGCCTTCAGGTCAAAGTCGCCCTTGTCGCGTTCGTACTTGATGCGCACCAGCGAGGCGGCGTCGCGCGCCTGCTCGAAGGTCTCGGCGACCACCAGCGCCACCGCCTGGTGGTAGTGCTCGACGCGCGGCCCGCCCAGCAGCATGGCGGTGTTGAAGTTGCCCTTGGTGAGCTTGCCCGCGTTCTGCGCGGTGACGATCGCGATCACGCCCGGCGCGGCCTTGGCCGCCGCCAGGTCCATCGACACGATGCGGCCGGTCGGGATGGCCGAGCCGATCACATAGCCATGCGCCTGGTTCGGCATCACGTCGTGGCGGTCCATCGCATAGGGCGCAGTGCCGGTGGTCTTGAGGGGACCGTCGACGCGGTCGATCGGCTGGCCCACGACCTTGAGCTGGTCGATCGGGTTGGTAGTGGCTGGTTCGTTGAATTTCATGGCTGTCCCTTCCCTCAAGCTTTAGCGTCGGCGATGGCTGCGGCCAGGGTGCGCTCGACCAGCGGCACCTTGAACGCGTTGTCCTCGGTCGTGCGGGCGCCGGCAAGCAGCCCACTGGCGACCGCCTGGGCACCGCGCGCGAAGGCGCCTTCCGCCGCTTCGACGCGCCACGGCTTGTGGGCCACGCCGCCCAGCGCCACGCGGCCGCTGCCGTCGCGCTGGACGATGGACGCCACCGACACGATTGCGAAGGCATACGAAGCGCGGTCGCGCACCTTGCGGTAGCTCTGCGCACCACCCACCGGCGGCGGCAACGTCACCGCGGTGATCAGCTCACCGGGTTTCAGGTTGTGGTCGATGTGCGGCGTATTGCCCGGGAGGCGGTGGAAATCCGCGATCGGGATCACGCGCGTCGCGCCGCCCGGCGCTACCGTCTCCACCTGGGCGTCGAGCACGCGCATGGCCACCGCCATGTCGCTCGGATGGGTCGCAATGCAGGCGTCGCTCTGGCCGACGATCGCGTGCAGGCGCGTGAAGCCGCCGATGGCGCTGCAGCCGCTGCCTGGTTTGCGCTTGTTGCAGGGGACGTTGGTGTCGTAGAAATACGGGCAGCGGGTACGCTGCAGCAGGTTGCCGGCGGTGGTGGCCTGGTTGCGCAGTTGGCCCGAGGCGCCGGCCACCAGGGCGCGCGTGAGCACGCCGTAGTCGCGCCGCACGCGCTGGTCGGCGGCCAGATCCGAGTTGCGCACCAGAGCGCCGATGCGCAGGCCGCCATTTTGCGTCGGCTCGATGCGGTCGAGCGCCAGGTCATTGACGTCGATGAGGTGGGCCGGCGTTTCGATCTGGAGCTTCATCAGGTCCAGCAGGTTGGTGCCGCCGGCAACGAAGCGCGCGTTCGGGTGGCGCGCCGCGGCGTCGGCCGCTTCCTGCGGGGTCCTGGCCCGTTCGTAGGTAAAGGCTTTCATCGCTTGCCTCCCGGGGTCAGGCCCGCGACTTCGGCAATCGCTTCCTGGATGTTCGAGTAGGCGCCGCAGCGGCAGAGGTTGCCGCTCATGCGCTCGCGGAATTCCATGTCGCTGGCCTGCGGGCTGGCGTTCAGGTCGGCCGTAACGTGGCTCGGCGCCCCCGAACGGATCTCTTCCAGCATGCCCACGGCCGAACAGATCTGCCCCGGCGTACAGAAGCCGCACTGGTAGCCGTCGTGCTTGATGAAGGCGCGCTGCAGCGGGTGCAGGTTGGTCGGGGTACCAAGGCCCTCGATGGTGGTGATCTCGTGGCCTTCCTGCATCACGGCCAGGGTCAGGCAGGAGGTGCTGCGGCGGCCGTCGATCAGGACGGTGCAGGCGCCGCACTGGCCCTGGTCGCAGCCCTTCTTGCTGCCGGTAAGGTGCAGGCGGTCGCGCAGCGCATCGAGCAGCGTGGTGCGCGGATCGACCTGCAGCTGGTGCTCGATGCCGTTCACTTTCAGCCGAACGTTCATGGTGGTCGCCTGGGTGGAGTTGGACGGCTGGGCGGCGGGTGCAGCTTCGGCGGGCGCCGCGAACTGGGAGCTTACTGCGACGCCGCCGACGGCGACGGTCGAGGCCTTCAGCAGCTGCCGCCTGTTTGGATCGAACTCGGGCATCGTTCTTCCTTTCTTGGACATGGGCAATATGAGCGGTGACGCAGCGACGCCGTATTCCGATTTGACGAAAACGCGCGCGCGGCCGAAGCCAAGAACATAACGCTTTTCTAATTTTCGGGGCGTGCAGTTCGCTTGCGCGGCCGACTCTCGATTGTAGGGGGTGGAAATGCCCGTTTTTGGTGCGAAAATTGCAAGGGCTTATGAATGTGGCTCATGAATACGAGCCACTTGTCAGTACAGGGTGTATTGAATCGACTGGCGGGAGAGCCGGTCAGGCCTTGGGCTTCTTTGGCTTCGGCAGCGGCATCAGCGCCGCGGTGTCTTCGATCAGGCGGCGCAGCGCCTCCGGATCGTCGAGCAGCTCGTCGGCGATGGGATAATCCTTGGCGCCCGGGTAGGGCGGGCCTTGCGGCAGGTCGTGGGCGAGCGCCACGACGGCCTTCGACGGCTTGATGTACAGGCTGTTATCGCAGGCGAAGGCGACCACCTTGCCGTCCAGGTACAGCGCGTACTCGCCGAACATCTTCTTGTGCGTCAGGCGGCTGCCCAGCCCGACGACCTCGGCGACGTAGTCCACGAAGCTCTGTTCCGTTGCCATCCGTTCCCCTCCTTATTCACTGCTCATAATCTATCTAGCCTTCATGCACCCATAAGTATTCTGCCAAACCTTTTGGATACAGTCAGCAGCTCATCCACTTCACGACACCTAGATGAAAGCCTGGCTCCCGACGCTCTTCCTACCCCTCGCATTTACCGCCCATGCGGACGCGCCGCCGGTGGCCAGGGACCCGCTGCAGAATCCCTTCGCCCTGCCCGCCCCTCAGCCGGCGGCGCCAATGAGCGCACGGCCGAGCGACGAGGCGATCCGCGCCGCGGTCCGCGCCACCCTCGAAGAGATGCCGGACAGCTCGACGCCCATGAGCGGACAAGCGCTGAGCGGCGGCCCCTATCGCGAGTTTGCGCGCAAGTTCGCGCTGGCCGCCAAGCCGCACTGCCTGGGTCCGGACCCGCTCAGGCACCAGCCGCACAGCACCGTCGTCAAGACCATCTTCGGCGACTTCGCAGTAGGCGTGGGCGGCATCTACGCCTTGCCCTTTTGGGGCGCCGCTGTCTTGCGCGGCAAGTGCAACTGGACCCGTTGAGCGGTCCGTCAGAACAGCACGTCCGGGATCAGAACGCCGCGCGCACGCCGACCGTGATGTTCCGTCCCGGCAGCGGCGCGATATCCTTCAGGACCGAGGTCGAGATGCGGATGTCCCGGTCGAGCAGGTTCTTGCCGATGATGAACCAGGTCAGGTCGGTGTTGCGCAGGCGCTGGGTGTAGGACAGGTTGGCGTCCAGCTGGGTGTAGCCCGGCGTCGGCGTGGTCTCGAAGGAGGCCAGGCGCTCCTGTTCGAACGCGCGCAGCACCGACACGCCGCCGCGCAGCGCGCCTTTCCGGTAGCCGGTCTCGAAGCCGACGCGCTTGGCCGGCTGCAGCGGCAGGCTGCCCGCATCGTCGAGCGAGCCGCGCGACAGGTCGCCGAAGGCGCGCAGCGACAGGCCCTGGCTGCCCGGATGCTGGTTGTAGCTGATCTCGGCCTCGGCGCCGCGGATGGTCGCATCCGCCTGGCGGAAGATGCGCTCGCGCAGTTCGTCGCCCGGATTGCCCTCGTCGTCCAGCAGGGTGTCGCTCACCTCGCCGTAGATGAAGTCGCGCACGCGGTTCTCGAACAGGTTCGCCTGCCAGCGCACCAGGCCCGTCACCTTGCGGAACGAGAGCTCCAGGTTGCGCGAGGTCTCCTTTTTAAAATTCGGGTTGCCGATGTCGTAGGTCAGGGTCGATTCGTGCGGACCGCCCGAGTACAGCTCGTCGGTGCCCGGCGCGCGCTGGGCCACCGAGGCGGTGACGCCGACGGTGTAGTCCTTCGCCACGGGCCAGACGGCGCCCGCCGAGTAGGACAGCAGGTCGAAGCTGCGGCGCGGCGCCCCGCCTTCCGGCTCGCGCTTCACCGATTCCACCCGCACGCCGGCATTCACGCGCAGCTTGCCGAATTCGCGCTGCTCGACCAGGAAGGCGGCGTGGGTGTCCGAGACCGTCACCGGCACGGTGGCCGACTCGCCGCTGTCCGCGCTCAGGCCGGAAAAGCGGGTGTGCTCGGTCTGGACGCCAAAGCTGCCTTCCCAGCCGCGGACAGGCTTGTGGGTCAGCTCCAGGCGCGTTTCCAGCGAGCGGTTCGAGAAGATGGTTTCCGGTCCGCCCTCGGCGTTGAGCTCGACGTGGCCGTAGTCGGAATAGCCGGCCTTGAAGCGCAGCTTCTCGAAACCTGCCATCGGCGCATCGAGCTGGCCGTCGATGTCGTAGCGGGTCTGGTCGAGGTCGATCTTGGCGCCCTCGCCGCCCGGGATGCCGTAGTTCTTCTTCAGCGAGCTGACCGAAGCCCCGAGGTAGCCGCGTTCGCCGATATACGAAGCGCCCGCGCCCAGGGTGTGCTGACGCAGCTCGGAATTCTGTAGGGTGTCGCCGTCGGGATGTCCCGGCACGTGGTAGGCGCCCGCGTCGCGGCCGCTGCCGTCGACGTGCAGCGAGATCTTGCCGGCGGCGCCGTCACCCGAGAACGATGCAGCGCGGCCATGGTCGACATTGCTGTAGCGGGTTTCGACCACGCCATGCGGCTTGTCGTGGAGCTCGACGGGAATGCGCTCGTTGACGACGTTGACCAGGCCGCCGATGGCGCCGGAGCCGTACAGCAGCGCCGCCGGGCCGCGCAGGATTTCGATCTGGCGCGCGGTGGCCGCTTCGCCGGTGACGGCGTGGTCGTTCGACAGGCCGGACAGGTCGGACACCGACATGCCGTTTTCCAGCACCTTCACGCGGTTGCCTTCCAGGCCGCGGATGATGGGACGCGAAGCGCCGGCGCCGAAGGCAGAGGCCGAGACGCCGAGCTCATTCGACAGGGTGTCGCCCAGCGAGCTGCCCAGCTTGCTGCGCAGTTCGTCGCCGGAGAGCACCTTGGCCGGGGTGAGGATCTGGTCGCCCTCGCCCGCCCCGAATGGGGTGGCGGTGACGACGACGGTGGAGACCGGCTGGCTTGCGCCCTGGGTCTGGGCAAACGAGAACGGTGCGAGTGCGGCCAGAACCGCGCTCGCCAGGATGGTACGCTGGACGTGCATGATGAATTCCTTGAAACGAATACGGGACGGACGCGCGTGCGCGGCTCAGCCGGCGCAAGCGGATCGGGTTTTCAGGGTGCAGTCAGGCGAGGGGTGGTGCGCGGGACGAGAACCAGGGCGTGGAGGGCGCGGTCCAGGAGTCGAAGGCGACCCACTGGGCCAGGATGCGGTCGGCCGGAATGGCGGCCGTATTGCACCCAGGCGTGTGCAGCGCGGGCGAGACCGTGGCGGCGTCGTAGGCGAGGCAGGAGTGCTGGGCCGCCTTGACATCCGATCCCAGCGAACCATCCTTTCCCGCATCCGCCGTCGAGGAGATGTGCTGTGACGCGTGCGCGATCCGGTGCGCCAGGCCTTGCCAGTGCGCGAACACCATCGCCAACGTCAGCATCAGGACGATGACGAAGCGGGCGGAACGGATGCGTGGAAAGCTGGCGAACATCTCTGTCTATACAGGTACCGGTGCTCGGCATGGCGCCGAAGGCGGACATTATAACGCTATGGCAACGGAGCTGGAAACATGGTCCCTGCCCTGCTGCGGCGGCGCCTCAGGCCTTGGCGCGGTCGGCCGGATGATGGACGCCGTCGTTGGTCGGGACCTCGCCCAGGTCGAAGGGATTCACGCCCTCGAGGCAGCCGACGTTGTAGCCGTACTGCTCCGGGTTGGAGCGCCGCTGGTGGTGGGTGTAGATGCCGCAGACCGAGCAGAAGTAGTGCTTGGCGGTCATGGTGTTGAACTGGTAGAGCTTGAGGACGTCCTCGCCCTTGACGATGCGGATGCCGGATAGCGGCACCGAAGCGACGATGGCGCCCTTGCGGCGGCAGATCGAGCAGTCACAGCGTCGCGGGTTCTCAATGCCCTTGGGCAAGCTTAGCTCGAGTTCGACGGCGCCGCAGTGGCAGCTGGCCTTGTGCTTCGGCCGAATGATGGTGGGTCCGACCTGCTTGATCATCCTCTTTCTCCCTGACGGTATCTAGGTCATCCACGCAAGGATGGCGGAGCCGACGCCACTGACAGCCAGCACGATGGCGGTGAAGATGAGTGTGAAGGCCATCCACAGCAGGCCGAACACGAAGGTGCCGAAGACCAGCGAATTCTCGGACGCGAAGATGGTTGAACTCTCCGGATGTGCCGGGTCGTAGCGGACGGTGAATCTCTCCAGGCTGAGAACTTCGCGACGGGCGTCCTCGTGCGGACGTCGGCTGCTGGACCCGCCGTAGCCGATCGCCAGGGTATCGCCCTCGTAGCGGACGCCAGCAATGGTGTACGAATACTTCACCGACACATGGTAGGCCCTGGTGTTGCTGGCGTATCTGGGTACGACTTCGCATTTTTCCAGCCGCGCGTCGACCGATGGCCAATCACGCGCCGCAAGTCCAGTCCGGATCTGCCGCACTCCGGCGGTCAGAATGACGATGCCGGCAGCGTAGCTCAGTACCAGCATCGAGACGATCAGGATCGTGGCGAAATTCATCGTCAGGATGATGCCATTTCCTAATGACGGAAAATGCTCGGAAAGTCACACCCCGATGGGGAGTCGAACGAAAAAAAAGCGGGCCGAAGCCCGCTTTTCGTTGACGCTGCGTTGAGATTAACGCTTGTCGATCGACGCCACGTCGCGCACCGGCGAGCCGACGAACAGCTGGCGCGGGCGGCCGATCTTCTGTTCCGGATCGGCGATCATTTCGTTCCACTGGGCGATCCAGCCGATGGTACGGGCCATCGCGAAGATACCGGTGAACAGCGAGACCGGGATGCCCAGGGCCGACTGCACGATGCCCGAGTAGAAGTCGACGTTCGGGTACAGCTTGCGCGACACGAAGTATTCGTCGTTCAGGGCGATCTTTTCCAGTTCCATCGCCAGCTTGAACAGCGGGTCGTCCTGCAGGCCCAGTTCGTTCAGCACTTCGTGGCAGGTTTCGCGCATCAGCTTGGCGCGCGGGTCGAAGTTCTTGTAGACGCGGTGACCGAAGCCCATCAGCTTCACGCCCGAGTTCTTGTCCTTGACCTTCTCGATGAAGGCCGGGATGTTCTCGACGCTGCCGATTTCCTTCAGCATGGTCAGTGCGGCTTCGTTCGCGCCTCCGTGCGCCGGGCCCCACAGGCAGGCGATACCGGCAGCGATACAGGCGAACGGGTTGGCGCCCGACGAACCGGCCAGGCGGACGGTCGAGGTCGATGCGTTCTGCTCGTGGTCGGCATGCAGGATCAGGATGCGGTCGAGGGCGCGCACCAGCACGTCGTTGACCTTGTACTCTTCGCACGGGTTGGCGAACATCATGTGCATGAAGTTCGCGCTGTACGACAGGTCGTTGCGCGGGTACATGAACGGCTGGCCGATCGAGTACTTGTATGCCATGGCGACCAGGGTCGGCAGCTTGGCGATCAGGCGGATGGCCGAGATTTCACGCTGCTTCGGATCGTTGATGTCGAGCGAGTCGTGGTAGAACGAAGCCAGCGCGCCGACGGTGCCGACCAGGACCGACATCGGGTGCGCGTCGCGGCGGAAGCCACGGAAGAAGAAGTTCATCTGCTCGTGGACCATCGTGTGACGGGTCACGGTGTTTTCGAACTCGGCCTTCTGTTCGGCGTTCGGCAGTTCGCCGTTCAGCAGCAGGTAGCAGGTTTCCAGGAAGTCGCAGTTGACGGCCAGCTGCTCGATCGGGTAGCCGCGGTACAGCAGCTCGCCCTTGTCACCGTCGATGTAGGTGATGCTCGAGTTGCACGAGGCAGTCGACATGAAGCCAGGGTCGTAGGTGAACTTGCCGGTCTGGCCGTACAGCTTGCGGATGTCGATGACGTCCGGGCCGATGGTGCCTTTGTAGATCGGCATGTCGACCGACGGGCTGCCGTCGGAGAACGACAGGGTGGCTTTGGTATCAGAGATATTCATGGCACTTCCTTCTTGTGGGAGTGGATCTAAAAACAAAAAACTGGCGTCTCACGCTTGCCGCAGGCGCGCCAGCAAGGCGCGCACATGCGGCTGGTCGACCTCGCCTTCGGGCTCGGTCCGGCCCAGCAGCAGGTCCATCAGCGGATTGTCCGCCAGGTCCAGCAAGCGGGTCAGCGCATCGACTTCCTCGTCGGTCAGTTGTTCTTCATGCGCATCGAGGAAGCGCGTGAGGATCAAATCGTTCTCGAGCAGGCCACGGCGCGCGCGCCAGCGCAGGCGGGCACGGTTCGCGGGGTCGGATTGATGCGTTTTCACTAGAGTCCGTTGTTGGGTCAACATCATACTCCGCATGCCGGGATAAGGCAGTACGGTACTTTTACTGTATTTGCGGCATCATTATTGCGGGATGCTGCGAGTTGCTGCTGTTCGCAGACCGCGTGGGCGGGAGGACCCGCCCACCCTACCGGTTCGTGGTTCCGTAGGGTGGGCGGCTTTGCCGCCCATGCGGTATGTGCAGAGAAATACCGGAACGACGTTTAAATCGCGCGACGAACCAACAGTTCCTTGATCTTGCCGATCGCCTTGTTCGGATTCAGGCCCTTCGGGCACACGTCCGTGCAATTCATGATCGAGTGGCAGCGGAACAGGCGGTACGGGTCTTCCAGGTTATCCAGGCGCTCGTTGGTGGCTTCGTCGCGCGAGTCGGCGATGAAGCGGTAGGCCTGCAGCAGGCCGGCCGGGCCGACGAACTTGTCCGGGTTCCACCAGAACGATGGGCACGAGGTCGAGCAGCAGGCGCACAGGATGCACTCGTACAGGCCGTCGAGCTCTTCGCGCTCTTCCGGGGTCTGCAGGCGTTCCTTCTCCGGCTTGATCGAGTCGTTGATCAGGTACGGCTTGATCGAGTGGTACTGCTTGAAGAAGTTGGTCATGTCGACGATCAGGTCGCGCACCACCGGCAGGCCAGGTAGAGGACGCAGCACGATCGGCTGGGTCAGCTCGTTCAGGTTGGTGGTGCAGGCCAGGCCGTTCTTGCCGTTGATGTTCATCGCGTCCGAACCGCACACGCCTTCACGGCAGGAGCGGCGCAGGGCCAGCGAATCATCGACGTCCGACTTGATGCGCTGCAGGACGTCGAGCAGCATCTTGTCGGTGTCTTGCAGCTCGACGGTGACGTCTTGCATGTAAGGCTTCGCATCCTTGTCAGGATCGTAGCGGTAGATCTTCAGTTGGACGGTGCGTGCCATGTTTTTACCTGTGTGTTTTACTTAACTGCGGGGGCAGCGTGTTCGAACGCCGCCCTACACAAAATTAGAAAGTACGGGCCTTCGGCTTGAAGGTATCGACGGTCAGCGGTTTCTGCACCACCGGCTTGTACTCGAGGCGGTTGCCTTCCGAGAAGAACAGGGTGTGCTTCATCCAGTTCTCGTCGTCGCGGTTCGGGTAGTCGCTGTGGGCGTGGGCGCCGCGCGATTCCGGACGGGCCGCGGCCGAGACGATGGTTGCCTTGGCGGTCTCGATCAGGTTGTCGAGTTCCAGCGCTTCCACGCGGGCGGTGTTGAACACCTTCGACTTGTCCTGGAAGGAGACGTGCTTGCGACGCTCGTCGAGCTTCATGATTTCCTTGACGCCGGTTTCCAGCAGTTCCTGGGTACGGAACACGCCGCAGTACTTCTGCATGGTGGCGCGGATGTCGTTGGCCACGTGCTGGACTTTTTCGCCGCCGGTCGAGGTCTCGAGGCGGTTCAGGCGATCCAGTGCGAAGTCGGCGGCGTCCTTCGGCAGCGGCTTGTTGACCTTCTGCTTCAGGTTCGATGCCACCACGTGGTTGCCGGCCGCGCGGCCGAACACGACCAGGTCGAGCAGCGAGTTGGTGCCGAGGCGGTTGGCGCCGTGGACCGAGACGCAGGCGCATTCGCCGATCGCGTACAGGCCGTTGACGATCTTCTGGCCGCCGGTACCGTCAGGTGCAACCACCTGGCCGTGGATGTTGGTCGGGATGCCGCCCATCTGGTAGTGGATGGTCGGGACGACCGGGATCGGTTCCTTGGTCGCGTCGACGTTGGCGAACTTGTGGCCGATTTCCAGGATCGACGGCAGGCGCTTCTCGATGGTGTCCTTGCCGATGTGGCGCAGGTCCAGCAGCACGTGGTCCTTGTTCGGACCGCAGCCGCGGCCTTCCTTGATCTCCTGGTCCATCGAACGCGAGACGAAGTCGCGCGGCGCCAGGTCTTTCAGGGTCGGCGCGTAGCGCTCCATGAAGCGTTCGCCGTTCGAGTTGATCAGGATACCGCCCTCGCCGCGCACGCCCTCGGTGATCAGGACGCCCGCGCCGGACACGCCGGTCGGGTGGAACTGCCAGAACTCCATGTCCTGCAGCGGCAGGCCGGCGCGTGCCGCCATGCCCATGCCGTCGCCGGTGTTGATGAAGGCGTTGGTCGATGCGGCGAAGATGCGGCCTGCGCCGCCGGTGGCGAAGATGGTGGTCTTCGCTTCCAGGATCATGACGTCGCCGGTTTCCATTTCCAGGGCCATCACGCCGACCACGTCGCCGTCGGCGTCGCGGATCAGGTCGAGGGCCATCCACTCGACGAAGAAGTGGGTGCGGGCGCGGACGTTGCGCTGGTACAGGGTGTGCAGCAGTGCGTGGCCGGTACGGTCGGCCGCGGCGCAGGCGCGCTGGACCGGCTTCTCGCCGAAGTTCGCGGTGTGGCCGCCGAACGGACGCTGGTAGATGGTGCCGTCCGGGTTGCGGTCGAACGGCATGCCGAAGTGTTCGAGCTCGTACACGACCTTCGGTGCTTCGCGGCACATGAATTCGATCGCGTCCTGGTCGCCGAGGTAGTCGCCGCCCTTGACGGTGTCGAACATGTGCCAGTACCAGTCGTCTTCGCTCATGTTGCCCAGCGAAGCGCCGATGCCGCCCTGGGCAGCAACGGTGTGGGAACGGGTCGGGAACACTTTCGACAGCACCGCCACGTTCAGGCCGGCTTCAGCCAGCTGCAGCGATGCGCGCATGCCGGAACCGCCGGCGCCAACGATGACCGCGTCGAAGCGACGCGAAGGGATTGCAGTTTTAATAGCTGCCACGATTACACACTCCAGAGAATTTGCACGGTCCAGGCGGCGCAGGCGAGCAGCCAGAAGATGGTCAACAGCATCAGGAACAGGCGCAGGCCTGCCGATTTGACGTAGTCCATCCAGATGTCACGGATGCCGACCCAGGCGTGGTAGAACAGGCCCAGGAAGGTCACCAGGGCGAACAGCTTGAACCACTGGCGCGCGAACAGGCCAGCCCAGCCTTCATAGGTGAAATTCTGGCCGGTGAGGAAAGAAACCAGCAGCACGACCGTGAACACGGCCATCACGATGGCGGTGACGCGCTGCGCCAGCCAGTCCTTGACGCCGTAGTGGGCGCCGACGACGAGGCGGCGCGGTCCGATATTATTCTTGTTTGCCATGATTAAAAGACTCCGAACAGTTTCAGGGCGACCAGTGCGGTCAGCACCAGGCTGATGATCAGCACCCAGCGTGCGGTCTTCTGGGCGGCATCCTTGTCCAGGGCCAGGTGGTTGTCCATGAACAGGTGACGCACGCCGGCGACGAAGTGGTGCAGGTAAGCCCAGGACAGGCCGACCAGGATGATCTTGGCAAACGGGTTGCCAACGACACCGCGGAAATGCTCGAACGAGATTTCCGACAGCAGGCTTTCCTGCAGCAGATACAGCAGGAACGGCAGGAACAGGAACAGGCCCGCGCCGCTTACGCGGTGCAGGATCGACACGATGGCCGATGGCGGCATGCGATATTTACTTGTAATATCCCCAATGCCAACGTTGCGGAACTCCGGCCGCCCTTTTTTTGCAGCTTCTCTCACGGCTTCGGACATGTAACACCTCCCTTATGACGACAGATTTTTAGTGAACCCTTCATTTTCGCCGATTTTGTAACGGGGCACCAAGCATCTGCATGCAGAAAACCGGAACATCCCTGCGGCGCACCGGGTAACGTACGCCACTTACGCAAAACCAACATATTTTAATCGCTTCATGCGATCACTGCAGAGCGCCAGTCTGGCCCACCACAGTTGGGCGTCAGCAAGCCGGCGCCGTGTTTTCGTAGGGTGGGCGGGTTTCCCGCCCACGCGTTCAGGCAACGCATGCCCGTTTGAACGCGTGGGCGGCGAAGCCGCCCACCCTACGGGTATCTCTTATGACAACTCGTTCTGATAATGGTGGCGAGCTGTCGAATAAATGCCGCGGCGCAGCTCGACCGGCTTGTCGCCATAGGTAAACGACACCCGGTCCGCACACAGCAGCGGCGTGCCTTCCGCCACCTTCAGGTGCTCGCTCGCGGCCGCATCCGCCGCCACCGCGCGGATCTTCTCGGTCGCGCGGATCATGCGCGTGCCGAATTCCGACTCGAACAGGCCGTACATCGGCCCCTTGTATTCCACCAGGCGCTCCGCCGTCAGGCCCTTGAAAAGCTGACCCGGCAGCCACAGCTCTTCCAGGATGGTCGGCACCCCATCGAAGGACTGCACGCGCTTGATGTAGACCACGGCGTCGCCCGACTTCAGCTCGAGCAGGCGCGCGACCTCGGCCGTGGCGCGGATGCGCAACACGGCGATGATGCGGTTCTCGGGATGGTGGGGAACGCCCTCGTCGGGGTTCAAGCGCAGGAAGCGGAAATGGGCGCGCTCTTCCGCGTGGGTGGCAACGAAGGTGCCCTTGCCCTGGCGGCGCACCACCAGGTTCTCGGCCGCCAGCTCGTCGATGGCCTTGCGCACGGTGCCCTGGCTGACCTTGAAGCGGCCGGCCAGCTCGACCTCGCTCGGCATCAGCTCGCCCGGCTTCCATTCGCCCGACTGCAGGCTCTGGGTGATCAGGGCCTTGATCTGCTGGTACAACGGACGGAACGACGGCGACGCGTCGACCGCATCGCTGCTGTTGGGCGGAAGGGGGTTCATAGACCGTGATTTCACCACAAAAAGTGCACGTCCGTCCAGTGCGCGACCGTCAACACATGTGTCTTATATAAGACATATGATATGAATTGACAGATAGAACAGCGGAGGCATAAACTCGCGGTCGGTTTGGACGTCCACGCCTGCCCTTCACGTATGCGCGCGATATCCAATTGACACGGTGTCGCTTTTGGTATCATTGCAGTTTCCCTAAAACCGGCACCCCGGCTCGACCGTTTTCATTCCCACTTTGGAGATTCATCATGGCTAAAACCCCAATGCGCGTCGCCGTCACCGGCGCGGCCGGCCAGATCGGCTATTCCCTGCTGTTCCGCATCGCTAACGGCGACATGCTGGGCAAGGACCAGCCGGTCATCCTGCAGCTGCTCGAGATCGACAACGAGAAGGCACAGAAGGCGCTCAAGGGCGTCATGATGGAAATCGACGACTGCGCATTCCCGCTGCTGGCCGGCATGACCGCCCACGCCGACCCGATGACCGCCTTCAAGGATGCCGACGTGGCCCTGCTGGTCGGCGCCCGTCCGCGCGGCCCGGGCATGGAGCGCAAGGACCTGCTGGAAGCCAACGCCCAGATCTTCACCGTGCAGGGCAAGGCGCTGGACGCCGTCGCTTCGCGCAACGTCAAGGTGCTGGTGGTCGGTAACCCGGCCAACACCAACGCCTACATCGCCATGAAGTCGGCCCCGAACCTGCCGGCCAAGAACTTCACCGCCATGCTGCGCCTGGACCACAACCGCGCCCTGTCGCAAGTCGCCGCCAAGCTGGGTAAACCAGTCGGCAGCATCGAAAAGATGGCCGTGTGGGGCAACCACTCGCCGACCATGTACGCCGACTACCGCTTCGCCACCATCGACGGCCAGTCGGTCAAGGAAGCGATCAACGACGACGTCTGGAACCGCGACACCTTCCTGCCGACCGTCGGCAAGCGCGGCGCCGCCATCATCGAAGCGCGCGGCGCCTCGTCGGCAGCATCGGCCGCCAACGCAGCGATCGACCACGTGCGTGACTGGGTGCTGGGCACCAATGGCAAGTGGACCACCATGGGCATCCCGTCGGACGGCTCCTACGGCATCCCGGAAGGCACCATGTTCGGCTTCCCGGTGACCACCGAAAACGGCGAATACAAGATCGTCCAGGGCCTGGAAATCGATGCCTTCTCGCAGGAGCGCATCAACCTGACCCTGAAAGAGCTGGAAGAAGAGAAAGCCGGCGTTGCTCACCTGCTGGCCTAAGTAGTACAACGGCGCGCCCGCATGTCGCGGGCGCGCCAACCGCGCCATGCCGTTTCAACGACGGCATGGCCGATCCGTTTCAAGACATACCATGCACCCTTCCGAGGTTTTATTCCAGGGCAAACGCCAGCCGCTCCTCCTCCCCGCCTGCGATCACTACGCCGGCTCGGAGAAGCTGATGCGCAAATCGATGGCCCTGCAACAAGAGCTTGGGCCCGTCTTCGACATCACCTTCGACTGCGAGGACGGCGCCGCCGCCGGCAGCGAGGTCGAACATGCGCTGCTGGTCACGCAGCTGATCAATAGCGAGGACAACCGCTTCAACCGCATCGGCGTGCGCCTGCACGACACCGGCAGCCAGCACTTCGCGGGCGACGTCGCCGCCATCGTCGGCGCCACGGCAAAACGCCTGGCCTACGTGGTGCTGCCGAAGGTGGAAAGCACCGCCGAAGTCATTCGCGCGATCGACCTGATCAACCAGCACGCCTGCAAGGCCGGCCGGAATGACCTGCCCGTCCACGTCCTGATCGAAACCCACGGCGCCCTGCGCGACGCCTACGACATCGCCGCCCTGCCCCAGGTCGAGTGCCTGTCCTTTGGCATCATGGATTTCGTCTCCGCCCACTACGGCGCGGTGCCGGCCAGCGCGATGCGCACGCCGGGCCAGTTCACCCACCCGCTGGTGGTGCGCGCCAAGCTCGAGATGGTCGCGGCCTGCCACGCGCACGGCAAGGTGGCGTCGCACAACGTCACCACCGACATCAAGGACAGCGCGGTCGTCGCCAACGACGCCCAGCGCGCCGGGGCGGAATTCGGCTTCACCCGCATGTGGAGCATCCACCCGGACCAGATCAAGCCGATCCTGAAAGCCTTCACGCCGCGCCTGTCGGAAGTGAACGAAGCCACGAATATTCTGCAGGAAGCGATGAACGCGGGATGGGGACCCATCGCCCAGCACGGCCGCTTGCACGACCGCGCGAGCTACCGATATTATTGGACCGTTTTGCAGCGCGCGAAGCTGGCCGGCCTTGCGCTGCCGGAAGCCGCTGCGGCAATCGTCAACCAAACGGACTCCCCATAATGGCCACCCTCCTCTCCCGACTTCTGGCTGCCGGCGCGTTCGCGCTGGCAGCCCTCGGCCTGTGCGCGCACGCCAGCGCGGCGCCCGAGAAGCACCCGAAAGCCGAAGACGTCCTGAAGGCGAAGTCGAAAGCCAAGCCGAAGGCCAAGGCAAAGAAAGCTGCCGCCGCGGGCGCCGCTGCAGCCGCCGTCGCCGCGCCGGCCTTCACTGCCGAAGACGAAGCGGAACCGGACATCACGGACACGATCGTCACCGAGTACAGCTGCGAACTCGGCAACAAGATCACGATCTACACGAACGCGAAGGACGAGGGCCATATCGCCCTGCGCTGGAAGAAGCGCCTGCACCGCCTGAACCGCGTGGGCACCACGACGGGCGCGCTGCGCTTCGAGAACCCGTTCTGGGGGCTGATCTGGATCGGCATCCCGGCCAAGGGCATCCTGCTGGATTCGAAGCTGAACCGGCAGCTGGCCAACGAATGCAAGAACGCCGAACAGGCGGCGGCCGTGGCGAGCGCTGCGACCGCGCAAAAGAACGGATGATCCGCGGCTGACACCGTCGGATCGCCCTGTGAAGTAAATGGCAGTACCGGAATAACAATTAATCCCCACTGAAGGAGAGATTATGTCTCGCAACACCCTGAACACACTGAAGGAATTCCCGGCTGGCGCCGGCCAGACCGGCCAGTACTACTCGCTGCCGGCCCTGGGCGAAGCCCTCGGTGTGAACCTGTCGCGCCTGCCGGTGTCGATCCGTATCGTCCTCGAATCCGTCCTGCGCAACTGCGACGGCAAGAAGGTCACCGAAGAGCACATCAAGCAGCTGGCCAACTGGGGCCCGACCGCCGAGCGCACCGAAGAGATCCCCTTCGTCGTCGCACGCGTCGTGCTGCAGGACTTCACCGGCGTGCCGCTGCTGGCCGACCTGGCCGCGATGCGCAACGTCGCCTCGAAGATGGGCGCCGATCCGAAGAAGATCGAGCCGCTGGTGCCCGTCGACCTGGTGGTCGACCACTCGGTCACCATCGACCACTTCCGCGAGCCGGGCGCGCTGGACCTGAACATGAAGCTGGAATTCCAGCGCAATAACGAGCGCTACCAGTTCATGAAGTGGGGCATGCAGGCCTTCGACACCTTCGGCGTCGTGCCGCCGGGCTTCGGCATCGTCCACCAGGTCAACCTGGAATACCTGGCCCGCGGCGTGATGCGCCAGGGCGAAGTGTTCTACCCGGACACCCTGGTCGGTACCGACTCGCACACCACCATGATCAACGGCGTCGGCGTGGTCGGCTGGGGCGTGGGCGGCATCGAGGCGGAAGCCGGCATGCTGGGCCAGCCGGTCTACTTCCTGACCCCGGACGTCATCGGCGTCAACCTGACCGGCAAGCTGCGCGAAGGCTGCACCGCGACCGACCTGGTGCTGACCATCACCGAAATGCTGCGCCGTGAAAAAGTCGTCGGCAAGTTCGTCGAGTTCTTCGGCGCCGGCACCCGTTCGCTGTCGACCACCGACCGCGCCACCATCGCCAACATGGCCCCGGAATACGGCGCGACCATGGGCTTCTTCCCGGTGGACGAAGCGACCGTCGACTACTTCCGCGGCACCGGCCGTACCGAAGAAGAACTGGCTGCCTTCGAGAACTACTACAAGGCCCAGGGCATGTTCGGCATCCCGCAGGAAGGCGAGATCGAATACACCCGCGTGCTGCACCTCGACCTGTCGACCGTGACCCCGTCGCTGGCCGGCCCGAAGCGCCCGCAGGACCGTATCGAACTGGGCCACGTGAAGAACACCTTCACCGACCTGTTCAGCAAGCCGACCACCCAGAACGGCTTCAACAAGACCCCGGACGACCTGCACAAGGTCTACGAAACGACCAACGGCGTGCGCGTGAAGAACGGCGACGTCCTGATCGCCGCCATCACCTCGTGCACCAACACCTCGAACCCGAGCGTGCTGCTGGCCGCCGGCCTGCTGGCCAAGAAAGCCGTCGAGCGCGGCCTGACCGTGGCGCCGCACATCAAGTCCTCGCTGGCTCCCGGCTCGCGCGTGGTCACCGAGTACCTGACCGCCGCCGGCCTGCTGCCTTACCTGGACAAGCTGGGCTTCGGCGTGACCGCCTACGGCTGCACCACCTGCATCGGTAACGCCGGCGACCTGACCCCGGAACTGAACGCCGCGATCGTCGAGAACGACATCGTCGCCTCGGCCGTCCTGTCGGGCAACCGTAACTTCGAAGCGCGTATCCACCCGAACATCCGTTCGAACTTCCTGGCTTCGCCGCCGCTGGTCGTTGCCTACGCCATCGCCGGCAACATGACCAAGGACCTGATGAGCGAGCCGCTGGGCAAGGACCAGAACGGCGTCGACGTCTACCTGGGCGACATCTGGCCGTCGTCGCAGGAAGTGGGCGAACTGATGCGCTTCGCGATGAACTCGGAAGTCTTCCAGAAGAACTACGCCGACGTGAAGGGCAACCCGGGCGAACTGTGGCAGCGCGTGTCGTCGACCGAAGGTCAAGTCTACAACTGGCCTGAGTCGACCTACATCGCCGAGCCGCCGTTCTTCGCGGACTTCGAGATGACCCCGAAAACCGCCGCCACCGGCATCACCGGCGCACGCGCACTGGGCGTGTTCGGCGATTCGATCACCACCGACCACATCTCCCCGGCCGGTTCGATCAAGGAAGACGGTCCGGCAGGCAAGTGGCTCAAGGAGCACAATGTCCTGAAGGCGGACTTCAACTCCTACGGCTCACGCCGCGGCAACCACGAGATCATGATGCGCGGCACCTTCGCCAACGTGCGCATCAAGAACAAGATGATCCCGCCGAAGGCCGATGGTTCCGCAGTCGAAGGAGGCATCACCATCCACCAGCCGTCGGGCGAACAGCTGTCGATCTATGACGCGGCAATGAAGTACGTGGCGGAAGGCACCCCGACCATGATCTTCGGCGGCGAAGAGTACGGCACCGGCTCGTCGCGCGACTGGGCTGCCAAGGGCACCCAGCTGCTGGGCGTGAAGGCCGTGGTCGTGCGTTCGTACGAACGCATCCACCGCTCGAACCTGGTCGGCATGGGCGTGCTGCCGCTGCAGTTCATCGGCAACGACAGCGTCGAAAGCCTGGGCATCACCGGCAAGGAAACCTTCGACCTGAAGGGCCTGGAAGGCGAGATCAAGCCGCAACAACTGGCCACCCTGGTGATCCACCGCGAAGGCGGCGAATCGCAGGAAGTCCAAGTGCTGCTGCGTATCGACACCCCGATCGAAGTCGACTACTACAAGCATGGCGGCATCCTGCCGTTCGTGCTGCGCCAGCTGCTGGCTGCGTAATCAGGAAGCGCCCCGCAGGAGGTAAATCAAAAGGGCTGGAACCTTGACGGGTTCCAGCCCTTTTTTTTTGTCGATCGAAGCCTGGGCTTCTTACGGCTTTCCGACGCTGTACGAACAGACCCGCGCGCCGCGCTGGCCCACGGAGCGCGAAGCGCCTCCCGCCGCCGCCGCGCTTGCCGACGGTGCGTTCCAGCCTTGGGACTTCCATTGGGAAGCGCGCTCATCGATATCGACGCTGTTGACGGTGACATCCTCGAGTGCCCGGATCGCCTCGCCGGCGTCATCGCCATCGATATCGGCGGTCAAGAGGAAGCCGCCACGACGAATGCCCTCCTCGTAGAGATGGCGGTCCGAATCGGGCAGGAAGGCGTTCTTGATCGAGGCCCACAAGCCCGGCGACTCCTGTGACGAGTAGCCGCTTTCGCCGACGGAGGACTTGTCGTGGATCCTGACGTGGTCTGCATCGACATGGGCGTCGAGCAGTCGCTGGCGGCCGGCTTCGGCGTCGGCACGCGTGTCGAACAATGCAGTGAGAGTACGTGACATGGATGCTCCTTTGTAAGAGGTGTTCGGAAATCAGCGTGCCAGGACGACCAGCTCGGCGCGGCGGTTCTCGAACTGGCCGCTCGCAGTGGCGTTGGTATCGACCGGGTCGGTCTCGCCGCCTGAAGCGGTCTCGAGACGGCCGGCGTCGATTCCTTGCGCGACGAGCGCCGCTTTCACGCTGTCGGCGCGCTCCTTGCCGAGCGTGGCGTTGGCTGGGGCGGTGCCACGTGCATCGGCGTAACCGACGACCCGGATGCGCGCATTCGGGTATTGCTTCATCACGGCCGCCAGCGCGTTCAGCTCTTCACGATCGGCCTCCCGGATGTTGCTCTTGGCAGTATCGAAATTCAGCTTTTCAAACACGAAGGTGCGCGGCAGAGCTTCGGTACCGGCCAGATAGGTGCCGACGGTCGAGGCGCCGGGCAGGACCGCAGCGGCGCCGGCGGCAGGGGCGGTCACCGGTGCCGGTGCCGGTACGGCAGGCGTCGTGGCCGGCGCCGGTGCTACAGGCTCGGTCGTCGCGACCGGCGCCGTGAGGGCGGCCTCGTCGTTGTTCCTGCAGCTCCTGAGCCCGAACAGGAGCGCGAGCAGCCCCAGCGCCAGCAGCAGCCAGGGAAGCCACTTGGTTTTCTTCTCGGGGCCGATATGGACGTTCCTTGGTGGTGCACCGTCGTTCTGATGATCCGAATTTGCCATGAGCTTGTTCTCCTTATCTGTTTTGCTAGAGTTTGAATAAACTCGATCCATGTAACTGAACCAAGTCCGTAGCGCGTTTTTACCCCACCCGCGAAATGGCGGCCGTTCCTTTCATTTCGACAACTACCTGATGCAAGAGTCTGCGCAAGCGGGTGCGCCAGAAACAAGAAGGCCGGAATCCGCGAGGATCCCGGCCTTCTTGTTTCTGGCCCCGTCAGAGTCGGATGCGCTAGCGCCCTATTCCGATGCCGATCCCGATGCCGGAACCGCGTCCTCCACTGCCTATGCCGCCGAAGATGGAGGTCGAGACGCCACTACGGCCGCTTCTCTTGGCCGACTGGAGCACGCAATCGCGCCAGGGATCCGAATTCATCGCATAACCCAGCTGGCTGCACGCCGGCCCGAATTCGGCCATCAGGCGTTCCATCTCAGCCTGTTGCTGCATTGCCCGTTCCTGTGGCGTCGCACACCCGAGCAAACAAAGTGCGCTCGCTGCCGTCAACATCAACTTACGCATGGTATTTCTCCTTAAGCAATAGGATCGGCTTCAAGCCATGGTGACCCATGTAAGCAGTTTGCCTGTCCGAACACGCGGTCTGTAGAGGACAAGTGCTCATCGCCTCGTCAGACATGAAGCCGGCCACAAGTAGAGCTTGCCTTCCGGCACGGAAAAACCGTGTTTTTTCTACTGTGATATGGTCGCCATCGACCACATGGGCCCGGCATGGAAGGAGAAAGCATGAACCGCTTCAAAGACAAAGTCGTACTGGTGACAGGTGCCGCGTCCGGCATCGGTCTGGCGGCCGCGCGCCGCTTCCTCGACGAAGGCGCGCGTGTCGTCATGCTCGACATCGACGAGGCCTGCCTCAAGGAATCCAGCGCAAAACTTCCGCAGGACCGCATTCTGGTGCAGGTCGGCGATACCGCCGCCAAGGAAACCGCTGCAGCCGCCGTCAAGGCGGCCGTCGAGCGCTTCGGTGCGCTGCACATCCTGATCAACAACGCCGGCATGGCAACCGAAGGCGACATCATGAAAACGAGCGAAGAGGACTTCGAACGCGTCATGGCGGTCAACGTCGGCGGCTACTACCACATGGCCAAGGCGGCCATGCCTGAACTCGTGAAGACGCGCGGTTCGATCGTCATGACCTCCTCCGTCTCGGGGCTTGGCGGCGACTGGGAACTGTTCGCCTACAACACCTCGAAGGGCGCCGTCAGCAACATGGTGCGCTCGATGTCGATGGACGCGGCAAAGCACGGGGTGCGGGTGAACGCGGTCAACCCGAGTTTTACCGTCAGCCGGATGACCGAGGACATGGTGAGCGATCCTGAACTGGTGGAGAAGTTCAAGGAACGCATGCCGCTCGGCGCACCAATGGATCCGGAAGGTGTCGCGGCGGTGATGGCATTCCTCGCAAGCGAAGACGCGCGGCTGCTCACCGGTGTCAACCTGCAGGTGGACAATGGCTTGTCGGCCTCGAACGGACAGCCGCCGATGTAGTCGCGGTTCAGCCCGGCAGTCAGGGACATGGCATGACAAATGCAGAAGCATTGCCATTGAGGGGGCGCGATAATCAAGCCTTTTCAGTGATGACCATGCACATCCGCCCCTGCGCCGCCGGTGAAGAGCTGTCTTTGCTGGCCGTTTTCCAGTCTTCCGTCCGCGGCCTGGCCAGCCGCGACTATTCGCCCGAACAGATCGATGCATGGGCGCCGGCCGTCATGGATGAGGACAGCCGGATGCGATGGATCGCCCGCATCCAGTCGAATCGCCCCTGGGTCGCCGAAGTCGACGGGCGCCTGGCGGGATTCGCCGACCTCCAGCCCGACGGCTGTATCGATCAATTCTTCGTCGCCGCCGAGTTCAGTGGCCAGGGCGTCGGCACAGCCCTGATGCGTCACTTGCACGAGCTTGCGCGGTCCCAAGGCATCACCGAGCTGTTTTCCCACGTGAGCCTGACGGCGCAGCCCTTCTTCAGGCATGCCGGCTTTCGCGTGGAAAGCGAGCAGTATCCGGTGGTGCGCGGCATCGCACTGCGCAATGCACTGATGCGCAAGTAGCTGATCAAGCCTTCCTGATGCCTGGCCCCTCAGTTTTCCTGAGCGACGGCTGGAATAATTGATTAGTTCACGCGAAACAAGCTTGCTACATTTACGAGCATTGCCCTGACATCGTTGACTGCTCGCCTTGCTGAGGGATGCACTGGGGCTTCATTCAGGAAGTTTCGAGGAATGCCCATGAAAGACAAAGTAAATATTCCAGCTGCCCTTGCTCGCTTGACGGAGTTCTGGTCCCAGGAAACGGTCGCACAAGCCAACGGACAGTTGTTCAAGGTCGCCAAAGGCATCGGCTCGACACGCTGGCATCAACATGATGACCAGGATGAACTCTTCATCATTTATTCGGGCCAGCTGACGATCCAGCTGAGGGATCGCGACGTCCAGCTTGGCGAGGGAGACATCTTCGTCGTGCCTCGGGGTGTAGAACATTGTCCCAAAGCCGATATCGAGACACAGTTCTTGATCGTGGGTTTGAACATCACGTCGAATGCCGCCGGTGGGAAACCGGAGGCTTCCCGCATGGCTGAGGGTCAGACCTGAGGCTGCGCGGCCGGCGCGTGGCACTCGAAGTGCAGCCGGTCATACCACACGCCGCCCAGTTCGAAACTGCGGCGCGAATGGCCGAACTGATTGAAACCGTTGCGCTCCAGGACACGTTTCGACGCCAGGTTGTCGACGCGGCAGTCCGCCTCGATGCGCTGCAGGCGATGCTTGCCAAAAGCGAGCGCCAGCAGCTGGCGCACCGCCTCGCCGGCGTAGCCCTTGCCGCAATGCGCCTGCCCGATCCGGTAGCCCAGCACCGCGCTGTGAAAATGCGCGCGCTTGATGTTACTGAGGTTGATGCGCCCGACGATCCGGTCCGCATCGTCGATGACCAGGTACTGGTAGCCGATGTCCGCATACACGTCCGCCATGGCCTGCGCCACCGCCAGGCTCACACCCTCGCGCGCGTAGTAGGAAGCCGGACGTGCATTGATCGTCGCTTCGAAAAAGGCGCGGTTCTCCAGCTCGAAGGCAAGCAGCGCGTCGATGTGTTCGTGGCATGGCGCGACGAGCTTCATCACATCTCCGCCCACATGCGCAGCAGGTTGTGATAATGCCCGGTGATGCCCACGGTTGCCTCGCTTTCGCCGTGCGCCGCGCGCAGCTTCTGGATGTTGGTGTCCAGCTCGAACAGCAGCGCGCGTTTGCTATCGTCGCGCACCATGCTCTGGGTCCAGAGGAAGGACGCCACCCGCTCGCCGCGCGTCACCGGCAGCACCTGGTGCACGCTGCCCGACGGGTACACGATCGCGTCCCCGGCCGGCAGCTTGACCTCATGGGTGCCGTAGGCATCGACCACCACCAGTTCGCCCCCGTCGTAGTCTTCCGGGTCGGACAGGAACACAGTGGTCGACACGTCCGCCCGCACTGGTGGCAGGCCGCCACGCTGGGGACGCACCGCGCCGTCGACGTGCAGGCCGTAATGCTCTCCCCCGCCGTAGGCGTTGAAGTAAGGCGCCAGGATGCGCAGCGGCAGCACGCTGGAGAAGAACAACGGGTTGTTCATGAGCGCAGCGCTCACGACCTGCCCCAGCTCGACGGCCAGGGGAGAGCCTTCCTTCAGCTGGCGGTTGCGCTTGACCTGGGCGCCCTGCGGGCCGACGCTCTCGCGGCCATCCACCCATTCGGGGGCGCCGTCCATGCGCGCGCGGATGTGGGCGACCTGCTCGGCCGTGAGCACGCCAGGGATGTGCAGCATCATGATACGAATCCTCCAGAATAAAAAAGCCCCCCTGATTGTAAGCAGGAGGGCGAATCCGGTTGCCCGGCGGGGGTGGTACCCAGGAGTCAGAACTTGAGATTGGCCATCAGCGATGCCGAGCGACCTGCGCCCACGCCAGCGTAGTGCGGCGAGGAGACGCGGTCGAAGTAGAACTTGTTCGTCAGGTTCTGGATGTTCAGCTGGAACGACACGCTCGGGTTCAGCGTGTAGCTCGCCATCGCGTCGAAGCGGGTGTAGCTCGGCGAATACTTGTTGTTGTTGACGTTGGCGAACTGGCGATCCACGAAGTTGGCGCCGCCGCCGATCGTCAGCGACTTGTCGATCGCGTAGGTCGTCCACAGCGAAGCGCTGTGCTTCGGCGTGGTCGGGAAGGCGTTGCCGTTGAACGGCGACGCGGTCCAGCGCGGCGCCGAGGCGGTACCGGTATTCACGAAGCCGTTGTCGGCGATGATGCCGTGCAGGTAGGTGTAGCCGCCGAACACGGTCCAGGCGTTGGTGAGGCGGCCCGACAGGCCGAATTCCACGCCTTCAAGTTCCTTGCGGCCCACGTTCTGGGTGCTGCCGTCCGGCGCGGTGACGCGGGCGTTGTCCATGTCGCTCTTGAACACGGCGGCGCTGACCGACAGGCGGCCGCCCGGCAGGACTTCCCACTTGGTGCCCAGCTCGATGCTGCGGCTCTTCTGCGGCTGCAGGTTCTGGATCTGCACGGTCAGCGCATCCAGGCCGTCGCCGCCGTCGTTGCCCGGCGGGGTGGCCGAGGTCGCCCAGGACACGTAGATGCTGCCGTTCGCCTTCGGCTTGTACACCAGGCCGGCCTGGTAGGTGTCGAAGGTCGACTGCACGCGGGCGTTGACCACGCCCGCGGTGGCGGTGGCCGGGGTGAACAGGGTGCTCGAGAAGTCGTCCCAGCGTGCGCCGATGTTCAGCAGCCACTGCGGGGTGAACTCGATGGTGTCGAAGCCGTACACGGCGCGAGTGCGGGTCTCGACCGTGGTCAGGGTCGGCGACTTGGTACGGGTGTAGACCCACGGGTCGTACGGGTTCGGGTTGACCAGCGTGGTGCAGTTGTACAGGGTGGCGGCGCCTGCAGTCGGGCAGTTCGAGGTGCCGGCCACCGGATTGTTGGTGCCCGGCGTGAACACGAAGCTGCCGCGGTCGGTGTCCTCGCGCGAGAACTCGACGCCCACGTTGAAGCTGTGCTTGATGCCGGCGGTGGTCAATTGGCCGGTCAGGCTGGTCGCGTTGGCCAGGGTCTTGGTGTCGACCACGCGGGTGTTGGCGCGGCGCCAGACGGTGCCGTACAGGACGGTGTTGCCCTTCGAATCGTCCGGCTGGGTGTAGACGTAGTCCTGGCCGGTCTTGCCCCAGCGCGTCACGTTGCGGATGGCCAGGTTCGGGCTGAACTCGTGGCGCAGGTCGATGGTGGCGACATCGGTCTGGGTATCGCGGAAATCGCGGTTCTTCAGGCCATAGAAGGCCTCGCGGTCCACGGTGAATGGGGTGCCGCCGCCATTCCTCGCGGCGTTGGGACCGCTGGCGATCGGGTTGTTGAACGGGATGCCGGTATCCGGGATCTCGCTGCTCTGCAGGTGGTAGTAGCTCAGGATCGCACGAGTCGGGCCGTTCAGGCCGAAGGTGACGGTGGGCGCGATACCCCAGCGCTCGCCGCCGACCACGTCGCGGCCGGCGATGTCGTTGGCGTGGACCATGGCGTTCAGGCGGAAACCGGTGTTCTCGCCGACCACGCGGTTGAGGTCGGCAGTGACGCGGGCATACTTGTCGGTGCCCAGGCCGACGGTGGCGTTATTGAAATTGGTGTCGCGTGCGGTCTTGGTGACGATGTTGACGCCGCCGCCGGCCGAGGAGCGGCCGCCCATCGCCGAATTCGGGCCCTTGACGACTTCGACCTGCTCGATCGCGAAGATCTCGCGTGACTGCGAGCCGGAATCGCGCACGCCGTCGATATAGGTGTCGGTCTGGGCGTTGTAGCCGCGAATGAAGAGGTTGTCGCCCACCGGGTTGCCGCCTTCCGAGGCGCCGATGGTGATGCCCGGGACGGTGCGCAGCGCGTCGGTCAGCGACACGGCGCCGGTCTGCGAGATGGTTTCCGAGGTCACCACGGTGACCGATTTCGGGGTGTCGAGCAGCGGCGCGGTGAACTTGTCGGAGCTGGCGCGCACCGGACCCTGCACGGCGCGGTCGTTGCCGGCGGTGACGTGCACTTGCGGCAGCTTGGCGTCCGCCGGCAGTTCCGGCGCTTCGTCGATGCCGGTGGCGTGGGCCAGCGGCATGGCCAGCGTGGCCAGCACGGCCAGCACGGGGGCGGAAGGACGGGAGTGTTTCTTGCTCTTGATAAAGGTGTTGCCAGCTTGCGTGGTAATCGTGGTCATTTTCTTCTTAGTTAGAGAAACCCGGCAATCTCGCCCGGCCCCGGAATTTTAATGAGAACGATTCGCATTATGGTTTCTATTTAGGTTTTTGGCAAGCGCAACGTCCTGTGTGCCTGGCGGCGGCGTGTTCGTGGCATGTGGCCGAATCAACTACAATACCGGGGATATGGGTTTATCATGACCTGACCATTTATTGAAAAGAGAGACCCCTAGCGCCATGCGTCGTCCTTCCAAAGATTCAACCCCTAAACTCTCCGCCGAAAGCCAGCGTCTCGTCAGCATCGCGCAAGCCATCATGCAGGCCGCCAGCCGCGTCGAGGAACGGACCTGGGAGCACCAACTGGACACGCAACTGCAGAAGCTGCTCAAGACCAACCACCAGGACAGCATCGACGCCGCCCTCAACGCCCTGTTCAAGGACGATCTGGCTTCGTACGACGTGCTGATGGATGCGGTCGAGGCCGTGAGCGAGTCGGCCACCATGGTCGAGCAGCAGGACGGCAGTGACGTCACCTGGCAGGCACTGCTGGTGGCCGCGCCGGTGCTCGCCTGGACCCGCTTCAACATCGCCTCCGGCAATATCCCGCCGGAGATGCTGAGCACGCTGCAGGCGCACTTCTCGGCCCACCTGCTGGCCGAAGGCACGCGCATCGCCATGGCGCCGACGCTGTACTCGATCGATCAGCTGCCGCGCACCCATGCCGAGACCTATGCCCTGACCCACAAACTGGCCGCCGCCGCCCACAAGGGCGGCACGGTCAAGCCGGCCGCGCGCGTGGACGAAACCGCGCCCTTCCTGGCCGACACCCGCTACCTGCTGGTGGCGATCGTCGCGCCCCAGGGCGCCCCGATGTTCCGCTGGCAGGAACCGCAGCACCACATCGGCTTCGCCGACGAGCGCAACCGCGCGCTGGAACAATGGCGCGCCCAGGGCACGGCCAACATTGCACGCCTGCTGCCGGGCTGCGGCGTCGAGCTGCTGCTGCCGGAAGCGTATTACGTGGCCTGCCGCGAAGCCGACAAGCTGATCCGCCCGATCTCGATCCGCGCCGCCGTCCACTACCTGACCCACACCCTGGGCGTGGAAGCCTCCGACCTGCGCGCCGTCATCGCCGGCTTCGGCGAAGAGTCGGCCGACATCCAGATCGACGAATACCGGGTCTCGTTCACGATGCGCCAGGACAGCGACGTCATGTACGGCATCGTGTGGCCGCTGTACGGCCAGGAAGACGAGAACGGCACGCCGATGGAAGGCCCGTTCGCCGCCGGCCCTGCCCCGCTGACGCCGCTCAACGAGATCGTCTCCCACCTCAACGAAGCGGGGATTGCGCACATCAAGCGCATCAACGAGCGTTATGTCGCCGAGTACTGTGACGATTGCGGGTCGCCGCTGTTTGCAGATCCGTCGGGCGAGCTAGTGCATGCTGAGATGCCGGAAGATACGCCGGCCGGGAGCGAGCACTTCCACTGAGCTGACCGTTTTTCGTAGGGTGGGCGGATCCTCCGCCCACGCGGTGATAGTTATGGGATGATCAGCCGCGCTGGCAGTAGCACCGTAATTTGACCGCGTGGGCGGGAGAACCCGCCCACGCTACAGTTGCCATGCTAGAGTTGATGTTCGTCAACCGTCGCATGGAGAACCCGAGATGCTCCGTCTCACCGCCGCTACCCTCGCCTTCTGCACCGCCTCCCTCGCCTTCGCCGCTCCGGCGCCGGCCAAGTCTCCCCAGCAAGCCCACAGCACCAGCATCAAGGGCAAGATCAACTACCTGACCTTCCTGCCCAAGTCCTACAGCGCCAAGGGCGACAAGGTCCCGCTGATCGTCTTCCTGCACGGCTCCGGCGAGCGCGGCGCCGACCTGAACAAGGTCAAGGCCTGGGGCCCGCCGGCGATCGTCGAAAAGGATCCGGACTTTCCCTTCATGGTGGTCTCGCCCCAGGTGCCGGAAGGCCAGTGGTGGGACACCTACCTGCTGAAATCGATGCTGGACGATGTGCTCAAGCGCTACAACGTTGACCCGAAACGGGTCTACCTCACCGGCATCAGCATGGGCGGCTACGGCGCCTGGGATTTTGCTTCGCGCTATCCGGAATACTTCGCGGCGGTGGCGCCGATCTGCGGCGGCGGCATTCCGCGCCTGACGCGCAGCATGAAGGACATTCCGGTGTGGGTCTTCCACGGCCTGAAGGACGATGCAGTGCCGGAACAGGAATCGGCACGCATGGTGGAAGCGCTCAAGGCGCAGGGCGGCAACGTGAAGTACACGGTGCTGCCTGAGGCAGGCCACATCGACGCATGGGTGCATGCCTACGGCGAGGCCGGGCTGTTCGACTGGTTCGCGCAGCAGCGCAAATAGTAGGGTGGTCGGCTCTGCCGACCGCGCGTTCAATCAGTACATGATGTACCACAACGCATACCTGAGTTGGACGCGCGGTCGGCGAAGCCGACCACCCTACAAAAGCACGGCGGATCTTAGAAGCGGAAGTTCGCCGTCAGGCTGGCCGAGCGCGGCGTGCCTGGCGTGTAGCGGTAACCGCTCTTGTTGATGCTGGCCACGTAGCGCTCGTCCGCCAGGTTGTACACGTTCAGGCGCAGGTCCAGGTTCGGGCCGATGCGGTACTGGGCCATGGCATCGAACACCCAGTAGGACTCGGTGTATTTGGGCGTGCCGACCGCGCCGTCGGTGCCGCGCTTGAGCTCGTCGGCGAAGCGGGCGCCGCCGCCGATCTTGAAGTTGGGCGTCACGTCATACGCCGTCCACAGCGTGAACGAGGACTTCGGCGTGTAGGTCAGGCTGTTCTCGCCGTTGGCAGTAATCAGTCGGCCCGCTTCGACGCTGGTGTCCATGTACAGGTAGCCCGCGCTCACCAGCCAGTTGCTGGCCAGCGCGCCGGTCATGCCCAGTTCCACGCCCTGCACGCGCTTCTTGCCGGTCTGGTACCACTGCAGGTCGACCGGATCCTGCTCGACCTCGTTCTTGACGTCGGTGCGAAACAGGGCCGCCGACAGCGCCAGCTTCTGGCGCAGCAGGTCGAGCTTGCCGCCGAGTTCCCAGTTCGTGGTTTCCTGCGGATCGAAGATCGGGTTCTGGGCGCTGCTGGCGCTGCTCGATGCCGTGAAGTTGGCGCCCGGCGGCTGCTTCGAAGTGGCGACCATGCCGTACACGCTGCTGTTCGCGGTCGGCTTGTACAGGAGCGAGGCCTTGCCGTTGACCAGGGTCTTGTTGACGTTCAGGCGCGCCGGGACCAGCACGTTGTTGGTCAAGGTCACCGCATCGAACACGCCGCGGAAGCGGTCCACGCGCACGCCGCCATTGAAGATCCACTTCTCGCCCAGCTTGATGGTGTCGAAGGCGAACAGGCTCTGGGTATCGACGTCGCCTTCGGTGTAGGCGCCGGTCCGGGCCAGGGTCAGGCCGGTCACCGGGTCGGCCGGGTTCGGGCGGTACAGGTTGGCGGCCGGCAGCGTGCCCAGTCCGGTACGGCCGAAGCTGACCTGGGTCTCGTTGACGAACTCGAGGCCGGTGACCAGGGTGTGTTTCAGACTGCCGGTCTCGAAATCGGCGGTGAGCACGGTCTGGTTGGTCAGGATCTTGTTCTCCGCATCTTTCACGGTGCGGGTGCTGCGCGCCACGGTCCAGGTCGACGGATCGGCGATCACCGGGGTGCGGAAGTTGGCGCTGCTGGCCAGCCAGGCAGTCAGGAGGTAATCCTGTTTGGTGCGGCCATAGCGGCTGACGTTCGACAGCTGCAGGGTCGGCGAGAAGGCGTGCTCGACGCGGATGGTGGCCATGTCGGCCTTGACCTTGTCGAAGTCGGTGTTCGAGCCGTAGAAGTTTTCCGGATCGACCGGCGCCGCGTTGCCGATGAAGGGACGGGCCGGGTCTGGGCTGGTGTAGCCGGGCAGGCCGATGGTCGGCACGCCGCCGTCCGGGATATTGTCCTGGTCCACGTGCAGGTAATCCAGGTAGACCCGGGTCGGGCCGTTCAGGCCGAAACCGATGCTCGGGGCAACCGCCCAGCGCTTCTTGTTGACCACCTCACGGCCCGGCACGCCGGAATCCTGCGCCATTGCGTTCAGGCGCAGGGCGATACCGCGCTCGGCGTTCAGGACCGTATTCAGGTCGGCGGTGGCGCGCTTCTGCGAGTCGGTGCCGCCCAGTATCGAGCCCGAGCGGCCGCTGCTCATGTTGGCCTTCTTGCTGACCAGGTTGATCGAACCGGTCGGCGAGCCGCGGCCGGTGTCGGTCCCTGCCGGGCCCTTCAGGACGTCGATCTGTTCCAGGTTGAAGGTGTCGCGCGAGATCGAACCGATGTCGCGCGCGCCGTCCACGAAAATGCTGCCCGAGGTGTCGAAGCCGCGCATGAAGATGGCATCACCCGTGTTGGTGTTGCCGTTCTCGCCCAGGAAGAAGGCGCCAACGCCCGGGGTGTTGCGCAGGGCTTCGGTCAGGGTCACGGCGCCCTGCTGCTCGAACAATTCCTTCTTGATGACCTGCACCGTTTGCGCGGTATCGAGCAGCTTCTCGGTGTACTTGGGCGACGAGGCCTGCTCTGCCTTGAAAGCGTTCTCGGACTTGCCAACCACTTCGACCGTGGTGGCGGGGGCGATCGCAGCTGCAGCACCGTCCATGTCGTTCGCATGCGCGGCCATTGGCAACAGGACCGCCGCCAGGGCGGTGCCCATCATGCGCGATTGAGGGTGTTTGCGGCTTTTTATTGTTTTCATACGAAGCTGTTCCTTGGCAGTCAGATGGTGGGAAAGTCAACAATGAAAATTATTGTAAAGAAAAGGTTCCGATATGTAAACAGGAATCATTCTCATTATCGTTTACATTCACACTAATGGAAGAGCGATGGCGCAAGCGAACGCAGGCAGCCGGGGAGCGTCAGCGCGAACAGCAAGGGAAAGCGAGGGGAAGTGAGCGGCAGCAGCGCCGGGCGGGCTGCTGCCGATGGAGATGGCCTGGTCAGCCAGGCCGGAAGGACTTAGCGGCGGATACTGGCGATGACCTTGGTGGCGAAGTCGGCAGCGTTGCCGGCATGCCAGCGCCAGACGATCACGAGATCGTGGTCAGGCGAAACGAGGACAGTGTTGCTGCCCGCCCCCAGCGCAGCGTAGGCATTGGCCGGCAGGCCGGGCAGGTTCTTGCCCTTGGTATTGAGCCACCAGAGATAGCCATAGTCCGGGCCATGCGCGCTCGGGCTCAGCGCCGCCTTCACGTAGGACGGCGGCAGCACCTGCTTGCCGTTCCAGGCCCCGCCGCGCAGCCACAGGTAGCCGAAGCGCGCCATGTCCCAGGAATTGATCCACATGCCGCCGCCCCAGCGCGTGCCGCCGCTGACCGACGCTACCGGCTTGCCGTTCAGTTCCACATAGCTGTTGTGGTACGGGACCCACTTCCAGCTGTTCGAGGCGCCGATCGGGTCCATCACTTGCTGCTGGAACACGTCCGGCACGGCCTGGTCGAATACGCGCAGCAGCGACAGCGCAAAGCGGTTGATGCGCACGTCGTTGTATTCGTAGAAGCTGCCCGGCGCCTGCAGGGCGCGCGGCTTGCGCTCCCCTGCCCCAAAGGCTTCCTTGCCGATGAAGTCGGCGTTCTTGCCCCACAGGCTGCCTTCCCACTCGGTTTCCTGTTGCAGGTGTTGCTGCCAGGTCACCCGCGCGTTCTGGGGCGACGCATAGCCGCCGTCGTTCACGCGCCTGGCCACCGGTTCGTCCAGCACGATCCGGCCGTCGCGCACGGCCACGCCGGCGACCGTCGCCAGCATGCTTTTCGCCACCGAATAGGTCGGATCGACGAACTGGGTGTCGCCGAATTCGGCCACCACGTAGCCCTTGTAGATCACCAGCCCGTTGGTACGGGCGCGGCGCGTCGGCATCGAACCCAGGCGGCTGCCGAAGGTGGCTTCCTGGTCGGAGAAATCGACGGCGCGGGTGGTTTCGCGCGACTGGGCGAACTGCACCGCGGCGGCCAAGGCGGCCGGGTCCATCCCGAGTTCGGCGGGCGACTTGCGGGCCCATTCGCCCTGCGGCGGGAAGTACGCGGCGGGCGCGGCGGCAAAAGCGGCCGACGGCAGCAGCGCGCCCAAGACCAGGCTCAGGACGGCGCGGCGGGAAACATGCATCATGGTGTGGTCCATTGAGAGAACGGGAAGCGGATCAGGCTGGAGTTGTAGTAGCGCTTATCGCCGGTGACTTCCTGGCCGACCCACGCGGGTTTCTCGAACTGCGCGTCTTCGGAGGGCAGTTCGATTTCGGCCACCACCAGGCCCGCGTTCTCGCCCAGGAATTCATCGACTTCCCAGGTAAAGCCCGCGTGCGCGATGCGGCGCCGGTATTTTTCGACGAGCGGACGCTCGCACAGGCGGTCGAGCAGTTCCTGCGCTTCAAGCAGCGGAATCGGATACTCCCATTCGCCGCGCGTCGCGCCCGTGCTTTTGCTCTTGATGGTGAGGACGCCGGCCTCGCCCTCGATGCGCACGCGCACGGTGCGCACCGGGTCCGAGCACAGGTAGCCCTGGCGCAGCAGCACGGGTTCGCCCTGGGCGCGCCAGTCCTCGCCGGACAGGAGGAACTTGCGCTCGATTTCGACGCCCACGCTCAGTCCAGCGTCTGCAAAATCGGCTGCAGGATCGCCGCGCCCAGCGCCGCGCTGCGGGCGCCGTTCCAGCCGGTGTGCGGATCGGGCAGGTTGGCGTTGTCCTTGAACGGCATTTCCAAGGTCAGGGACAGGCACTTGAAAGTGTGGCCGATGTACTTCGAGGCCAGGGTCAGGAGTTCCTCGTTGTACTTGCTCGCGGCATAGCCGTAGACGTTCTGGAAGTCCGGGCTGGCCGCCATGTAGCGCTGCACGAAGGCATCCTGGCGCGCCTGGCGCTCGGGGCCGAAGTCGGACAGCATCTCGTTGCCGGCCACGAAGTTGTACGGCAGTGCTTCGTCACCATGGATGTCGAAGAACATGTCGACGCCGGTTTCGTGGATCTTGTTCTTCACGCACAGCACTTCCGGGCTGCGCTCCAGCGACGGGGTCATCCACTCACGGTTCAGGTTGGCGCCGGCCGCATTGGTACGCAGATTGCCGCGCACTGAGCCGTCCGGGTTCATGTTCGGCACGATGTAGAACACGGCGCGCTGGAGCAGTTTGCGCGCGACCGGGTTGGCGTTATCGAGCAGCGCATCCATCATGCCTTCGACGAACCATTCGGCCATGGTCTCGCCCGGATGCTGGCGTGCGATCACCCAGATCTTCTTTTCCGCCTGCGGGTTGCCGATCACGACCAGGTTCATGTCGCGGCCGTCGATGGTGGTGCCGATGTCTTGCACGCGTGCGACCGGGTTCTCGGCCACTTCGCCCAGCAGGCGCAGGTGGCGGTCCCAGGTGTAGGGCTCGAAATAGGCGTAGTAGATGCTATCGAGTTCAGGCGTGTGATTGATCGTCATCACCTGGCCGTCGAAGCTGGTCGGCACGCGGAACCAGTTCTCGGTGTCGTAGCTGGCGGCGACCTGGTAGTCCTCGAAGCCCTTGGGGTAGGTGGCCTGTCCCGCATTCAGGAAGCGGATGGTGCAGGCCTGGTCGCGTGCGCCCTGCAGGCGGAAGTGAAACCACTGGTGGATGTCGGCGTGCGAATCCTTGCGCAGGTTCAGGTCGATCGCCCTGGGGCCGTCGGCGCGCACGACTTCGATGGCGCCGGAATCGAAAGTCTGGCTGATTTTGATGGGCATGGCGAATCCTTCATTGTCCGTTCAAAGAAACGCATATTACCGGACAGTGCGCAGACCGGCGCGGTCCTCGCCCTGCCCGGCCTGCTCCGCTTACTGCGCGTCAAGGTCGATCAGGTCCTTGGTGTACATGGCCATGACCTGGCGCATCAGTTCGACGTTGCTGCGGTCAAGCACGACGGTCAGGTCTTCCTTGCTGTCGAGGACGAAGGTCATGCGCAGCGCGCCGCGCAATTCCTTGCACTGCACGTACTGGGCGCGCGGGGTGTAGGGATTGTCCCAGTCTTGCTGCGTGATCTGCGGCGCGGCCGGCGGCGCAGCCAGGTTCGGGTCCTGGTTGACCGGCAGGTGCCTGAGCAGCCAGAACACGATAAAGGCCGGCACATAGATGCACAGGTCGCGCGCGCCCTTGCTGGAGAACTTCACCAGCAACAGGTTGCCGACGCGGTCGCAGGACATGGACATGCTCTTGACTTCACGAATTACCGCAGGTTTCACGACGATATTCCTAGGGAAAGGTTGAAAAAGGCGCAGCGATTCTACCGCATCCCATGGCCCAGTTGTGTGGTATCCGTGGGCCAAAAAACAAAACGGGGAGCTTGCGCTCCCCGACTTTGTCGTGCTTCGGCTTCCGCAACGCGCAAGCCTTGCTCCGGCCTTACTCTTTCGAGCCGCGGCCGCCCTGCGAGTTGCGGCCGCCCTTGCTGGAGGCTGCGCGCGACGGGCCACCCGAGCCGGCGTTGGCCGACTGGCGGTTGCCGTGGCTCATGCTGCCGGCACGGCGGGCTTCTTCCGAGGTGAACTCGTGAGCCGTACCCTTGGCGTGGGCAGCCTTGCCGCCCTGGCTGGCGATTTCACGCTGGCGTGCCGGATCCATCGATGCGAAACCGCGATTGCGGGTGCCGCTGCTTTGGCTGTTGCCGCCCTGGTTGCTACCTTGCTTGTTACCTTGATTGCTCGAGGCCATGATGATCTTCTCCCTTGTACGCTTTATGGACCGCCGCGTCCTGCGGCAGGCTTCTACCCATCACAATCCATGCCCGATGAGTGACCGGCGAAATCATCTTAGGTAGCACAGATGAATGCTGGTATAGGACGCTTTCAGATGACTTTGTAGGACTTCACGCGACAGAAAATGCATTAACGAAAATGTACTTCCAGTCGTCAACAAACCCTTCAGTAAGTGTCCTACATGGCACCCCTACGTCTTCCTATACTGTGTTAGAGGAGACCGGCGCATGATGGCAGTATCAGGCGGGACTTTGAGCAGTTACCGCTGGCTTATCGAAAGGAGTCGACAATGGACGCGAACCAACGCAGCGAATTCAATAACCAGACTAATAACGGCGCCAACGAGAAATGGACACCTGGCTCCAAGGGCAATACCCAGAGTGGCCCGATGGACCACACCTATCCACAGGGACCAGGCCAGCAATCAGTGATCCGCGGCGAAAACGAGATGCGCCCGACGGACGATCCCGCGCGCATGGGCCAGCAGGAAGTCGCCGCCGAGGACGGCGGCCGCGCCGACTACGAAACCACCCTCCCCGGCGCCGTGCCCGATGACCTGCCGGGCGGCTCGCTGCAAAGCCAGCAGACCGGCGGCTCCGGCCCGCAGCAAGGCATCACCGACAGCCACCAGCGCCAGATGGAACAGCGCTCGGGCGCCTGGGGCCTGCTGGAACAGCCGGTCGGCCACCGCGACCGGGATTCCGGCACCGACCTGCGCGCCCACCCGGCCAACCAGCAGGGCAACAGCCAGGCCGCGCACGCCATGAACCCGCACGACGCACGACAGCCCGAGCTGCAGGGCGGCTCGCTGGGCCGCCACCACGACGTAGCGCCGGGCACCTACGAGTCCCAGGGCACGACCGCCCAGGTCGGCTACGGCAACAAGCAGAGCGCGGCAAGCCAGGGCGAAGGCACCGGCATGGCGATCGGCCCGCACCCGACGAACCAGCAAAGGAGGGAACGATGAACGAGCAAAAGAACCAGAACCAGCAGGGCAGCACGGACCGCAGCGGTTCGCAGACCGGGGCCGGCGGCAGCGAAGGCAAGGCCCTGTCCCATGAGTCGAACGACGTCGCCGGCGGCCTGCCGCGCAGCCCCGGCAACAGCGGCCCGCGCAGCGAGAACCAGGGCTGGAAGCCGGGCCAGAGTGTGCAGGCCGACACCGACCCGGTGCACGAATCGAACGACGTCGCCGGCGGCCTGCCGAAAAGCCCGGCCGGCGCCAACCGTCTGGCCGGCGACCGCAAGATGGACGATGACACGGGCTTCTCCCGCAAGTAAGTCGTAGGGTGGGCGGGTCCTCCCGCCCACGCGGTCTACGAGCTTTAGAATATTCCGGAAACATTTACGGCCACCGCCAGTCCGCCGTCCAGCCCGATCATTGATCCACCTCCAAGCCCCTTCCCTCTGACGGAACCCGTCCGTTCCCGCCCGACTCCAACCGCACTCAACACGCCCCGTCGTTCGCACGTCGCGATGACGGCCAACGTGACTGGAGTACACGCGGAGACGAGACATGCCTGCAACGACGGATGACGCAACGATCGCGGTTTCGGTGGTGGTGCCCGCCTGCGGCCGCATGGACCTGCTCGACCGCTGCCTGGACGCGCTGATGCGCCAGGGGTTCGACCCGCAGAGCTACGAGATCGTCGTCGTCGACGACGAACCCAACCACAACACCCTGCACCTGGTGGCCGGCTGGCGCACCCGCACCCTGGAACGCGGCCCGCGCCTGTCCTATGTCGCCAACCCGGGCCCGGTCGGCCCGGCATCGAGCCGCAACCGCGGCTGGCGCGCCGCGCGCGCGCCCATCGTCGCCTTCACCACCGACGACGCCGTTCCAGAACCCAACTGGCTGTCCGAAGGGGTGGCCGCCTTTGCCGATGACGCCGAGGTCGTCTGCGGGCGCATCCAGACCCCGGTTCCCGCCCGCCCCACCGAATACCAGCGCAGCGCCCACGGCCACGATGCGGCCGACTTCACCAGCGCCAGCTGCTTCTTCCGCAAGACGGTGCTGGAACGCCTGGACGGTTTCGACGAACGCTTCAGCGTGCCGCGCGGCAGCGACGCCGACATGTATTTCCGCCTGCTGGAACACGGCGTTCCCATCGTGCGCGCCCCGCGCGCGCTGGTGGTCCATCCGGTGCGCCCCGTGCCCTGGGGCGCCAGCCTGCTGCAGATCCGCCACGCGGTGTTCGACGCCCTGCTCTACAAGAAACACCCGGCCCTGTACCGCCAGAAGGTCGAGCCGCGCCCGCGCTGGGACCACTACGCCATCGTGGCCGTGCTGCTGCTGGCGCTGGCCGGCCTGCTGGCCGGGCTGCCGGTGCTGGCCGGCCTCGCCTTCTCCGCCTGGCTGCTGCTCACGGGCCGCCTGTGCGCGCACCGCCTGCGCGGGGCCGCGCACACGCCCGCGCACGTGGCCGAGATGATCCTGACCTCGGCCCTGCTGCCCCCGCTGGCGGTGTTCTGGCGCCTGGCCGGCGCGGTGCGCTACCGCGTGCGTTTCGCGTGAGGCCGCCATGCGCAGACTGAAGGTCCTCACCTGGCACACCCACGGCAGCTACCTGCACTACCTGTCGCACGCGCCGCACGATTTCTACGTGCTCTCGAAGCCCGGCTGCCCGCCCGGCTACGGCGGACGCTGCGGCAGCATGCCCTGGCGCGACAACGTGCACGACCTGCCGGCCGAGTTCGCGCGTGACCACGAATTCGACTGCATCCTGTTCCAGGACGATTTCCAGTGGGAGAAAGACCAGTACGAGTTCCTCACTCCGGCCCAGCGCGCGCTGCCACGCATCTACCTCGAGCACGACCCGCCCATGGGGCACCCGGCCAGCACTCGCCATCCGGTCGACGACCCGGACGTGCTGCTGGTTCACGTCACGCCATTCAACGCCCTGATGTGGGACAGCGGCCGCACGCCGGTGCGCGTCATCGAACACGGCGTCACGGTGCCGCCCGACCTGCACTACGGCGGCGAACTGGCGCGCGGCCTGGTGGTCACCAACCACCTCGCACGCCGCGGCCGCCGCATGGGCCCGGACCTGTTCCTGCAGGCGCGCCAGACCATCGCCCTCGACCTGGTCGGCATGGCCGCCCAGGAACTCGGCGGGCTGGACGAGATCGAGCATGCCCGGCTACCCGCCTTCATGGCGCGCTACCGCTTCCTGTTCAGTCCGATCCGCTATTCGAGCCTCGGACTGGCCGTGATCGAGGCAATGATGGTCGGCCTGCCGGTGGTGGCCTTCGCGACCACCGAGATGGCCACCGTCATCGAGAACGGCGTGTCCGGCTACACCGCAACCGACCTGCCGACCCTGCTCGGCGACATGCGGGTGCTGCTCGACGATCCGGCCCTGGCCCGCCACCTCGGCGAAGGGGCCCGCCGCACCGCACGCGACCGCTTTTCGATCGGCCGCTTCAGCAGCGACTGGGATGCCGCGCTGCGCCACGTCACCGGCCTGGGCGCGACCCGGCAGGAGCAAATATGAAATTAAATGAAGTGCAGGCCGCCGTTGCGGCGGCCAAGGCGGCACTGGCAAGCGCGCCCTCCACCCAGGCCGATGTCGCAGTACCCGCGCCGCCTGCCCACCTGCCCTTGGCCACCGGCCCTGGCGGCACGCGCCGCCGCATCGCCATCATCAGCGACCACGCCTCGCCGCTGGCCGAACCCGGCAGCATCGACTGCGGCGGCCAAAACGTCTACGTGGCCCAGCTGGCCCGCGAACTGGCGCGCGCCGGGCACCTGGTCGACGTCTTCACCCGCCGCGATGCCCCCGAGCAGCGGCTGGTGGCGCAGTGGTGCGAGAACATCCGTGTCATCCACGTGCCGGCCGGGCCGCCGCGCTATGTCCCCAAGGAGCAGATGCTGCCGCACGTCGACGCCTTCTCGCGCTACGTCACCCGCTTCGCGCGGCGCCAGCCGGTGCCCTACGACATCGTGCACGCCAACTTCTTCATGTCGGGCATGGTCGCCCAGCACCTGAAGGCCAGCCTGGGCCTGCCCTTCGTGATCACCTTCCATGCGCTGGGCCGCGTGCGCCGGCTGGCGCAAGGCAGCGCCGACACCTTCCCGATCGCCCGCATGCGCATCGAAGCGGCGCTGATGCGCGCGGCCGACCGCATCATCGCCGAGTGCCCGCAAGACCGCCAGGACATGGAACGGCTTTACGGCGCGCCGCTGTCGCGCATCGCAATCGCGCCCTGCGGCTTCTCGCCCGACGAACTGTGGCCGGTGCCGATGCACGAGGCACGTGCCCGCCTGGGCCTGGACGACGGCCGTTTCGTGGTACTCCAGCTCGGCCGCATGGTGCCGCGCAAGGGTGTCGACACGGTCATCCAGGGCGTCGCCATGCTGCGCCACCGCCACGGCGTCGATGCCCAGTTACTGGTCGTCGGCGGCAATGCCGGACCGAGCACGGGCGGCCAGCCGGGCGATGACGTCGAACTGGCGCGCCTGCGCAGCGTTGCCGCCGACCTCGGCGTCGGCGCCCATGTGCGCTTCGCCGGCCAGCAGCCGCGCGCCGTGCTGCGCGACTACTACAGCGCCGCCAACGTCTTCGCCAGCACGCCCTGGTATGAGCCCTTCGGCATCACCCCGGTCGAGGCCATGGCCTGCGCTCGGCCAGTGGTCGGCTCCGAAGTGGGCGGCATCAAGAGCACCGTCAACGACAGCGTAACCGGCTTCCTGATTCCCTCACGCGACCCGGCCGCGCTGGCCGACCGGCTGGCGCGCCTGCACCGGCACCCCGACCTGGCGCGCGCAATGGGCGAGGCCGGCCGCCGCCGCGCCTGCGAGCACTACACCTGGCGCCACGTCGCCACCCAGCTGGCTGCCATCTACGCCGACGTCCTGGACGCCACCCGCTCCACTGCCCAGCCGGCGGTTTTGCCGAACTGAGTGCCGAACTGATGTTGAACCGAGCCTGACCGCACTCCCATTCCAACCGAGCCCACCCGAGGAGCCCATGAGCACGACGACGCAGCATCAACCTTCCCTGCACGGCAAGGCCGCCCTGATCACCGGTGCTGCAAGCGGCCTCGGCGCCGCCCTCGCGCGCCGCCTGGCCGCCTCCGGCGCCAGTATCTTCGGCGTCGACCTGCAGGCCAGCCGCCTGGCCGACAGCATGGCGCAGCTGCGTGAACTGGGCGTGCAGGCACATGCGCTCGGCGTCGACATCACCGATCCGGGCGCCGCGCCGCGCGTGGTGGCGCATGCCGTCGACGTGCTCGGGCGCCTCGACATCCTCGTCAACAACGCCGGCACCGACGTCACCCTGCCGATCGCCGAACTGCCGGACAGCGACTGGCTGCGCGTGGTCGGCACCAACCTGAGTGCACCGTTCCTGCTGTCGAAGTACGCGGCCATAGCCATGCGCTCCCAGGGCGGCGGCCACATCGTGAACATCGCCTCGACGGCCGCCAAGCGCGCCTGGCCCAATGCCAGCGCCTACCACGCCAGCAAGTGGGGCCTGCTGGGCCTGTCGCATGCGCTGCACGCCGAACTGCGGCTTGAAAACATCCGCGTCACCGCCGTGATCGCCGGCGGCATGCGCACGCCCTTCCTGCTCGAACGCTTCCCCGATCTCGATGCCGACAGCCTGCAGGACCCGGCCGACGTCGCCGACGCCATCCACTCGGTCCTGGTGCTGCCGCCCACCACCGTCGTGGCCGAACTGACCGTCCTGCCGCTGCGCGAAACCTCGTGGCCCTGACATGAAGGCTATCTTCCTGGACAAGGACGGCACCCTGGTCGACGACCTGCCCTATAACGTGGAGCCGCGCCGCATCCGCCTGGTCAGTGGTGCCGGCGCCGCCCTGCGCCTGCTGGCCCGGCTCGACTACCGCTTCTTCGTCGTGACCAACCAGTCCGGCATCGCCCACGGCTGCTTCGGCGAAGACGCCATGGGCCCGGTCGCCGACCGCGTGGCCGACCTGCTGTTTCGCGAAAACCTGACGCTGGACGGCTTCTATTATTGCCCCCACCACCCGCTGGGCACGATCGGCGCCTACGCCATGGTCTGCGCCTGCCGCAAGCCCTCGCCAGGCATGTTGATCAAGGCCGCCCACGAGCACGACATTAACCTGCGCGACTCGTGGATGATCGGCGACATCCTGCACGACGTCGAAGCCGGCAACCGCGCCGGCTGCCGTACCCTCCTGATCGACAACGGCAACGAAACCGAATGGCGGCTCGGCCCGCGCCGTGTCCCTACCCGCATGGCGCCGGACCTGTACTCGGCCGCCGTCCTGATCGCCTCGCACGAGGAAGCACGATGAGCGCTGCATGGCAGTCCGCACGGCGCATCCTGTGCATCCGCCTCGATTCGCTGGGCGATGTGCTCATGTGTACGCCAGCCATTCGCGCCCTGCGCCAAAGCATCCCGGGCTGCGAGCTCACCTTGCTCACCTCTCCGTCCGGCGCAGCCGTAACGCCCTACATTCCCGAGCTCGACGGGGCGATCAGCTACCGTGCCCCGTGGATGAAACACGAGGAGCTCGCCACCAGTGCGGCCCTGCAGGAATGCGCCACGCAGCTCACCGCCCAGCGCTTCGACGCCGCCGTCATCTTCACCTCGTACTCGCAAAGCCCGCTACCGGCCGCCATACTGTGCCACCTCGCCGGCATCCCTCTGCGGCTGGCGTCCTCGCGCGAGAATCCCTACCAGCTCCTGTCCCACTGGGTGCCGGAGCGCGAGCGCGAGCGCGCTACACGCCACGAAGTGCAGCGCCAGCTCGATCTGGTCGATCACATCGGCTGCTCGACCTCCGACACCTCGCTGTCCTTCGCCATTCCAAAGGAAGCCGCGACCAGCGTCGCCGCCATGCTGATCGATGCCGGCATCGACCCAAATGCGCCTTACCTGGTGCTGCATGCAGGCGCCAGCGCCCCCTCGCGCCGCTATCCCGTCAGGCACTGGCTGGTCCTGATCGGCATGCTCGGAACGCACTTCGGCTACCCGATCATCCTCACCGGCGACCGCGGCGACGTCGAATCGCTGCGCCCCCTGTCCGACACCTGGGTCGGCCCCTCGCACTCGCTGATCGGTAAACTCAATGTGGGAGAACTGGGCGCCCTGATCCGCTCATCCAGCCTGCTCATCACCGGCAACACCGGGCCGGCGCACATCGCCGCCGCCGTCGGCACGCCCCTGGTCGACCTGTACGCGCTGACCAATCCCCAGCACACCCCCTGGCGCGTTGCGCACCGCCTGCTGTTTCACGATGTCAGCTGCCGCAACTGCCTGCGCAGCAGCTGTCCGCAGAGCCACCATGCCTGTCTGGACCTGCTGGCGCCGCGAAAGGTGCTTGAGGCTGCAGTCGACCTGTTGGCCGCTGACACGCCCCGACCGGCGCGAACCGACGATATCGCCCTGGCTTTCGAGTAGGGAAAGCGATATTGACGATGTTCGCGCCTGCGCAAGCACAAGAATCTGCGCGCGCGCCTATTACAAAAACTCAAGTTTTTGGACGAGCTCTGATATAATTTCAGAGTTAGTCGGGGCGTAGCGCAGCCTGGTAGCGTACCTGCATGGGGTGCAGGGGGTCGGAGGTTCGAATCCTCTCGCCCCGACCAACAAAATCAATGAGTTAGGCCAGCCAACCGGTTGGCCTTTTTCGTTTGGAGCAGGCCTGAATGCTTCTGGCTGCAGGAATGACGTCGAAGTTCGAGGTACATCTCCGCTGCACGTTCGACTACCTACCGCAAATCATTTCTTGAAGACGGCATCGCCGAAACCTCGGCCAAGCTCACGCCCGATCCGGTAACTCCAGGCACGGAAATCTTCTTCTTTTCCCGCGTACGCGCCAAAGGTCTCGATGTCGTTTTCCTTGGGCTGCCTGGGATCGACCATCGGATGGATGGTCACCTTTACCATCGCAGGATGTGCCCGTTCGGCTGGCGTAGTAAAAAAGTAGATGAACGAATCTGCAGAAGGACTGATGAGTGAATAAGCGTGCCCGTTCGTATCGCTGCTTCTTTGAAATCGCTTCGATCCGAGCAGCTGCGACTCTACCTTTCGAATACTTTCGGCAGAAGTATGGCCCTGTGCGGGCAGGGTTATGCCATCGGAACCGAACACAGTGCCTGCGAACGCAAACAAAAGGAATCCAAGTATTTTTTTCATAGAACCTCCGGCATTCAACCGAATGAATCCAACACCACGGGACAAACGATACCGATCACTTGGCCTCGCCGTTTGCTGGTAGCCGAAAACAGAAGATACTAATCATCCGCTCACGATGTAAGCTGGCTATCTGGCGATACAACACCTATTTCCAATCCCCCCGCAGCGCCAGCACCTGCTGCTGCAAATACTCCGGCGACGCCGCCTCCGGCGCCACCGGCTGCCCCACCGCCAGCGCCAGCTTCGACCGGATCCCGCGCGCAAACGAGCGCTCGAACACGTTCGACGGATCGCGCGTGAACACGCTGCCCCACAGCCCGCGCAGCGCCATCGGAATCACCGGCACCTTGCTGCGCTCGACGATCTTGGCGATCCCGCTTCGGAACTCGCTGATCTCGCCGGTCTTGGTCAGTTTGCCTTCGGGGAAAATGCAGACCAGTTCCCCCTGATGCAGCGCTTCCGCGATGTCCACGAAAGCGCGCTCCATCATGAACGGATCTTCCTTGGCCGGCGCGATCGGGATCGCCTTGGCCGCGCGGAAGATCCAGCGCAGGAAGGGCGTCCTGAAGATGCGGTGGTCCATCACGAAGCGGATCGGGCGCGGGCTGGCGGCGCCGATCACGAGTGCGTCGACATAGCTCACGTGGTTGCAGACCAGGACTGCCGGGCCCTCGTCGGGGATGCGGTCGGCGTCGATGGTGCGCACACGGTAGCCGGTGTGAATCAACATCCAGGCCAGGAAGCGCATCAGGAATTCCGGCACCAGCGAGAAGATGTACACGGCCACGCAGGCGTTCAGCAGCGCGGTCACCAGGAACATTTCGGGAATCGTGAAGCCCTGTCCCAGCAGCACGATCGCCACGCCGGCTGCGGCCACCATGAACAAGGCATTCAGGATGTTCATGCCGGCGATGGTGCGCGAGACGTGCTTCTGGTCGCAGCGGGTCTGGATCAGGGCGAACAGCGGCACGATGAACAGGCCGCCGAACACGCCGATCAGTACCAGGTCCAGCATGATGCGCCACGCGCCCGGCAGGCTCAGCAGTGCAATGGCATCCACGGCCGCCGTATTGGTGTAGGCCACGCTGGCGAAATACAGGTCGATGCCGAACACCGACAGGCCGATCGAGCCGAAAGGCACGAGGCCGATCTCGACCTTGTGGCCGGAGAGCTTTTCACACAGCAGCGAGCCGGCGCCGATGCCGAGCGAGAACACGGTCAGCAGCAGCATGATCACGCTGTGGTCGCCGTGCAGGTAATCCTTGGCGTACAGCGGGAATTGCGAGAGCACCAGGGCGCCGTAGAACCAGAACCAGGAATTGCCCAGCATCGACAGGAACACGGTGCGGTTCTGGCTCGAGAATTTGAGGTTGCGGATCGATTCGGCAAACGGATTGCGGCTGATCTTCAGTTCAGGCGCCGGCGCCGGCGACGGCGGAATGCGCCAGCTGGCCAGCAGGCCCAGCACCGCGCACAGCAGCGTGCCGCCGGCCACCAGCTCGATGCCCCAGGGTTTGACGCCGACCAGCAGCGTCCCGGCGACCTCGCCCAGCAGGATGCCGACAAAGGTGCCCATTTCGATCACGCCATTGCCGCCGACCAGCTCTTCCGATTTCAGGTGCTGTGGCAGGTAGGCGTACTTGACCGGCCCGAACAGGGTCGAGTGCAGGCCCATGCCGACCACGGCGGCGATCAGGACCCACAGCGTGTGCGTCAGCCAGCCGATGCCGGCCACCAGCATGATGGCGATCTCGAGCAGTTTGACGAACCTTGCCATGCGCGCCTTGTCGAACTTGTCGGCGACCTGGCCGGCGGTTGCCGAGAACAGCACGAAGGGCAGGATGAACAGGCCGGCGATCAGGTTGTTCAGCATGCCGGGGTCGGCGGTGGTCCAGTTGGCGGTGTCGAAGGTCAGCGCCACCAGCAAGGCGGTCTTGAACAGGTTGTCGTTGAAGGCACCGAAGAACTGGGTCCAGAAGAAGGGGCCGAAACGGCGTTGCGTCAGCAGGGAAAACTGGCTCGGTTGGCTCATGGGGCTGCGTGTTGGCTGGTAATCAAGATTCGTAATCTACATCAGGACGCGCTAGCCATACAAAGACTATTGCTCATTCACATCATTCAGCTATTGATACTAATACGCAAAGTCTCGGCTGGCGATACCGGATGGGTAAAAAGCATAGACTGCCGAAGCGTTCAAGCGGCGCGCGGCGTCAAGCGGGGGCATTGATAAACTTGATTGAAACGGCTCAATCGAGTGTGCATACTGCAGGATTGTGCAGCGCAGCGCGGGTAGAATCCGCGGATGACTTCTACCGACTTTCTCCTTCGCTACGCCAGCGTGACCACCTCGCTGTTCGACCACATCGAACAGGACATGCTGGCCCTGTCCTGTGCCTTCATCGACGAAGACGAGCATCTACCCAGCAGCATGCACGAGGCCGGTACGGTGCCGATGCCGCAACCGCTCGGCCTCCCGCAAACATGAGACGCCCATAAAAAAATGATTCGGATTTGCGGACCATGCCGCAAAATCCGAATCATGTTTCCGCCCTGCTGGCGGTCCGCTCAGCTCAGGGTTTCGAGGCGGATGCGGGTGACCTTGCTGATCACCGCCGGCAGATTCTCGATCTTCTCGATCGCCGCGATGATGTTCTTCTCGCGGGTCTGGTGGGTGAGCAGGATAATGTCGAGGTTGACCTGGTCGCCCGGCTCCTTTTGCAGCACCGCGTCGATCGAGATGCCGGCGTCGGCCAGGATGCGGGTCAGGTCGGCCATCACGCCGAGCTGGTCCTTCACATAGACGCGCAGGTAGTAGCTGGTGGTGATCTCGGCCATCGGCATGATGGCGACGTCGGTCATCTCGTTCGGCTGGAAGGCCAGGTGCGGCACGCGGCAGTAGGGGTCGACGGTCGCCAGGCGGGTCACATCGACCAGGTCGGCGATCACCGCCGAGGCGGTCGGTTCGGAACCGGCGCCCTTGCCGTAGTAAAGCGATGCGCCGACGGCGTCGGCCTGCACCAGCACCGCGTTCATCGCGCCTTCCACGTTGGCGATCAGGCGTGCCGCCGGGATCAGGGTCGGGTGCACGCGCAGTTCGATCCCTTCCCCACTTTCAGTGCGGGTGCGGCGGGTGATGCCCAGCAGCTTGATGCGGTAGCCCAGTTGTTCGGCGTAGCGGATGTCGCGCGCCTGCAGCTGGCTGATGCCCTCGATATACGCCTTGTCGAACTGTACCGGGATGCCGAAGGCGATCGCCGACATGATGGTGAGCTTATGGGCCGCATCCACGCCTTCGATGTCGAAGGTCGGGTCGGCTTCGGCATAGCCCAGCTCCTGTGCCTGTTTCAGCACGGTGGCAAAGTCCAGGCCCTTCTCGCGCATTTCCGACAGGATGAAGTTGGTGGTGCCATTGATGATGCCAGCCACCGATTCGATACGGTTTGCGGTCAGGCCCTCGCGCAGCGCCTTGATGATCGGCACCCCGCCTGCCACGGCCGCTTCAAATGCGACCGTCACGCCCTTTTCCTGGGCGGCAGCAAAGATCTCGTTGCCGTGCAGCGCCAGCAGCGCCTTGTTGGCGGTGACCACGTGCTTGCCGTTGGCGATTGCCTTCAGCACCAGCTCGCGCGGCAGCTCGTAGCCGCCGATCAGTTCGACGACGATGTCGATGTCCGGATTGTTCACGACCAGGAACGGGTCGCCCACGACTTCCACTCCGGCGCCGACGATCCCGCGCGCCTTGTCGAGGTTGCGCGCCGCCACCATCGTAATCTCGATACCGCGGCCGGCGCGGCGGCGGATATCCTCCTGGTTGCGTTGAAGAACGTTGAAGGTGCCGGCGCCGACGGTGCCGATGCCCAGGAGGCCTACTTTGATGGGTTTCATGATCTCGATTTTCGTTAATCGGCTTAACGCGCGTGGCGTCGCCGGTAACCGTCCAGGAAGCGCGCGATGCGGCCGCAGGCATCCGTCAGGTCGTCGGAATTAGGCAGGAACACCAGCCGGAAATGGTCCGGGGCGATCCAGTTGAAGCCGGTGCCTTGCACCAGCAGCACTTTTTCCTCGGACAGCAGTTCGCAGATGAACTGCTGGTCGTCCGTGATCGGGTACATCTTCGGATCGAGGCGGGGGAACATGTACAGCGCCGCTTTTGGCTTGACGCAGGACACGCCCGGAATATCGGTGAGCAGCTTGTGCGCGAGGTCGCGCTGTTTCAGGAGGCGTCCACCGGGGCCGACCAGGTCGGCGATGCTCTGGTAGCCGCCCAGCGCGGTCTGGATCGCGTACTGACCCGGCGCATTGGCGCACAGGCGCATCGAGGCCAGCATGTTCAGGCCCTCGATATAGCCCTTCGCGTGGCGCTTTTCGCCCGACACCACCATCCAGCCGGCACGGTAGCCGCAGGAGCGGTAGTTCTTCGACAGGCCGTTCAAGGTAAGGAACAGGACGTCGTCGGCCAGCGAGGCGATCGAGACGTGCTCTTCGCCGTCGTACAGGGTCTTGTCGTAGATCTCGTCGGCGTAGATGATCAGGCCGTGTTGGCGCGCCAGCTCGACGATCTCGAGCAGCACTTCGCGGTGGTACAGGGCGCCGGTCGGGTTATTCGGGTTGATGACGACGATCGCGCGCGTATTCGGCGTGATCTTCTTGCGCATGTCCTCGATGTCCGGCAGCCAGCCGCTCTGCTCGTCACACACGTAGTGCACCGGGTTGCCGCCCGCCAGGCTCACCGCCGCGGTCCACAGCGGGTAGTCCGGCGCCGGCACCAGCACTTCGTCGCCGTTGTTCAACAGGCCCTGCATCGCCATAACGATCAGCTCGGAGGCGCCATTACCCAGGTAGATGTCGTCGATGCCGACGCCGGCGATGTTCTTGCCCTGGGTGTAGTGCATGACCGCCTTGCGCGGCGCAAACATGCCTTTCGAGTCGGTATAGCCGGCCGCGCCGTGCATGTTGCGGATCATGTCGTGCACGATCTCGTCGGGCGGATCGAAACCGAACACGGCCAGGTTGCCGATGTTCAGCTTGATGATCTTCTGGCCGTCGTCTTCCATCTGCCGGGCCTTTTCCAGGGCCGGGCCACGGATTTCATAGCAGACGTCGTCCAGCTTGTTCGATTTCAGGATCGGTCGCAAGGGGTCCCCTGTTCTGTGGCGCTATGTTGCAGTGCGAAAAATACCATTCTGCCGAAAGCGCCCGATTTAAGCAACCTCGCCTCTCGCGGTTACAATGGCCGCTTCCATCTCAATGCAAATGCGCGATACGATGAAGCTCCATTCCGACAATACCCAGCAGTACCAGACCGTCACCGGCTACGACGCCAGCGGGGTCGAGATCAACGCCCAACGCTTCAACTACAGCCTGACCGTGATGCCGGAAATGGCGCCGCGTCCGTGGAATGTGGCGCGTTTCGAAGACCTGAGCGCCGCCCACTTCGAGGAAATCGCAAAGGATGCGCCGGACGTCGTGGTGCTCGGCACCGGCGAACGCCAGCGCTTCGTCCATCCGAAGCTGGTCGCCAGCCTGTCCGCGATGCACGTGGGCGTGGAAAGCATGGACAGCCAGGCTGCCTGCCGTACCTATAACGTGCTGATGGGCGAAGGCCGCAAGGTCACGCTGGCCCTGATCATTCCACCTGCGGCCTGAGTTTTTCGGGCGGCCCGGCCTTTCCGCCCAGGCGGCGGCGGGCCCGCTTGCGCCCGGCCAGCCCATACTAATCACGACATGAATCCATCGGCTTTTGCCTTCATCATCACCGGCGTCATCCTGAACGCGGCCGCCCAGCTCCTGCTCAAGGCCGGCACCAACGCCCTCGGCGGCGCCATCCACCTCACCCGCGACAACTGGTTCGTCACCGGCCTGAAGGTCGCCACCCAATGGCCGATCGTGCTGGGCATGCTGTGCTACGGCATCTCGCTGGTGGTCTGGATCCTGGGACTCTCGCGCACCGACGTCACCGTCGCCTACCCGATGCTCTCGCTGGGCTATGTGATCGGCGCCATCGGCGCCTGGATGTTCCTGGGGGAAGTCATTTCACCGCAACGCATGCTGGCGCTCGGCGTTATCGTGTTGGGCGTGGTCCTGCTGGCCCGCAGTTAGGCGGCGGCGCCAGGAAAACATCGTTGCCAAACAAGCAGTTAAGCCAGCCAGGGCGCCATGTTGTAAAAAATGCTGACAATAATTTCATCTTGGCATCTTGAAAAAATGGCATAGCCGACCCATATCGCGTTCCAGAACCCATCCATACAGGACTGGCGAGAGAAGGCGGCCCCGATTATCATTCTGGTATCCGCTCCTGCTTCGCCGGGACCGGTAGTGAACGCCGCCATGATACGCCAGGAGAATCCCGTGGCCGAGAGCCCAACTGCAGCAACCGTCGAGAATTTTTCCGCGCCCATGACCAGCGGCCAGACCTTCGAGCTGGCCGGCCGTCCCGCGAAGTACACCGTGCTGTACTTCTACCCGAAGGACAACACGCCGGGCTGCACCACCGAAAGCATCGCCTTCCGCGAGGCCTATCCGGAAATCCAGGCCGCCGGCGCCGAAATCTACGGCATCAGCCGCGACTCGCTGCGCTCGCACGAGAACTTCAAGGGCAAGCTCGGCCTGCCCTTCGAACTGATTTCCGATCCCGAGGAAGCGGTGTGCAACCAGTTCGCTGTCATGAAGATGAAAAACATGTATGGCAAACAAGTGCGCGGCGTTGAGCGCAGTACGTTTATCATTGACGCTAACGGCCGATTGGTGAAAGAATGGCGTGGCGTGAAAGTCAACGACCACGTGGCTGAAGTGCTGGAATTTCTGAAGAGCCAGCCCTGAATAACGGATGGCTCCAGCAACCCAGTTCCTGTAACTTTGCTGGACATTGCCACCTATTTTGAGTCACAGAGCATCTCATCAGCATCACTCTCCCGACTGCCGCCGGACCGGCATCCTCCGGCTGCAGCTCAACCCGCAGCACCACTCCCAAGTAGCATCGTTTCCGTGCAGCGGCGCGCCCCGTGCTGCGCCCGCGCGTCCATCCAAGAACTTTTTCGAATCGAGAACCTGATGCCACTGCCAAAAATGCCTAGCAAGCCAGCGACCATGCTGCTGGCCAAAGATTATCCGAAAGCCGAACCGGGCAAGTCGCCCGTGCGTCCCGCGTCCGCCAAGGCCGACGCCGACCTCGAAGAACTGATCAGCGGCCAGGCCGTGCCCACGCCGAAGGCGAGCAAGGCGCGCAAGGCCAAGACCGCCCCGGCCGCGAACGACGCCGTCGCCGCCGGCGTGACCGGCACCGCACCGGTGAATGCCGTCAACGCCCCGGCCGCCGAAGCGCCGACGGGCGAAGCGCCGCTGGCGAAAGGCCCGGCCCGCAAGTCGAAGGACGGCGTCGGCGCGCGCCTGCGCGAGACCGATGCCGACCAGCCGCATCCGGTCAAGCACAAGCCGGTCGAAGTCACCGTCAAGTCCTCCACCAGCCGCAAGGCCGACAAGGCCGGCGCCGGCAAGGTCTTCGTGCTCGACACCAACGTGCTGATGCACGACCCGACCTCGCTGTTCCGCTTCGAGGAACACGACGTCTACCTGCCGATGATGACGCTGGAGGAGCTCGACAACCACAAGAAGGGCATGTCGGAAGTCGCGCGCAATGCCCGCCAGGTGGCGCGCACCCTCGACGCCCTGATCGCCAACGTCGACGACGATGCGATCGAAGCCGGCATCCCGCTGGCCAAGCTGGGCAACAAGGATGCACGCGGCCGCCTCTACTTCCAGACCAACCTGGATTCCGCCCCGCTGCCCGAAGGCCTGCCCGAGGGCAAGGCCGACAACCAGATCCTGGGCGTGGTGCGCGCGCTGGAAGACAAGATGGCGGGCCGCGCCATCGTGCTGGTGTCGAAAGACATCAACATGCGCATCAAGGCTAGAGCCCTGGGCCTGCCGGCCGAGGATTACTTCAACGACCATGTGCTGGAAGACACCGACCTGCTGTACTCGGGCATCGTCCAGCTGCCGGATGATTTCTGGAACAAGCATGGCAAGGACATGGAGTCCTGGCAGGAAAACAAGAACGGCAGCTCGGCCACCTACTACCGCGTGACCGGCCCCGTGATTCCGACCCTGCTGGTGAACCAGTTCGTGTTCATCGAGCCGCAGAATGGCGAAGCGCCCTTCTATGGTCAGGTGAAACAGATCAACGGCAAGACCGCCGTGTTCCAGACCCTGCGCGACTACAGCCACAACAAGAACAATGTGTGGGGCATCACGGCGCGCAACCGCGAGCAGAACTTCGCGCTCAACCTCCTGATGAACCCGGAGTGCGACTTCGTCACTCTGCTGGGCCAGGCCGGCACCGGTAAAACCCTGCTGGCGCTGGCCGCTGGCTTGGCGCAGGTGCTGGAAACCAAGCAGTACAACGAGATCATCGTCACCCGTGTCACCGTGCCGGTCGGCGAAGACATCGGCTTCCTGCCGGGTACCGAGGAAGAGAAGATGTCGCCGTGGATGGGAGCGTTCGACGACAACCTGGAAGTGCTGATGAAGTCGGACAGCGACGGCGGCGACTGGGGCCGCGCTGCGACCCAGGACCTGATCCGCTCGCGCATCAAGATCAAGTCCCTGAACTTCATGCGTGGCCGTACGTTCGTGAACAAGTTCCTCATCATCGACGAGGCGCAGAACCTCACGCCGAAGCAGATGAAGACCCTGGTTACGCGCGCCGGCCCTGGCACCAAGATCCTGTGCCTTGGTAACATCGCCCAGATCGACACGCCGTATCTGACCGAAGGCTCGAGCGGCCTGACCTATGTGGTCGACCGCTTCAAGGGCTGGAGCCACAGCGGCCACGTCACCCTGGCGCGCGGCGAACGCTCGCGCCTGGCGGACCACGCCAGCGACGTGCTGTAAGCCTGTTTCTTCCCCACCCAAAACGCTCGCTTGCAAAAGCGGGCGTTTTTCATTTGAGCCCTGTATTCGTCACGCATGATCTTCTTACTCAAACTGCTGCTCGTCCCTTCCCTGATCGCCCTCGTCACCCTGGCCGGCCGCCGCTGGGGACCGCTGGTGGCCGGCTGGCTGTCCGCCTTTCCCATCGTCGCCGGGCCGATCCTGCTGGTGATCGCGCTGGAACAGGGCCCCGCCTTTGCCGCCGCGGCCAGCGCCAATACCCTGCTGGCCGTACTGGCCATCCTCGTCTTCAGCATCGCCTATGCGCGCTGCGCCCACCTCGGCATGCCGCGCGCGATGACGGCCGCCCTGCTGGCCTACGCGCTGGCGGTGCTGGTCCTGAAAAGCCTGTCCCTGCCGCTGTGGGCCGGTTTCATCGCCGTGGTGGGCGCGCTGCTGCTGGCGCCACGCCTCTTTGGGCCTGCACCAGGGCAGGCAGGGAGCGGCAAGCCTGCCGGCGACCTGCCCTGGCGCATGCTGGCCGGCGCCCTGCTGTCCCTGAGCGTCACCTATGCGGCATCCAGCCTGGGCCCGCGCCTGAGCGGCCTGTTCGCCATGTTCCCCGTGATGAGCACGGTGCTGGTCGGCTTCTCGCACCGCTCGAGCGGCCCCGGCTTCGCAGTGGCGCTGCTGCGCGGCATGGTGAATGGCTACTATGCCTTCGCCGTGTTCTGCGTGGTGCTGTCCCTGTTGCTGCCCGCGCAGGGGATCGTCCGGTCCTTCCTGGCGGCCACCATGGCCGCGCTGGCCGTGCAACTGGGCGTGCGCTGGCTGGTCCAACGGCATAATGAAAAAACTTTGCGCGCCGCAGCGTGCCAGCCGTCGGCAGCCAGCTTAGAATAGCCGGGTTCAATCCACCGAGGAGGATTCCGATGCCGCACATGCTGTTGATCCACGAACCCATCGGCCAGCGCGCCACCCGCAACGAGCTTGAAGGCCGTGCCACCTACGACCGCATGCTGCGCTGGCGCGACGACCTGCGCAGCCGCGGCCTGCTGCTGGCAGCGGAATCGCTGGCCAACCAGGACAAGGCGGTGCGCGTCACGGTCCCCGCGGGCAAGGCGCGGATCGTCGACGGTCCGTTTGCCGAGGCCAAGGAAATGGTGGGCGGTTTCTTCCTGGTGAACGTCGACACGCGCGAGGAAGCGATCGCACTGGCCCAGCAGTGCCCGGCGGCGGAGTGGGCGACGGTGGAAGTGCGCGCCCTGGCCCCGTGCTACGAGCAGTAAGGCGGACGGCCGGAAAATAAGTCCGGCAGCGATGTCGAATCCTGTCCTTCCTCTTCGTCGTAGGTATGAACGCAGCCAACACGCTTTCATCGAGACCACCAGGAGACCGACATGCGCTTCATGATCATCGTCAAGGCCACCGCCGACACGGAGGCCGGCATCTTCCCCGGCGAACCGCTGTTCGCCGCGATGGCCGAGTACCACCAGGAGCTGGCCCGGGCCGGCGTCCTGTTAGATGCCAACGGCCTGCGTCCCAGCCGCGACGGCTGGCGCATCCGCTACCAGGAAGGCCGCCGCAGCAGCACCGACGGGCCCTTCGCCGAAATAAAGGAGCTGATCGCCGGCTACACCCTGATCCAGGTGCGTTCGCGCGAGGAAGCGATGGAGTGGTCGCGCCGCTTCCCCGCCCCGCACGGTGAATTCGCCGATGCCGAGATCGAAGTACGCCAGCTGTACGAACCGGGCGACCTGCCCTGCTGAACAAGGAGACCGCCATGAACAAGCAGATCTACGTGAACCTTCCCGTCAAGGACCTCGAGCGCAGCAAGGCTTTCTTCAGTGCGCTCGGCTTCGGCTTCAACCCGCAGTTCACCAACCAGGACGCCGCCTGCATGGTCATCAGCGAAGACATCTACGTCATGCTGCTGACCGAAACTTTCTTCAAGGGCTTCACGCCGAAGGCGATCTCGGACGCGCGCAAGAGCACCGAGGTGCTGCTGTGCCTGTCCTGCGACAGCCGCGCCGCGGTCGACGACATGGCCGCCAAGGCCAGGGCCGCCGGCGGCAACTGGCCGAATGCGCCCAAGGACCATGGCTTCATGTACCAGCACGGCTTCGAAGACCTCGACGGCCACATGTGGGAGCTGGCGTACATGGAAGGCATGCCGGAACAGGCGCTCGACGCCGCGGACGCGGACGTCGCCATTTGATGAACGCCGAGGTCGAACGCAGCATCGCCGCGGTCTGGCGCATCGAATCGGCCAAGATCGTGGCGGTCGTCGCGCGCATGGTGCGCGACGTCGGCCTGGCCGAGGAACTGGCCCAGGACGCGCTGGTGTCGGCCCTCGAGCATTGGCCGCAACAGGGCATCCCGGACAAGCCCGGCGCCTGGCTGACGACCACCGCCAAGCATGCCGCGCTCGACCGCCTGCGGCGCGACCGCGTGCTCCAGCAGAAGCTGGAGCAGATCGGGCTCGACCTCGAAGCCCAGGAGGCTCTGATCGTGCCCGATTTCGTCGATGGCCTGGACGCCGCGCGCAACGACGTCATTGGCGACGACCTGCTGCGCCTGATGTTCACCGCCTGCCATCCGGTGCTCTCGCTCGATGCGCGCCTGGCGCTCACGCTCAAGCTGCTGGGCGGCCTGTCGACCCAGGAGATCGCGCGCGCCTTCCTGGTGCCCGAGGCCACCATGGCCCAGCGCATCGTGCGCGCCAAGCGCACCCTGGGCGAGGCCGGGGTTCCCTTCGAACTGCCGCCGCCCCAGGAACTGGGCGAGCGCCTGGGCGCGGTGCTGGAAGCGGTCTACCTGATCTTCAACGAAGGCTATACCGCCACGGCGGGCGAAGACTGGATGCGCCCCGCCCTGGCGGACGAAGCCTTGCGCCTCGGGCGCATGCTGGCCGAACTGGCCCCGAGCGAACCGGAAGCCCACGGCCTGGTGGCGCTGATGGAACTGCAGGCCTCGCGCATGGGTGCGCGCCTGGATGCCGAGGGGCGCCCGGTGCTGCTGCTCGACCAGGACCGCTCGCGCTGGGACGGCGTGCTGCTGCGCCGCGGCCTGGCGGCGCTCGAGCGCGCGGCGCGTTTGCAGCAGCCGCGCGGGCCCTACGTGCTGCAGGCCGAGATCGCGGCCTGCCATGCGCGCGCCCATGTGGCGGACAGCACCGACTGGCACGCCATCGCCGCACTGTACGGCGAACTGGCGCAAGTCCAGCCCTCGCCTGTGGTCGAACTCAACCGCGCGGTGGCGGTCGGGATGGCCGACGGCCCCGCCGCCGGCCTGGCGCTGGCCGACGCGCTGGCGCTGGAGGGCAAGCTAGACGGCTACCATTGGCTACCGAGCGTGCGCGCCGACCTGCTGTCCAAGCTGGGCCGCGTCGAGGAAGCGCGCGCCGAATTCGAACGCGCCGCCGCCATGACGGCCAACGGCCGCGAACGCGAACTGCTGCTGGCGCGCGCCCGCGCCCTGCGCTCCTGACAGTAAAAAAGCCCCGTGGCCGGTGGCGCACGGGGCTTGTTGAATTGCAGCGCTGAGCTTCAGCGCACGATGCAGTCGGCGCCCTGTCCCTGTCCCTGGCCTGCAGCAGGCCCGTTGCCGGCCAGCGGTCCGCCGGCGCCCGCGTCGAACGAGGGCGGCGGCACGAACTGCAGGTTGGTGTTGGGCGGTACGATCACCGGCGCCTGATTCGCGTTCGGCACGTAGCCGAACTGGCCGGCCTGGAAGCCGAGCGCGCCGCCGTTGTTGGTCACGATGATGGCGCCGTCGGTTACCGACAGGTGCAGGCCAGGGGGCAGCGCCGGCGGCGCGCCGGATGCCGGCAGCTTCGGCGCGGCTTCCTGCGCGGCCGGCGCCACGTACTGCACCACGAAAGTGGTGCCGCGGATGCCGATGGTCGCGTTCGGGGTCTTCAGCGAGAACTTCTCCTTGTTGCGCTTGCCCATCAGGCCGGTGATCGAGCGCAGGCCGCCCTTCACCAGGCTGTAGCTGGCGCTGTCCGCGTCCGGCTTGCCCTCGTCGAACGAGAAGTTCTCGACCTTGAAGGTGGTGCCGGGACGCAGCGTGATCTCGCTGTTGTCGATGAACTTGATCTGGGCGTAGGTATTCTTTTCCGACACCAGGGTGTCGCCGCTTTCGATCTCGGACTTGAGCGCCAGTACCTTGACGCTGCCGTCCGCCTTCTTCGCCATCAGCGGGCCGCTCAGGCGCGCCACCACGCCGGCGACCTGCGCGGCCCAGGCCGCGTTGCCGACGGTGAGCAGCGCCGCGAACAGCAGCGCGCCCAGCGCGCGCTGCACCGGATTAGTTGCAATACATTTTTGAAGCTGGCTTTTCATTCTTTACTCCGGTGTTCGTACCTGCGGCCGGGCCGGCCTGATTCTCCGACTGCTCGGATGGCTTGCCGCCGCCCTCGCCGCCCTTGCTGCCATCCGGCGTGCCGGCGGCGCTCGATCCCGCCGGCGCCTTGGCCTGCGATGCCGGGGAACGCGAATTGAGCAGCTCCACGGTGGTCTGCTGGACCTGTGCCACCGGCTTCTTCGATTCGCCGCCGCCCTGGGTCGGGGCCGGATTGAACACGGCGCACTTCGGATCGGTCGGATGGGTGCTGCAGAAGTCCGGCTTGGGCAGCACCGCCACGCAGCCTTCCAGGCTCGGGTTGACCGCGCACTGTTCCAGCTTCGGCAGCTGCACCGAGCAGCCTTGCAGGGTCGGGCTGCCGATGCACTGCTGCAGGGTCGGCAGCACTGCCTGGCAGCCGGCCGTGCTCTTGTCGTTCACGCACTGCGACAGGGTCGGCAGGATGCCGCTGCACGACGGATCGCTCGGCTTGACCAGGCAGGCGTCGAAGGTCACTTTCAGCACCGCCGCGCAACCTTCCTTGCCCGGCGTGACTTTGCAGACCGAGAGCTCCGGCAGGCGCGCCGCGCAGCCGCTGGCGCTCGGGTTGGCCACGCACGCCAGGAACTCGGCGCGTTCGATCACCGGCGCGCAGCCGTACAGGCTGCCGTCCTTGCGGCAGCTATCCAGCGGCGGCAGGGTCTCGCCGCAGCCGCTCGCGCCCGGGTTCTTGATGCAGGCAGCGATGGCTTCGCGTTCGGCGATGACCGGCGCGCAGCCGTAGGTATCCGGCGACTTCTCGCACACGCCCCATACCGGCAGCGTGGCGCCGCAGCCTTCCGCCTTCGGCGTCCGGATGCATTGGGCGATGGCTTCGCGTTCGGCGATGACCGGCGCGCAGCCGTAGGTGTCCGGTGCCTTTTCACACACGTTCCAGACCGGCAGCGTGCTGCCGCAGCCCTCGCCCTTCGGATTGCGGATGCATTGGGCGATGGCCTCGCGCTCGGCGATGACCGGCGCGCAGCCGTAGGTGCCCGGCGTCTTTTCGCACACGCCCCATGCCGGCAGGATCGCCTCGCAGCCCGAGGCTTTCGGGGTCACGATACATTCGCGCACCAGCACCGCGCCGCAACCGAGTTTGGTCGGGTCGTCGCGGCAAGTCTGCGGCTGCGGCAGCACGGCGCGGCACTGCGGCGTTTCGGGGGTGCCGATGCAGTCACGCGTAGCCTGCTCGATCACGCCGTTACAGCCCGGGGCATTCGGATTGGCCAGGCAGGTGTCGAGCGGCGGCTTCGGATCCGGCTCTGGGTCCGGCTTCGGCTCTTCGTTCGGCTTGGTCCTGGTGATCGACAGCTTGCCCGGGTCGGACACCTGCACGCTGCCGTCGGGGGCGGTGACGGTGCCGCCGGTCAGGCTGACGCTGCCCGACGTCGATTTCACCAGGCCGGCGCCGCGGATGATCAATGGGCCGTCGTCGGCCGCGATCAGGGTCACGTTGCCGCTTTCGGTGCTGACCTTGCCTTCGATGGTCAGCGGGCTATGGGTGTGCAGGCGGATGTTGCCGCTGCCGGTGCGCACGCCCTGCTTGCCGCTCGGGGTGGCCGCGACGGTCAGGCCGCCGGTGGTCTCGATCGCGATCGCACCAGCATTGGCCTCGCCTGCCTGCACCACGTCGTCCAGGATCAGGATGCGGTCGTTGAGGACGTTGATCGGAGCGCGGCCGCTCGCGGTGTTCACCGCGCTCAGCCGGCCGGTGCTGGTGCGCAGCGCACTGGTGGTTTCACCGATGCCGCCGCGCGAGCGCAGGTCCATCGATTCGGCCTTGTACATGCCGGCGCCGTAGATGCTCGCGGCGTCGATCACCAGGTCCTTGCCAGCCTCGATGTTGAGGTCGGCGCGCAGGCCGTCGCCCCTCAGGTTCATACCGTATGCCGACTGCAAGCCCGAGATGCCGCCGACCGTGCCGACCTTCAGGTCGCCGCTCCAGCGGAAGATCATGCCCTTTTGTTCCTCGTCGCCGCCAGTGGCCCTGCCGGCCAGCGTGCTGACCTGGTTCACGGCCAGCATCTCGACCCTGCTCCCTTCCACCACCAGGGATGGCGCTTTCACCAGGGTGCCGCTGTCCTGGTAAAGCTCACCCTCGGCGCGCAGGCTCAGGGAATTGCCGGCTTCGATCCGGGTGCTCAGCGACGTCCCCTCGGTATCGTAGGGGTTGCGGCGAATCTGGATGCCGCCGCTGGCGGCGGTGATGGCGATGTCGTCGCCTTTGAGCTGGCCCGAAATCTGGGTCTGGTCGGCGCCGAGGATGCTGATCTTGCTGGCGGTGAGCACGCCGGACGTGGTGACCGCTGCGACGGAACCGAAGGACTCGTGCAGCGTGCCGATGAACTGGCTGTCCGAACCGGTCAGGGTGACCGGTGCGTTGATGTTGATCGAGTTCCTGGTATCGATGACCAGGTTACCGGCCATGCGCAGTTCCTGGTCGATGCTGATCGGGCCGTTGTGGGCGCTGCTGCCGATGTTGATCTCGTAGGCGCCGAAGCTGCCGAGGCGCTGCGGGTCCAGGCCCAGCGTGAACGTGGGCGCACTGCCGCGCAGGTAGATGGGGCGATCGTTGTCGAAGGGGTTGAACGAAATTACCGGCAGCACGTCGTTCACGCCGCCGATATGCCCGGCGAGCGTCATGCGGTTCGACTTCAGGTCGATGTAGTTGGGGCTGGCCAGCGAGCCGCCGGCCGTGATCGTGATGCTGTCCTTCGCGCGCAGGTCGATGCTGCCGCCGCTCGAGCTCACCGCCGCGCCCACCGTCATCGTCTTGCCTGCCTCGGCGCGCACATTGTGGTCCACGACGAGGTCTTCGCGGAAGTCCAGCTTGTCGGTGGCCTGCAAAACGATGTCGGCATTGGTCGCCTTCAGGCTGTCCGCCCGGATGTAGGTGGTATCCAGTTCCGGTTCGCTGAGGCTGGCGCCGACGACGAGGTTGGTCGGATCGATCAGCCAGGTGCCGGTACGCTGGCCGCCCGCATCCACGCGGATGCCGTCGATGGCAAGCTGGCGGCCCGAGGTTTCGACCAGGCCGCCGTTGCCGCCCCCGGCGCCGCGCGCCGAGATGCTGCCGGCCGCCGTGGTGGCGCCGTCCGACCACAGCACGACCTTGCCGCCCTTGCCCGCTTGCGTCGCGTCGGCGCGGATCACGGCATCCTTGCCGAAGGAAGTCTGCTGCGCGTTCGGCAGGGCCGGGTTCTTGCCCTGGTAGTCGCCGCCCACGAGGACGGTGCCGCCCTGGGTGGCGCCGCTGGCGTCCACCTGCGCGTTGCCGGCGATGGCCACGCGCTCGCCCAGCAGCTGGACTTCGCCGCCCGTGCCGGCGCCGATCGCGCTGGTGACGCTGCCCTGTTCGAGCACGGCTTCCTTGCTTGCCTTGAGGATAATCTTGCCGTCCTGGCCGACCACCGCGCTGTTGGCATTGACCACGCCGCGCTGGTTCACCAGCGCGCCATAGATGCCGATGCGGCCGCCGCTGGCGACGACCTGGCCCAGGTTGATGGCCTGGTCGCCCGGCGCCGACACGACCACGGTCAGGTCGGGATTGCTGGAATCGACCAGCTGCACGCTGCGGCCGGCGGCCAGCACCACCTGGCCGTTCGGGGCCGAGATGATGCCGGTGTTCTCGACGTTCGGCGCCACCAGGAAGACCTTGCCGCCGCTTGGCGTGGTGATCATGCCTTCGTTGCGCACGTTGCCGGCCGCATTGTTCCCGCCCGGACCAGCCGTGAAATTCTTCTTCCCGGCCAGGAAGTCGGCGTCGCTCATGTTCAGCGTCGAGGCCACCAGGCCGTTCACGTCCACGCGCGCGTTCTGGCCGAAGACCACGCCGTTCGGGTTGATCAGAAAGACCTTGCCGTTCGACTGCAGCGCGCCGAGGATGCGGCTGGGGTCCTGCCCATTGACTCGGTTCAGGACCGCGCTGTCGCTGCTTTGCTGGATGAAGCGGGTGATCTCGCCAGCGTTCACCGAGAAGCTCTGCCAGTTGATGATGGCGCCCGGTGTGTTCGTGATCGAGAACACGTTGCCGTCCTGGGAGAAGCTGGCCTGCCCGGCCACCACCTTCGGCAGCGTCGGCGCGGCGTGCGCCACACTAAGAGCGCCTAACAAAACCCCGAGGGCAAGGCGCATTGTCGAAGACAGTACGCTAGTACGGCGAGACGATGCAACGCAGCCATCGGGGGAATTGTTAGGCGCTCTAAAGCAGGCAGCGACGCACAGCGCCGCCCGGGATAAACGAATCAAGCCGTTTCTCATCTATTCTCTCCTAGTAGGCCAGGCCGACGCGCACGTGCAGCCTGTCCTTGTCGGCGCCGTCCAGGGCGCCTTCTTTCACTACCTTGCCGTAATCGACCTGCAGGTTCAGGCTACTGCCCACCGAGAAGCGCAGGCCGACGCCGGCGCCGGCGATCGTGGTGCTGCGCAGTTCACCCGGCAGCGCCTTGTTGCGCTTGCCGTAGGCCGTGTCGTAGAAACCCAGCAGGCGGCATTGCCAGCCGCTCCTGGTGCAGAAGTTCGGGGTGTAGGCTTCCAGGTTCAGGCCCAGGCCGGAATCCGCCGCCAGGGCGCGTTCGTCGAAGCCGCGCACGCTGGTCGAGCCGCCGGCGCCGAACTGCTCGCCCGGCACCAGGGCGTCCGGCGAATACTGGCCATTGGCCAGCACGCGCGTCAGCCAGTCGCTCGAGCCGAGCGCGCGGCTCCAGGCGGCGGCCAGGCGCAGCGCGCTGTAGCCGGCCTTGGCGCCGGCGCGCGCGGCCGTGAAGTCTTCCTGCGAACCGCGCGATCCGCCCGGGATGTTGCGCAGCACGCTGAGCGCGAAGTTGGCTTCGCCGTTATCGAGCGCCACGCGGCCCTGGTAGCCGATGCTCAGCGGGCGTACCGTGACGTCGTTGCCGAAGTCCTGGTCGAAGAACAGCACGCTGTTCTTGTAGGCCTTGACTTCCAGGCCGGCGATGAAGCGGCCTTCCAGCTCGCGTCCACCCAGGCTGCGCTTGGCCAGCACCTTGGTGTAGCGCGCGCCGTAGACGGCGCCGCGGCCGCTGACGGCCAGGTCGAACAGGCCGGCGCTGACCACGCCGGTGTCGACGTCGGAATAGCTGGCGTACAGGTCGAGCGCCGCGCCTTGCGCATACAGCGGCACGTGGTATCCCAGGCCCCACACCGCGACCTGGGACGGCTCTTCCACGGTGGTGGTGTATTGCAGGCTGGCGACGTGATCGCTTCCCCCCAGGTTCGCATGCTGCAGCACCACGCCGGCGTGGGTGCGGCCGGTATCGTGGGTGCCGGTGTTGTCGAAGTTGGCCATCACCGACCACGGGGACTCGTCGGCCACCTCGATGCGCGCATCGACCGTCTCATCGCGCTCGCCGCTGCCCAGGCTCAGCTTGACCTTCTTCGCGGGGTTCTCGTTGGCCAGCTTCAGGTTGGCCGACACGCGGGTCAGGTTCGGCGTTTCGCCTTCACGCAGGGCCGGCAGGCTGCGGCGGATGTTCTCGACGCTGAAGGCGCGGTTGCCCTCGACCGTGACCTTGCCAATTTTCGTCTGCTGGACGTTCAGGCGCACCACGCCGCCGTTGAGCTCCTGCTCGGGCAGCTGCACCGTCACCACGTTGTAGCCGCGTGCATGGTACAGCGCCTCGAGCGCCTCCAGGGCGCGCTGGACGTCGCCGAAGTCGCGGTCCTTGCCGGTAAACGGCGCGACCGCCGCATCGACTTCGGCGGCGGACAGCAGTGTGTTCCCGGTCACGTCGAAGCGCGTGACCTCGAAGCGGACGATGTCGTCCTGGGCCCAGGCACTGCTGACGGCCATGGCAAGCACTGAGCCTGCAAGCAGGCGCGCAAAGCGTTGTTTCATCGGATTTGCTTTAAAGATTGTTGTTTTTATAAGGTTGTCTTATGAATCTATAGAGGAAGACCATGCTCGACGGGCAGTTTATCGAGCTTTTTGTTGCAGTGGAGAAAATTTGCGGCGAGAGGGAGAACTTCCCCCATGGGAAGGGGGAATGCCCGGCCTATTCCGTTGTTTGAACGACACAGCCATCCTGCATAGGATTTACTTGGTGTCGAAGGTCGTTACGCCATCCCAGTCCAGGCCTGGCGGATGGCTGCGGTAATGGGCGATGCGCTCCAGGTAGAGGGCGTACAGGCCGCGCTCCGGATTGGCCGCGGCCAGCGCTTCGATGGCCTGCTGCGCCGCGTCCCACTGTTGGGAACGCACCAGGGCCAGCGCCGCATCCCACTGCCCCAGCTCCTCGATGACGGCGGGCGCCAGCTCGCCGGGTTTGCCGAGCGGCTCGAAGATCGCGACCGGCTCGTTCTTGCCCTTCACCCGCACCAGGTCGAGTTCGCGGTAGACGAATTCCGGCGCGGCCAGGCGCGTCGCCACCCCGACCGCAATGCCGACGCCGTAGACCTTGGTGATGCCTTCCAGGCGCGAGCCGAGGTTCACGGCGTCGCCCATCACGGTATAGGCGCGGCGGATTTTCGAGCCCATGTCGCCGACGTGCATCAGGCCCGTATTCAGGCCGATGCCGATCCTGAGCTCCGGCCAGCCGCGCGCCAGGAAGTCGCGGTTCAGGCGCGCCGCGCTCTCCTGCATCAGGAGCGAGGTCGCCACCGCGCGGCTGGCGTGGTCGGCAAAGCTGACGGGCGCGCCCCAGAAGGCCATCACGGCGTCGCCGATGTACTTGTCGAGCGTGCCCTGGTGGCTGGAACGGATGTCCTCGGACATCGCGGTGAGATACAGGTTGATGTACTCGCGCAGCTCCTTCGGGGAGAGGCCCTCGGAGATGGTGGTGAATCCGCGCACGTCGACGAACATGACCGTCAGCTCGCGGCTCTCGCCATCCATGTTGTAGGCTTGCGGGTCCTCGGCCATCTTCTCGACCAGCTCGGGCGCCACGTATTCGCCGAAGCGCGTGACAAGCGCCCTGCCCTTGCGGAACTCGAAGAAGTAGCCCCAGGCGAGGTTCAGCACGAACAGGGACGCGACCAGGAGCAGGCAGATGAAGACGTTCAGGACCAGGTCGTGTTCCGTGTACGCGTACCAGTTCAGCCAGCCGGTGGCGACGAAGACGCCGGATGCGAGCAGCACCGACCAGGCGGGGGCCAGGGCCGGCAAGGTGAAGGTCAGCACCAGTCCCACGGCGACCACCAGGCAGGCCTCGAGGGCCTCGGCAACCCCGGGACGGACCTTGAAGCGGCCGTCGATCATCGACTTGATCATGTTGGCGTGGATCTCGACCCCGGGATACTCGGCGTTCACCGGCGTCGCGCGCAAGTCGAGCAATCCCGGCGCGGTGGTACCGACCAGCACGATCGTGCCCTCGAGCACCTCCTTCGGCACCTTGCCCTTCAGGACATCACTGGCCGAGACATAGCGAAAGGCTCCGCCCTCCGGCCCGCCACTACCGCGAAACTGGACGGTGGACGTCATTCGGTAGCCCACCGGGAAGCGGACTACCCCGGCCTTGCTGGTGAACAGCTGAATCGTGTCGAAGTCGGAGGCGTCGCGCTGGGACTGGGACATCTCGTCCTTGTTCGTGTCGAGGACCGGCTTGACCGCCCGGGCGTCGAGGAAGGCCGCCATCGTGGCCAAGGAAAGCGATGGATAGTAGCCGTCCCCGATGCGGAAGAGCACCGGCGACGAGCGCACCAGACCATCCGCATCCATCACGGCCGTGAACACGCCGGCGCCGGCCGCGGCCTGCTGGAGGCGCGCGATGTTGGCCTCGTAGCCTTCGCCGCTATGCGCATAGGCTTCGCGGCCGTTCAGGAAATCGGTATCGAAATACGGTGCGGGCAGCACGCCCTTGGTCTGGCTGCCCGACAGGTTGAAGCCGAGCACCACCGGCCGCCCTTTCATGGACGCCGCAAACATGCCGTCATAGTCCAGCGCCGGCTTGAGCCGCGCGAGCTGGTCATGCAGCGCAGGCACTTCTTTCAGCTCCGTTCTGGCCAGGCGCTCCAGCACCTCATAGCCGGAGCTGGTATCCGGCTCCGGGAACGAAATGTCGAAACCGACCACGCCCACCTCGTAATGGCGCGTCAACTGGTCGACCAGCTTGGCCAGCACGTTGCGGCTCCACGGAAAGCGTCCCACTTCGGTCAGGCTCTTGCTGTCGATGTCGACAATCACGATGCCGGGCTCGAGCTCGAAAGGCTCGAGGCGCATGCGCATGTCCGCGATGATGGTGTCCTGGCGCTCGATGGTATGGCTGGTCCAGTCGCCGCGGACGTACAACACGGCGGCAAGCGTCAGCAGCAGTCCGAGCGCCCAGCGCGCCCCATACCGGGAAAAAGCCTGGCGAAGACGTTTCATCGCAACTGCGGGAACCTAGGGCCGGTAACCCGGGATCTGCGACTCGTCGATCTCGTCGATCTGGTGCGCATCCATGTTCTTGTGCGCGAACTGCAGGTAGACGCGGTTGCGCACGAAAATGTCGAACAGGTCCGGATCGATGTGGCCGTTGAGCGCGAACTTGCCGAGGATGTGCAGCGACTCGGACAGTTTCTTGCCCTTCTTGTAGGGACGGTCGCAGGCGGTCAGCGCCTCGAAGATGTCGGCGATCGCCATGATGCGCGCCGGCACCGACATCTGTTCCTTCGTCAGGCCTTTCGGATAGCCCTTGCCGTCCATGCGCTCGTGGTGGCCGCCCGCGTATTCCGGCACGTTCTTCAGGTGCTTCGGCCACGGCAGCGACTCCAGCATGCGCACGGTGACGTCGATGTGGTTGTTGATGATCTTGCGCTCGTCGTCGGTCAGGGTGCCGAAGCGCACAGTCAGGTTGCGCACTTCGTCGTCCGACAGGAAGGCCGCTTCCCGTCCATCCGGCCCGGTCCAGCGGTACGCGGCGATGCGGCGTACGCGTTCCTGGTCTTCGACCGACATGCCTTCGCCGCCGACGTTGGCGTGGCGCAGGAAGTCGCGGTCGGCCTTGATGCGCGCCTGTTCCGACTGCAGGCGGTCCTCGATCGCCTCGGCATTCGCGCCCGGCTCGATTCTCGCGCGCAGCGCACGGATTTCGCAGTCGCGCAGCAGCACCTCGAAGCGCGTGTCCACCAGGTGGATGCGATCAAAAATGGTTTCCAGCTTGGTCGACTTGTCGACCACGTGCACGGGCGTGGTGATCTTGCCGCAGTCGTGCAGCAGGCCGGCCAGCCACAATTCCTTGCGGTCGGCGTCGGTCATGCGGAACCCGGCCAGCGGGCCGTGGGGGGTGGCGTGCACCGCCTCGGCCAGCATCATGGTCAGCTCGGGCACGAACTGGCAGTGGCGGCCGGTGTACGGCGACTTTTCGTCGATGCCGATGTTGATCAGGTTGACCAGCGCTTCCAGCAGGTTCTCGAGCTGCTGGATCAGGAGCTGGTTGGTCAGCGCCACCGCCGCCTGCGCCGCCAGGGCTTCGATGAAGCGCTGGTCGGTCTGGGTGAACACGCAGATCTCGCCGGTCTCGGGATTCTTGGCGTTGACCAGCTGGAGCACGCCCACCAGTTCGCCCTCGTGGTCGGTCATCGGTACCGTGAGGATCGACTGCGAGTGGTAGCCGAAGGCGGTGTCGAAGGAGCGCATGCCCGAGAAGTTGAAGACGTCGGCCTTGTAGACGTCTTCGATGTTCACCGACTGGTTGAAGTTGGCCGCATAGGCCGCCACCGACGCGATGTTCTTGTTGCCGTAGTTGTCGTAGAGCGGCACCGGCGCGATGTCGATCGGCTTGCCGCTGACGCCACCCTGGTAGATGTCGAGGGTGTCGTTGATCGAGATGTGGAAGCACAGGCTCTTGCGGTCCTCGCTCGGGCGGTACAGGGTGCCGCCGTCGGCGTCGGTCATGTGCTTGGCCACGCGCAGGATGCGGTCGAGCAGCGCGGCGGTATCGTGCGTGTCTCCCAGCGCCACGCTGACTTCCGTAAGCTGGTGCAGGCGTTGCGCGATTTGTGTGGGATTCAGCTCTTGCATGATGGTTCGGCCGGGAGGGACGCCGTATGCATGAGGCTAGAGCATATGCACACGGAAACTTATTTGCCAGTTGGTAATTTCCGAAAGTGTAGCTTTGTTACGACCTGGTGTATATGGGACGTGGGTGGAAGTGTCGAAAAATTACAATTTTGGGACGCTTTTCAGGACAATGCCGCTATCATGATCGATGTTCCAAAATAACAAAGACAGATAGTCCGGCTGGGAGTACCAATGAAATTCCGCTTCTGGGGGGTGCGAGGTTCGATACCGTCCCCAGGTCCTCGTACCGCGCGCTACGGCGGCAACACCACCTGCATCGAAGTTCGCAGCGACGACGGCACCCTGATCATCCTCGACGGCGGAACCGGCCTGTTCCCGCTGGCGCAGCACCTGCTCGCCTCGCCGCCGCGTCCGCCCATCCAGGCCAACATCTTCATCACCCACAGCCACTGGGACCATATCCACGGCCTGCCCTTCTTCACGCCCCTGTTCATCAAGGGCAGCCGCGTGCGCCTGCACGGCGCCTATGACCCGGTCACCCGCAGCGGCATCGAGCACGTGATGGGCGTGCAGCTGCAGAACAGCTACTTCCCGGTCAGCGAAACGCAGATGGGCGCCACCATCGAATACCGCACCCTGGACATCGGCGCGCCGATCGAAGTGGGCGATGCGGTGGTGGGCAACGTCCTGATGAACCACCCGGTCACCAACCTCGGCTACCGCATCGCCTGCAATGGCCGTTCGCTGTTCTTCACCGGCGACCACGAACCCTGGCACAACCCCTATCCACCGGGCGACTCGGCCTTCGACGCCTTCGAACAGCACCTGCACGATCGCCAGCGCGCCATCGACGCCGCGATGGAAGGCGTGGACGCCCTGATCGTCGACTGCTCCTACACCCGCGAGGAATACCCAGCCAAGGCCGGCTGGGGCCACGGCACCTTCGACGCCGCCATCGAGATGGCGCTGCGCGTCGGCGCGCGCGCCCTGTACTGCACCCACCACGAACCGACCCGCAGCGACGACGAGCTCGAAGCCGCCTTTGCCGCGGTCACCGCGCGCTACCGCGACCGCCTCGGATCGCTCGAGGTCCACCTGGCCTTCGAAGGCCTGGAAGTGGCGCTCTGATGAACGCGCCCATGGGTGGTCCCGCTCCCGCACGCGCGCAGGACGACACAGCCGGCCAGCTGGTCTTCCTCCGCAAGCTGCAGGCGATCACCAACCGTATCCACGCCACCGCCCGGGTCGAAGAGATCATGCTCGACCTCGGGCTGGATTTCTGCGACCTGCTCGACTGCGACCGCTTCACCCTGTACGCGATGGCGCCCGACAAGGAACACATCGTCTCGCGGGTCAAGACCGGCCTGACCACCGTGCGCGAGCTGCGCCTGCCGCTCGGCCCCGCGTCGATCGCCGGCTATGTGGCCCAGACCCGCCAGGCGGTCGCGATCGCCGACGTCTACGACGAGGCCGAACTGCGGCGGATATCGCCCGCGCTGCAGTTCCAGCGCGGCGTCGACCAGCGCACCGGCTACCGCACCCGCCAGATGCTGGTCGCGCCCCTGCAGGACGCTCTTGGAGAGCTGCTGGGCGTGGTCCAGTTCATCAACCACCGCGGTGGCGGCCCCTTCCCGGCGCGCGCGATGGAGGCGGTGCGCCAGCTGGGAGAGACCCTGTCGGTAGCGCTCAGCCAGCGCCTCGCTCCCCAGCGCATGCGCGGCAAATACGACGCGCTGGTCCGGGAAGCCCTGCTGAGCCAGGAAGAACTGGAGCAGGCCGGCCGCCGCGCGCGCGAGCGCGATGCCGACCTCGAAGACGTGCTGGAAGGCGAGCTGCACGTGCGCCGAGCCGCCATCGGCGCGGCGCTGGCCGCCTGGTTCAAGCTGCCCTACGAGCCCTTCCGGCCGGAGCGCGTCAAGCCGGTCGACCTGCTGCGCAACCTGAAGGCGCAGTATGTCGAGGAGAACGGCTGGCTGCCGCTCGAGGACGGCCCCAACGGCCTGGTGGTGCTGGCAGTGGACCCGGAGCGCACCGCGGCCAGCCGCATCGTCGGCCAGCTGTTCCCGAAAGCGAAGGTCAGCTGGCGCGTCACCACGCGCGCCGAATTCCGCCAGACCCTGGAAGCCTTCTTCGGCACCGGCAGCAGCAGCGAAACCGTGGGCGAGCTGCTCTCGGGGTTGGAAGACGACGAGGACCACGAGTCCTCGGCGGACATCTCGGAGGCGGTCGAGAACGAACTGGTGCGCCTGCTGAACAAGGTCATCGTCGACGCCTACCGCCAGGGCGTGTCGGACATCCACATCGAGCCGCAGCCGGGCAAGGGCAAGACCGGGATCCGCTTCCGCAAGGACGGCGTGCTGGTGCCCTACATCGAAATTCCGTCGAGCTACCGCAATGCGCTGGTGGCGCGCATCAAGATCATGTGCGACCTCGACATCTCCGAGCGCAGGAAGCCGCAGGACGGCAAGATCCGCTTCAGGAAGTACGGCCCGCTCGACATCGAGCTGCGGGTGGCGACCATCCCCTCGGCCGGCGGCGTCGAGGACGTGGTGATGCGCATCCTGCAGGCGGGCGAACCGATTCCCCTTAGCAAGCTCGGGCTGAGCGACTACAACCTCGGCCGCCTGCTGCCGGCGATCGAAAAGCCCTATGGCCTGTTCTTCGTGTGCGGCCCTACCGGCTCGGGCAAGACCACCACCCTGCACTCGATCCTGCACCACCTGAACACGCCGGAAACCAAGATCTGGACCGCCGAGGACCCGGTGGAGATCACGCAGAAGGGCCTGCGCCAGGTGCAGGTCAACCGCAAGGCGGGGCTGGACTTCGCCAGCGTCATGCGCGCGTTCCTGCGCGCCGACCCGGACGTGATCATGGTCGGCGAGATGCGCGACAAGGAAACCGTCAGCACCGGCATCGAAGCCTCGCTGACCGGCCACCTGGTGTTCGCCACGCTGCACACCAACAGCGCGCCCGAATCGATCGTGCGCCTGCTCGACATGGGGATGGACCCCTTCAATTTTGCCGATGCCCTGCTGGGCATCCTCGCGCAGCGCCTCGCGCGCCGCCTGTGCACGACCTGCCGCCAGTCCTATTCACCGGACCCTGCGGAAGTGGAGGCACTGCTGGCGGAGTATTGCGAAGACCTGCGCGGGACCGCGTCGCACCAGGCTGATCCCGAGGCGGCGCGCAACCGGATTCTCGAGGCTTGGCGCCAGCGCCACGGCGATGCCGATGGCCGCTTCACCCTGTACCGCGCGGTCGGTTGCGACGACTGCAACAAGGGCTACCGCGGCCGCATCGGCCTGCACGAGCTGATGCTCGGCAGCGATGCCGTCAAGCGCCTGCTCGTCGAGCACAGCCGGGTGTCAAGCCTGCTCGACGCGGCGCTCGACGACGGCATGCTGACCCTGAAGATGGACGGGATCGAGAAAGTGTTTGCCGGCCTCACCGATATCAAGATGGTCAGGGCGGTTTGTATCAGGTAGTACCCCTTCAAACCTTCCATTCAAGACAGGAGAAGTTCATGAAATATCTGCCGCTTTCCGCCGCCCTCGCCCTCGCCTTCGGCCTGGCCGGCTGCGCCGCCACCGATACCCCGGCCAATGGCCAGAAAGTCGCCCGCGAGGAATCCTACGCCCCGGTCGGCACCATGATCCCGCGCAAGAACGGTAGCGGCCTCGGTGCCGGGCCGGTCACCGCGGTCGACAAGACCCAGGTCGAAAATGCGCGCGCCATGCAATCGAACGGTGTCGCCGGCGCGCCTCCGGGCGCCTGATCCACGCTGCAAGTGTTCAATAAAGGCCAGGAGCATAAAGCACTCCTGGCTTTTTCATTCGATAGCGCTGTGCCGCACTATCCACAGAGGGTAATCATCACCCAGGACAGGCTGAAGCGGTTTTTGCCGGGCGAGTGACATTAGAATAGTTAATGTAATTATTTGCCGATCTGGCGAATCATGCATATCTCATACTCGAGGGCAAAGGATGGCAGTCCATCGCTCCCGATTACCAGGAGACGTCGATGAAACACCTACCGCTGTTTACCGCCCTGGCGCTCGGGCTCGCCGCGAGCCTGGCGGGCTGCGCCGCTACCGAGCCCACGACCAGGGGCGAGAAAGTCGCCCGCGAAGAAGCCTATGCGCCGGTCGGCACTTTCATCCCGCGTAAGAACGGCACCGGTCTGGGCGCCGCGCCGATCACCGCAGTCGACAAGACGGCCGTCGAGAACGCGCGCGCCATGCAGTCCAGCGGCCTGGGCGGCCTCGGCAAACCGCTCTGACGCTGTCTCGATACGCCTGTTTCCGGAATCCGCAACGCTGCGGTTTGCATAGTTGAACGAAGCTTATGGAGGAGACCTCGACATGAAAACCATCATCCTGGCCGCCCTGGCATGTGTGCTGCTTTCCGGCTGCGCTACTGATCCGGCGGCGAAGACAGGCGAGCAAGTGGCGCAGAACAGCAGCTTTACGCATACCGGTTCGGCGATCCCGCGCGCCAAGGGCAAGGGGACTGGCGCTGCAGCGGTCGGTACCGCCGAGATGAACGAGCTGGAGAATGCCCGGATCATGATGAACACGGGCCTGAAGAAATACTGATTGCAGCAAGACAGGCAGCCTGGATGTGAATGAACCGTCTTTCTCATGCATACCAGGATGCAATTGATTTCCGCCGCGCACTTTGCCGTACGTGGCGGCGCATACGTTCGCTTTTCTGACAAGGAGTCGTTTTAGATGAAGAAGTTCCTGATGGCCGCTGCGGCCTGCACCCTGCTGGGCGGCTGCGCCTACTACGTCCCGTCCACCGGCGAGAACGTGGCCCAGAACGACGACGGTCGCTACGTCCCGACCGGCAGCAACATCCCGCGCAAGAAGGGCGAAGGTACGAGCAATGTCAGCACCCTGAGCAAGGTCGAGCTGGAGAGCGCCCGCATGGACGCCGGGTCGGCCCCGGTCATCCCGGCCAACCAGCAATAAGCGCCGGCATAAAAAAAGGCCAGGATTCCTGGCCTTTTCCTTTTGTGCTCAGTCGTCGTCAGGGCCGCTGCCCTACTCGACGAACACCGCCGTCGTGCGCGCGGGAATGGTGAAACTGCCGCTCGCCTCGACATAGCTCGAGCTCTTCACCACCGCGTCGTCCGACTTGCGCTGCAGCTTGTGCAGCTTCAGCTTCAAGCCCTTGAGTGCGGGGATCGCAAGGGTCTTCGCCTCCTTGTCCACGTTGAACAGCACCACCACGCTGCGGTACTGCGCGCCCGGATAGCGGGTCGGCTCGTCGCCGTCGATGCGCATCACGATCAGCCCCGGCTCCTGGTCCGGCCCCGTGTTGTGGAACTTCAGGCGCTCCATCACGTCTTTCGCCGTGCGCAGGCGGAACAGGCTGCTGTCCATGCGGATCGCCAGCAGGTCTTCGAAGGCCGACCTGGCCGACAGGATCGCGCCGGAATCAGGCTTGATCAGCGGGTTTTCCAGGATCGGCGTCATCAGGCCCCAGTTGTCGCGGTTGACGCCCGCCATCGGCAGGCCGACGCCGAAGTTGTTCGCGGCATAGCTGTAGTCGAGGCGGTTGAACCAGTCGCCCGCGTTGTAGCTGTCGCGGTCGAGCGACTTCGAGCGCAGCAATTCCTGGCCGGCATGGATGAAGGGCACGCCCTGCGACAACAGCACGATGGCGGCGCCCAGGTTCTGCACCCGCACGCGGTCCGCCAGCGAGGTCGATTGCGGCAGCCTGAAGGCGTTGATGTCGAACAGGGTCTGGTTGTCGTGCTTCTCCACGTAGTTGATCGCTTCGAGCGGGCTGGCGGTGTAGCCGGCGCGCTGGCCGAAGTAGTCGATGTCGGCATTGCTGCGCAGCGAACCGAAGCGGTCGACAAAGCGGTAGTCGCGCAGGGTGCCGGACAGGCCCACGCGCACCATGTCGGCCAGGCGCAGCGCATCGTCGCGCGACTGGCGCGCCCGGTCGTTCGGGTCATACCACACGCCGTTGATGAAGCCCTGCTGGCTAATCAAGTTCTCGCCGCCGTCGCAGCAGCCGCCGCCGCGCACCGCATCGCGCAGGCGGTCGTTGAAGGAACCGATGCCGCTGCCATACAGGTTGGCCTGGCGCGCCTGCACGAAGCGCTGGTCATTGCCGACGGCGCCGAAGTTCCAGCCTTCGCCGTACAGGTAGATCTCGCGGCCGGCGGCACGGTTCACGGCCGTTTTCAGGCGCGTCATCAGCTCGAGCGGGGCAAAGGACATGATGTCGAAGCGGAAGCTGTCGACCTGGTAGGCCTTGGCCCACAGCGCCACCGAATCGACCATCAGCTTGCCCATCATGGTGTGTTCGGCCGCGGTGTCGGCGCAGCAGCTGTCGTTCAGGTTGGCGCCATTGCCGTTCAGGCGGTAGTAGTAGGCCGGCACGATCTTGTCGAGCACCGACAGGGGCCCCTGCTGCGAGCTGCTGGTGTGGTTGTAGACCACGTCCATCGCCACCCGCAGGCCGGTGTCGTGCAGGCCCTGCACCATCGCGCGGAATTCGCGGATGCGAGCAGCGCCGTCATTCGCGCTGGAGGCATAGCTGCCTTCCGGCGCGTTGTAGTGCACCGGGTCGTAGCCCCAATTGAAGCAGTCGCTGTCGCGCACCGCGTCCACCGCGGCCTGCTGGGCGCTCGATGCCGGCCCCGCATCCGGGATCGCAGGCGTAGTGCATCCGAGCTCGTTGACGCTGGCGATGTCGAAGGCCGGCAGCAGGTGCACGTGGGTCAGTCCGGCTTTCGCCAGCGACTTCAGGTGGCGCATGCCGTTCGACTGGCGCTCGGTGAAGGCCAGGTACTTGCCGCGCCGCGCCGCCGGCACCGAGTCGTCGCCGGCGCTGAAGTCGCGGATGTGCAGCTCGTACAGCGCGATGTCGCCCGCGTGCTCGAGTCTGGGGATGCGGTGCTGGTCCCAGCCGCGCGGCTTGAGCGCGTCGCTGTCGAGGTCCGCCACGAAGGAGCGGGCGCTGTTGGCGTTCAGGCTCACCGAATACGGGTCGGTGACGGTATTGGTCACGATGCTGTTGTTGGCCCAGCGCGACAGCACCTGCACGGTATACGTGTAGTAGGCGCGGTTGGTCCAGTTCGCGTTCGGCGCGGTGTAGCTCCACACGCCGGTGGCGGCATCAAAGCGCATCGGCACCGAACCGGAGCTTGGTGCGTTCGCATCCGGATAGATGTCGAGCGCCACCGACTTTGCGGTCGGGGCCCAGACCCGGAAGCTCGGCACGCCGGCGCCGTTGAAGCTTACCCCCAGCTTCGCGTTCGCGGCGCGCTGCCCGAACACGTCGTCGAGCATGCCCGCGTTCTGCAGCGAGGTGACCTGCACCAGCTTGCCGGCGGCGTCGAACTGGGCGATCGCGAACTGGGCGCTGGCCAAAGCGCCCAGTTTCGCCGCATCCGCGTTCGACAGGGCCAGGCCGGTGGCATTCGCCAGGTGCGGGAACTTCGTGCGCACCGCTTCGGGCAGCGGCGCCAGGCTCAGGTTCATGCTGCCGTCGGCGCCGCTTACGCCCGCCGCGCCGGAACCGAGCCCCCCATTGGCGGCGTAATACAGCTTGTAGCTGCCGGTGGCCGGCACACCGGGCCAGGCCAGGGTGTTCGCGGCCAGCCAGTGGGCGCTGGCGTTGAGCAGGCTGCCGTAGCTGAGTGCAGGCGGCGCCGTGTAGACGGTGCAGTCGCCTTCCAGCAGCCAGATCTCGTGGCCGCGGCTAGCCACGTCGTTCGGGAGCGGCGCGCCCTGGTCGGCGCCGCAGTTCTTGGTGCCGCTGCCGTCGGTGACGAGGAACCACAGCGCGGTCTTGCCGGCGGCAAGCGGGATGTCGACCCAGCCGCCGAAGCTGTCCGACTGGGTGAACATGAAGCGGTCGGTGATCCAGGCGGAACTCGGATTGGCCGGGCCGTCCCACGAATACACGCCCCACTGGGCGGCGTCGTTCTGGACGCGCCGGAAGTGGATGCGGATGGTGCCGGGCGCGACCGGCGCGGCGGCAGTGGTGGCAGTGGCGGCCGGCTGCTGGGCGTACGCGGCCGCTGCGGGCAGGCCGGCGCCGGCGACTGCCGCCAGCAGGCCGCAAGCGGTCATGGCGAACCGCAGCCGTGAAGTCAAACTACGTCTGGTGCGCATTGATGTCCCCTTTGTCATTGTTTTCTTTAGTAGTTACCGCCGGCAACAGCTGAGCAGGCGGTCACGGTAGCGAGCGCTACCATGTAATATTACTACCAACGTACTGACATTTAACAATGCGTTCGCTAAAAAACACTGTCATCCGCGTGCATGGATCTTCTCGGCCGGCACCGGACGCGAGAAGAAGTAGCCCTGCCCTTCGTCGCAGCCAAGGGTCTGCAGCAGCTGCATCTGGCGCCGGCTCTCGATGCCCTCGGCCACCACCCGCATCCCCAGCGCATGCGCCATGGCGATCATCGACGCGATCAGGGTGTCGCCTTCCGGATGCTCGATCCGCAGCACGAAGGCGCGGTCGATCTTGAGCACATCGAAGTGCAGCTTCTGCAACTGCGACAGCGAGGAGTAGCCGGTACCGAAGTCGTCGATGCACAGCTTGATCCCCATGTCGCGCAGCTGGCGGAACACGGCCGACTCGCCGATCCCTTCCTGCATCATCGACGATTCGGTCACCTCGATCTCGAGCAGCCTTGGGTCGATGCCGTGGCGCGTCACGGCCGCGCGGAACAGGCCGAGGATGTCCGACTGGCTGAACTGGCGCGGCGAGACATTCACCGACACCGGCACCGGCGCCGCGCCCTCGCGCTTCCACTGGGCCAGCTGGCGGCAGACGCCATCGATCACCTGCTCGCCCAGGCGGACGATCAGGCCGGTCTCCTCGAGCAGCGGAATGAAGCGGTCCGGCCCGGTCAGCCCGCGGTCCGGGCGCTCCCAGCGCACCAGCGCTTCCATGCTGGCCGGGGCGCCGGACACCAGGTCCACGCGCGGCTGGTAGTGCAGCACGAACTGCTGCCGGTCGAGCGCATGGCGCAGTTCGACCTCGGTTTCCAGACGGGTGCGGATCGCCTCGAAGAAGCTCTCGTGGAAGAAGCGGTACTTGCCCTTGCCCTCGGTCTTGACCGAGTACATGGCGATGTCGGCGTTCTTCAGCAGGGTCTGGGCGTCGTCGCCGTGCTCCGGGAACAGGCTGATGCCGATCGAGGCATTCAGGACGTGCAGCGCGTGCTGCAGGTGGAAGCCGTCGCGGAAGGCGCCGAGGATGCGCTCCGCCACGTGCTCGACATCCGTGCTGCTTGCGACCTGTTCGAGCACCACCACGAATTCGTCGCCGCCCAGGCGCACCACGTGGTCGCGCGGGCGCACCGCGATCCGCAGGCGCTTGCCCACGGTGCGCAGCAGCTCGTCGCCGGCCGCATGGCCGAGCGCATCGTTGACGGTCTTGAAGCCGTCCAGGTCGATAAACAGCACCGCCAGGCCCTGCCCGTCCGCGCGCGCCGCGCCGATCGCCTGCGGCAGGTACTGCTGGATCCAGTAGCGGTTCGGCAGGCCGGTCAGCTCGTCCGAATTGCTGCGGCGCTCGAGTTCGGTCAGGTGCGCCTTGCCCTCGCTGATGTCGCGGATCGTGACCGCCAGGTCGTCGCCGGCGCGCACCGCCTTGTAGCGGATCCACTGGGGCTTCAGGGGCTGCTCCGCCGACGGCGTCACCGGGAGCTCGCGGTCGTACAGCCCGGTGTCGAGCGCCTGGCACAGGCGCGCGCAGGCGGCGCGGAACAACTCGCCCTGGTAGAACTCGGAGAGACGGTGTCCGATCAGTTCCCTGGGCTGCTTGCCGAACATGTCGGCGCCAAACTGGTTGCAGTCGACGACCAGGAAATCGCGCACCACGCCCTGCAGGTCGCGCAGCGGGCGGTTGATGAAGAAGCCCTCGCCCGCATCCTCGGTGGCCAGCCGGTAAGTGGCGCGGATGGTCTCGACCTGGTGCCGGCGCCACTTCGCGTGCACGAAGACGGCGCTGGCCAGCAGCGCGGCCAGCGCCAGCCAGGCGGTGTTCCACCAGGCCCCGGCCAGCTGTTCCTGGCGGTGCGCGCGGTAAGGCGCCAGCGCCGTGTACTGGTCGACGCCGACGACGCCGACCAGGCCCAGCTCCGGAAACGGCCGCCAGCCGACCACGCGCGCGCGCCCGTCGGCGAAGCGAAGCCCGCCGTCCGGCTGGGCCACGCCGCTGGTCGCACCCAGGGGCAGCGGCGCCAGCAGGAATGGTGCGCCCATGCTGTGCACCGTGGCGCCGCTGCGGCTGGCGACCAGCGCGCCGTCCGCCGCCACCACGGCCACGAAGCCATGCTCGCCCAGGATCGGCTCGGCGTAGTGCTGGGTGAAGAAGGACGGCAGGACCGACACCAGCACGATGCCGTCGAAGCGTCCCTCGGGCGTCAACAACGGACGCGAGAAGGCGACCACCTCGCGCCCCGACAGGTCTCCCACCAGCGGGCGGCTCACGTAGAGCCGGTCGGCGCCGGCTGCCTGCTGGGCGCGGAAGTAGGCCCGGTCGCCGACGTAGCGGCCGACGGCGCCCGGATGGGTGCTGGTCATGATGCTCCCCTCGCGGTCGACCAGGGCCACGGCGGATATATATTGTTTGGAGAAAATCCCTGCCTCGAGCGTGCCCGACAGGTCGATACGCCGCCCCGATACCGCCCAGTTGTGGCGCAACAACAGCAACAGGCGATCGGTGTCGCCGATCGAGCGTTCGGTGCGGATCACCAGGCTGCGCGTATAGGCATCGACCTGTTGCGCCAGTTCGGTGCGGCGATCGCTCAGCTCGCGCCCGAGGTCGAGCAGCACATAGCTCCACAGCGCGACCGCGGCAGCCAGCGCGAGCGCCGGCCATACCAGCAGCAGCGCCATGCGCGGACGCAGGAAGGCCAGCAGCGGTCGCAGGCTGTCGATGGCCCGGAGTCCGGTCGCGGTTCCGGCGGGCATTGCCTTGTCGGCTTGCGGGGTCATGGCTCTGGTCGGATGGGCAGCGGCCCGTCCAGTATAACCGCGGGGGCTGCGGGTACCCGGACACGACGGGCGAAAAAAAACCCGGCAGCGCCGGGTTTTCTGGAAGCATTGCTTTCTCTGCTGTGCTTACATGATGTGGGTGCCGATCCACCAGGCCACAGCCGCCATGAAGGCCGACGCCGGGATGGTGAAGATCCAGGCCCAGACGATATTGCCGGCCACGCCCCAGCGCACCGCCGACATCTTCTGCGAGGCGCCGACGCCGACGATGGCGCCGGTGATGGTGTGGGTGGTCGACACCGGGATGCCGAAGTAGCTCGACATCAGCAGCGTCATGGCGCCACCGGTCTCGGCGCAGAAGCCGCCTACCGGCTTGAGCTTGGTGATCTTCTGGCCCATGGTCTTGACGATGCGCCAGCCGCCGAACAGCGTGCCGAAGGCGATCGCCGCGTAGCAGGAGATGATGACCCAGGCCGGCGGGTGCGCATCGCTGGCGCTGACGTAGCCGGCCGCGATCAGCAGCATCCAGATGATGCCCATGGTCTTCTGCGCGTCGTTGCCGCCGTGGCCCAGCGAGTAGGCGGCGGCCGAGGCCAGCTGCAGGCGGCGGAACCAGGTATCGACCTTGCGCGGCGTGGACTTCACGAAGCTCCACGAGACGATCAGCATGATGATCGAGCCGAGGATGAAGCCCAGCATCGGGGCCACCACGATGAAGGCGACGGTCTTGAGCAGGCCGCCGGCGACCAGCGAGCCGGTGCCCGCCTTGGCCACCGCGGCGCCCACCAGGCCGCCGATCAGCGCGTGCGAGGACGAGGACGGGATGCCGTAGTACCAGGTGATGATGTTCCAGGCGATCGCGCCGACCAGCGCGCCGAAGATCACGTAGTGGTCGACCACGTGCGGGTCGATGGTCCCTTTGCCGATGGTCTGCGCCACCTTCATGTTGACCACGAAGATCGCGATGAAGTTGAAGAAGGCCGCCATCGCCACCGCATGGTGCGGCTTCAGGACGCCGGTCGACACGACGGTAGCGATCGAGTTCGCCGAGTCGTGGAAGCCGTTCATGAAGTCGAAGACCAGCGCCAGCAGCACCAGCATGCCCAGCACGTAAATGCTGATGTTAACAGTTTCCATAATTGTTCTTGTTGTTGGCCGCGTTATGCGTTTTCGACGATGATGCCTTCGATGATGTTGGCGACATCCTCGCAGCGGTCGGTCACGGTCTCGAGGATCTCGTAGATGGCTTTCATCTTGATCAGGTTGCGCACGTCCGGCTCATCGCGGAACAGCTTGGACATGGCGGCGCGCATCACGTGGTCGGCGTCCGACTCGAAGCGGTCGATCTCTTCGCAGATGGCGACGATCTTGGCGGCGTTGCCCATGTCGTGCAGCAGGGCGACGGCTTCCTGGACCTTCTTGCAGGCCGACAGGCACAGTTCGGCCAGGCGCGCGGCTTCCGGGGTCACGGCGTGCAGGTCGTACAGCGACACGGTCTGGGCCGCGTCTTCCATCATGTCGAGGATGTCGTCCATGCTGGTGATCAGCTTGTGGATGTCGTCACGGTCGATCGGCGTGATGAAGGTCTTGTGCAGCATGTCGACGGTGGCGTAGGTGATCTTGTCCGCCTGTTTCTCGATGCTCTCCACGGCGTGGGTGCGGTTTTCCAGGTCGTCGAAGTTGGTCATCAGGCCAACCATTTCCTGGGCACCCTTCACGCACAGTGCGGCGTGCTGGTTGAACAGGTCAAAAAACTTGCCCTCCTGGGGCATCAGGCGTCCAAACATATTATTCTCCGTTGTGAATCTCTTGGGACTTCGAAACCGCCGCCACGGCTGGCAGCGGAAAAGGATTGAAACTGCGGCTTATCGAAACTTAGTCGCCCTGGTAGATACTCAGGTTACCGCTATAGTTGCCGAACTTGGTGTAGGAGCCGATCCAGGTAAGGCGAATCGCCCCGATCGGGCCGTTACGCTGCTTACCGATGATGATCTCGGCGGTTCCTTTATCGGGCGAGTCGGGATTGTAGACCTCGTCGCGATACAGGAAGATGATAACGTCCGCATCCTGTTCGATAGCGCCCGATTCGCGCAGGTCGGACATGACGGGTCGTTTGTTGGGGCGTTGTTCCAGCGAGCGGTTCAGCTGGGACAGTGCGATGACGGGGCAATGCAGCTCTTTCGCCAGGCCCTTGAGCGAACGCGAGATCTCCGAGATCTCGGCCGCCCGGTTGTCGCCCGGCTGGCTGCCCTGCATCAGCTGCAGGTAGTCGACGATGATCAGGCCAAGCTTGCCGCACTGGCGCGCCAGGCGTCGTGCCCGCGCGCGCATTTCGATCGGATTGAGCGCCGGCGTCTCGTCGATGTAGAGCTGGGCGTCGTTCATCTTCTGGATCGCATGGGTCAGGCGCGGCCAGTCTTCGTCGTTCAGGCGGCCGGTACGCAGGCGGTGCTGGTCGAGCTGGCCCACCGAGCCGAGCATACGCATGGCCAGCTGGGCGCCGCCCATCTCCATCGAGAACACGGCCACCGGCAGGCCGGCTTCGATCGCGACGTTCTCGCCGATGTTGACCGAGAACGCGGTCTTGCCCATCGAGGGACGGCCGGCCACGATCACCAGGTCGCCCGGCTGCAGGCCGGAGGTCATGCGATCGAGGTCGATGAAGCCGGTCGGCACGCCGGTGATCTCGCCCTGGTTCTCGCGCGAGTACAGTTCGTCGATGCGCTCCACCACCTGGGTGAGCAGCGGCTGGATCGGGTTCCAGCCCTGCTGGCCGCGCGCGCCGGTTTCCGCGATCGCGAAGATCTTCGACTCGGCCTCGTCCAGCATCTGCTTGACCTCCTTCCCTTGCGGGTTGAAGGCGTTGCCCGAGATTTCGTCGGCCACCGTGATCAGGTTGCGCAGGATGCCGCGGTCACGCACGATCTCGGCGTAGCGGCGGATGTTGGCGGCGGACGGCGTGTTCTGCGCCATCGCGTTCAGGTATTGCAGGCCGCCGACCTCTTCGGCCTTGCCCAGCATGTTGCAGGCTTCGTAGACCGTGATCACGTCGGCCGGCTTGCCGGCATTGATCAGGCGGATCATCTGTTCGAAGATGATGCGGTGATCGTAGCGGTAAAAATCCTCCGCGTGCATGAAGTCGGCAATGCGGTCCCACGCGGCATTGTCGCGCAGGAGGCCGCCGATGACGGACTGCTCTGCTTCGATGGAATGCGGCGGGATGCGCAGGGAATCGACTTGCGGATCGGCTGGGGAATTCATGGCGGGCATTATACCTTCTCCTGTCATCCGGCTGTCATAAAGGCTCAGTTTTTCAGGACGTAAAAAAAGCCGGGCGAGCCCGGCTTTTTCATTTATACAACACTTGCTTAGGCAGCTTCACCGACAACAGCGATGGTGATCTCCGAGACGACGTCGGTGTGCAGCGCGACGGCGACCGGGAATTCGCCGGTGGTCTTCAGCGGGCCGGTCGGCAGGCGAACCTGCGACTTCTCGACCGGGAAGCCTTGCTTGCTCAGGGCTTCGGCGATGTCGAAGTTGGTGACCGAACCGAACAGACGGCCGTCCACGCCCGCCTTCTGGGCGATGGTGACGGTCATGCCGCTCAGCTTGTCGCCTTGCGCCTGGGCAGCCGACAGCTTTTCAGCTGCTGCTTTTTCCAGTTCGGCGCGCTTGACTTCGAACTCGGCCACAGCAGCCTGGGTAGCGCGGCGTGCCATCTTTTGCGGGATCAGGAAGTTACGTGCGTAACCGTCCTTGACTTTGACGACGTCGCCCAGGTTGCCGACGTTAACAACTTTTTCGAGCAGAATAACTTGCATATTTTTTCTCCAGGATAACTGACTGACGTGCCGACGCTTAAGCGTTGTGCAGGTCGGTGTACGGCAGCAGCGCGAGGTAGCGTGCGCGCTTGATGGCGGTGTCGACCTGGCGCTGGTAGTGCGCCTTGGTGCCGGTCAGGCGTGCCGGCATGATCTTGCCGTTTTCCTGGACGAAGTCCTTCAGGGTGTCGACGTCCTTGTAGTCCACCTGTTCCACGCCTGCGGCGGTGAAGCGGCAGAACTTCTTGCGCTTGAACAGCGGGTTCTGCTGTTTGCGCTTGAGTTTTTCTTTAGCTTTGTTTTTGTCGAACTTTTTACCGAATGCCATTTCGAGGCTCCTGTATCTAATCTAAATTGGCCGTTTTAGGCGGCACTGAAATCAATGATGTGAAACACCAAGGCTTTGCTGTTGCGGTTTTTTCGTGCAAGGAATCCTTCGAACCGGTAGGCGGCGCCGAGTTCGGCGCTGTCCAGCCTGCCTGAAATCTCGCCCGCGCCGAGCGCAGGCATTTCAAACTCGACCAGTCTTGCCACTCCGGCTTCGACCTGCTGCGAACTGTGCTGCAGGATGGCGCCCACGATGGGGACGCCGGCCGGGGTGAATCGCAGTACGTCTCGCTCCGCGATGGTCGCGATGAGCTGGAACTGATTCACTGCGATGCTTTACTTGGTTCGTTAATTCCTGGAAAAAACTTAGGCAGCTGCGGCCGGGGCAGCGGCTGCTGCTTCTGCGCGGTGGCTCTTGGCTGCGTCTTCGCGCTGGACCGACTTCATCATCGGCGACGGTGCGGTTTCGGCCTTCTTCATCTTGACGGTCAGGTGACGCAGGACGGCATCGTTGAACTTGAATGCGGTTTCCAGCTCGACCAGGGTCTCGTTGTCGCACTCGATGTTCATGCAGATGTAGTGGGCTTTCGGCAGCTTCTGGATCTGGTAAGCCATCTGGCGACGGCCCCAGTCTTCCACGCGATGGATGTTACCGCCGCGGCTGGTCACCGTGGTCTTGTAACGCTCGATCATCGCCGGAACTTGCTCGCTCTGGTCCGGGTGGACGATAAAAACGATTTCATAATGACGCATGCAACACTCCTTAAGGACGTTTAAACAAATGCCCACCTCGGCGTCAAGACGAGTGTGGGAAGGGGTAAGCCCACGATTATAGCCGGAAAAGCGGGCAGTTGGGAAGCCGGGGTGTGGTTTGGGATGGAAGGAGACCTTGCCTGTCCGCCAAGTACCTGCGTACACGCCGCCACACTTTGGCAGTCGGAGGACCCGGATTGCACAATTTTTTTACACTTTTCCCGCGTTTGCCCTTGCGCATTGCGGAATACTGTACAAAAATACAGTCTGCTCTTACAACTAATGCCGTATAACACCCATGCTCAAGCTCACTGCAAGGCAAGAACAGATCCTTAACCTGATCAAGGAAGCGATCGAGAATACCGGTTTCCCGCCGACCCGCGCCGAAATCGCGGCCGAGCTGGGTTTCAAGTCGGCCAACGCGGCCGAGGAACACCTGCAAGCCCTGGCGCGCAAGGGCGCGATCGAGATTTCGCCGGGCACCTCGCGCGGTATCCGCCTCGTCGGCGCCTCCGTCGAGCAGATCCCGATGCCGCCTCCGAACCTGATGATGTCGCTGCCGCTGGTCGGCCGCGTCGCCGCCGGTTCGCCGATCCTGGCGCAGGAACACGTCGAAGCCACCTACTCCGTCGACACCGCCATGTTCTCGGCGCGCCCCGACTTCCTGTTGAAGGTCAAGGGCTGGTCGATGCGCGACGCCGGCATCTGCGATGGCGACTTTCTGGCGGTCAAGAAGGTCGACAGCGCCAAGAACGGTCAGATTGTCGTCGCCCGCCTGGGCGAGGAAGTCACCGTCAAGCGCTACCGCAAGACCGGCAACCTGGTCGAGCTGCTGCCGGAAAACCCGGACTTCAAGGTGATCCAGGTGACGCCGGAAGACGAGTTCGCGCTCGAGGGCCTCGCAGTCGGCCTGATGCGCAGCTGGCACTAACAATTCCCCCGATGGCTGCGTTGCATCGCCTTGCCCTCGGGGTTTTGTTAGTCGAGCGTAAAAAAAGCGGGCACGGCCCGCTCTTTTTATTTGTCCTTGAACAGGGTCGAGCTGTTGGTCTTGACCATCTTGTTGTGTTCGGAGACATAAGCCTCGGTCGCCTTGCGCCAGGCTTCGAAGTCCGCCAGGATCAGCTTCGAACTCACCTTGGCCTCCTCCGACAGGTTGGCCTGCAGCTGCTCCAGGTGGGCGTTCGATTTCTCCAGCTCGTCCTTCTTCATCAGCTTGCGGATGTCTTCCGGCACGCGCTTGGTGAGCGGCGAGGCCGCATTCAGGTTGGTGACGTACTTGTTGTAGCAATCCTGCCAGGTGTTGATGGCGGCGCCGATGCGGTCGATGTCGGCGTTGATCTTCGACATCGCCGGGATGCGCGGCGCCGTGCAGCGGAATTCGCCCGACTTCAGGTCTTCGCCATCGTAGCCGCTGATCCAGTAATCGATCTCCTTGCGGCGCTTGACGCGCTGGTCCATCAGCTCGAGGGACGCGATCGCGACCTTGTTGCCCTTGGCGGCAGCCTTCTTGAACACGGCCTCGGCCTTCGCCTCATCCACCTGCCCCGCTTCGCCGTACCAGTACATCTGGCCGAGCGCCTGCTGCGCGTCCGGGTTACCGGCATTGGCCAGTTTGGTATAGATCTTCAGCGCCGCCGCGTAGTCCTTTTTCTCGAACAGGGCGTTGGCGTCTTCCAGCTCGCCGGCAAAGGCGGCGCCGCACAGCAGCAGGGAGGCAAGGAACAGCTTGGTCTTCATAGACGTGATACCGATGGGAATGGAGTCCCATGATAGCGGTAATGTGCCGTGCCGCTCAACCGCTGAATGAAAAACGGCAGCCGTAGCTGCCGTCGTGTTTACGCTTCCAGCGCCTGGCGGAAGTCCGCCAGCAGGTCGTCCGTGTCCTCGATGCCCACCGACACCCGGATCAGGGATTCGGCGATGCCCATGCTGGCGCGACGCTCGGGCCCCATCTCGAAGAAGATCGTGTGCGCCACCGGGATCACCAGGGTGCGGGTGTCGCCCAGGTTGCTGGCCGGGATGCCCAGCTTCAGGCGGTTCAGGTAGTCGAAGCAGTCGATATCCTCGCGCAGCTCGAAGCTCATCAAGGAGCCGCCCGCGCGGAACAGCTCCTTCGTGATGCCGTGCTGCGGATGCGAAGGCAGGCCCGGGTAGTGCACTGCCGAGACCCGCTCATCCGCCTCCAGCATCTGCGCCAGCGCCAGCGCATTGCTGCTGGTGCGTTCCATGCGCAGCGCCAGGGTCTCGGCGCCCACCGCGATGTGGTGCGCCGCCTCCGGGCCGAGCGCCGCGCCGAAGTCGCGCAAGGCCTTGGCGCGCAACTGGGCCAGGCCCTGGTTGGCGGCCGGCTGCTTGCGGAAGTTGGCCGCGATGTTCGGGTAGGCGCTCCAGTCGAACAGGCCGGTGTCGGTCAGGGCGCCGCCGAGCGCATTGCCATGCCCGCCGATCGACTTGGTCAGCGAATTGACCACCAGGCCCGCGCCCACCGCCTTGGGACGGAACAGGTAGGGCGTGGTCATGGTGTTGTCCACCACGTAGAGGATGCCGCGCTCGCGGCACAGCTGGCCGATGCGGGCGAGGTCCGCCACCTGGGTGCGCGGGTTGGCGATGGTCTCGACGAACACCATGCGCGTCTCAAGCGTCAAGGCCGCTTCCACCTTGGCCACATCGGTGGCGTCGACGAAATCGACGCCGACGCCCTGCCCCGCCACGGTCTGCCACAGGCTGTTGGTATTCCCGAACAGGAAGGACGACGACACGATGTGGTCGCCCGCCTTCAGGAGCGCCTGGAACAGCGCGCCGATGGCGCCCATGCCGGTCGCGAAACAGATGGTGCCAACGCCATCTTCCATCTTCGTGATCTTGTCCTCGAGCGCGCCCACGGTCGGATTGCCCTGGCGGCCGTAACGGAAGCCCGGCTCCTTGCCCTGGAAGACCGACGCCAGCTGGCGCGCGTCGGCGTAGCCGAAGGCGACCGAGGTGTGCACCGGCTTGTGCAGCGAGCCCTGCTCGATCGTCTTGCGGCGGTCGTTGTGCAGGATCGTCGTGGTGAAACCGAACTTCTGATCGCTCATCGCGCTTGTCGCTCCATTACTCGGTCACGGCCGGGGTGTTCAGGTTCAGTTGCGTACGCACCGGATCCTCGACCTGGTTCTTCTTCGGGCTGTGGCGCGCGCTCTCCTGGCGGTCCAGGTATTCCGGGGTCACGTCACCGGTCACGTAGACGCCGTCGAAGCACGAGGCCTCAAAGTTCTTCAGGGCCGGGTTGACGTCCGAGATCGCCTTCTTGAGCGCATCGACGTCCTGGTAGACCAGGCGGTCGGCGGTGATCTCGCGGCACACCTCTTCTACGGTGCGGCCGTGGGCGATCAGCTCGTCGCGGGTGGGCATGTCGATGCCGTACACGTTCGGGTACAGCACCGGCGGCGCGGCCGAGGCGAAGAAGACCTTGCGGGCGCCGGCGTCGCGCGCCATCTGCACGATCTCGCGGCTGGTGGTGCCGCGCACGATCGAATCGTCCACCAGCAGCACGTTCTTGTCCTTGAATTCGGACGCGATCGCGTTCAGCTTCTGGCGCACCGACTTCTTGCGCATCCCTTGGCCCGGCATGATGAAGGTGCGGCCGATGTAGCGGTTCTTGATGAAGCCTTCGCGGTATTCGACGCCGAGTTTCAGCGCCAGCTGGATCGCGGCCGGACGCGAGGAATCCGGAATCGGCATCACGACGTCGATTTCCTCGACCGGGATCTCCTTGCGGATCTTGTCGGCCAGGTACTCGCCCATGCGCAGGCGGGTCGCATAGACCGAGGCGCCGTCGATCACGGAATCCGGACGCGCCAGGTACACGTATTCGAAGGCGCAGGGGTTCAGCGACGGGTTCTCGGCGCACTGCTGCTGCGACATGTTGCCGTCGTTGTCGATGAAGACCGCTTCGCCGGGCGCGATGTCGCGCACGAAGCGGAAGCCCAGGCCTTCCAGCGCCACCGATTCGCTGGCCACCAGGTATTCGGTGCCATGCTCGCCTTCGTTCACGCCCAGGCACAGCGGACGGATACCGAAGGGGTCGCGGAAGGCCAGCATGCCGTGGCCGGCGATCTGCGCCACCACGGCATAGGCGCCGCGCACGCGGCGGTGCACCGCGGCCACCGCCTTGAACACGGCTTCCTTGTCGAGGTTGTAGCCGTCGGCCGCTTCCTGGATCTCGTGGGCCAGCACGTTCAGCAGCACTTCCGAGTCGGAATCGGTGTTGATGTGGCGGCGGTCGTTCTTGAACAGCTCTTCCTTGAGCTGGGCCTGGTTGGTCAGGTTGCCGTTGTGGGCCAGGGTGATGCCGAACGGTGCGTTGACGTAGAAGGGCTGCGCCTCTTCCTCGCTCGACGAGCCGGCGGTCGGGTAGCGGCAGTGGCCGATACCGGTATTGCCCTGCAGCGAACGCATATTACGGGTGCGGAACACGTCACGCACGAGGCCGTTGGCCTTGTACATCGAGAACATGCTGCTGTGATTGGTTGCAATGCCCGCCGCGTCCTGTCCGCGGTGCTGCAGCAGCAGCAAGGCGTCATAGAGAAGCTGGTTGACGGGATTGTTCGAGACGACGCCGACGATGCCACACATGGTGCGCTCCTAAAGCTGGACTGCCTGATTACAGAAATGTCAAAAACGAATCAAAAATTCACATGCTGCGCCATGGCAGCTGGGAGAAATGGTTTTACCGTGCGCGCGCCGGTTTCCGCCATGGGCGACAGCAACGCGTTCCTCCAGAAATCCTGTTGCGGGATGGAAGTCATCCCACTCAATATGACGGCGGCAAGCACGATTACAATGCCGCGCGCCAAGCCAAACAATCCACCGAGGCCGCGGTCCGCGAGGCTCAGCCCGGTGGCCGTGATCAGGGCGCCAATCGCCAGCGACAGCAGGCCCATCAGGATACGCACGCCCAGGAACAGCAGCACGAAGGCCATGATCAGGCGCGCGGTCTCGCCCGGAAGCAACTCCGGCAGCATCGGCGCCAGCTTTGCGCCGTAGGCGTTCGCCACCACGAAGGCGACGATCCAGCCCAGCAGCGACAGGATCTCCTTCACCAGTCCCCGCAAGGTGGAAATGATGACGGACGACACCAGCACGAACAGCACCAGGTAGTCGAAAATCGTCACGCCCTGCAACCTTCCGTTCGTGCGTTCAGAGCGGCACCAGGCTGCCGGACAGGCCCATGCCGATCAGTTTCGAGCGGATCTTCTCGCCCTCTTCCTTGCTGTACGGTCCCACGCGCACGCGGATCAGGTCGCCCGACTTCTCGGTGAACGAGGACACGCCGGCCGCGCGCAGGCGGCTCTGCAGTTCGTTGACCTTTTCCTGCGTGGCCAGTGCGGCCACCTGCACCACGTACTTCTGGGCCGGGCCGGCGGCGACCTTGGCGGCCGGCTTGTCTTCCAGGATGGCCAGGGCGCGTGCGGCGTCTTCGTGGCGCGGTTTCACTTCCACCGGCTTGGCGGCCGGCTTGTCGAGCTTCTTCGCTTCCAGATCGGCGGCCTTCGGATGCGTTTCAGCCTCCGGCTTGCGCTTCGGTTCCAGCTTCACAGGTTCAGGCTTGGGCGCTTCGGTACGGGTGGTGTCGACGCTGCGCATCGGCGCCGGTTCGGCCGGCGGGGCCGCGACCGGTGCGGTTTCCTGCGCCTGGGCGGTGGGTGTGTCTTCCGGTTCGACAATCTCTTCGCCGCTATCGACGGTGGCTGCGGCGGGTACCGGCAGCGGCGCCGCCTTGTCCTTGGCCGGGATATTGATGGCGATGTCGGTGCCGAGCGGCTTGGGCTCGGAATCGAGCAGCATCGGCAGGCCGACCGCGGCCGCGAGGGCCAGCGCGATCGCGCCTACCAGGCGGCGGCGCGCGCGCTTCTTCTCGGGGAGGATCGGATCGTTGCCGGCGCGTCCGCGGCCGCGGGTCGCGCCTTCGCCGGCGTGGGAGGCACGCTTGGAGCGGGCCTGCTGCCCGTAGGCGGCATCGTCGTCCTTGACGAAGTGGCCGCTGTCCCGGACCGTGTCTTGCTTGTTTTTGCTACCGAACGAGAACAAGCCCATGCGTTTTTATTCAGTGAAGAGAGGATTTTCGGGCCGCCATCACGCCGGCGACCGTGTAGAACGAGCCAAAGACCACAATTCTATCATTCTCCCCTGCCCGGCTCACGGCATTCGCATAGGCCTCCGCCGGGGAGGCAAAGGCGGTGACGGAAAAATCGTCCGGTTTCGCGCCCGCAGGCGCCAGGGCCGCCAGCTTTTCCGCCAGCTGTTCCGGCTGCGCGGAACGGGGCGACGGCAGCGCGGTCACGCACCAGTGGTCGACGATGCCCTTCAGGGGCGCGATCACGGCGTCGATGTCCTTGTCTTCCATGATGCCGAACACCGCGTAGGTGTAACGGTGGAAGCCCATGTTGCCGAGGTTGTGCGCCAGGGTGCTTGCGGCATGCGGGTTGTGGGCGACGTCGAGCACCTGGGTCGGGCGGCCCGGCAGCACCTGGAAGCGGCCCGGCAGCTCGACCATTGCGAGGCCGGCGCGCACTTCCTGGGCGCCGCAAGGCAGCTGCATGCGCAGCACCTCGAGGGCTGCCAGCGCGGCCGAGGCGTTGAGCAGCTGGTTGGCGCCGCGCAGGGCCGGATAGGCCAGCGCATTGCGGCGCTGCCCGCGGCCGCCATAGCTCCACTGCTGCTGGTCGCCCTGGTAGTTGAAGTCGCGGCCGAGTAGCCACAGGTCGGCGCCGATGCTCTCGGCATGCTCGATCAGCGTTTGCGGCGGCATCGGGTCGCTGCAGATCGCAGCCTTCCCGGCGCGGAAGATGCCGGCTTTTTCGAAGCCGATCTTCTCGCGCGTGTCGCCCAAGTAGTCGGTGTGGTCGATGTCGACGCTGGTGACGATGGCCACGTCGGCGTCGACCACATTGACCGCATCGAGGCGCCCGCCCAGGCCGACTTCGAGGATGGCGACGTCCACCCCGGCCTGCGAGATCAGGTGCATGATCGCCAGCGTGGTGAATTCAAAATAGGTCAGCGACACGTCGCCGCGCACGCGCTCCACCGCATCGAAGGCCGCCACCAGGGCCGCGTCGGACGCCATCTCGCCGTTGATGCGCGCGCGCTCGTTGAAGTCGAGGAAGTGCGGCTTGATGTACAGGCCGACGCGGTAGCCGGACTGCAGCAGCATCGCTTCCAGCATGGCGCAGGTCGAGCCCTTGCCGTTGGTGCCGGCCACCATGATCACAGGGCAGCTGAAGGCGAGCTGCAAACGCTCCTTGACGGCGCGCACGCGGTCCAGGCCCATGTCGATATGGGTTTCGGCATGGCGTGACTCGAGCAGTGCCAGCCAGTCGGGCAAGGTGGTCGGGAGAGTAGGCATGGGATGGAGCGGTGAGTGCGTGCCAGACGGCACGGGTGCGGACGCGCTGGGCATCCGCACCTGGGTGAAGGTTACGCTGTGGTTCAGGCCAGCGCGTCGGCGGCCTGGTTTTGCAGCAGCGCCAGCAGGCGGGCGATTTCTTCGCGCATCTTGCGGCGGTCGACGATCATGTCGACGGCGCCCTTCTGCACCAGGAACTCGGCGCGCTGGAAACCTTCCGGCAGCTTTTCGCGCACGGTGTTCTCGATGACGCGCGGGCCGGCAAAGCCGATCAGGGCCTTCGGTTCGGCGATGACGACGTCGCCCATGAAGGCGAAGGACGCCGAGACACCACCCATGGTCGGGTCGGTCAGCACGCTAATGAACGGCAGCTTCTTCTCCGACAGCTTGGTCAGCATGGCGGTAGTCTTGGCCATCTGCATCAGCGACAGCAGGCCTTCCTGCATGCGGGCGCCGCCGGTGGCGGTGATGCAGATGAAGGGGACCTTCTGCTCCAGGGCCACCTGGGCGCCGCGCACGAAGCGCTCGCCGACGACCGAACCCATCGAACCGCCCATGAATTCGAATTCGAAGCAGGCGACGACGACCGGCAGGCTCATGATCGAGCCGCCCTGCACGATCAGGGCATCGGTTTCGCCGGTGGCGTCCATGGCCTGCTTGAGGCGGTCCGGGTACTTCTTGCTGTCCTTGAACTTCAGGGTATCGACCGGCAGGGCTTCCTGGCCGATTTCGTAGCGGCCGCCCTCGTCGAGCAGGCTATCCAGGCGCTCGCGGGCGCGGATGCGCATGTGGTGATCGCACTTGGGGCAGACGTGCAGGTTCGACTCCAGGTCGGCGCGGTACAGGACCGATTCGCACGACGGGCACTTGACCCACAGCCCTTCGGGCATGGTTTTGCGGTTGGCGGCATCGGAGCGCTGGATCCGTGGGGGCAGCAGTTTTTCTAGCCAACTCATCTTTTCTCCTTTGCGGGCAATTCTTCGAAGTGGCGGTAGTGTAGCCGCAAGCGTCCGGCTTGTCGAATGATGTCACCCGGCTAATTATCCTTCAGACATCATCGCAGCCTGCGGCTCACCTGAGCTTTAGAAATATTGTTCTGATTGTGCAACATTATTAAGATTGCAAAGCCTCCGCCCGCGAGGATACGCGTCGAACAGGCCGAACCATTGCAATCAACACCCAATCGCTTCATGAAAAAACTCTTTGTTCTTTTATTCCTTGCCGCACAGCCGTTTCTTGTTTTTGCCCAATCGAATCGCACCAATCTCACCGAAAAAATCGACACCGCCAACTTGAACCTGCGTGCCTTGGGCGAGCAGATCACGCGCAACGATGGTACCGATTACCAGAAAGCCGCGAGCTTGCTGAACTGGGTGAGCAACCGCCTGGAATGGCTTGCAACCGACTACCAGCGCAGGACGGTCAAGGAGATCCTGGAGCGCGGAGGCGGAAACTGCTACGAACTGGCCGAGGTTTATCTGGCCCTGGTGCGCGAGATGAATATCAAGTCCCGCCCTATTGCGGAGATCAACCTGTCGAGATTGAATCCCGAAAGGCAGGCAGCGGCGGAACAGCTGGTCAAGGAAAAGGGACACCGTGCTTCAGTATTCGGCGCTCGCCATAATGACCACCGCTGGCTGGAAGTCTATGACGAAACCTCAGGCAAGTGGCTGCCCGTCGATCCGACCATGAATGTGATCGGCGTCGAGCAGTGGGTCAAGGCAAGGCTTGGGTTCGGCAAGCGGGTGACCATCGACCCCGTCATTTCCGACGACATGATCGCGCCGTTTGCGGTCTTCGTGACCGATGCCAGCAAGGCCAACATGATCGAAAACCGGTCCACTTACTACATGGTGGATCAGTTCAACAAGGTCTATCATGGCGAGCTATCGAAACTTCCTTCCTGGAGCAAATGGCTTGGATTGATACGTCAATTGTCCGAGCATTCCCGGTTGGCGTTCGAGAAGAAAGAAAATCTTCATCGTTACACGAAGCAGATAGAGGAACTGGATTCTGTCTATCGGGACTTGAAGGACGAGTACCTGAAATCCCATCAAGAGCTTGCCCGGGGCTGAGCCGCATAAGCACGCGGCATGTCGTCACGTAAAAAAGGACGCCGCAAAGGCGTCCCCGCGTTGGTCGGTGGTGCGGCAGCTTCGTCGCTTACACCTTGCTAGTGCTTGCCGACATTTCCTCAATGCTGTACTCCAGCCCGCCAACACGTTTTGCCACCACGTTATAGAGCCAGGCGACCAGGCCGGTACAAAGAAACGTGATGACACCGTAGATCAGCGGGGCGATCAGGAGCGTCAGGATTACGACACCGACGCCTCCTCCAAAAGCGCCAAAAACAGCGCCGATGGCGAGAAACGGAAGGGACATCACGATATACAGCAGAGTCAATACTTTGGCGGTCTGGGCCACGGATACGTTCACGATCTGTATTTTCATTTCATGATCCAAGGGATTTGTTTATCGGAAAAAACAAATCCAATGTACCGCCATGAAGCTGAACCCAAAACGTGTCAGCGCAAACCGCGTATTGCGCAAAGGCAATCTTTATCGGGGCATGCGGTCCGCCCGCATTATTCGGCGATCCGGCTCATCCGTGGTCGGCAACTTCGGCAGTCGTGAATTCGAAACCACCCATGCGTGCCGCCACCAAGTTGTAAATCCAGGCGCCGAGCAGCGTGAAGACAAAACCAATCGCCGTGTACATCACCGGCATGACAATCAGCATCCAGAACGGAAAGGCCTGGCCGGCAATCATGGCGGGAATCGACATCAAGACCACCATCGGCAGCGAGATAACGAGGTACAGCACCGCCATGACCTTGGCTGACTGGAGAACGGAAACATGCGTGATCTGCTTTTTCATCGGTGATCCTGTTGAGTGACGTATGAGAATACCCAATGTAACTCAACAATTAACACAAAGGAATATGCATTGCACAGGCTATTCAGCATGCTTAAACGCCGGGTTTGCCAGGTCAGCGTCGAATGACCGGAACGTCGAACGTATTCCGGTCATTCAAGCCTGAGCCCCTAGTTCAGGCGTCGAGGGCGGTGCGGATGCCGGAGGTGAAACTGCGGACGGCGTCGACCGCCTTGTCTTTCGGCACCGATTCCAGCTCCTGGATGATGCGGCTGCCGATGACCACGGCGTCCGCCACTTCCGCCACCGCCCGGGCAGTAGCGCCGTCGCGGATGCCGAAGCCGACGCCGATCGGCAGTTTCACGTGCTCGCGGATGGCGGCTACGCGGCGCGCCACGTCGGCCGTGTCGATGCTGCCGGCGCCGGTGACGCCCTTGAGCGAGACGTAGTAGCTGAAGCCGCTGCCGTACTGGGCCACCTGCTGGACGCGCTTCGTGGTCGAGGTCGGGGCCAGCAGGAAGATCAGGTCGAGGTCGGCCGCGCGCATGGCTTCGGCAAAGGCGGCGCATTCTTCCGGCGGGTAGTCGACCACGATCGCGCCGTCAGCGCCGGCTTCTTTCGCGCAGCGGATGAAGTTGTCGGGGCCGATGCGTTCGATCGGGTTGGCGTAGCCCATCAGGACCACCGGGGTGGTGGCGTCCGTCTTGCGGAACTCGCGCACGAAGTTGAAGACGTCGGGCAGGCCAATGTTGAACTTGAGCGCGCGTTCGCAGGCGCGCTGGATCACCGGCCCCTCGGCCATCGGATCGGAAAACGGAACGCCCAGCTCCAGGACGTCGGCGCCGCCCTCCACCAGGGCGTGCATCAGGGGCACCGTCAGTTCGGGGCCGGGGTCACCGGCAGTGATGAAGGTGACGAGGCCGGTCTTGTTCTGCGCCTTGAGGGCGGCAAAGGTCGATTCGATACGGGACATGCTGTTCTTTCTTTTAAAGGTTCACGAATGGTCGAGCGGAGGGTCAGCTGAAATCCAGCCCCATCTTCTCTGCCACCGTGTGCATGTCCTTGTCGCCGCGGCCCGACAGGTTGACCAGGATGAGCTGGTCCTTGCCGAGGGTCGGCACCAGCTTTACCGCGTAGGCGATCGCGTGCGAAGACTCGAGCGCCGGGATGATCCCTTCGATGCGGCAGCAGTCGTGGAAGGCGCTCAGCGCCTCCTCGTCCGTGATCGACACGTATTCCGCCCGCGCCGAATCCTTCAGCCATGCGTGCTCCGGACCCACGCCCGGATAATCCAGGCCGGCCGACACCGAGTGGGTCTCGATGATCTGCCCGTTCGCATCCTGCAGCAGGTAGGTGCGGTTGCCGTGCAACACACCTGGGTAGCCGGCCGTCAGCGACGCGGCGTGCTTGCCCGATCCCAGGCCCTCGCCCGCCGCTTCGACGCCCACCAGCTTCACGCCCGGCTCGTCGATATACGGATAGAAGATGCCCATCGCGTTCGAGCCGCCGCCGATGCAGGCGACCACGTAGTCCGGCTGGCGCCCGGTCATGGCCGGCATCTGGACCCGGCACTCCTCGCCGATCACCGACTGGAAGTCGCGCACCATCATCGGGTACGGGTGTGGGCCGGCCACGGTGCCGATGATGTAGAAGGTGTTTTCGATGTTGGTGACCCAGTCGCGCATCGCTTCGTTGAGCGCGTCCTTCAGGGTCCTGGAGCCCGATTCCACCGGCACCACCGTCGCGCCCAGGAGCTTCATGCGGTAGACGTTCTGGGCCTGGCGCTTGACGTCCTCGCTGCCCATGTAGACCACGCACTCCAGGCCGAAGCGGGCGCAGATGGTGGCAGTGGCCACACCGTGCTGGCCGGCGCCGGTTTCGGCGATGATGCGCTTCTTGCCCATGCGGCGCGCCAGCAGGGCCTGGCCGATCACGTTGTTGATCTTGTGGGCGCCGGTGTGGTTCAGGTCTTCGCGCTTGAAGAAGATCTGGGCGCCACCTTGTTGCTCGGACCAGCGCTTGGCATGGTAGACAGGCGACGGGCGGCCGACGAAGTGGGCCAGCTCGTAGCGGAACTCTTCGAGGAAGGCGGGATCGTGCGAGAAGCGCGCGTAGGCCTCGTTCAGCTCGGCCAGCGCGTGCGACAGGGTCTCGGCGACAAAGCTGCCGCCATAGGCGCCGAAGTGCCCGGTATGGTCGGGCAGCTGGTATTCGGTAGTCTTGTACAGCGGGGTTTGGAAGGATGCGGGTTTGCCGCGTTCAGGCAGGTCCTTGGGAAATTCGTTCATGATCGTACTCACTCGAGATGATGGCGTCGGCGGCCCGCACGGCCTTGATGAAGTCATCAATCCTGCGGGCATCCTTGATGCCCTTCTGCGCTTCGACGCCACTGCTGACGTCGACCGCGAAGGGACGAACACGTACGGTCGCGTCAGTCGCGTTTTGTACGTTCAAGCCACCACTCAAAACGACCCGAGGCGCGAGCTCTTTTGGGACAAGAGACCAATCGAATACCTTTCCTGCGCCGCCGTAGGCGTCCACCCAGGTGTCGAGCAGGAGGCTCGAGAACCATGGACTGGCGGCGCGGTAACCAGCTTCATATTCTAGCAGCTCGTTCGGGCTCGTGTCCGGCCTGACGCGGAAAGCGCGCACAAAAGGACGCTGCACGGCCGCGGCCAGCGCGGCGCACTCCTCCGGCGTTTCGTCGCCATGGAACTGGATCAGCGACAGCGGCGCCTGCGCCGCGACCGCCCGCACCTCGTCCACCGTCGCGTTGACGAACAGCGCCACCGCGGAAACAAAGGGCGGCAGCGCCTTGCACAGCTCAGCCGCCTGCTCCGGGGTGATGTAGCGTGGACTCTTCGGGTAGAACACGAAACCCAGCGCGTCGGCGCCGGCATGGACGGCCGCGCGCAGGTCTTCCTCGCGCGTGATGCCGCAGATTTTGATACGGGTGCGTTGCATGTGAAATCCCAAGGTGGCTCAGAGCCAGGGCAAGGGATGCGCAGGCTCCTGGGGCAATCCCCACTTGGGATCGTAATCGATTTTGGCCAGGTACAGGCCGTCCGGCATGAACGTGGGCGCGGCCACGTCGCGCGAGCGGCTCTCCAGCACTTCCTTCATCCAGGCCGGCTCATTGCGGCCGGTGCCCACATAGATGAGCGAACCGACGATGTTGCGCACCATATGGTGGAGGAAGGCGCTGGCGCGCACCGTGAACACGATCACGTCGCCGTAGCGCGCGATGCTCACCTCGTGCATCTGCTTGACCGGGGAATTGGCCTGGCAGCCCGAGGCCCGGAAGGCCGAAAAGTCATGCTCGCCGATCAGGTACTGCCCCGCTTCGACCATGCGATCGACGTCGAGCGGACGGAACACCCAGCCCGCGCGGCCAGTCAGCAGCGCCGACGGATTCGGGTGGTTGTAGAGCACGTAGTGATAGGTGCGCGAGCGCGCCGAGAAGCGCGCATGGAACTCGTTGCCGTCCAGGTCGGGCGCGACCTCGTGCGCCCAGCGCACCACGATCGAGTCGGGCAGGAAGGCGTTCACGCCGCGCACCCAGCTCTGCATGGCGCGGTCGAGCTCCGTGTCGAAGTGGACGACCTGCTCGATGCCGTGCACGCCGGCGTCCGTCCGGCCGGCGCAAGTGGTGGCTAGGTGCGTGCAGGCGAACTTCTCGAGAGCGATCTCGAGCCGGTCCTGGACGGTGTTGCGATCCGGCTGCTTCTGGTAGCCGTTCCAGGCGGTGCCTACGTACTGGACACCAAGTGCAATGCGCCTCACGCCAGCAGGGAGCGCATGGCGCTGGCCTTGCTCACCTGTTCGTTGCTGCCACCTTTGATGACTTCATCGAGCAGCTCGCGCGCACCTTCCTTGTCGCCGATTTCCTGGTAGGCGATCGCGAGATCGAGCTTGGTTTCCATTTCCATGTGCTCTGGCGACATCGCGGCCGGCTCCAGCGCCTGCTCTGGCGACTGCGCCGGGAACGGCAGCACATTGTCGGCCGCGGCCGGCTGCTCGATCGACGGCAGGTCGAGGTCGATGTCGGCCAGGTCGAACGAAGGCTCGACCGGCACGCCCGGCATCGGGGCGGTTTCCCCGGCCGCGGCGATCGCCGGCACTTCCGGCAGCGCGAACGGGTCGTCGCCGCCGGCCTGCCTCATGTCGAAGTCGAACGGTTCGGCGCCCGGGGCCGCAGCGGCGGCCGGCGGGGCATCGAACTCGAAAGGCTCGACCGCCGGCTGGCTCAGGGCCGGGGCCGGCTCGGCCGGGCTGCCGAAGTCCATGGTGTCGAGGTCGAACAGCGGATCGTCCGCGCCCTGGGCGGCGCCGCCGCTTGGTGCGCCGAGGATGGCCGGCACTTCTTCGTGGAACGGGGTCGCCTCGGCCACGGCGGCAGGCGCCGGGGCGGTGGCCGGCAGGCCGAAGTCCATCGTGTCGAGGTCGAACAGCGGGTCCTTCCCGGCCGCCGCCGCGCTCACGGCCGGCACTTCTTCTTCCACCGCCGGCGGCGGCAGGTCGAATTCGGCGGCCAGGCTGGCCATGTCGGCCTCGTGGTCGACCGGTGCGGCCGCGCGTGCCTCGGGCTGCGGTTCGCCGAAGCTCATGTCGAAGGCCAGGTCGAAGGCTTCTTCGCTGGCTGGCGCCGGCGCCGCGGTTACATCAGCTGGTGGCGAGGTGATGGAATCACCGAGCGGGTCGAGGGCGAAGTCGAGATCCGGCACGGCGGTCTCGTCCTGGGCCGCGTCCGGGCCGCTCATCGCGATCGGTTCGTGGTCGGTGACCGGCTCGAAGCTCAGGCCGCCGAGGTCGAAGTCGAGCGAGTTGTCGTCGGTACGCTGCTCGGCCACGGTATCGAGCGGCTCTGCCGGGACGGCGGTCGCTTCCTGCTCCGCGTCGTGGTCCATTGCGGCGTAGGCAGCGCCGGCTGCGACACCCGCACCCAGGGCCGCCACGGGTGCGCCGGTAGGCGAACCCGAGCGGAAGGCATCTTCGAGCTGCTGCGACAGCAGCGACTGCTGGTCGCGCTCCTGCGCGCTCGGGCTGGCCGCGACGGGGGCGGCGCCATTCGCGCTGGCGTACAGCGGATTGGTCGGGTCGATGCTCAGGCCCAGGGCCGCAGCCTGCGCCCATTCTTCGCCGTGGCCGCGGGTCAGTCCGTGCAGCTCGGTGGCCTGGGCTTCGAAGGCGCGCAGGTCCTTGCGCGCCGCGTAGATCTCGAGCAGCTTCAGGCGCACCGGATGGCGTTCCGGATGGGTGCGCAGCGCTTCCTTCAGGATCTCTTCAGCCTGGGCGTCGCGGCCGTAGGCGATGTAGACGTCGGCTTCCGCCACCGGGTCGACTTCATTGGTGTCGAGCTGCGAGGCCGAGGGGGCGAAGCTGGAATTGAACACGCTATTGCTGGTGTCGACGCTCTGGCCGCCCGCTTCCGCGAACAGCGAGTGCGCGGCCGTCGACGGCACGCCCAGCACCGACGGCTCGGCGACGACGGTCCTGTCGCCGTCCTTCTTCTTCCTGCGGCGCTGCGAGACGCCCAGTGCGGCCAGCAGCAGGATGGCGACGCCGCCGGCGACGTAGTTGATGTTGTCCATCACGGTGTCGGCGAAGCTCTTCTCTTGCGGCTTGGCCTTCTTGGGCGGCTTGGCCTTCTTCTCGGCCGGCTTGGCCGGCGCGGCGGCAGCTTCGGCAGGCTTGTCCGCGGCCGCTTCCGTTGCCTTGTTGGCGGCAACCCCGGCGGCGGCGCCGGCGGCTGCACCGGCCGCGGCGCTCTGCACGTCGGTGCCGGCGCGGTTCTTCACCGTCATCAGCTGCTCGAGTTCGTTGACGTTGCGCTCGAGTTCCTTGACGCGTTCCTGGGCCTGGTTCAGTTCGCGTTCGCGCGCGATGGTCTCTTCGGCGCTGGCGGTGCTGCCCTGGGCGCCGGTGCTGGCCTGGGTGGCTTTCGACAGGCGCAGCTGGTCCTGCGATTCCTTGGCCGCGGTCGGGCGTTCCTCGACCTTGGCGGTGATCTTGCCGGCCGCGCTCTGGCCGGCCTGCGGCGTGCGCTGCGGGGCGGCGTTGGCCACCTGCCCTGCCAGCTTGTTGCGGTAGGCGTTGAAGTCGGCCGCGTGCGCGACCACGACCCCGCGCGCCTCGGCCTCGCCGGTCCCGCGCAGGCCGTCCGAATCCGGCACCGACAGGATCTGGCCCGACTTCAGGCGGTTCATGTTATTGCCGATAAAGGCGTCCGGATTGGCGCGGTACAGCGCCACCAGCATCATGTCGAGCGAGATGTCGGCCGGCTTGAGCTTGGCCGCGATTTTGCCCAGGGTGTCGCCCTGGCGGACGCGGTAGCGCGACGGCGTCTCGTTTGCTGCGGCTGCCGCAGCCGGCGCAGGAGCGGGAGCCGGCGCGGCGGCGCGCGGCGCCGGGGCCGGCGCGGCCGGCTGGACCGGCTGGGCCAGCGGCGCGCTCGGCGCCGGCACGGCCGGACGCTGGGCCTGCTGGGCGGCCGCACGCGGCTCGCCGGCTACCTGGGCCGGCTGGGTCGTGCGCAGTTCGGCCGGGTCGAGCAGGAAGGTGTACTCGCGGACCAGGCGGCCGTTGTTCCACGACAGCTCGATCAGCATGTCGACGAAAGGCTCGTTCAGCGGCTGGGTCGAGCTCAGGCGGATGAACTGGCGGCCCGCGCGCTGCTCGACATTGAAGCGCAGCGACAGCAGGGCCGGGTTGAATTCGATATTGGCCGCACGGAAAGCTTCCGGCGAGGCCAGTTTGACGGCCAGGCTGGATGCGTCTTCGCCGGCGGTCGTCGTCAGTTCGATCTCGGCCCGCAGCGGCTGGCCGAGTGCCGACAGCACCGTCAGTTTCCCAAGGCCGGCAGCGGAGGCGGCGGACGACAGGAGCACGGCGCTGGCGACGGCCGCGGTGACTGTTTTCAGCGCAAATGCCATGAGCGGAGGACGGTGTTGAAAATGCATAGTTCGGTTAACCGGAAAGTTGGCCAGAGGAAAGACGATTTCCTGGGAGTCTCAACATATCATCATGCTCTAGAGCATGCAAGCCTCCTGCGCACATGGAAGGCGCGGCAGCGAACGATGTGTGGCCAGAATGACCGATACGAGGGGAATTTGATAGCGTTTGATTACAAGCGCTTAGCAATATGGCAGGGGTCGTGGCAAGGCTGCCAACAGGGGTGGTCCGGACAGCGGACCGGACCACCCGGGTGCTTACTTGTCCAGCACGATGCGCAGCATGCGGCGCAGCGGCTCGGCAGCGCCCCACAGCAGCTGGTCGCCGACGGTGAAGGCCGACAGGTAGTCTTCGCCCATCGACATCTTGCGCAGGCGGCCGACCGGGATGGTCAGGCTGCCGGTCACCGCAGCCGGCGACAGGTCGCGCATCGAGGCTTCGCGGGTGTTCGGCACCACCTTCACCCACTGGTTGTGCGAGGCGATGATGTCGGTGATCTCGTCCAGCGGCACATCCTTGGTGAGCTTGATGGTCAGCGCCTGCGAATGGCAGCGCATCGCGCCGATGCGCACGCACAGGCCATCGACCGGGATGGCTTTGGTACCTGCAAAACCTTCGCCACGGCCGAGGATCTTGTTGGTCTCGGCGCCGGCCTTCCACTCTTCCTTCGACTGGCCGTTGCCCAGGTCCTTGTCGATCCACGGAATCAGGTTGCCGGCCAGCGGCACGCCGAACTGCTTCGTTTCGTCCGCCGACAGGCCGTGCTGGGTCGCCAGCACGGTGCGGTCGATCTCGAGGATGGCCGAGGCCGGGTCGTCCAGCAGCGGCTTGACGGCGCCGTTGATGGTGCCGAACTGGGTCAGCAGTTCGCGCATGTGCTGGGCGCCGCCGCCCGAAGCCGCCTGGTAGGTCATCGAGGTCATCCACTCGACCAGGCCCTGCTCGAACAGGCCGCCCAGGCCCATCAGCATGCACGACACGGTGCAGTTACCGCCGATGTAGTTCTTCACGCCGCGCGACATGGCGTTCTTGATCACGTCCTTGTTGACGGGATCGAGCACGATGACGGCGTCGTCCTTCATGCGCAGGGTCGAGGCGGCGTCGATCCAGTAGCCGTTCCAGCCGGCTGCGCGCAGCTGTGGGTACACCTCGGTCGTGTAGTCGCCGCCCTGGCACGAGATGATGATCTCGCATTTCGACAGTTCGGCGATGTCGCTGGCGCTTTTCAGCGTGGTTTCGTTCTTCGCCATTTTCGGTGCGGCGCCGCCCGGATTCGAGGTGGTAAAGAACACCGGCTCGATATGGTCGAAATCGCCCTCTTCCTGCATGCGCTGCATCAGGACCGAGCCCACCATGCCGCGCCAGCCAACCAGGCCTACTAATTTCATTGTCTTCCCTCAGGTATAAAAATGATTATGAAATCCATTAACGCATCAGGCCAGCGCCGCGACGACAGCGTCGCCCATTTCTTTCGTGCCGACCCTGGTCGTGCCCGGCTCATGGATATCCGGGGTGCGCAGGCCCTGGGCCAGCACGCGCTTGACCGCGTTCTCGATCCGGTCGGCCGCGTCCATGCGGCCGAAGCTGAAGCGCAGCATCATCGCGGCGGACAGGATGGTCGCCAGCGGATTGGCCACGCCCTTGCCGGCGATGTCGGGCGCCGAGCCGTGCGAGGGCTCGTACAGACCCTTGTTGTTCGCGTCGAGCGAGGCGGACGGCAGCATGCCGATCGAGCCCGTCAGCATCGCCGCGGCATCCGACAGGATGTCGCCGAACATATTACCAGTGACGATGACATCGAACTTCTTGGGGGCCCGCACCAGCTGCATGGCCGCGTTATCGACGTACATGTGCTCGAGCTCGACGTCGGCGTACTCGCGGTGCACCTCGGTGACGATGTCGCGCCAGAACTGGAAGGTTTCCAGCACGTTGGCCTTGTCGACGCTGGTCACGCGTCGGTCGCGCTTGCGGGCGGCCTGGAAGGCTACGTGGGCGATGCGGCGGATCTCGCCTTCGGCGTAGCGCATGGTGTCGAAACCTTCGCGCTGGCCGGCGAAGGGTCCGTCCGGGCATTCGCGCACGCCACGCGGCTTGCCGAAATAGATGTCGCCGGTGAGTTCGCGGATGATCAGGATATCCAGGCCGGAAACCACTTCCGGCTTGAGCGTGGACGCGCCCGCCAGTTCCGGATACAGGATCGCGGGACGCAGGTTGGCAAACAGGCCGAGCTCCTTGCGCAGGCCGAGGATGGCCTGCTCGGGACGCAGGGCGCGCTCGAGCTTGTCGTACTGGTAGTCGCCGACCGCGCCGAACAGCACGGCGTCCGCTTCCTTCGCCAGCTTCAGGGTGCCTTCGGGCAGCGGATGGCCGTGGGCCGCATAGCCGGCGCCGCCAACCTGGGCGATCTCCATCTCGAAGGATTCGCCGAGCGCGCTCAGGACCTTGATCGCTTCGTGGATGATTTCCGGACCGATGCCGTCACCCGGCAGGACTGCGATTTTCATGAGCTCTCTTTCAGATCGAGTTGGCGAGCCAGGGCTGGGCGGCCAGGTGGCGTTGTTCGAAGGCGCGGATCTCGTCGGCGTGGCGCAGGGTCAGGCCGATGTCGTCCAGGCCGTTGAGCAGGCAGTACTTGCGGAACTCGTCGATGGCGAAGCCGTACGACACCGAACCGTCGGCGGCGCCGATGCGCTGCTGTTCCAGGTCGACCACCAGCCTGAAGCCCGGCTGGTTTTCCACCGCCTTGAACAGGCCATCGACCTCTTCCTCGCTCAGCACGATCGGCAGCAGGCCGCTCTTGTAGCAGTTGTTGAAGAAGATGTCGGCGAAGCTCGGCGCCACGATGGCGCGAAAACCGTACTGCTGCAGGGCCCAGGGCGCGTGCTCGCGCGAGGAGCCGCAGCCGAAGTTCTTGCGCGCCAGCAGGATCGAGGCGCCGGCATAGCGCGGCTGGTTGAGCACGAAGTCCGGGTTCAGCGGACGGGTGCTGCAGTCCTGGCCCGGCTCGCCGTGGTCCAGGTAGCGCCACTCGTCGAATAGATTGGGGCCGAAGCCGGTGCGGCGGATCGATTTCAGGAACTGCTTCGGGATGATGGCATCGGTGTCGACATTGGCGCGGTCGAGCGGCGCCACCAGGCCTGCGTGTACGGTGAATTTGTCCATGATCGTTCCGCCTTTGCCGATTACCTGCCGCCGGCGCCGGTGATGACCTGGCCGGCCTTCTGCACGTCGCGGCCGACGCCGGAGATGGTGTTGCATCCGGCGAGGACGATGGCGACGAGGGCGAGTGCGATTGCTTTCTTCATGATGTTCCTTCGGTATTCCTGGTTAAAAGCCTTATTAACGTTTCAAAGTGCGCGGACGTCGACAAAGTGGCCGGCAATCCCGGCAGCCGCCGCCATCGCGGGCGAGACCAGGTGGGTGCGGCCGCCCTGCCCCTGGCGTCCCTCGAAGTTGCGGTTCGAGGTCGAGGCGCAGCGCTCGCCCGGCTCCAGGCGGTCGGCGTTCATGGCCAGGCACATCGAGCAGCCCGGCTCGCGCCATTCGAAGCCGGCCTCCCTGAAGATGCGGTCGAGGCCCTCGCGCTCGGCCTGTTCCTTGACCAGGCCCGAACCCGGCACCACCATCGCCAGCTTGACGCTGTCGGCGCGGCGGCGGCCGCGCACCACCTCGGCGGCGGCGCGCAGGTCTTCGATGCGCGAATTGGTGCAGGAGCCGATGAAGACCTTGTCGATCCGGATCTGTTCAATCGGGGTGTTGGGCTGCAGGTCCATGTAGGCCAGTGCCTTCTCAAACGCGCTGCGACGCACGGCGTCGCTCTCCTGCTGCGGATCCGGTACGCGGCCGTCGACCGAGGTCACCATCTCGGGCGAGGTGCCCCAGGTGACCTGCGGGCGGATCTGCGCAGCGTCGAGCCTGACGACCGTGTCGAAGGCAGCGCCCTCGTCCGAGTGCAGGGTGCGCCAGTAAGCCACGGCCTGCTCCCACTGCTCGCCCTTGGGCGAGAACGGGCGGCCCTTGACGTAGTCGATGGTGGTGTCGTCCACCGCGACCATGCCGGCGCGCGCGCCCGCTTCGATCGCCATGTTACAGACCGTCATGCGGCCTTCCATCGACAGCGCGCGGATGGTCGAGCCGCCGAATTCGATGGCGTAGCCGGTGCCGCCGGCGGTGCCGATCTCGCCGATCACGGCCAGCACGATGTCCTTGGCGGTCACGCCCGGCGGCAGTTCGCCGTCGACCTGCACCAGCATCGATTTCGACTTCTTGGCCAGCAGGGTCTGGGTGGCCAGCACGTGTTCGACTTCCGAGGTGCCGATGCCGTGCGCCAGGCAGCCGAAGGCGCCGTGGGTGCTGGTGTGCGAGTCGCCGCAGACCACGGTCATGCCGGGCAGCGTGGCGCCCTGCTCCGGGCCGATCACGTGCACGATGCCCTGGCGCTTGTCGTTCATGTCGAAATAGGTAAGACCGAAGCTCTTCGCATTGCTGTCCAGGGTCTCGACCTGCAGGCGCGACGTGGGGTCGGCAATGCCGTGGGCGCGGTCGGTGGTCGGCACGTTGTGGTCGGCCACGGCCAGGTTCGCCTCGGTACGCCATAGCCCGCGCCCTGCCTCGCGCAGGCCCTCGAAGGCTTGCGGGCTGGTGACTTCGTGCACCAGGTGGCGGTCGATGTAGAGGACGGTGGTGCCATCGGCGTCGGCACGCACGACATGGGAATCCCAGAGTTTGTCGTAGAGCGTTTTTTGCATGGTCTATCCAGTGAACGCCTCCCCGCTTATGCAGGGACGGTTTTTGATTATGCCATAATTGTGCAGTGCCGCACCAAGCCAGGGCAACGCATTTTTCTGCCAACAACACCCTACTCATGCAAATAATATTTGCATAGACAACTTACCATGCAAATAAAAAAAGCCTGAGCTGGGTAGCTCAGGCTTTTGTCTGCGCTTTTGTCACAGAGTGAGGTAGCAGGTGTATTGCGCAGTGCATCGTAGGGTGGGCGGGTTTCCCGCCCACGCAGCTGTCCGCGTGGGCGGCGAAGCCGCCCACCCTACGCAGGCCTTATGCGGCGAGTCGCACGTTGCTGCGGCAGCCGTCCATCAGGAAGGACAGGCCGACCACCAGCACCAGTTCGCCCTCGGCCGAACGTGCGGTACCGGTGATGCCTTCGACGGACAGCGCCGTCATCGGCTTGATCACCAGGTCGGCCGTGCCGTCCACCGCTTCCACCGCCAGGATGTAAGGCTGCGGTGCGTTGATGACGATGCCGACGCGTTCGGAACAGGCTTCGTAGCCCAGCGCCAGGGCCAGCGAACGCACCGGCAGCGGGCGGCCCTGGTCTTTCAGCACCGGGGCGCCGCCCACGCACTGGAACTCTTCCGGCAGCTCGACCACGCGCTCGACGACGGCCATCGGCAGCGCCAGCGAAGCGCTGGAGGTCGACACCAGCATGGTCGGCACGATCGACAGTTCGATCGGCAGGCGGATCGCGAAGCGGGTGCCCGCGCCCAGCTGCGATTCGATGCGGATCGCGCCGCGGTTCTTCTCCACCGCCGTCTTGACCACGTCCATGCCGACGCCGCGGCCCGACACCGAGGAAGCGACTTCCTTGGTCGAGAAGCCCGGCAGGAACACCAGCTGGTAGGCGTCGTCGTCGTTCGGGGCGCCGTTCTCGCCGATCAGGCCCTTGTCGATCGCCTTCTTGCGCAGCTTGACCGGGTCCATGCCCTTGCCGTCGTCCTGCAGCACGATCATGACGCTGTTGGCTTCCTGCCAGGCTTTCAGCAGGATGAAGGCCTTGGCCGGCTTGCCGTTGGCGACGCGCTCTTCCGGCGACTCGACACCGTGGTCGAGCGCGTTGCGCAGCATGTGCACCAGCGGATCGTACAGGCTGTCCACCACCACGCGGTCGACTTCGGTCTCGGCGCCTTCGATGGTCAGCTCGACGTCCTTGCCCAGGTCCTTGGCCAGCTCGCGCACCAGGCGCGGGAACTTCTGGAACAGGCGGCCGACCGGCTGCATGCGGGTCGCCAGCGTGGCGCGCTGCAGTTCGGCCGAGTAGCGCGAGGCGCGCTCCAGGGTCTCGGTCAGCGTCGCCATCAGGGCGGCGGCCGGACCTTCGAACTTGAACTGCTGCAGGCGCTCGAGCAGCACGGCAGCCTGGTTGGCGGCCTGCACCGATTCGCCGGCCACTTCCAGCAGCGCGTCCAGCTTGACCGCATCGATACGGATGCTTTCGTCCTTGGCCGGCGCGGCGGCGGCGCGCGCATCGGCCACCTTGTCGTTCTGGCGGCGGTCGACACCGTCCCAGCCACCCTGCTTGGCGGCAGGCGCGGCTTCAACGGGCGCCGCTGCTGCGGCGGCTGCAGCGGCAACCGGCGCCGGCGCTGCGGGCACGGCGGCGAGCGCGGAGCCGGCGGGCACCACGGCGTTGTACATGCCGACCCAGTCGAGGCCATCCTCGCCCGCGGCCGGGACAGCCACGGCTTCGGCGGCAGCCGGTGCGGCAGCGGCCGGTGCGACGGCAGCCGGCGCGGGAGCGGCCGGCGCCGGGGCGCTCGGCGCGCCCTTGCCTTCGATCGCATCGGTCAGGATGCGCTCGAGCGCGGCCGGCATTTGCGCCAGGCCTTCCGGCGGGGTGCCGTTGTTCAGGTCATTCAGCTGGTCGGCCACGAAGCCCGACGCTTCCAGCGCGGCTTCGATCGCCAGCGGCGTCACCGGAGCCTGTCCCGTACGCAGGGCGTCGAACAGGTTCTCGGTCAGGTGGCAGGCCGCGACCAGCGCGGGCAGGCCCATGAAGCCGGCTCCGCCCTTGATGGTGTGGAAGGAGCGGAACACCGCATTGAGCGTTTCCTTGTTGTCCGGATCGCGTTCGAGGCGCAGCAAATGTTCTTCAACATTCACCGCAAGGTCCATCGCCTCCACGACGAAGTCCTTGAGCATATCGTCCATTAGAATCCCAGATCGGCAAGAAGGTCGTCAACGTTGTCCTGGTTCAGCGCCGTATCCGGCACCGAGGGGCCCGACATCAGCGGCGCGGGCGCGGGCGGCGCTTCTTTCTTGGCCAGCTTTTCCTTCAGGTCGGCCGGAGCGTGATCGCGCAGCAGCTGTGCCAGCTCGGATTCGACCGTCTGGGTGATCTTCACCACTTTCTTGATCAGCTGGCCGGTGATGTCCTGGAAGTCCTGCGCCATCATGATCTCGAGCAGGCGTGCCTTCTCGGCTTCGGTCGCTTCGTTGACGCTGGCGGCGAACTGGCGCGAATCGCCGGCCAGGGCCTTGAATTCGTCCAGGCTCAGCTTGCCCGAGAACAGGTCGGCCCAGCGGTTTTCCATGTCCTTGGCCTGCTTCGACAGCAGGTCCTGGGCCGGCATGCCGTCGTCCAGGGTGTTCAGCACCTTGTTGGCGGCCTGCTCGGTCAGCGTGGCGACGTATTCCAGGCGGTCCTGGGCGTCGACGATGGCCGACGAGGCTTCGGTCAGTGCCTTGTCGTAGCCCAGCTCACGCAGGGAGTCGTGCAACAGACGCACGATGCCACCGAGGCGTTCGAACATGCCCGGCTCGCCTTCAGTGGCGGCAGCGCCCGCGGCCGGAGCGGCGGCGGCCAATGCCGGCGCGGCAGCGACCGCAACGGCAGGTGCGCTCGAGGCCGACACCTGGTCGAACAGGGACTCGAGGTCGTCCTCGGCTGCGGCCGGGGCCGCCTCGGGCGCCGGCGCCGGGGCGTCAGCGGGAGCGCTGGCGCGCTGCGCCGCCACTTCCTCGAATAATGCGTCGAAATCGTCAGCGGCGTCGGTCATAATCCCTGCTTCTCCATGGTGTATAAGTTCGCAATGTACTCTGCGTCAGTGTAGGTAAGTAATGCAACCACCCGGCCGCGCGGCGGCCTGCAGGATGGTCCAAGTCTGCATGGAAGTGTAGCAGTGTGGTTGCCGTAGGTAAATCTCAGAGACAGAGACGCAACAAAATGGACAGCGAAACTTAATTCCGCGACAATTAAAACGTCTGGTTCCTGAATGTTTACACAAGTGAGGTGTTGTTTTTCGTAACGTAGGGGTCTCAGTGCCCCTGTTGTTGATGCACAGAAATAACGGTCTGACGTTTGATCGAGCTCAACAGTTTGCGTTCTTGCAAGCACTGCCACGCCGCGGACACCGCAGAATGGCGTGGCCATTGGAGGAGACATCACCATGTACCGCAAAATCCTGATCACCACCGACGGCTCGGCCGTGTCGCAGCATACGGCCTGCGCCGGCGTCAAATTCGCGCAACAGATGGGCGCCCAAGTGCTGGCCCTGTTCGTCGCGCCGGAATACCAGTATCCGGTGTACGTGGAAATCATTCCGCCCTCCTACCCCAGCGAAGAGGAATATATCGCGCAAATGCGCCGCATGGGCGAGGAATACATGGGGAAAATCATGCGCTCCTGCGCCGGCGCCGGCCTGCAGCATGCCTGCATGACCGCCTTTTCCGACACCGCGGCCCTGAAGATCGTCGATGTCGCCGAGCAAGAAGGCTGCGACCTGATCTTCATGGGCTCGCACGGCCGCAGCGGCTGGGGCCAGCTGCTGCTGGGGAGCGTGACCAACAAGGTGCTGTCGCACACGACCAAGCCGGTGCTGGTGCACCGCCTGATCAGCGAACCGGCGCCTGCCTGAACAAAGCTGTAACGAAAGGAAGACAGATTCAGCCCCGGCCCTGTGCTAGCCTGCATCGGCCGCTGTCGCTTTCACCGGAAAGGATGGTCCTATGATTCGCATCGTAATTGCCGACGACCACACGATCATGCGCGAAGGCCTCAAGCGCATCCTCGACGGTGCGCCGGATATCGAGATCGCCGGTGAAGCGACCAACGGCTTCGAAGTGCTGACCCAGGTGCGCCAGGGCGGCTTCGACCTGCTGCTGCTCGACCTGTCGATGCCGGGCCGCAGCGGGGTCGACCTGATCCGCCAGGTGCGCAGCGAAGCGCCCAAGCTGGCGATCCTGATCCTCACCATGCACGAAGAAGAGCAATACGCGGTGCGCGCCATCCGCGCCGGCGCCCAGGGCTACCTGACCAAGGAAAGCGCCGGCACCCAGCTGGTGGGCGCGATCCGCAAGGTGGCCTCGGGACGCCCCTATATCAGTACCGAAGTGGCCGAGCAGCTAGCGCTGAACATCATGGCGCCCAATGAGCAACTGCTTCACAAGCAATTGTCGGATCGCGAGTTTGAGGTATTTTCGCTACTCGTCAGTGGAAAATCGATCACCGAGATCGCAAATGGCCTGCACCTGTCGGTCAAGACAGTCAGCACCCACAAGACCCGGATCATGCAGAAAATGGGCATGACCTCCTTGTCCGAAATGGTCCAGTACGCGGTGGCGCACCGCCTGCTGTCCCCGATGAAAGCGTAGGACAAAGACCACTTAGACAGGCCGGCGCCGGTTTTGTGCCGGCGTCACTCTTCCCCCGGCAGCCCTGCCTGCTACCCGGCGCTCCCTCTGGCGCCGCCCCTGCTGGACTCTCCCTCTGGGGCTGAAATCTTCCGTCGGAATATTCCTACAAGCCGATGAACCGTCCTACCTACATATTCAGCAGTCGCTGATATCCGTGCCGGACTCGTGTTGGCATACTGAATTCAGCGTTTCGACTTGCTTGCGATCCAAGTCCCAGCGTGAGCCAGCCTGCAGCGGGGTTCGCCGCCGCAGCCCGCGAAGGCTAAAAACGAGCTCCGCTCTGTGGTCGCCGCCTGAAACCCTGAGTCTTTCACCTGGAGATGAGCATGCAGTCCCAGCCAACGTCAGAACAACGCAACATCACTCAGCCGACCCTGCATACTCCCATGGAAGCCGGTCGCCAGCGCCAGGGTCGCCTCTGGTCCAACCTGAAGGAAGTCTGCGACCTGCTCCGCATCCCGGCCAGCGTGTCGGTGACCTCCGAAGAACTGCTGTTCCAGCATGTCCAGTTCAAGACCGGGCAACGCGTGCACACCATCGGCCAGGCTTTCGACACCCTCTATATCGTCAACTCCGGCTTCCTCAAGACCGTACTCATCGACGAGTTCGGCAACGAGCAGGTGCTGAGCTTCCCGATGAAGGGCGACATGCTGGGCGTGGACGGCATCCACACCCGCCACTACGCCTCGGAAGCGGTGGCCCTGTCCGACTGCGACCTGATCCTGCTGCCCTTCAAGAAGCTGACCGCCCTCGGCCGCGTCCACGCCGAACTCGAGAACATGATGTACGGCGTCATGAGCCGTGAGCTGGTGCGCGAGCAGACCATGATCGGCATGCTCGGCGCCCTCTCCGCCGAGGCGCGCGTGGCCAGGTTCCTGGTCTCGCTGGCCGACCGCTTCGCCGCCATGGGCTACTCCAGCAAGCTGTTCAACCTGCGCATGACCCGCCACGAGATCGGCAGCTACCTCGGCCTGACCCTGGAAACCGTCAGCCGCACCCTGTCGGCCTTCAACGAGATCGGCCTGATCACCGTCGACCAGCGCACCATCGGCATCAAGGACGCCGAAGCGCTCAAGACCCTGCGCCGCCTGCCGCCTTCGCGTTCGCGCACCAAGGGCGGGGCCAAGCAGAAGGCCGAGAGCGAACAGCCGGGTGACGATCAGGTGCTGGCTACCGCCTGAGGACGTACCTGAAAAACAACAAGGCCGGTTCCTTTGCGGGAACCGGCCTTTTCTATATGTAGGGTGGGCGGATTTCCGCCCACGCGGTCAGCGGAAATTAGCGCAGCCGCGACGAGTCAATTTCTTGCTATCACCGCGTGGGCGGGGAACCCGCCCACCCTACGGACAGAAGAACTCTGGCCTTACTGGTCGCGCGACAGCACGCCGTTGTTCACACGCACCCGGTCACCCTGGCGGAAGCCCGGATCGTTGTCGAACTGCAGCGTTTGGGTCGCACCGCTGTTGGAATAACGCACCACCACTTCATAGCGCTGCTCGCGGTTCATGTTGCGCTGGATGTTGCGGCCAGCCAGGCCGCCGGCCACCGCGCCGGCCACCGTCGCCGCGGTACGGCCGCTGCCGCTGCCGACCTGGCTGCCCAGCAGGCCGCCGACCACCGCGCCGCCGGCCGTACCCAGGTAGTTGCCATTTCCCGACACTTCAATCACGTTCACGGCTTCCACGGTCGCGCAATTGGTGCAGTACCGGGCCTGGCGCGGTTCGCTGACGCGTCCACCCGCCAGCAGCGGGCGGCCCAGCACCGAGGTGGTGTAGCGGCCATTGGCGCGGATGGTCGCGGTGACGCGGCTGTCCGGCGCGATGCGGTCGGAGTTGCGGATCGTATACACGGCGTCGTATTCACCCGGACGCACTTCCGGCAGGAAGAACACGCCGCGGGCGCCGGCCATCGCCACCTCGACCCGGCCGCCCGGGGTGCCGAACACGGTAAACCGCAGTTCGTTACCCGGGCTCAGGTCCGGGCTGCCCTGCACGTTGAAGCGTTCGATCGCCGGCGCCGCCGCCAGCTGGCCACGGCGCTGGGCGCGCGGGGCGTTGTCCTGCAACAGGGATTCACTCAGCAGGCTGGTCGCGACCTGGTTGCCCAGGCGCAGGTTGGCGCTGACGCCGCTTTCCGGGCGGATGCGGTCGTGGGTGCCGATGGTATAGGTACCGGTGTACTGGCCTGGCTCGACTTCGGTCAGGTTCAGGTTGCGCGTGGCGCCATCGATGCGCAGCGTCGCGACACCACCCGGGCTGCCGTACAGGTCGAAATGCAGTTCGACGCCCGGCGTCAGGCGGCGCACTTCCTCGACGTTGAATCCGTTGATGGCCGGCCCGTAGGCACGGTTGTTCTGGTAGGCCTGGGCGACGGCTGAGCCGGTGAGCACCGGGCCGAGCGTCACTACCGCAAGGAACGCGGCTTGCAGCAACTTACTGAAATACATGGCTTTTCCTCCCTGGTCGATGGCGTTGCAGGATCTAAGAGGAATGTACTCTCCAGCACGACAGGAATCGGTTCGCTATCGTACGCAGTGCACGGCCTCGCCCGAGGTGACCCAGATGCTGTCGCCCGCTTCCGGACGGATCGCGTGGCCGCCGGTGAAGGCGCCGAAGGATGGCAGGATCATGCGCTCGCGGCCCACCACGAAGCACGGCAGGCGCAGCGCGTCGAAGCGGGTGGCCAGCACATAGACGGGGTGGATGTGGCCGGCCAGCGCGTAGCCCTCGGTCGGAAGATCCGGGTGGTGGCAGAACGCGAAGGGGCCGAGCGTGTGCGGTTCGTCCACCAGGTCGATGCGCAGGCTTGCCGCCGGGTCGCCCGCGTGGCGGTCGTGATTGCCGCGCACCAGGGTCAGCTGCAGCTCGCTGCGGCGCTCGCGCCAGGCCAGCATCGCCAGCTGGGTGGCGCTGGCGTGGGCGGCGCGCGCATGCAGGAAGTCGCCGAGAAAGACGATGTGGCGCGCGCCGTGCGCATCGATCAGGGCGTCCAGGCCCAGCAGGTTCTCGGTGGTGGTCCCGCGCGGCACCGGCACGCCCAGGGCGCGGAAGGCGGCAGCCTTGCCGAAGTGGATATCGGCCACGATCAGCATCTTCTCGGCCGGCCAGTACAGGGCTTTCTCGGGCAGCAGCAGCACGGTCTCGCCGGCCACCCGCACCGCCGCCGCATCGGTTTGGACACTCATGCGGCGGCCGCCTTTTCCAGTTCGCGCACCATGCGCGCCACCCGGTCGGACAGCTTTTCGGTGCTGACCTTTTCGCGGAAGCGCTCGACCATCAGGGCGAAGCCGAAGGGCGTGGCGCGTTTGACTTCACGAAAGGCGACGCGCCGGCCGTGCAGCTCGACCAGAGTCTCGCGCAGGCGCGTGAGTTCCAGTTCCTGCTCCAGCACCTCGCGCTGGGCTTGCGTGAGCAGCAGGTTGCCGCTGTCGTGCTTGCGGAAGACTTCGAAGAACAGCGAAGACGAGGCCTGCAGCTGACGGTTCGATTTCGGCTGGCCCGGATAGCCCTGGAACACCAGGCCGGCGATCCGCGCCACTTCGCGGAAGCGCTGCTGCGACAGCTGGGTCGCGTTCAGGCTGCCCAGCACGTCTTCGAGCAGGCAGTCAGTCGTGAACAGATCGACCCCGGCGCCGGTCTGCGCATCGAACATGCTGGTCCAGTCGACCGGCTCCGGCGTCAGCAGCTCGAAGCCGTAGTCATTGACCGCGATCGAGAAGGTCGAGGGCTGCATGCGTCCGATGCGGTAGGCGAACAGGGAAGCCAGGCCCGTGTGCACCGAGCGTCCGGCAAACGCGAACACGAACAGGTGATAGCCTTCGCGGCTTTTCATGCTTTCGAGGACCAGGGTCTCGCTGGTGGGCAGCGCCGACCAGCGGCACTGGATCTCGATCAGCGGGCGGATCGCCTGCATCTCCGGGCTGTCGTAGATGCCTTGCGAGGCCAGGCGCAGCTCTTCCAGCGCCGCATGCGCCAGCTCCGAGGACATCGGCATCTTGGCGCCGCCCCAGCGCGCGATCGCGCCGCGGTTGCTGGTGGCGCGTTTAACAAAAGCCGTCATCTCGTGCACCCGCACGAATTCCAGGATGCGTCCGCCGAACAGGAAGTGGTCGCCCGGCTTCATGCGCGAGATGAAGGATTCCTCGACACTGCCAATTCTCCCGCCGCTCATGTACTTCACCGAGATGGTCGAGTCGGACACGATGGTGCCGATGCCCATGCGGTGGCGCCGGCCGATGGCCGTATCCGGCACGCGGTACACGCCCTCCTCGTCCGGCAGCACGCGGCGGTATTCCGGATAGGCCAGCAGGCTCTGGCCGCCGCGCGCGACGAAATCCAGCGCCCACTGCCATTCTTCTACATTCAGGTTGCGGTAGGACCAGGCGCGCTTGACCTCCTCGAACAGCTCCTCGGAGCGGAAGCCCCCGCCCAGCGCCACCGTGACCAGGTGCTGCACCAGCACGTCGAAGGGTTTGTTCGGCACGTAGCGGCCCTCGATGCGGCGCGCCGCCACCGCTTTCTTGGCGCCGGCCGCTTCCAGCAGTTCCAGGCTGTTGGTCGGCACCAGGGTCACGCGCGAGACCCGCCCCGGCGCGTGGCCGCTGCGCCCTGCACGCTGCAGCAGGCGCGCGATGCCCTTGGCGCTGCCGACCTGCAGCACGCGCTCGACCGGCAGGAAGTCCACGCCCAGGTCGAGGCTCGCGGTGCAGATCACCGCCTTCAGCTCGCCCTTCTTGAGGCCCATCTCGACCCACTCGCGCACCTCGCGGTCGAGCGAGCCGTGGTGCAGCGCGATCAGGCCGGCCCAGTCGGGCCGTTCATCGAGGATGTTCTGGTACCAGATCTCGGACTGGGCGCGGGTATTGGTGAACACCAGGGTGGCGTCGTAGTGCTCGATCTCGCGGATCACGGGGCCCAGCATCTGCAGGCCCATGTGGCCGCCCCAGGGGAAGCGCGCCACGTTCTCGGGGATCAGGCAGTCCACCTCGATTTTCTTGCGCAAGTCGCCTTCCACCAGCACACCCTCGTCGCCGCCCAGCAGCACCTGGCGCGCCAGGTCCAGGTTGCCCATGGTCGCCGATACGCCCCAGACCAGGAGTTCAGGGCGCCAGTGGCGCAGCCGGGCCAGCGCCAGCTGCACCTGCACGCCGCGCTTGCTGCCCATCAGTTCGTGCCACTCGTCGATGACGATCATGTCGAGGTGCTTGAATTGCTCGGATGCGGCAGCGTGGCTCAGCATCAGCGACAGGCTTTCGGGCGTGGTGACCAGCGCCGCCGGCATCTTGCGGCTCTGGCGTGCGCGTTCGGCGGAACCGGTGTCGCCGGTGCGGGCGCCGACTTCCCACTCGGGCAGCAGTTGGGCGCTCGACTCCTGCAGCGCACGCGTCGTGTCGGCCGCCAGCGCCCGCATCGGCGTGATCCACAGCACGCGCAGGCCGGAGCTGTGGCGGCCAGTCTTCAGGCCGGCGCGTTGCAGGGCTGCGAACCAGACCGCGAAGGTCTTGCCGGCGCCAGTGTTCGCGTGCAGCAGGCCGGACTGGCCCTTGAGGGCCGCCTTCCACACATTGCGCTGGAACGGAAACGCAGTCCAGCCCTTCGACGCCAGCCAGGCGTCGATACGTTCGGTGACGGCATTCTTGCTCATGCCTTGCTCATGCCCCGGCCGCGGCCAGCAGGCCTTTCAGGGTGTCGAGGGTGTCCGCTTCCTCGACCGGCTTGTCGAAGCGGCGGCGCAGGATGCGCGGGAAGCGCACCGCGATGCCGGCCTTGTGGCGGGTCGACAGCGCGATGCCCTCGAAGCCGATCTCGAACACCATGGTGGGCTTGACCGATCGTACCGGCCCGAATTTTTCGATCGTGGTCTTGCGCACCGCACTGTCCACCTGCTGGATCTCGGCATCGGTCAGGCCCGAGTAGGCCTTGGCGAAGGGGACCAGCTTGCGCTCCTCGCCCTCGCCGTCCCAGACCGCGAAGGTGTAGTCGGTGTAGAGCGAGGCGCGCCGTCCGCTGCCGGCCTGGGCGTAGATCAGCACCGCGTCCACCGTATAGGGATCGATCTTCCACTTCCACCAGGTGCCGACATCCTTGGTGCGGCCCACGCCGTATTGCGCGCTGCGCGCCTTGAGCATCATGCCTTCGACGCCGCGCGCTCGCGATTCGGCGCGTAGGCTTGCCAGCGCATCCCAGCTGTCCGCCGTCACCAGCGGCGACAGGCGCAGCTGGGGCACGTCGATGGCCGCGACCTCGGTTTCCATCAGCGCGCGCCGCTCGTGCTGGGGCAGCGCGCGCAGGTCGACGCCGCCGAATTCGAGCAGGTCGTAGCAGCACAGCACGGCCGGCAGCTCGGCCAGCAGCTTGGCGCTCAGGGTCTTGCGGCCGATGCGCTTCTGCAGGTCGGCGAATGGTGCGGGCGCCGCGCAGCCGGGCTGCCAGATCAGCACCTCGCCGTCGAGCACCGTGCCCTCCGGGATGCGCAAGTTGGCCAGTTCCGGGAAGCGCTCGGTGATCAGGTCTTCGCCGCGCGACCACAGGAAGTTCTGGCCGCCGCGCCGCACCAGCTGGGCGCGGATGCCGTCGTACTTCCACTCCACCTGCCAGTCGTCGACTTCGCCCAGCTCGGCAGGTTCCCCCTGCAGTTGGTGCGCCAGGAAGAAGGGGTAAGGCTGGCCGCCGCGCAGCTTGTGTTCTTCGTCCGACTGCGCGGCGATCAGCTGCAGGAAGCTGGTCGCCGTGGGTCGCACCGAGTTGTCGGTCCAGCCCATCAGGCGTTGCGCGATCAGCTTGCTGTCGACCGCGGCGATGGCGGCCAGGGCCCGCGTCACCAGCAGGCGCGACACCCCGACCCGGAAACCGCCGCCGATCAGCTTCACGAACAGGAAGCGCTCGCGCCAGTCGAGTTCATCCCAGGCCGCGAACAGGGCTTCACGGATGGTGCCCGGCTCGGCGCCGCGCAGGGGGCCGATACGCCCCTCCATCCATTCGGCCAGCCCGACCTCGCTGCGGCGACTCGGTGGCGGCAGGATGTGGGCGATGGTCTCGGCCATGTCGCCGACCGCGTGATAGGACTCGTCGAACAGCCAGTCGTCCAGGCCCGCGTATTCGATCGCATACTGGCGCAGCAGTTTGGTCGGTACCGCCTGGCGCGGCTTGCCACCGGCCAGGAAGTACACCGCCCAGGCGGCGTTTTCCGGCGCCGCGTGCGAGAAATAGGATTGCAGGGCCTCGAGCTTGCGCGTGGTGGAGGTGGTTTCGTCGAGTTCGGCGTACAGGCGGGCGAATTCACGCATCGCTCTCTCCCGACGGCTCCTCTTCCTTTGCGGCTTCTTTCGAAGCAGCGGCGCCGGCCGGCGGCAGCGCCTCGTCCTCTTCTTCGTCGCCGTACTCGGTATCGAATCCCTTGGCATCCAGCCCGTTCTGGCACAGCCAGCGCACCATGGTCGGAATCGAGCCGTGGGTGACGATCACCTGCTCGGCCTCGGTCGCCTTGATGGCGCTCATCAGGCCAGGCCAGTCGGCGTGGTCGGACAGCACGAAGCCACGGTCCACGCCGCGCCGGCGGCGCGCGCCGCGCAGCAGCATCCAGCCGCTGGCAAAGGAATCGCTGTAGTCGCCGAAGCGCTTCATCCAGGGCGAGCCGCTGGCCGAGGGCGGTGCGATGACGATCGCGCGCCGCAGGGCCGCCTTGTCGATTTCGCTGACCATCACGGTCTCGGGCAGCTCGACACCCCCGGCCCGGTACACCCGGTTGAGCGGCTCCACCGCGCCATGGCAGACGATGGGACCGATCGAGGCGTCCAGGCGTGACAGAATGCGCTGGGCCTTGCCGAATGCATAGGCGAACACCACGCTACAGCGCCCTGCCTCGGCATTGCGGCGCCACCAGGCATTCATCTCGTCGATGACCTGCTGCTCCGGGTCCCAGCGGTAAATCGGCAGGCCGAAGGTCGATTCGGTGATGAAGGTGTCGCAGCGCACCGGTTCGAAGGGCGCGCAGGTCTTGTCCGGCTCGACCTTGTAGTCGCCCGAAGCGACCCACACCCTGCCGCCGCACTCCATCCGGATCTGCGCCGAGCCGAGTACGTGCCCGGCCGGGTGCAGCGAGATGGTCACGCCGTTATGAACGATGGTTTCGCCGTACTCCAGCCCCTGCACGTTGATGTCGCCAAGGCGCGACTTGAGCACGTTGACGCCGGGCGCCGCGGACAGGTAATGGCCGTGGCCGTAGCGCGCATGGTCGCCGTGGGCATGGGTGATGATGGCCCGGTCGACCGGGCGCCAGGGGTCGATATAGAACCCGCCGGGCACGCAATACAGCCCTTCCTTCCTGACGACGACCATGTCTCCCATGCAGCCCCTTCGCGGTTGAAGCGCGGCCTTGTCAGGCCGGCTCGAGAAAATCAGCCAGGAAGGTACGCGGCTCTTCCTGGTCCGGGAATTCCAGTGTGACCTGGTCGCCTGCCACGGCGACGACCACACCTTCGCCATGTTTCGGCGCCTTTGCCCGCCCACCGACTTCGAATTGCGGGCCGGATGGCTCGGGCGCCGGTTCGCGGTCGAATTCGTCGTCGCGGATTTCGATGCCTTCCGTCAGAGCCAGCGCCGGCGGATTCAGGCAGTTGTCGCATTTGCAGCACTTCTCGAAGCCATCGACTTCGTCGCCGAAATAATCCAGCAACAGCTTCCAGCGGCAAAAACCGCTTACGGCATAGCCTACCATCTGCTCGAGGGCCACACGGTCCCGTTCCGCCTTCTGGACATACACCTCTGCCAATTGCCCGAACACTTGCGGGTCAGGCTCCTTGCTGGTAAGCACGTATTCGAGCTTGCGGTTCTGGCGCAGCAGCTTGCCGTCCTTCAGGAGCTTGAGGCAGACCTTGAGCTTGGCCTCGCCCGCTTCCTCCAGCGCCGTCTCGAAACGCTCGGTGGTGAGCGGCCCTTCCTCGGCCAGTTCGCGCGCCACGGTGTACACCGTCTGCAACTCGGCGGCGGCCGGATAGTGCTTCATCAGGAAGAATTGCTGGATGCGCTTGTCGTCCTGCAGGAACAGCAGCGTGCAGCTCGCGTCCAGCCCGTCGCGCCCGGCGCGGCCCGATTCCTGGTAATAGGACTCCAGGTTGGCCGGGATCTGCAGGTGGATCACGAAGCGGGTGTCGCTCTTGTCGATGCCCATGCCGAAAGCATTGGTCGCGACCATGACGCGGCGCTCGCCGCTCATGAACATGTCCTGGTTCTGCTTGCGCTCGGCGGCGCTCAGCTTGCCGTGGTAGATGGTGACCGATTCGCCGGCCTCTTCCAGTACGGCCAGCATTTCCTCGGCTACCTTGACGGTGGCGGCATAGACGATACCGACGCCCTCGCTTTCCTGCACCAGGCGCAAGGCCTGGGCCAGCTTTTCGTGCTGGTTGGTGACCTGCACCACGCCATAGTGCAGGTTCGGCCGGTAGATGCCCGTGTTAATCACGTTCATCTTCGTGCGGTTCAGCTGCTTGCGGATGTCCTCGATCACGTCATCGGTCGCGGTGGCGGTCAGCGCCAGCACCGGCGGCTTGCCGAGGGCGTCGATGGCGGCGGCGATGCCAATGTAGGCCGGACGGAAATCGTGGCCCCATTGCGAAATGCAGTGGGCTTCGTCGATCACGATGATGTCGAGCGTGACTTCCTTGAGCACGGCGATGAATTCGGGCGAGACCAGGCGCTCGGGCGTGCAGAACACGATCTCGCAGGCTTCATTGGCAATCGCCTCGATGGCGGCCGCTTCCTCTTCCGCGTTCAGGCTGCTGTTGACCTGGACCGAGCGGATCCCCATTTCCTCCAGCTTCTCGAGCTGGTCCTTCATCAGGGAGATCAGGGGCGAAACGACGATGGTGATCCCCTCGAGCATCTTGGCGGGGATCTGGTAGCACAGCGACTTGCCGCCGCCGGTAGGCATGATCGCCAGCGTGTCCTTGCCGTCCAGGACGCTGTCGATCACCTTTTGCTGGCCCTCGCGCAGCTGCTCGATGCCGAAGACGGAGCGCAGCAGGCGACGGATGGTATTGCGGCGCACGGCCAGAAGGCCGCGGTGCAGGAGTTTGGGTTCGTGTCGGGTCATGATAGGCATCACTCTATGCCCGCCGCATCGGCCCACCTATAGGACGCAGCCTACCTGACCCGTAGGAGCTCAACTGGAAAAGTGACTACGGATCGTCGTGACAATGTCACAAGGTTTATTCCTACAACTTCGCGGAGTTTTTGCCGATGGTTACGAACATGGCGGATGTCTAAGATGACACCATCATCACTACGAATTCAATCGATCAGGAGTCTTATCATGGCACGCCACCACCCAATGACCTGGACCGCAGTCCACCTGGCACTTGCCAGTGCGGCGACGTGGCTGTTGCTCGAGACCGAAGCGCTGACGGGCGCGCTGCTGGTCGCCTTCCACTGAAGCACGCTGCCCTGACCCTCTCCGGCCTATTATAGGTGCTTGTAGAAGAAGGTCGTCGCACAGAAGGACCCGTCCGGCATCAGCGCGAATTTCGGCACGACGCCGACACGCTCCCATCCGGCGCGCTGGTACAGCCGCTCGGCGTCGCCGCCGGTGACCGTGTCCAGTACCAGCACCGTTTTCCCCTCTTCCCGCGCCACCTCGTCGAGGGCCGCCAGCAGGCGCGCCGCGATACCGGCCCGGCGCGCGCGCCGATGCACCAGCATCTTGGCGACGTCGGCCCGGTGCGGCTGGTTGTCCGGCATCGCCATGACCAGCTGCACGGTGCCGACGATCTTCCCCTCGCCATCGGCGGCGACCAGCAGGGCGCGCTCGCCCCGTGCGACCGCGTCGGCCACGCCACGCCAGAAGCCTAGCGCCCGTTCGCGCGCCAGGGGGAGCATGAAGCTGACGGACGCGCCGCCCTCGACGCAATCGGCCAGCACCTCGGCCAGTTCCTCGACAGCAGCAGCTGCCTCGGCGCCGTCCAGGCGCCGCACGGTCACGGATTCGCTCATTGATGCCCTCTATTGGATGGATACGTCTGGGTTGCCAGCGCCACCAGGTAGCGTGCCGGCCTGGCGCTCGTATTCTGGAAGGAGACCGGGCGGTCCAGGCGCATGGCCAGGCAATCGCCCGCGGCCAGTTGCCAGCCTTCGTCGCCGGCCGTGATTTCCATCGTTCCCTCGATCATCCAGACCTGCTGCTCGACGCCCTGGGTCGAGGTATCGAAGGCGACCCGCTGGCCCGCCGGGAACACGACCTCGACCAGCTGGATCGGCAAGCGCAGCGGCGGCGACAGGTTGCGCCGGGTGTAGCCGGTGACGGGATCGGTCCACACCGGCTGGTCCGCGGCACGCGATAGCGGCGACGCTTCCGTGCCATCCCCCTGCTCGAACAGCGAGGCCAGCGTGACGCCCAGCGCACTGGCCAGCTTGTCGAGCACCGTGGCGGTCGGGCTGCTTTCGCCCCGCTCGATCAGGGAAATGTTCGACCGGCTGACCCCGCTTAGCTCGGCCAGTGCAGCCAGCGACAGGTCCGCCTCCTCGCGCAAGGCCTTGACCCGGCGCGCAATCAATTCGTTGATGTCCATTCATCCATTATAGTGGATTTTTTATCCTGTAAACCGTCAGGCACCGGCAAAATAAAACGCCATCCCGCAAAGGGATGGCGTTTCTTGTGCCGCTAATCAGACTCAGGCAGCCTTGGCTTCGACCGGGCTTTCCTCTTCCACCGGCTGGCGCATCAGGTAGTCGAATGCTGCCAGCGATGCCTTGGCGCCCTCGCCCACGGCGATCACGATCTGCTTGAACGGCACCGTGGTGACGTCACCGGCCGCGAACACGCCCGGGATCGAGGTCTGGCCCTTGGCGTCGACTTCGATTTCGCCGTGTGCAGACAAGTCCATCGTGCCCTTCAGCCATTCGGCGTTCGGCACCAGGCCGATCTGCACGAACACGCCTTCCAGGTCGATCCGCTTGACCTCGCCGCTGTTGCGGTCCTTGTAGGACAGGCCGTTGACGATCTTGCCGTCGCCATGGATCTCGGTGGTCTGGGCCGACTTGATCACGGTGACGTTCTTCAGCGAGTACAGCTTGCGCTGCAGGACCGCATCCGCACGCAGCTCGGCGCCGAACTCGATCAGGGTCACTTCCTTGACGATACCCGCCAGGTCGATCGCCGCTTCGACGCCCGAGTTGCCGCCGCCGATCACGGACACGCGCTTGCCCTTGAACAGCGGGCCGTCGCAGTGCGGGCAGTAAGCCACGCCGTGGTTGCGGTATTCGCGCTCGCCCGGCACGTTGATCTCGCGCCAGCGGGCGCCGGTGGCGATGATCACCGACTTCGATTTCAGCACGGCGCCGGTTTCGGTGTGCACTTCGATCAGCTTGCCTTCAACCAGCTTGTTGGCGCGCTGGGTGTTCATGATGTCGACTTCATAGTGCTTGACGTGCTCTTCGAGGGCGACGGCGAACTTCGGACCGTCGGTTTCCTTCATCGAGACGAAGTTCTCGATGGCGAGCGTGTCCAGCACCTGGCCGCCGAAGCGGTCGGCCAGCACGCCGGTACGGATGCCTTTGCGGGCGGCGTAGATGGCCGCGGCCGCGCCGGCAGGACCGCCGCCGACGATCAGCACGTCGAACGGGTCTTTCTTGTTCAGTTCTGCCGCCTTGCGGGCGCCGGCATTGGTGTCGATCTTCGACAGGATCTCTTCCACGCTGGTACGGCCCTGGCCAAAGTGCTGGCCGTTCAGGAACATCATCGGTACCGCCATGATCTGGCGCGCTTCGACTTCGCTCTTGAACACGCCGCCGTCGATGGCGACGACCTTGATGCGCGGGTTAATCACCGACATCGCGTTCAGCGCCTGCACCACTTCCGGGCAGTTATGGCAGGACAGCGAGATGAAGGTTTCGAAGACATAGTCGCCGTCCAGGTTCTGGATCTGGTCAATCACGGCCTGGTCGAGCTTGATCGGGTGGCCACCCACCTGCAGCAGGGCCAGCACCAGCGAGCTGAATTCGTGGCCCAGCGGGATACCGGCGAAATCGACGCCGATATCGGTGCCCACGCGCCTGATCGAGAACGAAGGCTTGCGGGCATTGTTGCCGTCGTTGCGCACGGTGATCTTGTCGCTCAACGCGGCGATTTCGCGGAGCAGTTCATCCATTTCGCGCGCTTTCGGCGAATCATCCAACGATGCAACGAGCTCAATCGGCTGCACCACTTTTTCCAGATAGGCTTGCAACTGCTTCTTGAGGGTTGCGTCCAGCATGATGTTTTCCTTGACTATGACGTTGTTCTTAAAGGGTATGACAGTGCCTGGGATCAAAAACAGACCCCTGAAATGCACCGGGCCGCCACGGCGGCCCGGGACAGGTACTACGGAACGACTGATTAGATCTTGCCGACCAGGTCCAGCGACGGGGTCAGGGTTTCAGCGCCTTCGGTCCACTTGGCCGGGCACACTTCGCCCGGGTGCGATGCGACGTACTGGGCAGCCTTGACTTTGCGCATCAGTTCCGATGCGTCACGGCCGATGCCGTTGTCGTGCACTTCCATGATCTTGATCTGGCCTTCCGGATTGATCACGAAGGTGCCGCGCAGAGCCATGCCTTCTTCTTCGATCATGACTTCGAAGTTGCGCGACAGGGTGCCGGTCGGGTCGCCGATCAGCGGGTAGTTGACTTTCTTGATAGCGTCCGAGGTGTCGTGCCATGCCTTGTGGGCGAAGTGGCTGTCGGTCGACACGCCGTAGACGTTCACGCCCATCTTTGCGAATTCCGGCTGGAATGCAGCCAGGTCTTCCAGTTCGGTCGGGCAGACGAAGGTGAAGTCAGCCGGGTAGAACATCAGAACCGACCAGGTGCCCTTGAAGTTCTCTTCCGTCAGATCGACAAACTTGCCGTTGTGGTAAGCGGTTGCCTTGAACGGCTTGATCTGGGTGTTGATGAGGGACATGTATTCTCCTGTTTTCGGGTGGTTAAGGATTTGATAGACGCCAGTGTACCGAGCTGGACATCTTTTGTGAAATTGATTGAAACGATACTGTCGATTGATTTTTACTATCGAACAAGTATATCTCCCCCTTACGGGGCAATAACCGGCCGGCAATCGGCGCGATCCGTGAAGTGTGGACGAAACGACAGCGGCGCGCAAGCTGCGCGCCAATCGTATCCGCGAAATCGATAGATTTTCGTAGGGTGGTCGGGTTCCCCGACCGCGCGTTCAGCAGGTGCGAGCACGGTTGTGACGCAGGCCGGAGCTGGACGCGCGGTCGGCAGAGCCGACCACCCTACGCGATCGTCGGCACCGCCGCCGTCTGCTCGCAGGTCGGCAGCACAAGGGTGAAGGTCGAGCCCTCCCCCGGCCTGCTGGTCACGCGCAGTTCGCCCCCGTGCGAGATCGCCAGCTGGCGCGAGATGTACAGGCCCAGTCCGAGCCCTTTCGGCTCGCCGTTGCGGGCGCCCCGCTCGTAGGGCTCGAAGATGCGTTCCAGGTCGCTCTGGGCGATACCCTTGCCTTCGTCGCGCACATGGATGCTGACCGTATCCTGTGCGTACTGGACGCTCACCTCGACCGGCTGGCCGCCGCCGTAGCGCAGCGCATTGGTGAGCAGGTTGACCACCACCTGCTCGATGCGGAACTCGTCCCAGCAGCCCTGCACGGGCGGATGCGGCAACAGCGACAGCTTGCAGCCGGTGGCGGCGGCCTGCAGCGACAGGTCGCTCACCACGCGTTCCAGCAGGTCCATCAGCTCGACCGCCGCCGGGCGGATCGACAGCTGGCCGCTGCGCATGCGCGAGACGTCCAGCATGTCGTCGATCAGGCGGATCATCGACTTGATCTGGCGCTCGTCGCGCCGGATCATGGCTTCGAACTGGTCCGGGCTGATCGAGGCCAGCGTGCCGCGCTTGAGCTGCAGGCTGCGCATCTGCGTTTCCAGGAACAGGGTGTTGAGCGGCGTGCGCAGCTCGTGCGCCACCAGCGACATGAACTCGTCGCGCATGCGCAGGGAGCGCTGCAGCTCTTCCTGGGTCTGGTGCAGCTCGCGCAGCAGGGTTTCCTGCTCCTGGCGGCTGCGCTCGAGCGCGGCCATCTGGCGCTGCATCTGGCGCCGCTGCTGGTCGAGCGTGACGAACACGTTGACCTTGCTGCGCACGGCGTCCGAGTCGAGCGGCTTGTAGAGGAAGTCGACCGCGCCCGTCTCGTAGCCCTTGAAGGCGTAGTTCAGTTCGCGCCCGGCGGCCGACACGAACACGATCGGGATGTTGCGGGTGCGCTCGGTACCGCGCATCAATTCGGCCAGCTCGAAGCCGTCCATGCCGGGCATCTGGACGTCGAGGATGGCGAGCGCGAACTCGTGTTCAAGCATCAGCGCCAGCGCATCCATGCCCGAGGAGGCCTGGAACACGAGGCGCCCTTCGCCGCGGATCAGGGCGTCGAGCGCGCGCAGGTTTTCCGGCAGGTCGTCGACGATCAGGAGTTTGCTTGGGTCTTGGGCGCTCATGGGTTCCTCAGCATGGGAAGCAGTGTCCGGATGGCGGACAGCGGCAGCACGAGATCGGGGGCGCAGCGGCGGATGGCTTCCTCGGGCATCGCGCTGGCCTGGGCTTCGTTCGGGTCCTGCACCACCGTCAGGCCGCCGCGTTCGCGGATCCGGCACATGCCGTCGGCGCCGTCGTGGTTGGCGCCGGTCAGCAGGATGCCGGCCATGGCCGGGCCGTAGGCGTCGGCGGCGGACTCCATCAGGACGTCGATCGCCGGACGCGCGAACTGGACCGGCGGCTCGCAGCTCAGCGAGAAGCAGCGGTCGCGCTCGATCGACAGATGATAGCCCGAACCGGCAAAATAGATCACGCCGGGCTCCAGCTGCTCCTTGTCGCGCGCCTCGCGCACCGGCAAGGCGGCGCGCAGATCGAACAGCTCGGCCAGGCGGCTGTCGCGGTCGGCGGGCACGTGCAGGATGCAGACCACCGTGGAGCGGTAGTCCACCGGGATCTCTGGCAGCAGGCCGATCAGGGCATCGACCCCGCCGGCCGAGCCGCCGATCACGACCAGCTCGGTGCGGCGCCCGCGCAGTGCCTCGCCGACCTGGCCAATGGCGCTCAGGGGAATGCTCATGCGGCGCCCTTGCGGTAGATGCGCTCGCGCCGCGCCAGCACGTCGAAGCGGTCGACGTAGCTGGAGAACTCGATGCTCTCCTTGCTGCCCAGCCCCATGAAGCCGCGGTAGCACAGCGATTCGTGGAACAGGCCGAGCACGCGGTCCTGCAGCTTGCGGTTGAAATAGATCAGGACGTTGCGGCAGCTGACGAAATGGGTCTCCGAGAACACGCTATCAGTCGCCAGGCTGTGGTCGGCGAAGGTGACGTTCTCCACCAGCGAGCGGTCGAACAGGGCGCCGTCGTAGGCTGCCGTGTAGTAGTCGGAAAAAGCGCGCTTGCCGCCCGCCTTCTGGTAGTTCTCGGTGTACTGGCGCATGGCCTCCACCTTGAACACCCCGCGCCGCGCCGCTTCCAGCGATGCCGGATTGATGTCGGTGGCGTAGATCAGCGAGCGTTCGAGCAGCCCCTCTTCCTGCAACAGGATGGCCAGGGAATACACTTCCTCGCCGGTGCTGCAGCCGGCCACCCAGAGCTTCAGCGACGGATAGGTCCGCAGGAAAGGAAGGACGTGCTCGCGCAGCGCGATCCAGTATTCCGGATCGCGGAACATCTCGGTGACGGGAATCGTCAGGTACTGCAGCAGCTGGGCGAAACCGTCCGGCTCGTGCATGACCTTGGCCTGCAGGCTGGATACGGTGTCGCATTCCATCTCGCGCATGGCCACCAAGATGCGGCGCTTCTGCGAGGCTCCGGTGTAGTCGCGGAAGTCGTAGTTGTACTTCAGGTACACCGCCTCCACGAGCATTTTCAGCTCGATGTCGAAATCGTCCGGCGGATTGGGATCGAGGGGAAGCATTGTCATCCTTAGATGCGTTCCAGTGCCGGCATCCACACCCGGAGCAGCGAGTACAGGCGCGAGAGGTCGATCGGTTTGGCCAGGTAATCGTTGGCGCCGGCAGCCAGGCACTGCTCCTGGTCGTCCTTCATCGCCTTGGCCGTGATGGCGATGACCGGCAGGCGGTCGAAGCGGCCGTCGGCACGGATGCGGCGCGTCGCTTCCAGGCCATCCATGCCCGGCATCATCACGTCCATCAGCACCAGGTCGATGCCCGGCACCTCGTCGAGCTTGGCCAATGCTTCGAAGCCGTTGCGTCCCACCTCGACTTTCGCGCCGCGCGACTCGAGCGCGCTGGTCAGCGCGAACACGTTGCGCACGTCGTCGTCCACCAGCAGGATGGTACGCCCTTCGAACACGCGGTCGCGTCCGCGCACGGCCTTCAGCATGGTCTGGCGCTCGGACGACAGCTCGCTCTCGACCTTGTGCAGGAACAGCGTGACTTCGTCCAGCAGGCGCTCGGGCGAACGGGCGCCCTTGATGATGATCGAGCGCGAATACTTGAGCAGTTCGGCCTCCTCGTCGCGCGTCAGGTTGCGGCCGGTGTACACGATCACCGGCGGGAAGGAGCACAGCTCCTCATGCGACATGCGCTCGAGCAGCTCCCTGCCCTGCATGTCGGGCAGCTTGAGGTCGATGATCATGCAGTCGAAGGTCTGCTCTTTCAGCAGCGTGAGGGCTTCGCCGCCCGTACCCACCGCCGCGATCTGCACGTCGGCGTCGGCGATCAGCTGCACCACGCTCTCGCGCTGGCGCTCGTCGTCCTCGACCAGCAGCACGCGCTTGATCTTCTGGCTCGATTTTTCCTGCAGCTTGCGGAACACCTCTTCCAGCTGCTCGCGCGAGGTGGGTTTCAGGGCGTAGCCGATCGCGCCCAGGTGCAGGGCTTCGCCGCCGTTCTCGATGCTCGAGACGATGTGCACCGGGATGTGGCGGGTAGCCGGGTTGTCCTTCAGTTGCTGCAGCACCGACAGGCCGGAGCTGTCGGGCAGGCGGATGTCGAGCAGCACGGCGTCCGGCTTCTGGGCCGAGGCCAGCGCCAGGCCTTCGCCGGCGCTCAAGGCCACCAGGCAGCGGTAATCGAGTTCGTGCGCCAGGTCGAACAGGATGCGCGCGAATTCCGGTTCGTCTTCGATCACCAGCACCGTGCGCGTGCCGGCCGCCGGTTCGTCGCGGTCGTCCGGGAAGCTGGCCAGCGGCTCGGTCTGGGCTGGAGTGGCCGCCGCGGCCGGCGCCGGCGTGGGTGCGGCCGCCGGCTGGAACTGCACCTGCGCCGGCGCCAGCGTCGGCGCCGCCGGCGGGGTCGCCGCCACCGCGCCGCTCTTCGGCAGGCTCAGGGTGAACAGGCTGCCCTCGCCCGGATTGCTGGACAAGCTCAGGTTGCCGCCCAGCAGGTTGGTCAGGTCGCGCGAGATCGACAGGCCCAGGCCGGTGCCGCCGAAGCGGCGGCTGGTGGTGCCGTCGGCCTGGTGGAAGGCGTCGAAGATCTTTTCCTGCTGGTCCGGCGCGATGCCGATGCCGGAGTCGCGCACGCCGAACTGGACCCAGCCTTCCGGCGTCACGCCCACGCTCATGGCAACCCGGCCGCTGTCGGTGAACTTGACGGCGTTCGACAGCAGGTTCTTGAGGATCTGCTCGACGCGCTGGCGGTCGGTGGTGATCGATGCAGGCACGTTCGGCTCGATGCTGACGCTGAAGTCGAGCGCCTTCTGGCGCGCCAGCGGTTCGAAGGTGCGCGCCAGGCCCTCGACCATGCGGCGCAGCGGCACTTCTTCCGGCACCAGTTCCAGCTTGCCCGCTTCGACCTTCGAGATGTCGAGGATGTCGTTGATCAGGTGTAGCAGGTCGTTGCCGGCCGAGTAGATGGTCTGGGCGAAGCGCACCTGTTCGTCGTTCAGGTTGCCGGCCGCGTTATCGGCCAGCAGCTTGGCCAGGATCAGCGAGCTGTTGAGCGGCGTGCGCAGCTCGTGCGACATATTGGCCAGGAACTCGGACTTGTAGCGGCTGGCGCGCTCCAGCTCGAGCGCGCGCTGGCGCAGCTGTTCCTGGGCCGCGGTCAGGGAAGCGTTCTTCATGTCCAGCGCCAGGGCCTGCTCGGCCAGCTGGTCGTTGGTGGCGCGCAGCTCGGACTGCTGGTTCTCCAGCGCGGTCTGCGATTCTTCCAGCGCGCGCGACTGCTCTTCCAGCTCCTCGTTGGCGGTGCGCAGCTCTTCCTGCTGCACCTGCAGTTCTTCGTTCAGGGTCTGGGTCTCTTCCAGCGCATGCTGCAGGCGCTGGCGGTACAGCACCGCCGCCATCGACGCGCCCACGGCCGGGGCGATCAGCTCCATGAACTCGCGGTCGCGCGCCTGCACCGGGTGCAGGAAGCCGATCTCGATCACGCCCTTGACCTTGCCGTAGTTGTAGACCGGCGCGATCAGGATCTCGCGCGGCGAGGCTTCGCCCAGCGCCGATCCCACCTTGATGTAATTGTCGGGCAGTTCGCGCAGGTGCAGGATGCGGTTCTCGTTGGCGGCCTGGCTGGCCAGCGACTCGGTCGGCTGGATCAGCTGGGCATGGTCGGCGGCATCGTGCGCGAAGCCATAGGCGCCGATGCGGCGCAGCACGCCCTCTTCGCTGCGCACGTACATGGCCGACACCACGCCTTCCAGGTAGCGCGTCACCTGTACCAGCACTGCCTCGGCCAGCGGCTCGAGCGCATGGATGCCGGCGCTGCGGGTCGCCAGTTCGGCCTGGCCGGTGCGCAGCCAGTCCTGGTGGCGCAGCTGGGCATTGTGCTCGGCCTCGTGGTCGAGCACTTCCTGGTAGGACTGCGATAGGCCCACCAGCTGGCGGCGGCCGAACAGCGCCAGGCCGATACCGACCAGCAGGCTCAGGAGCAGGAAGCTCGCCACCGACCAGGTGGTGACGCGGCGCGCGGAATCGTTGCGTTCCTGCAGCAGGCGGCGCTCGGCGTCGAGCATGAGTTCGAAGGTGCGGCGGATCTCGTCGGTCAGGTTCTTGCCGCGCCCGGTTCGCACGGCGCCCACGACGTCGCCGTCGGCGCGGCGCAAGGCGATCATCTCGTTGGCAAACGCTTCCCACTGGGCCTGGGCCGACTGGATCCGGCGCACGCGGTCGGTCTGCACCTGGTTGTCCTCGACCATTCGCCCCAGGCTGCGCAAGCCGTCCTGCATGCGCTGGCGCGCCAGGTAATAGGGTGACAGGAAAGTCTCGTCGCCGGCGATCAGGTAGCCGCGCATGCCGGTTTCCATCTCGGCGGAGAGCTTGCTGACTTCCTGCGACTGGCCGATCACCCGCTCCGAGTGCTCGACCCAAGTCAGGACATTGATCAGGTAAGCGATGATGGCGACGAAGACGATCGCCGTGACGACGCTCAGCGCCAGGGGCAAGGCCACATTGCGGGAAAGAATGCGGCGAAACTGCGAATTATCGATGGATGAGCCGGGCATGCGCGACGAAAAGTTAGGAAAAAAATATCCTAAGTGTAACGCAAAGCTTGTCTTTTCTCGCACACAATTGAATGAATGAAATGCATCTCCATTGTCTTATCAGAAATACATTTCTACAAATTCAACTTGCAATGTGTCGGGCCAGGTAGGGCGCGGTGCGGCTTGTCTTGCACCGCGCCACCTCTTCCGGCGGCCCGGCGCAGATCAGCTTGCCGCCTTCATCGCCTGCGCCCGGGCCGACGTCGATCACCCAGTCGCAGCCGGCCACCACCCGCATGGTGTGCTCGACCAGGATCACCGTATTGCCGGCGTCGACCAGGCGGTTCAGCTGGAGCATCAGGCGGTCAGCGTCACGCGGGTGCAGGCCGGTGGTCGGCTCGTCCAGCACGTAGAGCGTGTTGCCGCGGCCGGCGCGCTGCAGCTCGGTGGCCAGCTTGATGCGCTGGGCTTCGCCGCCGGACAGTTCGGTGGCCGGCTGGCCCAGGCGCAGGTAGTCCAGCCCCACCTCGACCAGCACCTCCAGTGCGCGCTCGACCAGCGCCTCGCCCTTGAAGAAGTCGGCCGCCTCGCCTACCGTCATGCCCAGCACCTCGGCAATGTTCTTGCCGCGGTAGCGCACCTCGAGGGTCTTGGCGTTGTAGCGCGCGCCCTCGCAGGTCGGGCATGGCGCATACACGCTGGGCAGGAACAGCAGCTCGACCATGACCGAGCCTTCGCCGGCGCAGTGTTCGCAGCGGCCCTTGGCCACATTGAAGGAGAAGCGCCCGGCATCGAAGCGGCGCTTCTTCGCGTCCGGCGTGGCCGCGAACAGCTTGCGCACCTGGTCGAACAGGCCGGTATAGGTGGCCAGGTTCGAACGCGGGGTGCGCCCGATCGGCTTCTGGTCCACCCGCACCATGCGCCGGATCTGGTCCATGCCTGCCACGATGCGGCCTTCGAGCAGCAAGGGCGCTTCCTGTTCCAGCCCAGGCTCTTCAAGCTCGGGCGCTTCCGCTTCAGCCGTCCCCTGCCCGAGCGCCGCGCCGACCAGCTCGACCAGCACCTGGCTGACCAGGCTCGATTTTCCGGAGCCGGACACGCCGGTCACCGCCGTCATGACGCCCAGCGGGAAGGCGGCCTCGATGCCGTCCAGGTTGTTGCGGCGTACGTCCTCCAGCCTGAGCCAGCCGATCGGCTCGCGCGGCCTGCGTTTTGCCAAGGGCGCCTCGTCGAACAGGTAACGCCGGGTCTGCGATTGTTCGACCTGCTTCAGGCCCTCGGGCGCGCCGCTGTACAGTACCTTCCCGCCCCGCTCGCCCGCCTGCGGACCGACGTCGACGATCCAGTCGGCCTTGCGGATCACGTCGAGCGCGTGCTCGACCACGAACAGCGAATTGCCGGCGCTTTTCAGCTGGTCCAGCGCATCGAGCAGGGCCTCGGTGTCGGCCGGGTGCAGGCCGGCCGAGGGCTCGTCCAGCACGTAGACCACGCCGAACAGGTTGGAGCGCACCTGGGTCGCCAGGCGCAGGCGCTGCAGCTCGCCCGGCGACAGGGTCGGCGTGCTGCGCTCCAGCGCCAGGTAGCCCAGGCCCAGGTCGAGCAGCACGCCCAGGCGCGCGCACAGGTCCTGGGCGATGCGCTGGGTGACGATCATCTGTTCCGGGTGTTCCTTGGCGCGCGTCTTGTCCTTGGCCGCCTTGCCCGACGCGTAGGGTTTCAACAGGTCGGCCAGGCGCGCCAGCGGCATGCGCGACAGCTCCATGATGTCGATGCCGGAAAAGGTCACCGACAGCGCTTCCTGGCGCAGCCGCTTGCCGCGGCATAGCGGGCATTCGGTACTGACCATGTAGCGCGCGACGCGCTTCTTCATCGAGGCGCTCTCGGTGTTGGCGAAGGTCTGCAGTACGTAACGGCGCGCGCCGGTGAAGGTGCCCTGGTAGCTGGGCGTTTCCTTGCGCCTCAAGGCCGCCTTCGTTTCCTTCGGGGTCAGCCCGGCGTAGACGGGAACGGTGGGCGTCTCGTCGGTGAACAGGATCCAGTCGCGGTCCTTCTTCGGCAGCTCGCGCCAGGGCGTGTCGACGTCATAGCCCATGGTGACCAGGATGTCGCGCAGGTTCTGGCCGTGCCAGGCCGGCGGCCAGGCCGCGACCGCACGCTCGCGGATGGTAAGCGTATCGTCCGGCACCAGCGACTGCTCGGTCACCTCGTAGACCCGGCCCAGGCCCGAGCACTGCGGGCAGGCGCCTTCCGGGGTATTCGGCGAAAAGGATTCGGCGTACAGCAGCTCCTGGCCGGGCGGATAGTCGCCGGCGCGCGAATACAGCATGCGCAGGGAGTTCGACAGGGTCGACACGCTGCCGACCGAGGAACGCGCCGTGGGCGAACCGCGCTGCTGCTGCAGGGCCACCGCGGGCGGCAGGCCGTCGATCTCGTCGACCTCCGGCACCGGCATCTGGTGGAACAGGCGGCGCGCATAGGGCGACACCGATTCCAGGTAGCGCCGCTGGGCTTCCGCGTACAGGGTGCCGAAGGCGAGCGAAGACTTGCCCGAGCCGGACACGCCGGTGAACACCACCAGGCTGCCCCTCGGGATGTCGACATCGACGTCCTTCAGGTTGTGCTCGCGGGCGCCGCGCACACGGACATAGCCGGTGCGGCTTTCGCCGGCGTGAGAAGTGCTGTGTTCGTGCTGCGTTGGCTTGTGGCGCATGGCTACCCCAGGGTCCGGTTCAAGTCCTATTGCACCCTACTCCGGGGATATTGACCGTGCGCTTACGAACAGTTCAGCGGCACAGCGAGGCCAACCGCTCGCGCAGTGCGTGAAGTCAGCCGGGCGGCTCTCGGCGGCCACCCGGCGGCAGGCCTCGGCCGTGGTGCCGATTCCGCCGTGGTGCACGAGGGCCGCCCCGTGCGGCAGCAGCGCCCGCAGCGGCACGTAGTCCTGCCACGGCACGGCATGGCTAAGCATGGCAAAGCGTCAACGCAGACGAGTACACGGGATCGCCCCTAGCCTCTTGTCATGGGGCCTTCGCGAAGGGAATGCTGTGTAACCAGGGCGCCGCAGGTTTCGACGTGTTTTATCGTAAAAAACACTAAGCAGCCCAGTCAATAGAAATTGCAGTCCAAGATGAGATTCGCCATCCTGATGTTTGAAGCCAATATATTCGGCGTGCTTAATGTTCTTTTCTGGGCGTCGCTTGAAGACACTCCATTCATCAAGCGCCCCAATAAATCCAACAAGCTTGTCGAACGAAATGTCCGATTTTCCAGCGTATGCCAAATCTACTTGCGCAAATATCCAGTCCAATGTATCTGTGCGAGACTTCTCGATTTTCGACCTCACGGAAACGAGTGCAAGAAACGGACCGCGAACTTTGTCGGCGCGATCATTGGAACTCAGCGTCTCACAAAGAGTGGCAGCATTAAATAATGCCTCGCATTCTTTCTTGACATCTCCGTCGTTTAAATGTTTTTTAACCGAAATTATTCCAACCACACCCTCAGGCGGCACAATAGCGCTACTCCCGAAACGCTGAAATACAGGATAATTACTGGAATCGAATACGATGATGTCAAGCTGGGTGGAGTGGCAATCCAACTCCCCTTCCCTCTCCTTTCCAGCTTCACCGGTCTTGACCGCAGGGCGCAGAATAAAGCCCGTCAAGACCTCCAGCCCATTCGGTAGAAAGCGACCGAGATATTCTCTAACAAGGTCTTCGACAAACCTGCCGTCTTCACCCTTATGCTCGGCACCTTCCCCTTTCGGTGCCGGAATGAGGGTTTCAAACTGTTGATACGTCTTAACCAACGCATCTACCTCACTCGACCAGTAGGTCTGAATTCTTTTTCCATCCATTCGAAGTCTTTTGCCCTATAAAATAAATCGCATCACATCTTCTAAACCGACTAATTCCGATCATGCCATGTACTCAACGACCGTAATTGCTCACCTCAAAGACTTTCTCGGACACCGTTAGATCCTTGACAGCGATAACAGCAAGGGATCGAATGTAAGATCTTTTAATAAAGCACCGGATTTATAATCAAAATCGATATAGTTAAACATGAATTCAGAATGGTTTTGCATATCACGAAACTCATTTTCCCACTCGTCTCTTTTTGAGAAACCTTTTCGCTCGACGAATTGATTCACGCTACCGGAAAATATAAAGTCTGAGTCCATGAAATTTGCGAACCTCCAATCATCCATATAGAAGGAGCAAGTGATTTCAATCTCAACTATGCCTGAAATCTCCATGACTCCGACGTCGCCATCCTCCACAACCGCACATTCTCTGACTTTACAATTTATGTTATGAATATCCACATTAATGAGAAAACTCCCCAATATCTCGTCTTCAAAACCATGAAAGTCGGACAATATTGCATTCTCTAATTTCTCCGAGATTTCTTTGCGGGTTTGAGGAATGTTTGTACTCTTATACTTGTCTGCTAAATCGCTACTTAATGCTTGAAACAATACAGTATACGAGGATGCGGCCGAAACGTAGTGCATTCCGAACGACTGTTCGAGTTCCACAATCCCACTTTTATCATTTTTCGCCGAGCCAACAAAATCCTGAAGATTGGCCGTTAAGAGTATTGCTTTCACAGAAGATGATATTGAATCAAAGTAATCGCTAATTGATTGCAAAATCAGAAAATCTTTATAACCCTTCTCGGTATTCTTTTCATTTCCGAAAGGAGCGGTAGCCTCATACATCCGCCCAACAACAGCTTGGTGCGAAATAGTTGGGTAAGGCAGCACAATAACTTCATTCTTTTTTATGAAGTCATTCAGCCTTGTCTTGTATCTTACTTCGGAATTCGCGATTTTTTTGACTATGCTTTTCTTATTCAGCTCAGCCGGTTCTGCAACGAATTTATTGACATCTTCGATTGCTTTGGTCAGCTGCGACAATTTGGAATTAAATTCTCGCCGAAAGTTTCCAATCAATTCGTCGTACACCACCATCGGCAAACATAGCCTGAACCCGAATAGCCCTCTTGTTTTGACAAGCTTTGTTAATTCACGCCCGGAGAACCTGGCGTCCTTGATTAACATATTTGTATCAATTATTACATGACTTATCGACATTTTTAAATAAGAACCTTAAGTACCAGGTCGTTAGGAAACAGCCATCGCAAACCGCGCGTGCGTCTGGCTCAACCGTACAAATCATCTGAAAAATGATTACCTAACGAAGCAGGGTTGGCCACCGGCGACACTGCTGAGTGTAGACCGCACCTAGCTTTCGAGGCAACTCACGATCACGTGCAAGCTCTAGACGCATCGGCGAGTACGTCACTTGATCGATATTAGTCGCCTGCACAGCGGCGCAAGGTCCGCAGGCACCGTCATGGCGGCTGCCCTGGCGCAGGCTTTGGCCACGCTCTCTTTTCCTACGACGTCATTCAGTCGCTTTCCAAGCCTTTGCGAGTTCAGCCGGGCGGCGCGCAGGCTGGTCCCCACGCCAAGGGCCTGCACCCGCGCCGCATTGTCGAACTGGTCGTGCGCCAGCGGCACCACCAGCTGCGGCGTGCCTGCACGCAAGGCTTCGGCCGTGGTGCCGATGCCGCCGTGGTGCACCAGGGCCGCCATGTGCGGCAGCAGCACGCGCAGTGGTACATAGTCCTGCCACAGCACGGGCGTCGGCAGCTGGGCCGGCAGCTGCTCGCGGTGCGGCGTGAGCAGGATGGCGCGCAGGCCGCGCCGCGCGCAGGCATCCAGCGCGCAGCGGAAGTAATACCTTGCCTGGCGGTTGCCGGTGCCGGGCGTGAACACCACCGGCGGCGCCCCCGCCGCCAGGAAGCGCGCCACTTCCGGCGCCAGCTCGACCTGGGGCGATGGATCGTAGAGTGGAAAACCGGTGCGCTGCAAGGGCTGCGGCCAGTCGGGCTGGGTCGGCGCGAACCATTCGGGGAACAGGGTCACCGACAGGTCGGGCACCTTCATCAGGAAGTCGACCAGGTCGGCAACCGGCGCCAGGCCCTGCGCGGCACGCGCCGCGTTCACGTCCGGCAGCGCCACCGGGTTGATCAGTGCATCACCCAGCTTGCGCCACAGCCAGCGCCGGGCGCCCTGCGGCACCCAGCGCGGCACTGGCCACGGTCCCAGCAGCAGCGGGTCATGCACGGTCGGCAGGTTCGAGGGGGCGAGATAGGCGGCGGCCACCTTCAGGCCGGGCCGCTGGGCCCGGCACAGGTCGGCCTCAGGCAGCGCCAGCGGATGGACCAGCAACACGACCCGCTCGCCGGGCGGCAGTGCGGCGACCCAGGCCGGCACCCGCGCCATCGCCGGCCGGGTCGCGTTCCACACCACAGCCAGGCCGCGCGTCGGATGCCACAGGTCGGGATGGTCGAGCACCGCCTCGTCGGCCGGCAGGCCATGGAATGCCAGCCCGGTCGGTTCGACGAAGGGCGCATGCTGCGACGGCCCGAGCATGCTGACCCGGTGCCCTGCTTCGCGTAGCGCAAGCGCCACGCGCATGAAGGGGAACAGGTCGCCGGCCGAACCGATGGTGACGACGACAACGTGCAACTGCGGCATCGTGCTTCAGAAGCTGAGCGTGCCTTCGATCGAATCGTCGAGCGTCTTGCCGATCACGGCGCCGACCACCACCTTGGCGCCGGCCACTGCGTCGCCGTGCTTGTTGTCCCAGTAGTAGCCGCTGCGCGGGGTGACGCGGATGGCGGTGATGCGCGGGTCGTCCTCGCCTTCGGTGAACCAGGTCTTGAGCATGAAGTTCCACAGGTCGTGGATCTTGGTGCGGTCGGTCAGCACCTCGGCATGTCCCTCGATTTCCAGGAAGCCGGCGTGGGCGTTCTTCTGGAAGTAGAGTTTCACTGCCGGATTGGCTTCGATTTCGGCGTTCTTGTGGCTGTCGCTGGCGCTCAGGAACCACAGGTGGCCGGCGTCATCCGCCTCGCGCACGCTCATCGGGCGCACGCCGCGGTTCGGCCCCAGGCCGCCCTGGGTCACGAAGAAGCAGCTGTCGGCGTCTTCCGCCATTTCTTTCAGTCGAAGGACGGCGTCCTGGCCGGCCAGGTCTTGCCGGTTCTGTTCCGGCTGGTTGCGGTTGATCGAATCCATGGGCTCTCCCGGTTGCAGGTTGACAGATGAGAGGACTGTAGCTGGTCAAGGCTGCCCGGTATGTGGGCGCGCGTACGCAGGCCGTCGCCCATTTGGTCACTGGCGGGACAGCCCCGGTTCCAGTGTGGCGGCCTGCTCCAGCCAGCGCGCGACCACCTGCAGTTCTTCCGGCGTAAATCCTGCGCTCAGCCGCGCATTCAGCTCGACCAGCACCTCGCCGGCGCGCGCGCTGGCGGCCGCCCCTGCCGCCGTCATGTGCAGGCGCGTCAGGCGCGCGTCATGCTCGTCGGCCAGGCGCTCGACTATGCCGGCCGCCTGCATGCGCTTGGACAGGTTGGTCACGGCCGCAGGCGCGACGCCCAGCTCGGCGGCGACTTCGCCGATCGCGGCCGATTGCTCGCGGCGCGACTGCAGCACGAACAGCAGGCCGACCTGGGCGGCGCTGATGCCTTCCCAGGATTCGGGGCGCAGCTCGATCCAGCGCTGCAGCGCGCGCTGGGCGCGATTGAGAAGCTGGACGAACCTTGGCTTAGCGGGCGGCATGGCGTGGCGCCTCCACTTGTTCCAGCTGCGCATGCAGCCAGTCGGCCACCTGCGGCCACAGGGCCGCCTCGCAGCGCCGGCGGAAGAAGCCCATGTGTCCCACCGCCGGCACGCCGCTAGCCCTCGGGTCGATGTTGCGCCGCTCGATGCGGGCGTTCACCAGGTGCGACACCAGCATGTCCACCGCCTGGGGATTGGCCCAGGGATCGTCGTCAAAGCCCAGCACCAAGAGCGGGAGCTCGACCCGCGCCATGCGACGCCCCGCGTCCATGGATGGGTCATCAAAAAAGTAACGCGGCAGCGCGGTCCAGCGCGCCCACTGCAGCATGACGCCGCGCGGCAGGTCTTCACCCAGGCCGATGCGCTTGCCCGGCATGTAGCCGAACACCCCGCACAGCAGCGGCGCCAGCACGCGCAGCACGAAGCGCACCCGCAGGCGCTCCTTGAGGCCACGTACGGTATGGGTAGCGCCCGCATGCGAAGCCACCAGCACGGCGGCGCGCAGGCGCGCCGTTTCCGGCGACAGGCCGATCGCATGGCCGCCCACGCTGTGCCCCACCGCCAGCAGCGGCAGTCCAGGGAAGCGCCCTTCGGCCCAGCGCGTGACGGCGGCGACGTCCTTGTCGATCCAGGCCGACATGGTGGCCTTGAAGCCGCGCAGGGTATGTGGACGGGAGCGGCCGGTGCCACGGTAGTCGTAGGTGACGACGTTGAAGCCCTGACCTGCCAGCCAGGCGGCAAAGGCGGCGTAATAGTCCTGCGTGACGGCGGTCGCCGGGTGCAGCAGCACGGTGGCGACGGCGCCGGGCACCGCCCAGCAGCTGGCTTCGACCGGAATGCGGCCGGCGGGAATCGAGAGATGTTCGGGATGCATGGCGCATTATATCGTTAACGTGTTAACGACTTTAGCACCAGTCTGGGCGGCTGGCAACCCGCCAAAAGGCTCAGGGAATCAGGCGGGCGGCGCGCAGCTGGGCGAACAGGTCGAAGAAGGACTCGTCGGTGGCCTGGTAGGCCGTGAAGCCGAGCTTGCGGCTGTTCGCCATGTCGGTCATCACCTCGATGGGGCGGCCGAGATCCAGGTCGGTATGCCAGGGCGAGGCCAGGCGGTCGAGATCCGGTTCCGCCAGGCCGTGGCGCGTGGCGATGTCGCGCCACAGGGCGTGGTCGCTCGCCATCGCGGCCTCCAGGGGCTGGACCGTACCGCTGAAGCCCGATGCCCGCACGCCGAACCAGTCGGCAATCCGCCCCCACAGCCAGCTCCAGCGGAACAGGTCGCCGTTGACGATATTGAAGGCTTCGTTGCGTGCGGCGTCGGTATTCGCCGCCCACACCAGCTGCTTGGCCAGCATGCGCGCATCGGTCACGTCCGACAAGCCATTCCACTGCGCCTCCGAGCCAGGGAACTGGAAAGGACGCCCGGTCTCCTTGCAGATGCTCGCATACACGGCCAGCGTGGTGCCGAGGTTCATGGCATTGCCGACCGCCATGCCGACGATCGAATGCGGACGGTGCACGGTCCAGGTAAAGCGGTCGCGTTCGGCCGCCGCGTAGACCTCGTCTTCCTGGGCATAGTAAAAATTCTCGACGGCCAGGCGCGGCTGGCTTTCGCGCAGCGGCGTGTCCGGCAGCGTGCCGGAAGCGGCATAGGCTTCGAAGGGACCGAGGTAGTGTTTGAGGCCGGTGACCAGGGCAACATGGCGCAGGGTCTTGCGACCGGACAGGCTGGAGAGGAGATTGCGCACCATGGCCGCGTTGACGCGGATGTTCTCGCTTTCCGTCGCCTGGCGCATCCAGGTGGTGATGAAGACGTGGGTCGGCGAGACGTCCGCCAGTGCCGCCTTCAGGCCCGCTTCGTCGAGCAGGTCGGCCGCGACCGGCGTCACGCCGGGAATGTCGGCGTTGGGACGACGCGCCAGACCGTAGACCTGCCAACCATCCGCCATCAGCGCCCGGGCCGTATAGCTGCCCCCGATCCCGCTCACACCCACTACCAGTGCAGTCCGTTGCATCGCCGCCTCCCTTCGTGTCAGAAGGAAGACGGTAGCATGGATGGAAGATGCGACGCGCCTTACAGGAAGCGGTCGAGGATCCTGCGGCTGTGCTTATCGATGTGGAACATGTCGCGCACCAGGAAGTTGATGCCGTGGTTGTCCGCGATCAGCAGCGAAGCTTCGCCAACGCGGCGGATGTCCTCGTCCACCTTGAGCACGAACTCGGTGTCGCCGCGGTCGGTCGTCACGAACCAGGTGCAGGGCGTGGCAAAGCTCGACACATCCTTGATGTGCAGGATCTCGGGAATGAACTCGCGCCCTTCGATCTCTTCCTGCACCAGGGTGCGGACCGCTTCCGGCACCTCGGCCAGGTCGTCGATCCAGGCCACTTCCTTGCCGCCTTCGCGCACCAGCGAGATGCCGCGCGTCGGCGCCTGGATCGGGAAGGCGCGCACCGGGATCACGCCGACGTGTTCTTCGCCTTCCGCGGTGGTCAATACCAGCTTGCCGAACGGGTCGCGGCGCAGTTGAAAGGTGGTACTCATCAATCGTCCTTGTCGTCGGGGTCCTGGTCCACGTTGCGCGCCTGCGCTTCGTAGAGGCGGTGGTAGGCGCCTTCGCGCGCCATCAGCGCGTCGTGGCTGCCCTCTTCCACCACCACGCCGCGGTCCAGCACCACCAGGCGGTCGGCCCGGTGCAGCGTGGACAGGCGGTGGGCGATGGCGATCGTGGTACGGCCCTGCACCAGGTTGTCGAGCGCCTTCTGGATCTCTTTTTCGGTTTCCGAGTCCACCGAGGACGTCGCTTCGTCCAGGATCAGGATCGGCGGGTCGATCAGGAGCGCGCGCGCGATCGAGATGCGCTGGCGCTCGCCGCCGGACAGGCCCTGGCCGCGCTCACCCACCATCGAATCGTAGCCCTGCGGCAGGCGCAGGATGAACTCGTGTGCATGGGCCGCGCGCGCCGCCGCGATGATCTCTTCGCGGGTCGCGTGCGGCTTGCCGTAGGCGATATTCTCGGCAATCGTGCCGAAGAACAGGAAAGGCTCCTGCAGCACCAGGCCGATATGGCGGCGGTAGTCGCTGACGGCGAACGAGCGGATGTCGGTGCCGTCCAGCAGGATCGCGCCTTCGGCCACGTCGTAGAAGCGGCAGATCAGGTTGACGAGCGTGCTCTTGCCCGAGCCCGAATGGCCGACCAGGCCGACCATCTCGCCTGCGCGAATCTTCAGTGAGATGCCGCGGTTGACGGCGCGGTTGCCGTAACGGAAACCGACTTCGCGCAGCTCGATATTGCCTGCCACCTTGTCCACCTTGACCGGGTTCACCGGGTCCGGCACGCTCGACACGTGGTCGAGGATGTCGAAGATGCGCTTGGCGGCCGAGGCCGACTTTTGCGTCACCGAGACGATGCGGCTCATCGAGTCGAGCTTGACGTAGAAGCGGCCGCTGTAGGCGATGAAGGCCGACAGGGTACCCACCGTGATCTCGCCCTGTGAGACCTGCCAGATACCGAAGCACCAGATCACCAGCAGGCCGATCTCCGTCAGCAGCGACACGGTCGGCGAGAACAGCGACCAGACCTTGTTCAATTTGTCGTTGACGGCCAGGTTGTGCCTGTTCGCCTCGCGGAAGCGCAGCGCTTCGCGCTTTTCCTGGGCAAAGGCCTTGACCACGCGGATGCCGGGGATGGTATCGGCCAGCACGTTGGTGACCTCGCCCCAGACCCGGTCGATCTTCTCGAAGCCGGTGCGCAGCTTGTCGCGCACCACGTGGATCATCCAGGCGATGAAGGGCAGCGGCACCAGGGTCACCAAGGCCAGCCAGGGATTCATGCTGAACAGGATCACGCCCGTCATGATGATCAGGAGGACGTCCGATAGGAAGTCGAGCAGGTGCAGCGACAGGAAGACACTGATCCGGTCCGACCCACTGCCGATGCGCGACATCAGGTCGCCGGTGCGCTTGCCGCCGAAGTATTCGAGCGACAGGCGCAGCAGGTGCTCATAGGTGGTCGAGCGCAGGTCGGCGCTGATGCGCTCGGAGGCCAGCGCCAGCACGTAGGTCTTGCCCCAGCCCAGGGCCCAGGCCAGCATTGCGGCCCCGAACAGCCCGCCCATATATAAATAGACGAGCGAGGTATCGATAGTCTGGCCGTTCTGGTACGGGATCAGGACGTTGTCCATCAGTGGCTTGGTCAGGTAGGGCGGAATCATGTGCGCCCCGGTCGAACCGAGCATCAGGAGGAAGCCGAGCAGCAGCTGGCCCTTGTAGGGTTTGGCGAAGCGCCACAGGCGCAACAGGGTCCAGGTCGAGGGCGGGGTGTGCAGCACCTTGGCGCAGACCGCGCACTCGGCGTCGTCGGCTTCGAGCGGCGCCTTGCAGGTCGGGCAAGTGTGCTGGTCGGGCGGCACCACCGGCACGCCGCTGGCGTGGCTTTTCGCCTGTTCGTTGAAATGATCGACCACCCGGATCGCGCCCAGGTTCTGGCCAAGGGTAAAGCGCCAGGCCGCCAGCAGGCGTTCCGGATCGACCAGTTCGAGGTGGCCGACGCCGGCGTGGTCGTGGTGGCGCAGCTGCAGGCCGCTGCGGTAGGACCAGTCGCGCCAGGCATCCTCACCCGGGGCGCGCGCCAGCAGGCGGCGGTTGGTGACCACCACCAGGCCCCGCTTGAAATGTAATTTCGCGTCGAGGTCAACCTCGACGCTCGTCAAAACGTTTTCCCCTGGTGCAAGCTGTTTCGCAACGTCATTTTGCCAGTGTTCCGGCAAAGCGCTGGCGGCCACCGCCAGGGACGGCGGAATAGCAAGTTGTTGAGTTGTCATGTATTGCGCCCGACATCAGGCATGGGTTCTGGTGGGAGTAAGCGGCAAGACAGCGCGGCGGCGCATGGGACTGCCGGGATGCCCGTTTGCGTGAAACGCTCCACAAACAGGCATAACGTTTCTGGGTATCCTTTGGATGACAGGAATAACCTAATTGGCAGAAAACGTTTCGGCACGGTAAGCTTCGGGCCGGCAAGTATACATGATGTGCGCTACGGAACACCGGCTTTGGGTACCGTAGCGACAGGCAGGCAACCAAAGGTAACGCCGGCGGCGCGCAGGAAGCCCGCGGCTGGCAAAGACATTTTTTCATGAACAAGAAGAACGACATCAAGTTCCTCCGCGTGACCCACCTGCGCGGCCCGAACATCTGGACCTACCGCCCGGTGATCGAGGCCTGGCTCGACATCGGGGAGCTCGAAGACTTCCCCTCGAACACCCTGCCCGGTTTCACCGAGCGCCTGACCGCCTGGCTGCCGGGGCTGGCCGCCCACCATTGCGGCGTCGGCTACGAAGGCGGCTTCCTGGAGCGCCTGCGCGACGGCACCTGGGCCGGCCACATCCTCGAGCATGTCGTGCTCGAACTGCAGAACATGGCCGGCATGAAGACCGGCTTCGGCAAGACCCGCTCCACCAGCCAGCGCGGCGTGTACAAGATGGCATTCCGCACCCGCGACCCGGTCGTCGGCCGCGCTGCCCTCGATGCCGGCCACCGCCTGATGATGGCCGCCATCAACGACACCCCCTTCGACATGGCCGCCACGGTGCAGGAACTGACCGACCTGGTCGACCGCTGGTGCCTGGGCCCGTCCACCGCGCACATCGTCGATGCCGCCACCGATCGCCGCATCCCCTCGATCCGCCTCACCGAAGGCAATCTGGTGCAGCTTGGCCACGGTGCTGCCCAGCGCCGCATCTGGACCGCCGAGACCGACCGCACCAGCGCCATCGGCGAAGGCATCGCCAGCGACAAGGACCTGACCAAGACCCTGCTCGGCGCCGTAGGCGTGCCGGTGCCGGAAGGCGCCCTGGTACGCAGCGCCGAAGCGGCCTGGGAAGAAGCGCAGGACATCGGCCTGCCGGTGGTGGTCAAGCCGGTCGACGCCAACCATGGCCGCGGCGTGACCCTGAACCTGATGAGCGAGGCCGACGTCATCGCCGCCTACGCGATCGCCGCCGAAGCCGGCGACAGCAGCGCCGTGCTGGTCGAGCGCTTCGTCCCGGGTAACGAGCACCGCCTGCTGGTGGTCGGCCGCCAGGTGGTGGCCGCCGCGCGCGGCGAGTCGCTGTGGGTCACGGGTGACGGCAAGTCGAGCGTGATCGCCCTGTGCGACAGCCAGATCAACACCGATCCGCGCCGCGGCGAGAGCGAGGAACATCCGCTCGGCCGCGTGAATCCCTTTGACAGCGAGATCATGCTGGACCTGAAGCGCCAGGGCCTGACACCGGAATCGGTGCCGCAGGCGGGCCAGAAAGTGCTGATCCAGCTGAACGGCAACGTCGCGGACGACGTCACCGACCTGATCCACCCGGAAGTCGCGCATGCGGCAGCCCTGGCCGCGCGTGTCGTCGGCCTCGACATCGCCGGCATCGACCTGGTGTGCGAAGACATCACCCGCCCGCTGGAAGAACAGCGCGGCGCGATCATCGAAGTCAACTCGAGCCCGGGCCTGCTGGCCCACATCAAGCCCGCCAGCGGTACGCCGCGCAAGGTCGGGAAGGCCATCGTCGACCACCTGTTTGCCGAGGGCGAGACCGGCCGCATCCCGGTGGTGGGCGTCACCGGCACCCTCGGCACCAGCCTGATCGCGCGCCTGGTGGGCTGCCTGGTCCACATCACCGGCAAGCACGTCGGCGTGGCCAACGGCGAAGGCCTGTACCTCGACGCGCGCGAAGTGAGCAACCGCGACTCCACCGGCTTCGAAGCCGGCCAGCGCCTCCTGATCAACCGCACCGTGCAGACCGCCGTGTTCGAGTCGAACGCGCGCACCATCCTGGCCGAGGGCCTGCCCTACGACCGCTGCACGGTCGGCATCGTCACCGACATGGAAGGCCTCGATCGCCTGGCCGAGTACCACATCCACGACCAGGACGCGCTGCGCAACGTGATCCGCAGCCAGGTCGACGTGATCCTGCCGGAAGGCGCGGCGGTGCTGAACGCAGCCAATGAACAGGTGGCGGCGCTGGCGGAACTGTCGGACGGCCGTGTGATCTTCTACGCGCTCGACGAACAGCATCCGGTGATGGCGCAGCACCGCGCGGCCGGAGAACGCATCGTGTTCGTGCGCGACAAGCGCATCATGCTGGCCGAAGGTTTTGAAGAAACGGCGCTGCTCGACCTGGCAAAGATTCCGCCGGCGACCGTGAAGTACCCGGAGAGCGTGCTGGCGGCGGTGGCCGCGGCCTGGGCGCTGGGCGTGCCTTCGGACCTGATCTGCGGCGGCCTGCGCGCGTTTGACGCCACCCCGAAGAAAACGAATCACTAAAAAAGAACGGCCCGGCAAACGCCGGGCCTTGGCGCAGCCCCTGCCGCGCCCCGAAAGGATTGAAGGTTTATGGAAGTATCTCGCGTACGGGCCCTGCGTGGCCCCAACCTGTGGAGCCATCACACTTCGGTGGAGGCGATCGTCTCCTGCACGCCTGAAGAAGAATCGATCCGCGAACTGGCCGGTTTCGAGACCCGCCTGCGCGCCCGCTTCCCCCAGGTCGGCGAACTGCAGCCCTACGGCCATGACGACACCGTGTCGCTGGCCCAGGTGCTCGAGAGCGTGGCCCTGGCCCTGCAAGCCGAAGCCGGCTGCCCGGTGACTTTCAGCCGCACCACCGCAACGGTCGAACGCGGCATCTACCAGGTGGTGGTCGAATACAGCGAGGAAGACGTCGGCCGCCTGGCCCTCGAACTGGCCGAGCAGCTGGTCGATGCGGCCCGCAAGGACACGCCCTTCGACCTGGAAGGCGCCCTGGCGCGCCTGCGCGACGTCGACGAAGACGTGCGCCTCGGCCCGTCCACCGGCGCCATCGTCGACGCGGCGGTCGCCCGCAACATCCCCTTCCGCCGCCTGACCGAGGGCAGCCTGGTGCAGTTCGGCTGGGGCAGCCGCCAGCGCCGCATCCAGGCCGCCGAGATCGACGCCACCGGCGCGATCGCCGAGACCATCGCCCAGGACAAGGAGCTGACCAAGAAGCTGCTGGACGCCGCCGGCGTGCCGGTGCCGATGGGCCGCAGCGTGAGCGATCCGGAAGACGCCTGGGCCGCTGCCCTGGAAGTCGGCCTGCCGGTCGTGATCAAGCCGAAGGACGGCAACCAGGGCAAGGGCGTGACGGTCAACGTCACCACCAAGGAACAGCTGGTCGCGGGCTTTCACACCGCCTCCGAATTCCGCGACGACATCCTGGTTGAGCGCTACCTGCCGGGCCACGACTACCGCATGCTCGTCATCGGCGACAGGCTGGTGGCCGCCGCGCGCCGCGATCCGCCCTTCGTGGTCGGCGACGGCGTGCGCACCGTGCGCGCCCTGGTCGAGGAAGTCAACAAGGACCCGCGCCGCGGCGAAGGACATTCGACTTCGCTCACCAAGATCCGTTTCGACGACATCGCCCTGGCCACCCTGGCCGCGCGCGGCATGAATGCCGACTCGGTGCCCGACAAGGGCCAGCGCGTGGTACTGCGCAATAACGCGAATCTCTCCACGGGCGGCACCGCCACCGACGTCACCGACGACGTCCATCCGGAGGTCGCCGAGCGCTGCATCGCCGCCGCCCACATGGTCGGCCTGGACATCTGCGGCGTCGACCTGGTGTGCGACAGCGTGCTGAAACCCATCGAGGACCAGCACGGCGGCATCGTCGAAGTGAACGCCGCGCCGGGCCTGCGCATGCACCTGTCGCCTTCGTTCGGCAAGAGCCGTCCGATCGGCGAAGCCATCATGGACACCCTGTTCGCACCGGGCGACGACGGCCGCATCCCGGTGGTGGCCGTGACCGGCACCAATGGCAAGACCACCACCGTGCGCCTGATCGCCCACCTGCTCACCGCATCGGGCCTGCGCACCGGCATGACCAATACCGACGGCGTCTACATCGAAGGCCGCCGCATCGACAGCGGCGACTGCTCAGGCCCGCGCAGCGCGCGCAACGTGCTGCTGCACCCGGACGTCGACGCCGCCGTGTTCGAGACCGCCCGCGGCGGCCTGCTGCGCGAAGGCCTGGCTTTTGATCGCTGCCAGGTCGCGGTGGTGACCAACATCGGCGCCGGCGACCACCTCGGCCTGAACTACATCACCACGCTGGAAGACCTCGCGGTCCTGAAGCGCGTGATTGTCCAGAACGTGGCCGATGGCGGCATGGCCGTGCTGAACGCCGCCGACCCGACCGTGGCCGCGATGGCCGAAGTCACCCGCGGCGACGTCACCTTCTTCGCGCTCGACGGCGGCAACCCGATCATGACGATGCACCGTGCCCAGGGCCGCCGCGTCGTCTTCGTCGAGGACGGCCACCTGGTCGCCGCCCATGGCAAGCAGGAACACCGTGTCCCGTTGGCGGACGTACCGATCACCCGCGGCGGCGCCGTCGGCTTCCAGGTTGAAAACGTGATTGCCTCCGTAGCCGCGGCCTGGGCCGTCGGCATCGACTGGGACAAGATCCGCCTGGGCCTGAAAACCTTCGTGGGCGAGAGCGACAATGCGCCGGGCCGCTTCAACGTGTTCGACTACCGCGGCGCCACCGTAATCGCCGACTACGGCCATAACCCGGATGCGATCGCCGCGCTGGTGAATGCCGTGGAAGGCATGCCGGCCAAGCGCCGCTCAGTGGTGATCAGCGGCGCCGGCGACCGCCGCGACCAGGACATCACCCAGCAGACCGAAATCCTCGGCAAGGCCTTCGACGACGTGCTGCTGTACCAGGACCAGTGCCAGCGCGGCCGTGCCGACGGCGAAGTCGTGGCGCTGTTGCGCAAGGGCCTGCTTGGTGCCACCCGCACCAGCTTCGTGGACGAGATCAACGGCGAGTTCGTCGCCATCGACAGCGCCTTGGCGCGCCTGCAGCCGGGCGACCTGTGCCTGATCCTGATCGACCAGGTCGACGAAGCGCTGGCCCACATCAAGCAACGCGTCGCCGAGGGCTGATGCCCACGTCCTCACTTGCCCCTGTGCCGGCGCTGCCGGCCATGGGTGTCTTCACCTTGCTGCGGGCCCTGTTCAAGCGTCCGCGGCGCCCTCTTCCTTCCGCGCTGCCGGAACTCGTCACCGAATACCGTCTTGACAGCCTGCCGCTGGACGACATCGCACGCTACCGTTCCGCCTTCGGCTTCAACGGCGAGCGGGTGCCGCTGACCTGGTGGTACCTGCTGGCCCAGCGTCCGCACCTGGCGACCATGCTGGAACCGGCGTTTCCGTTCCGGATCGTCGGGCTGGTCCACATGGACAATGCGCTGGAAGAGCATGGCGCGGCCGCGCCGGGGCAGCCGATGTTGATTCGCACCATGCTGCGGCTGCTTCCGCCGTCTTCCAGCGGCGCGCTGCGCTGCGTGCTGGAGACCACGGGCACTGCGGACGGGGTGCCGGTCTTCAGCTGCGCCAGCACTTACCTGATCCGGCGCGGTTCGCGTGGCGGCACGAAACCCGCCGAGCCCGAAGTCACTTCTCCGGCCGCACCCATCGCCCAGTGGACGCTCGATGCAGGTGCCGGCCGCCGCTATGCGCGGCTGTCAGGCGACTGGAATCCGATTCACCTGGCGCGATGGAGCGCGCGGCTGATGGGCATGCGTGCGCCGATCATCCATGGCATGCACACGCTGGCGGCAAGCTGCGCCGCCATCGAAAAAGACCGGGGCCGACAGGTAATGCGCATCGCATGCCGCTTCCGGGCGCCGGTGGCTCTCGGAAGCAGCGTGACACTGCGCGCCGGCCCAGACGGCGAGTTTGTCGTGGAGTCCGGCGACAAGGTGGCGGTAACGGGAAACTGCAGCTTGCGCTGAACTTGGTCGGTTTTCAACTGGGACATTTTGTCCCGATGCTTGGCCATCCCTTTTGAGTAGAATGCCTTAGCGCGTGCATGGCAGTCGCCGACGTTTCCCCCTCCCTCACCCGCATTCGCAACTCACCTGGAAGTACTCAGCATCATGGATTGGTTCCCCATCGTCTTCGGCACATTCAAGGTTGTCGCCCTCTCCATCGGCATGTTCTTCGCCGTCAAATGGCATTACGATCAAGGGCAGAAGAACACGGACAAGAAAATGGACAAGCGCGCGGTGCTGGTCGCAACCGGCAAGCTGACCGCCCTCTTCATGCTGGCGCTCCTGGCCCTGGGACTGCTTACCTTCTTCCTTGCCAGGCATCTCGGCCTGGACCTGGGCTTCTGATCGCAATCGTCCTCGCATCCATGTAGTGTTTCGGCAGCAACGCAACGCCGGTGCGCCAAGATTGTCCGTTTTACAGCGTCCAGCCACCCGAACGCGGTAAAATGACGAGCCCTGGCTCAGCACCCGCCTTGCCGTACCGAATCACTTAGACATGAACGCTCCCAACGAAATCAACGCTGCCGCCATCAAGACCGGCGCGACGGAAAAAGTCACACCCATGATGCAGCAGTACCTGCGCATCAAGGCCGATTACCCCACCATGCTGGTGTTCTACCGCATGGGCGATTTCTATGAGCTGTTCCACGACGATGCGCAGAAGGCGGCGCGCCTGCTGGGCATCACGCTGACCGCGCGCGGCACGGCGAACGGCCAGCCGATCCCGATGTGCGGCGTCCCCTTCCACTCGCTCGACGGCTACCTAGCCAAGCTGGTCAAGATCGGCGAATCCTGTGCGATCTGCGAGCAGATCGGCGACCCGGCGTTGAGCAAGGGCCCGGTCGAGCGCAAGGTGGTGCGCGTGGTCACGCCCGGCACCCTGACTGACAGCGACCTGCTGCCGGAAAAGGCCGAGCGCCCCCTGCTGGCGATGTGCATGCTCAGCCAACGAAAGACCGTCACCGTCGGCCTGGCCTGGCTGTCGCTCGCCAGCGGCGTGCTGCGCCTGATGGAATTCGCAGGCGAGCAGCGCACGGTCAAATCGCGCCTGGCGCATGAACTCGAACGCATCGCACCGGCCGAGATCCTGCGCGCAGACTGCGCCGACCTGTTCGAATCCGAGCCGGTGGCGCACACCAACCGCGTGCCGGAATGGCACTTCGACGTACTCAAGGGCCACGGCGCCCTGCTCGAGCAGCTGGGCGTGGCCACCCTCACCGGCTTCGGCGCGGACGGCATGGGCGCGGCTTTTGGCGCGGCCGGTGCCCTGCTGCGCTATGCGCAGTCGACCCAGGGCCGGTCCCTGGGACACGTGAAAAGCCTGGCCTGCGAAACGGAAAACGAATACATCGGCCTGGACGCCGCGACGCGCCGCAACCTGGAGCTGACCGAAACCATCCGCGGCCAGGAGTCGCCGACGCTGTTCTCGCTGCTCGACGGCTGCCGCACCGCGATGGGTTCGCGCCTGCTGCGCCACTGGCTGCACCATGCGCGCCGCAACCAGCGCGTGGCCCGCTCGCGGCACGAGGCGATCGAAGCGCTGGCGCAGGCCGACGCGATCCACGGCTTGTCCAGCACGCTGGCGAACGTGCCCGACATCGAACGCATCACCACCCGCATCGCCCTGCTGACGGCACGCCCGCGCGACCTGTCCTGCCTGCGCGACGGCCTCAAGACCTTGCCGGCCCTGCGCGAGGCGGTGGCGCGCTGCTTCATCCCGGGCGACACCTGCCTGCTGCGCGAGATCCACGACCTGCTCGCGCCACCCGATGACTGCCTCGACCTGCTGTCGCGCGCGATCGCGGAAGAACCGAGCGTGATGGTGCGCGACGGCGGCGTGTTTGCGCGTGGCTTCGACGCCGAGCTCGATGAACTACGCGCGCTGTCCGAGAACGCCGGCCAGTTCCTCGTCGACCTGGAAACGCGCGAGCGCGCCCGCACGGGCATCGCCAACCTGCGCGTCGAGTACAACCGCGTGCACGGTTTCTACATCGAGGTCACCAACGGCCAGGCCGACAAGGTGCCGCTCGACTACCAGCGCCGCCAGACCCTCAAGAACTGCGAGCGCTACATCACGCCGGAACTGAAAGCTTTCGAGGACAAGGCCCTGTCGGCCCAGGACCGCGCGCTGGCGCGCGAGAAGATGCTGTACGACGTGCTGCTCGCCGACCTGGCGCCCTTCATCGTCAGGCTGCAGGAAGTCGCCGGCGGCCTGGCGCAGCTCGACACCCTGGTCGCGCTCACCTCGCACGCGGTGCGCAACAACTGGTGCGCGCCGCAACTGGTGGACGAGCCCTGCCTGCACATCGTCGAAGGCCGCCACCCGGTGGTGGAAAACCAGATCGAGCGCTTCATCGCCAACGACTGCGCCCTGGCGGACGAGCGCCGCATGCTGCTCATCACCGGCCCGAACATGGGCGGTAAATCGACCTTCATGCGCCAGGTGGCCCTGATCACCCTGCTCGCCTACGTCGGCAGCTACGTGCCGGCGACGCGTGCAACCATCGGCCCGATCGACCGCATCTTTACCCGTATCGGCGCCAGCGACGACCTGGCCAACGGCCGCTCGACTTTCATGGTCGAGATGACCGAGTCGGCGGCGATCCTGAACGGCGCTACCGAGAAATCGCTCGTGCTGATGGACGAAGTGGGCCGCGGCACCTCGACCTTCGACGGCCTCGCGCTGGCCTGGGCCATCGCGCGCCACCTGATCGAGACCAGCCGCAGCTTCACGCTGTTCGCGACCCACTATTTCGAGCTAACCCAGCTGCCCGAGACCCACGCGAGCGCGGTCAACGTGCACCTGTCCGCGGTCGAGCACAAGGACAGCATCGTGTTCCTGCACGCGGTGCAGGATGGCCCGGCCTCGCAGAGCTATGGCCTGCAGGTGGCGCAGCTGGCGGGCGTGCCGCCCGCCGTGATCCGCGCCGCGCGCAAACACCTGGCGCGCCTCGAATCGCAGGCGCTCGACACGACGCCGCAACTGGACCTGTTCGCCGCGCCCTGCGACGAGCCTGAGGAAGCGCCGGCCGACGTCGATGCGGCGGCAGGCGATGGCCGCGACGATGAACTGTCGAACGCCCTGGCGGCGATCGATCCCGACGCCTTGACGCCGCGCGAGGCGCTCGAACGCCTCTACGAGCTGAAGAGGCTCGCGGCCTGATGCCGGCGCGCCGCTCCTTCCTCGTCGCCAGCCTGCTCGCGGCAGCCGTGCTTGCGGCGCCGGGCGCCGCGCGCGACAGGAAGAAGGCGGCGGAAGTCGTCAAGGATCCGGACGCACACCATTTCGCCGTCGTGGGCCACCGCGCGCTCGAGGGCGGCGAAGCGGCGCTGAAGGAAGTGCTCGCTGAGGCGAAGGACGAGGACCTCGCCTTCCTCGTCGTCACCGGCATCAAGGGCGAACAGGAAGCCTGCGGCGACCGCGTTTACCAGAAACGGCGCGACCTGTTCGACAAGGCGGCACGCCCGGTCATCCTGTCCCTCAGCGGCAGCGACTGGACCGGCTGCCGCAACTCGGCCGGCCGCACCAATGCCATCGAACGCCTGAACCGGCTGCGCGAGCTGTTCTACGGCGAACCGGAGTCGCTCGGCAAGGACAAGCTGCCCGTGACACGCCTGTCGAGCAGCCCGCGTTTTCGCAGCTATGCCGAGAACGCGCACTGGCAGGTCGGCAAGGTCCTATACGCCACCATCAACCTGCCGGCCGCGAACAACCACTACCTGCCGGCGGCGGGGCGCAACAGCGAATACGAAGACCGGGCGGTGGCCAACCGCTTCTGGCTGAACCGCCTGTTCGCGATCGCGAAGCAGGACAAGGTGGACGCAGTGGTGCTGTTCGCCGAAGGGAATATGCAGCCGCTGCTGCAGCCCGCCAACGGCCTGCGCGCCCTGCTGCAGCGTACGCCGACCGGGCACGACGGGTTCGCCGACACGCGGCGCCAGGTGCAGATGCAGGCGGCCAAGTTCAGGGGGCGGGTGCTGGTGGTGGACAGCGCGGGGCTGCCGAAGGATACGCGACCGGGGATCGAGTGGCGCGGGAATCTGGGTCACTTGTCCGTCGGGGCGCACGCGGTGGAGCTGCGGGTGGCGGGCAAGGGGGAGAATGTGTTCAGCCTTGGGGACGTGATGCGCTGAGCGCGTTACGTGAGTGGCTGATCATGCAAATTGGATCCCGGCCTTCGCCGGGATGACGGTCTATAGGGTAACGGGCGAATATACGCTAGCGCGCTTCTAGCGTTAGCCCAAGCACGTCGTTCCGGCGAAGGCCGGAACCCAAGTTTGGTCCGCAGCCCGCAGCGCATCAGAGCGCCGCAGGCGCGAAAGACGAATTACAGCGGCTGACTACGGAAGTGATCACCCTCTTCGCTGTCATCCATCTCTCCATGGTGGTGACCATGCGCGCCATGCACGTGGCCGTGGGCGATTTCTTCCGCCGTAGCTTCGCGCACGTCGATCACCGACAGGTCGAAACGCAGCGCCATGCCGGCCAGCGGGTGGTTGCCGTCCAGGACGACCTTGTCGTCCGCGATGTCGGTGACGGTGAAGATGGTCGGTTCGTCGTCCACGCCTTCAGCCACGCCTTCGAACTGCATGCCGACTTCGAGCGGCTCCGGCAGGCGCTTGCGGTCCTCGACCTTGACCAGTTCCGGATCGTAGTCGCCGAAGGCATCTTCCGGCTCGACCTGGATGGTCGACGAGTAGCCGGCTTCCTTGCCGTCGAGTTCTTCTTCGATCTTCGGCAGGGTGTTTTCGTAGCCGCCGTGCAGGTAGACCATCGGCTGGGAGCCCTCTTCGATGAGGTTGTTCTGGGCGTCCGACAGTTTATAGTTGACCGACACGACCGTATTCTTGGCAATCTTCATCGCACATCCTTTCGTAGTAAGCTGCGGATTATACCCCCCGCCCGTCTATAACACTTGTCTCGCTGGTTATAATGGCGCATGAAAAAATTACAGCTTCTCGGGAACATTACTCCCGCCCAATTCCTGCGCGATTACTGGCATAAGAAACCTCTGCTGATCCGCCAGGCCATTCCCGGCTTCAAGCCCCTGCTGAAATTCGAAAAGCTGGCCGAGCTCGCCAAGCAGAACTACGTCGAATCGCGCCTGGTCACCCTGCGCGACGGCCAGTGGGACATGCAGCACGGTCCGCTGACCGAATTGCCGGCCCGCAGCGAGCGCGAATGGACCATGCTGGTCCAGGGCGTCAACCTGTACGACGAGCGCGCCGACGAGCTGCTGCGCCAGTTCCGCTTTGTGCCGGATGCACGCCTCGACGACTTGATGGTAAGCGTGGCCGGCGACGGCGGCGGTGTCGGCCCCCACTTCGACTCGTACGACGTGTTCCTGCTGCAGGCCCAGGGCAAGCGCCGCTGGAAGATCAGCGCCCAGCAGGACCTGAGCCTGGTCGAAGGCCTGCCGCTCAAGATCCTCGCCAACTTCGAGCCGGAAGAAGAATTCGTGCTGGAGCCGGGCGACATGCTCTACCTGCCGCCGCACTACGCCCACGACGGCGTGGCCGAAGGCGAATGCATGACCTATTCGATCGGTTTCCGCTCGCCGTCCTACCAGGAGCTGGGCGAAGCCTTCCTGCAATTCATGGCCGATTCGATCGACCTTCCTGGCCGCTACGCCGACCCCGAACTGCAGCTGCCGAAGAACCCGGCCGAGATCCCGCGCGAAATGCTCAGCACCATCACGGAAGAGCTCAACAAGGTGCGCTGGGACGAAGAAGACGTCAGCATCTTCCTGGGCGAATACCTGTCCGAGCCGAAGCACAACGTATTCTTTACCGGCCCGGCCAAGCCGCTGACGGTGGGCCGCTTCATGGAGACGGCCGGCAAAAAGGGTCTGAAGCTCTCGAGCAAGACCCTGATGCTCTACCGCGGCAAGAACGTCTTCATCAATGGCGAATCCTTCGCCGTGGGCCGCGCCGACAAGGCGGTTCTGGACGTGCTGGCCAACGAACGGCGCCTGGACGGCGCCCTCCTGGCGAGCGCCACCGACGACGTGCTGGAAGCGCTGTACACCTGGTACCAGGACGGCTGGGTCGAACTGGGCTGACGGGAAAAGACCATGCAGGAACAGAACACGACGCGTTTCGATACCCGGGCGGAATTCGAAGCGCAGTTCCGCGCCTGCCTGGCCGCCGCCCGCACCCGCCTCGACCTGTTCGATCCCGACTTCGCGGTCTTCCCGTTGGGCTCGATCGAGGTCGATGCAGCGCTATGCGATTTCCTGAAGCGCGGCGGCGTGCTGCGCCTGGCGATGCATACGCCTGCTTACATCGAACGCCACTACCCGCGCTTTATCCGCCTGCTGCGCGACTACAGCCACCTGCTTGAATGCCGCGCCACGCCCAAGACCCTGAAACAGCTGACGGATTCGTTCTGCATCGTCGACGAGGTCCACGTCCTGCGGCGTTTCCACAGTGAGCACATGCGCGGGGAAGCGGCATTTGGCTCGCCCGGCGCCGTCGACCTCCCGCGCCACCGCTTCGATGCAATTTGGGAAGAGTCAAAAGCTGCTCTTCAGTCAACCAGAACCGGCTTGTGAACGTTATAAGCAGGCCGAGCCTTGCGAGCCGTACTAGTGGTTGCATCTTGTAACAATATGAAGCTTATACGATCGCAAATTACTTTCGCCAGAGCATGAGTTTGCTATTGCGATTCAGTAAATTTGGCTATAATATCAGGTCAGGAAGGTTCCGTTGCCTATCTGGCAGTATTGCTTTCTTTGAAAGCACGAGAATTCCTCTGAGCAATAATTACCGGTAATTATTATTCAAACAAGCAGTACTTACTTTTGAAATATTAAGGAAAATCATGAAAAAATCCCTGCTGATCGTTTCCCTGATGGCTGTTGCTCTGGCTGCTTGCAGCAAGAAAGAAGAAGCTGCTCCTGCTGCTCCGGCTGCTGTCGAAGCACCGGCTGCAACCACCGACGCTGCTGCAACCACCACCCCGGCCGCTACCGACGCAACCGTCGCTGCTCCGGCTGACGCTGCTGCTGCCGCTTCGGCTGCTGCTTCGACCGCTGCTGACGCTGCTGCTGCTGCTTCGACCGCTGCTTCGCAAGCTGCTGACGCTGCTGCAACCAAGTAATCAGCGCGATCTGATTCAGAACCGGCCTGCGGGCCGGTTTTTTTTCGCCTGTACTCCTGACGCTGCTGTTCCTTGCAAACCAGCAGCGCATAAAAAAACCGGCCATCAGGCCGGTTTCTCATCAAGCGCCGAAACGCCCGCGTATTACTTCAACTCATCCGACAGCAGCTTCAGGATCTTCGCCCCGGTCTCGCCGGTCTCCGACTTCCCGTCATTGGTCTGCACGGTCACCTGGCTGGTCGACGCGCCCTGCTCCGCCTTGACGAGCACGCGGTAGCGCTGGGCTTCCTTGGCCTTGTCCTCGGCGCTGCCGAAGGTGAACAGCTTCTTGAGGAAGCCTTCCTTGTTGGCCGCATCCGGATCGACGTAGCGGACGAAGTACACGCCCTGCACGCGGTCGCGGTCTTCGACGGTGAAGCCGACCCGGTCCAGCGCCAGGCCGACGCGGCGCCAGGCGCGGTCGAAGCCTTCGTTCAGTTCCACGGCATTGCCCACCAGCGTGGCCTGTTGCGGTGCCACCGGCGCATTCGCGACCATGGTCTCGGCCTGTTTGGTTTCCTTCACGCCGGTCAGCTGCGCCACCAGGCGGCCCAGGAACTGCGACTCCAGGCCCGGGTCGTTCGGACGCACGGTCCAGATCGTGGTTTCCTTCTGCGCACCCTGCAGCACTTCTTCGGCGCCGCGGTGGCTGATATAGACCTCGGTCGAGCCGTCCGGCAGGCGCTCGAGGCGGGTGCGGAACTTGTCGCGCTCGCCAGTCGAGTAGGCGCGGTCGAACACCTTGCCCAGGGCGTTGCGGATGAAGTCCTGCGGGATCTTCGAGCGGTTCTCGACCCAGTTGGTTTCCATGGTGCCGGTCGTGACCGACTCGGTCTCGATGGCGAAGCCCTGGTTTTCCCAGAACTGGCGCAGCTGCGGCCACAGTTGTTCCGGGGTCTGCTTGACCACCAGCCAGCGCTGGTCGCCGTTGCGCTGCACGCTCACCGCCTCGGTCGAGACCGGGCCGATGGCTTCCGTGGAACCCGCCACTGGCGCCACGCCCGGCTGGCCCGCGCGCTGCTGCTGGAAGCCCGACGCGGTGGCCACGCCCTTGCCGTCCGGGACGGCGTAGCGGTTGTCGCGCTGCAGCGCGGTCAGGTCCGGCGGGACTTCGAGGTTGGCAGCCCGCTTGGCGCCCCGGTAGTCGACTTTGTCCGATTCGAAGATGGTGGTGCAGGCCGAGAGGCTCAGCGCGATGGCGGTAAGCGTCAGCACGCGCGCGGCGGCAGGAGTCGTGTTAGTGCGGTTAGTCATGGCTTTCGATATCAGGTACTGGAAACCGGAACCCGCGGGTTCAGGCAGTGAGAAGGCCCGCCTGGGCCAGTGCGCCACGCACGGTATCGTGGTACGAAGAAGAGAGCGGCGCCAGCGGCAGGCGCAGGCCGAACGGGATCTTGCCCATTTCGCCCAGGGCCCACTTGACCGGAACCGGGTTCGGTTCGACGAACAGCTTGGCGTGCAGGTCGAGCACGCGGTTGTTGATCTCGACAGCGCGCGCCACCTCGCCGGCCATCGCGGCCACGCACAGTTCGTGCATCGCGCGCGGGGCCACGTTGGCGGTCACCGAGATGTTGCCGGCGGCGCCGCAGAACATCAGGGCCATCGCGGTCGGATCGTCGCCCGAGTACACCGCGAAGGATTTATCCACCATGCGCAGCAGCTCGATGCCGCGGCCGATGTTGCCGGTGGCGTCCTTGATGCCGACGATGTTGTCGATCGGCGCCAGGCGCGCGACGGTCTCGTTGCTCATATCGGCAACGGTACGGCCAGGGACGTTGTACAGGATGACCGGCAGGTCGACCGCTTCCGCGATCGCCTTGAAGTGGCGGTACATGCCTTCCTGGGTCGGGCGGTTGTAGTACGGGACCACCTGCAGCGTGGCGTCGGCGCCGACCTGCTTGGCGTGGGTGGTCAGGGCGATGGCCTCGACGGTCGAGTTGCCGCCGGCGCCGGCGATCACCGGGATGCGGCCGCGAGCGTGTTCCACCGCGATCTTGATCAGTTCGGCGTGCTCCTCGGGGGAGACGGTGGCCGATTCGCCGGTGGTGCCGACGATCACGATGCCGTCGGTGCCTTCCGCGATGTGCCAGTCGATCAGCTTGCGCAAGGAATCGCGGTCAAGACTGCCGTCTTCGAACATCGGGGTGACGATTGCTACGATGCTGCCCTTAATCATATGCGTTGGCCGTGCCGGAAAGTAAATAAAAGTCTGATTGTAGCGGATCGCCCGCCACTATGGTTCATTCACGACCACATTATGGTCGAGCTTTGCCTCGGTTTTGGCAAAGGCCGGGCCAGCCGCGCACAGGCGCTGTACCTGTGCCGGGTGCGGGCGGTCGACGTGGCCGTCTTCATAGGCCAGCACCTGCAACCCGCCCTCGTGTGCCAGGCCGAGCAATTCCCCAGGCGCCAGCAGGAAGTCCGGATTCGATGGCTTACCGTAGATCTGGTTCCCCTGCGCAAAGGTCTCGTAGACCAGGATCCCGTCCGGGCGCAGGCTGGCGGCGAGCTGCGCGAACAGCGGGCGGTGCAGGTAATTGGTGACGACGATCAGCGAGAAGCGCCCCGCCTCGAAGGGCCAGACGGCACCCTCGGCTTCCAGGTCGTGCTGCAGCGTCGCGACCTTCGGGCCGGCCAGCGCGGCCAAGAACTCGGCATTGCGGTCGAGCGCGGTCACCTGCAGGCCGCGCGCCGCCAGGTAGCGCGTGTGGCGGCCGCTGCCGCAGGCCAGGTCAAGCGCCTCGCCCGCTGCCGCCAGGGGCGCGAAGCGCGCGACCCAGGGCGAGACCGGCAGGTTCATCATGTTCATGGCGGATCAGCCGAACAGGAATTGCAAGGGCAGCGACAGCACCAGCAAGAGCTGCAGCGCGATGTTCTGCAGTCCAATAATCCACCAATCCAGCAGGCGCAGGAACACGAGCGCCAGCACGATGATGAAGCCATAGCGCTCGAGCTGCGAGAAGCGGTAGGCCAGCGGACGCGGCAGCGCGCTGGTCAGGATCCGCCCGCCGTCGAGCGGCAGGATCGGAATCAGGTTGAAGGCGAACATCAGCAGGTTGACCTTGACGCCGGCCACCGCCACCTCGTGCAGGAAGCCGTCGTTGCCGGAGAAGTTGGCCACCAGGGTCGCCAGCACCAGCCAGCCGAAGCCCATCACGAGATTGGCGGCCGGGCCCGCGAACGCCACCAGGGCCGAGTGCAGGCGCGGATTGCGCAGCGCGCCGAAGTCCACCGGCACCGGCTTGGCATAGCCGAAAGTGAAGGCGCCCTGGGTACCGAAATACAGCAGCAGCGGCATGGCGACGGTGCCGAAGGGGTCGATGTGCTTGAACGGATCCAGCGTCATGCGGCCCGCGACGAAGGCGGTGGCATCGCCGTATCGCTTGGCTGCGAAGGCGTGGGCGGCTTCGTGCAAGGTGATTGCGAAGATCAGGGGTAGTGCATAGACCGTAACGGCCCGAATCATTTCATCCATGACAGGATTCTATCAGAGGCGGGGAGCCCGGCCATTAGGGGATGCTGAAGCCCTCCCGCCGGGCTGCGTGGATGGACGGCTTACAAGCCGAATGCGGCGGGGTCGCCCCTGCCTTCGCGCACCAGTTCCGGCGCCGGGCCGGTCAGGTCGATGACGGTGGTCGCTTCCAGGGTGCCGGCGCCGCCGTCGATCACCAGCTCGATCTGCTTGCCGAGGCGCTCGATCACTTCGTCGGGATCGGACAGCATGTGGTCGTCGCCCGGCAGCTGCAGCGTGGTGCCGATCAGCGGCTCGCCCAGTTCTTCAAGCAGCGCCAGCAGGATGTGGTTCTCGGGGACGCGCACGCCGATGGTCTTGCGCGACGGGTGCGACAGGCGGCGCGGGACTTCGCGCGTCGCTTCCAGGATGACGGTGTAGGGTCCCGGCATGGTTGCCTTGAGCAGGCGGTATTGCGTGTTGTCGACGCGCGCGAAGTGCGCGATCTCGGACAGGTCGCGCACCAGCAGCGTCAGGTGGTGCTTGTCGTCGACGCCGCGGATGCGGCGCAGCTTCTCGACCGCGTTCTTGTCGTCGAGCCGGCACACCAGCGCATAGGCCGAGTCGGTCGGCGCGGCGACGATCCCGCCCGAGCTGATGATCTGCGCGGCCTGCTTCACGAGGCGCGGCTGCGGGTTCTCGGGGTGGATCTGGAAATGTTGGGCCATCGTTGGTCTTTCTTCTTGTTAGCGAAGCGCCTGCAGCGCGGCAATGCGCTGCTCCATCGGCGGGTGGGTCGAGAACAGGGCGCCCCAGCCGCCGCCGCTGCCCGAGATGCCGGACGCGGCCATCGACGAGGGCAGCGCGCCGGGCGCCAGGCCTCCGAGGCGGGCCAGCGCATGCTGCATCGGCACCGAAGAGCCGATCAGCTTGGCGGAGCCGGCGTCGGCGCGGAATTCGCGCTTGCGCGAGAACCAGGCCACGATGATCGAGGCCAGGATGCCGAACACGATTTCGCACACGAACACGGTCACCATGTAGCCGATGCCGGGACCGCGGTCCTCGCTGCGGAAGATCAGCTTGTCGACAAAGAAGCCGACCACGCGCGCCAGGAACACGACAAAGGTGTTCACCACGCCCTGGATCAGGGTCAGCGTGATCATGTCGCCGTTCGCGATGTGCGCCACTTCGTGGCCGAGCACGGCCTCGACCTCGTCCTGGTTCATGTTGGCCAGCAGCCCCGTGGACACCGCCACCAGGGCCGAATTCTTGAAGGCGCCGGTGGCGAAGGCGTTCGGCTCGCCCTCGTAGACCGCGACTTCCGGCATCTTGACGCCGGCGCGCTCGCTGAGGCGGCGCACGGTATCGACCAGCCATTGTTCGGTGCCGTTGGCGGGACGTTCGATGACGCGCGCGCCGGTCGACCACTTGGCCATCGGTTTGCTCATCAGGAGCGAGATGATCGAACCGGTGAAGCCGACCACCAGCGAGAACACGGCGAGTGCGCCGACGTTGATCCCCTGCCCCGTCACGGCGCGACCCACCCCGAGCAGGTTGAGCACGAGCGACACCACCAGCACGACGGCGAGGTTGGTGGCGAGGAACAGAACGATGCGTTTCATGGACGGGCCTCCTGGCAGCTTGAAGATGTCAGGCTGCCAAGATTGGGCTGTTCAGCAGATTTTTCAAGTAGGGTGGGCGGCTGTGCCGCCCACGCGGTGATACGAGGACAAGGATCTGCCTTGGCCGTGCTGGCGAACGTTGACCGCGTGGGCGGGAGACCCGCCCACCCTACAGAAAATCGGGCGAAATCGCGGATTAGAACCAGTCGTGCCAGACCGGCGTCAGGCCGGCCGGCAGCGGCGGCAGCTCGGCGAACTCGACGCGCGACTCACCCGGCGCGTGGAAGTCGGTCCCGCGCGAGGCCAGGAAGCCGTAGCGCCGCGCCAGCTCGGCATAAGTCTGGTACTGGTCCGGCGTATGGCTGCCGGTGACGACTTCGATGGCATTGCCGCCCAACTGGCGGAACTCGTCGAACAGCGCGCCTTCGGCCGTGTCGCTGAACGGATAGCGCCCCGGATGGGCGATGACCGGAATGCCGCCGGCGCCCTTGATCCAGCCGACCGCCTGCGCCAGGGTCGCCCAGCGGTGCGGCACATAGCCCGGCTTGCCTTCGGTCAGGTATTTACGAAAGACTTCCGAGGTCGAGCCGCAGGCGCTGATTTCCACCAAGTAGCGGGCGAAGTGGGTGCGCGAGATCAGGTCCGGGTTGCCGACGTAGCGCAGCGCGCCTTCGTAGGCCCCTGGAATGCCGGCATCGGCCAGCTGGGCCGCGATTTCCTTGGCACGTGCCTGGCGCCCGTTGCGGGTGGCGGCCAGGCCCTCGATCAAGTCCCGGTTGTCCTCGTCGACCTGCAGGCCGACGATGTGTACGGTCTCGTTCGCCCAGGTGACCGAGATCTCGACCCCGGCCACGAAACGCATGCCGAGCTCGCCCGCAACCTTGCGTGCGGCCTTGATGCCGCCGATTTCGTCGTGGTCGGTCAGCGCCCAGACGTCGACCCCGCTGTTGCGAGCGTAGGCCGCGACGGCCTCGGGAGCGAGCACGCCGTCGGAGACGTTGGAATGGCAGTGAAGATCGACTTTCATGTCACGGCAAAGACAATGGCTCTGGAGCGGCACATTGTACGCGCCAATCGGCCTGCCGTGCTGCCGGGAATAAGCTCTTTGCCCTCAGTTGGACTGCAGCATCGAGCGCACCGTGCCCTCTTTGGCCAGCACGTAGTCGTGGCCGGCGAGCACCAGGTTGGTGGTCGGCTGGATGACCTTGATGTTCACGAACACGGCTTCGCGCGTTTCGGCGTAGGAACCAACGACGACGGCCTGGGCGTTGTGGCTGTGGGCGACGTCGCCGATCTCGCGGGTGAGCATCAGTTCGCCCTGGTTCCGCTTGAGGTAGACGCTGTTGCGCAGCTTCATTTCCAGCATCTTCATGCCGCCCTGCGCCAGGCGGGTCGACAGTTGCTCGGACACGAGGCGGCCCAGCATCGAGGTCTGCTCAAGGGCGTCGATGTTGACGATGGTCGCCATGATCAGGGGCTTCTCGTCGCCCAGCTTGCCGCGCAGCTGCAGCGCCAGCGCATCGGCGGCGCGGTAGTTGGCGGCAACGAAGGCGTTGGCCGAGACCGAGGTGTAATTGGTGTCTTCCTGCGGCTGGCTCGAGCAGGCGCCCAGCAGCAGCGGCAGGGCCAGGACGGCGGCGCGAAGGATCGTGGAACGCATCATGGCATCAGTGGTTGCGGACCGCGAAGGTCTTGGAGGGCTGGAAGGCGGCGTCGTACAGGGCGCGGTCGCTGTCCGTCGTGTAGTACACGGAGGTGACGCGGGCGTAGTAGCGCGCATCGTCGGCCAGCGACAGGTTGACGATGATCTCGGTCTGCGGCGTGTCGCCGGTGGCGAACTGCGAGCGGAACCAGGCATAGGCGTCCTGGCCGGCGATCGCCGCCGTGGCCAGCCACTCGATGCTGTGGTCGATGCCGGTCAGCACCCAGGCGCCGGCCACCAGTGCGGTGCGCTCGCCGGCGAACTTGTACTGCGGGCGCTTGGGCGAGAACGCCACCACCTGGGTGTCGAGTTCGATGCGCAGCGTGTTCGCATCCGGCACCTTGACCACGGTGTAGCCGTCATACACCAGCGCCGTCACCAGGTGGGCGCTGACGCCCTGGGCGAACGCGCTCGACTGCTGCGACGTCACGTACAGCGGGCGGCGCGCATTCACCTTCAGCGATGGGCCGAGCTGGCTCGCCATGTGGCGCGCGATCACGCCCCAGTGGGCGGCCGCCTGCAGCTTGGCCTGCTGGGTGCTGGGGAAATTGGTGGCTACCGGGGCCGGGCTGTAGGGAACGGCGCAGCCTGCCGTCAGGATGGCGCCGCAGAGCGCAAGGCCGGCTCGAAATCGCATGTGTGTCCTGTCAGTCTGTCTCGATGGCGCCGGATGGCGCGGGGTTCGGGATGGGACTGTAGCACAGGCGTTTCTCTGCGGCAATTCGCGTTGGGTTTGGTGAGGGGTGCTTACAACGCCGGCACGTCTTCTCCGGTCAGGAAGGCTTCGATCATCCTTGCCAACAACTCCGGCTGGTCGTGATGCAGCATGTGCCCCGCCCCCGGCATCATGCGCGCCGTAACCTTCGCCAGGTGCTCGCGGCGGCGGTCGATTTCCGCCCGGGCCTGCTCCTTCGGCCCCATCCAGCGCCACATTTCGGTCTCTTCGGCTTCGATCCACAGCACCGGCGCCGTGATCTGGGTCCAGCAGGCCAGTACTTCGTCCGCGTGGTACAGCAGCGGTCCGGTCATCTTGTGCGCCGGATCGCCCAGGATGCGCCACTGGCCGTCGGCGTCCAGGGCCGACCAGTGCCCGGCCAGGAAGGCCGCGCGCTCGATGGGAAGGCGCGGGTTGGTCTTCTGCAGGCGCGCCGCGACCTCTTCCAGGCTGGCGTAGCCGCGCATCTCGGGCCTGGCCTTCAGCTCGTCCAGCCACTTGGCGTAGCGGCCCGGCGCCTGCGAGGGCCGGGTCGCCGGCAGGCCGAAGCCTTCCAGGTTGATGAGTTTGGCAATGCGCTGCGGCCGGATGCCCGCGTACAGGCTGACGATGTTGCCGCCCATGCTGTGGCCGAGCAGATTGATTTTCTCGTCCGGCGCGTAATGGTCGAGCACCGCTTCCAGGTCGGCCAGGTAGTCGGGGAACCAGTAGGTGTCCGACGGCGCGCGTTCGCTCAGCCCGAAGCCGCGCCAGTCGAACGCGATCACGTGCCAATCCCCTGCGAGACAGTCGACCACGAACTGAAACGAAGCGGAGACGTCCATCCAGCCGTGCTGCATGAAGATCTTCGGGGCGCCTTCGCGGCCCCAGTGGCGCACGTGGGTACGCAGGCCGCGCACGGTGAGGAATTCGGAACGGGACGGGATCATGGATTTTATGCCAAAAAAGTACGACCGTTCGCATTATAACGCCCCGCTTGATATTCCGCTCGCCAGCCCCATCTTCCACCGACCGGACGATGGCAGGCGCAGGGATTACAATAGCGGCATTCCCACGCTTCCAACGAGCACATCCATGGCGATTTACCAGCTGGGCGAGCACGCCCCCGAGATCGACGCGTCAAGCTTCGTGGCCGATTCGGCAACCCTGATCGGCAAGGTCACGCTCGAGGCCAATGCCTCGGTGTGGTACGGCGCGACGCTGCGCGGCGACAACGAACGCATCACCATCGGCGAGAACAGCAATGTGCAGGAAGGCACGGTGATGCACACCGACATGGGCTTCCCGCTCACGCTGGGCAAGAACGTGACCGTCGGCCACCAGGCCATGCTGCACGGCTGCACAGTCGGCGATGGCTCGCTGATCGGCATCCAGGCAGTCATCCTGAATGGCGCCCGGATCGGCAAGGGCTGCCTGGTGGGCGCCGGCGCCCTGGTCACCGAGGGCAAGGAGTTCCCGGACGGATCGCTGATCCTCGGTTCCCCTGCCAAGGTGGTGCGCACCCTGACGGAAGAAGACCTGCTGCGCCTGCAGGCCAGCGCCGCGAGCTATGTGGCGCGCGGCCAGATGTTCAAGGCGCAGCTCAAGAAAATCGGATAAAGAATGACCACTGAAAACCGCGATACCCTGCAAAAATTCATCTTCGATAACGCTGCCGTCCGCGGCGAGCTGATCGAGATTTCCGACACCTGGCGCGAGATCCAGGCCCGCCACGCCTACCCGAAGGCGGTGCGCACGGCGCTCGGCGAGATGGTGGCGGCCAGCGCCCTGCTCTCGGCCAACCTGAAGTTCAACGGCGCCATCGTGATGCAGATCTTCGGCGACGGCCCGGTGCGCCTGCTGGTGGTCGAGTGCGACGCCAACCTGCGCATCCGCGCCACCGCGAAACTGGCGCCGGACGCCGAGATCGGCGAGAACGCGACCCTGGAGCAGATGTTCAATGCCCACGGCAAGGGCCGCTTCGTGATCACCCTCGACCCGGTCGACAAGGTGCCGGGCCAGCAGCCCTACCAGGGCGTGGTGCCGCTGATCGGCGAGGACATGGCGACCGTCATCGAGAACTACATGCTGCGCTCCGAGCAGATGGACACACGACTGTGGCTGGCGGCCGACGACCAGGTCTCGCGCGGCATGCTGCTGCAAAAGCTCCCGCGCCACAGCGGCAAGGACGACCAGCAGAAGCAGGCGTCGGAAGCGGAAGACCTGGAGACCTGGAACCGTGCCGTCATGCTGGGCCAGACCCTCAAGCGCGACGAACTCCTGAGCACCGGCATCGAAACCCTGCTCAAGCGCCTGTTCTGGGAAGAGACGATTCGCGTATTCGACCCGCAGCATCCGCAGTTCCACTGCAGCTGCACGCGCGAGAAGGTCGGCAACATGCTCAAGATGCTGGGCCAGGAAGAAGTCGACTCGGCCCTGGCCGACCTGGGCGAGCTGGGGATCAACTGCGACTTCTGCGGCAAGCACTACGCCTTCGACAAGGTCGACTGCGCCCAGCTGTTCGCCAGCGATACCCCGGTCGAAACCATGATGCCGCCGAGCGGTTCCATTAACTGAGCATCAACTAAGTCAAGCAAGGACTGTTGGACGATGAAGGACACGCCCCGTAGCGCATTCCCCCATTTCCTGGCGATCCCGACACGCTGGATGGACAATGACAGCTACGGGCACGTCAACAACGTCAACTACTACAGCTTCTTCGACACGGCGGTGAACCGCTACCTGATCGACGAGAAAGTCCTGGATATCCACCAGGACGGCATCGTCGGCCTGGTGGTGGAAACCGGCTGTTCCTACTTCAGCTCGATCTCTTTCCCGGACACGGTGCACGCCGGCGTACGGGTGGCAAAACTGGGCAACTCCAGCGTGCGCTACGAGATTGCGCTGTATCGCAACGGCGATCCCCTGCCCTCCGCGGCCGGGCACTTCGTCCATGTCTACGTCGACCGCGCGACCAATCGGCCAACGCCGATCCCCGCCAGGGCCCGCGCCGTACTCGAGCGCCTAATGCCCGCCTGAACAGGTCTTGCCCGATCCTGTCGGGATTCCTTACAACATGATTCCTACGGTTAATGACTTTTAAGTAAGCCATTGATTCGTTTAACATTTCACAGTCTGGCATGGATTGTGCTACATGACTGGGAATTTAACGTAAGGAAAGGTTCCTAATGCGCAAGGTTGTAGCAGGTTTATGCTTGATGGCCGGCATCGCCGCCTCGTCGGTCGCCGGAGCGACTGTACTCAACGGTACGATCGCCAACTTCGATGGTGACAAGGATGGCGTCGCAGACGACCTGAACATCGCGCGGATCACGTTCACCGTGAGTGCCGGCACCCAGGTCTTCTTCGATTCCCTGGTACGCGAATCGACTGGCGTTGACCTGAACGGCGACGGACACATCACCGGTTTCGACAGCTACATGATGCTGTTCGACGCTGCCGGAAGGACGCTGACCATCAACGACGATGCGCCGGGCGCCACGGCTGACGGCTCGGTCCATCACTTCGATGCCGCCATCCGCTGGACCTTCGCACAGGCCGGTACCTACATGGTCACGATCGGCCAGGGCACCTACTTCGCGCACGAAGCCCTGCGCGGCTTCGAAGCCAACCGCCCTTACGATGCCTTCATCGGGAACGAGAACTTCGGCGCCTGGCGCCTGACCATGACCGCCAGCGGCGGAACGCTGTCGAACGTGGCGCTGGATGGCGTGTCCGTCTCCGACGTGCCGGAACCGGCGTCCCTGCTGCTGCTGGGCGCCGGACTCGCCGGTGTCGCGGCGGCACGCCGCAAGCGCGCCACCCGCGCATAAGCCTGCGCCTCATGACGGGATCCACAGGGTCCCGTCGCCTCCTGCACCAGAAACGAACCGGGACACTCAAAATACGTATTTTCTCCAAGGGTGCTAAGCTGATGCCTCTTTGACAGTGTTGTCATTCCATACAAACACTCACCGTTGACCTGAGGAGAAACACGATGCACATGGATACCGGAATCGGCACCGAAGACCGTGCCAAGATCGTCGAATCGCTGTCGACCGTCCTTGCGGACGCCTACATGCTGTACCTGAAGACCCACAATTTCCACTGGAACGTCACCGGGCCGATGTTCTCGACCCTGCACGTGCTGTTCGAGGAACAGTACACCGAACAGTGGAATGCCCTGGACGAGATCGCCGAGCGCATCCGCGCCCTGGGCCACTTCGCACCGGCGACGTCGCGCCGCTATGCCGAACTGTCGAGCATCAAGGAAGAACCCGAAGTGCTGTCGTCCAAGGAAATGATCCGCCAACTGGTGGAGGGCAACGAAGTCCTGATCCGCACCCTGCGTGCGAGCGTCAAGGTAGCCGACGAGCTGGACGACTTCCCGACCGCCGACATGCTGACCACCCGCATGGAAGTGCACGAGAAGAACGCCTGGATGCTGCGCTCCTTCCTGGAGCAAGGCGCCGGCGCGCAACAGGGCGACGCTTCGTCGGACTGATCGCGGCATACGCCAACAAAAAACGCGCCGAAAGGCGCGTTTTTCGTTTCCAGGGAAGAATTGTAGGGTGGGCGGCTTGTGAATCGTGCCACTGGCACGATTCACCCCACGCGGTGATAGTTGTGATATGGACAGCCGCACGGGCTGCAGTACTGTGATTTGACCGCGTGGGCGGAATATAGTCCACTGGACTATATTCCCCCGCCCACCCTACGGATGAGCCGCGGTTTCTAAGTGATCGGCATTCGCCGGAGGGCGCGTTGTTCGTTGAAGCGGGGCCCGTTTCAACCGCGGCCGCCCGACATGTGCAGGTCGACCACCTTCATGATCTCGAGCGTGAGATCGAGGTTGAATTCGTCGGCCATCAATGCGGCCTGCAGTTCCTCGCGCGGCATGCCGACGGCCGCCGCCAGCTCGCCCAGGCCGGAGGCCTGCGCCACGGTGCGCATCGCCGCCGTGATCGCGGCGCCCTCGCCGTCCTCGAAAGCGTCGGCCAGGCAGTCGGCGATCGCGTCGAGCGAATCCAGGGGGTTTTCTTGGGTCATATGCTGCCGACGAAGCTCAGTGCTTCGTCTTGTCCTTCGGTGGTGGCGGTGGCGGCGGCACGGTCATCGATTCCGCCGGCTGTTCATCCTTGCGCAGCACCTGCACGAAGATTTCATTCTGCTTGATCATGCCCAGCTCATACCTGGCGCGCTCTTCGACCGCCCCGAAACCGTCGCGCAGGTCGCGCACTTCCGATTCGAGCTTGCCGTTGCGGGCTTCCAGCATCTCGGTCTTGCGGCGGGTCTGTTCGACCTGGTAGCGCATGTCGGCGACGTCGAGCCAGCCGCCCTTCCCCAGCCACAAAGGATACTGGATCAGCAGCAGCAGGACGGCGAGTGCAATGGTAATGAGTCGCATGGTCGTACGAAGAACCGGACAGCCCGCAGGGGCTGCCCGGCATCGGACTTACTTCAGGTTGTAGAACGCGTCGCGGCCCGGGTAGCTGGCGACGTCGCCCAGGTCTTCCTCGATGCGCAGCAGCTGGTTGTACTTGGCCATGCGGTCCGAACGCGACATCGAGCCGGTCTTGATCTGCAGGGCGTTCAGGCCCACCGCGATGTCGGCGATGGTCGAGTCTTCGGTTTCGCCCGAGCGGTGCGAGATCACGGCGGTGTAGCCGGCGCGCTTGGCCATCTCGATGGCGGCGAAGGTCTCGGTCAGGGTGCCGATCTGGTTGATCTTGATGAGGATCGAGTTGGCGATGCCCTTCTGGATGCCCTCTTTGAGGATCTTGGTGTTGGTGACGAACAGGTCGTCGCCGACCAGCTGCACCTTCTTGCCCAGCGCGGCGGTGAGCGTCGCCCAGCCTTCCCAGTCGCCTTCGGCCATCGCATCCTCGATCGAGATGATCGGGTATTTGTCGACCCAGGTGGCGAGCATGTTGGTGAAGTCCTGCGCGCTCAGCTGGATGCCGCCCTCGCCTTCCAGCACGTACTTGCCGTCCTTGTAGAATTCGCTGGCCGCGCAATCCAGGCCCAGCGCGAAGTCCTGGCCGGCCACGTAGCCCGCCTGCTCGATCGCCTGCATGATCAGCTTGATCGCTTCTTCATGGTTGGCCACCGACGGGGCGAAGCCGCCTTCGTCGCCGACCGCGGTGTTCAGGCCCTTCGAATGCAGGATCTTCTTCAGGGTGTGGAACACCTCGGCGCCCCAGCGGATCGCTTCCTTGAACGAGGGTGCGCCCACTGGGATGATCATGAATTCCTGGATGTCCAGGTTGTTGTCCGCGTGCGCGCCGCCGTTGATGACGTTCATCATCGGGACCGGCAGCTGCATGGCGCCCGAACCGCCGAAGTAGCGGTACAGCGGCAGGCCGGCTTCCTCGGCCGCGGCCTTGGCGACGGCCATCGAGACGGCCAGCATCGCGTTGGCGCCCAGGCGGCTCTTGTTTTCGGTGCCGTCGAGATCGATCAGGGTACGGTCCAGGAAGGCCTGTTCATTGGCGTCCAGGCCCATGATCGCTTCGGAGATCTCGGTGTTGATATTCTCGCAGGCCTGCAGCACGCCCTTGCCGAAGTAACGCTTGGGGTCGCCGTCGCGCAGCTCGATGGCTTCGCGCGAACCGGTCGAGGCGCCCGACGGGACGGCGGCGCGGCCCATTACGCCCGACTCCAGCAGGACGTCGCATTCCACGGTCGGATTGCCGCGCGAGTCAATGATTTCGCGGCCGATGATATCAACGATAGCACTCATGTTTTTCAGTCTCCGGAAGGTAAGAATCTGGTGCGGCTAGCAGGCTAGCCCAAAACGATTGGCATTGTAACAAATGCGCGCACACACCCGGCCGCCGGGCGCATGCGCGCATTCTCGTGATGCAGTCTTACTTGAAGCTGGCTTCCAGGAAGCCGGTCTTCTTGACGATGCGGTCAATCTCGACCAGGGTCGTGAGCAGTTCCTTCATGCGGCCCAGCGGCACGGCGTTCGGGCCGTCCGACAGCGCGTTGGCCGGGTCCGGGTGGGTCTCCATGAACAGGCCGGAAACACCGGCCGCCACGGCCGCGCGCGACAGCACCGGCACGTGCTCGCGCTGGCCGCCGGACGAGGTGCCCTGGCCGCCCGGCAGCTGCACCGAGTGGGTCGCGTCGAACACCACCGGGCAGTTCGATTCGCGCATGATGGCGAGCGAACGCATGTCCGACACCAGGTTGTTGTAGCCGAACGAGGCGCCGCGCTCGCAGGCCATGAAGTTATCTTCCGGCAGGCCCGCTTCGCGTGCGGCCGCGCGCGCCTTGTCGATCACGTTCTTCATGTCGCCCGGCGCCAGGAACTGGCCCTTCTTGATGTTGACCGGCTTGCCCGAACGCGCGCAGGCGTTGATGAAGTCGGTCTGGCGGCACAGGAAGGCAGGGGTCTGCAGCACGTCGACCACGCTCGCCACTTCCGGGATCATCTCTTCGTCGTGCACGTCGGTGAGCACGGGCACGCCGAGTTGCTTGCGCACGTCGGCCAGGATCTCCAGGCCCTTCTCGCGGCCCGGGCCGCGGAAGGATTTGCCGGACGAGCGGTTGGCCTTGTCGAAGGACGACTTGTAGATGAAGGGAATGCCCAGCGCGCTGGTGATTTCCTTGAGCGTGCCCGCGGTGTCGAGCGCCATCTGGCGCGATTCGATCACGCAGGTACCGGCGATCAGGAAGATCGGTTTGTCGAGGCCGACATCGAATCCGGCGAGTTTCATGCTGCATCTCCTTGCAGTGCCGACGAGCTGTTCGCCGCCACGTTGGTGTTGGCTGCCTGGTGCTTCAGGGCGGCCTGGATGAACGCCGTGAACAGCGGGTGGCCGTTACGCGGAGTCGACTTGAACTCCGGGTGGAACTGCACGCCGATGTAGAACGGGTGGACCTCGCGCGGCAGTTCCATGATCTCGAGCAGGTCTTCGTTCGGGGTACGCGCCGACACCACCAGTCCGGCCGCTTCGATCTTCGGCAGGTAGTAGTTGTTGCCCTCGTAGCGGTGGCGGTGGCGCTCGGTGACGACGTTGCCGTAGATGTCGGCGGCCAGCGTGCCGGGGTTCACGGCGCAGGTCTGGGCGCCCAGGCGCATGGTGCCGCCCAGGTCCGAGTTGACGTCGCGCTTCTCGACCTTGCCGTCATGGTTCTGCCATTCGGTGATGAGTGCCACCACCGGCTGCTCGGTTTCCGGATCGAACTCGGTCGAGTTCGCGTTCGGCAGGCCGGCCACGTGGCGCGCGTACTCGATCAGCGCGACCTGCATGCCAAGGCAGATGCCGAGGTAGGGGATGCCATTCTCGCGGGCGTAGCGGGCGGCTTGAATCTTGCCTTCCACGCCACGCTTGCCGAAGCCGCCCGGCACCAGAATGGCGTCGTACTTGGCCAGGTGCTCGCAACCCTTGCTTTCGATCTCTTCCGAGTCGAGGTATTCGATGTTGACGCGGCTCTCGGTATGGATGCCGGCGTGGCGCAGCGCCTCGGTCAGCGACTTGTACGATTCGATCAGGTCGACGTACTTGCCCACCATGCCGATGGTGATTTCGTGCTTCGGGTTTTCCAGGGTGTGGATCAGCTTGGTCCACATCGACAGGTCGGCCTTGGGCGCGTCGATGCCGAGCGCTTCCAGGATGATGTCGTCCAGGCCCTGGTCGCACAGCACCTGCGGCACCTTGTAGATGGTGTCCACGTCCCACACCGAGATCACGGCCTGCTCTTCCACGTTGGCGAACAGCGAGATCTTGGCGCGCTCGTCGTCCGGGATGCGGCGGTCGGCGCGGCACAGCAGCGCGTTCGGCGAGATGCCGATCTCGCGCAGCTTCTGCACCGAGTGCTGGGTCGGCTTGGTCTTCAGTTCGCCGGCCGATGCGATATACGGAACCAGGGTCAGGTGCACGAAGGCGGCGCCCTTGCGGCCCGAACGCAGCGACAGCTGGCGCGCGGCTTCCAGGAAGGGCAGCGACTCGATGTCGCCGACGGTACCGCCGATCTCGACCAGCGCCACGTCCACGCCTTCGGCGCCGCGGCGGATGTAGTCCTGGATCTCGTTGGTGATGTGCGGGATCACCTGCACGGTCTTGCCGAGGTACTCGCCGCGGCGCTCTTTACGAATCACGGATTCGTAGATCTGGCCGGTGGTGAAGTTGTTCACCTTCTTCATGCGGGTGCTGATGAAGCGCTCGTAGTGGCCCAGGTCCAGGTCGGTCTCGGCGCCGTCATCGGTGACGAACACTTCGCCGTGCTGGGTAGGGCTCATCGTGCCCGGGTCCACGTTGATGTACGGGTCGAGCTTGAGCATGGTGACTTTGAGGCCGCGCGATTCGAGGATCGCGGCGAGGGAGGCGGCCGCGATCCCTTTGCCCAGGGAAGACACGACGCCGCCAGTGACGAATACGAATTTGGTCATTTGTACTGAAGGTGCCGAATGGCACGCGCGGGAAATTGAAATTATACCTTAATCGGCGCAAATACTTCTGGTCACCCTGCCAAGATCCGCAAAAAGCCCGCATCGCCGCGAACGCGCGCGACGCCGCGCAAGAATATGCCCCATCAATTGACCGAGCTGCCGGGTGGCCACCTATACTGGGCTTTTTGCCTGGCCACCATGCACCTACTTACCGACCCGCGCGCCGAGCCCGGCTTCGACGCACCTGCCGCCGCCCAGCCGCGGCGCCTGACGCTGGCCTTTACCGGCGACGGCCGCGAATACTTCCGCATCTGGGTCGTCAACCTGCTGCTCACACTGGCGACTTTCGGTATCTATTCGGCCTGGGCCAAGGTGCGCCGTCTGCAGTATTTTGACCGCAACACGCTGCTGGCCGGCGCCAGTTTCGACTTCCACGGCAACCCGCGCGCGGTGCTGGTCGGGCGTCTGCTGTCGGTGGTGCTGCTGGTGGCCTACCACTACGCCTTCGGCTTCTCGAGCACCTTCGGCATGGCCGTGATCGTCGGCCTGCTGCTCGCCTTCCCCTGGCTGATGCGCGGCGCGCTGCGCTTCCGCCTCGGGAACACCAGCTACCGCGGCCTGCGCCTGGGCTTTGACGGTTCGGTCCCGGCTGCCTACCTGGCCTGGCTGCCGCCCGCCTTTACCTTCCTGATGCCGGGCGTGCTGCTGGCCCTGTACCCGGAAAAACCCTACCTGGCGGCGCTGCCGGTGCCGCTTTACCTGCTGTGGCCACTGATGCACGCGCGCATCCGGCGCTTCCAGCATGCCCACCTGCTGTTCGGCGACCAGCATTCGCACTACACGGTCAAGTCGCGCCGCTTCTACCGCTTCTACCTGGTGGCGGGCGGCCTGAGCCTGGCGGCGATGATCGGCGCCGGCGTGCTGGCCGGCGTCGTCGGCGCCGCCGCCGGCAGCAAGGCCGGCGTGGCGGTGGCGATCGGCGTGTTCGTCGGCCTGCTGATGGTGTACCTGGCCTACCTCCTCATCGGGCCCTACATGGTGGTGCGCGTGTCCAACCTGGCCTGGTCGAATACCAGCTTCCCAGGCCTGCGCATCCATTCGACCCTGCCGGCGCGCGCCTTCATGAAGCTGCAGACGAAGAACGCGCTGCTCACCATCCTGACCCTGGGCCTGTACCGTCCCTTTGCCGTGGTCAGCGTGTACCGCTTCCGCCTGGCGCACCTGGCGATCGAGGTCGACGGCGACATCGAAGCCACGGCCGCACACGTGGCGACGCGCGGCGGCGCCGCCGGCGACAGCATCGCCGACGGTTTCGGCATCGACCTCAGCTGGTAAGGAAAACCACTCATGAGCACTGCACACTATTTCGACGGCCGCAGCGCACGCCTGCATGTGGTCAACCTGTCCACCGGCGACGGCGCCATCCACCTGCGCGGCGAGACCACGCGCAGTTATTCCCTGGCCGGCACGCGCCTGGCCGAACCCTTCGAGCACGCACCGACCGTGCTGTATTTCGCGGACGGCACCCACGCCGAGCTGCACGACCCGGCCATGCGCCCGGCGCTGGCCGCCGCGCTGGGCTACCGCAAGAGCTGGGTGGTGCGCTGGCAGGAGCACACCGCCGCCGTACTGGTGGCGCTGGCCCTGCTGGTGGCCCTGATCCTGTCGGCCTGGCACTGGGGCATCCCGGCGGCCGCCGAGCGCCTCTCGACCCAGGTCCCGCCCCAGGCCGACCAGGCCCTGGGCCGGAACGCCCTGTCCCTGCTCGAGCGCCAGGGCCTGTTGCAGCCGTCGCGCCTGAGCGAGGACCGGATCGCGGCCATTGGAGCCATCCTGCAGCGGGTGCAGCCGGCCGCGCCGCGCATCCCGCTGCGCCTGCGCGTGGCCGATGCGCCCCGGCTGGGGGCGAATGCCCTGGCCTTCCCCGATGGCACCATCGTGCTCACCGACGAGATGGTGCGCCTCGCGATGGGCAAGAACAACGACCTCGACGCTAAAGCAGCGGCGGTGCTGGCCGGCGTGCTGGCGCACGAAGTCGGCCACATCGAAGAGCGCCACAGCGTGCGCGCGATCACGCGTTCGTCACTGACGGCAGCGCTGTCGGCCACCCTGTTCGGCGACTTCAGCGCGGTGGCCGCGGGCCTGCCGGCGGTGCTGACCAACATGGAGTACTCGCGCGCCATGGAACTGGCAGCCGACGACTATGCGGCGCGCACCCTGCAGGCCCGCGGCATCCCGACCGGACCACTGGCGGACCTGTTCGACTACCTCGACGAGCGCAGAGAGAAAATACCGAAATTCTTCCGCCAGGCGATGTCCTATGCCGCCACCCATCCGGACGGCTATGCCCGCAGCCGGCGCCTGCGCGAGTCGGAGGCCGGAGATGAGCGATAGACAAATGTTGTAAATTGTCTATACAGAAGCAGCATTATGCTGCGTTTACATTTCGGTTGGGCAATAATTGTTACTTTTAATAGTGAACAGGGCGGGCCGGGCAAGGCTCGCCAGCCCATCCGACCTATGCGCACTTTCAACAACCTCAGCATCGGCCTGCGTCTCGCCGCCGGTTTCGCCCTGACCATCGCCACGTCGCTCCTGATCGCCGGCACCGGCATGTGGCGCCTGCACCAGGTCGATACGGCCGCCCAGGCCACCCTTGCCGCCCCGCTGGCCAAGGAACGCCTGATCGCCGAGTGGTACACCCAGATCTTTGCCGCCGTGCGCCGTACCGCCGCCATCGTCAAGAGCAGCGATCCTTCATTGACGGCCTACTTCAAGGAAGACTCGGCGGCCACCGCCAAGCTGTCCTCGGATCTCATCAAGCAGATCGAGCCGCTCCTCGTCGGCGACAAGGAAATCGCCCTGTTCCAGCGCATCCAGGACCAGCGCAAGCAGTACAGCACGGCGCGCGACAATGCCGTCAAGGCCAAGGCCGAAGGCAATCCCGAGCTGGCGGACAAGATCCTCGACGAGGCCTTCACCCCGGCCGCCAAGGCCTACCAGGAATCGGTACGCGAACTGGTTGCCATGCAGCGCACCAACATCGCCGCCACCGCCGCGGACATCGACGGCATCGCCAGGCGCGGCCAGATGGTCATCGGCGGCATGACGGTGTTTGCCGTCCTGCTCGGGGTGCTATCGTCCTGGCTGCTCACGCGCGGCATCACGCGTCCGATCCGCACCGCGGTGCAGGTCGCCGAGACCGTGGCCGCGGGCGACCTGACCCAGCGCATCGATGCCGACAGCCGCGACGAAACCGGCGCCCTGCTGCGCGCCCTCGGCCACATGAACGCCAGCCTGGCGAAGATCGTCAGCGAAGTCCGCAGCGGCACCGACACCATCGGCACCGCCTCCGGCGAGATCAGCGCCGGCAGCCTTGATCTGTCGAGCCGCACCGAACAGCAGGCCGCCTCGCTCGAGGAAACCGCCGCCGCGATGGACCATCTCACCGGCACCGTGCGCCAGAACGCAGACAACGCGCGCCAGGCCAACCAGCTGGCGATCACCGCCTCCAATGTGGCGGTCGATGCCGGAAGCGTGGTCGGCCAGGTGGTCACCACCATGGGCTCGATCAACGAATCCTCGCGCAAGATCGTGGACATCATCGGCGTCATCGACGGCATCGCCTTCCAGACCAACATCCTGGCGCTGAACGCCGCGGTGGAAGCGGCGCGCGCCGGTGAACAGGGCCGCGGCTTCGCCGTGGTCGCCTCTGAAGTGCGGACCCTGGCGCAGCGCTCGGCGGCGGCAGCCAAGGAAATCAAGCTCCTCATCGGCGACTCGGTCGAGAAGGTCGAAGCGGGCACCAGGCTGGTCGACCGCACCGGCGAAACCATGGAACAGGTGGTCACCTCGATCCAGCGCGTCACCGACATCATGGCCGAGATCGCGTCGGCCAGCCAGGAACAGATCCACGGCATCGAACAGGTCAACGGCGCGATCGGCCAGATGGACGAATCGACCCAGCAGAACGCCGCGCTGGTGGAGGAATCGGCTGCCGCCGCGGGCGCGCTGCAGGAACAGGCGCAGCGCCTGGCCGGACTGGTCGGCGTGTTCAAACTGGATGCGCAGATGGCGGCGCCGGCGGCCGCGCGAGCCGCACGTGCGCTGACGGTCGCGCCGAAAGCAGCAGCGCGCAAGGAACCGCGCATGGCCGGCGCCAAGCCGGCAGCACGCGCCAAGCCTGTCGAAACGGAAGAATGGGAAACCTTCTGATCGTTTGACCAGACGGTAAAAAAGGCCGGGCCTGTTTGCACAGGACCCGGCCTTTCTCATTACTGGAGCTGGATTACTTCGCGCCCGGCTTCATCAGGTCGAGCAGCACCGCGGTTTCCGAGGCGATGAAGGAACGCACGGTCGGCTTGAAGTCCGGCTGCCACTGCGGCGAATGGGTGCCCGGCGGGTACTTGCCGGCCTGGCGTGCGGCCGCCAGCTTGCCCGGTTCGACGGCGCCGACGTGCAGCAGGATGGCCTTGACGCCGGCCTGGCCGTAGTTGGCGAAGTCTTCCGAGGTCATCTTGGCCGGCATCTCGCTCACGTTCTGTTCGCCGATGGCGCCCTTGATCGCGGCGACCGCGCGTGCGGTCAGTTCCGGATCGTTGTAGACCGAGTCGGCGCCTGGCTTGATATCGATGGTCGGTTCTTTCGGTGCGCCGGCGGCGATCGCCTCGCCCTTCACTTCACGGGCGATGCTGGCCAGTACGCGCTTGCGTACTTCCGGACGGAAGGTACGCACCGTCAGCATCAGCTTAACCTGGTCCGGCACCACGTTGGCCTGGGTGCCGCCATTGATGCTGCCGACGGTGATCACGACCGGGTCGGCCGGGTTGTTCTCGCGCGAGACCAGGGTCTGCAGCGCCATCACGACGCGCGCCGACATCACGACCGGGTCGCGGGTCTCGTGCGGGGTGGCGCCGTGGCCGCCCTGGCCGAAGATGGTGATGGTGATGGTGTCGGCCGACGCGCGGAACGGGCCCGCGCGGTAGCCCACGTGGCCGGCCGGCAGCGTGCCTTCGTCGTGCATCGACAGCGCATAGTCGGGCTTCGGGAAGCGGGTGAACAGGCCATCCTTCAGCATGGCCGCGGCGCCGGTCAGCGGTTCCTCGGCCGGCTGGCCGACCAGCATCAGGGTGCCGCTCCAGGCTTTGCGGTTGTCCGCCATCAGCTTGGCGGTGGCGTACCAGGCCGACATGTGGACGTCATGGCCGCAGGCGTGCATGGTCGGGACGGTCTCGCCGGCCGCGTTCTTCCCTAGGGCGGTGCTGGCGAACGGCAGGCCGGTCTTTTCCTGGACCGGCAGCGCATCCATTTCGGTACGCAGCATCACGGTCGGGCCGGGGCCGTTCTTCAGGATCGCCACCACGCCGGTCCCGCCGACGCCGGTCGTGACGTCGAAGCCGAGCGCCTTGACGCGTTCGGCGAGCTTCTTCGCGGTCTGGTGTTCATTGAAGGCCAGCTCCGGATTGCGGTGCAGGTCCTGGTACAGGGCTTCGACCGACGGGAACATCTTGTCGAGCTGGGCGGTGAATTCAGGCGGCAGGGGGGCGGCCTGGGTGCTGCCGGCGGCGAACACGCCGGCCAGCAGCAGCGGTTTCAACAGCGGGAGGAGACGGGAAGAATGTTTCATGATTATCTTGAAAAGCGGGGAAACGGGAAGCGGATCGGACTGACTTTAAGGTCATTTACCAAAGGGCGCAACCATAACAGGTCGATTTCCGTGCGGCAATATTTAACAATTGGTATAGTGGAAACTACGTAGAAAAAGTGTCGTAAAAATTTCTCAACTGCATTTTTTATTTCCTTTGGGTATGCGCTTGCCCGTAAAATCCCTGCCTTGTTTGTGACTTCGCCAGCCCATTCGGCGCTGGCGCCTCACGTCTTACCTCCCCCACACCAAGGAAGCAACAATGGGTTTCATTTCGAATATCCGGATTGGGCGCCGCCTCGGTCTCGGCTTTGCCGTGATCCTGGCGATGACACTCCTCATTGCCATCGCCGGCATTTCGCGCCTGAACGAAGTTGCGGCCTCGACCCGCAACATGATGGCGGCTCCCCTTACCAAGGAACGCCTGATCACTGACTGGTACAGCCTGAACTTCGCCTCGATCCGCCGCACCGCAGCGATCGTCAAGAGCACCGACCCGGCGCTCGGCCCCTACTTCAAGGAAGACGCCGCGGCCTCGGTCAAGAAGGCCGCCGAACTGCTCAAGCAGATCGAGCCGCTGATCGTCGAAGGTGCGGAAAAGACGCTGTTCGACAAGATCCTCGAGCAGCGCAAGGCCTATAGTTCCTCGCGCGACGGCGCCATCAAGGCCAAGGCCGACGGCAATGCCGAGGAAGCGGCGCGCATCCTCGATCAGGGCTTCACGCCGGCGGCGCAGAAGTACCAGGACCTCCTGCAGGAGCTGGTGCTCATGCAGCGTAACAGCATCGACCAGACCGCCAAGGCGATCGACGCCAGCGCCAGCCAGGACGGCACCGTCATCGCCGTGCTGGCCGGCTGCGCCGTGCTGCTCGGCGCCATCCTCTCCTGGCTGCTCACGGTCGGCATCACGCGCCCGATCCGCGCCGCCGTGCTGGCCGCCGAGACCGTGGCCGCGGGCGACCTGACCCATCGCATCGACGCCGATTCGAAAGACGAGACCGGCGCCCTGCTGCGCGCCCTGCGCAACATGAACGACAACCTGGCGAAGATCGTCAGCGAAGTGCGCAGTGGCACCGACACCATCGCTACCGGCTCGGCGGAAATCTCGGCCGGCAACTTCGACCTGTCCGCCCGCACCGAGCAGCAGGCCGGCGCGCTGGAAGAAACCGCCGCCTCGATGGAAGAACTGACGACCACCGTGCGCCAGAACGCCGACAACGCGCGCCAGGCCAACCAGTTGGCGATCACGGCGTCCGATGTCGCGCTGCAGGCCGGCACTGCGGTCGAGCAGGTCATCGCCACCATGAGCTCGATCAACGACTCGTCCAAGAAGATCGTCGACATCATCGGCGTCATCGACGGCATCGCCTTCCAGACCAACATCCTGGCGCTGAACGCGGCGGTGGAAGCGGCGCGCGCCGGCGAACAGGGCCGCGGCTTCGCGGTCGTGGCGTCCGAAGTGCGCACCCTGGCGCAGCGCTCGGCCGCGGCGGCCAAGGAAATCAAGCTTCTCATCGGCGACTCGGTCGACAAGGTCGAAGCGGGCACCAGGCTGGTCGACCAGACCGGCGAGACCGTGGACCAGGTGGTGACTTCGATCCGTCGCGTCACCGACATCATGGCCGAGATCGCGTCGGCCAGCCAGGAACAGACCGGCGGCATCGAGCAGGTCAACGGCGCCATCGGCCAGATGGACCAGGTGACCCAGCAGAACGCCGCGCTGGTCGAGGAATCGGCCGCGGCCGCCGCCTCGATGCAGGACCAGGCGGCCCGCCTGGCCCAGGTGGTCGGCGTGTTCAAGCTCGGCGCCGGTGCCGCTCCTGCCGTAACGCCTGCCGCCGCCCCGGCAGCAGCCAAGGCGCGTACGCTGGCGCTGCCGGCCAAAGCCGCGAAACCGGTCTCCAAAGCGGCGCCGGCGAGCTCGCGCGCAGCTGCCCGTGACAAGGCTGAAGAGTGGGAAGCGTTCTAAGCGCTGCGCATTAAATGACGAAACGCCCGGCCTGCGCGCCGGGCGTTTTGCTTTTTGCTGGTCAGTGCTTAGAATTTGACGATTTCGCGCGACACTCACCCTGTGTTTCCTTGACGCACTAGCGGCACTGCGGCAAAGTTTTGCCTGCACAGCGCCCATTTTTCCTTGCCCATGCCCTTCGATTACCAGCAGCCGCCCGCCGAAACCACCCAGGTCCAGCCTGCCGCCACCGCCTCGTTCGATGAACAGTACGCAGAAGCCCGCCGCCTGGCGAATGCCGGCCAGCCCGGACTCGCGCTGGCGGCCTACAACGCCCTGCTCGCACGCGCACCCGGCAACGTGGACCTGCTGCTCGGACGCGGCATCGTGCTCAGCCGCCTGGGGCGCTGGAGCGAGGCGGAAGCCGACCTGACGGCGGCGGCCAAGGCCTCGCCCGACTATGCCGATGTCTGGTTCGCACTCGGCAATCTCTATCAATGGCAGGACCTGCCGGCCCGCGCCGCCGAGGCCTACGGGCGCGCCGCAGTGCTGCGTCCCGGTGATGCCGCGACGCTGGCGGCGCGCGAGCGCGCCCTGCGCGCCATGCAGCCGCGTCCCGGCACGCCGCAAGCCGCGATCGCCTCGGGCTATACCTGGACCGCGGGTCTGTCCGGCAGCTGGCAGGACGTTGGCGCCGGCCCGCGCTGGAACGACCAGACCCTGAGCCTGCGCCACTACGGCAAGCGCGGCTCGATCGGCTTCGAAGCGCTGCGCGCCCACCGTTTCGACCAGAGCGGCCGCGCATGGGCCGTCGACGCCTACGCCAGCCTGTGGGACGGCGCGTACGCCAACCTGCGCTACCAGAGCGCGCCGGCCGGGCGCCTGTTCCCGGCCAATTCGGGTCGCGTCGAGCTGTACCAGTCGCTGGGCAGGGGCTGGGAAGCATCGCTCAGCGAGGACGTGCTCGGCTTCGAGTCGCGCGTGAACATCCATGGGGTCGGCCTCGGTAAATATGCCGGCGACTTCTATGTGCAGCTGCGCCACCAGAACATCGTCTCCGATAACTCGCGCGGCGCGGGCCAGCGCCTGCTGGCCCGCTGGTACTACGCCGGCGACAGCGCGGGCGACGGCGCCAGCTACCTGGAGATGAGCGCGAACCGCGGCCGCAGCGACGACCCGCTCTCGCTCACCGGGGGCCGCGCGCGCTCCGGTGGTGGCAGCCTCACCTGGGTCCACTACCTGTCGCGCCACTGGGGCGGCAAGGTCGGCGCCAGATTCGCCAGGAGCGGCGCGGGCGGCGCGAGCGAGGCGCGCGAGCGCGGCCTCAGCGTCGGGCTGTATCGCCGCTGGTAAGCCGGCCGCTCTGTCTTTTGACCGATCGCGCCCTCGCTCTTCGCCAACTAAAATATACGCTGTATAAATAACGACGAGGCGTTACATGATCACTGGGCACATTTTTATCGCCACCAGCCTGGACGGCTACATCGCCCGTCCCGACGGCGACATCGGCTGGCTGCTGCAGCGTGACGATCCATCCGAAGACCACGGCTATGACGAGTTCATCGCGGACAAGGACTGCATCGTGATGGGCCGCGGCAGCTACGAGAAGGCGCTCGGCTTCGACCCGTGGCCCTATGATCGCCCCGTGCTGGTGCTGTCGCGCCGGCTGGCCGGAACGGCGGTGCCAGCGGCCCTCGAAGGCAGGGTTAGCTTTTCCGACGCCACGCCCCAGCAGGCCATGGCGCAGCTGGCAGCACAGGGCGTGCGCCGGGTCTATGTCGACGGCGGGCAGCTGGTGCAGTCCTTCATTCGCGCCGGCCTGGTCGAAGACGTGGTGCTGAGCACCGTCCCAGTCCTGATCGGCGCCGGCCGCCCCTTGTTCGGCGCGCTGGCGCGGGACGTGGCACTGGCCCTGGTAGCCAGCCGCAGCTTCCCTTCGGGCCTGGTGCAATCCACCTACCGCTTCCTGCGATGAGCCGGCCCCGTGGCCGCCCCCCAGGAGGCGCGGGCGTGACGCGCGAGGCCATCCTGGGCGCCGCGCTGGCCCTGCTCGACGAGAACGGCGCCAATGTCAGCATGCGTGCGCTTGCCACGCGCCTGGGCGTCACCCCGATGAGCCTCTACCACCATGTCGGCGACCGCGCGTCCCTGCTGCAGGCCTTGTGCGAGCGTGTGTACGGCGCCGTGCTCGACGAGAACGATGCCGGCGCCGACGCGCGCACACAGGTTCGGGCGCTGCTCACCCGCTACCACGACGCCGTCGGCCGCCATCCGCAGCTGACCCTGGCAGTCTTCGCCGAACCTGCCGCCTTCGCCGGCACGGCGCAGCGCATCACCCAGCACCTCACCGGACTGCTGTCGTCCCTCACGCCCGGGCATCTGCTGTGGCGCGACATCCTGGTCGACCATGTGCACGGCAGCGGCCTCGCACTGTGCGCGGCGCGCGGCGATGGCGCCCAGCTTGAGGCCATGCGCGTGCAGTACGGACGGGCGCTGGACTGCATGCTGGAGCGGCTCGCAGATCCTGTCGCCGGTAATCGTACCTAGAACAGCGAGAAATCGATCTCGCAGGTATCGGCGAGCACCCGGTCGGCCGTGACCTCGGCCGTCACCAGGGCCTGGTAACCAGGTTCGAGGTAGCACCCGATGGTCAAGCGTCGGCCTGGTTCGAACGCCAGTTCGACGTCGCTCTCGCCCTGGGGCTCCACGAACACCGATTTGCGTTCGCCGGGCGCGAGATAGCCGATGGGATAGGCGTTTCCGGTTACGTGGACGACAGCGCCGCGCAGGGGTTCGCTGCCGCGGTTGGTCACCGTCACTGTGATTCGCGCGGGCACGGCGAGGTCGATGAAGATGACGACCAGCAGTGCCAGGATGCAGTACAGCGGCAGGCGCAACACGTGGCGGCTCAGCCGTTTTACCCGATAGAGCGATGTGTGCACAGCCTTAGTCATCCGTATCCTCCAGGAGCTCACGGTTTCGGAGGCGCTCGAACAGTCCACCGTCACGGGTGACGACGAACATATGTGGCGTGCCTGTTCCCAGCACGTGGCGCGGCCTGCATTGGCGGACCTGTTCCCAGAACGCCCTGGCTTCGTCGTTCTCGGCCAATACGGAAAAGCCGAATACATTGACGTGCTGCCGCACCGGGAACACGGCGGGGGCGTCGTCGAACACGTACCATTCGTCGAAGCCCGGCGTGGGCAGGCAGTCGATACTTGCGACGCCGGCGCTGAGCGTTACATCGCCTTCCCTGCACCACCCTGCTTCCAGTTCGGCCGCGGATGGGGGGTAGGCGCCGCTGTCGCAGGAGACGATCGCCACCCGCCGGCCCAGCACCAGCTCAGGTGCGACCGCCAGCAGGTCGGCCAGCGAGGGATCCCACGCGAACGACCAGTCGATCACCAGGTATCCATCCCGTTCGCCGGTGCGCGGCATATGCATTCCTCCCATCGTGACGGCTCGACCCAGTATAACCCGCAGTGCGGGGCGGCCTGCGGTAGCGATACCTGAGCCCCGGCAAGCCGTTTTGCGCTACCTTGGCGGTTCCTGCTGCGCTTGCCGCGCGATGGCGGTAAGATCGCGCCGCATTCAACCATTCCCTTTTCTAGCTCATGTTCCACGCTTCCCTGCCCCGCCTGGCCGCCCGCGCCACGCTGCTCGCCACCCTGCTGCTGCCGGCCGCCGCCCCTGCCGGCATCCTGGACGAGGTGCCGGACATCGGCGCCGTCACCGACTACCGCCCCAAGATCCCGCTGCGGGTGTACTCGGCCGACAAGGTCCTGATCGGCGAATTCGGCGCCGAGCGGCGCGACTTCGTGCCGATCGCGAAGATCCCGCCGCTGATGAAGGCGGCCGTGCTGTCGATCGAGGACGCGCGCTTCTACGAGCATGGCGGCATCGACTGGATCCGCGCGCTGGGTGCGGCCAAGGCCAACATCGCTGCGATGGGTCACGCCCAGGGCGGCTCCACCATCACCATGCAGGTGGCGCGCAACTTCTTCCTGTCGCGCGACAAGACCCTGCCGCGCAAGCTGACCGAGGTGGCGCTGGCCTACAAGATCGAGCAGGCCTTATCGAAAGACCAGATCCTCGAGGTCTACATGAACCAGATCTACCTGGGCCAGCGCTCCTACGGCTTCTCCAGCGCCGCACGCACCTATTTCGGCAAGCCGCTCGAGTCGCTGAGCGTGGCCGAGATGGCGATGCTGGCCGGGCTGCCGCAAAACCCCTCGCGCCATAACCCGGTCGCCAATCCGGAGCGCGCGCAACAGCGCCAGCGCGCGGTCCTGAAGCGCATGTTCGAGCTCGGGAAGATCAGCGAGCCCCAGTACCGCAAGGCGCTGGCCGAGCCGCTGCGCGTGCGGCGCGACGGCGGCGGTCCGGGTGCGGGCGCCGAATACGTCGCCGAGCTGGCGCGCCAGGCGGCCTACGCGCGCTTCGGCCAGGCTGCCTACGAGCACGGCTACACCGTCACCACCAGCATCCATGCGGCCGAACAAACCGCTGCCTACGAGGCGGTGCGCCGCAGCGCCATCGCCTACGACCGCCGCAACGGCTACCGCGGCCCGGAAGCGCGTATCGCGCTGCCCAAGGCGGGCGAGGCGCGCACCGAGGCGATCCAGGAAGCGCTGCAGAAGCAGCCGGCGGTGAGCGGTTTCGCGCCGGCTGTGGTGCTGTCGGCCTCGCCCAAGCGGGTGCGCGTCGCCACCCGCGACGGCGATACCGTCGAGATCAGCGGCGCCGGGCTTGCCTTCGCCGCGCCGGCCCTGACGCCCGCGGCCAGGGCCGGCGTCAAGCTGGCGCCGGGCGCCGTCATCCGCATCGCGCGCAACGGCAAGGATGGCTGGGCGATCACCCAGTTGCCGCAGGTGGCTGCGGCCTTTGTCGCCCTCGACGCCCAGACCGGCAGCGTACGCGCGCTGGTCGGCGGCGTGGACTTCCAGCTGCAAAAGCTCAACCACGTGACCCAGGCCTGGCGCCAGCCCGGCTCCAGCATCAAGCCCTTCGTGTATTCGGCGGCGCTGGAGCGCGGTTTCTTCCCGGGCACCACCATCCTCGACGAGCCGCTCGATCTGTCGGGCGAGAAGGCCTATGCCAACTGGTCGCCGCGCAACGACGACAACCTGTTCGAGGGACCGGTGACGATGCGCCATGCGCTCATCCATTCGCGCAACGTGCCCACGGTGCGCATGCTGCGCGCCGTCGAGGTCGAGCATGCGCGCGAGCACCTGGGACGCTTCGGCTTCGACCCGGCGCGCCACCCGAGCAACCTGACCCTGGCCCTCGGCACCGGCGCGGTGACGCCGCTGCAGATGGCCGGCGCCTACGCCGTGCTGGCCAACGGAGGCTACCGCGTCGAGCCGCAGCTCGGCATGACGATCCAGGACCGTGACGGCAAGGTCCTGTTCGAAAGCGGCAAGCCGCGCGCGCCGCAGGAAAACGCGCGCGTGCTGGATGCGCGCAACGCCTTTATCGTGGATTCCATGCTGCGCGACGTGGCAAGGGCCGGCACCGCCGCCCAGGCCTCGCGCCTGCTGAACCGCGGCGACCTGGCGGGCAAGACCGGCACCACCAGCAATGCCATCGACGCCTGGTTCGCGGGCTATGGCGGCAATGTGGTTGCGGTGGCGTGGATGGGCTACGACGACCCGCGCTCGCTGGGCGGGCGCGAATACGGCTCGACGATGGCGCTGCCGGTGTGGGTCGACTACATGCGGGTGGCGCTGGCGAAGACGCCGCAACGCGAGCGCCCCGCGCCCGAGGGGCTGGTGCGTTCTAGCGGGGACTGGGTGTATGCGGAATTTGCCGAGCAGCCGCCCCCATCGTCGGAAGCGGCTGCAGCGGAGATCATGGCGCAATGAAGCGCCGCGGCAAGTTCAGTTCGGCGGGGCCGGGAACAGGATCGCCGGACCGGCCGGCTTGACGCCCGGCGCCAGTCCCGCCGGCGCTGGCTTGCCGGCCGGGCCGAGGTGGCGCACGAAGCGGTAGATGGCGCGCAGGTCTTCCTTGTCCATGGTGTTCAGCGTGAACCAGGGCATCGGCGGACGCGCTTTCATGGTCTGGGCCATCCTGATCCAGTCGTTTTCGCTCATGGCGTTCATCGACAGGCGCAAATTGGTGGGATAGGTCGTGCCCCACGGGCCGTGCCAGCCCAGCTGGTCGCCGGTCAGCCATTCCTTTTCCGGCACCTGGCCGGCGCTCATGCCATAGCCCGCGGTGTGGCAGTCGTTGCAGCCGCCGACCTTGACCAGGTAGCGTCCGCGTTCGATGTACTTGCCCTGCGCCGACGCGTTCGCGCCAGCGGGAGTGTTCTGGGCCGCATGGGCCGGGATGCCGAGCACCAGCAGCATGGCTGCGTGCACGGCGGCGTGCTTGGCCGCGTGGGAAAGTGCGCGCGAGGTCTTGTAAATAAGTTTGATCATGGTGGTCCGTTCGGGGTTGCTGATCGAATGGCGACACGATAATCGCCATTCGCCATCCGGGGCAGCCCCACGCGGGGGGGAATGTGTACATACTCCCCGGTTTTGATTCAGGGCAGGCCCTGAACCGTCCCCTCCTTCGGATAGTCGATCACGTAGTCGACGTTGAAGCGCGCCGTCTCGTTCGGCTTCAGGCTGCGCTCCCAGCCGACCAGGCCGCGGCGCTGCTGCCAGTCCCTGAGGTTCGCCTCCGGGCTGAGCGCCACCTTCGCCGCAATCTTGTCGTCCTGGCTGACCGGGGTCGGCTCCAGCACCAGGATGTCGATCGGCTGGCGGTGGAAGCTCGTCACCACATAGGTGTCGGCAATGCGCTTCTGGTTCTCCTGTTTGAAGATGCCGACCTGCCCCGCTTTCGCGTCACGGTTCTCGACGGTGACGCGCACCAGCGGATCGCGGCCAAAGGAGATCGTGAAACGTTCGCTGTCCTGCGGATTCCAGTACAGCGCGCCCACGTAGGAGCCGTCGCGGCGCAGCTGCACCTGGCCCGGCAGCCAGACGCCCTCGGGGCGCGCCGCGTCGACCGTCAGCACCGCCGTGTCCCTGCTGGTGCGCGGCGCGATGCGCACCAGCTGCTTGACCGCCAGGTTCTGCTTCGCCAGTCCGACCGAGATCTCGCGGCCGTCCGCGGCCAGGCTGACCCTGGCCGGCACCTCGTATTCGGTGGTGAAATTCCCCTGCGTTTCCACGATGGGGGCCACGTAGTCATCCGCAGGCCGGATGTTGCGCGAGCTCGCCACCGTGACAGCCTCCGGCGCCGGCGGCGGAGCCGGTGCGGGAGCGTAGCGGTAGCGGATCATTTCCTGCTGCTCGCGGGGTGGGCGCCAGGTCAGCAGCCATGGCTGGGGATCGGGCGCGTAGGCCGTCTGGCTCGGCTGGCCGGTGGAGAGGCGCAACTTGACGTTGCTCCAGTCCTCGCCAGTCTTCTGCGAGATCGCGGCCATCCGTTCCAGCTCGATGCTGGAGGCGTTCGAATCGAGCGAGGCGCGATACAGCGGCTTCCATCCGGCGCGGTTGACCTGATAGCTCAGCACCAGCCGGCCCGCCTGCTTCGCCGACACGGACACCGTCATGGTGCGGCTCTGGCGCGAATTCGCCTGCACCTTCTCCAGGTCGCTCTTGAGCGCTTCCAACTGCTTGGCCAGGGAACGCTTCCTGACTTCGGCCTCGTGCATGCGCGCCAGGGCGTCGCTGCCGCCCTTGCGGATCGCATCCAGGGTGCCCAGCAAGGCCTTGGGATCGCTGGGGCCAGTGCGACTGCCCTCACCGCCGCCCAGGCGCTCGAGGTAGCCCTGGACCAGCTGCGCTGATTTGTAGTCCGCATCGATGACGGTGAGCTGGTCCTGCAGTGCCTGGATCTTCGCTTCCAGCTCCGCTTCGCGCGGGTTGCGGCTGTCGGCCGAGGCCTGGTCGCGGGTGACCACCTGCCCGACCTGGATGCCGGGGTCGGCCTGCAGGCGCAGGGTGTCGGTGCTGAAGTTGGCCAGCAGGCCCGTGATCTCGACCTGGGTCATGCCCGGTGTGACCTGCACCACGCGCTCCACCGTGGCGCTGCCGGGATACAGGGTAACGCTTTGGATCGGCGCCTCGACGGCAAAGGCATTGGAAGCGACCAGCGCCAGGACGGCTGTCCATTGCGGCTTGATGTCCATGGAATCCCTTTTTGTTATTGGTGATACAGGAAGCGTAACAGAGCCGGGGCGCCAGAAAAACACACAAAGCCACAGCGGGGCAACTCATGTGTAACGAGACGTTTCAGCTGGTCCGGGCGGCTGCCAGCACCTGCTCCACTAGACGCGCCGGCGACTCGCGCAGGTCGAGCGTGAGGCCGTATTCGTCCGGCTGCAGGGGTTCGAGGGTGCGCAGCTGGCTGTCGAGCAGCGACACGGGCATGAAATGGCCGCTGCGCGCGGCCATGCGCTGGGCGATCAGCTCGCGCGGACCGTTCAGGTGGACGAAGCAGACCGCGCCGGCATCGCTCCCGCGCAAGACATCGCGGTAGATGCGCTTCAGGGCGGAGCAGGACAGCACCGCCCCCTCTCCCGCGTCTGCCGCCCTCTGCAGCTCGGCACGCAGGGCCAGCAGCCAGCCGCGCCGGTCCTCGTCCGTGAGCGGCACGCCGGCCGCCATCTTCGTCAAGTTCTCGGGCGGGTGGAAGGCATCGCCCTCGATGAAGCGGGCCTGCAGTGCCTGCGCCAGCCGCCGGCCGATGTCGCTCTTGCCGCAGCCGCTCACGCCCATGACGACCCATAGCGGCGGATTCATTTCATGCATATCTCGTATTCATGCGTTGTATTTTGGTGCCATCAAGCAATTCTTGTATATGACAAAATTGATTGATGACTATACTACTCAACAGTAAATGGCGCGTTTTTATATGTGATATCGTATGAATTCGTCATTTTTTGTCGATTTTGCACCGGATATGAGGATCTCCCCCCCATGCGCGTCAATACCCCCATCACCAACCAGGAATACCTCCTTGCCGATGGCCGGACCATCGTCTCGACCACCGACCTGCAGGGTAACATCCGGTATGCCAACCCTTACTTCATCGAAGTCAGCGGTTTCACCGAAGAAGAACTGATCGGCGCGCCCCAGAACCTGGTGCGCCACCCCGACATGCCGGTAGAAGCCTTTGCCGACCTGTGGGCGACGATCCGGGCCGGCTTGCCATGGAGCGGGATGGTCAAGAACCGCTGCAAGAACGGCGACCATTATTGGGTCTACGCGAACGTGACGCCAGTACTCGAGGACGGCAAGGCATGCGGCTACATGTCGGTGCGCACCAAGCCTTCGCGCCAACAGGTCGAGGCGGCCGCCGCGCTGTATGCGGAATTCAAGGCCGGCAACCCGCGCAAGCTGGTGCTGCGCCATGGGCGCGTATTGAAAAGCGGCCTGGCAGGCCGCCTGGCAGCGCTGCGCAACCTGCCGCTGCGGACCCAGGTCAACGCCGGCATGGGCGTGGTGGCGACTGTCCTGCTGGTCAACCTGGCGCAAGGCTGGCGGCTCGGCGCCGCGCCCTGGAGCCTGCTGGCGATGGCGGTCTCGCTCGGCGTCGCCGTCAACCTCTGGCTCAGCCTGCGCCGCAACGTGCTGGCGCCGCTCGACGAGGCGACCGCCTTCGCGCGCCGCCTGGCCGGTGGCGACCTGACCGCCCGCATCGACAACCGCAGCGACAACGAGATGGGCCAACTGGTAGCCGCCCTGCGCCAGACCTCGGTCAACCTGTTCAGCGTGATCGGCGACGTGCGCAGCAATTTCGACGGGATCCGCCATGCGACCGGCGAAATCGCGAGCGGCAACATGGACCTGTCCGGCCGCACCGAATCGCAGGCTTCCAGCCTGGAGGAAACCGCCGCCAGCATGGAGCAGCTGACCCAGAACGTGGCGCAGAACGGCGACAACGTGAAGACCGCGAACGAACTGGCGATGCGCGCGGCGAGCATGGCGGCCCGCGGCGGCGGCACTGTCGGCGAAGTGGTCAGCACCATGGAGGCGATCAGCAGCTCTTCGCACAAGGTGCTGGACATCATCGGCCTGATCGACGGCATCGCCTTCCAGACCAACATCCTGGCGCTGAATGCGGCGGTCGAGGCGGCGCGCGCCGGCGAACAGGGCCGCGGCTTCGCCGTGGTCGCCAGCGAAGTGCGCAACCTGGCGCAGCGCAGCGCTGCCGCCGCCAAGGAAATCAAGGGGCTGATCAACGCTTCGATCGCCACCGTGGACAGCGGCAGCCGCCTGACCGCGCTGGCCGGCCAGACCATGGGCGAGATTATCGACGCGGTCGACAGCGTGCGCAGCGTGATGGAAGAAATCGCGGCCGCCACGATCGAACAGAGCGGCGGCCTGGGGCAGGTCAACCAGGCGGTCGGCCAGCTCGATGCCATCACCCAGCAGAACGCCGCCCTGGTCGAGGAAGCGGCAGCGGCGGCGGCATCGCTGGCGCAACAGGCCGACAGCGTGGCCGACGCGCTGGCGGTGTTCCGCCTGCACATAGGCGCGTCGGCGCCTGCCCTGCCCGCGCGCGGCAAGGCGCAGCTGCGCCTCGCGGCCTAACAGAAATCCCTGCTCGGGGCGCGCAGTTTCCCGAGCAGGTGCGACATGTCCACCAGCCGCTTGGCTACCAGGTGGCGCACCTCGCCCTGCTTCTGCCAGATGCCGTACACCCCGAGCAGGGGGGCATTCAATACCTCGCGCCGCTGCTGCTCCACCAGGGTCGGCCAGACGATCACGTTGATGTTCCCGGTCTCGTCTTCCAGCGTCATGAACAGCACGCCCTTGGCGGTGCCCGGGCGCTGGCGCACCGTCACCAGGCCGCAGGCGCGCGCCAGCTGGCCATCGGCGTAATCCGCAAGCGTGGAAGCCGGCATGAAGCGCCTGGCCAGCAGCCCTTCGCGCAGCAGGGCCAGCGGATGGCGCCCGAGGGTGAGGCCCTGGGCGCGGTAGTCGCCCACGATCTCGTCGGCTTCCGACGGTGCGGCCAGCTGCGGCTGCTCTTCCTGCGGCGTGGTCGGGCGCAGCAGGTCGCGGTCGGGCACCGCGCCCACCGCCTGCCACAGCGCTTCGCGCCGGTGCCCGGCCAGCGATTGCAGCGCGTTGGCGCCGGCCAGCACCTGCAGGTCGCCGCGGTCGAGCTGGGCGCGGCGCGCCAGGTCGGCCACGCTGTCGAAAGGACGCACCGCGCGCGCCATCTCGATGCGCAGGGCGACTTCCTGCTTCAGGCCGCGCTGTAGGGACAACCCCAAGCGCACCGCCGGCTGGCGCGAGCGATCGGCCGGGTCCAGCTCTTCCAGCGTGGAGTCCCAGCCGCTGATGGCGACGTCCGCCGGGCGCACCTCGATGCCATGGCGGCGCGCGTCCTGCACCAGCTGCGAAGGGCTGTAGAAGCCCATCGGCTGGCTGTTGAGCAGCGCGCACAGGAAGGCCGCCGGCTCGTGGCACTTGAGCCAGGAGCTGGCATAGGCCAGCAGCGCGAAGCTGGCCGCGTGCGATTCGGGGAAGCCGTATTCGCCGAAGCCCTGGATCTGGCTGAAGATCGCCTCGGCGAATTCGAGCGTGTAGCCGCGCTCGAGCATGCCGCGCACGATGCGGTCGTAGTATTTTTCGAGGCCACCCTTGCGCTTCCAGGCCGCCATCGCGCGCCGCAGCTGGTCGGCTTCGCCCGGCGTGAAGCCGGCGCCCAGGATCGCGACCTGCATCACCTGTTCCTGGAAGATCGGCACGCCCAGGGTGCGCTCGAGCGCCAGCTTCATCTCGTCGCTCGGATAATGGATCGGTTCCAGGCCCTGGCGCCGCCGCAAATAAGGATGCACCATGCCGCCCTGGATCGGGCCGGGGCGCACCACCGCGACCTCGATCACCAGGTCGTAGAAGCGGCGCGGGCGCATGCGTGGCAACATGCTCATCTGGGCGCGCGACTCGATCTGGAACACGCCCACGGTGTCGGCCGCGCAGATCATGTCGTAGGTGGCCTTGTCGTCGGGCGGGATGTCCTGCATCTCGAACAGGTTGCCGTAGCGCTGGCCCACCAGTTCCAGGCCGCGCCGCATCATCGACAGCATGCCCAGCGCCAGCACGTCGACCTTCATCAACCCGAGTTCTTCCAGGTCGTTCTTGTCCCACTGGATGACGCTGCGGTCGGCCATGGTGGCGTTCTCGATCGGCACCAGGCGCGACAGCTTGCCGCGCGCGATGACGAAGCCGCCCGGGTGCTGCGACAGGTGGCGCGGGAAGTTCAGCAGCTTGTGGGCGAGCGTGGCCCACTGCTGCGCCAGGCGCGATTCCGGGTCCAGGCCCGCCTCGGCCAGGCGTCCCACCAGGTCGGCGCGGCTGTCGAACCAGTGGTGGGTCTTGGCCACCTTCTCGACGATGGCCAGGTCGATGCCGAGCGCACGCCCGCTGTCGCGCAGCGCGCTCTTGGGGCGGTAGCTGATCACCACCGCCGCCAGCGCCGCGCGCTCGCGCCCGTATTTCGCATAGATGTACTGGATCACCTCTTCGCGGCGCTGGTGCTCGAAGTCGACGTCGATGTCGGGCGGCTCGTTGCGCTCCTTCGAGATGAAGCGCTCGAACAGCAGGCTGGCGCGCGCCGGGTCGACCTCGGTGATGCCGAGGCAGTAGCACACCGCCGAATTGGCGGCCGAGCCGCGGCCCTGGCACAGGATATGCTGCGAGCGGGCGAAGCGCACGATGTCGTACACCGTGAGGAAGTAGTGCTCGTACTGCATCTCGGCGATCAGGCCAAGTTCGTGCTCGATCTGGGCCTGCACCTTGGCCGGGATGCCGTCGCGGAAGCGCCGGTGCGCGCCGATATAGGTTTCCTGGCGCAGGAAGCTGGTGGCGTCCATGCCGGGCGGGACCACTTCGTCCGGGTATTCGTAGCGCAGTTCATCGAGCGAGAAGGTGCACAGGCGCGCGATGCGTACCGTCTCGGCCAGCGCCTCGCGCGAATGGATGTTGGCCAGGCGCAGGCGCGAACGCAGGTGCTGCTCGGCGTTCTGGGCCAGGCCGTAGCCGCATTCCGCCACCGGCTTCTTGAGGCGGGTGGCGCTGAGCGTGTCCTGCAGGGGTTTGCGCGAGCGCACGTGCATCACCACGTGGCCGAGCGCCGTGATCGGCAGGCCGTGCTGCCAGCCCACCTCTTCCACGGTTTCACGGTGCGGCTCGTCGAAGGCGCGGTGCAGCAGCACCAGGCCGAGCCAGGCGCGCCCCGGGAAGGTGGACGCCATCCAGGCGGCCTGCTGGTGCAGGCGATCGACGTCTGCCGCCTCGTGCGAGGGATAGTGCGGCAGCAGGATCGCCAGGCAGTCCGGCATGTGCTTCAGGTGCGCGTAGGCGGGCGCGGGCCGAGCCAGGTCGTCCAGGGTCAGGAAATAGGTGCCCTTGGCGCTGCGCGTGCGGCCCAGCGTGATCAGCTCGGAGAGGTTGCCGTAGCCGTTGCGGTTCTTGGCCAGCAGTATCAAGGAAAGCGCCGGGCTGCCGTCCGCGTTCTTCAGGTGGAAGTGGGCGCCGATCACCAGCGGCAGGCCGGCCTTTTTTGCTTCGGCATGGGCGCGCACCACCCCGGCCAGCGAGCATTCGTCCGTCAGCGCCAGGGCGAAGTAATCGAGTTGGACCGCCCGCGCCACCAGTTCTTCCGCATGCGAGGCTCCTTCGAGGAAGGAGAAGTTCGACAGGCAGAACAGCTCCGCATAGGGAGGCAAAACCTGGGGTGGCGTGGAGAGCGGATCGGTCATCGGCAGGCGCTAGGCAAAGGGGATACAATGCTAGTCAAACCAGCAATACTGTATAAAAACACAGTATAACCGAGACGGCTTGTTCGACAAGGAAATCGCATGCAGATCCGTGCACTGAAGTGTTTTGGGGCCGCACCCGGCACCGGCAATCCCGCCCTCGTGATCGAAGGAGACGCGTCAAACGAAGACACGCGCCGCGTCTTCGCCAAGGCACGCAACACCACCTGTGTCTACCTCGACGGAGATGTCGTCGATTTCTACTACCCGCACATGCGCAGCCCGCTGTGCCTGCACGCCACGCTGGCCGTGGCCCACGTGCTGTTCGCGCGCCATCCGCAAGCCCCCATGCTGGCGGTGACGACGGCCATGCGCGGCCAGCGCCTGGAGCTGCTGCGCGACGCGGATGTCTTCTACATCCGCCTGCAGGCGCAGCAGGTGGCACAGCCGGCCCTTGCGCCCGACCTCCCCCCGCGCCTGCTGGCAGATCCCGGTCTGGTGCCGCTGTCGCGCCCGCAGCTAGCCTCGGTGGGCAGCCCGAAACTGCTGGTGGAAGTCGCCGATGCAGCGACCCTGTACGCGCTGCATCCGGACCTGCAAGCGATTACCGCCTGGGGCAAGGACGCCGGCATCAACGGCATCTATGCCTGGTGCCGCTTGCAAGGTGGTGCCGATGCGGACCGCTACGAAGGCCGCAATTTCAACCACCTCGACCCGGCCCTGGAAGACAGCGCCACCGGCGTGGCGGCCGGCGCCCTCACCGCCCTGCTGGGACACGGCATCACCCTGCTGCAGGGACGGGCCACCGGCCAGTCGTGCCTGATCCAGACGCAGGTGCAAGATGGCGCGATCCTGGTTGGCGGCCGCGCAGAACCATGCGCCGTGGTCGACTCCATCGCCGGCCGGCCCTGATACGTTTGGTAGCAATCCTTACCGCTTCGCTTCACCTGTTCGGCCCGGTTCGCGGTGTAATGAACCCATCGCGAAAGCACAGCGCGTCAACAGGAGAGTGAAAATGAAATCGACTTTGTTCGCATCGGCAATGATTGCCCTGACCATGGCCACCAGCGGCAGCGCGTACGCGCAGCGCGGCGACCATGGCTACGACCGTGACAACCGCAATGGCCACGCCTACGGGCAGGACAGCCGCCGTTACGACAATGACCGCCGCGACAACGACCGCCGCTTCGACAACGACCGCCGCAACAACGACCGCTACTACGACGCCCGTCAATATCATCGCGACGACCGCCGCGGCGGCGGACCGCGCCACGACCTGCGCCGCGGCCAGCGCCTGGACCGGGAATACCGCGATAGCCGCTACGTCGTCACCGACTGGCGTGCGCGCCACCTGAGCGCGCCTCCGCGTGGCCATCACTGGGTCCGCGCCGGCAACGACTACGTGCTGGCGGCCATCGCCACCGGCCTGATCGCACAGGTCCTGCTGAGCAACTAGGGAGCAGCCGGGCCACGTCGTCCAGGACGGCGTGGCCGTACTTACACCAGGCAAGGCTGTCCGCCGCGCGCGAGCTGGTATACACTTCCGCGCACGCTCTACCAGAGCTCATCCATTCTGCGGACATGAAACCACTCCTTTCCTACGCCCTCCCCCTGCTTCTGCTCGGCGCGACCGCCAGCGCACGCGCCGACGTCGACTACCAGCTCAAGATTACCGACGCGGCCCAGCACCTGGCCGAAGTGCGCGCCAGCTTCCCGGCGACGTCCGGCACCACGCTGGACGTGCAAATGCCGAACTGGCGCACCGGTCGCTACAACATCCTGAACCTCGCCAACGGCGTGCGCCTGTTCAAGGCCTTCGACGCCAAGGGCCAGCCGCTGCCGGTCGCCAAGACCGACAAAGGCACCTGGCAGGTCCGTACCAAACCGGGCGACGCGGTGACGGTGCAGTACGAGCTGTACGCGAACCTGCTGGGCGAACGCACCCGCCACATCGACGACACCCACGCCTACCTGGATGCCAGCGGCGTGTTCGTCTACGCCGCCCCGTTCCGAAAGGAGCCGGTCAAGGTGAAGCTGGAAGTGCCGCAGAACTGGAAGTCGCGCTCGGGCATGGACGCAGGTAGCTGCGACCACTGCTTCGTCGCCCCCAATTACGACGTGCTGATCGACGCGCCGATCGAGACCGGCATCCACGAGTTCTACACGGATAAAGTCGATGGCCGCACCATCGAGCTGGCGATCTGGGGCCGCGGCAACCACGACGGCAAGCAGATGATGACCGACCTGAAGAAGATCGTGCTTGAAACCGCGAAGCTCTACGGCGGCAAGTATCCCTTCCAGCGCTACCTGTTCATCGTCCACGCCACCGACGGCGTTGGCGGCGCGACCGAGCACGCGAATTCCACCGTGATCCAGAAGCCGCGCTGGACCTACGCGCCGCGCAAGGGCTACCTCGACTTCCTGCGCGTCGCCGCGCACGAGTTCTTCCACACCTGGAACGTCAAGGCCTACCGTCCGAAAGAGATGGTGCCCTACGACTACCAGAACGAGAACTACAACCGCCTGCTGTGGATCGCCGAAGGCCACACCTCCTACTTCGAAGAGCTGATCGTGCTGCGCGCCGGCCTGGAAAAGCGCGACGAATTCCTCGAGGAGTACGCCAAGCTGGTCGACGACTACCAGCACCAGCCGGGGCGCTTGCAGCAAAGCGCGGCAGACGCCAGCTTCGACGAATGGATCGCGGTCGGCGGCGAGCGCGCCCGCAATGCCTCGGTCAACATCTATTCCAAAGGCCAGCTGCTGGCGCTGATGATGGACATCGAACTGCGCCGCCAGACCGGCGCCAAGCGCGGCCTGGAAGACGTGCACCGCATCCTGTACGAAAAGCACTCGACCGCCCAGGGCGGCTATGACGTGCCGGCCGTGCTGGCGGCCTTGCGCGCCGTGAGCGGCCAGGACTGGAGCGCCTGGTGGGCCCAGTACGTGGACGGCACCGCCGAGATCCCGTTCGACAGCCTGCTGGCCCAGGTCGGCCTGCAAAAAGTGGTCGACGTGCCGAAGGACCAGGAACAGAAGACCGAATGGTGGGCCGGCTGGACCCTGCGCGAAGGCAGCGACCCGGCGGTGGTCACCGTCGTCGAACGCGACAGCCCGGCGTGGAAGGCCGGCGTGGTCTCGGGCGACACCCTGGTGGCGGTGAACGGCCTGCGCGTCTCCGCCAAGGACATCGGCGACAAGATGTCGCTCTCCAAAGCCGGTCCGTTCAAATTGCACCTGTTCCGCCGCGACGAGCTGGTCGAAATGCCGATCACGCCGCAGCAACGCCCGAAAGGCAAGGCCAAGATCAAGGCCCTCGACAAGGCAAGCAGCGCGCAGCAGGCGATGAACGCGGCCTTGTTGGGCGTGTCCTGGCCGAAGGAAGACGCCAAGAAGCAGTAACGCCTTCCCCGCTTCCTTTGCAAACCGCGGTCCCGGTCCACTGGCGCCGCGGTTTTTTCATGACCGGTGTTCCAGCACCCGGTCGATCAGGCCGTATTCCGCCGCCTGGCCGGCGGACATGAAATTGTCGCGGTCCGAATCCCGTTCGATGCGCGCCAGGTCCTGCCCGGTGCGCTCGGCCAGCAGGCTGTTGAGGCGGTGGCGCTGGTACAGGATCTCGCGCGCCTGGATCTCGATGTCGGCGGCCACGCCCTGCGAGCCGCCGTGCGGCTGGTGGATCATGATGCGGGCATTCGGCAGGGCGTAGCGCTTGCCGCGCGCGCCCGCCGCCAGCAGGAAGGAACCCATGCTGGCGGCAAAGCCGGTGCACAGGGTCGAGACGTCCGGCTTGACGAACTGCATGGTGTCGTAGACCGCCATGCCGGCATACACCGAGCCGCCAGGCGAATTGATGTAGAGCGCGATGTCCTTGTCGGGGTTATCCGATTCCAGGAACAGCAGCTGGGCCACGATCAGGTTGGCCGACTGCTCGGTCACCTCGCCCACCAGAAAGATCACCCGCTCCTTGAGCAGGCGCGAATAAATATCGAAGGCGCGTTCGCCGCGCCCGGTCTGTTCGATCACGGTGGGCACGAGGCCCAGTCCCGTTGGAGCATGCAACATCATGATCGTCCTTTCGCGGTAGAGTAGTAACAGCCGCTTGACGCTCGCCGCCGGCGCCATGTGACGCTTGAGAAAAATTTTCTCGTGCCTGTCACATCCGCCCCTTCCCGAGCGTCAAGTGGGACACCACCGCGACAGGAGACCGCCATGCCATCCACTTCCGATCCCGACGGCGCCGTGTTCGAACGGCTGCGCCCGCGCCTGACGGCAATCAGCTGCCGCATCGTCGGCAGCACCGCCGAGGCCGAGGACATCGTGCAGGACTGCTTCCTGAAGTGGCATGGCGCCGATCAAGCCGCATTGGCGACGCCGGCCGCCTGGCTGACCACCGTGGTGCAGCACCAGTCGATCGACCGCCTGCGCCGGCGCGCCCGCGACGAGGCGGCCGCGCACATCGCGCTGGAACTGCTGCCCTGCGCGCCGCCCGCGCTGCCCGAGGAGGGCCTGCTGCGCCAGGCTGAACTCGCCGAGGCGCTGGGCCTCCTGCTGGCGCGCCTGTCGCCGGCCGAGCGCCTGGCGGTGGTGTTGCACGAGGTGTTCGATTGCAGCCATGCGGACATCGCGGCCATCCTGGGCACAGGGACGGCGAATGCGCGCCAGCACCTGGCGCGTGCGCGCCGCCGACTGCGCGTGCTGCCTGACGAAGTGCGCCTGGAAGAAAAGCTGTGCCGCGAGCTGCTGCGCCGCTTCCAGGCCGCGATCAACGGCATGGACGTGGCGGCGGTCGTGAATCTGCTCGCCGGCGAGCAGCCGCTGTCGGTGTATGCGGCGCCTTCCAGCATGGGACACCGCGCCTGCGCCAACGATACGCATTACACGCTTACCCTGGCCGCATGAAATAGAGACACCAGCTTGTAATTGGCATATAGTCATCTCTCCTTCCGGAGAGCGTCCATACAGGGCCTCCACCATCACACGGAACATCATGGACCAGCCCAGCCGGCTTCACGCATTCGACAACCTTCGCGCCGTGATGATGTGGCTCGGCATCCTGCTCCACGTGGCGATCAACCACACCACCGGTACCTTGCCCCTGCCGTGGCGCGATTCGCAGACCACGCCGGTCGCTGACCTGATCCTGGTCTTTATCCACGTCTTCCGCATGCCGGTGTTCTTCATCCTGGCCGGCTATTTCGTGGCCCTGCTGATCGCGCGCCGTGGACCCAGGGGCATGCTGGCGCACCGCATGCGCCGCCTGGCCCTACCCTTTGTCATCTTCTGGCCGGTGCTGATCGTCTGCACCACCGTCATGATGCTGGTCTACCTGCACGTGATGGCGCGCGGTACCGTGGGCATCGACATGTCGCTGCTGGCCCGCAAGGGCGCCGGCGCCTCGCCCTTCAACACGATGCACATGTGGTTCCTGTATTACCTGATCTGGTTCTGCATCCTGACCGCGGCGCTGGCGCCGCTGTGGAGCAGGCTGCCGGCGCCCGTCCATGACGGCGTCGATGCGGTCTTCCGCAAGCTCACCAAGAGCTGGTGGGGCCCGCTGGTGCTGACCATTCCACTGGCGATCGTCGCTTCTTTCTACCGCGCCGGCATGCTCGCCCCGAACGGCTCCTTCATCCCGCAGTTGACCGAGCTGGTGTACAACGGCATGTACTTCGTGTGCGGCCTGCTGGCCTGGCGCCACCAGGACACGCTGCTGCCCTACCTTACCCGGACCTGCTGGCGCAAGCTGCTCGCCGGCTTCGTCGTGTTCGTCGTCGCCCTCGCCGGCTTCAAGGTCTTCACCACCCGGCCGGCATCCGTTCCGCACCTCGAAGCCGGTATCGCCTTCTCCTACAACCTCGCCAGCTGGCTGTGGAGCTTTGCCCTCATCGGCCTGTTCCTGCGCTACATGCCGCGCCAGAACCGCGTCCTGCGCTACGTCTCCGAGAGTTCTTACTGGGTCTTCCTGGTGCACATGCCGTGCACGATCGGCTTCGGCGCCATGCTGTACACCCTGCCGGCGGGACCGATGACCAAGATGGCGCTGAACGTGCTGGCGACAACCGTCGTCTGCCTGCTCAGCTACCAGCTGCTGGTGCGCCATACGCTCATCGGCGTGCTGCTCAACGGCAGGCGGCAGGACAAGCCCAGGCCATCGACGCTCGGCCAGGACCAGGTAGTCGCCTCATGACCGACACCGGCACCCGCGCGCAGTTCAATCCCCTGATCAAGCCCTTCCTGGTGCTGAAGATCGGCGTCGTCATGATGTCGACCATCGTCGGCATCCCGCTGGCGATCGTCTGGTTCCTGGGCGTGGGCCGCTGGTGGGCCCAGCACTATTTCGACCGCCTGGAGTGCCACCTCGACGAGCGCAGCCTGCGCTACCGGAAGGGCATCCTGGTCACGACCGAGAAGACCATCCCGCTCGAGAACATCCAGGACGTGACCTTCATCGAAGGCCCGATCCTGCGGCGCTTCGACCTGAGCACCCTGAAGTTCGAGACGGCGGGCCACAGTGCAGGCCAGGCGTCCGACATGCAGCTGACCGGCATCATCGACGCCCAGGCCTTCCGCACCCGCATCCTGCAGGCGCGCGAAGCGCTTCGCCAGCGCCCGCAGGAAAGTGGCGGTGATGCCCAGCTGGCCGCGCTGCGCGCGATCGAGGCGAAGCTGGACGAGATCGCCCAGCTGCTGCGCAACAGGCAATAAGGCTTGCGCCGCGCGTCAGGCGACGCGGAACACCTCGACCTGGCGCGCCAGCTCCCGGGCCTGGTCGTGCATCGATTCGGCCGCGGCGGCTGCCTGTTCTACCAGCGATGCATTCTGCTGGGTCAGGTCGTCCACCTGCCCGACCGCGGTATTGATCTCGCGGACGCTCGCGGCCTGCTGGTCGCTGGCGGCAGCGATCCGCTCGATCAGCACGCTGACGCGCTGCACGCTGCCCAGCAGCTCGCGCATGGTCTTGCCGGATTCGTCGACCAGGCTGGTGCCGTCGTCGATCTTTGCTACCGATGCATGGATTAGCGCCTTGACCTCGCTTGCGGCGCTGGTGCAGCGTTGCGCAAGCAGGCGCACCTCCCCGGCCACGACCGCGAATCCCCTTCCCTGCTCGCCCGCGCGGGCCGCCTCGACGGCGGCGTTCAGGGCCAGGATATTGGTCTGGAAGGCGATGCCGTCGATGACTGCGATGATATCGACGATCTGGCTCGAAGCATGGCTGATGTCGCCCATGGTCTTGACGACTTCGCCGACGATCGCGCCGCCGCGGTCCGCGATCCGCGATGCTTCGGTCGCCAGCAGGCTGGCTGAACGTGCGTCTTCGGCGTTGCGGTTGACCGCATCGGTGAGCTCATGCATGGTGCTGGCAGTCTGCTGCAGGGAACTGGCCTGGGACTCGGTGCGGGCCGACAGGTCCTGGTTGCCGGACGCGATCTCGCGGCTGCTGGTGGTGATGGATCCGGTTCCCTGGCGTACGCCGTTGACGATGGTCGCCAGGCCGGCGCTCATCCCTGCCAGGGAGCGCGACAGCGTGCCGATCTCGTCGCCCGCCGAGGTATCGATGCGGGCCGTCAGGTCGCCCACCGCCACGGCCTCGGCAAACCGGGACGCCTGGCGCAGCGGACGGGTAATGCTGATGGTGACCCAGTAGGCCAGGGCCGCGCCGATCGCGAGGGCGATCGCCGCAATGGCGACCACGATGGTGCGCGAGCTTGCCACTACCGAATCGACACGGTCGCTGGCGGTATTCATCCGGGTCTCGATATTCCTGATGACCACATCGAGATCGGCCACGATCTGGCGGCGCAAGGGGCTGCATTCGGCAACGAGGAAGACGCCGAACTCACTCATCTGTTTCGCGCTGCGGTATTGGCGGGGTCGCGCCAGCTCGCGCGCCATGGCATGCAGTCCGGCGCTGGCCTTGCGGAAGTCGGGACGCTCGCCGAGGATGGGTTCCAGTTTCTGCAGGCGATCGACAAAGATGGCGCGCTGCTGGTCCAGCACGTCGAGCTCCCTGAACGCGTCCTCGTCGCGCTCGTAGATGTAGGCATTGCGCGCTGCGAGGCCGGTCTGACCGAGCGCCTCGCGAAGCTCGATCAGTTGTGCGAGCTGGGTGGTGCGGATCTGCTTCTCTTCGGCCACCATGTGCGCCGTGTCCCCCATGCGCACCAGGGCGATCGCCGCCAGCAGGAGTGTCAGCATGCCGATGGCGCCGAAACCGCATGCGAGCCGGGCGCCGATTTTCAGGTTCTTCAACATCCTTGTCTTTCTCTTCATGTGATGAGCTGTTACGCAAAATCTCACTAAAGAGAGGTGCGCACCTTTTAAAATCATAGTAGCGCATGTAAGACAATTCCTACAAAACAATTACATTACCTTGTGGCAATTCGGATTGTTTCTTGCAGTATGCTTGATAAATACAGGTTATATTGCTACAACGTTGTGTTAATGCTACAGCGCCTTGGTGCTGCTCCGACGATTGATTAGTATTCAATTTTGCCTCGGAGACATCGGTGCTCACACTCAAACGCCTTCCCCAGTCGCTCCTGCTCGCCCTGTATGGCGGCGCCTTCCTGCTTCCCGCCCACGCCCAGGATACGGCTCCAACGGCGCCCATCCCGCCGGCCGCGGCCGCGGCCGAGGGCAGCAACATGCAGAGCGTCAGCATCGTCGGTTCGCGCCGCGTCGGCAGCTCGTCCGCCATCGACACGCCGGTGCCGGTCGATACGATTTCGATGACCAAGGCCACCGAACAGGGCGGCCAGTTCGACCTGGCCCAGATCCTGACCAACGTGTCGCCCTCGTTCAACTCGACGCGCCAGACCGGCGCCGACGGCGCCGACCTGGTCGACTCCGCCGCCCTGCGCGGCCTCGGGTCCGACCAGACCCTAGTGCTGGTGAACGGCAAGCGCCGCCATACCACGGCGCTGGTGAACCTGTTCGGCGCCCGCAACCGCGGCAATACCGGCACCGACATGAACGCGATTCCCGTCATGGCGATCCGTAACGTGCAGGTGCTGCGCGACGGCGCCGCCGCCCAGTACGGGTCGGATGCGATCGCCGGCGTCATCAACATCGAGCTGAAGAAGAACCTGGGCTGCGAGCTGGTGACGGGCTTCGGCCAGTACACCGAAGGCGACGGCGACAACTACCTGGCCTCGGCCTACTGCGGCGTGGCCGTGGGTGGCGGCGTGCTGGGCATCACCGGCGAATACTACGACCGCGGCCGCTCCAACCGTGCCGAGGAAGGCAACCCGCGCATCATCGGCGACACCAAGTCGCAGAACAGCACCCTCTACCTGAACGGCGAATTCCCGGCGGGCCCCGGCAAGGCCTACGTCACCGCGGGCGTGCAGAACCGCGACGCGTCCTCGGCCGCCTGGGCGCGCGAAGGCATCGGCTCCGACGACATCCCTTCGCGCAACTCGGCCGCGATGTACCCGGACGGCTTCGTTCCCTTCATCAACGGCGACATCGACGACCGCTGGGGCACCGCGGGCTACCGTTTCAAGCTGGGCGAGTGGAACACCGACCTGTCGCAGACCATCGGCTACAACCGCATGCGCTACAACATCGCGAACACGCTCAACGCCTCGATCGCGAACCTCGACCTGAGCCGCGGCGGTCGCGGCATCAGCGCGCGCCAGTTCGACGCCGGCGGCTTCTCGTTCCGCCAGGCCACCACCAACCTGGACTTCTCGCGCTTCTATGAAGGCCTCGGCATGGGCACCAACATCGCCTTCGGCCTCGAGCACCGCCGCGAGAACTACAAGATCCGCGCGGGCGAACCGGGTTCCTACATCGACGCCGACGGCGTGGGTGTGGGCGGCAACGCCGGCAGCCAGGGCTTCCCCGGCTTCCAGCCGAGCGACGCGACCGACAGCGACCGCCACTCGAACGCCGCCTACCTCGACGTCGAGACCGACCTGTCCGAGCGCTTCAAGCTGCAGGCCGCGCTGCGCCACGAGCGCTATTCGGACTTCGGTTCGACCACCACCGGCAAGCTGGCCGGCGGCTTCAGGCTGGCGCCGACGCTGCTGCTGCGCGGTTCGGCCAGCACGGGCTTCCGCGCGCCGTCGCTGCAGCAGGTCTACTTCTCGTCGACCTTCACCGACTTCGTCAGCGGCCAGCCGCTCGACGTGGTGCTGGCGCCGAACGGCGGCCGCGTTGCCAACGCCGCCGGCATCCCGCGCCTGAAGGAAGAAGAGTCGAAGAGCTACACATTGGGCCTGACCTGGTCGCCGAGCCAGGCGACCTCGCTGACGGCCGACCTGTACCGCATCAATATCGACGACCGCATCGTGCTGTCGGGCCGCTTCGACGCCGACAACTACCCGGCCCTCGGCGCCACCCTGCAGCAGCTCGGCGTGGGCCAGGCCCAGTTCTTCGTCAACTCGGTCGACACCAAGACCGAGGGCCTGGACGTGACGGTGTCGAACCGCGCCAGCGTGGGCGCGGGCCGGCTGAACACCTTCCTGGCGCTGAACTTCAGCAAGACCGAAGTGACCGGCGTGCACGCGCCGAGCGCGCTGCGTGGCTTCGAAGACGTGCTGCTGTCCGAGCGCGAACGCCTGTTCATCGAGGAAGGCGCGCCGCGCCGCAAGGCCACGCTGGGCTTCGACTACAGCCAGGGCAAATGGGAAACCGCGCTGCGCATCATCCATTTCGGTCCGCAGACCCTGGGCACCTTCTCGGGCCCGCCGGTGCCGAACCAGTACTACAAGGCGAGGACCTCGGCCGACCTGTCCCTCACCTGGTCTCTGAATGACAAAACCAAGTTCACTGTCGGCGGCACCAACATCTTCAACGTCAAGCCGAGCGAACAGGATCCGAACGAAACCGACAATGGCTTCAAGTACGAGAGCGTGCAGTTCGGCCTGAACGGCGCGGCCTGGTTCGCGCGCCTGGCGCACCGCTTCTGACGCGGCATTCCCGCACACAGCAAGGGCCCCGCATGGGGCCCTTTTTTTTGTTGTACTGCGTATAATGCCTTGCATATTCCGTCGGCAGCAAGCGACGGCCACTCCCCCGCCGCTGTCGCGGCACACGCAAGGCCGCACGATGAGTACCGCTGTCAATACCCGCATTTCCACCGGCATCGCCGGCCTCGACGACATCCTCGGCGGCGGCCTGACGCCGCAGCGCATCTACCTGGTCGAAGGCTCGCCCGGCGCCGGCAAGACCACCCTCGGGCTCCAGTTCCTGCTCGACGGCGCGGCGAAGAACGAAAGCGGGATGTACATCACCCTGTCCGAGACCGCTGACGAACTGGCGGCGGTGGCGGCCAGCCACGGCTGGGACATCGGCGCGCTGTCGGTGTACGAACTGGCCGGCGACAGTGAACTCGATCCGGATGCGCAGCAGTCGGTGTTCCATCCGTCCGAAATCGAACTGGGCGAGACCACACGCAACGTGATGAACCAGATCGACGCGGTGCGGCCGGTGCGGGTGGTGTTCGACAGCCTGTCGGAGATGCGCCTGCTGGCGCAGAACCCGCTGCGCTACCGGCGCCAGATCCTCGCGCTCAAGCAGTTCTTCGCGGCGCGCGCCTGCACCGTTCTGCTCCTGGACGACAAGACCAGCGAGTCCGACCAGCACCTGCACAGCATCGCGCACGGCGTGATCAGCCTGGAGCAGATCGCCAAGGAATTCGGCAAGGAGCGCCGGCGCGTCAAGATCATCAAAATGCGCGGCATCCGCTTCCGCGGCGGCTACCACGACTACCTGCTCGACACCGGCGGCATCACCATGTTCCCGCGCCTGGTCGCGGCCGAACACATACGCGACTTCGTCCCGATGGTGCATCCGACCGGTTCAAGCGGCCTGGACGCCCTGCTCGGGGGAGGCCTGGTGCGCGGCACCAATACCCTGATGGTCGGCCCCTCCGGCATCGGCAAGACCACCCTGTCGACGCGCTGCCTGCTGAGCGCCCTGGAGCGCGGGGAGCATGCTTCGTTCTACCTGTTCGACGAAGGCCTCGGCACCTTCTTCGCGCGCAACCGCGCCTTCGGCATGGAACTGCGCGGCTACGTCGACAGCGGCCAGCTGCGCATCCACCACATCGACCCGGCCGAGCTGTCGCCGGGCGAATTCGCGCAGATGCTGCGCGACGCGGTGGAACTGTCCAAGGTCGGCTTCATCGTCATCGACAGCCTGAACGCCTACCTGCAGGCGATGCCGGGCGAGCAGTACCTGATCCTGCAAATGCACGAACTGCTGTCCTACCTGAACCAGCAAGGCGTGACCACGGTGCTGGTGCTGGGCCAGCACGGCATGATCGGCGAAGTGAAGTCCGACGTCGACCTGAGCTACCTGAGCGACAGCACGGTCCTGATGCGCTTCTTCGAGTCGAACGGCCGCCTGCGCCGGGCGATTACCGTCATCAAGAGCCGCACCGCCGAACACGCGCTCACCATCCACGAGCTGCAACTGGGTGCCGGCGGGGTGCGCATCGGCCATCCGCTCGAAGGCTTCGACGGTGTCCTTTCCGGCCTGCCGAGCTACCGTGGCGTGACCCCGATGATCTCGGACCTGCCTCCCGATGTCGACAGCTAGCCGACACGACGAGCGCATCCTGCTTCTCGCGCCACGCGGGCGCGATGCCGAAGTCATGTGCCCGGTGCTGGCGCAGGACGGCGCCGCCTGCACGGTGATGCATGATTTCCCCGGGCTGGTTGCCGCCATCGGCGAGGGCGCCGGCATGGCCATCGTGGCCGAGGAAGCCCTGCACGGCGTCGACTTCGCCCCGCTGCAGGCCTGGCTGGCGGCACAGGAACCCTGGTCGGACTTTCCCTTCGTCCTGTTGCTGGGCAAGCCGGTCGGCCTGGCGGCGGGCGAGGCGCGCACGCGGCTGGAAGAGCTGGGCAACATCATCCTGCTCGAGCGCCCGCTCAACGCCCAGACCCTTCGCAGCGCGGCGCGTTCGGCGCTGCGCGCGCGGCGGCGCCAGTACGCGGCCCGCGACCTGCTGGCCGAGAGCGCCGGCACGGCGGCGCGCCTGCAACAGAGCCAGCAGGCCCTGCTGCTGCTCAACGAAACCCTCGAGTCGCGTATCGAGGAACGCACGCGCGCGCTGGCCCAGGCCAATGACCGCCTGATGAACGAGGTGATCGAGCGCGAACGGGTGCAGCAGGCCATGGTGCAGTTCCAGAAGATGGAAGCGGTCGGCCAGCTGACCGGCGGCATCGCCCACGACTTCAACAACCTGCTGAACGTGGTCCAGGGCAGCATGGACCTGATCCTGCTGCTCTCGAAGGACGAAGTGGCGCGCCAGCGCGCCGAGATCGCACGCCGCGCCTGCCAGCGCGGCGGCAAGCTGACCAGCCAGCTGCTGGCCTTCGCCCGCAACCAGAACCTGGATTTGCGTCCGGCCGAGGTGAGCGCCCTGTTCGACGGCGTGCGCGAACTGGTGGCGACCTCGCTCGGCTCACGCATCGGCCTGCGTTTCGAGGTCGCCCCCGCCTGCGCACGCGTGTTCGCGGACGCCAACCAGATGGAGATGGCGCTGCTGAACCTGGCCATCAATGCGCGCGACGCCATGGACGGCAGCGGCGAACTGCTGTTCCAGGCCGCGAACGCGGCGCCGCCGGAAGGCCTGCTGCCGCCCGGGGACTATGTGCGCATCGCGGTCACCGACAACGGCCCCGGCATGCCGCCCGAGCTGGTGAACAAGGTGTTCGAGCCCTTCTTCACCACCAAGGCGGTCGGCAAGGGCACCGGCCTGGGCCTGAGCCAGGTATACGGGATGGCCCAGCAATCCGGCGGCGCAGCGCGCATCCTCAGCCAGCCTGCAGTCGGCACCACAGTCGAGATCTGGCTGCGCGCCTGGGACGGCGGCAGCGACCTGGACACGGCGCCGCCGCCTGCCGTTGCGCCGGAGGCGTCAGAGGGCTTCCACATCCTGGTGGTCGAAGACGACAATTTCGTGCGCGAGTCGATGGTGCTCTCGCTCGAAGCCTTCGGGCACGCGGTGACCCAGGCCGCCAGTGGCGAAGCAGCCCTGCGCGAACTGCAGCGCGGGCGCCCGGACCTGATCATCACCGACTACCTGATGCCGGGCATCACCGGCGCCGAACTGATGCTGCGGGCGCGCGAAGTCTTCCCTGGAATCCCGATGATCATCGCCACCGGCTACGCCGACATGCATGCGATCGACGAGGTGCTGGGCGACGACATCCTGCTGCACAAGCCCTTCCAGCTGGCCGAGCTGGCCCGCAGCGTCCAGCGCGCGCTGGGCCGCGGCGGGCCTGCCGCGCCGCAGCACTGAGCCGTCAAGCTGTCGCGCCCTGCTCCGGCAGGCGCGCGCGGATTCCTTCCACGTAGGCGACGGCCGCCGCTTCGGCTGCGCCCGGCGGCCGCTCTTCGCGCAGTTCGCGGTACAGGGCGATGCAGGCTTGCAGCGCGCGCAGGCAGTCGAGCGCGTCGTAGCGCGGCACGGTCGCCGCCAGCGCCGCGGCAAAGACGGGGTCGCGGGTTTCGATCCGGCGCACGCCCTGGGGCCGGGCGCCGGCGCGGCGCAGGGCCAGCGGTCCCAGCACCGCCGAGCGGATGAAGGAGAGGAAGTCGATCGCCTCGAACAGCTCGCCGCGCCCGATCTTGCCGGCGCCGTAATGCACCCAGATCCAGAAGCGGTCTTCGATCCAGGTGGGATCGGGTTGCGGATAGTGCGCCTCACCGTGCTGCAGCGCTGCCGTGACGCGGCCGTCGCGCTCCCACAGCACGGCCGGATCTTCCACTCGCTGGTGGACGTCACCCAGCGCGACGATCTTCAGGTCGACGTGCAGCAGCGGCGCATCATAAAGGCAGATCAGCAGCCGCGGCTCGCCCACGTGCTCGCCCGAGAAGGACGCCAGCAGGCTGCCCAGCCGGGCCGCGAGCGTGCCCCGCTCGCTCATCAGAGCCGCATGCTGGTCCGGCTCGGTGACGATCAACAGGTCGACGTCGCTGAACTCGTCCATCTCTCCGGTAAGCAGCGAACCGGCGCCGGCCAGGCCGACGATGCGGGGGTCAAGGCGCAGGACCTCGAGGGCGTGCTGGATGAACTGACGGTGCGCTGCAGGCAGGGTGGTGGGAAGGCTCATGGCATGCATCCTGGTTGAACTCTGCCGTATTGTACAGACACCGAGCCGGACGCCGTCCAAAACGCCGCTGTGCCACACTGGATCCATCAAGGTTTGGACTGTCCATCCGGGAGCACATCATGAACAACGAACAGAAATCGCAGGAGCAGCCGCAGGGCGCGGCTCAGCAAGGGGCGCCGCAGGGCGAGCAAGCGGCGCAGCCGCAAGGCCAGCAGAAGGCGCAGCAGCAGGCCGCCGCCGAGCTGGACGCCCTCGCCAACAAGAAGCCGGAAGACCTGACGCCGGACGAACTACGCCTGATGGCCGATACCATGCCGGGCGAAGGACCGGGCGACTGATATGTTCGTATTCTTCTCGAACAAACTCGGTTGCCTCGGCTCGATCGCGGTCTCGATCGTCCTCACCTTGGTTCTGCTGCTGATCTTCGGCGTGTTTTAAGAGCCTACTTCTTCAGCGAACGGACAAAGGCGAGGACCTCATCTTCCCGCCCCTCGCCCACCGCCTGGGCGGCGCTCTTGTCGCCCAGCGCTTCGCGCTGTTCGTCCATCCAGGCGCTGGCCGCATCGTCACTGCCCAGGATGCCGCGCACTTCGTGCATGACCGTGTAATAGGCCTGCGCCTTGCGCGACTGCTGGCCGAAACGCTCCTTCAATGCAGCAAAGGCGTCCGGCTTGATCGGGTCGTTGCTCGCCATGGCGCCGCTCCTTATTTGGTGACGGTGAGCAAGGAGCGCTTGCCGCCCTCGAAGGAGTACAGGGTGATGGTGCCGTCGCGGATGTCGCCACGCTGGTCGAAGGCGATCGGTCCGGTCACGCCCTTGTACTGGATTTTCGCCAGCACCGGCAGGTACTTGGCCGGCTGCGCGGAACCGGCCTTCACCATCGCCTCGGCCATGGTCATCACGGCGTCATAGGCATAGGGTGCATTGATCTGGACGTCGATGCCGAAGCGTTTCTTGTAATCGGCGCGGAACTTGTCCATGCCGGCGCGGGCTTCGCCCTGCACCCCGCCCGCTTCCGCGCACACCACCTGGCCGTCCGTCATGGTGCCGCCGGAGAGCTTGTGGATCTCGTCCGAGCAGATACCGTCGCCGCCCATCATGCGCACGTTCATGCCGAGCTGCTTCATCTGGCGCAGCATCGGGCCGGCCGTCGCGCTCATGCCGCCGAAGAAGACCAGGTCGGGCTTGGTGGCGCGGATGCGGGTGATGATGGCGCTGAAGTCCGTCGCCTTGTCGTTGGTGAACTCGCGCGCCACGACGCTGCCGCCCTGCTGCTGCAGGCTGCGCGCGAACTCGGTGACCAGGCCCTGGCCATAGGCGGTGCGGTCGTCGACCACGGCCACGCGCTTGGCTTTCATGTTGCCGATGGCGTAGCGGCCCAGCGCCTGCCCCAGCTGCACGTCGTTGGCCACTACGCGGAAGGCGGTGTTGAAGCCCTGGCGGGTGTATTGCGGCGAAGTCGAGGAAGGCGAAATCTGCGGAATCCCGGCCGCATGGTAGATCTTCGAGGCCGGGATGGTGGTGCCTGAGGTTTCGTGGCCGACCATGCCGTTGATCCGGCCGTCGACGAGCTTCTGGGCCACCGCGGTGGCCTGCTTCGGGTCGCCGCCGTCGTCCTCGGCCACCAGTTCGAAGCGCACCTTCTTGCCGGCGATGACGGCGCCCTTGGCGTTGAGCGCCTCGATCGCCATGCGCGCACCGTTCTCGGTGTCCTTGCCGAAGTAGGCCACCGGGCCGGTCACGGCGGCCGCATGGCCGATTTTCACCACTTCCTGCGCCGAGGCCGTGCCGGCCAGTGCCACAGTCGCCAACAGGGCTGCTTGCTTCTTCATCGATTCCTCTTCAATTCGTCGGGCCGGGCCCGGATAGGCAAAACGGCCATTCTACCGTTTGCGCGTCCGCCCTGCCGGCGGGGCGCAATACAAGTGTGAGAATTGGAGAGAATCCAAGGCGCAAACTCTTGTATCCTCCCCCGCTTGCATAAATACGAGGGGAGCCGGCACAGCCGAGCATCCCCCAGTTCACGGAGACCACCATCGTTACACTCGCTACACGCGCCGCCGTCCTCACGGCCGGCGCCCTGCTTTCCTGCGTGCCGGCCCAGGCCGAGCACTCCTCCAGCAAAACCTCGGCCGCCACCCGCGTGCGCAGCAGCACCCAGCAGCACGAGTGCCGGCGCCTGCGCACGGCGATCGTGGAATCGGAACAGTCGGAACGGCGCATGCGCGCCGCGATGATGGAATCGGTGCAGCAGGACCTGCTCATCCTGCGCAAGCGCTTCCGCAGGCTGGGCTGCCAGTCCGGCACCCGTGCCTGAGACCCGGCCTACAGGGACTGTTCCCACATCAGGCGCCAGGTCGGACGCACCCGATAGACGGTCGAGCGTGCGAGCAGGCTGCTGCCCTCGTAAACCATGCGTTCCCGGTAGTCGCGCTGCAGCAGGTCGGCCACGGATAGCCGTAAGCGCGAGGCGGCGCCCTGCTTCCACACCGCATACAGGTCGAGCTGGCGCCTGGCGCCGGCATCGCTGAAGATCAGCGCGCTCGCACGGCTGGCTGCTGCTGCCCGGTAGCTCCAGGTACCGCCCAAGTCGGCCCGGCTGCCGGGCGCCGCGTAATCCAGCCCGAGATTGCCGCTGTAGGCCGGCTGGCCCTCGATGCGGTTGTCCGGCCCTGGCACACTATCCAGCCGCGACCAGTTGCGCGCCAGGTTGACGCGGGCCGACAGCGGTCCGCGGGTGGTCCGGCCTTCGAACTCGATGCCGCGCACGGTCGCGCCGCCGCCGTTCTCGGGCATGGAGGTCCAGACACCCCTGCTCTCGCCGATGCGCACGAGCGTGATGTCGCGGATGCGCTTGTGGAAGGCACTGATGCTGAGCATCGCGCCGCCGTCCATGTGGCGCTCCCAGGCCAGGTCGACCGCGAGCGCAAGCTCCGGGCGCAGCCTCGGATTGCCCTGCTGGTCCGGGTTGGTGGCGCTGTTGTTGTTGTCGACCGTGTAGCGTCGCGGCATGAGCTGGACGATGTTCGGCGCCTTGTAGGTGCGGCCCAGCGCAAAGCGGAACTGGTCGCGCGCGCCCCCTTTGCCATCCACCTTGCCCGGCTTGAACAGCGCCTGGAACACCGGGCTCCACGCGCCGGCGGCGACGTCGACCGCCGCATCCGCGTTGCCGGCGCCAGTCGTGCGCAGGTCTTCGCGGCGCAGGCCGGCGTAGGCGGACCAGTGCTCGTCGATGTCCCATTCGTCCTGGATGAACAGCGCACTGCGCGCGACCGTCGCGCGGTAGTCCTCGTCGCTGGAGAACAGCTGGGCGCCGGCGGGATCGGCGTGGCGTTCGCGCCGGAATTCGCTGCGCTGCTTGCGGCCGAACTCCCAGCCCGCAGCCAGCGAATGGCTGCCCCACAAGGGGCGGCGCCAGCTGCCGCTGAAGTTCCATTCGCGCTCCCTCGGCCCGGAAGCGACGAAGTGGGATTCGAGCAGCCGGTCCTGCAGGTCCATGCCGCGATAGCTGAAGTCCGCCTCGCGCTTCATGTGAAAGCCTTCCAGCTTGGTGGACAGGCGTGCGCCGCCCTCGAACCTGCGGGTCCAGGCCAGGTCGGCGTAGAGGTGGAGCGGGCGCGTCTCGAAGTGCTGGGTGGCGTGCGGGAAGGCGGTCGCGCTACCGGCCAAGGTGGTCTCGTCTTCGCGCTTGTGGTTGTCGATGTGGCGCCGGCGCACATAGCTCTGAGAGGTGATGCTGTCACGCGCCGTCGGCTGCCACGAGAAACGCGGCGCCAGTTCCAGCACGTCCTCGACCTGGCGGTCGGTCCATGCCGTGCGGCGCAGCAGGGCGGGATCGCTTCCTTCCTCGATGCTGAGGGCGGCGACCGGATTGACGGTGCGCCTGAAGGTGGCTGCCACGGTGTAGGCCAGGGTGCCGCTGCGGCCGCTGTGCTGCGCAAGCAGCTGGGGCGCCGCGCGGCCATCCACGAAGGCGCTGCCGGCCTTGAATTCATTGGCGCCGGCGCCTTTCGCCGGGCCGGCGCGGCGCAGGATCACGTTGATGGCGCCGGCCATGGCCTGGCTGCTGGTCTCGGCCGTGGCGGCGCGCTGGATCTCGATGCGCTCGATCAGGTCGGGACTGATCGATTCCAGCGAAAAGCCGCTGGGCGCGGGCAAGCCGTTGAGCAGGATCGCGACATGGCCGCCGCCCATCCCGCGCATGCGGATCGCCGCCTCCTTGCCGGGAACGGCGTCGACCGTGATGCCGGGCTGGCGTTTCAGTACCTCGGCCAGGCTGGCGTCGCCCTGGCGCAGGATTTCCTCGCGGCCGACGATGATGGCGGTGGTGGTCGACTGCGCCCGGCCGTCGGCGGCGCCGGCCGTGACGAGGACCTGCTGCATGGCTTGCGGGGTGGTCTGGGCACTGGCGCAGGCGTGCGCCGCCAGCAGCAGCGCGCTGGCGCCGGTTCGGATCGTGTGCATGGTGTGGATGTGGTGTAGGTGGTGGTGGTTTACCGGTCGTGCGCTTGCTGCTGCGCGGCAGCGCCGCCTTCGGCGACCCAGGCCATCAGGCGGTCCAGCACCGCCCTCCCCTTCTCGGCCTGGGGATCGTTGATGAAGGCCGCCACGGCCCATTCCTGCCCGTGCAGGTCGCGCACGTAGCCGGCCAGAGCGGCGACATCGCGCAAGGTGCCCGTCTTCAGGCGCGCATTGCCGGCCGCTAGAGTCGCCTTCAGGCGATTCTTCATGGTGCCGTCCAGCGCCGCGATCGGCAGGCTGGCGGCGAACTCGGGCTGCCAGCGGCTGGCCGCAGCGCGCTTCAGCAATGCAGACAAGGCTGCTGGGCTGATCCGTTCATGGCGCGACAGCCCGGCGCCGTTCTCGATGACGATGCCGGCGGGATCGACACCCTGCGCCGCAATCCAGTCGAGGACGCGGCTGCGCGCGCGTTCGAGCGTTGGCCGAGCTTCGCCCGTGCTGGAGGTGGCGCCCATGGTCAGGAGCAGCAGGCGCGCCTTGACCGCGTCCGAGTTCTTGTTGACGGTGCGGACCGTCTCGGCCAGCGTCTCGAACCGGCGCTCGACCAGCATGTACGCACCGGGCGGGACCCTGCCTGCGCGCACTTTGCCGCGCCACTGCCCGCCCATTTCCTGCCACAGGGCGCGGACCAGCCGTTCCAGGTACTCGTCGCGCTCGAGCGTCGCCAGGTCGACGGTCTTGCTGCAGTGTCGTGGAAAGGAGCCGGTCAGCACGATCTGCAGGCCGTTGTCGGCCCGGGCCTGCACCAGCGGCTGGCGCCAGGTGTCGCTCCAGTCGGCGCAGGGCCGGTCGTCCAGCGTCATCCGGTTCAGCACGCGCACCCCGGACAAGGGCGGCGTAGCCTGCACGCGCAGCGTCGATGCATCGGAAGACAGCGTGTAGCTGATCAAGCCGTCCGACACCATCAGGGCGTCGGGAATCACGTTGTACCACGCGTCCGGGGTGTCGTCGAAGGGCGCGGCGCCGATATCGGTTCGGGACGGCTCGAACAGGGACCGGTCCAGCACCAGGTCACCCGTGATGGAGACGATGCCCTCGTCGCGCACGCTGCGCAGCATGGCGCCGAGCCGCTCCCAGGTGAGATTCGGTTCGCCGCCGCCGAGCAGGTACAGATTCCCCTTCAGCGCTCCGTGCGCGGCTGCGGCGTCCGACAGCAGCGCCGTGCGCCAGCGGTATGCGGGGCCCAGCGTATCCAGGGCGGCCAGGGTCGTGACCAGCTTCATGGCCGACGCTGGGTTGACGCTTCGGCGCTCGTCCAGCCCATGCGCAGGGGCCGCGGCTGCGCCCAGGGGCTCGATCCGGTAGCTCAGCGCGCCGGCCGGGATCTCCTGGCGCGCCAGCTCCTGCATCACGGCGGCAGGCACCGGGTCGGCGGCCTGCGCCGCCAGGGCGAAGAGCACGCAGAAGGCGCCGGCGGCGCGCATCATGGAATGGACAAGCGTGGGCATGGTGGCCTCTCGGGTAGTAGTAGCGGCCATTCTGCGCAACGCCGCAGCGCCCTGCCATCAACTATGTGACGAATGCCGGGTTCCGTGTGATGGCCGGGCCCGGCGGCGGTCTTGGAGGCGATGGCGCGCTGCTATACTTTTCCCGATGAAGTCTTCCCTCTACCACCGCCTCCAGCCCTTTGCGCGGATCGTCGCCGTCACGGCCTGCCTGTGGACGGCCATCAGCGTCCTCGGTGCACTCCAGACATACAGCGACAACCTGCGCGCCGGGGTCGACAGCCACTATCCGGCGCTGCTGGCCACCTGGTTCGTCGAATACGCCGTGCCGCTGATCGTCCTGAGCATTGTCCTGAGCAGTGCGCTGACGCGCTGGCCGACGCTGATTGCGCGACCGCGCAACGTGGTGGCCCTGTTCGCCGTGCTGGTGCTGCTATTCCAGCCCGCGCAATGGACGTGGATGGCGTGGCAGCGCGGGCTCCTGCAGATCGCCAGCGTCCAGGATGCGTGGCAACTGCTGCTGAAGATGCTGCTGGTCGGCTGGTTTTCGACCACCGGCACCTTTGCCGCCATCCTCGCCTTCTTCTACTTCCGCCAGGCCAGGGAGCGCGAACTGGCATGGCAGCGCTCGCAGACCGACATGCTCAACCTGCGCCTCGCGCTCGAAGAACAGCGCATGCTGGCCCTGCGCGCGCAGCTGGAGCCGCATTTCCTTTTCAATGCCCTGAACGCGATCAGCGCCCTGGTGCGCGGCGGCGACCGGCCGCTGGCCCTGCACGGGATCAATCTGCTGAGCGACCTGCTGCGCTACGTCCTGTCGGCCAGCGCCGGCACCACCACCACCGTCGCCGCCGAGCTGCGCTTCGTGCAGGACTACCTGGACCTGCAGCGCCTGCGCTATGGCGACCGGCTGCGCATGCATGTCGACGGCGCCGATGCGCTGTTGCAGGAAGTCCCCTGCCCGCCGCTGCTGCTGCAGCCGCTGGTCGAGAACGCGCTGCGGCATGAACTCGACTGCACCGAGGGACCGAGCGACATCCGCCTGGCGTTCATCCGGGAGCAAGACGTGCTGCTGGTCCGGGTCACCAATCCGGTCGGGAAGGATGCGCCGCCCAACCCCGGCGCCGGGCTCGGGCTGGCCAACACCCAGGACCGCCTGCGGCTGATGCACTCCGAGGCATCGCTGAGCGCCGGGCGCCAGGGCAAGCGCTTCGTGGCCGAGATCCGGCTGCCGCTGGCAAGCGCGGATTGACAGGCATGGCGATCCGCTACCTCATCGTCGACGACGAAGCGCCGGGCAGGATGAACCTGCGCCTGGCCATGGCGGCCCATCCGGGCTGGGAGCTGGTGGCGGAGTGCGGCGGCGCGGTGGCGGCGCGCGAAGCACTGGCGCGGCAGGCGGTCGACCTGGTATTCCTCGACATCCAGATGCCGGGACAATCCGGCCTGATGCTGGCGCGCGAGATCAGCCGCATGGCCGAACCACCGCTGATCGTCTTCGTGACCGCCTACAGCGAGCACGCGATCGAGGCCTTCGAGGTGCACGCCCTCGATTATCTGCTCAAGCCGCTCGACGATGGGCGGCTGGCGCAGGCTGTCGAGCGCAGCGCGGCGATGCTGAGGCAGCGCCAGCGCGATGCCTACGGGGCGGCCGTGCGCGGCTACGTGGATGCGGACAAGGGGGAAAAGACACGCTACCCCGACGCCATCGGCGTGCGCTCGGTCGGCCGCATCGAGCAGGTCAGCGTGCGCGAGATCCTGCGCATCGAATCCGCGGGCAACTACGTCGAACTGCACCTGGCCGGACGTTCCGTCCTGCACCGCATTCCCCTGAGCCGTCTCGAGGGGCTGCTGGCGCCGGACGAATTCGTGCGCGTGCACCGGGGCACGATCGTGCGGCGCAGCGAGATCGCGCGCCTTGCAATCGGCGGTGACGGCAGTTACTCACTCACCCTGCGCTGCGGCGCCACGGTGGCGGTCAGCGAGCGCTATGCGGGCGCGCTGAAAACCATCCTGACGGGCCAGGAATCCTGACTCAGGCGCCGGTCGGCTTGAAGCTGACTGTGGCCGACAGTCCGCCCAGGCGTTCGGACTGGCCCAGGGCCAGGGTGGCGCCGTGGCGTTCAGCGATGGCCTTGATGATGGCTAGCCCCAGGCCGCTGCCGGCGGCTTCGCTGCCGGCTACCCGGTAGAAGCGGTCGAACACGCGCTCGCGTTCCTCCGGCGGGATGCCGGGTCCGCTGTCCTCGACCGCGACGCTGATGTTCCCGCCCTCGCTGCGCACCGAGATGTCGGCGGTGCCGCCTTGCGGGGTGTACTTGATCGCATTGTCGACCAGGTTGCGCAGCAGGATGTGCAGCGCATCCGGCTGCCCTTCCACGGTGGCGGGATCGGCATGGTGCACGCCCACGTCCACGCCCTTGGCCGCAGCCACGCCGGCCAGGTCGGCCACGGTGCGGCGGGCCAGGTCGCTGAGGTCGACCGGGCGCGCGGCCGTGCTGGTGGCGGCCGCTTCCTGGCGCGCCAGCACCAAGAGCTGCTCGACCAGGCGGGTGGCGCGGTCGATGCCGGCGGTCAGGCGCGACACGGCCAGCTTGCGTGCTTCCGGGGATTCCGCACGGTCCAGGCTCTGCGCCTGCAGGCGCAGCGCGGCCAGCGGGGTGCGCAGTTCGTGGGCGGCGTCGGCGACAAAGGTCTGCTGGGCGTCGAAAGCGGTTTTCACGCGCCCGAACAGCAGGTTCAGTTCCTGCACCAGCGGGCGCACCTCGTCCGGCAATCCGGCTTCCGACACCGGCGACAGGTCGTCGGCCTGGCGCGACGCGACCTGCGAGCGCACCCGCGCCACCGGATCGAGCGAGCCGCTCACCACCCACCACACGACCAGCATCAGGATCGGCATCATCACCGCGATCGGACCGAGGGTGCGCAGCGCCAGGTTACCCGCCATGTTGCGGCGCACGGCCAGGTCCTGGGCCACCTGCACAGTCTGGTTCTCGGTCTGGATCGAGAACACGCGGTAAACGGTGTTGTTGGCCTTGACGTTGGAGAAGCCGAGCACCGCGCGCTGCGGCAGCTTGGCCCGCGAGACGCTGTGGAAGACCTGCACCCCGTCGGGGGACCACATCTGCACCACCATGTCGTCGTTGTTGGTGCCGGGCTTGTCGGTCTGGGCTTCGAGGCGGCGCTGCGCCTCGGTGTTCGACAGCGGCGTGCCCGAGCGCAGCGACAAGGCCATCTGCTGCATGTGGTAGTCGAAGATCTGGTCGGCGTCGTGCAGCGCCGTGCGGTAGGCGATCGAGGCCTGCGCCAGCGCGGCGATGGTGATCGCCGCCAGCAGGTACCACAGCAGGCGCCCACGCAGCGAGTGGGTCATCCGGGGGCGAAACCTCATGCCTTGGGTACCATGTAGCCGACGCCGCGCACGTTCTGGATCAGGTCACTGCCCAGCTTCTTGCGCAGGCCGTGGATGTAGACTTCGACCGCGTTGCTGGAGACTTCGTCGCGCCAGCTGTACAGCTTTTCTTCGAGCTGGGCGCGCGAGAGCACGGCGCCCGGCCGCGCCACCAGGGCCTCGAGCACGGCCCATTCGCGCGCCGACAGCGCAACGCCCACGCCGTCCACCAGCACTTCGCGGGTGGCCGGGTTGACGGAGATGTTCTTGTATTCGAAGATGGGTTCGGCACGCCCGGCGGCACGCCGCAGCAGCGCGCGGATGCGCGCCAGCAGTTCGTCGAGATCGTAGGGCTTGAGGACGTAGTCGTCTGCGCCGGCGTCCAGTCCGGCAATGCGCTGGGCCACCGAGTCGCGCGCGGTGGCGACCAGCACCGGGGTGCGGTCCTTGCGCGTGCGCATTGAGCGCAGCACTTCGAGCCCGTCCTTGCGCGGCAGGCCCAGGTCGAGCAGGACCAGATCGTAGTTCTGGTTTTGCAGGAGGGCCGTGTCGGCCATCTCGCCGTCCTTGACCCAGTCGACGGCGTAGTGCTCGGCCCGTAACAGGTCGAGCACTACTTCGCCGATCATCGTATCGTCTTCTACCAGCAATAGCCGCATGAATTCCCCGTTCTTGAAACCGTGCGGGTCGAGGACGCTACGCTTCCCTTAACCAATCCGCACCGGAATGAAGATTCTGTCATTCCCGCGCTGGATCAGCAAGGCCACCGACTTGCTGGCCTTGGCCACCACGTCGCGGACCTGGTCGGGCGAGTTCACCACCCGGCCGTTGACTGACACGAGCACGTCGCCCGGTTCGACGCCGGCGATCGCCGCGGCGCCTTGTACATCCTCGATCACCAGGCCCGATGCGATGCCGCTCTGGCGGCGCTCGATCGGTTCCAGCGGACGCAGGGCCAGGCCCAGCTTGGCGCTGTTGTCCGGCGCTTGCGCCAGCTCTTCCTGCGGCGCGCGCTTGGCCTTCGCGTTGGCGTCGCCCAGGGTTGCATCAACACGCACCAGCTTGCCGTCGCGCCAGACGTCGAGCGCCACGCGCTCGCCCGGCTTCGACATCGAGATGTTGCTCGACAGGTCGATCGAAGACACGATCGGCTGGCCGTTGATACGGCGGATGATGTCGCCCGACTTCAGGCCGGCGCGCTCGGCCGGGCTGCCGCGCTCGACGCTCTCGACCAGCGCGCCTTCCGGCGAATCGAGGCGGAAGGCATCGGCAAAGGCCTGGCCCACTTCCCGCACGCCGACGCCCAGCTTGGCGTGCTGCACCTTGCCGGTAGCGACGATCTGGTCCTTGATCTTGACCGCGACGTCGATCGGGATCGCAAACGACAGGCCCTGGTAGCCGCCGGTCTGGCTGTAGATCTGCGAGTTGATGCCCACCACTTCGCCGCGGGTGTTGAACAGCGGCCCGCCCGAGTTGCCCGGGTTGACCGCGACGTCGGTCTGGATGAAGGGCACCTGGTTGTCCTGCAGCGAACGGCCTGTGGCGCTCACCACGCCGGCGGTGACGGTGCTTTCCAGGCCATAGGGCGAACCGATGGCCAGCACCCACTCGCCCACCAGCAGCGAACGCGATTTACCCACTGGTACCGTCGGCAGGTTCTTGCCGTCGATCTTCAGCACGGCCACGTCGGTCTTCGGGTCCGAGCCCAGGACCTTGGCGCGGAATTCGCGGCGGTCCTGCAGCTTGACGGTGACTTCGTCGGCGCCCTGCACGACGTGGGCATTGGTCAGGATGACGCCGTCCGGGCTTACGATGAAGCCCGATCCGGCGCCGAAAACGGGAGCCGGCGCTTCCCGGCCGCCGCCGTAGCGGGGGTCCTGGAACTGCCGGAAGAATTCATAGAGCGGGTGTCCCGGCGGGATCTGCGGCGTGTTGCCGCGGTTCGCGGTCTTCATGCCGCCGACCACGCGGATGTTCACCACCGCCTTGCCGTTCTGCGAGGCGATGCGGGTGAAGTCGGGCAGGGTCACGCTGCCGGCGGGTGCGGCGGAAGGGGGGGCGGCCGCAGGGCCGCCCGCTGCAGGCGCAGGTGCCGCCTGCACGGGGGCCGGGGCGGCCGTTTCGGCGGCCACGTTGTTATGGTTGACGGCAAGCGCACCGACCGCTCCGCCGATGACGCCCGCGGCACACAGGGCCAGCGTGAGGCGTTTGGCAGTGATGGCAGTGACGGCACCTTCGTTACGCATGTATGTGCTCCTGATGGAAAATGGTTGACCGATGATGTTGTCTATCGATGGGTGTAGTGTCCCAAAGCTGGCTTAGACAATGCTTAAGCTGGCAACTTTCACCCTTACATCACTCTTAAGATGCACTGTCGTTCGTAGGGTGGGCGGGGTAGTGCAGGCCAGTGGCCGGCACTACGAACGCCCACGCGTTCAAATCACCTTGGCAGGTACGCGTCGTAGTACGCGCACGAACGTTGAACGCGTGGGCGGCATAGCCGCCCACCCTACGGAAACCCTGAGCACATCGTCAAAAAGGGCGCCCCGTGGGACGCCCTCTTTCAAGCTACTACTCTGTACTGCGGGCGTTCGTCCCTTGCTTGGACTTACGCTGCTTCGCGCTGTTCCAGCGCCTGGACGTTGCCGGTATTGCCGTTGGCGTCACCAATGGTGATCTTGCGCGGCTTGAAGGCTTCCGGCACTTCGCGCACCAGTTCGATGGTCAGCATGCCGTTGTCGAAGGATGCAGCGGTGACCTTCACGTGGTTCGCCAGCTGGAAGCGCTGTTCGAAGTCGCGAGCGGCGATACCGCGGTGCAGGAAGGTGCGCTGGGTCTCGTCCTTCTGCTTGCGGCCGGTGACGTGCAGGGTGTCACGCTCGGTCACGATCTCGATTTCGTCGCGGGTGAAGCCGGCCAGGGCCATCACGATGCGGTAGTTGTCTTCGCTCACCAGTTCGATGTTGTACGGCGGGTAGCTCGGCTCGCCGCGCTGCTCGAGCAGGCTGGCCAGGCGATCGAAACCGATGGCGGAACGGTACAGGGGAGTCAGGTCGAAAGTACGCATGATAAATATCCTTTTAAGTTAAGCGATAAGTTGCCGGACCTCATCGTGAGCATCCGGTGAATCCAATCTAGTGGCACCCCGATGCACTTTCAAGACATACGAAATATGGATTTTTAATTCATTTTGCAAATATTATTTGCATATGCATGAAGGATTGAAACATTGCCCGCGTGCTAAACTCGACCGGTTTTTACTCTTCCGGAGCGACCAAACATGAAGACCATCGGCCTGATCGGCGGCATGAGCTGGGAGTCCACCGTCCCCTACTACCGCAGCATCAACGAGACGGTGCGCGAGCTGCGCGGCGGCCTGCATTCGGCAAAACTGGTGCTGGTGAGCGTGGACTTCGACGAGGTCGAACGCCTGCAGCGCACCGGCGACTGGGACCGGGCCGGGCTTCTCCTGGCCGACTGCGCGCGCCGTCTCGAAAGCGCAGGCGCCGACTTCATCGTCCTGTGCACCAACACCATGCACAAGGTGGCGCCTGCGATCGACGCGGCCGCCGGCATCCCGTTGTTCCACATCGCCGATCCCACCGCGGAAGCGATCCGCGCCCAGGGCCTGCGCAGAATCGGCCTGCTCGGCACGCGCTTCACGATGGAGCAGGATTTCTACCGCGCGCGTCTCCAGCAGCATGGCCTCGAGGTGCTGGTGCCGGGCGAAGCGGGTCGCGCGCTGGTGCACCGCGTGATCTACGACGAGCTTTGCCAGGGCAAGGTGCTCGATGCTTCGCGCGATGCCTACCGCGCCGTCATTCAGGAGCTGGTGGATGCCGGCGCCGAAGCCGTCATCCTCGGCTGCACCGAGATCGCCCTGCTGATCGGCCCCGCCGACAGCCCGGTGCCGGTGTTCGACACCACCGCACTGCACGCGCGCAAGGCCGCCGAATTTGCGCTAAGGTGAGGCCCCCGAGCCACGCCCCCACGCTTCCATGTTTTCGATCGTCCTGAATATCGTCGGTACCCTGTTCCATCTGTACGTCGCGGCGCGCCTGTATTCGCTCGATCCGGTGCGCAGCCGCATCCCGCGGCGCGCCTGGTGGATCGGCGCCTTCCTGGTCTGGCTGCTGTATTTCGCCGGCGTGCGCGTCGGTGACGAAGCGCTCGACTGGCGCTGGTGGCCGGGGCAGTTCGCCCTGACCTGGCTCGGCATTAGCTTCGTGATGTCGCTGTGCCTCCTGGCGGCAGACCTGGCAAGCGGCTTCGGGTTCTGGTGGCGCGCGCATACGCAGAAGCTGCGCGCGACTGGTGCGATCGCCGGCGTGCTGCTGGCGGCCTTCGCCCTGTTCCAGGGCATGCGCGCGCCCGTCATCGTCGACCAGGAAGTGGTGATGAAGGACCTGCCGCGCGCGCTGGACGGCACCGTGATCGTCGCCGTCAGCGACATCCACCTGGGCGCCCAGCGCCGCTCGGAATGGCTGGCCGCGCGCGTGGCACAGATCAACGCCCTGCAGCCCGCGGCGGTCCTGCTGCTGGGCGACCAGGTCGAGGACAATCCGGTCGGCGAGCCGCAACTGGCGCCGACGCTGCGCGGCCTGCGTGCTCCTTTAGGCGTGTGGGCGGTGACGGGCAACCACGAGTTCTACGGCGACGTCGAGACCACCGTGTCCGAATTCCAGCAAGGCGGTGTGCGCTGGCTGCGCGACCGCCAGGTGGAACTGGCGCCAGGCCTGGTGCTGGCGGGGATTGAGGACATCGGGAGAACGATGCGCAATGAAGGCGAATACACGGGCGGCCTGGCGCGCACCATCCCAACGCGCACCGATACCGCAACGATCCTGATGTCGCACATCCCCGCTCCCGGCATCATCGAGGAAGCGCGCGAACGCGGCGTCGACCTGATGCTGTCGGGGCATACCCACGGCGGCCAGATCTGGCCCTTCAGCTATGCGGTGCAGCAGCGCTTCGCCAAGTACGCGGGCGCCTACGACGTCGACGGCATGCTGCTGTACGTGACGCGCGGCGCCGGCAGCTGGGGCCCGCGCATGCGCCTGTGGAAGCCGGGTGAGATCATCCGCCTGACACTACGTGCGCCGGCCGCGGCATCCGCCATGACAGCATCGACTCACTGAGGAAGTACGCTATGCAGACGCCCTCGTCCGCCCCTTCCGCCAGCGAACAGGCCCTGAACGCGCGCTGGCGCGCCTTCCAGCTCAGGCTCGCCGACCAGCTCAAGGAACTGTCCTCCCCCACGGCCATTGTGGAAACCGCCACCGGGCTGCTGGCCGGCTACCTCGGCGCGTCGCACTGCTGGTACACCGAAGTCGGCAAGGACGACACGTTCTTTTCCCGCGCCGGCTGGTTCGACAAGGGAATCGCGCCGATGCCGACCTCTGGACGCATCGCCGACTTCGGTCCGGCCGTGATCGCGACCCTCGGTATGGGCAAGGATTTCGTGGTGGACGACGTCGCCGCCGACGCCCGCACCAGCGCGTTCGCCGCCAGTTACGGGACGCTCATGATCGGCGCGCTGCTGGCGGTCCCGATCTTCAAAAACGGACGCTGGCTGGCAAACCTGAACGTGGCCAGGCGCGAGGCTTGCGGCTGGTCCAGCGATGACATCCTGGTCACGCGCGACGTTGCCGAACGCACCTGGTCGGCAGTCGAGAACGCTCTGGCGCAGGCCGACCTGCGCAAGGAGCGCGACCGCAGCCAGTACATCTTCGATACCCTGAGCGAGGGCCTGGTGCTGCTGGCGGCGGACGATACCCTGGCCTATGCCAACGACGCAGCGCTGCGCTTTTGCACCACGCCGCGCGAGGCCCTGGCGGGCAAGCCCTTCCCTGCTGCCTTCCCGGCGCTGGACGGCGCCGGGCTCCGGGCCATGTTCGGAAGGGTGCGCGCCAGCAGCAGGGCGGAAGCGGCCGAATACCCCTGCATCCTGCCGAACGGCGGCCAGGCCTGGCTCGATATCCGCGCCAATCCTTCACTGGAGGACGGCCTGGCAGTCTTCTTCAACGACATCAGCGGGCGCAAGCTGGCGGTGCTGGCGGCGCAGAAGGCAGCGGCACACAAGAGCATGCTGCTCGACCTGGACGAGCGCCTGCGCAGCGTCGCCGACGACCCGTCGGCGATGATGACTGCGGCGACGCGCGAGCTGGCGCGCATCCTCGACGTGCCGCGGGTCGGCTATGTCAGCATGGACGAGTCCGTCGAATACGGCACCGTCGGGCACAATTACAACGACACGCGCCGGGTACCGGAACTGCCGCCGCGCCGCGAACGACTCGACGACTACGGCCTGGCCCTCGCCGCCGACATCCGCGCCGGCCGCGTGATGCGGGTGACCGACCTTGCTACCGATCCGCGCACCGCCGGGCCGGCGGCGCAAGCCCACGCCGAGATCGGTGCACGCGCTTCGGTGGCAGCGCCGATCCAGCGCGCCGGCAAGACCGTGGCCTTCATGTTCGCGCACCACGACCAGCCGCGCGAATGGAGCGACGACGACGTCGAATTGATGCGCGCCACGGCAGCCCGCACCTGGGACGCGGTGGCGCGCGCCCGTGCGGTGCTGGCGCTGCGTGAGACCGACCGGCGCAAGGACGAGTTCCTCGCCATGCTGGCGCACGAGCTGCGCAATCCGCTAGCCCCCATCAGTTCGGCAGCCGACCTGCTGCGCCTCGGACGGCTCGACGAAGCGCGCGTGCGCCAGACCAGCGGCATCATCTCGCGTCAGGTCAGGCACATGACGGGCCTGATCGACGACCTGCTGGACGTCTCGCGCGTTACCCGCGGCCTGGTCAGCCTCGACCGGCGCGAGGTGGACGTGCGGAGCGTGGTCGGCGAAGCAGTCGAGCAGGTCAAGCCCCTGATCGAACTGCGCTGCCACCAGCTGGACATCCAGGTGGCGCCGGGACCGGCGCACGTGTGGGGCGACCAGAAGCGGCTGGTCCAGTGCGTCGCGAATGTCCTCAACAATGCTGCCAAGTACACGCCGGAAGGCGGCAGCATCGTCCTGCGCTTGCACGCTGAGGACGGCCAGGCCGTGATCACGGTCGCTGACAACGGTATTGGCATGAGGCCGGAAGTGGTGGCCCATGCGTTCGAGCTGTTCGCACAGGCGGAGCGCACGTCGGACCGGGCCCAGGGCGGACTCGGCATCGGCCTGGCGCTGGTCAAGAGCCTGGTCGAACTGCACGGAGGCCAAGTGACGCTGTGCAGCGGGGGACTGGGGCACGGCAGCGAGTTCGTCATCCGGCTGCCGCGCTTCGAGGCGGTATCGCTGGCGCCGACGGTCCTGCCCGCGCAAGTGGACGGGCCTGCGGCCGCTGCAGCCACACGGCAGACACAGGTGATGATCGTGGACGACAATATCGACGCCGCCGAAGTACTGGGCGCGCTGTGCGAACTGTTGGGTTACGCGGTCACGATCGAGCATTCGTCCCAACGCGCCCTCGAGCGCGCCATGCAGGAAGGGCCGGAGGTGTGCTTGATCGACATCGGCCTGCCCGACATGGACGGCAACGAGCTGGCCAGCCGCCTGCGCCGCCTTCCCGGGACCGCGCAGTCGATGCTGGTGGCGGTGACCGGTTACGGCCAGGACAAGGACCGGGCAGCCGCCCAGGCGTCCGGCTTCGACCACTACCTGGTCAAGCCGGTCGATGCGGAAACGATCTGGGAACTGCTGCAAGCGCGTTGAGACAGGGGGTAGGCAGGGTCGCATGGGCATGGCGCGCCTTGCCTCCCAGCGCCCGAATGTCATATACTGCGACATCGAGTCACAACCAATGTCAGCATGAAGACCGCATGAAAACACTCAGCGAGAAGCGCCAGGACATGACGCGCGGCCTCATCCTCGACGCTGCCTTCGAATTGCTGCGCGAGGGCGCGGTCAGCGAACTGACCGTGCGCGCCGTCGCCCAGCATGCGGTGATCTCGGAACGCACGGTGTTTCGCTATTTTCCGTCGCGCGAAGCCCTGCTCGATGCGGTCGCCGCCTGGCTGCTCGAGCGGATGGCGATTCCGGCAGTCCCGGAATCGCGCGAAGGCCTGCTGGGCGCGCCGCGCCTGCTGTACCAGGCGTTCGAAGACCGCGCCGACACGACGCGCGCGGCGCTCCATCCCGAATTGATTGGCCGGATCCGCGCCCTGCAGGCCAATGGCCGCTGGGAGGCCGTGTCGCGCCTGCTGGCCGCGATCGCCCCGAAGGCCGGCGCGGCCGAGCAGCGTATCGCGGCGGCGAACATCTGCTACCACCTGACGGCAAGCTCGTGGAATTACTACCGCAGCGCCTTCGGCTTCGAGCTGGAGGAATGCATCGCCTGCGCGGAAGCAGCGGTGCGCCAGGCGCTGGACGGGATTGGCGGCGTCAAGCGCAAATAAACGGGGCCGGGATTATGAGAGTAACAGCCTGCCGACCCAGGCCAGGTTAATGATCCAGGGCGCCAGCGCCAATAAGGGCAATAACAGCGGTAATTCAGCCCCGATGAATTCCGGATCGGGGTTTCTGTTTATTTCCGTGAATATGTCCGGAAACTGCTCGGGCAATAACATCATCACTCCAGGCATTAAGCGGATCAGCCCGGCGGGGAGAAACGGACCTGGTGACGCTCGCCGATCGCCAGCATCTTGTCCAGGTCGGCAGGCATGTTCCTGACATGCGCATCGACTTCCCGGAAGAAGGTTTCGGCATGGGCCGGCGCATCGAAAATGATCACCCGCGCCGGGGTGTCGGACTGTCCTTCGAAGGCGTGTTCAGTGTCCGCCGGGGCATACAGGAAGTCGCCCGCCCGCATCAGGTGGCGCTCGCCGCCGACGAGGAAACCAACTTCGCCGCTGACGACGTAATAGGCTTCGCCCCAGGGGTGGGCATGGGGCGGCGCGCCCGAACCCTTGGGCAGGGTGACTTCCATCAAAGACCATTGATTGCCCGTCTGGGCTGCCGTGCACAGGAAACGCGTTTGCGTGCCGAGGATGCGCAGGGCATCGCCCTCGCCTTGCCGCGTGATGACCGCTTGGTTCGACATCTCTTCCTCCATCATGAATGTCACACACTATGACATTGTGACTCACGCACTGTCAACACAAAAATGCAGGCATTGTCGCGAATGCGACGGCAGCTCTCTCCTTTGGAATGGGCCCTACAAATCAGGGACAATTTATCGACAGTTTAGGAAAGAAATGCGGTGATCGAATCCCTAGCATGTTTACGCGATTGAATTAATCAAGCTCATCCGCATAAACACGATTTTGCAAAGGGAATACCATGAAACAAACCGGATTCATTCTTATCGGCGCCGCATTCTGCGCCACCCTCGCCGCCTGCGGTGGCGGCAGTGACAGTCCGGCCATGCCGGACCGCCTGGCCGGCAACGGCATCGCCGTCGGCGAGCCGAACGGCGGCGCCCCAGTCGTCTCCGAGTTCATCAAGCTGGCCCAGGACGCGAGCTGCGCCACCACGCGCAACAATCTGTTCGTCGTCGACGGCAAATATGTGCTGTGGGACCGTGCCGGCGAGTGCGCCGACAATGCCGCCGCTCTCAAGCTGATGGGACCGACGCCGGGCGCCGTGCTGTGCGAAGCGGCGGACGGCATCGCCGGGCCGCGCAGCAGCTGCAGCGACGACAAGCTCCTGCCGCTGTTCGACACCATGCGCAAGAACGTCGACAAGCCCGACCTCGGCCTGGGCAGCAGCCACCGCGTCGACTACGTTCCTTTCCTGCCGAAGCCCGACACCTCGCTCTCGTTCACGCCGCTGGTGGAAGACAGCTATTCGAAGATCGCGCAGCCGCGCCAGGTCGTGGTGCGCGACGCCGCCGCCTGGGCCGCGCTCTCGGCCGAGCATGGCCAGGCGCGCCCGCTGCCGGAAGTCGACTTCAGCCGGCACATGCTGGTCGGCGTCTTCGCCGGCAATACGGCCGATGCGTGCACGACGAGCTTCGTCGCCCACATCGTCTCGCGCGGCGGCAAGCTGGTGGTCGAATACGTGGAGCGTGACACCAGCCAGGTGGAGGCCTGCGCCCAGGTGGTCGGCCAGCCGATGCAGATCGTGCAGCTCGCACGCGTCGATGCGCCGGTAGAGTTCAGCAAGGTGACGATCGAGCGCCTGGCCTTCCGCACCCTCGACCAGCGTGCCTACTCCCGCATCGCCACGCCGCGCAAGCTGGTGGTGCGCGATGGCGCGACCTGGGCCGCGCTGTGGGCCGAACACGCCGGCGCCACCGTCGTGCCGGACGTCGACTTCGACAGCAAGATGGTGATCGGGGTCTTCCTGGGATCGCGGCCCAGCGGCTGCTACGGCACCAGCATCGAACGCCTGACCCTGACCGGCGACAAGCTGATGGTCGTGCACGTCGACACCGAGCCCGGCCCCGGCGTCGCCTGCACCCAGGCCTTCACCTCGGCGGCCCACCTGGTCGTGGTCGACCGCAGCGAGCGTGCGGTCAGCTTCGAAGCCCTGGTGCGCACGCTCAAGTAGGCGCTACAGCTCCCACTGCAGCTTGAACGTCAGCGACTTGCTGCGCGTGCCGACCAGCGGCATCTTTTCATCCACGTAGCCGGCCGAGGCGATGCGCCCGTGGCGCCACTGGTAGCGGTACAGCAGCGAGCGGTGCACCTGGCGTTCGTTCCAGGCTTCGAGCGTCGTCACGCCATCGTCGCGCCGTGCGGCCCAGGTGTTCTGGGCCAGCAGGCGCAGCGAGTCGCGCGGGCTGAAGTGCAGGTTGGCGAGCCAGCGCCAGGCATTGTCGGCAAAGGCCGGAGACCCTAGCGTGCCCTGGACCCAGGCGCGATTGAAGTGGTGGTCGAGTTCCAGCGACCAGCCCCGGCGCAGGGGGAAGCGCAGGCCGACGTCCAGCGTCACGTTGCCGCCCGGGCCGACCCGGTCGGCGTCGGCATCGAGCTGGCGCCCGAGCGCGATTTCTCCCGCAATCTTCGAGACCCAGGGCAGCGGCGTGCTCGCAAAACCAAGGTGCAGCGCGCGCGTGTCGTGCAGTTTGCCGCGGGGGCGGGCACGCTGGCGGTCGAAGCCGAGCAGGGTCCAGAACTCGGTCTGGCGCGGCGCCATCATCCAGATGCCGGGGCGCAGTTCGCGCGTGACGACTTCGCCGCCCAGCTGTCCGCTGGCGCGGTCGTGCAGGGTGCGCACCTCGGCCAGCTGCAGCAGGGTCTCGAACTCGTACAGCTCCAGCCCCGCGAAGGATTGCTGGCCGCGCTTGCGGGCGATTTCGGCCGTGCCCTTGACGATACCGGCCTGCGGCACGAAGCCGTTGTCGTTCACGAAACCGGGCGCGATCGCTTCCAGCGCGAACTCGTTCCACCAGTCGTCCGAACTGTGGATGTATTTGGCGTGCAGGTAGCCGCCCGACTGACGGCCGCGGCGCAGCGGCCGCCCATCCTCGTCGAAGCCGGAGGTGGTGCGCGCATGCATGGCGGTGACGACGGCCTGTCCCTGGGCGCCGCCGAAAGTGTCGCCGCGCCACTGGGCGTCCATGCCGATCACGTCATTGCTCCCCAGGTCCTCGACCGCGCGCTGCGAGGCAAAGGCCCCCAGCAGCAGGCCATCGCCGTGCCAGCGCCCGCGCCACAGGCTGGCCCGGGTCGGACGCGGCTGGATATACTCGAGGGTCTCGTAGGGCCGGCCGCGCAGCACCAGGCCGCCCTCCTGGTCGCGCAGGCTCATGGCAGTGGCGTCGGCATCGGCCGCGCGCCAGGTGGCGCGCAGGCCCCAGGCCGGATTGCCCACGGTACGCGAATAAAAGGCCGGCAGCGGCAGGCCGAGCACATCGGCGCTCTCGAGGAAGAAGCCGCGCTTTTCCGGCAGACTGAGGGCGATGTTGCCGGCGCCCTGGGACACCGGCTGGTCGACCTCGACCTGCGAATAGTCCGGGTTGATGGTGGCGTTGAACACCCAGTCGGCGCGCGGCCGCGCATTGATCTCCAGGCCCAGTTCGGCCTGGTGCCCGCGTCTGGGCAGGCCTTCGTGTGCGCCACGCTCGGCGCGCAGGGTCAGTTCGGGGCGCAGCTCGAGGAAGCGGCGGTCGCGCACCGCGGCCACGGTGTCGTCCATGCCCTCGACGTCGCGCAGGAAGGACAGGTGGCTTAGGGCATCCAGGCGCAGCGGCGCGCTGACCAGCAGGGTGCCGTCGGCGTGCGGCACGCTGCGCTCGACCAGCAGGCGCCAGTCCTTGCCGCCGCGGTAGGGAAAACGCAGGTTCGACAGCGGCCAGCGCACTTCCATGCTGTAGCCGTCGGGCAGGCGCGTGACCGCGGCTTCGACCGGGAAGTCCGGACCGAGGTCGGATTCGTCGTCGTCCGCCCGGTGCAGGCCGTCGCTGACCACGCCGGCCAGGTTCACGCGCACGAACTGGGCGGCGCGGCCGTGGCCGACGGGGTCGATCCAGATGCCGATGAAGTCCTGGTCGAGGTCGACCTTATCGCGCCGCGCCAGCGCCCCGCGCATTCTGTCCGGTGCGTCGTCCCAGGCGCGGATGCCGAACACCAGGGCCTGATCGTCGACCAGCAGCTGCACCGTGGTGCGCAGGCCGCCTGCGGCCTCCTTGCCGTCGCGCGGGGCGTGCTTGTGGAAGCCATCGTAGGCCGGAGCGCGCTGCCAGGCGGCGTCGTCGAGGCGGCCGTCGATGGCCGGAGCGGGGCCGGCATTGCGCACGGCGCGCAGGCCATGGCGCTCGTCGGCAGCGACAGCGTCGGCGGCAAGCAGGATGCTCAGGGCGATACCGGGAAGGCGATACGGGAAGCGCGACACGTTCGGAGAAGAAGAGGCAGACAACCGGCGAGTGTAGCATGTGCCTTTGACAACAGGGACCTGCAACACCCCCTCCCATTCGGGAGAGGCTCAATCCGGCAAGCGGGCGTCCTTGGCGACCATCTCCTGCAGCGTCTCGCGCGGCAGCGCCGGGCTGAAATAATAGCCCTGCATTTCGTCGCACTCGTGCTGGCGCAGGAAGGCGATCTGTTCGCGCGTCTCGACGCCTTCCGCGATCACCTTCAGCCTGAGGTTGTGGCCGAGCGCGATGATGGCGCGCGTGATGACGAGCTGGCCGTCGTGGCCGACGTCGCCCAGGAAGGAACGGTCGATCTTGATGTAATCGACCGGGAATTTCTGCAGGTGGCTCAGGCTCGAATAGCCGGTCCCGAAGTCGTCGATCGACAGGCGCACGCCGAGTGCCTTGAGCTGGGCCAGCGCCTCCAGCGCTTCTTCCGGATGGTCCATCAGGTGGCTTTCCGTCACCTCGAGTTCGAGCTTGCGCGGGTCGACTCCATGGCGGCGCAGGCGCTCGCCGAGCCGCTCGGCGAACTGGCGCTGGCGCAGCTGGCGCGCCGACAGGTTGACCGCGATGACGAAATCGTCGACGCCGAGCGCCGCCATGGCCTTGAGCGCGGCGCAGGCCTCGTCGATCACCCACTCGCCCAGCGGCACGATCAGTCCGGTTTCCTCGGCCACCGGGATGAAGCGCTCGGGCGGAATCAGCCCGTCCACCGGGTGGCGCCAGCGCACCAGTGCTTCGGCCCCCACGACCTTGCCGCTGCGCAGGTCGACCTTGGGCTGGTAATCCAGCACCATTTCGTTGTCGCGGATGGCACGGCTCAGGTTCGCTTCCAGCATCAGGTGCTCGTGCACGATCTGGTTCAGCTCGGCCGAATAGAACTGGAAGTTGTTCTTGCCGAGGGTCTTGGCGTGGTACATGGCGGCGTCAGCGGCGCGCATCATCTTCTCAAGACTGTCGCCGTCGTCGGGAAAGACGCTGACGCCGATGCTGGTGCCGGGGACGATCTCGTGCTCCCCGACCCGGACCGGCGCGGTGATGCTGCGGCGGATGCGCTCGATCAGTTCGGCGACCTCGGCGTGGCTGGCCGGATCGCAGATGAGCAGGACGAATTCGTCGCCGCCCATGCGGGCGATGGTGTCTTCCTCGCGCATGCTGGCGCGCAGGCGCTGGGCCACTTCGCGCAACACCGCGTCGCCGGCGTCGTGGCCGAAGTTGTCGTTGATGTGCTTGAAGTTGTCGAGGTCGAGGAAGGCCAGCGCCACCATGAAGCCGTCGCGCTCCGCGCACTCGATAGCGTGGCGCAGGCGCTCCTGCAGCAGGTTGCGGTTGGCCAGGCCGGTGAGCGGGTCGTGGTGGGCCAGGTGGTGCAACCTGCGCTCGTAGTGACGGGCTTCGGTGATGTCGTTGATGACCCCGACAAAGTGGGTGATGTCGCCGTCGAGGTTGGCCACCGGGTCGATGCGCAGGTCGTTCCAGAACACCTCGCCGTTCTTGCGCACGTTGCGCAGCACGGCGCGCACGCCTTCCTTGCGCCGCAGGGCCTCGCGGATGCGGCTGCGCTCGTCCTCGTCGCAGCCGTCGATGCGCATGAAGCGCGGGTCCGAGCCGCGGATCTCGGCCAGGGTGTAGCCGGTGATGCGCTCGAAAGCGGGATTGACGTATTCGATCCGGTGCTCGCCTTCTTCGCAATGGGTGATGACGATTGCGTTCAGGCTCGAGTAGATGGCGCGCTCGCGCACCCGCAGGCCGTGCTCGGCCTGCCGGCGCGCGGTGATGTCGAGGCCGGTGCCGAACACGACCGGTACATTGCCCAGCGTACTGCGGGCACACTGGAACAGGAAGGAGCTGCGCTTGCCGTGCTTGCTCACCAGCTCGGCCTCATGGGTAGAACAGCCGGTCTCGAAGGCGCCGAGGATCTTGTCGACGATCAGGGGCCGGTCCTTGTCGTCGAAGAAAAACTTGACGTTCGTGCTCGGCAGCTCCCCGGCCTGCATCTCGAGCGCTTCTTCCAGCGCACGGTTCCACAGCAGCAGGTGGCCGCTCTGGTCGATAACATAGAACACGCAGGGCAGCGACTCGATGAGGTCGGCCACCGGCAGGTCCTGGATCAGGGCGTAGCGCGGCGGATGGCGGCCATTGCGCGGGATCAGGATGACGCTGTAGGTGCCGGGGGCATCGGGGTCGAAGGACTGGGGCGCGACCGTGATGCGCACCGGCAGGCGCTGGCCGTCGGCGGTTTTCAGGACGCCTTCGTTCTCGGCATCGGCGCGCGCCGCCAGGCGCAGCTTTGCCCCCGACGCAGCGGCGCCCGGCGGCTCGCCGAACTCGACGATGCGGTCCAGGGTCATGCCCTGGATGTCGGCCGCGCCGTAGCCGGCCAGCTTTTCGCAAGCCTTGTTCCAGCTCCTGACGGTGCCTGCCGCATCGACGACGAACACGGCAAGGGGCAAGGGCGAGAGGTTCAACGCTTCTCCTGGATGGCCGCATGTGGGGGGCGGCGCGCAGTGAACGTACTTTGTCAATACATCATAGCGCAGCGCGCCACTGCCGGGTCGCACGCGAGGACAGGCTGCCTTACAATGCGCAACATGGGACAGGCAACGGCGGTGATCGATCCGGCGCAAGTGGAATTCAGCGCGATCCGGGCGCAGGGTCCGGGCGGACAGAACGTGAACAAGGTGTCGTGCGCAGTGCACGCGCGCTTCGACGTGGCCGCCTCGTCCCTGCCGGCGGACGTCAAGGAGCGCCTGCTGGCGCTGCGCGACGCGCGCATCACCACGGAGGGCGTGATCGTCCTGAAGGCCCAGGGCTCGCGCAGCCTCGAGCAGAACAAGCTCGATGCACTGGCGCGCCTGCAGGCGCTGGTGGACCGCGCAGCAAGCGTGCCCCTGGTACGCCGCGCCACCCGGCCAACGCGCGGATCGCAGCTGCGCCGGCTCGACTCGAAGGCGAAGAGCAGCCGGGTCAAGGCGCTGCGCGGCAAGGTCAGCGAGTAGGAAAGCGGGCGCGTAGCCAGGGCGCCCAGCCGGGCCGTCTAGCCTTGGGCGGCTCCGCCCGCGCCCGCCTTCTGGATCATGGCGGCCACATTCTGCAGCTCGCGCACCACGCCGATGACGGTGGGCTCGAATCGTTCGAACATGTACTGGGTGGCGGCTTCGGCGCTCAAGCCTTCCGGCGTTTCGTGCACCAGGCGCTTCATCGCCAGTTCGCGCACATGGTAGGCAAACAGCAGCTCGCTGTAATCGGTCGTCTTGGTTTCCATCGCTTCCTCATCCGCTTCATCCAGACCGGGACAATAGCATGCGGTCGGCGCTATCATCTTGCCGTCGACATTACGGAAGCACGCCCATGTCCCCTGCCCTGCATGCTGCGCTCGACCGGCCGGTCTGGTCGGCCCTCACCGGCGGCCACCGCCACTTCGCCCTCGGCGCTGCGCTGGCCAAACGCTACCCGCGCGATGTCGGTCCCTTCGCCGCCCTGGCCGACGACAGCCGGGAAGCCTGGGATGCCCTGGGCGCGCTGTTGCAGCCCGGCGAGGCCGTCATGCTGGTCACGCCTTCGGCGCCGCCGCAAGCAGCCGGCTTTGCGCTCACTCCGCTCGATCCGGTGCTGCAGATGATCGCCACGCGTGCGCCTGAGCCATCCACGCTGCCCTTGCTGGTGCTGGGTGCGGCGGACGCGCCTGACATGCGCGCGCTGGCCGAGCTGACCAATCCAGGACCGTTTGCCGGGCGCACCCACGAGCTGGGCGAGTTCCTCGGCATCCGCGCAGGCGGGCGGCTGGCGGCGATGACGGGAGAGCGGATGCGCCCGACGGGTGCGGTCGAGGTGAGCGCGGTGTGCGTGCATCCGGATTTCCGTGGCAAGGCCTATGCGCGCCAGCTTCTGGCCGAGCGCACGCGCCGCATCGCCGCGCAGGGCGACCAGCCTTTCCTGCATGTGTATCCGAGCAACAAGGGTGCGATCGCCCTGTACGAATCCTTGGGCTATGTGGTGCGGACCCAGCTGCACCTGACGCGTGTTGCGCTGGCGCCTTGATGCCGGCTCAGGTGTGCAGAAGCTTGAGGAGATGGTCGATCCGGTAGGGTTTGGCGATGAACAGCTGCTTGAGCGGCTGGCCGTTGAACATGGACGGGGCCATGTAGCCGGATGCCAGGATGATCTTGACCTTGGGATAGTTGCGTGAAATCCGCTCGGCCAGTTCCAGGCCATTCATGCCGGGCATCATGACGTCGGAAATGACGGCGTCGATGTCGGGATGGGTGGCCAGCAGCTCGAGGGCCTGGGCGGCGGAATAGGCGACCATGGCATCCAGACCATGCGCCGACAGCAACATCTCGGCCAGGTCGGCGACGTCGGCTTCGTCATCGACGACCAGCACCTTGCGGATGCCGCCCACCTGCGCTTCCGTGTCTTCCCCGTAGGGCTGTCCAGCACCAGGAGGGAATCCCGGATGTCCCGCGCTGCACCAGCGGCTGCTCATCAAGCCGAACACTCAGCCTCCATCCCATGCATGATCGATTGCCGACGCAGGCGCAATGCAACATGCACGCCGCCTGTCGACCTGGCGCTAGTATCGCGCAAACGCGCAAATTGAAGCGCCCGGTTAGCCGCACCATGACCCCGCGCGGATATGCATGGGACACGCGGCCCGCGCCTCGCGCAGCAGGCCGCAGCCGCCGTGCTAGCCGAACAGCCCGTGCAGGTACCAGCGCGGCTCGGCATCCTCGCCCGACCCGACGATGCGCTCGCGGTAGATCCAGTACAGCGTATGGTCCTGGCCTTCCGCAATGAAATAGTCCCGGGTTTGCGTGTCGCTCCACCAGCCGGCCTCGATGCGCTCAGGCGTCGAGGCCACCTTGAGCGGCGAACCGTAGAAGGGTCGGTGGTTGCGTATAAGCAGCGCGATCGGCTTGGCCAGCAGCCAGCTCGGGCGCGGCAGGCTGGACACGTCCGGCGGCAGGCGCGCCGCAGCCTGCGCCGCACGCTCGGCCTTCTGCTGCACCGGCACCCATTCGTTAGCGACCTCGGGCCGGTAGTCGGCCTGCGGCAGCGCCTGCAGCACGTTGTCGGCGCCCAGCCGCGCCACCAGCAGCTCGAGCATGCGCATGCGGTCTTCCTCGCTGCCGCCCGGCTCGGGAAACAGCGATTCGGTGGGCGGCGCCATCGCCCTCACCTGCCGCGCCTCCAGGCCGAGGCCGATGACCGGCGCCGGCAGCTCCTGGCGGGCCAGGCGTTCCTTGAGCAGGCGCACCAGGTGCTCGTCGCGCCAGCTCGGCTCGGCCAGGGCGATCTCGAGCGGCGTGGGCGGCATCCCCACCCGTCCGCGCTCGTGTTCCATCAGCAGCGTGATGCGCTCGACCGCAAGCTGGCGCGCGCACAACCAGCCGACCAGCTGCAGCACCAGGTGACGGGCGCCGGCCAGCAACAGATCGGCCTGCTCGATGCGGTCGAACAGTTCCAGCCGGGCGCGGAAACTCTCGGGCGGCGCGACCCATTCGAACAGCTCGGGACACATGCCGTAGGCGGCGTCGAGGGTGTCGAGCAGTTCGCGCCCGCAGCGCCGTTGCAGGCCGGGGCGCGGCAGGCGCCGCAGCTCGCCCAGGCGCTCGCAGCCGATGCCTTCGAACCAGGACATGTAGGGCCGGGCCGGCGGCAGCAGCGCCACCGGCAAGTGTTCCAGGCGGCGCTCGAGCGAGGCCATGCGCAGCGCACGTCCGCGGCCCTGCCGCTGGCCATGGGCAAGCCGGTTGGCGCCGGCGCGCGCCAGCAGCCAGGCCGCGCGCGCCGTCGGCGCACAGCTGATGGAGGCCGTGAAGCCGAGCGCCTGCAGGCTGGCGCGCACCCGTGCGCACAGGGCGCGGATGCCGCCGAACAGGCGCAGGCTGGCGCCGATGTCGAGCAGCAGCGTCGCTTCCTCGGCCAGCGCGACCTGGGGCGTGAATTGCAGCATCGCCAGCGCGACCGCATCGAGCGCCTCGGCTTCGCGCGCGGGGTCGCGCTCGTGCAGGCGCGCCTCGGGCATGAGCATCAGCACGCCGCCGCGCCGCATGCCGCGCCCGACGCCGGCGGCGCGTGCCAGCGGCGAGACCGCCAGCACGCGCTCCTGCTCGAGCACGACGCTGCCCGCGTCATTGCACCAGTTGGGGCTGAAGATTTCGAGCGCCAGCTGGGGTAGGGACAGGCCGATCCACAAACGCATGTCGTTGCAGGAGAGAAGAAGCAAGTGGTAAACCAAGCGGCAGGAACAGCGGCGCATCGCGCTGCGGCCCCCGGCGCTTGACGAAGTCGATGTGCACGCCGCCGGCCGCCGGGCGCAGGGCCAGGCGCAGCGGCGCGGGCGAGGCATCCTGGGCCGCGGCCAGCGGGCGCAGCATGAAGAACAGGGTTTCGCCGGCCTGGGCCGCCAGGTGCAGGCGGCGCAGGCTTTCGCCGCGTGCATGGTTGGCCCAGAACAGCAGCGCGCCGCAGCTACCGCTGCGCAAGACCTGCTCGGCCGCCCACAGCGCGTCGGCACTGCGGCTGGTACGCAGCCACAGCAGTTGCGAAGGTTGCAAACCCAGCGCAGCCAGCGCCAGGGCCTGGGGTGGATGGGGCGGCTGCAGCAGGACGATGCGGCGTTCGGCGCAGGCCTGCAGGGCCGGGCGCAGCAGGCGCATCTCGCCGATGCCGGGCTGTTGCTGCAGCAGTTCGACGAGGGTGCCGACGGGCCAGCCGCCACCCGGCAGCTGGGGCGACAGCGCCGCATGACCGGTGTCGATGCAGCGCGTGCCGGAGCGCGCCAGCTGCGAGGCGCGCCACAGCGAAGGGTGCAAAGCCTCCGGCGCAGCCAGCGGGGATACCCCCGGTGTGGATGAGCAATTCATATGGGTTGGCAAACAAATACTGTATAAACGTACAGTACTCGTTGAGCCCGGGTTTGGCAAGGTGTATTCATTTCGGCCATACCAGTTGGGTGATTGGTATTGACAGAAGCTAAAGGTGCTCTCTGCCCGACAATCCAAGGCCGTCGCTGCGAAACATGGAATAATGCGGCTTCGTCCATTACCATCCAGACAATGCGCAATCTGTCTCCCGCACGCCACGGAGTCCATCCGTGACCACGCTCCAGCTCACCGGCGCCATCCTGTTCGCGATCGCCCTCGTCCATACCTTTTCCACCAAGCTGTTCCATTCGCTCGCGCGGCGCCATCCGCGCCATGCCGGCCTGTTCCACCTGCTGGGCGAAGTCGAGGTGGTGTTCGGTTTCTGGGCCTTCGTGCTGATCCTGGCCATGGCGCTGCTGGCCGGCGGGAGCGAGGCCATCCGCTATGCGGAAACGCGCCAGTACACCGAGCCGCTGTTCGTGTTCGTGGTGATGGTGATCGCTGCCTCGAAGCCGGTGCTGGACGCCGTGCGCGACCTGCTCGCCCTGCTCGCCCGCCTGGCCCCGGTGCGCACCGAGGTGGCGCTGTGCTGGCTCGGCCTGGCGCTGGTGCCCTTGGCCGGTTCCCTGATCACCGAGCCGGCCGCGATGACCCTGGCGGCCCTGATGCTGGCGCCCCAGGTGTTCCGTCCCGGCATTCCGGAATGGATGAAGTACGGTGCGCTGGGCGTGCTGTTCGTCAACGTCTCGATCGGCGGCACCCTCACCGCCTATGCCGCGCCGCCGGTGCTGATGGTGGCCGGCACCTGGGGCTGGGACAGCGCCTACATGGCCGCCACCTTCGGCTGGCGCGCCGCGCTGGCGGTGTGCATCAACGCGACGGTCGTGACCCTGCTGCTGCGCCGCCACCTGGCGCCTGGCGCCGTGGTGGAAGATGTCCGCATGCCGGTCATCGTGTCGCTAGTTCACCTGCTGCTGTTGGCGGGCGTGGTGCTGCTGGCGCACCACCCGGTGCTGTTCATCGGCCTGTTCCTGCTCTTCCTCGGCTATACCCAGGCCTACCCCAAGCACCAGTCGCCGCTGATCCTGAAGGAAGGCCTGCTGGTCGGCTTCTTCCTGGCCGGGCTGGTGGTGCTGGGCGGCATGCAGCAGTGGTGGCTGCAGCCGCTGGTCTCCAGCCTGGAGCCGACCGCGCTGTTCTTCGGCGCGCTGGCCCTGACCGCAATCACCGATAATGCGGCACTGACTTACCTCGGTTCGCTGATCGAAGGCCTGTCCGAGCACGCCAAGTACATGCTGGTGGCCGGCGCGGTCGGCGGCGGCGGGCTGACCGTGATCGCCAACGCCCCCAACCCGGCCGGCGCCGCCCTGCTGCGCGAGGGTTTCAATGACGGTTCGATCGGCATGGGCGGGCTGTTCCTGGGAGCGTTGGGGCCGACTTGTGTAGCGGCGCTGATGTTCCTGATCTAACTAAAAGACGCGCGGAGGGTTTGATGGACGACGACATCCTGATTCACAAGGCCGGCACGATCGAACGCTGCTGCCGGCGCGCGCGGGAAGAGTACGAAAAGGACCCGACCACGTTTGTTACCGACCTGACGCGCCAGGATGCGGCCACCCTCAACGTGATCCGCGCCTGGGAAGCGGCCATCGAGATGGGCGACTACGTGATCGGCAACGCCAGGCTCGGCCTGCCGCACGACGAGCGCGAAGTCATCACCCTGCTGGCCGAGCACGGCTGGATCCAGCCCACGCTGGCCGAGGACCTCAAGCGTACCGGCGAATTCTGCCGCGCCGAATGGGATTACCAGGAAGCGCCGCTGCCGGCCCTGGTGACCATCATCAAGCGGGGGCTGGATGATTTCACCCTGTATGCCCAAGCCCTGGTCGCCGGCGCCGCCAGCGTGGAAGGAAGGTCGGGAGACCAATAATGGTGCAGGGCAAGGATATGCTGTCGACCTGCTATACCATGTTCGAACAGCTAGGCAAGCCGCTCGAGCACCTCAACGATCCCTGCCGCAGCGCTATCATCGTCGACACTGCTCTCGGCATCATTGGCAATGGCGGATTTCAGTATTTTTTCGAGGCAAATTTCTCGGACAATCCCGACTATGGGATCTTTGTCGACGCATTCCAGCGCGTCGGCTTGAACGAGATCGCGCAAGGTCTTGCCGCCCTGCTTGCAATGTTTCCGTTCGAAGCGCCACACCAGTCTGCTGAACGGCGCCAGCGCTTTCTCGAGGCTAGTTCCGACGAATTCGAACAGGCCATGCAGCGGCTGGAAGATCTCATCTATGCCCGCAAAGACCTCGACTCTGTCGTGGAAGATTTCCTCAAGCGTTCAAGGGCAGCATAAGCCCCGGCCTCACGCCTGGGGTTCGTGCACGTCGTCCACCGTCACATCCTCGGCGGCGATCTTTTCATCGGCCAGCGCATGGTCTTTCTCGTCCGCGACCAGTCCTTCCTGGCCGGCGCCGTGCTTGCTGTCATAGGTCAGTTCGACCAGCATCGGGAAATGGTCCGAGCCGAAGGACGGCAGGCGCCGGATGAAGGACAGCGTGAAATGCTCGCTGTGGAACAGGTGGTCGAGCGGCCAGCGCGCGAACCAGAAGCCGGCATGGAAGGTATTGAACATGCCGCGTCCGATGCGCGGATCGAGCAGGCCGCTGATCTTGCGGAACAGCCGGGTCGTGGTCGACCACGCCACGTCGTTCAGGTCGCCGGCGACGATCACCGGCGTCGCCAGGCCGGCCTCGGCCACGCTCTTGGCCACCACTAACAGTTCGGCGTCGCGCTGGGTCGATTCCATGTGCTCGGTCGGGCTCGGCGGCGTCGGGTGCAGGAAGTGCATGCGCACCTTGTGCCCGGACGGCAGCACCACAAGGGTGTGCATCGAGGGGATGTCGTCCTCGACCAGGAACTGGATCGCGCTGTCCTCGAGCGGATAGCGCGAATACACGTGCATCCCGTACAGGTTCTCCAGCGGGCACTTAAGCGAATACGGATAGTCCTTTTCCAGCACATCCAGCCTTTCCTGCCACCATGCATTGGTTTCCAGGGTGACGAAGATGTCCGGATTGTGCACACGGATCAGGGTGATCAGGCCTTCGGCATTCCGGTTCGGCATCAGGACATTCGCAGTCAGGATGCGGAACTGCCGGCTGCTGTCGGCGATCACGGCGGGCTTCACTTCACGGGGATAGGCTTTGGTATAGGGAATGATCCACCAAGCCTGGTAGGCCAGGCAGGCGGCATTCGCCACCAGCAGCCAGTGGAAATGGCTGTCGCGCCAGTCGAGGAACACGAACTGCCCGACCAGCACCGCCAGCGACAGGATGGCCAGCTGCAGGCGCGGGAAATCGAGGTCGCGGATCCACCACCCGGTACATCGCAACAAGGGCAGCAGCGTCGCGAGGACGATGACGGCAACCAGGGTCACGAAGGTAGGCAGCAGCATGGCGATCTCAAAGTCGGTTATGGCTCATCAATACAATGCCTCGAATATGCTCCTTTCCGGCGTAGCCGTCTGTGCGTTAGCGTGCGTATGCGCGCTAAGTAATATGGTGCATTCTGGAAATTTGTAAGAATTCTTTTCAGTTTGGCCGTAACACTTGAAACTTTTGGCAGAGGCCGTAATCTCACCCTTAACCGAACTCCAGAGGCGGCCCTATGAATACCATTCACATAGCACAAGCGAGACATTTCCCGAAACGCCGGCCAGGACGCAAGCAGCGCGTCAATGTCTATCCGCTGCTGGGCTTGCTCCTTGTCGCGCTAGCGGCAGTGCTCGGTTACGGCGCCCTCTACTTCCTGCTCTGGGGCTGACGCCCCCCTCCGAACAGCCAGATTCATTCGCCCAGCTTGACGACCAGCTTGCCGAAATTGCGCCCCTGCAGCAAATCGATAAAGGCGGCCGGTGCCCGCTCCAGGCCCTCGACAATGTCCTCACGGTAGCGCAGTGAGCCGTCGGCAATCCAGCCCTGGGCTTCCTGCAGGAAGGCAGGCCGCAGGTTCGCAAATTCGCGCTGGATAAAACCGCGGATCGTCAGACTCTTCTTCAGCACGTCGCGCATCACGAGCGCCAGGCGGTCCGGTCCCGGTTCGGCCTGGGGCAAGGCGTTGTACTGCGAGATCAGGCCGCAGACCGGCACCCGGGCGAAATCGTTCAGCAGCGGGAACACCGCATCGAACACCTTGCCGCCCACGTTTTCGAAATAGACGTCGATGCCTGCCGGGCAAGCACTGGACAGCTGCTGTGCGAAATCAGGCGCGCGGTGGTCGATCACGGCGTCGAAGCCCAGCTCATCGCGCACAAAGGCGCACTTGTCCGGCCCGCCCGCAATGCCGACCGCACGCGCGCCCTTGATGCGGGCAATCTGCCCCACCGCCGAGCCCACCGCGCCGCTAGCCGCGGCCACCACCACGGTTTCGCCCGGCGCCGGGCGGCCGATCTGCAACAGGCCGGCCCAGGCCGTAAAGCCCGGCATGCCGAGCACGCCGAGCGCGGTGCTGGGTGGGGCCGCGGCTGGGTCGAGCTTGCGCAGGTCGGCGCCATCCGAGAGCGCATAGCGCTGCCAGCCCGAATGCGACAGCACGATGTCGCCCACGGCGTAGCCATCCAGGCGCGAAGCGACCACGCGCGCCAACGTACCGCCTTCCATCACAGCGCCGATCTCGACCGGTTTGGCATAGGACTTGGCATCGTCCATCCTGCCGCGCATGTAGGGGTCGAGCGACAGGTACAGGACTTCCAGCAGCAGCTGGCCCTCAAGGGGAACGGGGATAGGTTCGTCCACGATCCGGAAGTTTTCAAGTCGCGGCAGGCCCTCGGGACGGGAAGCGAGCAGGACCCGCTGGTTCATGGCTTGTGTCATCGGCACCTCCTGGTGGTTACGTACTCGCCCCGAAATCAATGTGTTTTTGGCTGCCATAACCGGCGCGCTGCTGCGTTGGCTCCTGCTTGCAGTGCTCGCACTGCGGCGCACTCGCCGCCTTGCATCACATCGGCAAGCCGCACCTCCGGTTCTGTTTGCCAAAACTCACATTGATTTCTTGTCGAGTACTTAGCAAAAGGAACATGCTACGCCGGATCGCGGATTCTTTCCGGAGCCACCCCAGGATGAGCCATTACAAGAACTTACAGATTTAGCTCGACAGCCGCCTTCTCAAGGGTTCGCGCGGCTTGTACCATAGGCGCCATCCGTCCGATCTCATCGAAAGACACATCATGAACACCAGTACTTTCTCGCGCGCCCTGTGCCTGGCCGCTTTCGCGCTCGCCTGTGCCGCCCCAACCCAGGCCACCAGCCTGACCTCCTCCGCTTCCAGCGCGGGTTCGGCCTCGTCCGGCAGCATTTCCGATTCGATCGGCGCTTCCAGCAACAGCTCTAGCGGCGACGACCGCGTGGCCGCGGGCGACTATCGCGTGATCGACATCGCCCAGGCGCCGGCCAAGCCGGACACTACCCGCATGACCCTGCGTGCGGTCGCCGGCGCGCGCGAATTCACGCTCGACGTGCCGAACCGCGCGCTGACGGATCGTGGCGTGGACAAGGGCGAACTGGTGCAGGTCAGCGAGCGCGTCTATGGCTTCGAGTTCGCGCACGCCGACACCAAGCGTTCCTTCTTCCTGGCCCTCCAGGACGACTGGTACCGCGACCTGGCTTCGCGCAAAGTCACCATCTGATCGATGTTCCGCCAGCTTGCCCTTGGCGCCCTGCTGCTGGGCGCGAGCGCCGGCGCATGGGCGGGCCTCCCTGTCTTCTGCCAGCAGTCGCTTGATATCGGCGCCGCCGGGCAAGACCGCGTGCTGCGCTTCGCCGGCGTGGTCAAGGCCGAACTGGAACGCTCAGGCAGCAATGTCGCCCTGATCTCGCGCGCCGGCCTCGACCTGAGCCGCTTCGGCCAGCTGTACTCGCACGCCGGCATTGCCCTGCGCGACAATCCCGGCGGTCCCTGGGCCGTGCGCCAGCTCTACTATGCCTGCGACGAATCGCGCCCGCGCCTGTTCGACCAGGGCATTGCCGGCTTCGCGCTGGGCGCGGATGCGCCTGCGCGCGGCCATGTCTCGCTGCTGTTCCTGCCCGAAGAAGACGGCGCCCGCCTGGCCCGGACTGCGCTCGACAAGCGCCTGGCGCTGGCCCTGCTGGCCGGCCAGTACAGCGCCAACGCCTATGCCTATGGCACCCGCTACCAGAACTGTAACCAATGGGTGGCGGAAGTGCTCGCCAGTGCCTGGGGGCGCCTTGAGGGCGAGGCCAGCGCGCACCCGCGCGAGGATGCCCAGCAATGGCTGCGCGCCCAGGGCTATGCCGCCGGCCCGGTCACGATCCCATCGCGCTGGATGATGTTCGCCGGCCAGTTCGTGCCGCTGGTGCACCTGGACGACCACCCGGACCAGGACGTCGAGGCGCTCGCGCTGCAGGTCAGCGTCCCGGCCTCGATCGAAGCCTTCGTGCGCCGCCAGGCGCCGCAGACGCGCCGCGTCGAGCTGTGCCACACGCAGGAACGCATCGTAGTGCGGCACGGCTGGGAGCCGCTGGGCCCGGACTGCAAGCCAGGACCAGATGACGAAGTGACTGTGCTGGAATAAGAGGAGACAACATGCTTGCCGAGCTGATCTTGAACGTTTTCGGTGAAATAGCCGCCAGACGATACCGCACCGTACGTTGGATCGTGTGGCTGATTCTCCTCGCCGTGATCGCGCGGATCATCTACGCCTGCATGAAAGGCCCAATTTCCTGACCTAGATCCTCGGATACAAAAAAGCCTGCGCGAGGCAGGCTTCGAGAGGGGTTTGCTGGACGCTTATTTCGCTGCAGCGTCGGCCAGCTTGCGCAGGACTGCGGGCGAGACGGAATCGCGGCCGCGGCTCATCTGGTACAGGGTAAACAGGTCGGGCGCATTGGCGTGCACGGCGGCAGGCGCCGGGCGGCGAAACAGGCTCTGGATGAAACCGAAGGCGGTATTGATGACCTGGGCGGACACGGGCAGGGAGCTGGGCATGATCTTCTCTCTTGGAATCGTTTTGGATGCTTCCAGTATGATCCCTTCCAGATAGAAATCAAATTGCGATCCATGATGATCGCCATTCACCGATCGACTATCTCCCCATACCCGTGTACATTTGCTAAAACATTTGTGCAAATGCACGATGTGTTACACTGCAGACCGCTGGCCCAGGCCAGCCCTACTATTCCTCTCGCCAGTCGGGTCATCGCGTCGCTGCCACAGCAACGCGATGCGTGCCCCTCTGAAGCCTGTCATGCAGGCTATCCGTCAAAGTGCAAGGTGGCCACACGTGCCGGGGCCGTGTCGTGCCCACGCCACGCCCGCCTTGCCTGCCTGCGGCAGCGTCCGCACGCATCAATAAGGAGAACTCATGCAAATGCTCTGCTCTGCGGGCTTTATCTTTCTCATCGTGTTATGGGGCATCCTCGCCCCCGACAACATGGCGTCCGTGTTCGACACCATGCTCGCTTCGCTCACCCGCAACTTCGGCTGGTTCTACCTGTGGGTGGTCCTCGGGCTGGTGTTGTTCGCCGCCTATGTCGCCTTCAGCCGCTACGGCAGCCTGAAACTCGGCGGCGAGGACGACGAACCGGAATTCAGCGTCGGCAGCTGGTTCGCCATGCTGTTCGCTGCGGGCATGGGCATCGGCCTGGTGTTCTGGGGCGTGGCCGAACCTATTTCCCATTACGTCACCGCGCCGCCCGGCGTCACCGCCGGCACCCCGGAAGCCGCCAACGCCGCCATGCGCTATGTGTTCTTCCACTGGGGTATCCACCCCTGGGCCGTGTACAGCGTGGTGGCGCTGGCGATCGCCTTCTTCCAGTACCGCCGCGCCGGCAACTCCCTGATCAGCACCGTCACCAGCTCACTGCCCTGGCGCCCCGTGCGCGCCATGTCCGGACTGTTCAATGGCCTGGCGGTGGTGGCCACGGCCTTCGGCGTGGCCGCCTCGCTCGGCGTCGGCGCACTGCAGATCAACAGCGGCCTGAACGCCGTGTTCGGGCTCGCCATCAGTCCCGCCTCGCAGGTCGCGATCATCGTCGTGACCGCCGCCATGTTCATTGTCTCGGCCGTGAGCGGCGTGGAAAAGGGCGTCAAGCTGCTGTCCAACGTGAACATGGCGATGGCGGCCCTGCTCGCCCTCGCCGTGTTCCTGCTCGGCCCCACGGTGGCGATCATCGACACCTTCACCAATACCCTGGGCAGCTATGCCAGCGAGATCGTGCGCATGAGCCTGCGCGCCACGCCCTTCCGCGACAGCAGCTGGGTGGCCAACTGGACCATCTTCTACTGGGCCTGGTGGATTTCGTGGTCGCCCTTCGTCGGCCTGTTCATCGCGCGCGTCTCGCGCGGCCGCACCATCCGCGAGTTCATCATCGGCACCGTGCTGGCTCCGTCGCTGGCGGCCTTCGTCTGGTTCTCGATCTTCGGCGGCACCGCGCTCTACCTGGAGATCTGGCAGCACATCCCGCTGGCCGACGCCGTCAAGGCCGACCTGGCCACGGCCCTGTTCGCGATGTTCGAGGCCCTGCCTTTTGGGAGCATCATGTCGGTGGTGGCCACGCTGCTCGTGGTGGTCTTCTTCGTGACCTCGGGCGACTCGGCCGTGCTGGTGCTGGGCATGATGAGCCGCGGCGGCGACCCGAACCCGCCGGCCCGTACCAAGCTGGTCTGGGGCATCCTGATCGCCGGCATCGCCATCAGCCTGCTGCTGGCGGGCGGGATCGACGCGGTGCAGACGGCCACCATCCTGTTCGCCCTGCCCTTCGCGCTGGTGATCGTGCTGATGGTGATTGCCCTGTGGCGCGCCTTGCGCGAAGACTGGCAGGAAGAGGCGCGGCGCGAACGCGCGCTGCGGCGCCGGATGCGCGAAATGGCGGCGCACTAGATCTTGCGTGACCCGTAGGGTGGTCGGCTATGCCGACCGCGCGTTCAAATAACGTATGAGCAGATGTTGCGTCTGCTCATATGCTGGCTGGACGCGCGGTCGGCCGAGCCGATCACCCTACCGCACGCGTGCCTCGGCTGTAGCCAAACTGGTATCATGCGCGTTTTCCGGACCGTGGCCCGGACTCTGTCCGACAGCGCGCCCGTCCCTTACCCTACAGAACATCAAGAATGACTACTCCGACCAATCTGCCGGGCTTCTTCAGCCGGCTTTCGATCGCCTTTGGCGCCTTCTTCAAATCGCTCGGCGACGCCGAGTTTGCAGCGCGCGTGCGCGATGATGGGGTGGGCCCGGTTGCCATGCCCACACCGGCACCGACCGCGGCGCCGACGCCCGCGCCTACCGCCGCCCCGACCGCGGCCCCGCTGCGCGCCCCGAGCGCCGAGTCGGCCCTGCAGCTGCTGAGCCTGTTACAGCGCGAAGCGCGCCTGATCGACTTCACCCAGGAAAACCTGAGCGCCTATTCCGACGCAGACATCGGCGCCGCCGCCCGCGTGGTGCACGAAGGCTGCGCCCGCGTGCTGCGCGAGCACTTCACCATCGAGCCGGTGCGTGCTGAAGCGGAAGGCGCACGCGTCACGCTGGAAGAAGGCTTCGACGCCGCCAGCGTGCGCCTGACCGGCAACGTGGTCGGCCAGGCCCCGTTCAAGGGCACCCTGTCGCACCGCGGCTGGCGCGCCAGCAAGGTCCAGTTGCCGCAGCTGGCCGAGAAGCATGACGCGCGTGTGCTGGCGCCGGCGGAGGTGGAACTGTGAGCGACGCACGTTACGCCATCGGCATCGACCTGGGCACCACCCACAGTGCCCTGTCCTATGTCGACCTGCAGGCCAGCGACGGCGAAAAGACCGTCGACGGCGTGCTGGCCATCCCGCAGCTGAGCGCGCCCGGCACGGTCGAAGCGCTGCCGCTGCTGCCCTCCTTCTTGTACCTGCCGCACCCGGACGAACTGGCGGCCGGCGAAACGGCGCTGCCATGGAGTGCGGGCGGCGAAGGCTACGTGGCCGGGGAAATGGCGCGCAGCCGCGGCGCCACCACGCCCATCCGCCTGGTGTCTTCGGCCAAGAGCTGGCTGAGCCACCCGAGCGTCGACCGCCGCGCCGCCATCCTGCCGCACGACGCGCCGGAAGAAGTCACGCGCGTCTCGCCGCTCGAGGCCTCGACCCGTTATCTTGCGCACCTGCGCCAGGCCTGGAATGCCGCTCACCCGGACGCCCCGTTCGAGCAGCAGCAGGTCACCGTCACCATCCCGGCCTCCTTCGATCCGGGCGCGCGCGAACTCACCGCGGAAGCGGCGCGCAACGCGGGCATGAACCCGACCCTGCTGGAAGAGCCGCAGGCGGCCCTGTACAGCTGGATCCAGGGCAGCCGCGGCGCCTGGCGCAAGCAGGTCAAGGCCGGCGACATCGTGCTGGTGGTCGACGTCGGCGGCGGCACCAGCGACTTCTCGCTGATCGCGATCCTCGAACGCGAGGGCACGCTCGAGCCGCACCGCGTGGCGGTGGGCGACCACATCCTGCTGGGCGGCGACAACATGGACCTGGCGCTGGCCCACTTCGTGGCGCGTAAACTCCAGGCAAACGGCACCCAGCTCGACGCCTGGCAGATGCGCGCCCTCACCTATGGCTGCCGCAGCGCCAAGGAACACCTGCTGGCCGACGCGAATGCCACCTTGTGGCCGATCGTGGTGCCGAGCCGCGGCTCGAAACTCATCGGCGGCTCGATCCGCACCGAACTGACGCGCGATGAAGTCACCGCCTTCATTACCGACGGCTTCTTCCCGCGCGTGGAAGCCACCGCACGTCCGGCCACCCGCACCCGCGCCGGCCTGACCCAGGTCGGCCTGCCGTATGCACAGGACGCCGCGATCACGAAGCACCTGGCCGCCTTCCTGGCGCGCCAGGCCGGCGCCACCGCCGAGCTGGAAGGCTTCGGCCGCGCGGTCAATCCGGATGCGAGCTTCCTGCACCCGAGCGCGGTGCTGTTCAACGGCGGCGTGTTCAAGTCGAACATCCTGGCCCAGCGCGTGATGGACACCATCAACGACTGGCTGTACATGGAAGGCGCCGAGCCCGCACGCATGCTGGAAGGCGCCGACCTGGATCTCGCGGTGGCACGCGGCGCGGCCTACTTCAGCTATGCACGCCGTGGCGGCGGCGTGCGCATCCGCGGCGGCACGGCCCGTTCCTACTACGTCGGCGTGGAATCCTCGATGCCGGCGATTCCCGGCATGGAGCCGCCGATCGAGGCGCTGTGCGTGGCCCCCTTCGGCATGGAAGAAGGCAGCGAACTCGAACTGCCGGGCCAGGAATTCGGCCTGGTAGTGGGCGAGCCGGTCACCTTCCGCTTCTTCGGCTCCACCACCCGGCGCCAGGACCGCATCGGCGAGGTGCTCGAGTTTTGGGGCCCGGACGAGCTGCAGGAAATGAACGAGATCCAGGCGACCCTGCCGGCGGAAGGCCGCGTGGCCGGCGACGTGGTGCAAGTCAAGCTGCACGCGCTGGCGACCGACGCAGGGACGCTGGAGCTGGCCGCGGTCGCGCGTGACGGCCAGCGCTGGAAGATCGAGTTCGACGTCCGCCAACAGTAAGCGCGGTGACCTACCTCGTCAGCATCGACCTGGGCACCACCAACACGGTGCTCGCCTTTGCCGCGCCCGGCGCGGCGGTCGAACTGCTGGACATCGAACAGCTGGTGGCGCCCGGCGAAGTAGCGGCAACTGCGCTGTTGCCTTCGATGCGCTACCACCCGCTCGATAACGAACTCGCTCCCGGCGAACTGCAACTGCCCTGGGTCCAGCAGGACCCGGCCGGCGTCGAGCGCGTCGCCGTCGGGCGCCTCGCCCGCGTGCTGGGTAGCCAGACCCCGGGCCGGCTGGTGGCCAGCGCCAAGAGCTGGCTGTCGCATGCGGGCGTGGACCGCATGGCGGCGATCCTGCCCTGGGGCGCCGATGCGCTTGAAGTACCCAAGGTGTCGCCGGTGGCGGCCAGCGCCAGCTACCTCGCGCACCTGCGCGCGGCCTGGAACCGGCGCTTCCCGACGGCGCCGCTGGAGCGCCAGCAAATCGTCCTCACCGTTCCCGCCTCCTTCGACGAAGGCGCACGCGCCCTCACGCTGGAGGCCGCGCGCATGGCCGGCCTGCCGGAGCTGCGCCTGCTGGAAGAACCGCAGGCGGCCCTGTACGACTGGCTGTACCGCCATCGCGCCACCCTGGCGCAAGACCTGGCGGGCACGCGCCTGGTGCTGGTGGCCGACGTCGGCGGCGGCACCACCGACTTCAGCCTGGTCAAGGTCGAGCTGGAAGAGGACGGCCAACCGAAGCTGACGCGCATTGGCGTCGGCAACCACCTGATCCTCGGCGGCGACAACATGGACCTGGCGCTGGCGCACCTGACCGAGTCGCGCCTTGGGAATACTGAACGCCTCACGGCCGGCCGCCTCGCCCAGCTGACGGAACGCTGCCGCGCCGCCAAGGAACTGCTGCTCGCGCCCGATGCGCCGGACCAGGTGACGGTGACCCTGCTCGGTTCCGGCGCGCGCCTGATCGGCGCCAGCCGCTCGGCCACCATCACGCGCGAAGACGTCCAGCGGATCGTGCTCGACGGCTTCTTCCCGCCCAACGAAGCCCAGGAGGCGGCGAAACGCGCGCGCGCCGGCATCGTCGAATTCGGCCTGCCCTATGCGAGCGACCCGGCCATCACGCGCCACTTGGCCGGTTTCCTGCGCCAGCATGCGCAGGTGGCGCGCGAAGCGCTGGGCATCCTTGATGACGGCAGCCTGCCGGTGCCGGACACCCTGTTGCTCAACGGCGGCGTGTTCCGCGGCGCCGCGCTGGCGCAACGTCTTGTCGATGTGCTCTCAAACTGGCGCGGTGCGCCGGTAGCGCTGCTGCACAACGAGGACCCGGATGTCGCCGTGGCGCGCGGCGGCGTCGCCTATTCGCTGGCGCGCGCCGGGCAGGCGCCATCGATCGAAAGCGGCTCGGCGCGCAACTACTACCTGCTGCTCGATGCCGAGCAGTCGGGCGATACCGTACGCGCGGTCTGCCTGCTGCCGCGTGGGGCGCCGGCCGGCGAGGAAGTGCGATTGGTGAGCCGCAGCTTCGCACTGCGCCTCGGGCGCCCAGTGCGCTTCCACCTGGTTTCCTCGACCGCCGATCCGGGCGGCGTGCTGCCGCAGCCGGGCGATCTGCTGGACCTGCCTGCAAGCGACATCGTGCGCCTGCCTGCCATCTCCACCGTCCTGCGTAGCAAGCGCAGCGCCGACATCCCGGTGCAACTGGCTGCCGTGTTGTCCGAGGTCGGCACGCTCGAGGTCTTCTGTATTGCGGAAGAAGATGCATCCCAGCGCTGGCGCCTGGAGTTCCAGCTGCGCGCGCAAGAGGACGAAGCGGTCGAGGAGGAAGTGCTGCCGGCCGAACTCGATGACGCAATCGCCCGCCTCGACCGCATCTTCGGCAACCGCTCGCAGCAGGTCGATCCGCGCGAGGTGCGCCAGCTGCGCGCCTCGCTGGAACACCTGCTCGGCTCGCGCGAACGCTGGACCACGCCGCTGCTGCGCCGCCTGTTCGACACCCTGCTGGCACGCGCCAAGGGCCGGCGCCGCTCCGCCGAGCATGAGCGCGCGTGGCTGAACCTGGCCGGCTACTGCCTGCGCCCGGGCTTCGGCCATCCGCTCGACGAATGGCGCATCGAGCAGCTGTGGGCCATGTTCGAGACTGGCGTCCAGTACCACAAGGACAGCCAGGTGCGCGCCGAATGGTGGACGCTGTGGCGGCGGGTGGCGGGCGGCCTGTCTGTCGAGGCCCAACTGCGCCTGCTCGACGACTTTGCCTTCAACCTGCAGGCCGACGCAGCGGAGCGCGGACGGCGCCCCGTCACCCTGGTCGACGGCACCGAGGACGACATGCTGCGCGTGGGCGCCTCGCTCGAACGCATCCCGGCCGCCTACAAGGCCGAGATCGGGGACTGGCTGATCGGGCAGATCATGGAGATGCCGACGGGCGCGAAAATCGACGCCAGGGCAGCGGCGCGTTACGGACGCTACCTGTGGGCCCTCGGCCGCGTCGGCGCGCGCCAATCCTTCCACGGCGCGGCGCATGAAGTGGCGCCGAGCGCATCGGCGGAAAGCTGGTTGACCCAGCTCCTGCAGCTGGACTGGAAGAAGATCGAGCCAGCCGGTTTTGCCGCCGCCCACATCGCGCGCATGACGGGCGACCGTTCGCGCGACATCGTCCAGGCGGTGCGCGACGAGGTGCTGCGCCGCCTGTCCGCGACTGGCGCACCGCCGGCCTGGTCGGCCATGGTGCGCGAGGTGGTGGAACTCGACCAGGCGGTCGAGACCCGGATGCTGGGCGATGCCCTGCCCCCGGGCCTCAAGCTGCTGCGCTAACTTACTGCGTGCACGGCACGGCGGCAGCGGGCCGGCCGTAGGCCGCCCATGCCACCAGCAGGAAAGCGAGCACGCTCATGGCCGCGCCGCCGAACAGCACCGAGGGATAGCCCATGCCCGCATTCAGGACGGCCGCGCCCAGTGCGGCGCCGATCGCATTACCGAGATTGAAGGCGCCGATGTTGACGGACGAGGCCAGTCCCGGCGCTTCGCTTGCGGCGCGCATCACGCGCATCTGCACCGGCGGCACCAGGCCAAAGGCCGCGGCGGCCCAGACGAACAGGCCAACGGCTGCCCCCAGCTTGCTCGCTGCCAGCCACGGGAAAGCGATCATGGTCGCGGCTTCGACCAGCAGGAAGAGCAGAATGGTCCGGTCGACCGAGCGGTCCGCCATCTTGCCGCCGATGGTATTGCCGACCGTGAAGCCGATACCGATCAGCGCCAGCATCATGGTGATGAAGCCCGGCGAAGCCTGCGTAAAGGTCTGCAGCACCGGATTGATGTAGGTGTAGAGGGCGAACATGGCGGCCGAGGACAGCACCGTCGTCAGGAGCGCCTGCAGCACGACGGGACGTGCCAGCACCTTCAGTTCGCGGCGCACGTTCAGCGCCTCCCCGCGGCTGCCGGCCGGCAGGAACATCATGAGGGCCGCCATCGCGAGCACGCCCAGCATGCCGATCGCGCCGAAGGACTCGCGCCAGCCCAGGTGTTCGCTGACCCAGGTGGCGGCCGGCACGCCGCCGATGTTCGCGATCGTCAGGCCCAGGAACATCATGGCCACCGCGCTTGCCTGCCGCTCGCGCGGCACCAGGCTGGCCGCCACCACCGATCCGATTCCGAAGAAGGCGCCGTGCGCCAGGCTAGTGACCACGCGCGCCGCCATCAGGCTGGCATACTGCGGCGCGAGCGCCGACAGGATGTTCCCGAGCGCGAAGATGGCCATCAGGGCGACCAGGGCACGGCGCCGCGGCCAGCGCGCCAGCAGCAGGCTCATGACGGGCGCACCCGCCATCACGCCCATGGCGTAGGCCGACACCAGCATGCCAGCCGCCGGGATCGATACGCCGACGCCGCCGGCGATGGTCGGCAGCATGCCCATGGGGCCGAACTCGGTGGTGCCGATACCGAAGGCGCCGACGGCCAGCGCCAGCAGCGCCAGGCCGGCACCGCGCGTCGATTGATCGGAAGAAGAAATATTGTTGGAAGAAGATGCGTGCATAGCTTCGGCTTTCGTGTGACAGGCCGAGCATTATCACGGTAATCATTTTTCGGATAAAGTAGGCAATCCGAGAAAGACTTTTGCGTGCAGTGAGAAAATAAAAAACATGAAGATCGAGCTGGAAGAACTGGTCGTGTTCCTCGCCATCGTGGACACTGGGTCGATGACGGCGGCCGCGGAGCGCCTCGGCCAGCCGGTATCGACGGTCAGCCGCCTGCTCGGCCGGCTGGAAGAGAAACTGGCGACGCCGCTGCTGCGCCGGACCACGCGCCGGCTCGATCTCACCGACGAGGGCGATGCCTTCGTCGGCGATGCGCGCGGCATCCTGCATGCGGTGCAGGCCGCCGAAGACCGCCTCGTGGAGCGGCGTGGGCAGCTGTCGGGCCAGCTGCGCATCGATGCCGCGACACCCTTCATGCTGCACGTGCTGGTACCTCTGATTCCCGAATACCGCGCGCTGCACCCGAACGTGACGCTCACCCTCAGCAGCAACGAAGGCTTCATCGACCTGCTGGAGCGCCGCGTGGACCTGGCGGTACGCATCGGCGAGCTGAAGGACTCGACCCTGCACAGCCGCCTGCTGGGCCACGCGCGGCTGCGGCTGGTGGCCAGCCCTGACTACCTGCGCTGGCGCGGCACGCCGAAGGATGTCGAGGACTTGCTGCGCCACGAGCTGCTGGGTTTCAGCGAACCCGACAGCCTGAACGTCTGGCCGCTGCGCGATCTCGAGGGCAGGCGGGTGCGCATCAAGCCGACCCTGAAATCGTCGAGCGGTGAAACCCTGTGCCAGCTTGCCCTGCAGGGCATGGGCATCGCCAGCTTCTCCGACTTCCACACTTCAAGCGAGCTGGCCGCGGGCCGCCTGGTGGAAGTGCTGCCCGAACTCACGATCCCGGCGAGCCGGCCGATCCACGCCGTGTATTACCGGCAGTCCGCGGTGTCGGCGAAGATCGAGTCGATGGTGAACTACCTGGCGCAGGCCCTGCCGCGCCAGCCGTGGATGGCGTGAGTACAGGCTCAGCAGAACACGAAATCCTCATTGCACTCCGGGCAGTCGCGCACGACGCCTCCCACGACATGCCACGCGAATCCGGCAAGGAGAAGCAACAGCAACCAAAGGACAGACATGGCAATCTCCTTGTGCACAGCTCGTTTCGCACACCTGTGCGAAATCAGTTGAAAAAAAGGGACAGGCGCCGCCCGTCCCGGTTGGGAATTCACTACTCCAGGTCGTTGAAGCTCTTGTACGTCGATATCAGGCGGTTGAAGGCCCGTTGCGCCCGCCGCGGCACCGCATTCGCACGCAGGAAGCGCGCGTCGTGCATCACCCCGATCGCCAGGCTGTAGATCTCGAACACCAGCTGCTCGGGTTCGGTATCGGGCCGCAGGTGCCCTGCCTCCATCGCCTGCAGCACGGTTTTGCGCATCGATGCGCGCCAGCGGTTCACACCGGCCTCGATGCGGTCGCGCAGCGGACCGGGCACGTCGTCGAACTCGAACGCGCCCGCCGTATAGAGGCAGCCGCCGCGCGTGGTCTCATTGCCGATCTTCTTCAGCCACAGCTCGACCTGCATGGTCAGGCGCGGCAGGCCGCGCTCCACGTGCAGCGCCGGCATGAACACCTCTTCGCCGAAGCGGCGGTCGTATTCGTCGAGCACCGCCGACTGCAGCGCTTCGAGCGAGCCGACGCGCGAGAAGATGCCGCTCTTGCTGATCCCGGTGCGCTTGGCCAGTTCGCCCAGCGATACCTTGCCGATGCCTTCGCTCGCCGCCATGTCATAGGCGGCTGTGAGGATGGTCGCGTAGGTGGCTTCGCTTTTGGTCGTGCTGTTCATGCGATAACTTTAGCACAGGTGTGCGAAATAACAAGGACAATTTTGGCTGCTTGTTATTGCCTTAGGGCTAACGGATGCCCCGTCCGGCCGGGAACCGCTACCATCGCCCGCACTGTCGTGGTCGCCCTTTCCCTCACTTTCAGGAGCATGCATGGATTCCGATAACAAGAAGCCCGTCGATGCGCCCGCGCCTTCGCGCCGGCGCTTCGTCAGCACCGTCGCCACCGGCATCGCGGCCTCGGCCGCCGCCGTCCCCGCATTGGCCCAGCAATCCGAGGGCAGCCAGCCGCCGCCCGGCCGCGCGCGCGAAGCCGCCGCGCGCTACCCGGCGCCGCCCTTCCCCAACCAGCAGCAGCCCTGGCCGGGCCTGGCCGCGAAGATGACGCCGCGCCCCGACCATGGCAAGACCACCTACCGCGGCAGCGGGCGCCTGGCCGGACGCAAGGCGCTGGTGACGGGTGGGGACTCCGGCATCGGCCGCGCCGCCGTGATCGCGTTCGCGCGCGAAGGCGCCGACGTGGCCATCAACTACCTTCCGGCGGAAGAGCAGGATGCCCAGGAAGTCGTGCAGCTGATTCGCCAGGCCGGCCGCAAGGCAGTAGCGATCCCCGGCGACATCCGCGACGAAGCCTTCTGCCGCAAGCTGGTCGACGAAGCCGTGCGCCAGCTGGGCGGGCTCGACATCCTGGTCAACAATGCGGCGCGCCAGAAGTCGGCGCAGTCGATCCTCGACATCTCGACGGCCGACTTCGACTGGACCATCAAGACCAATGTGTACGCGGTGTTCTGGATTACCAAAGCGGCGGTGCCGCACCTGAAGCCGGGCAGCTGCATTATCAATACGGCCTCGCAGCAGGCCTACGACCCGTCGGAGAACCTGGTGGACTATGCGATGACCAAGGCGGCCGAGGTGTCGATGACCAAGTCGCTGGCCAAGCAGCTGGCCTCGAAGGGAATCAGGGTGAATGCCGTGGCGCCAGGGCCGGTGTGGACGCCGCTGCAGGTATCGGGCGGCCAGACGCAGGAGAACCTGAAGAAGTTCGGAGGAGATACGCCGATGAAGCGGCCGGGCCAGCCTGCCGAACTGGCGGCGACCTATGTGACGCTGGCGTCGGATGAATCGAGCTATACCACCGGACACGTCTATGGGGTGTCCGGTGGCGGCGGCCAGCCCTGAGGCTGGGCAGGAATAGGTCCTGAGACTGGCGCGCGGGCCGGGGCCGACCCGCGCGCTGCGCCCCGGTTCAGCGGCGGCCGAACCAGCTCAGGCGGGCGAAAAGGGAACCGATGGAACGGGTAGGAATACGGTTGCTGAACAGGCCGGTGTAGTGGCAGCGCTTAGTCACAGTCATTTCTTTTCTCTCCGAAACATTACTTAGCACAATAACTACAGTGCAAATAACCTTCTGTGCGCTATCTCGCTTAACTCGCAGCCCGGCCGGTCCTGCCGCGCGCGCCTTGGTACGTTTGAGCCATATCATGCGACGAGCAAGGCTGGACTCTACCCTTGAAGGGTAAGCCTGCTGTCTTGCGGGTATTTCATGCACAAGGAGGTGAATGATGCGCTACGCAGATCGTGACAGATATGGCATGTACAGGAACACGCGCAGCACCGGCCCCGGGCCGGCGCTGATGGGCGCCGATACGCTGATCGGCGACAGCGTCGTCAATGCACAGGAAGAAGACCTCGGCGACATCAAGGAAATCATGCTGGACATGCAGACCGGGCAGGTGGCCTATGCCGTGCTGGCCTTCGGCGGCTTCCTCGGCATCGGCGAAAAGCTGTTCGCCCTGCCGTGGCAGGCCCTGCACCTGGACACCGTCAACAAGCGCATGGTGCTCAACGTCGAGAAGGAAAGATTGAAAAACGCGCCGGGCTTCGACAAGGACGCCTGGCCCGATATGAGCGACATGAGCTGGGCCAGCAGCATCCACAGCTTCTACGGCACCGACCCGCAGCGTTCCGGGGCGCCAACGATGGGCCCGGGCAGCTCGATGGGTGGCGGCATGATTGGCAGCGCCAGTTCGGATGCCGGTTCCGCGATGGGCCGTGGCATGGGTTCCAGCGTGGGTGCAGGCTCGGCCGGAACCAGCGGCGGCGCCGGCAGCAGCCTGGGTGCCAGCGTCGGCTCGGGCAGCCTGCATGGCGATTCGTACGGGGTCGGTGGCAGCGCCGATCCGCGGCCCAGTCATGAAGGCGACGACAAGGACCTGAGCCGCATCCGCGGCAGCAATATCGGCTGATCTGTAGGGTGGGCGGATTTTCCGCCCACGCGGTCAACCGCTGTCAACGCCACCGCGAAACTTCATATTGCACGTATCACCGCGTGGGGTGAATCGTGCCAGTGGCACGATTCACAAGCCGCCCACCCTACGAACTTCCACTACTCAGCGTATCATCGACTCCCACACCTTCTGCAAGCGCTTGGCCGACACCGGCATCGGCGTCCTCAGCTCCTGCGCGAACAGCGACACCCGCAGCTCCTCCAGCATCCAGCGGAACTCGATCATGCGCGGATCGTTGTTCTTGCCCGCCTGGTTCTTCAGCGTGCGCTGGAACTGGCTGGCCGCGTTCTGCCATTCCGCCATCAGCTGCGCGTCGCGCGAGGGATTGCCGCGCAGTTTCTCGATGCGCACATTGATCGCCTTCAGGTAGCGCGGGAAGTGCGCCAGCTGGCTGTACTCGTTGTCGGCGATGAAGCGCTTGTGGATCAGTCCCTGCAGCTGCGCCTGGATATCCTGCTGCACCGCCTGCGGCAGGCTCTGGATGCGCTTCGGCATGCCGTGGAACTCGGCCAGGATCGACCCCACCAGGCGCGCGATCTCGTTGATCAGGAGGCCGATACGTCCCTTGCCCTCGTCCTTGCGCTTGTTGAACTCGCCAGAGTTGATCGGCAGCGGATCCTGCAGGCAGGCGATGTCGATCGCCTTGGCAATAATCTGGTCGCGCAGGTCTTCCTGCGTGCCCACGACCATGAACTGCATGCCCATCCCCTGCAGGCCCGGGATGTTCTTCTCGGCGAACTTGAGCTGGTCCTTGAGCTGCAGCGCGAACAGGCGGCGCAGGCCGACGCGATGGGTGCGCGCCGCCACGTTCGGGTCGTCGAACACTTCCAGGTCGCAGTGCGTGCCCTTGTCGACCAGAGCCGGGAAGCCGATCAGGGTCAGCTTGCCCTGCGTGATCTCGAGCAGTTCCGGCAGCTCGCCGAAGCTCCAGGTGGTGAGGCCGGTGTGCTGGACGGCGCCCGGCGCCGGCGTCGGCGCCGCCGTGGCGGCAGCCGCCTTCGTTACCGGCGCATTGCCCTTCCCTTTCGCCGGCGCCGGCGCTGCACTCGGCTGGAAGGCCTGCAGCTTCGCGGGCGCGGCCGGCGTGGCTTCCGCCATCTTCTGGAAGCTCTCGCGCGCCTGTCCGCCCAGCTCCGCCTGCAGCGTCGCCAGGTTGCGGCCCATGTCGAGCTGGCGCCCGTGCTCGTCGATCACCTTGAAGTTCATGAACAGGTGCGCCGGCAGGGTCTCGAGCTTGAAGTCGCTCGTGAGCACCCGGGCACTCGTGTGCATGTGGATGTCGGCGATCAGGGCGTCGATCAGGTCACCCTTGGCGAAGCGCAGCGGTTCCTGGTGGCGCTCGAAGAACTTCGCCGCGTAGTCGGGCAGCGGCACGCAGTGGCGGCGCAGCTTCTGCGGCAGGGATTTCAGCAGCAGGTGCACCTTCTCCTTCAGCATGCCCGGCACCAGCCAGCCCGCGCGCTCTTGCGGGATCTGGTTCAGCGCGAACAGCGGCACCGCGAGGGTCACGCCGTCGCGCGCGCTGCCTGGCTCGAAGTGGTAGGTGAGACCCATCTCGATGCCGGTGACGTTCATCGTCTTCGGGAACAGTTCCGTGGTGACGCCGGCCGCTTCGTGCCGCATCAGCTCTTCGCGGTTCAGGTACAGGAGCTTGGGATTGTCGCGCGCGGCGTCCTTGTACCACTTTTCAAACCCTGCGCCATTCACGACCGTGTGCGGGATCTCGTTGTCGTAGAACGCGGCGATCAGCTGTTCGTCCACCAGCACGTCCAGGCGGCGCGACTTGTGTTCGAGGTTCTCGATTTCGCGCACCAGCTTGTGGTTGTGCGCGAAGAACGGCGCACGGGTTTCGTAGTCGCCCGCCACCAGCGCGTCGCGGATGAAGATCTCGCGCGCCTCCATCGGGTTGTGCTGGCTGTAGTTGATGCGGCGGTTGCTGTAGACGACGATGCCGTACAGGGTCGCGCGCTCCAGCGCCGTCACCTGGGCCTGGCGCTTCTCCCAGCGCGGCTCGCCCCACGATTTTTTCAGCAGGTGCGCGCCGATCTTCTCCACCCATTCAGGCTGAATCTGCGCGATGGTGCGCGCGTACAGGCGCGTGGTCTCGACCAGTTCGGCCGCCATCACCCAGCGTCCCGGCTTCTTGGCGAGGTAGGAACCCGGCCAGATGTGGAACTTGATGCCGCGCGCGCCCAGGAACACCGGCTCGTCCTCGGCCTTGAAGCCGATATTGCCGAGCAGGCCGGTGAGCAGCGCCATGTGCAGCTGGTCGTAGGTCGCGGGCGCGGCGTTCAGGCGCCAGCCCTGCTCGCGCGCGACGGTGAGCAGCTGCGAATGCACGTCGCGCCACTCGCGCAGGCGCAGCTGCGACAGGAAGTTGGCGCGGCAGTTCTCCTGCAGCTGGCGGTTAGACTTCTTGTGTTCGATCGCGTCCTCGAACCAGGCCCAGATCTTGAGGTAGCTGAGGAATTCGGACTTCTCGTCGGCGAACTTCTTGTGCTTCTCGTCGGCCTGCTGCTGGTATTCGATCGGCCGGTCGCGCGGGTCCTGCGTGGACAGCGCGGAAGCCACGATCAGCATCTCGGTCAGGCAGTCGTTGTCGACCGCGGCCAGGATCATGCGGCCCACGCGCGGGTCAAGCGGCAGCTTGGCCAGCTTCTTGCCCAGGGCCGTCAGTTCGTTGGCGTCGTCGACCGCGCCGACTTCCTGCAGCAGCTGGTAGCCATCGGCGATCGCGCGGCCCTGCGGCGGCTCGATGAAGGGGAAGGTCTCGACGTCGGTCAGGTGCAGCGACTTCATGCGCAGGATGACCGAGGCCAGCGAGGAACGCAGGATCTCCGGGTCGGCGAACTTCGGGCGCTTGTTGAAATCGTCTTCTTCGTACAGGCGGATGCAGACGCCGTCGGCCACGCGGCCGCAACGGCCGGCGCGCTGGTTGGCCGAGGATTGCGCCACCGGCTCGATCTGCAGCTGCTCGACCTTGTTGCGGAAGCTGTAGCGTTTTACACGCGCCAGGCCGGTATCGACCACGTAGCGGATGCCCGGCACCGTCAGGGAGGTCTCGGCCACGTTGGTCGCCAGCACGATGCGGCGCGCATTCGTGGTGCGGAACACGCGGTCCTGCTCTTCCACCGACAGGCGCGCGAACAGCGGCAGGATCTCGACGTGCGGCGGATGGTGCTTGCGCAGGCTTTCTGCGCAGTCGCGGATCTCGCGCTCGCCCGGCAGGAAGACCAGCACGTCGCCCGAGCCGATGCGGCACAGCTCATCGACCGCGTCGACCACGGCTTCCATCAGGTCGCGCTTGTCGCGTGCGACCTGGGCCTTCGGCGCCGGCTCGCCAGGTTTGGCGTTGGTGGCCGTGACCGGGTCGCGGTCCACCGGACGATAGCGTACCTCCACCTTGTACAGGCGGCCCGAGACCTCGATCACCGGCGCCGGCTTCTCCGGCGTGCCGAAGTGGCGCGAGAAGCGCTCGGCGTCGATGGTCGCCGAGGTGATGATCACCTTCAGGTCCGGACGGCGCGGCAGCAGCTGCTTCAGGTAGCCGAGCAGGAAGTCGATGTTCAGGCTGCGTTCGTGCGCTTCGTCGATGATGATCGTGTCGTAGGCGCGCAGCAGCGGATCGGTCTGGGTTTCGGCCAGCAGGATACCGTCGGTCATCAGCTTGACCGAGGCGCCCTTTTGCAGCGTGTCGTTGAAGCGCACCTTGAAGCCCACGTGTTCGCCCAAGGGCGAGCCGAGTTCCTGCGCGATGCGCTTGGCCGTGCTGGATGCCGCGATACGGCGCGGCTGGGTGTGGCCGATCAGGCCCTTCTGGCCGCGGCCCAGCTCCAGGCAGATCTTCGGCAGCTGGGTGGTTTTACCGGAGCCGGTCTCGCCCGAGACGATGACCACCTGGCTCGCTTCGATCGCTTTCGCAATCTCGGCGCGGCGGCCGGAGACAGGCAGGTCTTCGGGGAAGGTAATCGGCGGGATCGGGTTGCGGAAGGGCGGAGTGTCGTCGCGCGGCGGGCGCTCGCCGCGCTCACGCGGCGGCTTGGCACCACCCTGCCCGTTCGTCGGACGCTGGCCGCCATCGCTGCGCGGCGCCGGCGCGCGGCGTGGACTGCTGCCCTCCGTTTTGGTCTGCAGTTCGCCATCGCGCGTCTGCGTCATGGGTGCGCGCAGCTCACCGACGGGCCGCTGCTTGCGCGGCTCGTGAGGGGAAGGATTCTGGGAAGCGCTGCGCGCCTGCTGCGGCGAAGGCTTGTTACTCTGTTCAGACATTGATTTTTACGAGGTATTTGGTGCGCACGACGCGCAGCGAATTATAATGCGGCAAATGGAAAACCCTACCCAATTCGTCCAGTGGCTGCGCTCTGTCGCGCCATACATTCACACCTTCGGCGGCAAGACCTTTGTCGTCGCTTTTCCGGGCGAACTGGTCGCCGCCGGCGCCCTGCCGGTGCTGGCCCAGGACTTGTCCCTGCTGCTCGGACTCGGCATCCGCCTGGTGCTGGTGCATGGTTCGCGTCCGCAGGTCGCCGAACAGCTCGCCCTGCGTAACGTCGAAGGCCGCTTCCACAACGGTATCCGGGTCACCGACAGCGCGGCGCTCGAATGCGCGAAGGAAGCCGCCGGCGAATTGCGTCTCGACATCGAGGCGGCCTTCAGCCAGGGCTTGCCGAACACCCCGATGTCGCACGCCCAGATCAGCATCGTCTCGGGCAACTTCGTCGTCGCCCGCCCGCTCGGCGTGATCGACGGCGTCGACTTCGAACTCACCGGCGTGACCCGCAAGATCGCCGCCGACAAGATCCAGCCGATCCTGCAGACCGAAGACAGCCTGGTGCTGCTGTCGCCGCTGGGCTTCTCGCCCACCGGCGAGATCTTCAACCTGACGATGGAAGACGTCGCCGCCGCGGCCGCGATCGCCCTGCACGCCGACAAGCTCATCTACGTCACCGAAACCGGGATGATGAGCGACGCCGCCGGCACGGAGATCCGCGAACTGTCTTCGCACCAGGCCGAAGCCGTGCTGCAGGCCGGCTTCCTGCCGCCGGACGCCGCCTTCTACCTGCAGCACGCCATCAAGGCCTGCAACAGCGGCGTCGACCGCGTCCACATCGTGCCCTTCGAGATGGACGGTTCCGCCCTGCTCGAGCTGTTCACGCACGACGGCGTCGGCACCATGATCAGCCACGAAAACCTGGAAAGCCTGCGCCAGGCCACAATTGAGGACGTTGGCGGGATTATCAAGCTCATCGAACCGCTGGAAGCCGACGGCACCCTGGTTTATCGCGGCCGCGAGCTGATCGAGCGCGAAATCGACCAGTTCTCGGTCATCGACCACGACGGCGTGATCTTCGGCTGCGCCGCGCTCTACCCGTTCCCGGAAGCGAAGATGGGCGAGATGGCCTGCCTGACCGTGAGCCCGGACGCCCAGACCCAGGGCGACGGCGAACGCATCCTCAAGCACATCGAGAACCGCGCGCGCGCCGCGGGCCTGACCAAGCTGTTCGTGCTGACCACCCGCACCGCGCACTGGTTCAAGAAACGCGGCTTCGTCCCTGCCACGGTGGACGACCTGCCCAAGGACCGCCAGCACATGTATAACTGGCAGCGCCGGTCACAGGTTTTCATCAAGACTCTATAATGGCGGTCTACCCGATTTTATAGCGCAACCAACAGGATTACAGGAGTACACCATGGCCCGCACCGTCCAATGCATCAAACTGAACAAGGAAGCCGAAGGACTGGACTTCCCGCCGGTACCAGGCGAAATGGGCAAGAAGCTCTACCAGTCGGTTTCGAAGGAAGCCTGGCAGGCATGGCTGAAGCACCAGACCATGCTGATCAACGAAAACCGCCTGAACCTGGCGGACGACCGCGCCCGCAAATACCTGGCGACGCAGATGGAACGTCATTTCTTTGGTGATGGCGCTGCGGACCAGGCGCAGGGTTACGTGCCGCCGGCGGCCTGAGCATCGGCTTCTCCGGCTGGCGGCCGCCGCGCCGCTAGCCGGCCCATCCCAGCACCCCATCCAGCGCAGCCCGGATCGGTCCCGGCGTCAGCCCGGTCCAGCGCTTGAACGAGCGCCGGAAATTGGCCGCATCGTGAAAGCCGAGATAGCGCGCCACCTCTTCGTTATCCGCCCTCTCCACCTGCAGCAGCCATAGCGCGACATGCGTGCGCACCTGGTCCAGTTCACCCTGAAAATGGGTATGGTGACGCAGCAGTTGCCGCTTGAAGGTCGCCGGGCTGACGCCGAAGTCGCTCGCGGTTCGCTCCAGCGTCGGCACGGAGCGCACATGTTCCAGCAGATAGTCATAGAGCGCAGCCAGCAGGCCCGGTGCGCGCGCCGCTTCGGCTGCCGCCTGCTGCCAGGCCAGGCGCGCGGCCAGTTCGCTGGCGCGCGGCCATGGCCGGTCCAGCCACGCGGACGGCAGCAACATCGCGTCGAGCTGGCAGCCGAAACGCAGCTCGGCGCCCAGGTGGACATGGTGCTGCTCGATGTGGCGCGGCGCGGCGCGGCTGAAGCAGAAGCGCCAGGGCAGGCGCTCGCCGCCGAGCCAGCGGCACAGGCCCACGAGGGCTGTCATGTGCATCTCGACCAGCGCGGCCCGGATACCCGGGGCGCCGTAAGCATCGACCCAGTACACCAGTGCCACGTCGCCGCGGCTTTCGAAGCGCGGACGCAGGAGCGGCGTCAGGCGCGCATGGAAACGGCACAGGGTCTCGAGCAGCACGCGTAGGCTGGGTGCCTGCACCAGCGCGTGGCTGGCCGCGCCGTCGTGGCCCGGCAGCAGCAACTGGCCCAGCATGAAGCTGGTGTCCGGGCTGTCCAGCACGCGCAGGGTGTTCAACAGCTGCTGCAGGTACTGGGCCGGCGCGACCAGACGGTCAGGCCCCAGGCCGCCCAGCAGGCCGGTATCGCGCAGCAGGTCGGCGTCGGCCGCATCGCGCGAGCGCCCGTACTCGAGGGCCAGCGCCGGCTGCTGGTGCGCCGGGATCGTGGGTTCTCCGGCGCTCTGCCAGGCGATCACGCCGCATCCATCCTTCGGCACAGGTCGGCAAGCAGGGCGTCCGGCGTTCCGCGCGCGGGTGCACAGCCGTGGCGTAGCGTCAGCTGCAGCGCTTCTCCTTTCGCGTGGTGACGCATCGCCGACACCATCCCGCACAGGTGCTGCGCGGCCTCGGCGGCCTCGTCGATCTCGCGCTCCGGCATCAGGACGGCGAAGCGGTCACCGGCATAGCGACAGAGCAGGTCGTCGTTGCGCAGGTTCAGCAGCAGCATGTGCGCCACCGCCTGCAGTACGCGGTCGCCCTCCGCCGGGCCGTGTTCGCGGTTAATGCGATGGAAGCCGTCGATATCGAACAGCACCAGCACGCAAGCCTGCGCTGCGTCGCGCCGGGTCTCCAGGCGCAGCTGTTCGCGCAGGTAGGCGGCGTCGGCCAGCTGGGTGATGCGGTCGAACGGCCGGTGGCTGCGGAACAGGCGCTCGCGCTTCCTCATGTGCTCGGACAAGGTGGCCTGCTCCTGCCGCCAGTAATACAGGCCGGCCGTCAGCACCAGCATCCCCAGCGGCAGCAGCGCCTCGAAGGCATTGTCCCACCAGGCAGCCTTGCCGATATCGATCGCTTCGTCCAGGCAGTCGGCCCAGGAGCCGAGCATGATGCAGGCCAGGCCGCCCGCCAGCAGGCGCGTCACCCGTCCGTCCGGGCGGCTTCCCAGCACGATCAGGCACCATAGCGCCGCCAGCAGGGCGGTGCCGCCTTCGCCCGCGATATCCATCCAGTTCCATTGGGCGAGCGGGAGCACGGTACCGGTGGCGATGAACAGGAGGAGCAGGCTGCACGACAGGCCGGCAAGCAGGAGGACGGGGCGGATCGCGAAAGTCATGGTGGAAGTCGGGACGTGGATCGCCCTACCCTAGTGCAGCGGTGTGACCGCAGCATGACAGAAAGACAAAGCCGTGGCGGCGCCGCACGGGTCCGAACGGCTCATGCCTGCGCCATATCTTCCCACCTCAGCCTGCCTGGCGCCGCGACCGGCAAGGCGCGGGCCGGGTCAATTCAGCTCATCTGCGCCCGAATCGGCTGCCGGATGCGGCGGCCGTCACCGATACGTCACATTCGGCCACCAGAATCCGCCGCATCCCAACAACCTGGTGCCCCCATGCGCTACTTCGCCCTCCCCGCCCTCACCGCCGGACTGCTGTCCGCGGCCGGTGTCCACGCCGCCGACGAACCCAGCGTGATCATCACCGGACAGCGCGCCAGCCTGGCGCACGCCATTGCCGCGCAGGAGCACGCGGACACCATCGTCAGTGTGGTGAGCAGCGACGACATCGGCCACCTGCCCGACAAGAACGCCGCCGAAGCGCTGGCGCGCATGCCGGGCGTCTCGGTCCAGCGCGATCAGGGCGAAGGCCGCTACGTGGTCGTGCGCGGCCTGGATGCCGACTACAACAGCGTGACCATCAACGGCGCGCTGGTTCCCTCGCCTGAAGCCTCGCGCCGCGCGGTGGCGCTCGACGTGCTGCCTGCGGGGCTGGTGCGCTCGCTGGAAGTGTCGAAGTCGAGTACACCCGACCAGGACGCGAATTCGCTGGGCGGCAGCGTCGAGGTCAAGACCTTGTCGGCATTCGACCTGCCAGGCACCCTGTTCAGCGTCGGCGCAGCTGTCGGGCGCGACGGCAACACCCGCCAGACCAGTCCGCAGGCCAACCTGCTGTGGGCGCAACGCTTCATGGACGGCAAACTCGGCATCGCTGCCGGCGCGTCTGGGGAAAAGCGCAAGTTCGGCTCCGACAACGTCGAGACCGGCGGCGCCTGGGACGGCCCGCGCTTGTCGGGCTTCGAGCTGCGCGACTACCTGCCCCAGCGCGAGCGCCGTGCCGGCGCCTTCAACCTCGACTACCGTCCCGACGCCTTCACCAGCGTCGCGCTGCGCGGCTTCGTCAGCCGCTTCTCCGACGAGGAATCGCGCGACCGCCTCACAGTCGGCGACTTCGAAGGCGACGACGTCGCCGAGGGAGAGCTGGACACGGCACGCCTGGAACGCCGCCTGCGCCAGCGCAAGTATACGCAGGAGATCCGCTCCCTCACCGGCGCGCTTGACCACCGCTTCGGCGATGGCTGGAAACTGCACCTGGAAGCGGCCGCCAGCCGCGCCACCGACGAGACCCCGGATGCCCTGGGCGACGCACGCTTTCGCAACGTCGATGACTTCTCCGGCGTCGGCTTTTCCAACGGCAGGGTACCGCGCCTGATCGCTCCGGCCGCGGCCTTCGATCCGGCCAACTACGAGTTGCGCGAGTTCGCGCTCGAGCGCAGCTTGGCCCGCGACCGCACGCGCCAGCTGCGCCTGGACCTGCAGCGCGACTTCGGGGCCGGCGAATGGAACGGCACGCTGAAATTCGGCGCCAAGGCGACCCGCCGCGACAAGGACAACGAATCGGAGCAGTGGGAGTTCGGCAGCGACGATCCGGAGGACGGCGACTATTTCGGCGCCGGCTCGACCTCGCTGGCCGCCTTCGTCGGCGGACGCCAGCTGGACTACAAGCTGGGACGGATCGGCTACGCGATCGAGCCGGCGCTGGTGCGCGCCCGGGTCGCGGGACTGGACCGCGCCGGCGCCCGCCTGGATGCGGAATCGGCGCTGGACGACTTCCGCATGCAGGAGAACATCGACGCGGCATACCTGCAGGCCAGCCTGCGCAGCGGCGCCTGGTGGCTGCTCGCCGGCGTGCGCGCCGAACGCACCCGCTTCGACGCCCGCGGCAACCAGGTCGCGGACGATGAGATCAGCGCGCGCAATGCCGCCCGTTCGTACACCAACTGGCTGCCGGGCCTGCACCTGCGCTACGACATCGATAACGCGACCAGCCTGCGCGCCGCCTGGACCAACTCGGTGGTGCGCGCCAACTTCAGCCAGCTGGCGCCGGCCATCAGCATCGACGGCGACGAAGCCACCATCGGCAATCCGGACCTGGCGCCGCTGCGCTCGCACAACCTGGACCTGGGCGTCGAACGCCTGCTTGGCAAGGACGGGGTCATGTCCGCCTACCTGTTCTCGAAGCAGATCCGCGACTTCACCTACGCCACCAACCTGGCCGGCAGCGGCGCCTGGGCCGAGTATGCCAGCGCGCTATCCTACGCCAATGGCGGCGAGGCCCGGGTGCGCGGCATCGAGCTGGCCTGGCAGCAGCCGCTGCGCATGCTGCCGGCGCCCTTCGATGGCCTGCTGGTCGGCATCAACGGTGCACTGATCCATTCGCGCGCCAGCATCGACAGCGCCGACGGCGATGGCCTGCGTATGGCCCGCAGCATCCGCATGCCCGGACAATCGAACCGTGTCGGCAACCTCATGCTGGGCTACGAGCGCGGGCCCTTCAGCGCGCGCCTGGCCATGAACTACAAGTCGCCCTACCTGCTGGAACTGGGCGAAGACCTGCTCGACGCCGGCCAGGACCGCTGGGTGGACAGCCAGAAGCAGCTCGACCTGTCGATGTCCTGGACCATCAACAAGCGCTGGCAGCTGAGCTTCGATGCAAGTAACCTGAACAATGAAAAGTACTATGTGTACCAGGGCGACAAGGCCCGCAACGCCCAGTACGAACAATATGGCCGCACTTACAAGATCGGCCTGAAAGCGAGCATCTTCTGATGAAACGGACCTTCATTCCCGCGGCATTGGCCCTGCTGTTGGCCGCCCTCCCAGCAATGGCGGCCGAGCCTCCTCCATCCTTGCGCGACGCGGAAGAGCTGGCGCCGCTGCCCAACGGCGCCTGGCTGGCGCTCGACAAGCGCGCCCTGCGCCTGGTGGATGCCGACGGCCGCGAGCGGGCCAGCCTGCCCCTGCGCGGCGAGGGGCTCGACCTGCGCCCGCTGGACGGCGGCGCGCTCGCCATCGTGGTCGATTCGAACGCCGAGCGCCTGCAACCGGTGCGCGTCGACACCCGGGCAGGCACCCTGGCCGCGCTGGCGGCGCTGCCCGACACCGGCTTCGGCATCGAAGCGGCCTGCCTGTTCCGCGACGCCCAAGGCCTCGACCATGTCTTCCTGGTGGCCAAGGATGGCCAGGCCCAGCAATGGCTGCTGGGCGGCGAGTACCGCCTGGTGCGCCGGCTCGCGCTGCCAACCGGCGTCGAGCACTGCCGGGTCGATGATGCGCACGCCACCCTGTTCGTGGCGGAAGAAGCCCTGGGGGTCTGGGCCTACGGCGCCGAGGCGGAAGGCCCGCCGACACGCACGCCGGTAGCGCTGCGCGCACCATGGGGCGCACTGAAGGACGGAGTCGCCGCGCTGGCGGTGCTGCCGGGAGGCCTGGCCGCCGTCGATGACAAGGGCGCCCTGCTTAGCTGGCGCCGTGCAGGCGCAAACTGGCAGCCGCTGCCCGCCCGCAGGCTTCGTGCGCAGGGACTGGCCTCCGGCGCCGGCGCATCCGCCAGCCTCTTGGTGCGTACCGGCAAGGGATGGCAAGCCCCTGTGCTCGGCTGGAAGGCCGGAACGCCGGCAGCGCCCACGCTGCCCGTGGTGCTGCCGCGCATGCAGACCGAGCCTGTCGCGCGGGCCGGCGACGCGGCCGACGATCCGGCGATCTGGGTCCACCCCACCGACCCGTCCAGGTCGCGCATCCTCGGCACCAACAAGAAGCAGGGCCTGCTGGTCTACGACCTGCAGGGTCGCCAGGTGCAGCTGCTCGAGTCGGGGCGCCTGAACAACGTCGACCTGCGCCAGGATGTCCGTTTCGGGACCGAGCGCTTCGACCTGGCGCTGGCAACCCAGCGCGACGAAAACGCCATGGTGCTGTTCACGATCGACGCCGAGGGCGGCTTGCGCGAGGCAGCGCGGCTGCCGACCGGGCTGGACGACATTTATGGCGCCTGCGTGCTGCGGACCCCGGAGGGCGGGATGGACGCCTTCGTGAACGACAAGGACGGACGCTACGAGCATTACCGGATCACCCGCAGCGCAGGACGCTTCGGTGCAAGGCTGGCGCGCAGCTTCCGGCTGGCTTCCCAGCCGGAAGGCTGCGTGGCGGACGATCGCAGCGGCCTGTTGTTCGTCGGCGAGGAGCGGCGCGGCGTATGGGTGACCTCGGCGCGCGCAGACCAGCCGGCGTCCCTGAAGATGGTGATGCCGGTGGGCCCGCTCCTGCACGCGGATGTCGAGGGCATGGGGATCTATCATGGGTCGAAGCGGAGCTACCTGGTCGTGTCAAGCCAGGGTAACAACAGCTATGTGGTGCTGGATGCGGCAGCCCCGTTCGCGGTGCGCGGGGCATTCCGGATCGGCATGGATGCCGTGAAAGGCATCGATGGGGCGTCGGAGACCGACGGGCTGGAGGTGAGTTCGGCGAACCTGGGCGGCGCTTATGGCCGCGGCATGCTGGTGGTGCAGGATGGTTTCAAGCGACTGCCGGACGGAGCGCAGAATTTCAAGGCGGTCGCCTGGAACGATATCGCCGCCGCCCTGGGACTGGACGACGGCGCGCGCTGATGCGAACCGTGGCCCGGCCTACATCTTCGCGCACTGGCGCAGCTCGCAGCGCGCGGTGAATACCTTGCCGCGCATGGGGCCCTCCTCGCAGCGCATCCGGTAGACCTCGACCGGGCCGGGCTCGGTCACCAGCCCGGCGCCCTGCCCGCCGCCGCAGCCGGCCTGCTTCGCCATCTTCTCGACTGTTGCCGAGGACACGCCGGTCCTGAATGGTACCCGCTCTATCGGTGTGCCGTTTGGATCGAGCAGCCCCGGCGCCGCCGGCTTGACGGCGGCAACCGGCGCGGGCGCCGGCGCCACCCTGCCCTTGAACGACGTACAGCCGCCCAGCAGGACGGCAACCAGCACCAGCGCGCGCTTCATGCTTTCCTCGCTCAGAAAGTCAGGGTCTTGACGCCGTCCGGCGTACCCAGCAGGCAGACGTTGGCGCCCGCCTTGGCGAACAGGCCGACGGCGATCACGCCGACGATCTGGTTGATCTGTTCTTCCAGGGCGATCGGGTCGGTGATCGACATGCCCACCACGTCGATGATCTCGCCGCCGTTGTCGGTAATGAAGGCTTCATCGCTGCCCGCCTTGGTGCGCAGGCGCGGCTGGCCGCCCAGCGCCGCCAGCTGGCGCATCACCGAGGCGCGCGCCATCGGGATGACTTCCACCGGCAGCGGGAACTTGCCCAAGGTCTCGACCAGTTTCGAACCGTCCGCGATGCATACGAATTTCTTCGCGACGGACGCGACGATCTTCTCGCGCGTCAGCGCCGCGCCGCCGCCCTTGATCATGGCGCCGCTGGCGGTGATCTCGTCCGCGCCATCGATGTAGACCGCCATCTCGGTAACCTCGTTCAGGTCGAACACCGGGATGCCATGGCCGCGCAGGCGGCTCGCGGTCGCTTCGGACGAGGCCACGGTGCCCTTGATGCGGTCCTTGATCTTCGCCAGCTCGTCGATGAAGAAGTTGGCCGTCGAGCCGGTGCCGACGCCGATGATTTCGCCGTCCACCACGTAATCGATCGCGGCGCGCGCCACGGCTTGCTTGAGTTCGTCCTGGGTCATGATGCTGTTGGAGTGAATAAGGGAAGCCGTCATTTTAGCGGATCGCACGCTCTATTCCCCGAAAACGACGCTTCATCGCATGGATCAGCCGGTCGATGCATATTGCATTGCCAAGCCCCTGGCTCTACAGCACACTGGATCTTTCCCTTGGCAAGAGTAGAAAACAATGAAACTGTTTACCAGGAAGCGGGTGGCGATCGCCGCTGCGGTGATCGTGGTGGGCGGCGCTGCAGCCGCCTGGCTGGCGCCCAAAGGCGAGCCCAGGCTGCCGCCCTCGAAGTACCGCAGCACCGCGGTCGACATGGGCGCCATCAACCAGACCGTCACCGCCACCGGCACCATCAACCCGGTCGCGCTGGTGAACGTCGGTTCCCAGGTGTCCGGCACCGTGGTCGAGCTGAACGCCGACTTCAACGACCGCGTCACCAAGGGCCAGGTGCTGCTCAAGCTCGACCCGACCATCTTCAATGCCCAGATCCGCCAGGCCGAGGCCAGCCGCGCCTCCAGCATGGCAAACCTGAAGCTGGCCGAGGCCAACTACCACCGCAACCAGCAGCTGGTGACGCAGAACTTCGTGTCCAGCACGGTCCTCGACCAGAGCAAGCGCGAGATGGACGTGGCGCGCGCCAACGTGCAGCTGGCGCAGGCCCAGCTCGACCGCGCACGCGCGGACCTGAACAACAGCGTGATCCGCTCGCCGATCGACGGCGTGATCATCAAGCGCACCATCGACCTGGGCCAGACCGTGGCGGCCTCGTTCAACACGCCGAACCTGTTCCAGATCGCGCGCGACCTCACCAAGATGCAGATCGACACCAGCGTGTCGGAAGCCGACGTCGGCGCCCTGAAGGACGGCCTGCCGGCACGCTTCGTGGTCGACGCCTACCCGGACCGCGAATTCCATGCCACCATGCGCCAGTTCCGCCTGGCCGCCAACGTGGTGCAGAACGTGGTCACCTACAACGTGGTGCTCGACGTCGACAACAAGGACGAGATGCTGAAACCCGGCATGACCGCCCAGGTGCGCCTGGTGGTGGCCAACCGCCCGAACGTGATGCGCATCCCGACCACGGCGCTGCGCTTCACCCTGCCCGAGGAAGAGCTGGAAAAGCAGCGCAAGAAGGACAAGGAAAAGGGCAAGGTGCAGCAGGTCGCCCTGAGCCCGGCGTCGACGCCGGACGACGACCTGGCCTTCCGCAGCGCGAGCGAGACCGCGCGCATGTTCAAGGTCTACCGGCTGGACGCGCAGAACCAGCCGCAGCCCGTCGACATCCGCGTCGGCCTGTCGAACTTCCGCTATACCGAGGTGCTGTCGGGCGGCCTGAAGGTGGGCGACCAGGTGGTCACGCGTGCGCTGGCGCAGACAAAAGAAGGCCTGTAATGACGTCGTTGATCGATATCCGCGGCGTCACCAAGACCTACGTCAGCGGCAGCGTCGAGACCCGCGTACTGCACGGAATCGACCTGCAGGTGGCGCGCGGCGACTTCGTCTCCATCATGGGCCAGTCGGGCTCGGGCAAATCGACCTTCATGAACATCCTCGGCTGCCTGGACCAGGCCACGTCCGGCACCTACCTGCTGGATGGCGTCGATACGCTCTCGCTGTCGCGCGCCCAGCTGGCCGACATCCGCAACCGCAGCATCGGCTTCGTGTTCCAGAGCTTCAACCTGATCAAGCGCATGAGCGTGGCCGAGAACGTGGCGCTGCCGCTGATCTATGCGGGCGTGGGCCGCAGCAAGGCGCATGCGCGCGCGCTGCAGGAGCTCGAACGCGTCGGCCTGGATGGTCTGGCGAAACGCACCCCGAGCCAGCTCTCCGGCGGCCAGCAGCAGCGCGTGGCGATCGCGCGCGCCCTGGCCACCGATCCACCGATGCTGCTGGCCGACGAACCGACGGGCAACCTCGACACCCAGACCAGCGACGACATCATGAACAGCTTCCGCCAGCTGAACCAGGAGCGCGGCATCACCATCGTGCTGGTGACCCACGAAGCCGACGTGGCGGCCTACAGCCGCCGCCTGGTGCGCCTGAAGGATGGCCGCGTACTGTATGACGGTCCTGCCGCGGAAGGCCTGCGCCAGCTGAACGCCAATGTGCACACACACCCGGCGGAGGTGCCGGCATGAATTTCATCCAGATCCTGATCGAGGCCTTCCGCTCGATGGCGGCAAACCGCCTGCGCACCGCACTGACCATGCTCGGCATCGTCATCGGCATCGCCTCGGTGGTGCTGCTGCTGGCCATCGGCGACAGCATGCAGCGCTTCATCGGCAAGGAACTCCAGGCGCTCGGCACCAACATGCTCTACGTGTTCCCGGGCGGCGACCGCACCAGCGAGCGCCGCGCGCGGACCGGCGCCGTGCAGTCGATCACCCTCGAGGACGCGGCGACGCTGAACCGGATGCCGAGCCTGGTCGGGGCTGCGCCGGCCCTGCAGGGCAGCTTCAAACTCAGCGCCGGCAACGAAACGGCGAACAGCGCCGTGCACGGGGTCACCCCGGCCATGTTCAAGATCCGCAACTGGCGGCTCGACCAGGGCAACCTGTTCAGCGAGGCCGACGTCCGCGCCTCCGCGCGCATGGTGGTGATCGGGCAGAAGGTGGCCGACCAGTTCTTCTACAAGACCGATCCGCTGGGCCGCTACATCCGCATCGAGAACGTCGCGTTCCAGGTGATCGGCGTGCTGGCCGGCGAAGGCAAGCAGATCGACGGCTCGAATATCGCGGAACTGGTGCTGGTGCCGATCACCGCCGCCAGCGCCAACCTGATCCGCTCGCCCTTCCCGCAGAACGTCCATTACATCGCGGCGCAGGGGCGGCCCGACATGGCGCTGAACGAAGCCGTCGAGGACATCAAGGAGACCCTGCGCGTCCGCCACCGCATCCGGCCGGAAGATCCGGACACTTTCCGAGTGGAGAACATCGCGTCGTTCGCGGAAACCGCCAACAAGATCAGCGCCGGCGTCGCCCTGCTGCTCGGCCTGATCGGCGCGATCTCTTTGCTGGTGGGCGGCATCGGCATCATGAACATCATGCTCGTGTCGGTGACCGAACGCACCCGCGAGATCGGCATCCGGATGGCGATCGGCGCCCGCCCGCGCGCGGTGCTGCTGCAGTTCCTGGCCGAATCGGTAGTGATCTGCGTGGCCGGCGGCCTGGTGGGCGTGGCGATCGCAATGGGCGGCGCGGCGGCGATCACCGCCACCGGCAAGTTCGACGTGTTCCTGACCTTCCAGGGCGTGCTGGTGGCCTGCGGCTTCGCCAGCGCGGTCGGCGTGTTCTTCGGTTTCTACCCGGCGCGCCGTGCCTCGCGCCTGCTGCCGGTGGATTGCCTGCGCCATGAGTGATGCTGCCCTCATCCACGGACAGGGACGGTTCCGGCGCGCGCGCCGCGCCGACATTCCCGCCATGTCGGCGATCCGCCTGTCGGTGCGCGAGAACGTGCTGTCCGATCCCACACGCGTGACCCTGCAGATGTACGAGGACTATCTCGAGCGCGACGGGCATGGCTGGGTGGCCGAGGTCGATGGCATGGTGGCCGGCTTCTGCTATGCGGACCGCAGCCGGGCCTCGATCTGGGCCCTGTTCGTCAGCCCCGGGCACGAAGGCCTCGGTCTCGGCCAGGGCCTGCTCGGCCTTGCCGTGTCCTGGCTGTTCGAACTGGGCCACCAGCGCATCAGTTTGACTACCACACCCGGCACGCGGGCCGACCGCTTCTACGCCGCGCAAGGCTGGACCCGGCTGCCAGAAGGCGGCACAGAAGTCGGGTACGTGCTCGAGCGGGCCGCATCGCCTTTGTCTCAGCTGGCAGGCTCGATGCGCAGCGCGTAGCAGCCGTAGGTGGGAAAGCGCGCCAGCACGAATGCGACCTCGGGTCGCGCCAGGAAGGCTGCGAGGTCGCCGCAAGCTGCGCCCGGACTGCTCATGCGCGCATCCAGGATGCGCTCCTCGCGCGAGTAGGCGCGCAGCACAAAGGCTTCGCCCAGGTAAGGAGCTTCGCCTTCCAAAGGCAGCCGGTCCAGGCGCGGCTGCGGCTGGGCCGCTGCGGACACGAACACCGGCCCGTATTCGCGATAAGGGCCGGCCAGCGTAAACGGACAATAACTGGCCAGCAGGATCGCTTCGCCCGGGCTGGCGCGGCGCAGGCAATCACGCAACGGTTCGCCGCCCCTGGCGACATGGCGCTCGACCGGCTGGCCAAGGTCGTCCCTGGCTTCTCTCACCCGTGCCAGGAAAGCAGGCGCCAGCGGCACGATGCGAAACGGTGGCGCCGGCTGGGTGGCGGTGGACATGGCGGCTGCAAGCATCAAGGTTCTCCAGTTGTGCGATGCCTGCGAGGATGCTCTGCCGGGCTGCGAGCGGCACTCCGCTTCTTGCGCGCGAATCTGGGGTCTGAGCGCGATATGCATGCATACTGCCGCGCCAAAAGATTGTCAAATGTCCTAAATTTGTATCCTTAGGGAAACTTCCACCACCCAGGGGGGAAGCGTTTCCGCGGCCGTCAATAGCGCGGCAAACGCTTTTAGAATCACGCCAACACCCCCGTTCACATTGGCAGCCGATTCCGTCCAGGATGGCTCACCAGCATCCCAGGACCTTATCGTGCACAGCAATCCAGGCAAGACCACCCAGCCAGACGCCGACATGCCGCAACGGCGCCGCCTGCTGATCGTCGACGACAACGCAGACGCGGCCACGCTGCTGTCCATGGCCCTGAAGCGCCAGGGACACCACGTCGAGACCGCATTCAGCGGCACCGATGCATTGGCGGCGGCGATCCGCTTCCGGCCCGAGCTGGTGTTCCTCGACCTCGCCATGCCGCGCATGAACGGCTTCGAAGTGGCGCGCCGCCTGCGCAGCCTGCCCAGCCTGAGGCATACCCGGATCGCCGCGCTGAGCGGGCGCGCCGACCCGGATACCCGCGCCGCCACGACGGCGGCCGGTTTCGACCATCACCTGGCCAAGCCACCGAACCTGGCCGAGATTTTGGCGGTGCTGGCGCAAGGAGGACCGCCATGATCCCCAAGACCCTCAAAGGCAGGCTCACCGCCGCCGTGACCGCGCTGGTCGCCGCCGCCTGCATGCTGGTGACGGCCGTCGCCCTCGAAGTCGCCTACCGCGAGATGAAGGAGTCGACCGGCCGCCAGCAATACGCCCTGCTGACCAGCGCCGCCGCCCACCTGGCGTTCGAACTGGACGCCAAGCGCACCCTCCTGCGCACGCTGGCCGAAGAGATGGCGCAGCAGCCGGCGAACGGCGGCGCCCGCATCCAGGACATGCTGGCGCACCATCCGGGCCTGCGCCAGGCGTTTGCCGACCTGGTCGTGCTGGATACCGCCGGACGCATCGCCGGCCTGCAGCAGCCCGGCTACTTCCTGCGCTCTCAGCTGGCCGACAGCAGCTGCCTGCGCGAGACCGTGCAGACCGGCGCCGCCCTGACGCTGCAGCCGCCCGCCGGCACGGCCAACGGCCGCGCCGTCGTGGTGCTGACCCAGCCGGTGGTCGACGGCCACGGCCGCACCGTGTTGGTGCTGTGCGGCGGGACCAGTCTGGAAGACTCTTCCTTCTTCAGCCAGGCGGCGCGCCTGCGTCCGGGCGCCACCGGCTACCTGTTCGCCCTGACCCGCAGCGGCACCCTGCTGTACCACCCGGACCGCGGCCGCCATGCGCTCAAGGCCGGCGACGAGGCGCCCCTGCCGGCCATGGCGCGCGCCGCCATGCAGGGCTGGGATGGCTGGACCTTCGGCAAGGACGCCCAGGGCACGCCTTCGCTGCTCACCTACAAGCAGGTCGGCAGTTCGGGCTGGGTGCTCGCCTCCGCCTTCCCGGCGGACGAAGCCCTGGCCGGCATCTCGCGCGCGCGCCATCACGCCTGGACCTGGGCCGCGATCCTTGCGGTATGCGCCGGGGTGGTCGGCTGGGCCACCATGGTCGTCCTTCTGCGGCCGCTGCGGGCCTTGCGCCGCCACGTCCACGCCGTCGAGCGCGAGGAAGCCGACATCGGCGTGCTCGAGCTCGAACGCGACGACGAGATCGGCGCGCTGGGACGCGCCTTCCACTCGCTGTCGGTCAAGCGCCAGATCGCGGAGCAGCAGCTGAAGGAACTGAGTCTCACCGACACCCTGACGGGGCTCGGCAACCGGCGCCAGTTCGACCACGAAGTGGCGCTTCTGATCGAACAGGCCGCGCGCTACCGCTACGGCCTGGCCGTGGCCTTCCTCGACGTCGACTGCTTCAAGTCGATCAACGACACCTACGGCCATGCGGCAGGCGACGCGGTACTGAAGGAGTTCGCGCGGCGCCTGCGCACGGTGACCCGCCCGACCGACCGCAGCTACCGGCTGGCGGGGGACGAATTCGTGATCGTGTCGGAACGCCTGGAGTCGGGTGAAAACGCGCGCCGCTTCGCCGCCAAAATCCTGCGCGCGATCCGCCGCCCGTTCGACATCGGCGGCGGCATATCGCTGCCGGTCACCACCAGCATCGGCGTTGCGGTGGCCCGCTTCCCGGTGGCGCCGGTGGGCGACCTGCTGCAGCACGCCGACGCGGCGCTGTACCAGACCAAGCGCAGCGGCCGCGACGGCTACACGATCAAGGAACTCGGCATGCCGGCGTTCGCCGCGGCGCCAGCCCGCCGGGCAGGCCTGCGCACGGTGGGACAGTGAGTCGCTAGTAGACCGAGCCGCCCGGCTGGGTCGAACTCAGCACGCCCTGCACCGCCGAGATCGAATAGTTGGTGGTGGAGCCGTAGCCGGCCCAGTTGTTCAGGTCGAAGCTGCCGGCGCCGGACAGGCGCTGCACGCCCAGGTTGCGGTAGGTCAGCGGCGTCTTCGGCGCGCACACCTGCGGCAGGCCGACGGTCTGCAGGAAGTAGACCGAGCCCAGGCCGATGCGCCGGGCCTGTCCGTTCTCGACCAGCAGCGCCGTCTCGACGTCGACGCCGAGCCCGCGCGCGGTGCCGGTCCAGCCGTCTTTCACAATGCGGCCCATGAAGGCCACCAGGCGGCCGATCCGGTCGCGCGTGTCCAGGTGCGAATCCGTGATCACCCGGCCCATGCCGGGGAGCGTGAGGAAGTCGCGCCCCAGGGTGACGTTCTTGTTGTAGGGGTTTGCCAGCGCTTCTGGCGATGTCACCGACTGGTTCTCGCCGGTGTAGATGAACTGCCCCAGCACCGCCAGCCCGGCGCTGGTGCCGCCGAGCGGGACGTTGCGGTTGGCCAGCTCCTGCAGGGCGTCGTCGAGCGGGGTGTCCTTCCAGTAGCGCATGTAATCGCTCTGGTCGCCGCCGGCGATGAACACGGCTTCGGCATTGCGCACGCGTTCCAGCACGAAGGGGTCGCTCGCCGCGGCGCGGCTCGGGATGATCAGGGTCTCCACCGAACGCACCCCGCCCATCGCGTAGATGTAGGGATTGTAGGCATCGGTGCCGGTGGCGCGGATGACGACGAAGTTGCCGCCGCCGGACTTCTGGATCATCCACTGGAAGGCGGCATCGACGTCAGGACCGCCGCCCATCAGCACCAGCGAGGGGTAGGCCGGCTTGGGCAGGACCACGTTGCTGCCGTCGCCGACGACGAAGTGCTGGTAAGGCTTGGCTGCGAGAGCGGCCTGCGAGGCGCCGAGTACGATCGTGAAAAGTGCGGCGCGGAAAATACGCGAGAGGAAGGAGGTGTTCATGGGGCCCTTTCAGAACAGAAAGTGGGAATCCATTCTCGCACCGACATCAAGCGCGCACAACCGCTTGGGAGGAATCAGACAGCAGTTCGACGCCGCGTCAGCCAGCGCGCGGGACCGTGATGGAGATGGCGGCGCTCCGCGGGAGCGGCGAGGAAACCGGCCAGGACTTGTTCGTACAGCGCCAGGCAATCGCGATAGCGCCCCTGGCGCATGGCCTGCGGCTTGCGCAAGAATTTCAGCACGAAGTAATCCGCCAGCAGATCACCCTGCGCTTCCATGTTGTAGTCGGCCAGCGTGGCGCCCTCGCGCAGCGTGTAGGCATAGGGAAGCCCGATGCGCACGGCGCCGCGCAGGCGCACCGGGTAGCCCAGCTGGTGCTGCCACACGTGCACCATCTCGTGCATGAACCAGTGGATGGCGCCAGGATCGCCGCGGGTGTAGTCGGGAAGGAAGCAGGACCGATGAAAATACATGCTGCCGTTCGGCGTCATGCAGCAGTTCTTCGGCTGGAAGGGCATGTAGCGGCGGCCGTGGATACGGACGCGGCTGTAGTCGATGGCGTCGCCGAACAGTAGCGACGCCATCGCGATCTCGTTCTCCGTCAGGGGACGGGAACGGGGTCTTTGCTTGAGCTCTTTAGGCAGCACGCAGCGCGGAAGCCGCCTTCGCCAGTTCGGTGATGCCGGCCCAATCGCCTGCGGCGATCAGGTCTTTCGGCGTCAGCCAGGAACCGCCGACGCAGGCCACGTTCTTACAGGCCAGGAACTTCGGCGCGGTCTCGATCGAGATGCCGCCGGTCGGGCAGAAGGTCACGTCCGGCAGCGGGCCGGCGATCGCGTTCAGCATGCCGACGCCGCCCGCCGGCACCGCCGGGAACAGCTTCAGCTGCTTGAAGCCGTGCTCGCGCGCGGCCATCACTTCGGACGGGGTCATCACGCCGGGCAGCAGCGGCAGGCCACTCTTCTTGGCCGCCTCGATCATGGTCGCGGTCAGGCCCGGCGAGACGCCGAACACCGCGCCCGCGTCGCGCGAGGCTTCGAATTCGTGCGGCTGGGTGAGCGTGCCGACGCCGACGATCGCGCCTTCCACCTGGCTCATGTCACGGATCGCCTGCAGGCCATGCTCGGTGCGCAGCGTGACTTCCAGCACGCGGATGCCGCCTGCCACCAGGGCCTTTGCCAGCGGTACGGCGTGGCTTGGGTCGTCGATGGCGATGACGGGGATGACGCTCGCCGAGCGCATGATTTCAAGTAAGCTCATTTGTCCCATTATTTCTGCGTCCTAAAGAGAAAGTCTTCGTCCGAACCGGGCTGCCCTTCTTCGACGTGCATGCCTTCGTGCAGCGGTACGGTGGTTTCAATCGGCGACGGCAGCGGGAACGTCGCCGCGCCCTCTTCCGCCGGGCTGGAATGGGTGCGGAACATGGCGAACAGTTCGCGGCCCATGCCGATGTGGCTCTTCGACAGGTCGGCGGTCGCCATGCGGCGCGACGCCCAGACCGTGTCCGTCACCAGCGCTTCCAGGGTGCCGCTGGTGGCGTCGACACGGATGATGTCGCCGTCGCGCACCAGGCCGAGCGGACCGCCGGCCAAGATCTCGGGCGACACGTGGATCGCTGCCGGCACCTTGCCGGACGCGCCCGACATGCGGCCGTCGGTCACCATCGCCACCTTGTAGCCGGCATCCTGCAGGTTCGACAGCGCCGGCGTCAAGGCGTGCAGTTCCGGCATGCCGTTGGCGCGCGGGCCCTGGAAGCGGATCACGGCCACGAAGTCGCGGTTCAGTTCACCGGCCTTGTAGCGCAGCATGAAGTCTTCCTGCGAATCGAAGGTGATGGCCGGAGCCTCGATCACGTGATACTCGGATTTCACCGCCGAGATCTTCATCACCGCGCGGCCCAGGTTACCCTGCACCAGCACCATGCCGCCATTGTTCGCGAACGGGTTGCTGGCCGGGCGCAGCACCGCTTCGTCGCCGCTCTGCGCGGGCACGTCGCGCCACACCACGCGGCCGTCTTCGCCCAGGAAAGGCTCCTTGCAGTGGGCGCGCAGGCCGTGGCCGAGGATGGTGTTGACATCCTCGTGCGCCAGGCCGGCATCGAGCAGTTCGCGGATCACGAAGCCCGGGCCGCCGGCGGCCTGGAAGTGGTTCACGTCGGCTTCGCCGTTCGGGTAGATCCTGGTGAGCGACGGCACCACCTTCGACAGTTCGTCGAAGTCGTTCCAGTCGATCACGATGCCCGCCGCGCGTGCGATCGCCACCAGGTGCAGGGTGTGGTTGGTCGAGCCGCCGGTCGCGTGCAGCGCGACGATGGCGTTGACGATGCTCTTTTCGTCGACGATGCGGCCGATCGGCATGTATTCGCCGCCCTGCTGCGAAATCTTCACGGCCTGGTGCGAGGCAGCTTTGGTCAGCGCGTCGCGCAGCGGGGTGCCCGGGGTGATGAAGGCGGAACCCGGCATGTGCAGGCCCATCATCTCCATCAGCATCTGGTTGCTGTTGGCGGTGCCGTAGAAGGTACAGGTGCCGGCGCCGTGGTAGGACGCGGATTCGCCCGCCAGCAGCTCTTCGCGGGTGGCTTCGCCCTTGGCGTAGCGCTGGCGGATCGCCGCCTTTTCCTTGTTCGAGATCCCCGAGGTCATCGGGCCGCCCGGCACGAAGATGCCCGGGATGTGGCCGAAGTGCAGCGCGCCGATGAGCAAGCCCGGCACGATCTTGTCGCAGATGCCCAGGTACAGGGCAGCGTCGAACATATTGTGCGACATCGCCACCGCGGTGGCCATGGCGATGGTGTCGCGCGAGAACAGCGACAGTTCCATGCCCGGCTGGCCTTGCGTGACGCCGTCGCACATGGCCGGCACGCCGCCTGCGAACTGGGCCACGGCGTCGACTTCGCGCACGGCTTCCTTGATCACCTGCGGGAAGTACTCGAAGGGCTGGTGCGCCGACAGCATGTCGTTATAGGACGAGACGATGGCCACCGACGGCTTCTTGTATTCCTTGAGCTTGAGCTTGTCGTTGGCCGGGAAGGCGGCGAAGCCGTGCGCGAGGTTGGTGCACGACAGTGCCCCGCGCTGCACGCCCTGCACGCGGGCGGCTTCCAGATGCGCCAGGTAGGCCGCACGCGAGGGACGGCTGCGCTTGATGATCCGGTTCGTTACCTGTTCGACTACGGGGTGCAGCGCCATGATCGTTCCTTCTTAAATTTAGTATCTGAAATTTTACTACAGATTTAAAACCAGCGCAGACAGCGCGATTTCCCTCTTACCGCTGACTGAACTCGTCAAAAGTGGGGATCCCGCGCAGAAGCGGCCGCTATCAAGGCGACCATTATTTGTGTAGTGAATTTACGCCTGCTTCCTGTATTATTCGATAATCTGCACTTGACAATATTGTTCCTTCGACACCGACCTCATGCGCCAGCCTTCCCTCACCAGCACCGCCAGCTTCCAGGCTCTCGAAAACCACGCCCTCGAGGCCGAAGACTGGGAGATGCGCAGCCTGTTCGCTGCCGATCCCCAGCGTTTCGACAGACTCTCGGTCGAGGCCGCGGGGCTGTTCCTAGACTATTCAAAAAATCGCCTCGACGGGCGCACGCTTGAACTGCTCGCGGCGGTGGCGCGCGAGCGCGGCGTGGAGGCGCGCCGCGACGCGATGTTCGCGGGCGAACGCATCAACAATACCGAGAACCGCGCCGTCCTTCACACCGCCCTCCGTGCGCCGCGCGGCAGCAAACTGGTGGTCGACGGCCAGGACGTGAATGCCGACGTGCACGCGGTGCTCGACCGTATCCGCAGCTTCACCGATGCCGTGCGCAGCGGCGAATGGCTGGGCCATACCGGCAAGCCGATTACCGACATCATCAACATCGGCATTGGCGGCTCCGACCTGGGGCCGAAGATGGTGGTACTGGCCCTGCGCCACTATGCCCACCCCCGTCTGCGCATGCATTTCGTCTCGAACGTCGACGGCCACGACATGGACGCGGCGCTGTCCCAGGTCGATCCCGAAACCACGCTGTTCATCGTCGCCTCGAAAACCTTCACCACGGCCGAGACCATGATGAACGCGCAGACCGCGCGCAGCTGGTTCCTGGAACGCGCCCCGGAAGAGGCATTGGCAAAGCACTTCGTCGCCGTCTCGACGAATACCGAGGCCATCAAGGCCTTCGGCATCGACCCGGCCAACATGTTCCCGTTCTGGGACTGGGTGGGTGGCCGCTATTCGGTGTGGTCGGCGATCGGCCTGTCGGTGGCGCTGGCCGTCGGCTTCGGCTATTTTTCCGATTTCCTGGCCGGCGCCCACGCCATGGACGAGCACTTCCGCACCGCGCCCATCGAGCAGAACATGCCGACGATCCTGGCCCTGGTGGGCTTCTGGAACCGCGAGTTCCTCGATGCGCATTCGGTCACCATCGCGCCCTACCACCAGGACCTGAACCGCTTCCCGGCCTACCTGCAGCAGCTCGACATGGAAAGCAACGGCAAGTCCGTCACGCGCGAAGGCGAACCGGTCGACACCCCGACCTGCCCGGCGATCTGGGGCGAGCCGGGCACCAATGGCCAGCACGCCTACTTCCAGCTGCTGCACCAGGGCACCGACCTGACCCCGATCGACTTCATCGCCGCGCTGCGCCCGGCGCACGAGATGGAGCACCACCACAGCGCCCTGCTGGCAAACTGCTTCGCCCAGTCGGAAGCCTTCATGAAGGGCAAGACCATCGATGAGGTACGCGCCGACCTGCAGGCGCAGGGCCTGGCGACGGATGAAGTCGAACGCCTGGCGCCGCACAAGACCTTCCCCGGCAACCGTCCGAGCAACACCATCCTGATGGAACGCCTGACCCCGGCCACGCTGGGCGCCCTGATCGCGCTGTACGAGCACAAGACCTTCGTGCAGGGCGTGATCTGGAATGTCAACAGCTTCGACCAGTGGGGCGTCGAGCTGGGCAAGGTGCTGGCGAAGAAAATCGAGGCCGAGCTGGCGGGCCAAGCCCAGCCGGACCTGCACGACAGCTCCACCAACGGCCTGATCGCCCGCGCCAAGGCCGCGTTCTGAACCTATCCACTTACATACATGGCAACGGATAAATTCGAGGTAGTGCACGACGCGCCCATGCTCGTCGGTGAAGCGGCGACCTGGCACGAGGTCGAGTCGGCGCTGTACTGGGTCGACATCAACGGCTACACGGTCAACCGGGTGCACCCGGCAAGCGGCAAGTATTCGTACTGGAAGATGGCCACGGAGCCGTCGGCGCTGGCCATCGACGGGGACAACAACCTGATCGTATCGACGCGCTCGGGCCTGCTCTGCCTGAACACGACCAGCGGCAAGGAAACCCCGATCGCCGACGCGCCCTACGACACGAAGATCGTGCGCTTCAACGACGGCCGCGTGGACCCGGCGGGCCGCTTCTGGATCGGCACCATGTACGAGCCGCGCGACAAGCCGGCTGCCGAGATGTACGTGCTCGAGCGCGGCAGCTTGCGCCAGGCCTGGGCCGGCAACATGACCAACTCGAACGGCCTGGCCTGGAGCCTGGACGGACGGACCATGTTCCACGCCGATACCACCACGCACCGGATCGACTGCTACGACTACGATCCGGCCACCGGCGCGCATTCGAACGGGCGCACCATCAAGACCTTCTCGATGGACAAGAGCGCGGCCGACTATGGCGGCCGTCCGGACGGCGCGACGGTCGACAGCGAAGGCGCCTACTGGGTGGCGATGTTCGAGGGCGGCCGGGTGCTGCGCCTGTCGCCGCAGGGCGAGATCCTGCGCGAGATCGCCCTGCCGCTGCGCTGCCCGACCTCGGTGGCCTTCGGCGGCCCCGACCTGCGCACGCTCTACATCACCAGCGCCAGCCATGGCCGCTCGCCCGAGGAGCTGGCGCGCTATCCGCTCAGCGGCAAGCTGCTGTCGATCCGCGTCGACGTCGCCGGACGAGAAGAGCCGGAATACCGGCACTGAATTATTGCTCGTAGGGTGGGCGGCTCGCAATCAGGGCCACTGGCCCTGATTACCCCACGCGGTCAAATTACGTATCTCGGCCCGCTCCATGGCTTCACATGCTTTGGTTGACCGCGTGGGCGGGAATATAGTCCACTGGACTATATTCCCGCCCACCCTACAGTTTCGCAGTAATTTCCCGCACTTTGGCCCTGAAGTCGACCAGGGCGAAAGGCTTGATCATCAGGTGCACCCCTTCCATCAGCCCTTCTTCCGGCGGCGCGGACTCGGCATAGCCGGTGATCAGGAGCACCCTGGTGCCGGCGCCGTCGGCGCGCGCGGCTTCGGCCAGCTGTCGGCCGTTCATCCCGCCCGGCAGGCCGATGTCGGTCACCAGCAGGTCGACGTGGTCGATGTGGCGCAGCTTGGCCAGCGCCGTACTGGCGTCGCCTGCCTCGAATACCGTGTGCCCCTCGTCGCGCAGGACTTCGGACAGGACTTCGCGCAGCGAGGCTTCGTCGTCGACCAGCATGATGGTCAGTTCGCGCGAGGGGCTTGCCTCCTGCGGCAGGACGGTCGCGACGCGCGCCGACTGCGCCTCTCCCGTGTAGCGCTCCAGGTCGATGTGCAGCGCGGTGCCCTCACCCGGCGTCGAGGCGATGCTCACCTGGCCGTTGCTCTGCTTGACGAAGCCGAACACCATTGACAGGCCCAGTCCCGTGCCCTGCCCGATCGGCTTGGTCGTGAAGAAGGGTTCGAAGGCGCGCGCCGCCGTCTCCGCATCCATGCCGAAGCCGTTGTCGATCACGCTGATGCGCAGGTAGCCGTTCGACATCAGCCCTGACACGGCGCCGCGGCGGTCGGGCGCGACGTCGGAGGTGGCGATCTCGAGCCGGCCGCCGCGCGGCATGGCGTCGCGCGCATTGATGGCCAGGTTCAGGATCGCGTTCTCCAGCTGGTGCGGATCGCACAGCGTCATCCGCCAGCGGCTCTCGAGCCTGAACTCGACCGCGATGCCGGGCCCCATGGTGTGGGTGACCAGGTCGGCCATCGAGCGCACCAGCTCGTTGACATCGGTCGGCCGCGGCTCGAGGGTCTGGCGGCGCGCGAAGGCCAGCAGGCGGTGGGTCAGCGTGGCGGCGCGCTGGGCCGCCTGCTGGGCGCCGTCGAGGTAGCGCGGCAGCACCTCCATGCGGCCGGCGTTGTAGTGGAAGCGCCCCAGCTCCAGGTTGCCCACCACGCCCGCCAGCATGTTGTTGAAGTCGTGCGCCAGCCCGCCGGTAAGCTGGCCGATCGCTTCCATCTTCTGCGCCTGGCGCAAGGCTTCTTCCGCCTGGCGCAGCGCTTCCTGGCCTTGCTTCTCCTCGGTGAGGTCGCGCCCCGCCATGTACAGCAGGCGCCCCTGCGGCACCACGGTCCAGGACAGCCAGCGGTAGCTGCCGTTGCGGTGGCGGGTGCGGATTTCATAGCGGTTGATGGTCTTGCCGGCCGCCAGCTGGGCCACCACGCCGAGCAGCTCCTCGCGCTGCTCCGGGTGGGCGAACTCGATAAAGGGGGTCGCACGCAGCTCTTCCTCGGTCCAGCCCACGGCCTGCGTGATTGCCGGGTTCGCGCTGACGAAGTAGCCGTCGGTCGAGGCGACCGCCAGCAGTTCCTGCGCCATGTCCCACAGGCGGTCGCGCTCGGCGGTGCGTTCGCCCAGCAGCGCCTCCAGCTGCGCATTGGCCTCGCGCAGCGCGGCTTCGGCGCGCGCCCGCTCGACCGCGTTCCAGACCCGCTCGGCGACGTCCTCGGCCAGCGCGATTTCATACGGCGTCCAGGCACGCGGCTGGTGGTGGTTGACGATCAGCATGCTGGTCAGGCGCCCGCCGCGCAGCACCGGCACGCTGAGCTCGGCGCGCGTGTCGATCGCCAGGAAGCTGGCCGCCGTAGCGGGCTCGCACTGGCCCAGTTCGGCTTCGATGTCGGCCAGCACGCTGGTCTGCCCGGCGCGCAGGCGCGCGATCACGCTGCCGAATTCCTCTGTCTGGAATGATCCCAGCAGTTCGCGCATCGGCGGCGCCGTGTAATTGGTATGGAAGATGCCGTCGCTGCCGTCCTCGGCCATCTCGCAGAACAGCACGCGTCCGGCGCCGAGCTCCTCGCCCAGCAGGCGGCTGGCGCGCCGCATCACCTCCAGCGGATCAGACAGGCCCCGCAGCTGGTCGGCCATCCTGACCTGCAGTGCCTGCCGGCGCTCGGTGGTGACGCGGCGCGTGGTGTCGACGCCGGTCCCGTACAGCCCGACGATGCTGCCGTCATCGGCGTGGATGGGCGAATACGAAAAGGTAAACCAGGTCTGCTCGTGGCGGCCGTTGCGGAACATCACCAGCGGCATGTCCTCGATATAGATCGATTCGCCCGCCAGTGACCGTTCGATCAGGGGTGCAAGCTGCGGCCACAGTTCGGGCCAGACCTCGCGGAAGGGCCGGCCAAGCGCAGATGGATGCTTGTCCTGCAAGAACTCGACGTAGGGCTGGTTGTAGAGCATGCCCAGCTCCGCCCCCCAGAACACGAACATCGGATGGCGCGCATCGAGCATCAGCCGCACCACGATCCGGATCGCCGGCGGCCACGTGTCCGGCGCGCCCAGCACCGACGATGCCCAGTCGTGCTGGTGCAGACGGATGCGCAGTTCCTCGGACCACGTGGACAAGGGGGCAGAAAACATCAGGGCCTTTTGAGTGAGCCGCCGGCAGCACGCGCGCCAGCAGTGTGCATTTGTGACATTGTAACGATCACTTGCCGACACCCTGTTTCGCTAGGACGGGCCAGCGCCTGCCGCTCTGCAAATATGGCACCATGGCGCAGGCCGCCAGCAGGTTGCGTAGTAAATTTACTTGCAAAGTCAATATCTGTGTAGTAAATTTACAACCGCGCTTTCACCCTCTTCAGCACCGATATCCACCATGGCCCTTCTTGACTTCGACCTCGTTTTCTTTGGCGGCAGCGGCGACCTTGCGATGCGCAAGCTGCTTCCCGCCATGTACGCGCGCGACCTCTGCAACGACCTGCCGGACACGGCGCGCATCATCTGCGTCGGCCGCGACGACTCCACCCAGGAAGACTTCCTGCAGTTCATCGAAAAGAACTCGAAACCGCACATCAAGGAGCCGCCCACGGATGAAGCCTGGGCCCGCTTCCTGAAGCGTATCGTCTACGTCTCGCTCAACGCCACCGACGTCGCCAGCTTCGCACCGCTGGTCGAGGCCCTGCGCAAGGACGAAGGGCTGACCCGCGTCTACTACCTGGCCACCCCGCCGCACCTGTTCGCGACCATCTGCGACAACCTGGCCAAGACCAGCCTGGTCACGCCGAATTCGCGCGTGGTGCTGGAAAAGCCGCTGGGACGCGACCTGGCCTCGGCCAAGCAGATCAACGCCGACGTCGGCAAGGTCTTCGCCGAATCGCAGATCTACCGCATCGACCACTACCTGGGCAAGGAAACGGTGCAGAACCTGCTGGCCCTGCGCTTCGGGAACATCCTGTTCGAACCGCTGTGGCGCCGCGAGTACATCTCGGACGTGCAGATCACCATCGCCGAGAAGATCGGCGTGGGCAACCGCCTGGGCTATTACGACACCTCGGGCGCGCTGCGCGACATGCTGCAGAACCACCTGCTGCAGCTGCTGTGCATCGTGGCGATGGAGACCCCCAGCTCGATCGCGCCGGACGCCGTGCGCGACGCCAAGCTGCAGGTGCTGCGCTCCCTGAAGCGCTTCACCCCGACCACCCTGTCCCAGAACATCGTGCGCGGCCAGTATCGTGCCGGCCACATCGACGGCCAGGCGGTGCCCGGCTACCGCGACGAACCGGGCGCCCCGAAGGGCTCGCGCACCGAGACCTTCGTTGCCATGAAGGCCGAGATCGACACCTGGCGCTGGGCCGGCGTGCCCTTCTACCTGCGCACCGGCAAGCGCATGGCCGACCGCCTGGCCGAGATCGTGGTGCGCTTCAAGCAGATCCCGCACTCGATCTTCAACCAGCCGACCTCCAGCTTCCAGCCGAACAGCCTGGTGATCCGCCTGCAGCCGGACGAAGGCCTGTCGATGAACCTGATGGCCAAGACCCCGGGCGACTCGATGCGCCTGAAGCAGGCCGAACTCGAACTCGACTTCCGCGAGCAGTTCACCAGCCCGCGCATGGAAGCCTACGAGCGCCTGCTGGTCGACGTGCTGCGCGGCCAGCTGACCCTGTTCATGCGCGGCGACGAGCTGGAAGCGGCCTGGGAATGGGTCGAACCGATCCTGGAATACTGGGAGCAGGACGACAGCGCGCCGGTGCCCTACACCTCCGGCACCTGGGGCCCGGCCGCTTCGAGCGCGCTGATCGGGCGCGACGGGCTGCAGTGGCGCGAAGAAGTGCTGCCCGAAGACTGAGCGGGACACGCCATGCTGCTCGATTCCATCCGCACCCAGCTCGACTCGCTCTCGAAATCCGAGCGCAAGGTAGCGCTCGCGGTGCTGGCCGCGCCCGCCAATACCGTCAGCCAGAACATCACGGCCCTGGCCAAGAGCGCCCAGGTGTCGGAGCCGACCGTGGTGCGTTTCTGCCGCACCCTCGGCTACGACGGCTGGCACGAGTTCAAGCTCAAGCTGGCGCAGGGCCTGGCGCTGGCGCTGCCGGGCGCGAACGAGCAGCCGGCGCCGGACGACCTGGCGTCCGACCTGGTGAACAAGATCTGCAGCCGCTCGATCAACACCCTGCTCGACCTGCGCAACAACCTCAAGCCGGAACTGGTCCAGAAGGCGCTCGACATCCTGTCGCGCGCCAACAAGATCGAGTTCTACGGCCAGGGTTCCTCCGGTTTCGTGGCGGCCGACGCCCAGCATAAATTCTTCCGCTCGGGCGTGCCCACCGTGGCCTACACCGACCCGGCGATCCACTCGATCGCGGCGGCACTGCTGCGCCAGGGCGACGCGGTGGTGGCGATTTCACAGCGCGGCAACAATCCGGCACTGACCCGCTCTGCAAAACTGGCGCGCCGCGGCGGCGCCGACGTGATCGTGCTGGCGCCTTCGGGCACCCCACTGGCCGAGATCGCGACCCTGTTCATCCCGATCGACCTGGTGTTCGCGATCGACCCCTACACGCCGATCTCGGCGCGCCTGGCGTATCTCGTCGTGATCGACGTGCTGGCTGTCGGGCTGGCGCTGCAGCGCGGGCCGGAATTCCGCAAGAAGATGCAGAACGCCCAGAAAGCGCTGCAGGAATTCGACATGCAGTTCGATTCCTTCATCGGCTGATTCGCCAAGCACGCCGATGGAACCTCGTCGTCGTTCTTCAAGTAACGACTGCGTGCGCTGAGCCATTCCGACCGTCCGCTATCGGCCAGAAGCGGACTTCGCACTACACGAACCTTCACCAAATGGGGGTGGAAGAGAATGCCGATTGAAGCCGTGATTATCAGCCTCGATGCTTTTGTGCCAAGCGAAGAGAGTGAAAACGTCGAACAGCTCTACCAGTATTTGGTGCCATTAGCTGCCTTACCCCTGGCTGAGCGTTTACCTGCGATGCCGGCAATTTTGAACTTGATTGAACGCTTTCCAGACGCTGAATTTGGCTCGCCTGGACCATTGGTTCATGAGCTTGAGGCAATGCCAGGGTACGAAAAACTGCTCATGGGTTCGCTTCAGCGACAACCTGCAGCTCTCACCGTTTGGATGGCGAACCGAATCCTTAACTCTGAACTAGCGCCCAATGCTCGGGCGACGTGGCTATCGATCCTCACTGATGTACTGCGCCACCCAAATACATCCGAGGCCACGAAGGAAGTGGCTTTGGCATTCCTTGAATACCAGACTGCTTAGGTGTCAAAACATTCTAAAGTACCCATGCAGCTCGATCGTCTGCAATGGGTCGTAAGCAGACGCTACAACAGGTTCGCAATCGGCTAGAAGCCAGATAATGCCGCCCCCCTGGCGCGGGCATGTTTCCATTGTGTGCATCAGTCGATTCTGACCTTGCTCAACTGCGCATACGATTGCAATATCACGACGCCAGGAATGCCAGCATAGAGTGACACGATGGCGTTTTGAGGTTGCATTCCAGTAAAACCCAGAGAGCTTGCCACTGTAGTTGCAACGCCGGATGGCGTAATTTTTCTCAGCTGCCCCCTACCTCCGAGCTTGTACAGATTGCCGTCAGCATCAATGGTCATTGGGCTATTGCCGGCGAAAACGGCGGCGTTGCCCGTGCCATCGATATCGTCGAGGAAGTCAAAGTTCCGGCTGGTTCGACCGGCAAGCGTCGTGACCTGGCCTGCAGGGGTGATCTTCCGGATTAGCGCTTGGTCGCTGACGTACAGGTTCCCCGCTTTGTCGGTAACGATTGCAGCCGGTCCCATGAATCGTGCCTGCGTGCCAAGACCGTCGATTGGATTTTTCCGGTCGGCGCAGGTCGCTCCCGGCGGGGTGCCGGCTTCGCAACCGCCTCCTGCCAAGGTCGAGAAAGAACCGTCGGGCGCGATCCTGCGCACCCTCGAGCCATCGGTCGCATACACAGCACCGTCTGGCGCCACCGCAAGGTGCAATGTATAAGCGGTGGCGACGCCAGAGGAGCCATCGACCGTTCCTGTTGCAGCCGCATATGGCGCGGTTTGCGTCAACGTGGACACCGTCCTGTTGTCCGCGATACGGCGGATCGCATATGCGGAGGCATTGAGTTTGTCCACAACGTACAGTACCCGGTTCGGGCCAAAGGCTAGCGAAATCGGTTCGCCTACATGCGCATAGGTCGTGATACTGCCGTCCGTCGCCACCTTCTTGATTTCCGACACGGGCGAAGAATAAGCAAGGTAAAGATTGCCGGATTCATCGGCTGCTGAGGCAACGGGTCGCGGTCCCGCAAGAGAGGGCGGGTCGCCGAAAAGAACATTCCATGTGACCGGCAGGGTAACCCAAGGCACTGGCACTGGCGATGGCTTCACCTTCAACTCGATCGAGCTCGAGATGCCGCCTGCGCTGGCCGTGATCGTGACCTTGTCCGCATTCAGATCCGGAGGGGTTGCATAGGCGGCGATCGGCTTGTCTGGAAGGGTATACAGGGTGTCGCCAATATTCGCCTTCGGCGTCACCGACCAGACAACCGGCCCCGCGATGCCCGTCAGTGTTGGCGTGATCTCGACCGCCGCACCGTTCAGCATGACTGACGTCGCCGAAGGGGCCAGCGCGATCGTCGGGGCAGGAGGCGGAGATGGCACGGGCGGGGCGTCGTCCTTGCCGCCACCGCATGCAGCCAGGATTACAACGGAGCATAGCGCAAGCTGGCGCGCAGTGATCATGACAATCTTTCGTTAAATGGCCGTCATCAGCATCTTACACATTCGGTGCGGCGCAAAACTCACAAAAACACGCACAGGCCCACCGGCCGCGCTCAACACGCTCTCCGCAGGCTGCGCGCCAGTGACAGGCGGCTACGTTGCTGCGTGAGCATACCTGCCACAGAATCATGCATGGATGAGCGCAGTAAATAGTTGAACACGTGTTCTTCCGGATGCGCGGGATAGCTGATGCGCCAGTGGCGCTGGATGCCGGTAAAACGCCTTAACAAAAATCGAACGACCGCAAGTGGGTCGAAAGCGGACGTATTAGGGACTAGTCGGAGCGCTACAACAACAGTCTTTTCCCATTCTGTTAAGCGCGCTAATGCGCTAGGCGACAAGGCATAAAAAAGGACGCCGAAGCGTAATGCCAGTCATTTAAGGGCCATCGCTCATCCGTAGGGTGGGCGGGTCTTCCGCCCACGCGGTCAAATCACAGTACTGCAGCCCGTGCGGCTGTTCATATCGCAACTATCACCGCGCGGGCGGACAAGCCGCCCACCCTACAATTTTCATTAACTGACCGGCATTACGCCGAAGCGTCCCTTTTTGATGGCGAAGCCAGGCTCAGTTACCGCAACCCAGCGAAGCGATGCGGTCGCGCGCGGCCTTGGCCTGTACCAGGCCAAAGCCGTATTTGGTATCGCGGCCGGCCGTGCCCAGGTCTTGCGCGCTCTTGCCGAGCGTGGAGCGGATCTGCGCCGCGGTGCAGGTCGGGTAGTAGCTCCACACCAAGGCGGCGACGGCGGCCACGTGCGGGGTCGCCATCGAGGTGCCGCTCTTGTAGCCGTACTTGCCCCGGGAGGTCGGAATGGTCGAGTAGACCGACACGCCGGGGCCGGCCAGTTCGACCTTGCTGTTGTACTGCGAGAAGCTGGCCCATGCCTTGTACTCGTCGACCGCACCCACCGACACCACGCTGCTGTAGCCGGCCGGATAGGACATCGAGCTGTTGCCGGCGTTGCCGGCCGCGGCGATGCTGAGGATGTTGGCGCTGGCGATGGTCGCGAAGGCATTCGATTCGGTCGTGGTCCCGCTCGGGCCGCCCAGCGACATGCTGATGATGTTGGCGCCGGCGGCGCGGCACTTGTTGGCGGCGGCTGCGAGGTCCGAGGAATAGGCCCAGCCGTTGGCGCCGAACACCTTCACGATGTGCAGCTTGAGGCGGCGATTGGCGTTCACGCCGACCACGCCCACGCCGCTGTTGTTGATCGCGGCAATGGTGCCTGCCACATGGGTGCCGTGGCTGTTTTCATCGGTGTACCAGTTACCCGTGCCCGCATCGTATTCGCCGGTGTGGACGTTGCCGGACAAGTCTTCGTGGGCGCGGTCGTAACCGGAATCGATGATGCAGACCTTGCGGTTGCCGACGTTGACGTCGCTGAGCAAATCGGCCTGGACCAGCTTGATGCCATACGGGACGGCCTGGCCGCTGGCGTATGGCGTGCCGGTCGAGGGCGTGGTCAGCGCCAGCGGATAGCGCTTCGCGTCTTCTTCGATGTACTCGACGTTCGGGTTGTTCTCCAGGCCTTTCAGGGCGGTCATCGGCACTTCCATGGCCACCGCGTCCATGCCAAAGATTTCCTTCTGCAGGGTGGCATTGGCGCCGACCGCCGCCGACTTCATCGCGGCCTTGGCGCCGGGCTTGAACTTCACGATGACACGGGTGGTGTCCGCGGGCGCGGCCTTGACCGGGCTGCACAGGACAGCGACCGCAGCGGCGACTGCACACATCTTCAGCTTGCTTGCAACTTGCTTGCTCATTGTGTTCTCCGTAATGGCACTTCTTATAGGAATGCCGCGAACTCTGCGGTCGCGTGCACGATGTCGGTAAGACGCTTGCAGCCGTTGCAACGGCTGAGCCAGTGTATGTGCGTGGAGGCAACAATGACACCATCTATTCTGATAGGGCCCTTTTGCCACACAGAGCATGTCTGTTACGCGTTTACGTCATCAATTGTTTGGCATATATGATAGGAAGCCGAATATTATTTCTACCTGATAAACATACTTTCCAAGGATCACGCTTCTTCCTCCTCGACCCGCCTGCGCGTCGGGACAGCCGCATATTGGTGGACGTGGTCCACAGCTCCTATGCTCGTTCAGCTAAGGAGCCGGCCCGTCCCGCTCCCGCGCGTCACGATCGGGTCGCCGGGGCCGGCCGCGCGCCATCGGCCAAGCTGGCTGTAAAATAGCGGTTTTCGTACCCCATACGGCCCTGCCATGCACATCAATCCCGAACGCAGTTCCCGCCCTGACTACGCCCTGCTGGAGCGCCAGGTCGAGAGCGTCCTTGAAGGCGAACGCAGCCTGATGACGAACGCGGCGCAGTTTTCCGCCCTCGTCTACGACACCCTGGCCGACCTGAACTGGGCCGGCTTCTACTTCACCGTCCCGGCCCGCAAGGGCGAGGGCCAGGACCTGCTGGTCGGCCCCTTCCAGGGCAAGCCGGCCTGCGCCCGCATCCCCTTCGGACGCGGCGTCTGCGGCACCACGGCCGTCGAGCGCAAGACCATCGTCGTCCCTGACGTGCACGCCTTCCCGGGCCACATCGCCTGCGATTCGGCCTCGAACTCGGAAATCGTGCTGCCCCTGATCAAGGACGGCGAAGTGGTCGGCGTGTTCGATATCGACAGCCCCCTGCTCAACCGATTCTCCGACGAAGACCGCGAAGGCCTGGAGCGCATGCTCGCCGCCTTCATGGACGGCACCGATTTTTCCTGACTTTTTATTCTGGCCTCTACCATGAATCAACTCGAACAACTCAAGCAGTACACCACCGTCGTCGCCGACACCGGCGACTTCCAGTCGATCAAGGCCTACGCGCCGCAGGATGCGACCACCAACCCGTCGCTGATCCTGAAGGCCGTGCAGAAGCCGGAATACCGTCCGCTGCTGGAAAAGGCAGTTGCCGAAGCCAATGGCGCGTCGGTCGACGCCATCGTCGACAGCCTCTTGATCGCCTTCGGCACCGAGATCCTGAAGTACGTGCCGGGCCGCGTCTCGACCGAGATCGATGCCGCCCTGTCTTTTGACACGGAAGCCACCGTTGCCAAAGGCCGCGAGCTGATCGCCCTGTACGAAAAGGCCGGCGTGTCGCGCGAGCGCGTGCTGATCAAGATCGCCTCGACCTGGGAAGGCATCCGCGCCGCCGAGATCCTGGAAAAGGAAGGCATCCACTGCAACCTGACCCTGCTGTTCTCGCTGTGCCAGGCGGTGGCCTGCGCCGAAGCGGGCGTCAAGCTGATCTCGCCCTTCGTCGGCCGCATCTACGACTGGTACAAGAAGTCGACCGGTACCGACTACCAGGGCGCCGACGATCCGGGCGTGCAGTCGGTCAAGCGCATTTACCAGTACTACCGCAAATTCGGCTACAACACTGAAGTGATGGGCGCGAGCTTCCGCAACACCTCGCAGATCCTGGAACTGGCGGGCTGCGACCTGCTGACCATTTCGCCGGACCTGCTGCAGAAGCTGGCCGACACCGATGCGCCGGTCGAGCGCAAGCTGGTGGCCGACGCCAACGCTGACATCGCGAAGATCGACATCGACGAGAAGACCTTCCGCTTCATGCTGAATGAAGACGCGATGGGAACCGAGAAGCTGTCCGAAGGCATCCGCGCCTTTGTGGCCGATTCGATCAAGCTGAAGAAGATGATCGAAGAGCTGATGAAGTAAAAAACAAAACCCGCTTCACAGCGGGTTTTTTGTAGGGTGGGCGGATCTTCCGCCCACGCGGTCAGCGGTCGCCGGACAGTCGCGACGAAGTAAAATTTGCGTATCACCGCGTGGGCGTTCGTAATTCCGGGCATTGCCCGGAATTACCCCGCCCACCCTACGCCCGCAATCCCGCCAGGTAGGTATCGATCACGGTACCACCCAGCGTCTGCAGATCGAACATGGTCGGCTCGAAGATCCAGTTGCGGATCAGGCCATCGACCATGATCCAGCCGCCCTGCGCAGCCGCCAGCGTCGACACGCCGGGACGCAGCATGCCCTTCTCTTGGGCCTGCTTCAGGTGCCCTTCCATGCGCTCCTGCCACAGGCCGATCGATTCGCGCCGGCGCGCGCGCACCGCATCCACCTCGTCGATGAATTCCGTCTTCAGCGTGGCGATCTCGAACACGCGGCGCGCCTTCTCGTCCTCGACCACGATGCGCAGCACCGTCATCATGTCGTCGCGCAGGCAGTGCAAGGGGTCCTTGACGTCGCGCTGGTTGTCGAGCACCTGCATCGCCTCGTCCATCGGCATCTTGGCGCGGTCGAACATGGCGTTGAACAGCGCGCCCTTGTCCAGGAAATGCCAATAGATCGCACCGCGCGTCACGCCCGCCGCGGTTGCAATATGCTGTAAAGTCGTTCTTGATACGCCTTGTTCAGCAAACAATCTTTCAGCAGCGTCAAGGATGCTGTCGCGGGTCGCCGCAGCTTCCGCTTTTGTCTTACGAGCCATTTTTTTCCATTCCCTCCCGTTTGAGGGGTGTTCCAGCAATAAACATACAGCCGTGATAGTATATAAAACTGTTCGTAAAAGCCAGTGACGATTCGTGTGCGGTCGAAGTGTCTGCGCCGGTTGTCGAAACAATAAAGAGAAGGAAGCATACGTAATGCGCTCAGACCACTCCTCCCTGTCCCTGACTCGCGTCGCCGCCGGTACCCTGGTCGCGCTTGCCCTGCTGTCGGGTTGCGGCAAGAAAGACGCCGCCCCGGCCGCCGGCGGCCCCGGCGGCGGCATGCCGGCGCCTGAAGTCGGTGTCATCACCACCAAGTACGAGCCGGTTGCCCTGCTGACCGAACTGCCGGCACGCGCCGAACCGATCCGCACCTCGCAGGTGCGCGCGCGCGTTGACGGCGTGGTGCTCAAGCGCCTGTTCACCGAAGGCAGTGTCGTCAAGCAGGGACAGTCGCTGTTCCAGATCGACCCGGCCCCCTACCAGGCGCGCCTCGCCGCGGCCCAGGCCGACGTCGGCAGCGCCCAGGCGACCCTGAACCAGGCCACCGCCCTGGCCGAGCGCTACAAGCCGCTGGTCGAGGCCCAGGCCGTCAGCAAGCAGGAATACACCAACGCCCTCGCCGCCCAGAAGCAGGCGGAAGCGGCCGTCGCGGCAGCCCGCGCCCAGGTGCGCATCGCCCAGATCAACACCGGCTACGCCAACGTGTACGCCCCGATCTCGGGCCGCATCGGCCGCGCGCTGGTCACCGAAGGGGCGCTGGTCTCCGCTACCCAGGCTACCGAACTGGCGCTGATCCAGCAGACCGATTCGATGTACCTGAACATCACCCAGTCGGCCAGCGAGCTGCAGCGCCTGCGCAAGCAGGCCGGCGGCGGCGCGGACGCGTCGGTCAGCGTGATCCTGGACGACGGCACCGAACTGGCAACCAAGGGCCGCCTGCAGTTCTCCGACATCACCGTCGACCCGAGCACCGGCCAGGTCACCCTGCGCGCGACCATCGCCAACCCGGACAACGCCCTGCTCCCGGGCCAGTACGTGCGCGTGCGCCTGGCCCAGGCCCAGATCCCGAACGGCATCGTGGTGCCGCAGCAGGCCGTTACCCGTGGCGGTCCGCAGGGCGACACCCTGATGGTGGTCGGCGCCGACAACAAGCCCACCCCGCGCACCGTCAAGATCGGCTCGCAGCAGGGCTCGAACTGGGTCGTCACCGAAGGCCTGAAGGAAGGCGAACGCGTGATGGTCGACGGCTTCCAGAAGCTGCAGATGCTGCCTCCGGGTACTCCGGTCAAGGCAGTGCCATGGACCGCGTCGACCTCTGCTGCAGCGCCGGCAACGGCCGCCGCGGGCGCCGCCGCCGCGCAGTCGGCAGGCCAGGCCCCGGCCTCGGCGCCGTCCGGCTCCACCGCGAGCGCCACCCCGGCCGCAGGCACGCCGCGCCGCTAAACGGCAGGAACAGAACAGGACTAAGCAATGGCTCGTTTTTTTATTGACCGCCCCATTTTTGCCTGGGTGATCGCGCTGTTCATCATGGTGATCGGCGGTGTCTCGATCACGCAGCTGCCGATCGCGCAGTATCCGAACGTGGCGCCGCCATCGATCGTGATCAATGCCGCCTACCCGGGCGCCTCGGCACAGACCCTGGAAGACTCGGTCATCTCCGTCATCGAACGCGAGATGAACGGCTCCCCAGGCCTCATCTACATGGAATCGAGCAGCTCCGCCAACGGCAGCGGCTCGATCACCCTGACGTTCGAAACCGGCACCAACCCGGACCTGGCCCAGGTGGACGTCCAGAACCGCCTGTCGCGCGCGGCCCCGCGCCTGCCGGCGGCGGTGAACCAGCAGGGCGTGCGCGTCGACAAGGTGCGCGCGAACTTCCTGCTGTTTACCATCCTGTCGTCGGACGATCCGAAGTGGGACCCGATCGCGCTGGGCGACTACGCCTCGCGCACGGTGCTGCCTGAAATCCAGCGTATCAAGGGCGTCGGTACCGCGCAGCTGTTCGGTACCGAGCGCGCGATGCGCATCTGGATCGACCCGGCCAAGCTGGTGGGCTTCCGCCTGTCCCCGGCCGACGTCAACAACGCGATCCGCAGCCAGAACGCCCAGGTGGCCTCGGGCACCATCGGCGAACTGCCGCTGGCGGCCGGCCAGGAAATCAACGCGACCGTGGTGGTGACCGGCCAGCTCTCGACCGTCGAGCAGTTCGGCAACATCGTGCTGCGCGCGAACCCGGACGGTTCGACCGTGCGCCTGCGCGACGTGGCCCGCATCGAGATCGGCGGCCAGGCCTATTCGACCTCGGCGCGCCTGAACGGCAAGCCCTCGACCGGTATCGGCGTGCAGCTGGCGCCGAGCGGCAACGCGCTGGAAACGGCGCGCCTGGTGCGCGAGCGCATGGACGAACTGTCGAAGTACTTCCCGGCCGGGATGAAGGCCACCGTGCCCTTCGACAGCTCGAAGTTCATCAACATCTCGATCGAGCAGGTGCTGCATACCCTTGTCGAAGCGCTGGTGCTGGTGTTCCTGGTGATGTACCTGTTCCTGCAGAACTTCCGCTACACGATCATTCCGACCATCGTGGTCCCGGTGGCCCTACTGGGCTCGCTCGGCACCCTGCTGGCGCTGGGCTACTCGATCAACGTGCTGACCATGTTCGGCATGGTGCTGGTGATCGGTATCGTGGTCGACGACGCCATCGTGGTGGTCGAGAACGTCGAGCGCATCATGTCCGAGGAAGGCCTGCCGCCGCTGGCGGCAACGCGCAAGGCGATGGGCCAGATCTCGGGCGCGATCATCGGCGTGACCGTGGTCCTGATGTCGGTGTTCGTGCCGCTGGCCTTCTTTGCCGGCGCCGTCGGCAACATCTACCGCCAGTTCGCGGTGGTCATGGTGTCCTCGATCGCCTTCTCGGCCTTCCTGGCGCTGTCGCTCACCCCGGCGCTGTGCGCGCACCTGCTGAAACCCGTCGAAGCCGGCCACCACCACGAGAAGCGCGGCTTCTTCGGCTGGTTCAACCGCCGCTTCGCCCGCACCGCCAAGGGCTATGAAGGCTGGGTCGGCAAGCTGATTCGCAATTCGGGGCGCGCGCTGGTGGCCTTCGTGCTGGTGTGCGGCCTGGTGACGCTGTTCTTCACCCGCATGCCGAATTCCTTCCTGCCAAACGAAGACCAGGGCTACGTGATCGCCAACATCCAGCTGCCGCCGGGCGCCACGCTCGAGCGTACCAACGAGGTGATGCGCACCGCCGAGGCCTTCATCATGAAGCAGCCGGAAGTGGCGAACATGGTCAGCGTGCTGGGCTTCTCGTTCTCGGGCGCGGGCCAGAACATGGCGCTTGCCTTCATCCCGCTGAAGGACTGGGATGAGCGCAAGGGCGCCGATTCGAGCGCCCAGGCCGTGGCCGGCCGCATCATCGGCGGCCTGTCGGGCGTGCGCGATGCCTTCATCTTCGCGTTGTCGCCGCCGCCGATTCCCGAACTGGGCCGCGGCACCGGCTTCACCTTCCGCCTGCAGGACCGCGGCGGCAACGGCCACAACGCCCTGCTGGCGGCGCGCAACCAGCTGCTCGGCATGGCCGCGCAGAGCCAGATCCTGACCGGCGTGCGTCCGGAAGGCCTGGAAGACGCGCCGCAGGTGATGCTCGATATCGACCGCGACAAGGCGCAGGCGCTGGGCGTGACCTTTGATGCGATCAATACCGCGATCTCGACCTCGCTCGGATCGAGCTACGTGAACGACTTCCCGAACGCCGGCCGCCTGCAGCGCGTCGTGGTGCAGGCCGAGGCCAGCGCCCGTATGCAGCCGGACGACCTGCTGCGCCTGAACGCGATGAACGTCCAGGGCGAGCCGGTGCCGCTGTCCTCCTTCGCCACCACCAAGTGGGTGACCGGTCCGATGCAGACCATCCGCTACAACGGCTATCCGGCGATGAGCCTGTCGGGCGACGCCAAGCCGGGCTATTCGACCGGTGACGCGCTGGCCGAGATGGAACGCCTGGCAGCCAAGCTGCCGCCGGGCTTCGCCTACGAGTGGACCGGCCAGTCGCGCGAGGAACAGCTCTCGGGCGGCACCATGGGCATCCTGATGGCCTTCTCGCTGCTGGCGATCTTCCTGGCCCTGGCGGCGCTGTATGAAAGCTGGTCGATCCCGGTGTCGGTCCTGCTGGTGGTGCCTTTCGGTATCCTCGGCGCGGTGCTGGCGGCCATGATGCGCGCCTACCCGAACGACGTGTACTTCAAGATCGGCCTGGTGACCATCATCGGCCTGGCGGCGAAGAACGCGGTCCTGATCATCGAATTCGCGAAGGACCTGCAGGCGCAGGGCAAGTCGCCGGCGGAAGCGGCGATCGAGGCGGCGCACCTGCGCTTCCGCCCGATCATCATGACCTCGATGGCCTTCATCCTGGGCGTGCTGCCGCTGGTGGTCGCCGGCGGCGCCGGCTCGGCATCGCAGCGCGCGATCGGTACCGGCGTGATGGGCGGTATGATTACGGCTTCCACCCTGGGTGTGCTGTTCGTGCCGCTGTTCTTCGTGGTGGTCCGCAAGATCTTCAAGGGTCGCAAGCGCCCGCAAGAGATCCCTGCACACCTGGAGGGCAGCGCTTCGGCAGTCGAAGGAAAACAACCATGATCGATACGATGAAAAAACTGACTCCACTGGCCCTGGCGATGACCCTGGCAGGCTGCATGTCGCTGGCGCCGAAGTACGAGCGTCCGGCGGCCCCGGTGGCCCAGGCCTTCCCTGAAATGCCGAAGGCCGCCAGCGCCCCGGCCGCCCAGCTGGTCAACGAGGCCCCGGCGGCAATCGCCTGGCAGCGCTTCTTCCCGGACGCGCGCCTGCGCGGCCTGATCGAGCAGGCATTGAGCAACAACCGTGACCTGCGCGTCTCGATCGCCAACATCGAGCAGGCCCGTTCGCAGTACCGCATCCAGCGCGCCGACCGCCTGCCCTCGGTGGGCCTCGGCATCAGCGGCTCGCGCCAGACCACTGGCGAAGACCAGCCGATCCAGAGCCTGTACCAGTCGGGCTTCTCGGTCACCGCCTTCGAGCTCGACCTGTTCGGCCGCGTGCGCAACCTGTCGCAGGCGGCGCTGGCCCAGTACCTGGCAACCGAAGAGGCGCGCAAGTCGGCGCAGATCAGCCTGGTCTCGTCGGTGGCCAACGTCTACCTGCAACTGCTGGCCGACGAAGAGCTGCTGGCGATCACCCAGCAAACCCTGGGCACGCGCCAGGAATCGCTGCGCCTGACCCAGCTGCGCTTCGACAACGGCGTCGCCTCGCGCTTCGAGCTGCAGCAGGCGCGTTCGCTGGTGGAGACCGCGCTGGCCACGCTCGCGGCGCAGCAGCGCCAGCGCGCCCAGGACCTCAACCTCCTGACCCTGCTGGTGGGCACGCCGGTGCCGGCAACGGCAGCCGCCGGCGCCACCCTGGCGTCGACCGAATTGCCCGACCTGCCGGCCGGTTTGCCGTCGGACCTGCTGGCCAGCCGTCCGGACATCCGTTCGGCCGAGCAGCAGCTGATCGCGGCCAACGCCAACATCGGCGCGGCGCGCGCCAACTTCTTCCCGCGCATCAGCCTGACGGGCAGCGTGGGCAGCGCCAGCACCGAGCTGTCCGGCCTGTTCAAGAGCGGCAGCTATGGCTGGACCTTTGCGCCGCAAGCGATCCTGCCGATCTTCGACTATGGCCGCAATACCGCCGTGCTGGGCTCGGCCCGCGCCCAGCGCGACATCGCGGTGGCGCAGTACGAGCGCTCGATCCAGCAGGCCTTCCGCGAAGTGGCGGACGCACTGGCGGGGCAGTCGACCTTCAGCGAGCAGCTGCGCGCCCAGCGCGCGGTGGCCGAGGCCGAAGCCGACCGCTTCAACCTGGCCGACCTGCGCTACCGCAACGGCGCGGCCAGCTACCTCGAGCTGCTGGATGCGCAGCGCGCCCTGTTCCAGGCGCAGCAGCAGGCGGTCCAGGCCAACCTGCAGCGCCTGCAGAACCAGGTCACGCTGTACAGCGTGCTGGGCGGCGGCTGGACCGAGCCGGCCACGCCGGTGGCGGCGCGCTGAGCTTTCAGGCGTTCACATCGAAACCGGGCTGTGCGCAGCCCGGTTTTTTTTCGTCCAGCGTCAAGCTGGGGCGAATTGAAGCGCGGAATTGAAGCAATGCGGAATGCGCAAGCTCGCTACACTGGACGCATGAACGCTTGCATGAAGCTCCCCCGACCATGCGCAAATTCGCCCGCTCACATTGGAAAGTCATTATCGCGATCCTGCTGGCGATCGCGCTGGCTACGCTGACCTTGGAAACCGACTCCGCCCCCGCCACCAGCCCCGAACTGTCCACCCGCCTGCGTGCGCACGTGCAAGCCATCGCCAGCAAGGAGCACAACACCGCCACCCCGCGCGAACTGGAACAGGCCGCGCGCCACATCGAAACCACCTTGGAAAGCTACGGCTATCGGCCACGCAAGCAGGAATACCAGGCCGACGGCCAGAAGGTACGCAACATCGAAGTCTCGGTGTCGAACACCGTGGCGGGCGCCAAACCTGAACGCATCTTCATCGTCGGCGCCCATTACGACTCGGCGCGCGGCGCGCCCGGCGCCAACGACAACGGCAGCGGCACCGCCGCCGTGCTGGAACTGGCGCGCCTGCTCAAGACCATGCAGCCGAGCCGCGGCACCGAAGTGAAGTTCGTGTTTTTCGTGAACGAGGAACCGCCCTACTTCATGGGCGAAGAGATGGGCAGCATGCAGCACGCGCGCGAACTCAGGCAGAGCGGGCAGAACGTGGCGGGCGCGCTGATCCTGGAAACCATCGGCTGGTACTCACAGGAGAAGAACAGCCAGAAGCTGCCGCCGGGGCTGGAGAAGCAGTACCCGAGCACCGGCAATTTCATCGCCTTCGTGGGCACGCTGGAATCATCGGCGCTGGTGCGGCAGGCGCTGGCGGCCTTCCGCGCGCAGTCCGATTTCCCGGCCGAGGGCCTGGCGGCGCCGGCCCATGTGATGGGCGTGACACTGTCGGACCACTCCTCGTACAACCGGCACGGCTACCCTGCCCTGATGATCACGGATACCGCCTTCCTGCGCTATCCCTACTATCACACGGCGGAAGATACGCCGGACAAGCTCGATTACGCGAGCATGGCGCGGGTGGTCAAGGGACTGGCGCGCACCATCGATTCGCTCGCTGGCGCCGCGCGCACGTAGGGGTGATCTGGTCCAATGGACCAGATCACGGTCTTCCCGCCCACGCGGTGATAGTTTGCAGCGAGATCATCGGGCGCGAGAGCGGAGCAGTTTGCAATCTCCGCGTGGGCGGCGAAGCCGCCCACCCTACGAACCCAGAAACATCTCCTGCAAGTCGTTCAGGAAGCGCTGCCCTAGCTCGGTTGGCTTGATCAGCTTGTGGTCGCGCAACAAGAGACCCTTGGCCTCCGCCTCGTTCAGCGCCTTCGTGATGGCGCTGATGCTCATGCCGGTGCGCTCGCCGAACAGGTTCGGATCGAAGCCCTCGGTCAGGCGCAGCGCGTTGAGCATGAACTCGAAGCCCATGTCGCCGCGCGCGATCTCGTGCTCTTCCTGCACCGGGTTGCCGCGCTTTGCCGCCTCGATGAAGGACCCCGGCTGCTTGTAGCGCGCCTGGCGCAGCACGCGGTGCGGGAACGAGATCTTGGAATGCGCGCCGGCGCCGATGCCGAGGTAGTCGCCGAACTGCCAGTAGTTCAAATTGTGCTGCGCGCGCTTGCCCGGCTGGGCGTAGGCCGAGACTTCGTAGTGCTCGTAGCCGGCGTTTGCCGTCGCCTCGAGGATCATGTCCTGCATGTCGGCGCTCGTATCGTCGTCCGGCAGGGTCGGCGGATACTTGGCGAAGACCGTGTTCGGCTCCATCGTCAGGTGGTACATCGACAGGTGCGGCGGCGCAAACGACAGCGCGGTCTCCAGGTCGCGGCGCGCTTCCTCGAGCGTCTGCGAGGGCAGCGCGAACATCAGGTCGAGGTTGAAGTTGTCGAAGGTCGACCGCGCGATCTCCACCGCGCGCAGCGCTTCCGCCTCGTCGTGGATGCGGCCCAGCGCCTTCAGGTGCGCGCCATTGAAGCTCTGGATGCCGATAGACAGGCGGTTCACACCACTGTCACGGTAGGACTTGAAGCGCTCGGCCTCGAAGGTGCCCGGGTTGGCTTCCATCGTGATCTCGGCGTCCAGCGCCAGCGGTAGCAGGGTACGCACGTCGGACAGCAGGCGATCCAGGCCGGCCGCCGACATCAGGCTGGGCGTGCCGCCGCCAATGAAGATGGTGTGGATCTTGCGGCCCCAGATCATGGGCAGCGACTGCTCCAGGTCGAGGCGCACGGCGTCCAGGTATTCCTTCTCCGGCAGCTCGCCCTTGGCCTCGTGCGAATTGAAGTCGCAGTAGGGGCACTTGCGCACGCACCAGGGGAAGTGGATGTAGAGCGACAGCGGCGGCAGCGCCGTGAGGTTCAGCGCGCCGGGCTGCAGGTATTGCAGGGCGGTGGCGGCGGGAGAACGTGATTCGCCGGGCATCGGACCAGCGACTTTAATCGGGATCATTTCAGTTTTTCTACCAATGCACGCAGGGCCTGGCCGCGGTGCGAGTGGGCGTTCTTGACGGCGGGTTCGAGTTCGGCCGTCGTCTTGCCGAGCGATGGGATCAGGAAGTGCGGGTCGTAGCCGAAGCCGTTGGCGCCGCGCGCGGTTTCGATGATCTCGCCGTGCCACTGGCCGTCGGCGATCACCGGCTGCGGGTCGTCGGCGTGGCGCACGTAGACCAGCACGCAGTAGTAATAGGCCGACTTGTCGGCGTGCCTGGCCAGTTCGGCAACCAGCTTCTCGTTGTTGCGGGCGTCGGATTTCGGCTCGCCGGCAAAGCGTGCCGAGTACACGCCGGGCGCGCCGCCCAGTGCGTTGACGCACACGCCCGAGTCGTCCGCCAGGGCCGGCAGGCCGGTCAGGCGCGAGGCATGGCGCGCCTTGGCCAGCGCGTTTTCCACGAAGGTGCCGAAGGGCTCTTCCGCTTCCGGAACGTTGAATTCGCCTTGCGGGTGCAGCTCGAAGCCGATGGGCTCCAGCAGTTGTGCGAATTCCTTCAGTTTGCCGGCGTTGTTGGAGGCGAGGATCAGGCGTTGGGTCATTGGGGCTCTGGGAGTGTTTGCTGCGGAGGGGGGATATTTTAGCGCTTTGGGTGCAAGGGCGCTTGGTCGGTCCGGGTAGAAAATTGGGTTCCGGCCTTCGCCGGAACGACGGCTCATCATTAAGTGGTGCTCTCAGCACGTCGTCCCGGCGAAGGCCGGGACCCAAGTTCCAATCGATCAGATCAACCCAAGCGCCTGCTTCTGCAAGCGCACCAACTCCGTCACCCCCAGCTGCCCCAGATCCAGCAGACGATTCATCCCCACCCTGTCAAACGCCGCCCCTTCCGCTGTCCCCTGCACCTCGATGAAATGCCCCTGCTCCGTCATCACGATATTCATGTCGGTATCGCAATCCGAATCCTCGACATAATCCAGGTCGAGCACCGGGGTGCCGCGGTACACGCCGACCGAGATCGCGGCCACGAAATGCCTGACCGGCACCGTGGTCAAGACGCCCTGCCCCACCAACGCGTTGAAGGCGTCGTAGGCCGCCACCATCGCGCCGGTGATCGAGGCGGTGCGGGTGCCGCCGTCGGCCTGGATCACGTCGCAGTCCAGGTGCAGGGTACGCTCCCCGAAGGCTTCCAGGTCGAAGGCGGCGCGCAGCGAGCGGCCGATCAGGCGCTGGATTTCCTGGGTGCGGCCAGTCTGCTTGCCGCGCGCGGCTTCGCGGTCCATGCGGGTGTGGGTGGAACGCGGCAGCATGCCGTATTCGGCGGTCAGCCAGCCCTGCCCCTTCCCTTTCAGGAAAGGCGGCACCTTTTCTTCGATGCTGGCGGTGCAGATCACCTTGGTGTCGCCGCACTCGATCAGCACCGAGCCTTCGGCGTGCTTGGTGTACTGGCGGGTGATGCGGATGGGACGCAGCTGGTCGACCGCGCGGCCGCTCGGGCGTTGTTCGAAGCTCATGGCTTTCCTTTTTATTTCAGCAATTGGGAGGACTTCTCGATCGCCTCGCGAATCTCGGCGATCGCTCGTTCGATTTCGTCTTCATCGAAGGCGTCGGCGCCCGACGGCAGCGGCTGGCCGGCGCTGATGGTCGAGCTGACCGCATCCTCGGGCAGCATCTGGGTCGAGATCATGTCCGGCGTCGTGGCGCCCGCCGCGTCCGCGCCCTGCCAAGTGATGGCGAGCGCCGTCGTGTTGTCGGCGCGCGCGCCGCCGATCGCCGCAGCCATGGCCACCAGGTCCGGTACCGCCTGCACGATGGTGGACGTCGACAGCCGGTGCAGGATCTCGCTCTCCGGCAGCATCGACCACAAGCCGTCGGAACACAGCAACAGGGTGTCGCCCGGCTCCAGGCTGGCCTGGCGCGAGATGTCGATCTTCGGCGCCTGGCCCGCGCCCAGGCAGTTGTACAGCTTGTTGCGGTCCGGATGGGTGTTGCGCTGGGCCTCGGTGGCGCGGCCGCGTTCGATCAGGTATTCGAGGTGCGAATGGTCGCGCGTACGCGCCAGCACCTGGTTGCGGCGCACCCAGTACAGGCGCGAGTCGCCGCAATGCGCCCACACGGCGCAATTGTGCTGCACCAGGCAGGCCACCACCGTGGTGCGCGGCGTTTCCGGCAGCTTGTGCTTTTCGGCGTAGGCCAGGATGTCCCAGTGCGCCTGGTTCAGCGCGTCTTCCAGGAAGCGCTCCGGCTTCTTCACATAGGGCCGGGCCTGCATGCGGAACATCATCGACAGGGTCTGCAGCGCGATGGTCGCGGCGACCTCGCCCGCCAGGTGCCCGCCCATGCCGTCGGCCAGCACCAGCAGCAGGGCGTCGCGCGTGAAGCTGTAGCCCATGCGGTCCTGGTTGACCTTGCGGCCGCCGATGTGGGTCTGCTGGTAGACGGAAAACTGCATGCTTGCTCTCCTAGGTGCGGGCCTTGCGGCCCATGCCCAGGCGGCCGGCCAGGGCGCGCCAGCCGCCTGCGCGCGCTTCGGTTTCTTCCATCTCGTCCGCCGCCTGCGGCGCCAGCGACGGCGCCGCTTGCAGCACCTTCTGCATTGCGAACACGCTCTGCGGCCGCGCCAGCGGATCGAGCGCCATGCAGGAGCGTACCATCGCGACCAGCTCGGGCGAATAGCTGCCTTCGAGTTTTGCGAACTGGGCCTCGGTCTTGTCTTCCTGGCGGCGCGCCTCGACTGCCGGCGGCATCGAGCGCGTCATGCAGGCGTACATGGCCGCGCCGATGCTGTAGATGTCGGTCCAGGGCCCCAGCGTGGCCGCCTTGCTGTACAACTCGGGGGCCGCGAAGCCCGGCGTGTACATCGGCGCCAGCATGGGCGCGTCGATATTGATGGTCTGGCGCGCCGCGCCGAAATCGAGCAGCAGCGGCGAGCCGTCGACGCGCAGGTAGATGTTGGCCGGTTTCAGGTCCAGGTGCAGCAGCTTGTTGGCGTGGACTTCGCGCACCCCGGCGCACACGCCGTTGAACAGCTGGCGAATCGACGTCTCGCTCATGCGGCTGCCGCGCGCGTGCAGGCGCGCGATGTGGTCCTGCAGCGTGTGGCCGGATTCGTAGGCCATCACCATATAGACCGTCTCGTGGGCGCGGAAGAAGTTCACCACCCGCACCACGTTCGGATGGACGATGCGCGCCAGCGCCCGCCCCTCTTCGAAAAAGCACTTCAGGCCGATCCGGAACACGGCCAGATTGGGTTTCGAGACCACGGGAACCAGCTCGCCGGGGGCGCGCAGGGCGAGCTGGCTGGGGAGGTATTCCTTGATGGCGACCGCGTTGCCTTCCGCGTCATATGCCAGATAAACAATACTGAACCCACCGGACGCAATTTTCTTTACAATGCGATATCCGGCAATTTCCAGGCCATCCGGCAGGGGGGCGTTATTCTGTGCGGCCATTCACGAAGGTTTCCTTGCTTAACAGGGCAATTGTGTGGATAAATGTCGGCTTTGTAAAGAATAAGAACCGGGGATCCCTTTGAGCATTTCAAGCATGACAGGTTATGCGGTGGCCACCAGCGAAGGCGCTGCCGGCACCCTCACGATCGAGATCAAGAGCGTCAATTCGCGCTTCCTCGACCTCCAGTTCCGCATCAACGACGACCTGCGCGCGCTGGAACCCGACCTGCGCGCCGCGATCATGGCCGCCATCACCCGCGGCAAGGTCGAGGTGCGCCTGTCCTTCGGCCGCAAGACCGCCGGCGGCTCGCAAGCGCTCAACCAGGAACTGCTGGCCGACCTCGCGCGGCTGCAGGGCGAGGTGACGAAGCACTTCGCCTCCGCGCCGCCGATGACGGTGGCCGAGCTGCTGCGCTGGCCCGGCGTGATCGAGGAATCGACGGTGGGCCAGGAGTCGCTGCAGCTTGACGTCGCCGCCCTCACCGCCACCACCGTCGTCGCCTTCGTCGACAGCCGGAAGCGCGAAGGCGCGGCGCTGGAAGCGATGCTGCTGTCGCGCATCGAGGCGATGGAAGCGATCGTCAAGCGCATCTCCCCGCTCATTCCGCAGGTGATCTCCCAGTTCCAGCAAAAAGCCATCGAGCGCATGCAGGACGCGCTGGGCTTGGCCGGCCACGGCAATCCCTCGGTGCTGAGCCGCCAGGAAGTGCTGGAACGCATCCGCCAGGAAGTGACGCTGTACGGCATCCGCATCGACGTGTCGGAAGAGCTGTCGCGCCTGTCGGCGCACCTGAACGAAACCCGCCACATCCTCAAGAAGGGCGGCCAGGTCGGCAAGCGCCTCGACTTCATGATGCAGGAACTGAACCGCGAAGCGAACACGCTGGGCGCCAAGGCCTCGGTGAAGGAATTGGCGGATGCGTCGATGGAGCTGAAGCTGCTGATCGAGCAGATGCGCGAGCAGGTGCAGAACCTGGAATAATTTGTTGTCGTCGCGCAACAATGTGCGATGACCATTTGAACGCGTGGGCTGCAAAACAGTCCACTGGACTGTTTTGCCCCGCCCACCCTCCGAAAGTGTTTTCGTAGGGTGGGCAAGTTTTTTGCCCACGCGTTCAACGTTATGATGAACACATGCAGCAAAGAAGATCGCTGCGCGATAAAAAACGCTACAAGGAACAAACAATGATCACTCCCGCCCTCTCCGGCAGCCTGTTCGTCGTCGCCGCACCCAGCGGCGCCGGCAAATCGACCCTGGTCAACGCCCTGCTGAAGCTGGAACCGGGCATCAAGCTGTCGATCTCGACCACCACCCGCCCACCGCGTCCGGGCGAGCAGGATGGCCGCGAGTACCATTTCACGACGGCGGAAGACTTCGTCTCGCGCGCCGACCGCGGCGAGTTCCTGGAATGGGCGGAAGTGCACGGCAACTATTACGGCACCAGCCGCCTGACCGTGGAACAGGAAATGAAACTGGGGACCGATATCCTGCTGGAGATCGACTGGCAGGGTGCGCGCCAGGTCAAGAAGCAGTTCCCCGACGCGGCCGGCATCTTCATCCTGCCGCCGTCGATCGAAGCCCTGGAGGAGCGCCTGCACAAGCGCGGCACCGACGAGCCCCACATCATCACCCGCCGCCTGCTGGCCGCCGGGGGGGAGATCGCTCACGCTCCGGAGTTCGAGTATGCTATCATCAACGAAGAGTTCAACGTCGCCCTCGCGGAACTGCAGGCGATTGTCAAAGCGACACGTTGCCGTTTCGCCCAACAGGCCGCGCGCAACGCCGACTTGTTTGCCCAGCTGGGAATCCACGCGCAACAACCAAGCTTATAAGCGCGGCGCCGCAAGGCTCGCCGCATATTGTCCATTCAGGAGTAAACCATGGCCCGCATCACCATCGAAGATTGCCTCAAGAACGTCCCGAACCGCTTCCAGCTGACCCTGGCCGCGACCTATCGCGCACGCCAGCTGCTGCAGGGCCACACCCCGAAGGTCGAAGCCAAGGACAAGCCGACCGTCGTCGCCCTGCGCGAAATCGCCGCCGGTAAAGTCGGCCTGGAAATGCTGAAGAAAGTGCCGATGTAAGACCCTGTTGGGGCCTGAATCCGTCATATCGATATTCTGTTATTCTGTGCCTACACTGGCTGATCGATATTACATATGAGTTTGTCTTCCCCGGATTCGACCCATCCAGGCCCCACCACTACCCGCACCAAGCGTCCGGGTAAACCGCAAGACGCCGAGGCACCGGCGCCCGCCCCGGGCGTTGCCTCGGTCACGCAGCTGATCAACAAGCTGTCCGACTACCTCACCCCCGCCGAGCTCAAGAAAGTCAAGGAAGCCTACCGCTTCTCCGACGAGATGCACCTCGGCCAGGTGCGCAAGTCGGGCGAGCCGTATATCTCGCATCCGATCGCCGTCGCCGAAATCTGCGCCGAGTGGAAGCTCGACGCCCAGGCCATCATGGCCGCGCTGCTACACGACGTGATCGAGGACCAGGACGTCAAGAAGGACGAGCTGATCGAGCGCTTCGGCGCCCAGGTCGCCAACATGGTCGACGGCCTGTCCAAGCTCGAGAAGATCGAATTCCAGAGCCAGATCGAGGCCCAGGCCGAGAACTTCCGCAAGATGCTGCTGGCCATGGCTTCGGACGTGCGCGTGATCCTGATCAAGCTCGCCGACCGCCTGCACAACATGCGCACCCTCGGCGTGATGGTCCCGGCCAAGAAGCGCCGCATCGCGCGCGAGACCATGGAAGTCTACGTGCCGATCGCCCACCGCCTCGGCCTGAACAACATCTACCGCGAGCTGCAGGACCTGTCCTTCTCGCACCTGTACCCCCTGCGCTACCAGACCCTGGCCAAGGCCATCAAGGCGGCGCGCGGCAACCGCCGCGAAGTGGTCAAGAAGATCCTCGAGGCGGTCAAGGCCCAGCTGGCGACGGGCGGCATCCAGGCCGAGGTCTACGGCCGCGAAAAGACCCTGTACGGCATCTATAAAAAGATGCGCAACAAGCACCTGTCGTTCTCGCAGGTGCTGGACGTGTACGGCTTCCGGGTGGTGGTCGACACCGTCCCCAACTGCTACGTGGCGCTTGGCACCCTGCACGCCCTGTACAAGCCGATGCCCGGCAAGTTCAAGGACTACATCGCGATCCGCAAGATCAATGGCTACCAGTCGCTGCACACGACCCTGATCGGCCCCTACGGCACCCCGGTCGAGTTCCAGATCCGCACCCAGGACATGCACCGCACCGCCGAGAGCGGCGTGGCGGCGCACTGGCTGTACAAGACCGGCGACTCGAACATGTCGGACCTGCAGCAGCGCACCCATGCCTGGCTGCAGTCGCTGCTCGACATCCAGCAGCAGACCGGCGACTCGGCCGAGTTCCTCGAGCACGTCAAGGTCGACCTGTTCCCGGATTCGGTCTACGTGTTCACGCCGAAGTCGAAGATCATCGCGCTGCCGCGCGGCGCCACCGCGCTCGACTTCGCCTACTCGATCCACACCGGCATCGGCGACCATACCGTGGCGGTCAAGATCAACAACGAGACCCAGCCGCTGCGCACCGAACTGCACAACGGCGACATCGTCGAGATCGTCACCGACCCGGAATCGCGCCCGAGCCCGACCTGGCTGAGCTTCGTCCGCACCGGCAAGGCACGCTCCGCGATCCGCCACCACCTGCGCACCGTGAACGTCAACGAGTCGGTGGAGCTGGGCCAGGAACTACTGGCCGGCGCCCTGGCCGCGCGCAACATCGGCGCCGAGCTGCCGCCCGCCACGGTGGAAAAGCTGCTGGCCGAGTCCTCGGCCAAGTCGATGGAAGAACTGTACGCCGACATCGGCATCGGCAAGCGCATGCCGCAGCTGGTGGCGCGCCACATCTTCGGCCTGATGGACGCCGACCCGGAGCACAAGCCGACCAGCCTGCCGATCCCGGCCACCGACATCGACCCGGTCACGATCTACGGCAGCGAAGGCGTGTCGGTGCAGCTGGCGCCTTGCTGCCTGCCGATCCCGGGCGACCAGATCCTGGGCCAGCTGCGACGCGACCAGGGCCTGGTGGTGCACACCTGCGACTGCCTGCCGGCCAAGCGCGTGCGCGCCAAGGAACCGGACCGCTGGATCGCCGTCCAGTGGGGCGAAGAACTGAACCGCCGCTTCGACTGCCGCATCCGCCTACTCATCAACAACGAGAAGGGCATCCTGGCGCGCGTGGCGGCCGAGATCGGCGAGTCCGACGCCAACATCACCTATGTCGGCATGGACGAGGACGACGAACACCTCATGACGCAGCTGCGCTTCACCATCCAGGTCAAGGACCGGGTGCACCTGGCGCAGCTGATCCGCAACCTGCGGCGGGTCGCGGGCGTCAACCGCGTCGAGCGCGAACGCTCCTGAGCGGGCCGGCCTCGGTGCCGGCCTCAGTGTTTGCTTGCCTTGCCCGACGCCGCCGGCACCAGTTCCGTAAAGTCGAGCGTCTCCCCGGACAGCAGCGCCGCTTCGTCGTGGCGGTAGCCGGACAGCGCGTTCGCCAGCATCAGCGGCACCTCGAACAGGCAATCCACATCGGCCTCCAGGCCGCCCTGCTCGTCCTGGGTCGCCTTCATTTCGGCGTGGATGGTGGCGAGCAGCGCGGGCGGCGCACCGTCCACGGCCAGGTGGTACAGGCCTTCGTCCGACAGGTGCGCCACATCCCACAGCTTGACGCCATCCCTGTACTGGAAGGCGGCGCTGGCCATGATGTGCTCCTCGACCTGGCAGCCGAGCGCTTCAGCGCCCTCGGACAGGCGCGCCATGCTCTCGGCCTGGACGGCCGGGTGGGCCATGTCGTTGAAGAAGACCAGGTAGCCGCCGCCCGGCAGCGCCGCGCCGGAGACCGGGCTCTCGTTGGCTTCGTCAGGCGCCCCCGTGTCGGCCAGTCCCAGCTGGGCCAGGATGTCCTCCTTCGATTTGCCGCGTATCGCGATCCAGGCGATCGAGAATCCCATGTGTGCATCCTTTCGAAACGTTGAACTGCCGGGGTCCGACAGTGTGGGGCAAGGGGCATCGCTTGGCAAATCGCCGGCTTGCAATCGTGCCGACGCGCTATGATGTCGCCATTCTCTTTTCGCGCTGGACACTATGCTCTCATTGGACCAGATCCAGGCCGTCTTCAACAGCTCGACAATTCCCACGGCCCTGTTTTCGCCATCCACGGACCCCGTCTTCGTCGCCGTCAATGACGCCTTCCTGCGCACCAGCACCCGCAGCCGCGAAGAACTGCTGGGCATGCGCCTGTTCGCCGCCTTCGGGGCTCCCGGCGAAAGTGTCGAGAATTCCAGCGCCAGCGCCCTGCGCGACTCGATCGCGCAGGCCATCCGCACGGGCCAGCCGCAGACCATGCCGGCCCAGCACTATCCGATCCTGGTCAGGCAGGCCGACGGCAGCGAACGCTTCGAGGAGCGCTACTGGAATGCGGTCAATGCGCCGGTCTTCGACGCGGCCGGGCAGCTGATCTTCATCCTGCATTACACGCTCGACATCACCCAGCAGGTCAAGGCCCAGGAGCAGCACCGCGCCACGACGGAGCTCTACAGCAAGCTGATCGAGTCGATGGACAACGGCTTCTGCCTCGTCGACATCATGTACGACGAGGACGGCAAGCCGGTCGACTACCGCTTCCTCGACATCAATCCCGCCTTCGAGGCCCAGACCGGCCTGGTGGGCGCGCGCGGCAAGTACGTGCGCGAGCTGGTGCCGGGCCTGACCGATACCCATTGGGCCGAGCTGTACAGCACCGTAGCCCTGAGCGGCAAGCCCCTGCGCTTGGTCGAGGAACCGTCGCCGCTCGGACGCTGGTTCAACATCTATGCCACGCGCGTGGGCGATCCGGCGCTGGGCAAGGTGGCGGTGCTGTTCACCGACGTCACCGAAAGCCGGCGCACGCGCGACGACCTGCGCAGCCTCGCGAGCGACCTGGCCAACGAGAACCGCCGCAAGACCGAGTTCCTGGCGACCCTGGCGCACGAACTGCGCAACCCGCTGGCGCCGCTGCGCACCGGCCTGGACCTGCTGCGCATGGCGGGCGCGACGCCACCGCCGCGGGTTCATGAAATGATGGACCGGCAGCTGAACCAGCTGGTGCACCTGATCGACGACCTGCTCGACATCGCCCGCATCAACAGCGGCAAGGTGCAGCTCAGGCGCGAACGGATCGCGCTGCGCGACGTCATCGACAGCGCGGTCGAGACGGCGTCGCCGCTCATCCGCGCCGCCGGGCACACGCTCGATGTTTCGGTGCCGGAGGCGCCGCTGGTGCTCGATGCCGACCCGGCGCGCCTGGCCCAGGTCCTGAGCAACCTGCTCACCAACGCGGCCAAGTACACGCCCGCGGGTGGGCGCATCTCGATCGCCGTGGACAGCGACCGGGAGCGCGTGCGCATCGCCGTCACCGACACCGGCATCGGCATCCCGGCCGATGCCCTGCCCGGCGTGTTCGACATGTTCAGCCAGGTGTCGCGCAACATGGGGCGCGCCCAGGGCGGGCTGGGGATCGGCCTGTCGCTGGTGCGCAGCCTGGTCGAAATGCATGAGGGAACGGTGCGCGCCGAGAGTGCCGGCGAAGGACAAGGCAGCAGCTTCATCGTGGAACTGCCGCTTGCCGCTGCCGCCCCGCCTCAGGCACAGGCTCCGTCCCGCGCCGATGCCGCCGCCATCGGCGCGGGACGCAGTCTGCGCATCCTGGTGGCGGACGACAATATCGACGCCGCGAAGACGATCAAGGCCCTGCTGCAGGCCAGCGGCCACGAAGTCGACGCCGTGCATGACGGGCGCCGCGCACTGGAGCTGGCGCTGGCGGCCCACTACGACCTGGCGATCCTCGATATCGGCATGCCGGGACTGAGCGGCTACGAGGTGGCGGCCGCGCTGCGCGGCAGCGCCGGCCGCCCGGACATCTACCTGGCCGCGCTCACCGGATGGGGTTCCGAAGAGGACCAGGCGCGCGCCCGTGCCGCCGGGTTCGACGCCCACCTGACGAAACCCGCCAGCCTGGCCGAACTCCAGCGCCTGCTGGCCGCCCTGCCCGAGGGCAGGCGCGCTTAGGGCAGACGCGTTTAAGTCAGGCCGCGGCCAGCGCCGGCCGCACGCGCGCCGCCGGCTGCGCCTGCACCTGCACGCCGCGTTCGAGGCGGAAGGTGCCCACCACCTGCGACAGCGTGGCCGCCTGTTCCTGCATTGCCACCGCGGCCGCCGCGGCTTCCTCCACCAGGGCCGCGTTCTGCTGGGTCACGCGGTCCATCTCGACGATCGCCCCGTTTACCTGTTCGATGCCGGCGCGCTGCTCCTCGCTGGCATTTGCGATCTCGTTCATGATGACGGTCACCTGGCCGATGCTGCGCACAATCTCCTGCATCGTCACGCCGGTGCGGTCGACCTGGCCGCTGCCTTCGGCCACCCGGGCGACGGAGTCGTCGATCAGTGCCTTGATTTCCTTGGCCGCGCTGGCCGAGCGGTGCGCCAGGTTGCGCACCTCGGTCGCCACCACCGCGAAGCCGCGCCCCTGCTCGCCGGCGCGCGCCGCTTCCACCGCGGCGTTCAGCGCCAGGATATTGGTCTGGAAGGCGATGCCATCGATGACGCCGATGATGTCGGCGATCTTGCTGGAGGCCGTGTTGATCGCCCCCATGGTGGCCACCACCTCGGCCACCATCTCGCCGCCCTGGCCGGCGATCATCGCGGCCTCGCCCGCCAGGCGGTTGGCCTGGCGCGCATTGTCGGCGTTCTGCTTGACGGTCGAGGTCAGCTCTTCCATCGAGGCCGCGGTCTCTTCCAGCGCGCTGGCCTGCTGCTCGGTGCGGCGCGACAGGTCCTGGTTGCCGGCCGCGATTTCACTGGAGGCAACCGTGATCGCGCCGGTGCCTTCGCGCACCTGGCCGACGATGCCGGCCAGGCCGTCGTTCATGACGCTCAGTGCGCGCATCAGCTGGCCGGTCTCGTCGCGGCCGTGGGCGACGATGTGGCTGCTCAAGTCGCCCGAGGCGACCTTTTCCGCGACCGCGACGGCGGCGCGGATCGGGACCGTGATCGAGCGGCTGATCAGCCAGGCGCAGGCGATGCCCAGCGCCAGGGCCGCCAGGCCCAGCGCGCTCAGGAGCACGCGGGTGGCGGAATAGGAATCGAGGATCGAGGCGGCGACGCCGTCGGCGGCACTGATCTGCATCGTCGCCAGCTTGTCGACGGCCGCACGGAACGCGGCGCTACGGGGCACCAGCTGCTCGCGGTAAACCGTCGTTGCCAGTTCATGGTCACCGGCCAGCTTGGCCTTGAACACGGCGTCGCGCGCCGCCAGGTAGCCGTCGCGCCCCGCCTTGACCGCCTTGAACTGTTCCTTGACGGCCGGATTGCGCAGCGAGCCTTCGATCTCGTTCTGCAGCTCGGTCGAGCGGGCCGACACGCGCTTCATGCGCTCGGCCATCTCGACGGCGACTGCCGGATCGGTGGCCGCGAATACGGTTTCCATCCGCGCATTGTTCAGCTCGATGAGCTTCCCCCACTCGGCCACGTTGCGCTGGTTCTTGATGCTGGTGTGGACCAGGCGGTAGGTCATGTCGCCCGCCGACTGCATGCGCGCCAGCGCGCTCAGGGTCACGACGAGCAAGAGGGACAGGACGATGGCAAAGCCGATGCCGAGGCGGGCGCCGATCTTGAGGTTTTTCACTGCTGGATTCCTTCTGGATGCTGATGGCGGCGTAGCGCGCGCAGACTGGATGAAACGGGCCGTATGCCGTCGAGGCGCAGGATAGCATTGCCACTCAGCAATATGGTGCAATGCGGCAATTTCGCAACTCAGGGAAATCACGTATAGGCCGCGCGGGAATGCGTCCGGCCGACGCGGCCCGGCCTTCCTTGACGCTGGCAGGACCATGCTCTATCTTAACGGCCAGAAACCGGCCGCAGCCGCCCCTCCCCGCAGGAACCATTGATGCCTCCCGCCACTGACGACATCCAGCAGCTCGCCGACGAGGCGCTGCACGCAGCACTCAACGAGCTCGAAGCCGGCCAGGCCGCGCAGGCCGAGGCGCTGTTCAGCGCCGTCCTCGAGCTCCAGCCGCAGCGCGCCGAGGCCCACTTCGGACTCGGCCTGCTGCAACGCCGCGCGGGCGACGCGGGCGCGGCGATCCCGCACTTCGCCAACGCGCTGCAGGCGGCGCCGCAGGAAGCATCTTTCTGGATCGCCTACCTCGACGCGCTGATGGAGGCGCGCCAGTACGCCACCGCGCGCGAACTGCTTGCGCTCGGCCGCGCCCAAGGCCTCGAAGGTCCCGAGATCGAGGCGTTCGAGCAGCAGCTGGCGCAGCGCGGCGAGCCGCCGGACGCACGCATCGAAGCTGCCGGCACCCTGTACAAGCATGGCAAGAAGGAAGCGGCAGCCAGGCTGGCGCGTGCACTGACCGAGGAATTTCCCCAGCACCCGTTTGGCTGGCGCGTCCTCGGTGGTGTTCACTACGCCAAGCGGGAATACCCGGAGGCGCTGGCGGCGATGACCAAGGCGGCCGCCTACGATCAGGATGATGCCGAAACCCTGTGCAACCTGGGTCTGATGCTGCGCGGGGCCGGCCAGCTGGAGGAAGCGAAAGCCGTGCTCGAGCGCGCTGCCGAACTCGAACCGGGCAACATCAATGCCCATAACCACCTGGCCGCGACGCTGCAGGAAATGGGCCGGCCGACCGAAGCCCACGCCGCCGCCAGTGCTGCGCTGGCGATCGATCCCGACGATACGGGCGCCCTCGCCAGCATCGCCGTGATCCTCGACAACCTGGGCCGGGCCGAGGAAGCCATCGCGGCCTACCGGCGCGTGCTGGCGCGGGAACCGGATCATTCGAATGCCTACGGCAACCTGCTGTTCTGCATGAGCCACACGGAGGGCGTCACGCCGGAGGAGCTGTTCGCCGAACATGTCCGCTTCGGCCAGAATTTCGCAAGCCGCTTCAAGCCGGCGCGCAAATGGCGCAACACGCGCGAACCGGGACGGCTGCTGCGGATCGGCTTCGTGTCCGGCGACCTGCGCAACCACGCGGTGGCCAGTTTTATCGCGCCGATGTTCCGGGAGCTGGGCAAGCGCCCTGGCCTGGAAGTGCACGTCTATTACACCCATCCGGTCAACGACGACACCACCGCCGGGCTGCGCAGCCATGTCGCGCACTGGCATGACGCCAGTCCGCTCGACGACGACGCGCTGGAAGCCCGGATTCGCGAAGACGGCATCGACATCCTGATCGACATGAGCGGCCATACCGCCTACAACCGCCTGCACGTATTCGCGCGCAAGCCGGCACCGATCCAGGTGTCCTGGCTGGGTTACCCGGGCACCACCGGCCTGGCGACCGTGGATTACTACCTGGCCGACAGCGTCATGATGCCGCGCGGGAAGTACGATCACCTGTTCACGGAAGCGCTGGTCCAGCTCCCGGTGGGCGCACCCTTCGAACACCCACAGGACGCGCCGCCGATCACTCCGCTGCCGGCGCTGGAGAACGGTTATCTTACTTTCGGCAGCTTTAACCGACTCAGCAAGATCAGCCGGCAGGTGATCGCGTTGTGGGGTGAACTGCTGCGCGCGCTGCCGGATGCGCGGCTCGTGGTCGCGGGCATGCCGATCGAAGGAGGCGGGCACGAGCAGCTCGCCGGCTGGCTGCAGGAAGAAGGCATCGAGGCCGCGCGCATCAGCTTCCATCCGCGCTCCGCCACCCCCGACTACCTGGCAATGCATGGCGGGATCGATATCTGCCTCGACACCTTCCCCTACTCCGGCGGTACGACGACGCTGTTCGCCCTCTACATGGGCGTGCCGACACTGACATTGGAAGGCCGGACAATCGCAGGGCGGCAGGGCACCTCGATCCTCACCCACCATGGCCTGCCGCAATTCATCGCCAGCGATGCTGCCGATTTCGTGGCCAAGGGGCTTGCTGCGAGCCGCGACCTCGCGGCCCTGGCTGACATCCGTGCAGGCTTGCGCATGCGTGCGCCGGGTGTCGAGGCCATCACCGACGCCTTCGAGTACGCGCTGCGCCACATGTGGGAACGCTGGTGCGCGGGCCTGCCGGCGGCGGGCTTCGAAGTACCGGCGCAGCATCCGCTGCAGCCGGATTGATACTCAACAGGGAAACAACATGAAACGGGTGACGGGCATCGGCGGGATCTTCTTCAACGCGCAGGACCCGGTCGCGCTGCGCGCCTGGTACGCGCGCCACCTGGGCATCGACGTACAGGACTGGGGCGGCGCCGCCCTCCTCTGGGACGAGGAGGCGCGCAAGCCGGATGGCGGGATGACCGTCTGGTCAATCGGCCAGGCCGGCAACGAACACTTCGCCCCCGGCCGGGCCAACTTCATGATCAATTACCGGGTCGCCGACCTGGACGCCCTGCTGCAGGCCCTCCGCGACGAGGGCTGCAATGTGATGGACAAGACCGACGACTCGGAATTCGGCAAGTTCGGCTGGGTCATCGACCCCGAGGGCAACAAGGTCGAGCTGTGGGAGCCGCCCGCGGGCTCGTAACGCGGGTTACTGCGCCACTCAGTTGGCCAGCGCGGCGCGCTGACGCTCTTCCTGCTCGCGCAGCTCGGGCGTCATGGCGTCGCCGAAGTCTTCCATGTCGAAGATCTGGCGGATCTCGATCTCCGCTTCGCCGCCCTTCATCGGCATCGGTACGCGCTTGACCCACTCGATCGCCTCTTCCTTCGACTTCACCTGCCAGATCCAGAAGCCGGCCAGCAGTTCCTTGGTCTCGGCGAAGGGGCCGTCGATCACGCGCGACTGGCCGTCCTTGAAGTGCACGCGCGCGCCGCGCGAGGATGGGTGCAGGCCTTCGCCCGAGACCATCACACCGGCCTTGATCAGCTCGTCATTGAAGTTGCCCATGTCGGTGAGCAGTTTTTCGTCCGGCATTTCGCCCGCTTCGCTGTGTTTGTCCGCCTTCAGCAGAATCATGAATCGCATCGCATCCTCCGTTTGGTATGGTTGGCCATGACGGTTTTCTTCGTCATTTGACAGCACGACGATCGGCGCAGGACGAATTCGACAGCGGCGCCGGACTTTTTTATTGTTTATCGAGCGGCGCCAGCGCCAGGATCGCGTCGAAGGCATCGCAGGCCCCGGCGCAGGCGTCGGCGATCTGTTCCTGGCTGGTGACGTGGGCGCGCAGGGCCTGCATGAAGGCGCGCCAGCGCGGACCCGGGCCGACGTCAAGGCCGCGCAGGTAGCGCAGCGGGTGCGGAGCCAGCGGTCCGACCAGCTTGCCGTACAGGACGGCCCCGCCCAGCTGCGAGCCTTCGATGACATAGGCCACGCCCCAGCGGTAGGCGGCGCTGGCGTCGGACGGCCAGCTGGCAGGCGCGCGCGGCGGCGTGTCGACCATGCCCGGCTCGGCCAGGTCGGCCTCGATCAGGGCCAGGCGCGCGGTCGGTGGCAGGGTGGGATCGCGCTGGGGGCCGTCGTCGAAGCCGGCCAGCCAGGCTTCGAGCGGCGCCAGCCAGTCGCGCACCATGGTCAGGTGCGCGGCGTAGTCAGCCAGGTCAGGGAGGGGAGCGGACAGCGGCAGGCCGCTGTCGAGCCGCTCGTGCCGCGAGGCAGTCGCAGTCCGCAGCGCGGCCAGTACATCGGTGTCGCGCGCGGAATCGTTTGGACGGTTCATGAAGGCTCGAGAAGGTTCTCGATGGGCGGCAATCGTCCATCTTACCACCCGGGGGCCGTTCAATCGGTAACAGGCTCCGGATATTCGACCGAAAGGATCTCCAGCTCGTCCGTACCGAGCGGGGTTTGTAGCGTGATGACATCACCCTCGCGCCCCTTGGTGAGTGCGCGCGCCACCGGCGAGACCCAGCTGATCTTGCCGCGCAGGGGGTCGAGCTCGTCGACGCCGACGATGGTGACGGTATGCTCCTCGCCGGCCTTGTTCAGGTAGGTGACGGTGGCGCCGAAGAAGACCTGGTCGTTGCCATGGTGCACGCTGGGGTCGACCACGAAGGCCGAATCCATGCGCTTGGTGAGAAAGCGGATGCGGCGGTCGATCTCGCGCAGGCGGCGCTTGCCATAGATATAGTCGCCGTTTTCCGAGCGGTCGCCGTTCGAGGCGGCCCAGTGCACCACCTTCACCACTTCCGGACGCTCGACGTCGATCAGCTGCAGCAGCTCGTCCTTGATGGCCTTGTAGCCGCTTGGGGTGATGTAGTTCTTGGCCCCGGCGGGAATAGCCTGGGCCAGCGCCAACGCGTCCGCGTCGTCGTCATCGTTGTCCGATTCTTTTACGAATGCCTTGTTCATGGGCTTATTGTAATGGCAAGTGGCGCCGGGGCGCTTCCGCTTCCCGTATCATGCACACCATGAAACGAGCGAAACAATCACGCTCCCGGCTTCTCGCGCCGCTGGTGCACCTGGCGGCGCTGATCCTGCTCGTCGAAGCCTGGACCTGGGACGTGGGCAGCAGAGCCGCCGCGCGGATGGCGGCCTGGCCGCCGCTGCGCTGGCTGGAAGCGCGTATCCGCCAGTTGCCGGCCTGGGCCGCCCTGTGCGCCTTCGTGCTGCCCGGGCTGCTGCTGCTGCCCGTCAAGCTGCTGGCCCTGCTCGCGATCGCCCATGGCCATGCGCTGGCGGGGGTCGCCGGCTTCCTCGCGGCCAAGCTGGGCGGCGCGGCGGTGGTGGCGCGCATCTACGTGCTGACCCTGCCTGCCCTGCTCACCCTCGGCTGGTTTGCGCGCTGCCATGGCGGCTTCCTGCGCTTCAGGGACCGCGTGCTGACAGCGCTGCGCGCCAGCGCCTTCTGGCGCGGCACACGCGCCGCCGTGTCCGGCATGCGGCGCGGCCTGCGCCGCACGCTGCGCCGCGCCGGCCGCCAGCCCAGCCACCTGAGGCGCGTACTGCGCCGCTTCACTACCCGTTTTCGCTCGCGCGAAGCGGCGCGACGACAAGAAAAGACAGAGACCGAAGTGCCATGAGTCCGCTTCCCACCCTGGCCGCCGAGATGCAGGCGGCCGCATCGGAAATCTACCTGCTCGACGCCGCCACCCTGGCCGTGGTCGACGCCAACCAGGCCGCGCGCCTGAACCTGGGCATGGACGCGGGCGCGTTGCAGGGCGCCGACTTCCATGCCCTCGCCCCGGAACTCGAACCCGCCACCCTGGCCGGCCTGCTTGCCGGGCTGGGCGAGGAGATTGGGGCCCAGGTCGGCCTGCGCACGCAGCTGCGGCGGCGTGACGGCAGCCGCTACCCGGTGCGCCTGTGTTTCCTGCGCATCGTGCGCGACGGCCGTTCGCTGCTGCTGGCAATCGCGGACGACCTCAGCCTGGAAGAAGCATCGGCGCGCGCCCTGGCCCAGTCGCAGGCGCGCTTCGACGCCATCGTGCGCAACACCCCGGGCCTGGTCTACCAGTTCGTGCTGCATCCGGACGGGCGCACCGATTTCCCCTGGCTCAGCGAAGGCTGCTCGGCCCTGCTCGGGCTATCGGTACTGGAGCTGCAGCACGACGCCAGCCTGTTCGAGCGCCTGATCCTGCCGGAGGACCGCAAGGGCTACCGCGAATCGATGCTGGCCTCGCGTGAAGCCATGTCGGGCTGGAACTGGGAGGGCCGGATCTGGATCGACGCCTGGAACGACGTCAAGTGGATCAACCTGCGCGCCACCCCGCACCCGGCCGACGGGGGCGCGGTGCAGTGGGATGGCATCATGAGCAACATTACGGCCAGCAAGCAGGAGCAGCAGGAAGTGCTGCGCTCGCGCGCCCGCCTTGCCGAGCTGACCGACCACATCGAGCAGGTCAAGGAACAGGAGCGGGCCCGCATCGCGCGCGAGATCCACGACGACCTGGGCGGCAACCTCACGGCCATCAAGATGGCCCTCGCGATGCTGGCCGCGCGCCTGCCCGACAAGCAGCCGGCGCTGCTGGAAAAGGCAAATTACCTGGATGACCTGGTCGACCGCAGCATCGAAGCGGTGCACCGCATCTCGCTCGACCTGCGCCCCACCATGCTCGACCTGGGCATCGTGGCCGCGCTCGAATGGCAGGCGCGCGAATTCGAGAAGCAGATGGGAATCGCCTGCGTGTTCCGCGGCCCGGACGAGGACATTCTTCTGGACGACGACCACGCCACCGCCCTGTTCCGCATTTTCCAGGAAGCGCTGACGAATATCGCCAAGCACGCCGGCGCCACCCGCGTCACGGTGCTGCTGCGGCGCCAGCGCGCCCACCTGAGTCTCGACATCTGCGACAACGGGCGCGGCATCCAGCCCGCCGACCGCCTCAAACCCCATTCCTTCGGCCTGCGCGGCATGAGCGAGCGGGCCAAGGCCCTGGGCGGCACGCTGGTCTTGTCGTCCGCGCCCGGAGGTGGCACGATGGTGACTATCAAAATCAGGCTGGCAACACCGCAGGAAAAAACGAAGAATGAGTGACAAAGCAACAATTCGTGTATTCATCGCCGACGATCACGCCATCGTCCGCGAGGGCCTGAAGCAGATCCTGGCCGAGCAGGGCGACATCATCGTTTCCGGCGAGGCCGAAACCGGGCTGGACGCCGTCAAGCTGGTCGGCAAGGCCAAGCCGCACGTGATGCTGCTCGACATTTCCCTGCCCGACCGCAACGGCATCGAGGTGCTCAAGCAGATCAAGAAGGACCGGCCGGAACTGGCGGTGCTGATGCTGTCGATGCACCGCGAAGACCAGTACGCGATCCGTTCGCTGAAGGCGGGCGCGGCCGGCTACATGACCAAGCAGAGCGCCCCGCGCGAGCTGGTCACGGCGATCCGCCAGGTGGCCGGCGGCCAGAAATACGTCAGCGCCGCACTGGCCCAGACCCTGGCGGCCCAGGTCGGCGAAGACCACGAAGCCCCGCCCCACGACGCTTTGTCCGACCGCGAATACCAGACCCTGACCATGATCGCCTCGGGCATGTCGGTGAGCGACATCGCGCGCGAACTGTCGCTGTCGGTGAAGACCGTGAGCGAATACCGGGCGCGCCTGCTGGCCAAGATGAAGCTCAAGAACAGCGCCGAGCTGACCCACTACGCGATCCGCAACCAGCTGGTGGGTTGAGCGCCACACGGAAAACGCGGGTTGTTGCACAAACGGTAGGCAAAAACAGTTTGTTACCGCTTTTTAATTGATGGTTGGCAAGAAAGCTGATTATCATGTCGGTAAACAGCAATCTGTCATTACACGCCATGTCCATCTCGTCCCCGCCTGCCGGCACCGGCCAGAATCCCGCCGATATCGCCCGCGAAGCCTTCCGCCGCCTCGCGACACGCCGTATCGCCCCCACGCCGGACGCCTACCGCGCCATCTATGACGAGATCGCCGGCGTGCCGCCCGCGCCGCCGGCAGCAGGCGGTCCCGGCCCGGCTGCCGAGGTGCTGGAAAGCTTCGGCCGCAAACTGGCCGATACGCCGGGCGAAGTGTCCGAATACGGGCGCCGCATGCTGCGCGCCGCCAAGAGCGGCGACTGGACCGGCTACGCCCAGGCCCTGACCCAGGTGGCCGACCGCCACCTGCGCCGCAACACCCCGGTGATGGCGCTGGGCGACGAAGATCCCGATGCGCGCCACCTGCGCGAGATGCTGAACCGTTCGCTGGCTTATGCGCTGGCCACCCTGCTGGCCGGCAGCCCCGCCCTGGTAACAGAGGCCGAAGCGCTGGGCGGCGCGGTGCGCACGGCGCGCGGCGAGGCCGAGCTGGGCGAGCTGTCCGGCCGCCTGAAGCAGCTGTGCTACCAGATCGAGCTGCGCAGCGGCGATTCGGCGGAAGAACGCGAATTGCTGCTGCGCCTGTTCCGCCTGCTGCTCGACAACGTCACCGAACTGCTCGACGACGACAGCTGGATGCGCGGCCAGATCGCCGTCGTGCAGGACCTGATCGCGGGGCCGCTCGATGCGCGCGCCCTGGAAGAGGCCACGCGCGGCCTGAAGGACGTGATCCTCAAGCAGGGCCGCCTGCGCCACAGCATTTCCGACGTGCGCGCCACCATGAAGAACATGATGATGACCTTCATCGACCGGCTCGGCTCGGTGGCGGCATCGACCGGCGACCACCACGCGCGCCTGGCCGGCTACTCGGAACGGATCGGACGTGCCGCGAACATCGAGGAGCTGGGGGAAGTGATGGACGAGGTGCTGCGCGAGATGCGCGCGGCCCAGGACGAGGCGCTGGCCTCGCGCGACCGCATGGTGGCCGTGCACCGCGAAGTGCAGGAAGCCGAGGAACGTATCCGCATGCTGGAAGCCGAACTCCAGCACATGAGCGAGCTGGTGCGCGAAGACCAGCTGACGGGCAGCCTGAACCGGCGCGGCCTGGACGACGTGTTCGAGCGCGAGAGCGCGCGCGCCGACCGCCGCAACACCCCGCTGTGCGTGGCCATCCTCGACCTCGACAATTTCAAGAAGCTGAACGATACCTACGGCCACCTGGCCGGCGACGGCGCCCTGAAGCACCTGGTGAAGGTGGTGCGCGACACCCTGCGTTCGATGGACGTGATCGCCCGCTTCGGCGGCGAGGAATTCGTGATCCTGATGCCGGAAACGGCAGTGGATGCGGCAGCCAGCGCGATGGTGCGGGTGCAGCGCGAGCTGACCCGCCATTTCTTCATGCATGACAACGAGAAGATGCTGATCACCTTCTCCTGCGGCGTGGCCCTGCGCCTGCCGAACGAGGACCAGGCCAGCCTGGTGGCGCGGGCCGACCGCGCCATGTACCAGGCCAAGCAGAGCGGCAAGAACCGGGTGGTTGTCGCCGAGTAAAGCCGCCTAGCGCGAATCCAGCGGCCGCGGCGCGTTCGCCATTTCATCCTTCGCGCCCTGGGCGCCGACCGCCTTCAGCATGCGGTCGGTCGACGTGCGGTCCTTCAGGCGGCTGCCGGTCATGGTGTGACCGTCCTGGCCGGCGGTGTTGCCAGCGCTGGCGATCAGTTCCTGCTCGGTCGGGCCCGGCCCGACTTCCTGGGTGGCGCATCCCGCCAGCGCCAGGGCGGCGCATGCTGCTGCAATCATCTTCATGAGGTCATCTTCTCCGGATAAGCGTTGCTGGAAGCCCGTCAATACGGCAGAGCTTGTCAAAATCCTAGCATTCCCTTGCAGCTGGCGCGCATTTCGGACGAAATTATTCCTTCCGGATGAGCAAATTGACAAGATGCGGTGCATATTGCCGCTCGCCGGCACCTGCCTTGAGGGGAAAAATAAATTATTTTTCGCCCTAAAGTTCCGCTTTTCGCTGTCGTCTAAACGCAGCGCCAGAGGGAACTTGAGCAAAAACATACAGATTTATTTTCGATGCCAGCCATCAAGTTTTTGCCGTGGAGCACGTTACCAGCATCAACAGCGGTGTGATCGTCACGGAACAGCGTGGCGCACCAAAGTGAACAGGGCAAGGTGGCCCACCCCGAAATACAGTCTGGAGAAATACCATGGCATCCGTAATCAATACCAACGTTGCATCCCTGAACTCGCAGCGTAACCTGTCGACCTCGCAAGCTTCCCTGAACACCTCGATCCAGCGCCTGTCCTCGGGCCTGCGTATCAACAGCGCGAAAGACGACGCCGCTGGTCTGGCCATCTCGGACCGCATGAACTCGCAGATCAAGGGCATGACCCAGGCCACCCGCAACGCGAACGACGGCGTGTCGATGGCCCAGACCGCAGAAGGCGCCCTGTCGAGCTCGGGCGACATCCTGCAGCGTATCCGCGAACTGGCAGTGCAGTCGTCGAACTCGTCGAACTCGGCCAGCGACCGCAAAGCCCTGCAGACTGAAGTCACCCAGCTGACTTCGGAACTGAACCGTATCGCCAACACCACCGAATTCAACGGCCAGAAGCTGATGGACGGCACCATGGGCACCGCCAACTTCCAGGTGGGCGCCAATGCAGGCCAGCTGATCTCGATGGGCGGCGCGAACTTCACCACCTCGACCTACGGCAATAACACCGCCACGTCGGGTGCACCGTCGGCTGCGTCGAACGCTGCCATCAGCGCCGGCACCATCACCATCAACGGCTACCAGGGCTCGAAGGACATCGGCATCGGCAGCGGCAGCGCCACCAGCGCCAAGGGCGTCGCAGCTGCGATCAACGCCGAAAGCGCCAACACCGGCGTGAGCGCCACCGCCAAGACTGAAGCCAAGATCAGCGCCGCCGTCAATTCGTCGGTGACCATCAAGCTGAAGTCCGACAACGACGACGCGGTCACCATCTCGTTCAAAATCGGCGGCACCTCGGACGCCGACGGCTATGCCGCAGCAGTCAGCGCCTTCAACGCCCAGTCGTCGAAGACCGGCGTGACCGCGAGCTACGACAGCAACGGCATCAAGCTGACCAACGCCACCGGCGCCAACATCGAGATCGAGAACGACGCCAGCTCGGGCGCTGCGCTCAACGTCGGCAACTATGACGACCAGGGTGGCCTGCAGTCGGGCTCGGTGGCCATCGGCAGCTCCTCGAAAGCGATCGGCCGCGTGACCATGGACTCGGAACAGGGTTTCTCGACCAGCTCGCAGAACTCGAACATGGCCGCGCCCGCTACGTCGGACCTGAAATCGGTCGCCAAGCTGGACGTGACCAGCTTCGACAACGCCCAGCAGGCCATCAAGATCGCCGACGCAGCACTGGCAGCGGTCAACAGCAAGCGCGCCGAATACGGTGCACTGCAGTCGCGTTTCGAATCGGCGATCTCGAACCTGTCGTCGTCGACCGAGAACCTGTCGGCATCGCGCAGCCGCATCGTCGACACCGACTTCGCAGCTGAAACCGCGAAGATGACCCGCGGCCAGATCCTGCAGCAGGCCGGTACCTCGATGCTGGCCCAGGCGAACTCGCTGCCGAACGGCGTCCTGTCGCTCCTGCGTGGCTAATGGTTGATGGACTAATCAGTCCACCGATGCAGTAAAACACTCCTCGGCTGAAGAAATTCAGCCGGGGATTTTTCGCTATGGAGGTCACATGAACATCCAATCGCTTGGTTCACCCGTGGCATCGCCGCTCGCCGCGCCCGATCAGCCGGCCGCCCAGCCCGTCAAACCTGCCGCGCCGGCCAAAGCCGTCGACGGCAAGGACGCCGAGGCCGCCGCTAGGCCCTCGCGCGAGCAGGTCGGCGACGCGGTCAAGAAGATCAATGAAGGCATGCGCGCTTCGTCGCAGAGCCTGGAGTTCGCGATCGACGAGGACAGCAAGGACATCGTGGTCAAGATCATCGACCAGAACACCCGTGAGGTGGTGCGCCAGATCCCATCGGTCGAAGCACTCGAGATCGCCAAGTCGCTCGACAAGATGCGCGGTCTCCTCATCAGCCAGACGGCCTGATCTGTCTTGACGGGCACCGCGCTGCGCGCTCCCTCGCGGGCAGCGCGCGGCGTCGCTGCGTCGCAGCTACTTGCGTTCCTGACATCTATTCCCAACTATTTGAATTGGGACACATTTCCCACTCTTAAGTCCCGTTTGCTTCTGTCGATAATGACTTACATTATCGCTTTCACGGGAGAAACAAAGTGGGCATCAGTTCATCGGGCATCGGTTCCGGCCTCGACGTCGACGGCCTCGTCAGCAAGCTGATGCAGGCGGAAGCGGCGCCGCTCGCCAACTTCGACAAGAAGGCGTCGGCCCTGCAGCAGCGCATGGGCGCGCTGAGCAAGGTCAGTGCGGCGGTAGGCGCCTTCCAGGGCGCCCTCACCTCCCTCAATTCTCCCGCCACCTTCAAGGCGCTCAGCGCGAGCAGCGGCGACAAGGATGTCCTGAGCGGCAGCGCCGGGGCTGATGCGGTCGCCGGCAAGTACCGGATCAACGTCACCCAGATGGCGTCGGCCCAGAGCCTGAGCACCAGTGGCCGCGCCAGCACGAGCGCGACCATCGGCGGCACCGCCAAGACCACGCTGACTTTCCAGTTCGGCAGCATCGGCGGCGGCAGCTTCGGCGTCGCCGGCGGCGCGCTGGGCGCCGCGACCGCCAGCAGCGGCATCAGCAACGGCGCGCTCAGCATCAACGGCACCGCCATCGCGACCAGCAGCGCCACCCGCAACGCGGTCCAGCTGGCCGAAGCCATCAACGCCAAGAGCGACACCACCGGCGTGACCGCCAAGGCCAGCGCCACCAGCGCCGCCAGCCTGTTCGCCGATTTCGACACCGTCACCACCGACTCCGCCTCCAGCTATGCGCTCACGGTGGGCGGCGTGCAGATCGCCTCGCTGGCCAGCGCCGGCACGCTCAGCGCCGCCCAGATCGACAGCGCCCTGGGCGGCGGCAGCGTCGGCGCGGCGCTGGCGGCCGCCAACATCAGCTACACCGGCAGCGCCGTGGACGGCACGCTGCAGTTCACCGCGACGGACGGTTCCAACCTGACCGTCGCCGAAGTCATTGGCGGCAGCGGCAGCGTGACCGGCGGCACCAAAGGCACGAATCAGCCGAACACCGGCACCAGCGCCACCACCAACGCCGGCGTGACCCTGACCTCGAAGGACGGCAGCCAGATCCTGATCGGCGGCACCAATCCGGCCGCCGCCGGTTTGACCGCGGGCAGCGCCGGCAGCTACCTGGGCGGCGCCAGCTTCAGCCAGGACGGCTCGCAGGCCAGCGCCGTCGTGACGCTCGATACCGGCGACCAATCGCTGCAGGGCATCCGCGATGCCATCAACAAGGCCAATATCGGTGTCACCGCGACCATCGTGTCCGACGGCGGCACCAACCCCTACCACCTGGTGCTGACCTCGAACAAGACCGGCGAAAAGTCCTCGATGAAGATCAGCGTCGGCGGCGTCGACGGCGCCGACCCCGATCCGGCCATCGCCGCCCTGCTCGGCCACGATCCGGGCGGCGTACAGGGCCTGACCCAGACCAGCGCGGCCCAGGACACCCTGCTCAACATGAACGGGATCGACATCCGCAGCAGCACCACCACCGTCACCGAGGCGGTGCAGGGTGTCTCGCTCGACATCGCAGGCCTGGGCAGCACGACCCTGAACGTGTCGCGCGACACCGGCTCGGTGACCAGCGCTGTCAACGACTTCGTCAAGGCCTACAACGACCTCAACAAGACAATCTCGAGCCTGGCCGGCTACAACGCCGAGACCAAGGTCGCCGGCATCCTGCAGGGCGACGCGTCGGTGCGCTCGATCCAGAGCCAGCTGCGGCGCGCGCTGGGCACGTCGGTCGAAGGCCTGGGCGGCAAGCTCACCACCCTGAGCCAGGTCGGCATCACCTTCCAGAAGGACGGCAACCTGGCCGTCGATACGGGCAAGCTGAACAAGGCCATCAACGAGAACTTCGCCGAGATCGGCGGCCTGTTCGCGGCCATGGGCGCGGCCACCGACGGCCAGGTCAAGTTCGACAAGTCGACCGCGGCGACCAAACCCGGCACCTATGCCGTCAAGGTCGACTCCCTCGCGACCCAGGGCACGCTCAGCAGCGGCGCCCCGCTCGTGGGAACGGCCACGATCCCGCCGAATACGACCTGGCGCGTTACCCTGAACCAGACCGACCCTGTCACCGAAAGCAAGATCCAGGAGATCAAGCTGACAGCCGGCACCTATACCAATACCCAGCTGGCCGCGATGCTGCGCGCCGCGATCAACGGCAACACTACCTTCGCCGGCGCCGGCGACACGGTCGAGACCAAGGTCGAGGACGACGGCCGCATCTCGATCTCCTCGAGCAAATTCGGCGAGACCTCGAACATCCAGATCGGCCACGTCGGCGGCTACGACCCGGCCCAGCTGTTTGGCGCGCCTACCACGGCCAAGGGCACCAACGTGGTCGGCACGATCGGCGGCGTGGCCGCCACCGGCAACGGCCAGTCCCTGACCGCGGCGGCCGGCTCGCCGGCGGAAGGCATCCAGATCTCGATCACGGGCGGCGCCACCGGCGAACGCGGCAGCGTCAGCTTCTCGAAAGGCTTCGCCTTCGAGCTGACCAACCTCGCGTCCAGCTTCACCGGCAAGGGCAGCCTGCTCACCAGCAAGACCGATGGCCTGAACGTCACCCTGAAGTCCATCACCAGCGCCCGCGACCGTTTCGAGTCGCGCCTGGAATCGGTCGAAAAACGATACCGGGCCCAGTTCACGGCGCTCGACACCGCCTTGATGTCGATGCAGTCGACCTCGGCCTACCTGACCCAGCAGCTTGCGGCGCTGACCGCGAACGCAGGCTAAAGCACTCTCACCTGGAGAACACGATGTTTGGAACCATGCAACGCGGCGTCGGCGCCTATGCGAAAGTCGGTCTGGAGACCGGCGTCGCCGGCGCTTCCCCGCACAAACTGATCGTCATGCTGTACGACGGCGCGATGGTGTCGATCCTGAGCGGCATCACCAACATGAAGGCCGGGAACGTCGCCGCGAAGGGCGCCGCCATTTCGAAAGCCATCAACATCATCGACAACGGCCTGCGCGCCGCCCTCGACAAGAAGGTCGGCGGCGAGATCGCCCAGAACCTCGACGCCCTGTACGAATACATCAGCGCGCGCCTGCTCAAGGCCAACCTGAGCAACGACCCGGCGATCCTGGAAGAAGCGCATTCGCTGCTGTCCGAGCTGCGCGACGCCTGGAACGCGATCGACCCGCAGGCTGCCGCCGCCGAAGCGCAGGCCGCCGCTCCCGCGCCGCTGCGCGCCCCTACCCTGATGAGTGCTTGAACACCATGCCACAGATGACCAGCGAAGATATCGTCGAGGTGTACGAAACGATGGCGGTGATCACCGACCAGATGCTGTGCGCCGCCAATGACAGCGACTGGGACCGCCTGGCCGAGCTCGAGCAGCAGTGCGCCGCCCACGTGCGCCAGCTGAAGGACAACGAGCCGCAGGCGCTGGCCGGCGCGCAGCGCGTCAAGAAGGTCGACGCGATCCGCCGCATGCTCGCCGCCGACCGCCAGATCCGCGACCTCACCACCCCGTGGATGGCACGCCTGTCTGCCCTGATCAACAACACCTCGACCGAACGCCGCGTCGCCCGCGCCTACGGCGTCTAAGCCGGCCAGGGACCGCCCACCGCCATGCTGCCGCGCGAGCTCGTCTCCGCCGTCCTGCGCACCGGGCCGGTCCTGCCGGTCGAACATCTCAATGACCCGCGCCAGCAGGCCTTCCAGCGCGCCCTTGCCCCCCAGCTGGGCAAGGCGCTGCACGGCGAAGTCCTGGCCAAGCTCACCGACGGCAGCTTCGTCGTCAAGGTCGCCAACATCCCCGCCCGCATGCAGCTGCCTGCGGGCGCCCAGGTCGGCGCCGACGTGCCGCTGACCCTGGTTTCCGTCAACCCGCGTCCCACCTTCCAGGTCGGGACCGGGGCCAATCCCGTCTTCAGCGAAGCCGGCCCGCCGCTGCCGAAAGGCGCCGATCCGGGCAAGGCGCCGCTGGCCATGCGCGAAGGCGCCGCGCCGCAGTCCGGCGCCGCGGTCGGGCGCGCCGCCGCCCTGCTGCAGGCCGGCGCGGCCGGCGCCGGCGCCCAGTCGCTTGGTGCGGAAGCCAACAACACCACCCTGAGCCAGGCAGGCAAGACCATCGGCGGCGTGCTCGCCGCCGCCCAGAAGGCGGAGCTGCCGTTGAGCGCCGCCCTCGGGCGCACTCCCGTGGTGGCCGCGGCCGGGGCGGACCCCGCCAGCATTGCGACCGGCCTGCAGCAGGCCGTCGGCAAAAGCGGCCTGTTCTACGAATCGCACGTGGCCGAGTGGGCCCAGGGCGCCCGTCCTATGGCCGAGCTGAACGCCGAGCCGCAGCAGCAGCTGGCGCGCGAAGGCGTGCGCCAGCTGCCGACTGACCCTGCCACCGCCCAGTTCATCAACCTGCAGCTGGCGACCCAGGAACAGGCCCAGCTGGCCTGGCAGGGCAACCTGTGGCCGGGCCAGCCGATGCGGCTGGAAGTGCAGCGCGAAACCCGGGAAGGCCATGAGGAAGCCGGCGGGCCGGAGACTTCCTGGCACAGCCGCCTGCGCCTGCACTTTCCCGAACTGGGCGAACTCGATGCGCGCCTGACGCTCACGGGCGGCCGCCTGCAGCTGCAGTTCGCGGCCGGCAGCGCGGACACGGCCGCCCTGTTGCGCCGGCATGCGGGCAGCCTGGCCGGCGCCCTGGAAGCGGCCGGCACCCAGCTCGCCGGCTTCGACGTGCGCGCCCAGGCCGATGACTGAACCGAAGGCCGGCCCACCGGCACGGCGCCAGAGCGCCGTCGCGATCGCCTATGCCGGCGGCGATGGGGCGCCGAAAGTCGTGGCCAAAGGCCAGGGCCTGGTGGCCGAGCAGATCATGGAGCGCGCCCGGGAAGCCGGCGTATTTATCCACGAATCGAAGGATCTGGTGCAATTGCTGATGGGCGTGGACCTGGACCGTGAAATTCCGCCCGCGCTGTATCGCGCAATTGCGGAACTGTTGGCGTGGCTTTATCATATTGAGTCGGCTCAAAAGCAGGGAACGGCGATTCCGCCCCCGCCCGATCCGACGCCCCACCTCAACCAGGACGACGCGGCGAACGCCGGCACAAGCAATGAATAATCAGGAACTGGACAACTGGCACGACTACGAGGTGGAGTCGCGCCGTGAGATCGCGTCGCTGCTGCGCCAGATCGGCGAGAAGCACCAGCTGGTGCGCATGCTGATCAAGGGCGAGGCCGACGTGTGCGTCACCACCGTGCTCGACGTCGACCCGGACACCAACACCATGGTCCTCGACCGCTCCATCGAGCGCATGCAGAACGAACGCATCGTCGAAGCCGGCGCGGTACGCTGCGAGACCTCGCTCGACAAGATCCGCATCCTGTTCAGCGCGGAGAACCTGCGCCATACGCAGTTCGAGGGCAGCGACGCCCTGCGCGCCGACATCCCGGCCAAGCTGATCCGTCTGCAGCGGCGCGAGTACTACCGCATGGAGACCCCGGTCTCGAACCCGGTGCGCGCGATCATCCCGCTGCCGCCCGAGCTGGGCGCCGGCACCGCCGTGTTCCCCCTGCACGACATCAGCTGCGGCGGCATCGCGATCCTCGACAACAAGCTGCAACTGGACACGACGATCGGCACCACGATCCCGAACTGCCGCATCGAGCTGCCGGAAGTCGGTCCGGTCACGGTGGCGCTGCAGGTGCGCAATTCGCTCGACCTGACGCTGCTGAACAACAAGACCAACCGCCGCATCGGCCTGCAGTTCGTCGACATCTCGCGCGGCGGCATGGCGGGTGTGCAGCGCTACATCACCAAGCTGGAACGCGAGCGCAATGCGCGCCTGGCCGGGCTGGCCTGAGCCCGAAAGAATATTTACACTTCAGCAATTTTGCTGTCTTTCTAGCATCACATCGGCTACACTCGGACACCATTACACGTGCCGAGCTGTCGATGCTGCCTCCTCAATCCGACTATTACCGCGCCGCGTTTGCCCAATCGGACGCCGGCATGGCCATGCTCAGCCTGGAAGGACAGTGGATCGACGTGAACCCGGCGCTGTGCCGGATGCTGGGCTATTCCCGTACCGCCCTGCTCGAGCGCGACTGCAGCGAGATCAGCCATCCCGATGACCATGCTGCAGACCGGGCCTGGGTAGCGCGCCTGCGTGGCGGCGAGGCCGATTCGTTCGGTTTCGAAAAACGTTACCGCCAGCAGAGCGGCGCGCTCATCTGGGGCTTGCTGAGCGCTACGCTGTGCCGGGACAGCCGCGGCGAACCGCAGTTCATCGTGGTGCATATCGTCGACATCAGCGCGCAGAAGAAGGCTCTGGAAGACCGCGACGCCCTGTTCGCCCTGTCTCCCGACCTGCTTTCCGTCACCACGCCGGACGGCTACATCGTCCAGGCCAACCCGGCCTGGCGCGCACTGCTCGGATGGGACAATGCCGCGCTGATGGCGCGGCCCTTCATGGAATTCATCCACCCGGACGATGCCAGCCGCACCATGCAACAGGCCCAGGCAATCGCACACGGCGGCTCGGTCATGGGTTTTCGCAACCGTTTCCGCCATGCCGACGGCGGCTGGCGCTGGATCGAATGGAGCACCCGGGTTGCCGACGACGGTCGCATGTTCTGCCTGGGTCGCGATGTCTCCGAGCAGCGCCGCATGTCCGAGCAACTGCACTACCGCGCCACCCACGACTTTCTCACCGGCCTGCCCAACCGCTACGAGTTCATGGGGCGGCTGCAGCAGGCGATCGATGCACTGGGCCGCGAGCCGCGTCCGCTGGTGCTGCTGTTCATCGACCTGGACGGCTTCAAGACGGTCAACGACCTGTGCGGCCACGAAACGGGCGACGTCGTGCTGACCGCCTTCGGGCAGCGGCTGGCGGCCTCGGTGCGGCGCACCGACACGGTGGCGCGCCTGGCCGGCGACGAGTTCGTGGTCCTGCTCGACCACCTGGGCGACCCCTGGCAGGATGCCGACCAGGTGGCCGGCAAGATCCTGCGCGCGGCCAGCCAGCCCTACCCCGAACTGGCCGGCCTTACCGAGCCGGGCGCCAGCATCGGCATGGCGCTCTACCAGCCGGGCGACAGCGCCGACCGGCTGCTGTCGCGCGCCGACGCCGCCATGTATGTCGCCAAGAAGGCCGGCAAGAACCGCGCCGCATTCCAGCGCGACGGCCGCTGGGTGGTGCACGGCGCCTGAAACGCTCAGGCCTGGCAGACGCCTCCGGGCCGGATCAGGCCGCGCTGGGTCGCGACCACCACGGCGTGGGTGCGGGCGGTGGCGTCGAGCTTGCTCATGACGCCCTTGACGTGGGTCTTCACGGTGCCCACGCCGATGCCGAGCTTGCGCGCGATCGACTTGTTGCAGCAGCCCTGGGCCAGCAATTGCAGGACGTCGGTCTCGCGCCCGGTCAGCGATTCACGGGTGAGGCTGTCGGCGACGCTGCGCGTCATCGGTTCGCTCAGGTAGCGCTGGCCGCGCGCCAGCTGGTCGACCGCCTGGGCCAGCTCGTCGGTGCCGCAGGACTGCAGCAGGTAGCCGGCCACCCCCGCATCCATCGCCAGGCGCACTTCCCATTCCTTGTCAAACTGGGTCACCAGCAGGATCCCCGGCGCCGGGTTGCCCGGAAGCGGCTGGCGCGCCAGCGCGACGCCGGTGTCGTAATCGGTGACGATGACGCGCGCGACGCGCTGCGCCTCGGGCTGGCGCAGGTGGGTCGTGACGCGCAGACCGGGCTGGTCGGCGAGGATCGCATGCAGCCCGACGGTCATGATCGGGTCGGCGTGCATGATATGGACGGCGGAAGAGATCGGTTGCATGTGCTTGCTCCGGCAAACGGCGACGGAAGAGATGGACCAGCATGGTCCGGATTCCCGACATATTGAAACGACAAGAACGGCAAGGCAAGTAATGCTTTGTAATAACTGGTCGATATGTATGCCGTCTGCATGAGGTGGCGACAGCATGTATGCGGTATACTCGCTTGACCATGCGCCTGACCTCTTTCACCGATTACACCTTGCGGACCCTGCTCCACCTCGGCAGCAACCCGGGCCGTCTGGTGACTATCCAGGAGATCGCGGACCTGCACAACATCTCGAAGAACCACCTGATGAAGGTGGTGCACGAACTGGGCCGCAACGGCGTCATCGAGACCATCCGTGGGCGCAACGGGGGCTTCCGCCTGGCGCACCGCCCGGAAGAGATCAACATCGGCGCCGTCGTGCGCCAGAGCGAGAGCGATTTCTACATGGCCGAATGCTTCGACCCGGCCGGCAATCCCTGCGGGCTGGTCAAGGCCTGCGGCCTCAAGGGCGTGCTCAGCAACGCCACCGCCGCCTACCTCGCCGAACTAGACCGCCATACCCTGGCCACGCTGCTGCCGGAACCAGCCCCGCGTGACGCCAGCATCCCCGTTACCCTGCACCGCAACGCTACCCGCGCCGCATAAGCGGTGCCCGTGCAGTTCATGCCACAAGGGTAAGCCGCCCAGCTCCTGACGGCCGTCGCAGCGCCGAAAAAAAACCGGCCAGTGGCCGGTTACTTTTCGACATTGCAAGGCTTACACCTGCATGTTCATGATGTCGTGATAGGCTGACACCAGTTTGTTGCGTACTTGCACGGTTCCCTGGAAAGCGATGCTGGATTTCTGCATCGCGATCATCGTATCGGACAGGCTCACGGTATCATCCCCCATCGCAAAGCGCTTACCGAGCTCTTCCGCAGTTTTCTGGGTATTGCTGACCTGTTGCAGCGAGGTCTTCAGTGCGTCGGCGAAGTCGAGCTTGGCGACTCCCGGTTGGGCAATGCTACCCGCGCCACCCACGCCGAGGGGCGCGACGGGGCTGGCCGCCGGCTTGGTCGCCGCAGATTTCAGCTGTTCCATCATCGCCTGGATGCGGCTGCTGTCGATGCCGCCGATTCCGCCAATACTCATCGTTTTCTCCTGCCCGTGAGGCCATCCACTTTTTCAGGCTGTCAGAATATCAGCGCCCAGACAATTTCCTGCTGTGAAGAAGCATGGATTTCCACCCCTATTTCAGGGTTTGAATGTTGCCCTATGGCTTCATAATCCTGCTAATTCCTCCATCCTGGACAGTTAACCCACCATGGCAGCAGTCGCTGAAGAACTGATCGACACCCCGGCTTCCGAGCAGCAAGCGGAAAAGCAGGGCTTTTTGCAGACGACGATGGGCAAGCGCGTTGCCCTCGGCGGCGGTATCGCGCTGGTCGTCGCCATCATGATTGCGCTCTGGATGTGGAGCCAGGCGCCGGAATACCGCGTGCTGTTCTCGAACTACAGCGACCGCGACGGCGGCGCCATCACCGCCTCGCTCGACCAGATGGGGGTCAAGTACAAGTTTTCCGAAGGCGGCACGGCGATCCTGGTCCCGGCCGAGCAGATCCACGACCTGCGCCTGAAGCTGGCGGCGCAGGGCCTGCCCAAGGGTGGCAACGTCGGCTTCGAACTGATGGAAAACCAGAAGCTGGGCACGTCCCAGTTCGTCGAACAGGTCAACTACCAGCGCTCGCTCGAAGGCGAGCTGGCGCGCTCGATCCAGTCGCTCGGCTCGGTCGGCAGCGCGCGCGTGCACCTGGCGCTGCCGAAACCTTCCGTGTTCGTGCGCGACCAGCAGAAACCCACCGCGTCCGTGCTGCTGAACCTGCAGCCGGGCCGCGCCCTCGACCCGGGCCAGGTCAGCGCCATCGTCCACCTGGTCGCTTCCAGCGTGCCGGAACTGACGGTCGGTAACGTCACCGTGGTCGACCAGAACGGCAACCTGCTGTCCGACACCGGCAACAAGGCCGCCGGCAACAAGGGCCTGGACGCGACCCAGCTGAAGTACGTCGAGCAGGTCCAGCAGAACATCATCAAGCAGGTCGAATCGATCATCGCGCCGCTGGTCGGCAAGGAAAACGTGCGCGCCGAAGCGACCGCCGAGGTCGACTTCGCCCAGGTCGACACCGCGGCCGAGATGTACAAGCCGAACTCGCCGCCGGAACCGCAGGCGATCCGCAGCCAGCAGACCTCCGAGTCGAACCAGCCGGGCGCGGGCGCCTCCGGCGTGCCGGGCGCGCTGTCGAACCAGCCGCCGGGCGTGGCCACCGCGCCGATCGACGGCCAGCCGGTCGCCGGCGCCCCGGCAGCCAGCGGGCCGACGCGCAAGGACGCCACCACCAATTACGAAGTCGACAAGACCATCCGCTACGAACAGCGCCCGATGGGCGGCATCAAGCGCCTGACCGTGGGCGTGGTCGTGAACTACCGCCGCTCGATCGATCCGAAGACCGGCAAGGTCATCGTCAAACCGCTGGCGGCCGCCGAAGTGGCCCAGATCAACGAACTGGTCAAGCAGGCGATGGGCTACTCGCAAGGGCGCGGCGACACCCTGAACGTGACCAATGCCCCGTTCGACGGCGTCGACCGCCCGGACGACACCCCGGCCCAGCTCGACTGGTGGCGCGATCCGGCCAACCTGCCGCTGGCCAAGGAAATCGGCAAGTACCTGCTGCTGTTCGCGGTGCTGGCCTTCCTCTACTACCGGATCCTGCTGCCGCTGATGCGCCCGGCGATCAAGAAGTTCGACGAGGTCACCGCGCTGCCGCCGGAACCGGAACCGGAAGAGGAAGACGAGATCTCGGATGAAGAGGCGGCCGAGATCGACGAAGAAGAACTGGAAGAACAGGAAGTCGAACGCCGGAACCAGGGCTACCGGAAGAACCTGGAAATGGCGCAGGAGCTGGCCCGCCAGGACCCGCGTATCGTGGCTAACGTTGTGAAAGCATGGTTGGGATCAAATGAGTGACAAGGACAAGGAAGGCGTAACCCAGGCAGCGATCCTGATGCTGGCCCTGGGCGAAGCGGAAGCGGCTGAAGTGATGAGGTTCCTGGGCCCGCGTGAAGTGCTGAAGCTGGGCGGCGCGATGGCGCAGATGAAGGCGGTGCAGCACGGCGAAGTGGTCAAGGTGCTGGAAGCCTTTGTGGAAGAGACCAACCTGCACTCGACCGTCGGCCTGGATTCGGACGAATACATCCGCCAGGTGCTGACCAAGGCGCTGGGCGACGACAAGGCCGCGGTGCTGCTCAACCGCATCCTGGGCGGCAAGGACGCCTCGGGCATCGAAAGCCTGAAGTGGATGGATTCGCCTTCGGTGGCGGAACTGATCCGCAACGAGCACCCGCAGATTATCGCCACCATCCTGGTGCACCTCGAGCGCGACCAGGCCTGCGAGATCCTGGCCCACTTCACCGAGCGCCTGCGCAACGACGTGGTGCTGCGTATCGCCACCCTGGACGGCGTGCAGCCGGCCGCGCTGCGCGAGCTGAACGACGTGCTGACCAAGCTGCTGTCGGGTAACGAGAACATCAAGAAGTCTTCGCTGGGCGGCGTGCGCACCGCGGCCGAGATCCTGAACTTCATGAGCGGCGAGCAGGAAGCGGCCGTCATGGACAACATCAAGAACTACGACAACGACATGGCGCAGAAGATCATGGACGAGATGTTCGTGTTCGACAACATCATCGACATCGACGACCGCGGCATCCAGCTGCTGCTGCGCGAAGTGCAGTCCGAAATGCTGATCATCGCCCTCAAGGGCGCATCGCAAGACCTGCGCGAAAAGATCTTCAAGAACATGTCGCAACGTGCCAGCGAAATGATGCGCGAAGACCTGGAGTCGAAGGGTCCGGTGCGCCTGTCGGAAGTGGAATCTCAGCAGAAACAGATCCTGCAGATCGTGCGCCGCCTGGCGGACGAAGGCCAGATCGTGCTGGGCGGTAAGGGTGAGGATTCCTTCGTCTGATGATCCCCAAGGAACAGCAAAGCGCCTACCAGCGCTGGGAACTCACCTCGTTCGGCGACGAGCGCCCGTCCACCCAGGCGCGCCGCGCCGCGATGGCGCCCCCTCCTCCGGCCCCGGAGCCGGAACCGATCGAGATCGTTCCGAACGTGGTGCTGCCGACGGCGGAAGAACTGGAAGCGATCCGCGAGCAGGCGCGTGCGGAGGGCTATGCCGAGGGCTTGGAAGAAGGCCGGGCCGCCGGCCATGCCGAAGGCTATGCCGATGGCGCTAGAGCCGGCCAGATCGAGGCCGAAGGCGAACTGGAACACCTGCGCACGATCGCCGCGACCTTCAGCGACGCCGTGGTGCAGGCCGACGAGACCATTGCCCACGACGTGCTGGAACTGGCCCTGCGCCTGGCGCGCGGCATGGTGCGCACCGCCTTCGACGTGCGCCCCGAACTGATCCTGCCGGTGGTGCAGGAAGCGATCGGCTACCTGCCGGTGCTGTCCCAGCCGGCCACCTTGACGCTGAACCCGGAGGACGCCGAGATCGTGCGCCAGGCCATGGGCCAGGAGCTGGTCAAGGGCGGCTGGCGCATCGTCGAAGACGCCGCCATGGCGCGTGGCGGCTGCAAGGTCGATACCGCCAGCAACCAGATCGATGCCCAGGCCCAAGCCCGCTGGGCGCGACTCACTCATGCCTTGCAGAGCAATGTGGACTGGTTGTCGTAGGGTGGGCGGATCTTCCGCCCACGCGGTCAACCACTGTCAACACCACCGCTAAACTTCATATTGCACGTATCACCGCGTGGGCGGCGAAGCCGCCCACCCTACGACATGACGACAACGACTGACCGCCACACCGCCCGCTGGAAATCCTTCATCAAGGACTGCGATTCCCTGGTCGGCTTTGCCGAGCCAATGCAGGTCTCCGGCCGTGTCACGCGCGTGGCCGGCCTGGTGATGGAATGCGTGGGCCTGAAGCTGGCCGTGGGCAGCGCCTGCACCATCCCCGTGGCCAACGGCCAGCGCATCGAGGCCGAAGTGGTCGGCTTCGAGGGCGAGCGCCTGTTCCTGATGCCGCAGAGCGACGTCGAGGGCGTGGTGCCGGGGTCGCGCGTGTTCCCGGTCGAATCGGCCCTGCCGAAACCGGGCACGGTGCAGCACCCGCGCCGCCGCCCGAGCGACCGCGCACGCCATCTGCCGGTCGGCATGCAGCTGCTGGGGCGCGTGGTGGACGGCGCCGGCCGCCCGCTCGACGGCAAGGGCCCGCTGAACACCGACGAAGTCGGCCCGCTGAATGCGCGCCCGATCAACCCGCTCGACCGCGCGCCGATCTCGGAAACCCTGGACGTGGGCGTGCGCGCCATCAACGCCATGCTGACGGTCGGCCGCGGCCAGCGCCTCGGCCTGTTCGCCGGTACCGGTGTCGGTAAATCGGTGTTGCTGGGCATGATTGCGCGTTACACCACGGCCGACGTGATCGTGGTCGGCCTGATCGGCGAACGGGGCCGCGAAGTGAAGGAATTCATCGAACAGATCCTGGGCCCGGAAGGCCGCGCCCGCTCGGCCGTGGTGGCCGCGCCGGCCGATTCGCCTCCCCTGATGCGCCTGCAGGGCGCGGCCTACGCCACCGCGATCGCGGAACACTTCCGCGAGCAGGGCAAGAACGTCCTGCTCATCATGGATTCGCTCACCCGCTACGCCATGGCGCAGCGCGAGATCGCGCTGGCGATCGGCGAGCCGCCGGCCACCAAGGGCTATCCGCCCTCGGTGTTCGCCAAGCTGCCGGTGCTGGTGGAACGGGCCGGCAACGGCCAGGAGGGAGGCGGCTCGATCACCGCCTTCTATACCGTGCTGTCGGAAGGCGACGACCAGCAGGACCCGATCGCCGATGCCGCGCGCGGTATCCTGGACGGCCACATTGTGCTGAACCGCCACCTGGCCGAGGCCGGCCACTATCCGGCGATCGACATCGAACAGTCGATCTCGCGCGCCATGCACGGGATTACCACCCACGAACACCAGCTGGCGGCGCGCAAGCTCAAGCAGCTGTACTCGCGCTACCAGCGCTCGCGCGACCTGATCAGCGTCGGCGCCTATGCCGCCGGCAGCGATCCGGTGCTGGACCAGGCGATTGCCAAGCACGAGCAGATCGAAGCCTTCCTGTGCCAGGAAATCCACGACAACGCGGGCATGCTGGAGAGCTTGGGGCAATTGACCTCTCTATTCGAGTGATGAAACGATGCCTGGCGGCACTATACTGCTCTCATTATGGCCACCGCATCCGCCCTCGACACCCTGATTGACTTGGCACAGCGCGATTCCGACGCGATCGCCAAGCGCCTGGGCGCCGCCCTGGCGGCGGTCGACGAAGCCGAGCAGAAGCTGGTGATGCTGGATGGCTACCGCGACGAGTACGTCCGCAAGCTCGACGCGGCGCAGATGGCAGGCATCACGCCCTTTGCGTATAACAATTTCGTGGCCTTCATCGGCAAGCTGGACAACGCCATCATTGGCCAGCGCGAAGTGATCAAGCACGCGAAGTACAAGGCGGACACGGAAAAGAAGGCATGGCAGGAGAGCGAGCGCAAGCGCCTGTCCTACCGCACCCTGAACGAACGCGCCGCCGCCGAAGCACTGGCGATCGAGAACAAGCGCGACCAGAAACTGATGGACGACCACGCCGCGCGTGGCGCCCGCTACAAACAACGCTGACACCAGGCAGATTCACCATGACGATGCAGACGACCACCCTTCCGTTCCAGGTTTCCGGCGCGAGCACCCTGGCCCAGCCGCAACGCAACGCTGCCGCGGGCGTGCAGGCGCCGGAAGGCGAAGGCTTCGGCGCCACCCTGTCGCGCGCGATGGCGCCGACCATGGCGCCCTCCGCCGCACCGACCATGGCGCCATCGGCCGCCCCGGCCAACAAGCCGGCCACGGCACACAAGGCGGCGGACAAACCGGCGGCCCAAGGTACGAAAGCCCCGGCGCGCGAGCCGGCCAAGCAAAAGGATGCGGCGCCCGATGCGCCGGCGCCCACCGCCCAGGGCGCAGCTGCGGGCACCGAGTCCGCCGACCCGGCCAAGGATGCCGCAGCCGCTGCCGAATCGGCCACTGCAGCCGCGGAAGCAGCAACGACGCCCGTCACCGACATGCTCGCCTTCATGGCCAGCCTGACCCAGCCGGCCCCGGCTGCACCGGTCGTTGCCGCGCCGGTGGCGGCGCAGGCCCCTGCCGCCAGCGTCGCTGCCGGCGGCGCCGAACTGCAGCTCGCCGCGCTCCAGTCCGCATTCGCGAAACTCGACACCAGCGCCAGCGCCGACGCCGTCGCCGTCGCGACCGCCCCTGCCCTGCCGGCCGCTACCGACGGCGAAGCGGCAGCCGGCGGCTTCTCGCTGGCTGCCGGTGTGCAGCCGGCAGCGGGCGAGACGGCCGACCTGCGCAGCCTGCAGCAGACAGCCCAGGCTGCCGTCCAGGCCGAGCCGGGCAAGCAAGGCGCGGCCGTGGTCCGCGAAGGGGGCGCGCAGGCCATGGCGGCCGTCGAGGCGCCGGCCCCTGCCCCTGCCCAGCTGCAGGCCCAGGCCGCCAAGCTCGAGACCCTGGCCAACCCGACCGCCGTGCCGGCCGATCGCATCCCGGCGCGCGTGGGTAGCCAGGCCTGGGACAACCAGGTCAGCCAGCGCATCGTGTACATGGTCGGCAAGGAACAGGCCGCCACACTGACGCTGAACCCGCCGGACCTCGGTCCGGTGCAGGTGGTGCTGAACGTGAGCAACGATGGGGCCAGCGTGGCCTTCTCCTCGAACCAGCTGGAAGTGCGCCAGGCCCTGGAAAACGCCATTCCGCGCCTGCGCGAGATGATGGGCGAGAGCGGCATCGCGCTGGGTAATGCGACGGTGGATGCCGGCATGCCAGATGGCCGCCAGGCACAGCAGGATGGCGAGCGCCGCAATCAGGGCGGCGCCAGCGGTTTCGGCAATGGCGGCACGAACGCGGTGAGTGAGGACAATGCCGCCCGTCCAGCGACGCGCAGCGTGGCCCTGGGCGACAACGGCCTGGTCGATACCTTCGCTTGAGCGCCTGTTAAACCGTCAACACGTCCGCGCAACAATCAGCGGGATAAGCACCCCTAATCCCCTCTTTTCGGGGCTTGGCGGGTTTTGTTTCCCCGCGATAATGCCATAATGACGGACACATTCTTTTAGGCAGTAAAGAGGCATCTTGAAAGCGAACCCGAAAATGAAGGCCGACCCGAAAGCAGACGCAGCGGCAGCAGCCCCGGCCGGCTCCAAGAAAAAGCTGGTCGTGATCGCCGCCGCAGCCGTGCTGCTGCTCGGCGGTGGCGGCGGTGCGGCCTGGTATTTCATGCATGGGGCAGGCGATGCCGCGGCCGAACACGACAGCCCGAAGGAATCCAAGAAAAAGAAGAAAAACAAGGATCCGGAAGCCAAGTCGGAATACGTGCCGGTCGAGGCCTTTACCGTGAACCTGCAGCCGGAAACCGGCGAGCAGTACCTGCAGGTCCAGTTCACGCTGCAGGTGGCGGGCGCCGAACAGGCGACCCTGGTCAAGGACAATATGGCGATCGTGCGCAACCGCGTGCTGCTGCTCCTGTCGGGCAAGAAGGCATCGGAAATCAGCACGGTCGAAGGCAAGCAGCAGCTCGCTGCCGAAATCCAGGCAATCGTGCAGGAACCTTTCGAGAAAGACGGCGACGAGCAGGAAGTAACCGACGTACTATTTACTTCGTTCATCATCCAGTAAGCTGACGTACCATGGCTGATAATTTCCTCTCACAGGAAGAAGTCGATGCCCTCCTCAAAGGGGTCAACGGCGATCAGGACGACATTGCGACGCCTGAAGACACCTCGGGAGTTCGCACCTATAACCTGGCGACGCAGGAGCGGATCGTCCGCGGCCGCATGCCGACGCTCGAGATCATCAACGAGCGTTTCGCCAGGTATCTGCGGGTCGGCCTGTTCAACTTCCTGCGCCGCAGCGCGGAAGTGTCCGTCGGATCGGTGCGGGTCTCGAAGTACAGCGAGTTCATCCGCAACCTTGTGGTGCCGACCAATCTGAACCTGATCCACATGAAGCCGCTGCGCGGCACGGCCCTGATGGTGTTCGACCCGGGCCTGGTGTTCCTGCTGGTGGACAACCTGTTCGGCGGCGACGGCCGTTTCCACACCCGCGTGGAAGGCCGCGACTTCACCCAGACCGAGCAGCGCATCATCATGCGCATCCTCGACATCGTGTTCGAAGCCTATGCCAAGTCGTGGGAGCCGGTGTACCCGGTCGAGTTCGAGTACATCCGTTCTGAAATGAACACGCAGTTCGCCAACATCGCGACCCCGAACGAGGTCGTGGTGTCCTGTACCTTCACCATCGAACTCGGTTCGGTGTCGGGCCAGATCCACTTCTGCATGCCCTACTCGATGATCGAGCCGATCCGCGATGCGCTGACCTCGAGCCTGCAGGGCGAAGCGCTGGAAGTCGACAAGCGCTGGGTGCGCCTGATGACCCAGCAGATCCAGGTGGCCGAGGTCGAGCTGGTCGCGGTGCTGGGCGAAGGCCGCGCCAACTTCGACGAGATCCTGAACATGAAGATCGGCGACATCATCCCGATCACGGTCCCGGAAATGCTGCAGGCCACGGTCGACGGCGTGCCGGTGATGGATTGCAGCTACGGTGTCTTCAACGGCCAGTACGCCCTGAAGGTCGAGAAGCTGCTGGCCAACAGCGACAACTTCAACAAGTAAGCGCACACATAACGTATGAATCCGCCTGCGCTGGCCGCGGGCGACACAGGAGAGCAACATGTCTGACACCCAGGACGACCAGGAAAGCCTCGACGACGATTGGGGCGCGGCGATTGCCGAGCAGGCCGCGGCCGAAGCAGCGGCGCTCGAACGCCAGCAGCAACAGCAGGCCACCGCCAGCGCGGCCGTGTTCAAGGATTTCTCGAACAAGGGCGCGCGCAACGAAACGCCGAACGACATCGACTTCATCCTCGACATCCCGGTCCAGCTGACCGTGGAACTTGGCCGCACCAAGATTGCGATCAAGAACCTGCTGCAGCTGGCCCAAGGCTCGGTGGTCGAGCTCGACGGCCTGGCGGGCGAACCGATGGACGTGCTCGTCAACGGCTGCCTGATCGCCCAGGGCGAGGTGGTGGTCGTGAACGACAAGTTCGGTATCCGTCTGACTGATATCATTACCCCATCGGAACGGATCAGAAAACTGAATAAATGACTTCGCGCAACGTCGCCAATCGCAATCCCATCGTAGGGTGGGCGGGTCTCCCGCCCACGCGTTCAAACCTGGCGAGATCTGCCTGTGCGCTTTTTCATCGTCTAACGATCACCGCGTGGGCGGCAAAGCCGCCCACCCTACGGATCGCCGCTGTGCTGATGTTTGCGCCTCTGGCAGCCTGTGCGTCACCCGTCGTTGCGGATCAGGCCCCTGCCCAGCATCAAGCTGCACCACAGGCAGCGCCACAAGCACAGCCAGCTCCCGCGGCCACTGCACCGATTCCCGTCCCGGCGCCCGCTTCGCAGGAAACCCAGCCCCTGCCGCGCGGCGCCACCACCACCGGCCGCCCGGCCACGCCGGCCCGTCCGGCGCCGTCCGGCCCGGTCTCGACGCCGGTGCAGGCGCCCGGCCCGGCAGCGGTGGAAAGCCCGCCCGCGCCGGCCGCCGAACAGCCCGCCACCCCGCCGGTGAGCACTCCGGTTCCCGGCCAGCGTCCGCCGCAAGTGGTGATGCCTGGCTCCGCCGTCCCGGCAAGCGGCGGCCTGCTGCAGACCATCATGGCCCTGGTGCTGGTGATCGGCCTGCTGCTCGCCCTGGCCTGGTTCATGAAACGCTACGGTCCGCGCGCGATGGGCGCGAGCGCCAACATCCGGCTGGTCGGCGCCCTGAATATCGGCGGGCGCGAGCGGATCATGGTGGTGGAAGTGGGCGACCAGTGGATCGTCGTCGGCGCAGCGCCGGGACGCGTGAACGCCCTGGCCACCATGCCGCGCCAGCACGATGTGGCGCCGCAGGCTGCACTGGCGGCCCACGCAGCTAGCGCGGGCAGCTTCGGCGACTGGCTCAAGAAAACGATAGACAACCGTAATGCGAAATAATCAAGCTGTGAAGCGACTCCTGCTGGGCGCCGGCCTGGCGCTGCTGCCGCTGGCCGCCCTGGCCCAGCCCGGCATCCCCGCCTTCACCACCAGCCCGGCCGCGGGCGGCGGCACCGCCTACTCGCTGCCGGTGCAGACCCTGATCCTGCTGACCGCGCTGACCTTCCTGCCGGCCGCACTCCTGATGATGACGGCCTTTACCCGCATCATCATCGTACTGTCGCTGCTGCGCCAGGCGATCGGCACCCAGACCGCGCCGCCGAACCAGGTGATGGTGGGGCTGGCGCTGTTCCTGACCTTCTTCGTGATGGGCCCGACCTTCGACCGCATCTATACGGAAGCCTACCTGCCGCTGCAGCAGAACAAGATGCAGATGAGCGAGGCCATGGAGCGCGGCGTGGTGCCGCTCAAGGAATTCATGATCAAGCAGACCCGCCAGTCCGACCTGGCGCTGTTCGTCAAGATCTCGCGCTCGCCCGCACTGCAGGGTCCGGAAGACGTGCCGCTGCGCGTGCTGATCCCGGCTTTCGTCACGAGCGAGCTGAAGACCGCGTTCCAGATCGGCTTCGCGATCTTCATTCCCTTCCTGATCATCGACATGGTGGTGGCCTCGGTGCTGATGGCGATGGGCATGATGATGATGTCGCCCGCGGTCATCTCGCTACCGTTCAAGCTGATGCTGTTCGTGCTGGTCGACGGCTGGCAGCTGCTGCTCGGCTCGCTGACCCAGAGTTTCTATTAGGAGAGCGAGCATGACTCCCGAATCCGTCATGACCATGGGCCGCACCGCGATGGAAGTCACGCTGATGGTGTCGGCCCCGCTGCTGCTGGTGGCGCTGATCATCGGCCTGATCATCTCGATCTTCCAGGCCGCAACCCAGATCAACGAAGCGACCCTGTCCTTCATCCCGAAGCTGGTCGGCATCTTCATCGCCCTGGTCGTGGCCGGGCCCTGGATGCTGTCCACCATGCTCGACTACATGCGCCAGGTGTTCACCAGCATCCCGGGACTGATCGGCTAATCGCATGTTGAGCCTGACCACGGGCGAGATGAACGCCTGGATCGCGGGCCTGATCTGGCCGCTCACCCGCATCCTCGGCCTGGTCGCCTCCGCGCCCCTGTTCGGCAATGCCGGCGTGCCGATGTCGATCAAGGTCGCGCTCGGCGTGCTGCTCGCGTCCGTCATCGCGCCCACCGTGCCCGAGATCCCGGCCGTCGACCCGAGCTCCTGGGCCGGCATCCTGATCCTGGTAAAGGAACTCCTGATCGGCGTGGCCATGGGCTTCGCCATGCGCATCGTGTTCGCCGCCATCGAATACGCGGGCGAGGTGGCCAGCATGACCATGGGCCTGGGGTTTGCCGTATTCTTCGACCCGTCCACCCGCGGCCGCTCGGCGGCGGTGGCACAGTTCCTGACGCTGGTGGCGACCATGGCCTTCCTGGCGGTGAACGCGCACCTGGTGCTGCTGGCGGCGCTGGCCGAGAGCTTCCATGCGATGCCGATTTCCGCCACGCCGTTCTCGGGCAATGCCCCGCTGGAGCTGGCGCGCTGGGGCGCCAAGATCTTCTCGAGCGGGCTGCAGCTGTCGCTGCCGATCATCGCCGCCCTGCTCGTCACCAACGTGGCCCTCGGCATCCTGACGCGCGCCGCGCCCCAGCTGAACATCTTCGGTATCGGCTTTCCGGTAACCCTGGGTGTCGGCTTCCTGACCCTGAGCCTGGCCATGCCCTACCTCGGCATGCCGATCGTGAACCTGTTCAACGAGGGCATCGAAGCCGGCCGCGCGGTGCCGCGTGCCGGCCTGCAGCGCAATGCGGCGCCGCCACCGGCGCCTTCCGTCCCCACGCCCGCGCCCGGCTAGGTAGCGGCACGCGCGAAACTGGATTTTCGGTTAGGGTGGCGACAACAGAGCTTCCTGCGATTCCCATGCCGACCATCCGCTTCCTTGCCTCCAGCGTCCTGGCCGCCGTTTGCCTGAACGCGAACGCCGCCCCCACCCCACCCGCCATCCGCGCCGAGATCGACGGCCTGATGGCGAAGATGAGCAATTCCGGCTGCCAGTTCGAACGCAACGGCAGCTGGCACAGCGGCGCCGATGCCAGCAAGCACCTGCTGCGCAAGCTCGACTACATCGAAGGCCGCCGCGAGACGCTGCAGAGCGCCGAGCAGTTCATCGATCTAGCGGCATCGAAAAGCAGCTTTTCCGGCCGGTCCTACCGGGTCAAGTGCGGCAGCGGCGAAACGCTGCCCAGCCGCGACTGGCTGCACCGTGAACTGAAGACGCTGCGCGCCACTGGACGCCAGGCGGGTTAGCAGGCTTGCGTGGCGACACGCCGGCGCTCGCCCGGCTACAGTCGAGTCATCGATTGCCACCCGCACAGGAGTTTCCAAATGTCTATTCGCAGCCTGCTCCCTTCCTTCCTAATCGGCGCCGTCGCCAGCGCCCGTTCGATGACGCCGATGGCCACGATCGCGACGGCACGCCTCAAGGGCCGTGCTACGCCGGGAGAACTGTTCCTGCTGGATCGCCCGCTGTTCAAGTACGGCGCACTGGCCATGGGCGTGGGAGAACTACTGGGCGACAAGATGAAAACGGCGCCCGACCGTACCGTTTTCCTCGGCCTGCTGGCGCGGGTCATGAGCGCCGGGATCGCCGGCGCCGCACTGGCCGCGCCCGGCCGGGAACGGGCTGGCGCGGCCGCGGCGGTCGCTACCGCGGTTCCCCTCGCCTACCTGACCCTGGCCGGCCGCAAGCGCGCGATGGCCAGCATCGGGCAGACGAAGAGCGGCCTGATCGAAGACGCACTGATCGTCGCTGCCGGCAGCGCCGTCGTGGCCCTGTCGACCAGGCCGGAATACCGCTGACCGGTCTATACTGGCGGCCCCGCAACCATCTGGATCGACATGAAACGAAGTTCAAGCGGCGGCCTCGTGTATTCCACCGAGAGCGGACGCATGTGTCCGGAATGCCGCAATCCGGTCGCGCAGTGCACCTGCAAGGCGAAGGCCCTGCCTGCGGGCGATGGCGTGGTGCGCGTATCGCGCCAGACCAAGGGCCGCGGCGGCAAGTGCGTCACCCTGGTGAAAGGACTGGCGCTCGACGCCACCGCCCTCGCCCTGCTGGGCAAGCAGCTGCGTACCGCCTGCGGTTCGGGCGGCACCGTCAAGGATGGGGTGATCGAGATCCAGGGCGAGCACTGCGACCTGGTGATGGACACGCTCGGCAAGCTCGGCCATGCCCCGAAGCGGGCCGGCGGCTGAGAATTACAGGTAATTGAAGAGCGACAGGCCCGACATGGTCTTGAACGACATTTGCGCCGCCTGCAGCGTGTTCTGCTGCATCGAGAAGTCCGAGATCGCCTTGACCATGTCGAGGTCCTGCAGGTCGCCCAGGGTGGCGGCGTACTGGATGTCGAGGTCGTCGCCGGCGCTGTCGAGGTAGTCCAGTTCCTTCATGTGCGCGCCGACCGAGGCCTGCACCGTCAGCACGTTGTCGTGGGCGCCCTTCAGGTTGTCGATCGCGGTATTGAGCCTGTTGGTGAGGGCCGCCTTGCCGGTCGAGCCGTCGACCGGGGCGCGCAGCGCGGCGACCAGCTCGGTCACCGTCTCGAAGACCGACTTGTTCTTGCTCGGCTCGGCCGTGAAGACGTCGCCATTGGCGGGCACACCCTTGATGTCGAAGCTCAGGCCACCGAAGCTGATGGTCTTGCCGTCTTCATAGGGAATGCCGGTATGGGTCGCGAGCGCGACGTCGGTGCCGCTGGTGGTGTCGTACACCGTGTAGGTGGTCTGTGGCGGGGTGCCCGGCGCCACCGAGAAAGTCAGCTTGTACGAAAGGTCATCGTTGACCAGGTCGCGGTCGACCACCGCGCCCGAGGAGATGATGGCGGCGCCGGTGTTGAGCGCGCCGGCCTGGGTCTGGAAGGCGCCGTTGCCGGTCGGGTTGGCGTCGAACACGGCCGTGCCGGAAGCCGACAGCGGAATTTTGCGCGAGGCGCCGACCTGCAGCTGGCGCTGCCCCTGGTCGCCCTGGTAGTCAGCGCCCGTCGGCGTGCGGGTGTAGGGCTGGGTGGTCGCCTTGTAGCCGGAGAACAGGTAGCCGCCGGCGCCGTCGGTGGTGTTGGCCACGCCCAGCAGGTCGTCCAGGCGCCCTTCCAGCTCGATGGCAAGGGCTTCGCGGTCCTGCGGCAGCATGCTGCCGTTGCCGGCCTTGACCGCCAGTTCCTGGATGTCCTGCAGCAGGTTGCCGGCATTCTGCAGTGCGCCTTCGACTGCCGCCAGCGAGGAGCGCGCGCTGGCGCGGTTGCTGGCGAATCCCTCGTTCATCGCCTTCGACTGGCTCACTTCGAGCGCACGCGCCGAGGCCACCGGGTCGTCGGCCGGGGTCAGGATGCGGCGGTTGGTCGACAGCTGCATCTGGGTGCGCGCCAGTGCGCTCTGCAGCGTGTTCAGCTGGGAGGTGGCGTTGCCGTAGATCGACAGGGTACTGATGCGCATGAATGCCTCGTAATCGTTTTCGTCTTAATCGTCAGCGGCCGATCGACAGCAGGGTGTCGAAGATGGTGCCGGCAATCTGCATGACCTTGCCCGCGGCCTGGTAGGCCTGCTGGTACTTGATCAGGTTGGTGGCTTCCTCGTCCAGGTTCACGCCCGAGACGTCGGAGGCGCTGGCCTTGGCCTGGGTCAGCAAGGCCTCGGCGGCTTCGCCGTTGGCCTGGACCTCGCGGGTCTTGTTGCCGACCGTACTGACCAGCTGGGCGTAGGACGACTGGATGGTCGCGGTGTTCTTGTTGAAGATGTTCTTGGTCTGCAGCTCGCCCAGCAGGCCGACGTTGCGGGTGTCGCCGATCCCGTCCTTGTTGCTGGCAATCTTGAAGCTGTCGTTGTTGCCGGGCGCGCCCGTCATCGTCACGCTCATGCCGCCAAAGCTGTACGTGGAGCCGGCGGTGAAGGCGACGTTGGTGGCCGGCGCCGGGTAGTCGATGAACGCGCCGGCCGCATTGGTCACGCGGACCGCCATGCCGGCCGGGAAGCCGGACAGGGTGCCGGTCGTGGCGTTGCTCTGGAAGCTCAGAGTGACCGGCAGCGATACGCCGCTGGTCAGGAAGCCCGCATCGACCTTGCCTTCGCTGATCTTGCCGGTACCGGTATTGGTGTTCGGGAAGCTGGTGGCGATCGGCGCGGCCGCGGCGATGCTTTCCGTGTCGCCGGGATTCAGCAGCAGCTTGAAGTTGGCGGCGCCGCCGACGGTCGGGCGCACCAGGAATTCGTCGCCCGCGGCGCCGCTGCCGGTGATGTTGAATTCGATGCCGTCGGCACTTGGCGGAGTGCCGGTCAGGACAACCGGCTTGTTGTCGGACAGGCGGATCACGTCGTAGCCGCTGCCGTTGTACTTGACCTTGTAGTCGCTGTCGACCAGCTTGGCCGGATCCCTGACGATGGCCTTGACGGCCGCGGTACTGGATTGCGCGTTGTTGATGTTCTTGCCGACGAAGGCTTCGGCCACGTTGAAGACATCCTTGCCGGGCTGGCCGTTCTGGTCCAGGCCCAGCTTGTGCTGGGCATTGAACTCGATGGCCAGGCCGATCGCCACCTTGCCCAGCGCGCTCTGGGCAGGGTCGAGCGTCTTGCTGCGGAATTCGAGGGCGCCGCCGAGCGTGCCGCCGGACAGCGCGTTGTCTCCCAGCACCGAGACCTTGTTGCCGGCCACGTAACCGACTTCGATCCGGCCCTTGTCGGTCGGCGAGGCGATCGCCGCCAGCTGGAAGGTACGCTGGCCGACCACCAGCGGCTGACCGTTGCCGATCGAGATCGTCAGGCTGTTGTTGTCGCCCGGGGTCACGTTCGCCTTGACCTGGGTGTTCAGTTCCATCACCAGCTGGTCGCGCTTGTCGAGCAGGTCGTTCGGCGCGCGCTGCTGGGCGGCGGCGAAGGTACCGATCTGGTCGTTCAGGTCGGCGATCTGCTGGGCGTAGGAGTTGATCAGGGTGACGCTGGACTCGATGGTGCCGTTGACGCCGTCGCGGATCTCGTCCAGGCGCGTGTCGAGGGCTTGGAAACGGGTTGCCAGGGTGTCGGAAGCCGACAGCATCGACTGGCGCGAGGGCAGCGAGGCACGGTTGCGCGCCATGTCCTGCAGGCCTTCGAAGAAGCCCTGCAGCGCCGGCGACAGGCCGGACGTCTGGTCGGCCAGCATGTTGTCGATCTGGCTGATCTGGGAATAATAGGAATCCAGCCCGCTCTTGCTGGACTGGGCGCTGCGCACCTGCGAGTTGAGGAACTCGTCGCTGTAGCGCTTGATCTGGGAAATCTGGGTGCCGGTACCCTGGAAGCCGACGCCGGTGTCGAGCATCGGGCCGGTGGCCTGCACCACGACCTGGCGGTTGTAGCCGGCGACGCTGGCGTTGGTGATGTTGTGGCCGGTCGTGGCCAGGCCCGCCTGCGCCGCGAACAGGCCGCTCTTGCCAATGCTGAGGAGGTTACCGGACATATGCGTATTCTTTCTCTGACTAATCCATCAACGGCAGATTTTGGGAAAACTTGATCGTGTCTTTATGCCAACGAATTCTTGATGATGCGCGTCAGCTTGGCCGCGTACATCGGGTCGGTGGCATAGCCGGCGCGCTGCAGGCCGTGGGCGAAAGCGGTCGCGTCGCCACCGCTGGCCAGCACCTTCTCGTAGCGCGGGTTTCGGGCCAGCATGTTGGCGTAATCCTTGAACGAATCCGCCGGCGTGTCGTAGGCGCGGAAGCGCTCGACCTTCTGGCGCGCCACGCCGTTGACGTATTCGGTGGTGACGGCGGTGGCGACCTTGCCCTTCCAGCCCGGGCCGGCCTTGATGCCGAACAGGTTGTTGCTGCTGGTGCCGTCGGCGTTGCGGATCATGCGCTTGCCCCAGCCGCTTTCCAGCGCCGCCTGGCCCAGCATGAACTTGGCCGGCACGCCGGTGGCGCGCTCTGCCGCGGCGGCGTGAACGTGCAGCTTTTCCTGGAAGGCGCGCACGTGCGGCGCCTGGATGCGGCCGCTATCCGTGGTGTAGGGCAGCGCCGGCGCGCCCGGCTGGGTGGCGCCGGTCTTGAGCATGGTGGCCGCGTCCATGCCCGGACGCATGCTGCCGTCGAGCGGCGCCAGGGCCGATGCCGCAGCCGCCGCCTTGCCCGCGGCCACGCCGTCGGCGCCGATGGCGAGCGCCTGGGCGCCCACCTGGTTCGAGGTCAGCTGGCGGGTCAGCACGTCGGCCAGGCCCATGCCGCGCTTGGCCAGGTTCTGGCTCATCTGCTGGTCCAGCATGCCGGTGAACATCTTGGACTGCTGGTTGTCCATCAGCCCTTCCTGCGGCGTCGCGTCGCGCATGCTCTTCATCATCATGTTGATGAACATGGCTTCGAACTGCGTCGCGGCCTCCTTCAGCGCGGCGGGCGAGCCGTTCTTGGCGCCTTGCTTGAGTTCGCCCAGACCCTTGGTGTCGAGGGCGAACTTGCTGGTCAGGTCAGTGGAAGGAGAGCCGATCATGGGGTGCCTTGTTGCTGATTAGATGATCTCGAGTTCGGCGCGCAGCGAACCGGCGGCCTTGAGCGCCTGCAGGATCGCCAGCAGGTCTTGCGGAGTGGTGCCGATCGCATTCATGGCCTTGACGACTTCGGCCAGCGACGCGCCGCCCTTGATCATCAGGACGCGGCCCGGGTCTTTCTTGACGTCGACCGAATTGGTCTGGGTCACGGCGGTGACGCCGCGCGAGCCGGCCTGCGGCTGGCTGACGTTGGTGTCGGCGCCCACGGTCACGGTCAGGTTGCCGTGCGAGATTGCGCAGTTGTCCAGCATTACGGCCTGGTTCATCACGACCGAACCGGTGCGGGCATTCATGATGACCTTGGCCGCATCCTTGGCGCGCGCGACGTCGATGCTTTCCAGCTGGCCGATGAAGGCAACCCGCTGGTCGCTCGAGGACGGGGTGCGCACCCGGATCACGCGGCCGTCCAGGGCGGTGGCGATGCCGGCGCCAAACTGGTCGTTGATGGCTTCCACCACGCGCGCGGCGGTCGAGAAATCGGTCTGGTTCAGTTCCAGGCGGATCTGGTTGTCCGCGCCCAGGTTCGAGGCGACGGCGCGCTCGACGGTGGCGCCGCCGGAGATCTTGCCCACCGACAGGTGGTTGACCTGCACCTGCGCCCCGCCCGCCTGGGCGCCGACGCCGCCCACCAGCACATTGCCCTGGGCCATGGCATACACCTGGCCGTCAGCGCCGTGCAGCGGCGTCATGAGCAGGGTGCCGCCGCGCAGGCTCTTCGCATTACCGATCGAGGACACGGTGATGTCGATGGCCTGGCCCGGCTGGGCAAAGGCCGGCAGCGAGGTCGTGACCATCACGGCCGCGACGTTCTTCAGCTGCAGCTGGGTGCCCGGCGGCAGGTTGATGCCCTTCTGCTGCAGCATCGCCTGGATCGACTGCACGGTGAAGGGCGTCTGGCTGGTCTGGTCGCCGGTGCCGTCCAGGCCGACGACAATGCCGTAGCCCGACAGCTGGTTCTGGCGCACCCCGGCGATGCTGGCGAGGTCCTTGATGCGCTCGGCCTGGGCCAGTGGCGCGGCGCCGAGCAGTGCGGCACAGACGAAAGCGATGGAAGCGAGTTTCATGACAACGATCCTCAGAACGGCAGCATCGACTGGAAGAAGCGCGAGAACATGTTGCTCAGTTCGGCGCGGTCGACACGGCTGTTGGTGCGGTATTCGACGCGGGCGTCTGCCACCACGGTCGAGGAGACGATATTGCCCGGCTGGATGGTGTCCGGCGCGACCATGCCCGAGAAGCGGATGAACTCGACGCCCTTGTTCATGGCGACCTGCTTCTCGCCGGCCACGATCAGGTTGCCGTTCGGGAGCACCTCGGTGACGGTGACGCCGATCGTGCCGGAAAAATTGTTCGACGCGCTCTGGGTGTCGGCATCGGCGAACTTGTTCGCGCCTTCCAGCCCCACGTTGGCGCCGATGCGCGCCTGCAGCGGGCCCGGCACGGCGAAGCTGGCGCTGCCCGACTTGCTGCCGGTGCTGGCGCCCGACTTGCCGGCCGAGGTGCGCTCGGTGATGTTCACGGTCAAGAGGTCGCCGATGTGGCGCGCACGGCGGTCTTCGAACATCGGACGGTAGCTGTTGGCGTTGTAGATCGCGCCATCGCTTGGCGGCGCGGTCTGCACCAGCATCGGGCGGGCCGAGGTCGGCCCCTGCACGATGGTGCTCGGGGTGGTCGAGCACCCGGCAATGGCGACCAGCGCGGCCGCGGCGAAGATGGTTTTCATGCTCATGCTCTTGCTTACAGCTGCGACAGCTTCTGCAGCATCTGGTCGGACGTGGTGATCGCCTTGCTGTTGATCTCGTAGGCGCGCTGGGTCTGGATCATGTTGACCATTTCCTCCACCACGTTGACGTTCGAGGATTCGACATAGCCCTGCATCAGCACGCCCGAGCCGTTGGTGCCCGGCACGTTCAGGTTCGGGTTGCCCGATGCGCCGGTCTCGACGTACAGGTTTTCGCCGCGCGACTCGAGGCCGGCCGGGTTGATGAAGGTGGCCAGCTGCAGCGAACCCACCTGGGTCGGGGCCACGGTGTTCGGCAGCTTGACCGACACGGTGCCGTCGCGGCCGACGGTGATCGACTCGGCATTGGCCGGGATGGTGATGGCGGGCTGGATCACGAAACCGCTGGAGGTGACCAGCTGGCCGTTCTGGTCGGTCTGGAAGGAGCCGTCGCGGGTATAGGCCTGGGTGCCGTCCGGCAGCAGGACCGGGAAGAAGCCCGAGCCGTTGACCATCACGTCCTTCGAGTTGCCGGTCAGCTGGGGATTGCCCTGGGTGTGGATGCGCTCGGTGGCGACGGTGCGGACACCGGTACCGATCTGCAGGCCCGAAGGCAGGTTGCTCTGCTGCGAGGACTGGGCGCCGGGCTGGCGGATGTTCTGGTACAGCAGGTCCTCGAACACCGCACGCGAGCGCTTGAAGCCATTGGTGCTGACGTTGGCGAGGTTGTTCGAAATGACGTCGAGGTTGGTCTGCTGCGCTTCGAGGCCGGTCTTGGCGATAAACAGCGAACGGATCATGGAATTCTCCTTAAGGCGGCAGACGAAGTCCGCCACGTACAGGAGAATTATGCTGGAGCAACTATCAATTCAAAGCGAGGATCTGGGTGGCTTTCATCGCGTTATTCTCGGCGTTCTTCATGAGGCTCATTTGTGTCTCGAAAGAACGTGCGAGGTTGATCATGTTGACCATGGAATCGACGGCGCTGACATTGCTGCCCTCGAGGGCGCCGCCTGCCACGCTCACCGCCGGGTCCGGCTGGGCCGTACCGCCATCCTTCAGGCGGAACAGGCCGTCGTCGCCGCGCACCATGTTCTCCGTCGGTGGATTGACCAGCTTCAGGCGGCCCAGGATATTGGCGGCTGCCGGCTGGTCGGTGGTCGAGATCGTCGAGATGGTGCCGTCGCCGCCCACGGTGATGGTCACGTCCGGCGGGATCGTGATCGGACCGCCCTCGCCCGCGATGGTGGCGCCGCCGGCGGTGGTCAACAGGCCGTTGGGGCTGGTCTGCAGGGAACCGTTGCGGGTATAGGCTTCAGTCCCGTCCGGCATCTGCACCGCGAACCAGCCCTGCCCCTTGATCGCGACATCGAGGTCGCGTCCCGTGACCTGCAGCGCGCCCGCCGTGAAGTCCGCCGCCGGTGTCGAATTGACCACGAAGGCGCGCGTGGGCAGTCCTTCGCTCTGCACCGGCACCGCGCGGAACACGTCCAGCTGGGCGCGGAAGCCCGTGGTGTTCACGTTGGCCAGGTTGTTCGAGGTCGTGGCCTGCTGTTCCAGGATGTGCTTGGCGCCGCTGGCGGCGGTGTAGATCAGGCGGTCCATTTTGTTCTCTCTATTGTACGGCTGCGCTTATGCTGGCTGAACGCGTGGGCGGGAGACCCGCCCACCCTACGTTTGTGGCTGCTGTAGGGTGGGCAGGTTCCCTGCCCACGCGGTCAAATCATGCATTAACGCAGGTTCACCAGGGTCTGCAGCACCGAGTCCTGGGTCTTGATGGTCTGCGCATTCGCCTGGTACACGCGCTGCGCCGTGATCATGTTGACCAGTTCAGCCGTCAGGTCGACGTTCGAAGCTTCCACCGCCGATTGCTGCAGCACGCCGAAGCTGCCCGAGTTCGGGGTGCCGAGCAGCGGCACGCCGGAGTTGGACGATTCGGCGAAGGCGTTGTTGCCCAGCGGCTCAAGGCCGTTCGGATTGGTGAAGTTGGCCAGGATCACCTGGCCCAGCGGCTTGGTCTGGCCGTTGCTGTACTGGCCCAGGATCGTGCCGTCGGTACCGGTGCTGAAGCGCTGCAGGGTGCCGGCCGCATAGCCGTCCTGGCTCAGCTTCTTCTCGCTCATCTTGGTGCCGTACTGGGTGGTGCCGTCGAAGTCGATCGTGATCGGCATGGTGTTCTCGGAGCCGGTCGACGGGAAGACCGGCAGACTGATGGCGAACTTGCCGCCCGCCGTACCGGCGGCATCCTCCGTGAGGGCCTTGTTCAGGCCGCCGTTGGTGTCGAACACCAGCTTGCCGACCGGGAGCGCCTTCACCTTGACAGTCTTGGTCATGGCGGCGTCGATCTCGTCCGGGGTCGCGCCCGGCACCGCCGCGGCATTGGTGGCGGCGGTGGTGATCTCGGTCTGGTGCGTGGTAGTCGCGCCGGCACCGCCGGCAGCAGCGCTCACCATCGCTGCGGCAGCGGTGGCATAGGTGTTCAGCGCGGCGGCAATGGTGGCCGGCACCGGCGGTACGGCCTTGGTCGCGGCTTCCCAGGCGGCGCGGGCATTGTTCACCGCAGTAAAGGTGGGGCCGGTGCCGGTGGCGGCGCTGGCGACTTCCAGGTTGGTCACTTCGGTGCCGTCGTTGGCGGCGTACACGTCCCAGGTGCCCGGGCCGGTCTTGACGTAGTAGGTCGACATCGTGTGGGCATTGCCCAGCGTGTCGTACACGCTCATCGGCACCTGCTTGTTGTAGGTGGTCGGATCGTCCGCGTTGAAGGGCGAATTGGTCGGGTTCAGGCTGCGCGAGTCGAGGTTCAGCTCGATCTTCGCCGCCGTGGTCGTCACCGGCGCAAGGTCGGACGTGTCGATCTGCAGCGGGGTCGGGGTGCCGGCCACCAGCTGGCCGTTCTGGTTCAGGCCGTAGCCGGTCAGCTTGGCGCCCTGGGCGTTGATCAGGAAACCGTTCTTGTCCAGCGAGAACTGGCCATTGCGGCTGTACTGCACGATGCCCGAGGCTTCGGTACGGAAGAAGCCGGCGCCGTTGATGGCGATGTCGAGCGGGTTGTTCGAGGCTTCCACGTTACCTTGCGTGAACTGCTGGGCGATGTTGGCCACCTTCACGCCGATACCGGCCGAGATGCCGCCGGCGCCGTTCAGCGAGCTGGCGTAGACGTCGGCGAACTGGGTGGTCGAGCCCTTGAAGCCGACCGTGCTCGAGTTGGCGATGTTGTTACCGATGACGTCGAGGGATTTGGCTGCGCCGTTCAAGCCGCTCAGGCCTTGTTGGAAAGACATGGTTTGCTCCTGAAAATAAGTGGTGCGAAGTAAGCGGCTCGGCTTACAGAACTTGTTTAATGTCGGCCATGGTGACCACACCCTTGACCGGCAGGTTCAGCTTGACGCCATCCTTGCTGTTGGTGGTGACGCTGGCAACGCTGTCGAAGGACAGCGCCCGGGCATCGGTCAGGGCTTCGCCAGAGCGCGTCGCATTGATCCGATAGGTATAGGTCCCGTCCGGCAGCACCTTCGCCTTGCCGTCGGCATCCAGGTCGTCCGGGTCGGGCACGCCGTCCCAGGCGACCGGCAGCACGCCGGCTTCCTGGGCGCCGAGGTCGATGGTGGCGACCACCTTGCCGGTCTTGGCGCTGGTGATCTCGATCTCGACCTTGTCGGCGTCGCTCTCGAGCTCCACGCCAAGGATGGCCTTGCCCTGGCTCAGGCCCAGCTTGTTGCCTTCGACCAGTACGCCATGGCCGATCAGGTTGGTCGCCTGCATCGCTTCGGCCGACTGGTAGCTGGTCTTGAGCGATTCCAGGGTGGCGTTCAGCTTGTTGACGCCGGTAACGGTGGAGAGCTGGGCCAGCTGGCTGGTGACCTGGGCATTGTCGAGCGGGTTCAGCGGATCCTGGTTCTTCAGCTGGGTGACGAGCAGGGTCATGAACTTGTTGGTATCGGCTTCGACGCCGTCGACTTCGGCCTTCTTGCCGTTCATGGTCGACATCAGGTCGTTGATGTTCGCGGTGCCGGTGGTGTTGGTGACAGTGGTCATGGTCTAGTCTTGGTTATTGACCGAGGGTCAGGGTCTTGAGCAGCATGGTCTTGGCCGCATTCATGGTCTCGACGTTGGTCTGGTAGGAACGCGAGGCCGACAGCATGTTGACCATCTCGTCCACCACGTTCACGTTCGGCATCGAGACATAGCCCTTCTCGTCCGCCATCGGGTGCTTGGGATCGTAGACCTGCTTCAGCGGCGACGGATCCTCGACCACTTCGCGCACGCGCACGGCGGTGGCGCCGGACTGCTGGGGCACGGCCTCGAACACCACCGCCTTGGCGCGGTAGGCTTCGCCGGTGGGGCTGGTGGCGCTGTCGGCGTTGGCCAGGTTGGAAGCCACGGTGTTCAGGCGCTGGGCCTGGGCGCTCATGGCCGAACCGGAAACGTTGAAGATATTGAAGAGCGACATAAATTAACCTTATTGACCCTGGATGGCCGCCAGCAGGCCCTTGATCTGGTGGTTGATCATCGTGATCCCCGCCTCATAGCGCAGCGCGTTGTCGGCAAACTGGTTGCGCTCCACGTCCATGTCGACCGTGTTGCCGTCCACATTGCCCTGCACTTCGCCGCGGTACAGCACCGGGGTGCCGTTCGCCAGCAGGTCGCCGCCCGGCTTGCCGCGGCCGATGTGGTTCTGTGCAGTAGTCGCCAGCTGGGCCGGATTGCCGGTCTTGCCGGCCAGGGCGTTCTGCAGCGCGTTGCTGAAATCGATGTCGCGCGCCTTGTAGTTCGGCGTGTCGGCATTGGCGATGTTCGACGCCAGCAGTTCCTGGCGCTGGGCACGCAGGGACAGGGCTGTTTCGTTGAAACTCAGGTACTGGTCGATCTTGCCGATCATGCCGCCTCCTGGCGAGACTTGTTGGGACAGCACCGATGATACGGACAGGCAACACTTCCCAATCGATCGATAAAGACCGCCAAACCCCGGCTATTCAAAGTTTCACTACGGAATCACGCTGCCTACAATGGCAGCATTCCCAGTTTTCCCTGCCGGACTTTTCCATGAAACGCAGCCTTGCCGCCTTCCTGCTCGTTTGCGCGCCCTTCGCGTGCGCGCAACAGGCCCAGTCCGCTCTCCAGCGCCAGAACCTGCCGGCGCTGCGCACGGTCGTCGAGCAATACCTGCAGACCCAGACCGCCGGCCTGCCGGGCCAGGTGACGGTCAAGGTCGGCCAGGTCGACCCGCGCACCAGCCTGGCCAGCTGCCCGGCGCCGGAAGCCTTCCAGCAGCCGGGCGCGCGGGCGTGGGGAAAAACAACGGTCGGGGTGCGCTGCACGCTGCCTTCCCAGTGGACGGTGTATATTCAGGCCACCGTGAACGTGGTGGCGGATTACGTCGCGGCCGCGGTGCCGCTGGCCCAGGGCCAGCCGGTGGATGCGAGCCAGCTCGTCATGATGAAGGGCGACATTGCCGCCATGCCGAACGGCATCATCACCGACATGAGCCAGGCGATCGGCCGCACGCCGACCGCTTCCCTGCCCGCCGGTACGCCGCTGCGCCTCGATACGCTGAAATCGAAGCCCGTGGTGCAGCAGGGCCAGGCGGTACGCTTGGTGACGAAAGGCACGAACTTCTCGGTATCGAGCGAAGCGCGCGCAATCAGCAATGCCGGTGAAGGCCAGGTGGCGCAAGCGCGCACCCAGGCGGGCACCGTGGTAAGCGGCACGGCGCGCGCCGGCGGCATCATCGAAGTGGCGATCTGACGCCTTTAGCAGCGAAACCGCATATTTTCATTCGACCACCTTCTTCTGCGCTAAAGTTTGTGAAATCCTTGCCGATACACGAAGCAGATACCGGAGTTTCCGGCTCCGACCAGAGAAGGATGATGCTGTGAAAATCAACGATACCCTCAAAAGCAACCCAGGCCTTCAGCCGACCAATACCAACGGCACCGCGAACGCGCGCGGCGCCGACAAGGCGGCCACGACGTCCACCGCCGCCGCATCGACCCCGACCCCGGCAGCCACCGACAGCGTGCGCCTGTCCTCGGCCGGCCAGGCCATGGCCAGCGCCGTGGGCGGCAACAACGGCGTGTTCGACACCAAGAAGGTCGAACGCATCAAGATGGCCATCGCCGATGGCCAGTTCCAGGTCAACTCCGAGAAAGTCGCCGACGGCCTGCTCGACACCGTGCGCGACTTGCTCCATTCACGCAAGCGATAAACCTTCATGCCCACCAGCCCAATCACGACCGTCCCTCAAGAAGTACAGCACGTCAGCTCCCTCATCGAGCTGATGAAACAGGAACAGCAGCTGCTCGTCGCAGCCGACGCCGATGGGCTGGCGCAAACCACTCCCCGCAAGAACGCACTGCTGCAGGCGCTCGCCGAACTGTCGGCGCAGCGCCACGCGGCGCTGCTGGCGGCCGGCTGCGAAGGCTCGGAAGCCGGCATGGAGCCCTGGCTGGCCGTGGGCGGCAGCGAGGAGGCGCGGGCCCAGTGGGAAGAGCTCCTGGCGCTGGCGCGCGAAGCCAAGGAACTCAACCGCGTCAACGGCATGCTGATCAACAAGCAGCTGGCGCACAACCAGGGCGTGCTGAACGCACTGCGCATGCCGGCCGGGCCTGAAGCCGGCGGCGTCTACGGCGCCAGCGGCCAGGCGATCGGCAGCGGCCCCTCCAAGCGCTACGTGATCGGCTGAGCAGCCCCCCCCCCCTTTCCAATGCATAACGGCCGCATCGAGCGGCCGTTATCGTTTGCGGACGTGGCCGGCTACGCCGCGTCAGACAGGACGACGCGTCCGTGTGGCGCGGCATTAGCGCCGGCGTGGCTGGCGAACAGCAGGATCGCCACGAAGGCGGCGGCAAACAGGCGGGAGAGTTTCATATGTATTCCTTAACGTTTTCTTCAGGAAATAATTATAGGTCGCCAATCCTCTCCAAAAACGCTGCCGGCGCCGAATCCCCCTCGCATGGGGGCGACCGCAGATGCCTTGCCGGCACTCACAAAACAAAGCATTTTGACAACACAATGTTGGATGTATGCTAAGATCATTTCATTGAGGATATAACTTTCGAGTTTGCAATGCGCCAATGGGTCGCGAAACCAGTCATTCAACGTATGGAAAACCCATTGAACAAAGTTAACTCCTCCAACACGCCGTGGCTTGCCCTGACGGTCGGCGCCCTCACCACGATCGCCTGGCTCCTCCTTACCTGGCGCTATGGCTTCGATATCGCCGACGAAGGTTTTTACTGGTACGGCGCCCAGCGCATGCTGCACGGCGAAATCCCGATGCGCGACTTCATGGCCTACGACCTTGGCCGCTACGCCTGGAGCGCGGCTGTCATGTGGCTGTGCGGCGACCAGGGCATCGCCGTCGCGCGCCTCGGCGCCGGCCTGTTTCAGGTCTGCACCATCCCGGTCGGGGTCCTTCTGGTACTGCAAGCCTGCCAGCAAGACATGGCGACGTGGCGCAAGATCGCCTGTGCCGTCCTCGCCTCGGTGGTGCTGAACCTGTGGGTCTATCCCTATTACAAGGTGTTCGACTATGGCACCAGCATCCTGATCGTCGCGATGCTGGTGCTGATGCTGCGCTCGCAGAGCAGCAGGCACTGGTTCTACGCCGGCCTGATCCTCGGCGCCTCGGCCGTCATGGGCAGGAATCACGGCGTATACGGCGCCGTCGCCGCCCTCGCCCTGCTGGCGATCCTGGCCGTCAGGCAGCGCGACCGCGGCCTGCTCGCCCCTGCGGGCGCCTACATTGCCGGCACGGTCGCCGGATTCAGCCCAACCTTCCTGATTGCCATGTTCGCCGAGGGTTTCGGCCCGGCCTTCGTCGCGACCATCCGCGAGATGATCGGCAGCGGCGCGACCAACATCGGCCTGCCCGTCCCCTGGCCCTGGACCTATTCCGCGGCCGAGCTGGGCTGGGTCTACTGGGCCTTCAACGCCTTCAAGGGATTCGGCTTCATCGCCCTGCTGGCCGTACCGGTGCTGGCCCTGCTCGCCTGCCTGCGCAAGCCGCTCGCACGCTACACGCCGGCAGACGTACTGATCCTGTGCGCCGCGCTGGCGGCGATCCCGTACGCGCATTACGCCTATTCCCGCGCCGACCTGATCCATCTGGCACTGGCGATCGTGCCGCTGCTGCTGGTCCTCCTCGGCCTCGGCAGCGCGCTGAAGCGCCCGGTCCTCGCCTCCCTGATGCTGGTGGGCCTGTCGGTGCTCACCCTCACCCTCGAAAAGCCGCAGCTGTCGAACCTGGTGTTCGGCAAGCCGCTGGCGAGCATCTCAATCAACGGCAGCACGCTCAAGGTGTTCCCGGGCGAGGAAGCGATCCTGCAGGATTTCGATCGCGTGCTGGCTGCCGCGCCCGAGGCGCGCGCCAATTTCCTGGCCGTCCCCGCGGCGCCCGGCATCTACGCCATCCACCAGGAACGCATGCCGATCTGGGAAATCTACTCGCTGTGGGCGCGCGACCCGGCCTTCGAGGAAGCCGAACTGGCGCGCCTGCGCGCCCGTCCGCCGCGCCTGGTGATGCTGTCGGACCATGCCCTCGACGGCAACGAGACGCTGCGCTACAGCCAAACCCATCCGCTGATATACCGCTGGATCCTGTCCAACTACCGGCGCGTGGGTCCCCTGTCGGCGACCAATGGCAATGCTTACCAGATCTACGCACCGCTTGCGCCGCAGGGCCCGCAATAATCAACGCACAGCCGCACCGAGCGGCGCCACATAGGAGACCATCATGGCGTTTTTGACGACAGAACAGCTGGCCGCAATGGGTTTCAAGCACCTGGGCAAGAATGTGAAGATCAGCGACAAGGCCGTGATCTACAACCCCGATCGGGTCGAGCTCGGCGACCATGCGCGGATCGACGACTTCTGCGTCGTCTCGGGCAAGGTCACGATCGGCCGCAACGTTCACATCGCCGTGTTCTGCAACGTCGCCGGGGGCTCGGAAGGCATCAGCTTCGAGGACTTCTCGGGACTGGCCTATGGTTGCCACGTGTTTTCGCAAAGCGACGACTACACCGGCGCCACGCTCACCAATCCCACCGTGCCGGCCGAATACAAGAAGGAACGCAAGGCGGCCGTGCGGATCGGGCGCCATTGCATCATCGGGACCAATTCGCTGATTTTCCCCGGCGTGCACCTGGCCGAGGGCTGTTCGGTCGGCGCGATGGCCATGGTGACCAAGTCGACCGAACCCTGGGGCGTGTACTCGGGCATTCCCGCCAAGCGCATCAAGGAAAGAAAGCGCGATCTGCTCGCTCTGGAACAGGCCTACCTGGCGTCCGGGAACGCCTAGCAGCGCAGGCCGGCGCGGGCAGGTCCCGCGCCGCACCCGGCGCGATCAGCCCTCGAGGATCGCGCTGCGCACTTCGGCGATCACCTCGTCGAGCTGCTCTTCGAGGCCCAGCCATAGCGGCAGGCGCAGCAGGCATTCGCCTGCCCTGTCGGTGTTGCGCATGTCGGCGGCCGCCCGGCCGAGCTCCTTCCCTACCGGCGAAGAATGCAGCGGAATGTAGTGGAATACCGTCTGGACGCCGCGCGCCTTCAGGCGTTCGATCACGCGCGTGCGCGCCGCCAGGTCCGGGAACATCAGGTAGTACATGTGGGCATTGTGGGTGCAGTCCTGCGGCAGCACCGGGCGCACCACCTTGCCGTCCCCTTCCAGCGTCGCGAAGGCGGCGTGATAGCGGTCCCAGATATCGAGCCGGCGCCGGTTGATGGCGTCCGCCTCTTCCATCTGCGCCCACAGGAAGGCCGCCACGATCTCGCCCGGCAGGTAGGACGAGCCGATATCGACCCAGGTATATTTATCCACCTGGCCGCGGAAGAACTGGCTGCGGTTGGTGCCTTTTTCGCGGATGATCTCGGCACGCTCGGCGAATGCGGCATCGTTGATGAGGAGCGCGCCGCCTTCACCGGAAATGATGTTCTTCGTTTCGTGGAAGGACAGCGCGGCCAGGTGCCCGATACTGCCCAGCGCGCGGCCCTTGTAGGTCGACATGATGCCCTGGGCGGCGTCTTCGATCACCAGCAGGTCGTGGCGGCGCGCGATGTCCATGATGACGTCCATCTCGCAGGCCACCCCGGCGTAGTGGACCGGAACGATTGCCTTGGTGCGCTCGGTGATCGCGGCCTCGATTTTGGTTTCGTCGATGTTCATCGTATCCGGACGAATATCGACGAACACCGGCCTGGCGCCGCGCAGCACGAACGCGTTCGAGGTCGAGACGAAGGTGTAGGAAGGCATGATCACTTCGTCGCCCGGGCGCAGGTCGGCCAGGATCGCGGCGATTTCCAGCGCGGCGGTGCATGAATGCGTCAGCAGTGCCTTGCGGCTGCCGATGCGTTGCTCGAGCCAGGCGCTGCACTTCTTGGTGAACTGGCCGTCGCCGGCAAGGTGTCCACTCGCATGGGCCTGCGAAATATTCCACAGTTCCTTGCCGGTCATGTAGGGCTTGTTGAATGGGATCTTCATGGGAAATCGCTTGTCAGTGTTTTTCGATGGAATTGCGTGGAGCACGGAATACCCAGAATTTTTGCGCGGCGAACAGCATGGCGGCCACCACCAGGATCATCACGGCCTGCACGATCTGGTGCGGATAGCCGTAGCGGTCGATCAGCAGGTAGAGGGCGGCGAGATTGACCAGGTAGCCGGCGCCGTAGGCGGCGCAGTAGCGCAGGAAACTGGTGCGCGCCATGCCGGTCTGGCCAAAGGTCCAGCGCCTGTTGAACACGAAGGTCTGCAGCACGCCCACGCAATACAGGATCGACATCGCCAGTTTCGGGTCCATGCCGGCCTTGCCCAGGCCAAGGTAGGCCAGGTAGCACAGGAAATTCGAGGCCAGTCCCACCACGACGTAGCGGGCGAACTGCCGCCGCGCGGTGTGCAGGGCCGAGGGGGGCGCGCCCGCCTCCACCGCCACTGCCGCGTGCGCTTGCCCGGCCTCAGACACGGTAGGACTTCTGCAGGCGCGGCGACAAGCCGATGTCCTCACCCTCGGCAGCAGCGCCGTCCGGCTGCGCCGGCGTTTCGGCGTCGCCGCCGCGGACCTGCCGCACCACGTATTGCGGCTTGCGGTTCACGTTCAGGTGCAGGCGTCCCAGGTATTCGCCGATGACGCCGAGGGCCAGCAACTGGGCACCGCCCAGGATCAGGATGGCGATGATGGTCGACGCATAGCCGGGCACGAGGATGTTCGAGAACAGGTATTGCACCAGGAACCAGATCCCCATCAGGAAGCCCGTCAAGGCGGTCAGGAAGCCGAAGCCGCTGACCAGCTGCAGCGGCAGCAGCGAAAAATTGGTGTACAGGTTCAGCGACAGCAGCAGCAGCTTGCTGATCGAGTAGTTCGACTTGCCTTCGGCGCGCGCGTGGTGCTCGACGTCCAGCTCGCCGATGCGGGTCGTGCACCATGCCAGCAGGCCGTCGAGGAAGGTGAAGTTCAGGTCATAGAACAGCACGCGCTTGGCCAGCTGCCGGCTCATGACGCGGAACGGGGTCGGCGTGATCGCGGTGCGGAACACGACGCTGTAGAAGCGCCTGACGATGTTCGAGCCGATGTTGCGCCAGCCGGCATGCTTGCGCTCCTTCGGGCAGCCGTAGACCAGGTCGAAATCGCTCTGCTCGATGCAGGCCAGCATGCGCGGAATCTCTTCCGGGGGATTCTGCAGATCGTCGTCCATGGTCAGGACGAAGGCGCCGCGCGCGGTCGCCAGGCCGCACATCAGCGCATTGTGCTGGCCGAAGTTGCGCATCAGCTGGACCGCCACCACATGCTCCGGGTCGCGCGCGCGCAGGGTTTCCAGCCCGGCCCACGAGGCATCGCGGCTGCCGTCGTCGACCAGGACGATTTCGTAAGGACGACCGAGTGCGCCGAGCACGGCCGTCAGCCGTGCGTGCAGGCGATCGAGGGTCAGCGCCGAGTTATAGACCGGGATAACGATGGAAACGTCGATTTCAGTTGGTCGGTCCACACTGAATCCGGTGACAGACCCCTCCCTGGACGCTACGACTTTATGCTCCGGTCTCGTTTGATTTATCAACATACTAAGACCTTTTGTTTTTTACGCACATGAGCATAACATACGGCATTATTTTTAGATAACACTTCAGACGGTGTCGGCGGAGGGCAACGCCAGCCCGGCACCCACCTTATCGGCCCTTGTGGCAGCCAAGCATCGCAGCGATATCGCCAGGCTCCACCGGCCTGCTGAAGCAGTAGCCCTGCATCTGGTCGCAGCCGTGTTCCTGCAGGAAGGCCAGCTGCTCGCGGGTCTCGACGCCTTCGGCGATCACGTTCAGCTTCATCGAATGGGCCAGCGCGATCACGGCGTTGACGATGGCGGCATCGTCCGCGTCCTGGGTCAGGTCCATCACGAAGGAGCGGTCGATCTTCAGGCTGTGGATCGGGAAGCGCTTCAGGCTGGCCAGGCTCGAGTAGCCGGTGCCGAAGTCGTCGATCGCCAGCTGCACGCCCATCGCCGCGAGCCGGCCCATGGTCTCGGTGGCCGCGGCCGGGTTTTCCATCAGGACGCTCTCGGTGATTTCCAGGGTCAGCATGGCCGGGTCGCAGCCGGTTTCCTCGAGCAGCGCTGCCACGCGCTGGGCCACGTCCTGGCCCAGGAACTGGCGCGCCGACAGGTTGACGCTGATGCGCACCGGGTCCAGGCCCGCCTCGTTCCAGGCCACCTGCTGGCGCATGGCCGTGGCCAGCACCCAGTCGCCGATCGGCACGATCAGGCCGGTTTCCTCGGCCAGCGGGATGAACTCGGCGGGCGACACCATCGGCCGGCCCACCGGCTGCCAGCGCAGCAGGGCTTCGACGCCGGCCACGCGGCCGCTGCCGATGTCCACCACCGGCTGGTAGACCAGCAGGAATTCCTCGCGCTGCAGGGCGCGCTGCAGGGCGCCTTCCATGCGCAGGTGCAGGGCCGCCTGCTCGCCCATCTCGCTCGCGTAGAAGGAATAGTGGTTGCCGCCCTGCCCCTTGGAGCCGTACATGGCGCTGTCGGCGCACTTGAGCAGGGTGGCGCTGTCCGCACCGTCGCGCGGGTACATCGCGATGCCGATGCTCCCGGAAGGGAACACCTCGTGGCCGCACAGCAGCATGGGCTGGAACAGGTTGTCGAGCAGCTTGCGCGCCACCTTGGTCGCGTCGTCCTGGCCGGCCAGGTCGGGCAGCACCACCACGAATTCGTCGCCGCCCTGGCGCGCCACGGTATCGCTCTCGCGCAGGCTGGCGGACAGGCGGCGCGCGATCTCGACGATCAGGGCGTCGCCCGCATCGTGGCCGAGGCTGTCGTTGACGTGCTTGAAGCGGTCCAGGTCGATGAACATGACCGCCACCTGGCGCCCCGCGCGGTGGGCGTGCATGATGGCCTGGCCCAGGCGGTCCTGCATCAGCACCCGGTTCGGCAGGCCGGTCAGGGCGTCGTGATTGGCCATGCGCAGCAGCGCTTCCTCGGCCTGCTTCTGGCGCTGGATGTCCTTGACCACACAGATGAAGCGCTGCCTGCCGTTGGCGTCGCGCATGGCGGAGACGCTGACGCTGACCCAGACCTGGGCGCCGTCGCGGCGCTGCAGGCGCTTCTCGCGCTGGTAGTCGCTGATCTCGCCCGCCTTCAGGCGGTTGATCAGCGCCTGTTCCTCGGCCAGGTCTTCCTCGCACATCAGCTGCTGGTAGAAGCGCTGCAGCAGCTCGATCTCGGAGTAGCCGAGGATCTGCGACATCTTGCTGTTGGTGCGCAGCACGCGCCCATCCCCGCCCAGCAGCACGATGCCCACCGCGGCCTGGTTGAAGGTGAGGCGGAAGAACTCCTCGCTTTCCTGCAGGCGCATGCGCGCCTTGCGGCGGAAGGTGATGTCCTGCCCGATCAGCAGCAGCATGTAGCTGCCGTCCTTGCGCGTGCGGCGGATGTTGAAGTCGACATAGCGCACGCCGTCGGCGCGGCCGTCGAGCGTGACCAGCACGTTGTCGTGCGGCGCGCCCGAGGCTAGCGCCTCGGCGGCGCGGTTGGCCAGTTCGTCGCAGGGAATCAGCGCTTCCAGCGCCGGGCGCTGCTCCAGCAGCAGGCCGTCCGGCACGCCCAGCAGGTCGGCCATCATCCGGTTCATCGAATGGGCGCGCAGCTCGGCGTCGACCACCAACAGCCCGGCCGGCATGCCGTCGATGACCTGTTCGAGGTAGTTCTGGTTCTGCAGGCTGCTGCGCTGGCTGGCGTGCGCATAGGTATCGAGCGCCAGGCCCATGTCGAAGCAGACGATCTTCAGCACCGCGTCGACCGCCGCCTCGTAGCGCTCCGGCTGCGCCTGCAGGCGCCGGCCCAGCATGCCGACCATCTCGGCCAGGTACTTGCGGTAGGCCCCGATGTACCACTTCGGATCGAGCCCGATGCGCTGGTGGGTGGCGCCCACGCGCAGCCGTTCGCGGATGTAGTCTTCGTCGTAGTCGCCCGCCGTCAGGCTGCTGAAGTAGGACGCCTGGACGTGGCGCAGGCGGCGTTCGGCGCCGTCGCCCAGCATCGCGCGCAGCTTCGGGAAGGACATCAGGTGCGCATAGAAGCGGTCCGAGAACGCATCACGGTTGCACTCGAGCAGCTCGTGGACGTCGCGCAAGGCCTCGACATCCGCCTCGCTCAGTTCCAGGAAAGCCTTGCGCGCCTCTACTTCCTCGCGGTCCAGTCCGATCTCGCGGGCGAGGTCGTCGACGTAATCGTGGAGGCCGTTCATGACCGGCCTCCCGTGCGCGCAGGGCGGGAGCGGGACTGGGAGTTCATCGGAGAAAACCTGCAGGAAAGGAGTATTTACTTGCGGATAGAGTGATTGCATCATAGCAATGCACTGCCAATTAATCGAGCAAATGTTGAATAAATGACCAGCAATACACGGTTCTGTTGTTAATTGGCCATATTGGCAGTGTGGTTTTGTTGCCCGCAGTAAATATACGCTTGGGATTGCTCAAGGTGGACGGGAAGCGCGGGCGCACAGTAGGCAGGTAGCCATTCCTGAGGAGCCCGCCATGCATCGCCGTTCGTCCCCCTTTGTCCTGCCAGCCCTGGCCCTGTTCCTGCCCGTACTGGCCCTGCCCGCGCTGCCTGCCGTGGCGCAGGAAGTCAGCGTGACGATCGCGCCGGTGCGCGACAAGTTCGCGCGCAGCGACGAGGTGCTGGTGCGGGTCACCCTGCTCAACAACAGCGCCGCGCCCCAGTTCCTGCTGAAGTGGCATACCCCGGCCGGCGCCATCGAAGCGCCGCTGTTCGAGGTGCTGCGCGACGGCCAGCCCGTGCGCTACCTCGGCATCAAGGTCAAGCGCGCCGCGCCCGGGGCCGGCGACTACCTGCGGCTCGAGCCGGGCGCCTCGCTCAGCAGCACGGTCGAGCTGTCGGCGCTGTACGAGATGAACGTGACCGGCCCCTACCAGCTGCGCTACCGCACCGCGTCCAGCGGCCTGTTTGCCGCATCCGGCATGCGCCCCCAGCCCGGCGCGCTGGCCTCCACCCCGGTGTCGATCTGGATCGACGGCCGCCTGCCGCGCGGGGCCAGGGCGTCAAGCAAGCAGGCCGCGGGCGGCGGCGGAGTGGAATTCAGCAAATGCTCCAACGCCCAGCAGGAACAGCTGGTGGCGGCGGTCGACGCCGGACGCAGCATGACCGTCGACGCCCACCAGTACCTGACGACCGGAGCCGGGGGCGCGCAATACGGCGCACGCTACGGCAGCTGGTTCGGCGCTTTTGACGCCGGCCGCGCCGCCACCGTCAACAGCAATTTCAGCGCCATCCGCGACGCTTTCGAGACCAAGCCCGTGAAAATCGACTGCGGCTGCAATGCCGACTATTTCGCCTATGTCTACCCGGCCCAGCCCTACAACATTTATGTCTGCAAGGCGTTCTGGACCGCACCGCTGACGGGCACCGACTCGCGCGGCGGCACGCTGCTGCACGAAATGAGCCATTTCGACGCGGTGGCCGGCACCGACGACCACGTCTACGGCCAGCAGGGCGCGGCCGAGCTGGCCCGCAGCGACCCTGCGCGTGCGGTGCGCAACGCCGATTCGCACGAGTATTTCGGCGAGAATTCGCCGCCCCAGCAGTAAGCACATGCAGCTCGCATGAACACTTCCGGCCGGGCGCTCGCCCGGCCACAACTCCCCCCTCCCGGGGTGGTTTCTTGCTCGCAACTTCTAACGCACACTCCTGCCCGTCAGAGATCGCGTGCGGCCCTGGTCCCGCACCCATCTCGTTTGCCTTGAATCCCGCCTTCGTTCCGTGAGCCGGCGAGCCGACAGAATCTGAGGCGCACAAGCGTGCACGGTCTTGCGCCGACGCCCGCTTGTCCGATCAGAGCACCCGGAACACACCGGGAAATTTTGATCCTGAAAGGAGCAGTATATGTACGATAGCAATACCCAGGCCGTCAGCGACAAGCTGAAAGCGGCCTCTTCGACGGTCTTCAGCCAGGAGACCATCGACAGCATCCTGTCGCTGGTGGCCACCAGCACCGATACCAAGGTCGTGGTCGATACCGTGGACGGCGCCAACAACGGCACCGTCAGGCCGGCCGCGGGCACCGAAGTCGTGTTCGTCAGCACCTCGGAGACCTCGGTCACCAAGCTCACGGTGAGCGCCAATACGCCGGCCGTGTTCTTCCAGGGCGCCGGCGGCGTCGATGCGACCATCACCACCCCGCCGCCGAGCGCCGCGGGCAACCAGTCGGCAGCCGTGGGCGATCCAGACGCCATCCAGCGCGTGATCGTGGGCACCGCGGGCGCCGATACCATCACGGTCGCGGACAACAGGAACACCCAGATCATCGCCGGCGACAAGGACGTGATCAAGGCGGGCAGCGGCCACACGGTCGTGGTCGCGGCCCAGGGCAGCAGCACCGTGATCGGCGGCGCCGAAACCCTCGTCCAGGCCAAGGGCGATGACGACGACTTCACCATCACCGTGAACGGCGCCCACGCCAAGATCAGCAACGGCAGCACCAAGGTTGCGGTCGACCTCGTGAACGTGCACTACGTCCAGCTGGACAACAAGCAGGCCCTGATCTTCGCCGACAACGTCAAGCAGGCCACCGTCGCCAACCTGTACCAGGCCGTGCTCGGCCGTACCGCCGACTTCTCGGGCCTGGACTACTGGTTCGACCTGGTCGACAAGGGTGTGTCCGTGCGCTCGATCGCCCAGAACTTCCTGGCATCCGGCGAGTACAAGCTCGGTGCGCTCAACAACACCCAGTTCGTGGACGCGCTGTACCACGGCATGATGGGCCGTAATGCCGACGCCGCCGGCGCCCAGTACTGGGCCGACGCGCTGGCGCACGGTGTCTCGCGCGCCGACGTGGCACTTGCCTTCGCCGAAGCGGCCGTGACCGGCAACGAGGCGAGCGTGGTCGGTTCGGTCACGATCGTCCCTGACATCTTCACCCACCAGTAACACCACCGCCATGCACGATCCAAAAGGGGGCCCCGCCCCCTTTTTCCTCTCCACGTGCGCGCCCCGCCTGCGGGACGACGCACTCCTGAACCGCGCCTTGGCATCGTTCGCGGCGGGCCGGCTCGCCGATGCGCTGCTGGACGCCGAATACGTTTGCCGGCGCTTTCCCATGAAGCGGATCCCGGCCATCCTGCGCGCCCGCATCCTGCACAGCGCCTACCCCCGGCTCGGCGCGCGCGCCTGGCATGCGGCCTGGGCGCTTGACGCCGAAAACCCGCTGCTGCAGGACCTGATGCTCAAGAGCTGGCTGGAAGAAGGCGGCCGCCGCGACGTCGCCAGCCTGGGCCCGTCCTTCCTGCCGGCGCGCTGCCGCGCGGATCGCCACGCCAGCCTGCTGCCGCTGCTGCGCGCCGCCGGCGTGGTCCACACCGGCGCCTGCTGGAAGGACGGCGAGGCGATCGAGGCCATGGTCTTCCTGGGCGCGGTGGCCGGCAGCGCCGGCGCCGAACGGGCGCCGCGCGCCACCCTGCTGCTTTCCAACGAGACGGACGAATACCGCGTCGAGGTCCCGGGCGACGGCAGCCGCGTGCGCCTGGCGCCTCCGCGCCCCGGCGCCGTATGGTCGCTCACCCTGCTCTCGCCGGACGGGCGGCGCCGGCTGCTGCCCGGCTCGCCCCTGGCCTTCTATCCGCCGCCCGCGATCGCACCCACGGCCGCGCCCGCGCAGGACGCTGCGGTCTGCCCGCGGCCGGTGGCGATCGTGGTGCCGGTCTACCGCGAACTGGCCCTGGTGCGCGCCTGCCTCGACAGCGTGCGCGCCAGCCTGGCGCACAACCGCATCCCCAGCCGCATCGTGGTGGTGGACGACGCCAGCCCCGAGCCCGCACTCTCGGGCTGGCTCGACACCCTGGCCGCCGGCGGCCACATCACGCTGCTGCGCAATGCCTGCAACCTCGGCTTCATCGAGACCGTCAACCGCGGCATGCGTGCCTTACCAAGCCACGACGTCCTGCTGCTGAACGCCGACACCCAGGTCCATGGCGACTGGATCGACCGCCTGGCGGCAAGCCTGTACGGCGCCCCCGACGTCGCCTCGGTCACGCCCTGGACCAACAACGGCGAAATCAGCAGCTTCCCCGTGATGCGCGAGGCCGCCCCTGCCCCCGGCGCGCGCGAACTGGCCCTGCTCGACGCCGGCGCGGCGCGGGTACGCGCCGCCGGCGGCCGGGACGTCGAACTGCCTTCCTGCTGCGGCTTCACGATGCTGATCCGGCGCGAGGCGCTGGACGCGATCGGCATGCTGGACGGCAGCGCGCTGGTGCGCGGCTATGGCGAGGAAGTCGACTGGTGCATGCGCGCCCGCGCCGCCGGCTGGCGCCACCTGCAGGCCACCGGCGTGTTCGTGGCCCATGCCGGCACGGTGTCGTTCCGCGCCGAGAAGACCCTGCGCGTGGCGCAGAACCGCAGCGTGCTGCTGGCGCGCTATCCCGGCTACTACCCCGAGTTCGCCGCCTTCGTGCGCAGCGATCCGCTGCGCGCGGCGCGCGCCGCCCTGCGCGAAGCACTGGCGGCCACCCCAGCCTGCGACTGGCGGGAAAAGGCGGCAGGCACGCCGCACAACGCGGCCTTGCCCGACACCGTGGCCGCGACCCCGCTGCCGGCCGCGCCGGCGGCCCTGCCTTCGTCCTGCCGGCGCATCGGCGTCTGGCGCCTGGTGGCCGGCACTCCCGCCGCGCGCGCGGTGCTGGCGCTGGCGCGCCTGATCGCCAGCGCGCCCGGACTCGGCCTGCGCCTGCTGGTGAGCGGCGACGGCAGCGAAGCGTTGTGGCGCTGCGGCGTGGCCGACCAGCTGCCGGCGCCGGATGGCGACACGCCGGCCCTGCTGGACGACGCCCAGCTGCTGCAGGCGGCCGGCTGCCGCACCGTGCTTGCCGCCGACCCGGCGGGACTGCCCGCCGGCCTGGACACCGTCCTGCTGGACGCCGGCTTCGACGCCGGCGCCTGGCTGGAAGACTGGATCGATCGCAACGAGGCCGCCCTGGCTGCCTGACCGGAAACCTGACATGCACTTCGAATCAGATATCACCGTGGCGGCCGGCGCCTCCACCCTCCGCTGGCACGGCGCCGTCGACGGCGTCCACCAGCGCCTGTTGTACGGCTGGGCCTTCGACAGCGCCCGTCCCGACGCCCGCGTGGTCGTCGAGATCTGCCACGACGACCTGGCGGTCGGCTGCGTGGTGGCCGATTGCGTCCGGGCCGACCTTGCCGGCCGGCTCGATGCCCTGGGCGCGGCCGACCTGTGCCACGGCTTCGTGGCCGATCTCGGCGCCCTTTCCGAGTCCGCATTCCAGGCCGGCGGCACGGTGTCGGCGCGCGTGGCCAATACGGCCGCCGTGCTGGCGGGCGGCTTCCAGCTGGAGGCGCCAGCGACAGCCGCGCCGGGCGCGGTCAGCACCGTGATCGGCGACGGCGGCCTGCGCCTGCACGGCTGGGCCCTCGACCCGGCCGACCCCAAGCGCACCCTGAACGTGCGCGCCTACGTCGGCCACACCCTGGTGGCGGAGGCGCCCGCCAACGTGATCCAGCCCGCGATGCGCGGCCACATCGACGGCGCCCACGGCTTCGACCTGGCCCTGCCGGCCAGCCTGGCCGACGGTCGCGTGCACAGCGTGCGCGTGGTCGACGAGGACGGCCGTCCGCTGAACGGCAGCCCGCTCACGGTCTGCTGCACCCTGGACGGCCTGGCCGCCCTGCTGCCGGAGGGCAGCGACGCGCTCTTGCAGCGCGTGGCCGACACCTACGAACGCCACCTGCCGCGCAGCCTGCCGCTGTCGGCCTGGCCGGCATGGTCGGCGCGCTTCGACGCCGAGGGCCCTTTCACGCTGCCGGCCCTGTCCGCCGCGGTACTGGTTACGGGTACGCTTGACGCCGACGCGCTCGAGGCCACGCTCGCCAGCGTGCGCGCCCAGCGCGGCATCGCGCTGCAGGTGTTCGCGGGCGGAGCCTTTCCGGCCATGCTGACGCAGGCGCTGGAATCGCGCTGCGAGGTGTTGTGCTGCCTGCGCGCCGGCGACACGCTGGCCCCGCACGCCTTGGCCTGGGCCCTGCACGGCTTCGCGGTCCCTGGCGCCCAGCTGGTCTACACCGACAGCGAAACCGATGGCCAGCCCTGGTTCAAGCCGGCCTGGAACCCGGACTACGCCCTGGCCAGCGACTATCCGCTCGACCTGCTGCTGGTACGCCGCGCCCTCGCCCGGGACCTGGTCGATGCGCGCAACCATGCCGAGTTCGCGTGGTCGGCATTGGCCGCCGCCTGGCCCCGCGGAATGGAGGCGATCGTGCACGTGCCGCGTGTTCTGGTGCGCAGCCTGGCGCCCACCATCGACGAACGCGCGCAGCGCTTCGCCGCGGCGGCGCGCGCACTGCGGGTCATCGCGCCGCAGGCCGTACTGGAAGAACTGGACGACCTACCGTCCGGCCTCACCCATGCCGCCCGGCGCGTGCGCCATCCGCTGCCCGACAGCGCGCGCGACATGACGGTCAGCCTGGTGATCCCGACACGCGACCGCGCCGACCTCCTGCAGCGCTGCCTCGACAGCATCGGCCAGCATACCGACTGGCCGAAACTGGAGATCATCGTGATCGACAACGGTTCGGCGGAGGAAGCGACCCACGCGTATTTCGACCGCATCGCCAAGGGTGGCGTGCGGGTGCTGTCCATGCCCGGCCCCTTCAACTACGCGGACCTGAACAACCGCGCCATCGCCCAGGCCAGCGGCCAGATCGTCGGCCTGGTCAACAACGACATCGAAGCCCTGCACGCGGGCTGGCTGGAAGAAATCGTGTCGCAGCTGCTGCGCCCGGAGGTAGGCGCGGTCGGCGCCAAGCTGCTGTGGCCGAATGGCATGGTGCAGCACGGCGGCGTCGTGATCGGCGTCGGTAACGTGGCCGGCCACTACGGCAACCGCCTGCAGGACGCCGACTGGGGCAACCATGGCCGCAACCAGCTGGTGCAGCAGCTCAGCGGCTGCACCGCCGCCTGCCTGTTCCTGCGCCGCCAGGATTATTTTGCGCTCGGCGGCATGGACGGCCACGCCTTCCCGGTGGCCTTCAACGACGTCGACCTGTGCCTGAAGCTGCGCGCCGCCGGCAAGGCGATCGTGTGGACGCCGCACGCCAGGCTGCTGCACGCCGAGTCGGCAAGCCGCGGCAGTGAGGACACCCCGCAGAAGAAGGCAAGGGCCCAGCGCGAAGTCGACGGACTGCGCCGCAAATGGGGCCACGTGTTGCTGCAGGACCCGGCCTACCACCCAAGCCTGAACCTGGACCCGGTCAGCCAGGCCTTCGGCGGGCTGGCGCTGCCGCCGCGCGAACGCAAGCCGCGCACCGCCGGGATCGCGTCCTGCCAAGCGCCAGCGCGTAGCTGAACCCCTCGTTGGCACCATGCCGTCCATGAACCGAACACCAGAACCATGCAGATCAACCTGAGCCACAAGAAGTTTGTCCTGTTGAACGACTACCTGCCGTTTGGCTCGGCAGACGTGGATACGTTCACGCTACTGCGTTTCCTGAGCCACCCGGACAATATCGGCAATATCGTCTTCCTGGACGCCATCAATCGCTCGCTTCCGGGCATCCGCAACGTTTCGTCGCGCGATTTCATCCGCTTTCGGGAGCAGTTCAGCGCCGACCATGTGATCGTGCTGGCGCTTGCGAACTTCCTGTCCGCGACCTGGACAGCGCCGGAAGGCTTCGTGGAAGCGCTCGCACAGCACCGCATCGTGCTGTTCTCGGTCGGCGTGCAGAGCGAGTTCGGCGAAGAAGACAGCATCCGCCTGTCCAGGGACGCCCAGGCCGTGCTGGATCTCGCCAGGACCTCGGGCACGCTGATCGGGGTGCGCGGGAACAAGACCCAGCGCTACCTGGCACGCAGCGGCATCGCGTCCCAGGTGATCGGTTGTCCTTCCGTGCACCTGGCTCCAGAACGGATCGCTTGCGACAAGCCCCTGGGGCGCGCCCGGGTATGCACCTCCAACACGATGCTCGGCATTCACCGCGACATCGCCAAGCGCGTCAACACCTTCGCCACCAGGTTCTGCTCCGGCTACATGCTGCAGACGGAGGCCTCGATCATCGCGGACTGCATGGAGCTGCCGGAAGAAGTCATCGGCTACATCGCAGACCAGTCGGGCAATCCGCACCATGCGGGACTGCTGCGCAACAAGGTCTTCGACTACGGCTACTACAACGAAGACCCGGAGCAGTGGAAGGCGCTACGTGCATGGTTCAAGGAACATGCGCGCTTCTACTACACGGTGGCGGATTGGCGCGCCTACGCCGCCGGTTTCGATTACTGCATCGGCACCCGTTTCCACGGCAATGTCATGGCGCTGCAGGCAGGCGTTCCTCCCCTGATCATCCCGATCGACTCGCGGGTGGCCGATATGGCGGAGTTCCATCGGCTTCCGCGCGTCTCCATGGAAGATTTCGAGCAGATCCGCGACGTGACGGAACTCGCCCCCTACCTCGACTTCACTGACTACAACGATCACCACGCCAGCAACAAGAAACTGTACTTCCAATTCCTGAAAGAGAACTTCCGATGAAAAAAAATAGAAAAGACACGCGTGTCCTCGTCGAGAAATCCACGCCCGGGCAAGCGCCCAACAAGCGCGTCTGCATCGTCACCGAGGAGTGGCCGGGCCTGCCGGGATGCGGTGGCATTGGTACGGCCTTCTTCGAACTCGCTACCCTGCTCGATCGCTCGGACTGGGCAGTCACGGTCCTGTTCGTGCCGATGGGCGAAGCGCCGACCCAGCTCGCAGGCCTCGGCAACATCCAGTTCACCGTGCTGGACCTGAAACAATACGTGTACGAACCATTCTCGTACGAGAAGAAGAGCTTTGCCGTCGCCATGTGGCTGCGCGCGCAAGCCGCGTTCGGATCGGTGCACTTCTGCGACTACAAGGGCCTGGGATGTGCGGCTACCAGCATGAAGTCGCAAGGGATCGCATTCGGATCGAGCACCCTGTGCGTGCAGCTGCATGGATTCACGCGCTGGGCCACGGAACTCAACGGCTGCTTCTTCGACCACGAAGACCAGATCCTCATCGACCACCTCGAAAGGACCTCCTCGCTCAATGCCGATGTCATCGTCAGCCCGAGCCAGTATCTGCTCGACTGGGCCGAGGCGCGCGGCTATACCAGCGCGGCGTCCGTCAAACACTGCATCCCCAACTGTCACGTCGCACTCGAGGGACGCCGTGCGCTTCTCCCCGCGCGGGACGCGCGGGCTGTCACTGAAATCATCTTTGTCGGGCGCCATGAATCACGCAAGGCGCTCGACGTGTTTGTCGGCGCGATCCTGAACAACGCCGATGACATCCTGAGGCGCAACATCCAGGTCAGCATCCTCGGTTCCTTCGGGACGGTCAACGAAACCCCGTCCGGCCTGTACCTGATGGACGCGCTTGGCCCGACCGGCATTTCTGTCAACCTGATCACCGGCCTTGACCGGTTCGGCGTCATCGACTACCTGTGCGAGCGCCAGCAAGCGCTGGTGATCGTCCCTTCGCCGGAAGAGAATTCGCCATACACGGTACTGGAGTCGCTGGTGCTGGGCATTCCCGTGATCACTTCCGAGCGTGGCGGCGCGCGTGAACTGTATGCAGACGACAGCGTCGGCGAGTATGTGTTCGAGCCGAGCCTGTCCGCCCTGTCCGACAAGCTCGCCGCCATCCTGGCGCAGGGCGCCAGGGCGGCTCCCGTCTCCGCCGCCGTCCGCTGCACGCACGAGACCTGGCTGGCGCTGCTGGCCGGCATCGCAAGGCTTCCTGCACCGCAGGCCCAGGCCGCACACGACCTCATGGTCACCGTCGGCATCACCCATTACGAGCGTCCGGACAAGATCATCGACGCGGTGAGCTCGATGCTGCTGCAAACCTACCAGAACATCGAACTGCTGGTGGTGGACGACGGCTCGCGCAGCGACGAAGCCCTGCAGACCCTGGCCTATGTCGAAGCACTGGTCTCGCGCGCCGGCGGCCGTGTGATACGCCAGCCGAACGGCTACCTCGGCGCCGCGCGCAATGCCCTCATTCGCGAAGCGCGCGGTGAACTGCTGGTCTTCCTCGACGACGACAACGTTGCGCTGCCGCATATGGTCGAAACGCTCGTGCAGGCGATCCAAAACAGCGGTGCCGATGCGGTGACTGCACAGTCGATCTTCATGCCCCTGTCGGCACGCAACGAAATGATCGCGAAGAAGACCAGCCTCCAGGAGCCGGTCTCGTACGTGCCGACGGCGGGACCGCTGGCGCTTGCCCCGATCAGGAACGTATTCGGGGATGCATCCGGCATCTACCGCAAGCAAATGCTGAAGGACCTGGGCGGCTATACTGAACTGCGCAATGTGGGCTACGAAGACTACGAGCTGTACACCCGCATTGCCCTGGCCGGCTACCGCATCGCGAGTTGCCCGCTGCCGCTCTACCTGTATGAGATCGGCCGTCCGAGCATGCTGACCAGGAACAGCATGGTCAAGGACTTCCAGCGCGTCTTCCGGACCGTGAAGGAGGGCGCGGGCGACCCGCGCTTCGTCGATCTGATCGAGATCGGTACCGGCGCGCGCGTACGCGAACTTGCTTACAACCGCAAGCACTGGGAATACAGCCATCATCCAGACGCGGAACACATGCTCCCGCTGCTCGAAGATCCCGACAACAAGGAACGCTACATCAACTGCCTGCTGCAGCTGGCGATCGGCCGTGGCTACCGGAATGTCGTCAGCGCCCTGCTGCTCAGCCAGACGCCGGCTACCCTGCAGGTGCCCAAGCCGCGTGCGATCGTCGCCGAATGCAAGCACAGCCTGCTGTCGATCGGCGAGCTGAGCGCGCTGTCGTCCAGCTGCTGGGACGAGGATCCCAACCTGTTCATCCTGAATTTTGCCAAGGCGGCCTTGACGACCGTCGGAACCGAACCGATGGTCGACCAGCTGCTGAACACCTGGCTGGCGCGCTTCGACAGCGATGCTCGCCTGGTCCGGGTGCTGTCGCCACAACTGCTCCACACGCTGGCCGTGATGCTGCGCGACGACCTGGCCAGCCGTCCGCAATTCCTTTCCATGTTCCACACGCTCGCGCTGCACGCCGTCAAGGCAGCGGCGCCGGACGTGTTCAAGGTCGCTTTCGGCGAAGTCTTTTCGCTCGAAACCGCAGAGTATCTCGAACGCTACCGCGACGTCGGAGAGGTCTTTGGCAAGGTCCCTGCCAAGGGCTTCATGCACTTCCTGAGGCTGGGCGGAAAGGAGAATCGATCAGGCTTCGCCAACACCTTCCCGATCGTGAAGTCCTGTCTCGCCGACGACCCGAACGCGGAGATCCCGATGCACTTGCGCACCATGCTGGCCAAGGCGGACGAAGCCGCGCTTGCCTGAGCCGAACGCTCAGCCATTTGCTAGCACTTGTATACACAAATAGCCAGCGCACGATTGCGCATTTTTGCGTTTTATTGACACTTCGCAAAAATTGTCACGTTCAGGCTGATTCAACTTTACACATGTCCATGTTTCCGTAAATATGCTTTGAGTTATCTCATGTCATATGGGTAACGCGATAAGGCTGAAGCAAAGCCACATAACTAATTTTCATACGGAGAATGAGCATGAGCTTGAAAGGCATCTGGAAGTCGGCATTGGGCATGGCTGCGCTCGCGGCAGCGTGCAACGTACAGGCGGCGCCGAAAGGCGTGGCGGTCACCGTGGTCCCCGAAAAGACCGCGCTCGGCCAGAACGACGACGTGGTGGTGCGCGTCACCATCACCAACAATTCGGGCGCGCCGCAGTACATCCTGAAGTCGCGCACGCCCTTCAACGGCGTGGAGGAAGCGCTGTTCGAGGTGCGCCGCGACGGCCAGCCGGTGGTCTACCTGGGCGCGCACATCAAGCGCGCCGCCCCGACCGCGGCCGACTACTTCCTGCTCAAGCCGGGCGCCTCGCACAGCGTCAAGGTGGAACTGTCCGCCCTGTACGACATGAGCGTGAGCGGCGACTACCAGATCAGCTTCAAGCAGGCCTCGCCGCAGCTGTTCCTGGCCACGCCGGCAGCCAGCGGCCGCAGCGGCGCCGCGGCGGCCTTCGATGCCGACGATGCCAGCGGCGACAACGCCAGCCTGGTGTCGGCCCCGGCCTCGGTCTGGATCGACGGCCGCGTGGCGCGCGGCCAGAAGTCGCAGGTGGTGCTCGACATCGAAGCGATGAAGCAGGCCGCGGTCCAGCCGGCCGCCGCCAGCCTGAGCTTCAGCAAGTGCACCACCTCGCAGCAGACCACCATCTCCCAGGCGATGTCGGCCGGCTCCAGCATGGCCAGCAACAGCGACGCCTACATGCAGCGCGGCGTGATCGGCACCCGCTACACCAAGTGGTTCGGCGCCAACAACAGCACCCGCGTGGCCACCGTCAAGTCGCACTTCGTGGCGATCAAGGATGCCTTCGCCAACAAGCCGGTGACCGTGGATTGCGGCTGCAACCAGAACTATTACGCCTACGTGTATCCGACCCAGCCGTACAAGATCTACGTCTGCAAGGCCTTCTGGTCGGCGCCGATGACGGGCACCGATTCGAAGGGCGGCACCCTGGTGCACGAGATGAGCCACTTCAACGTGGTGGCGGGCACCGATGACCACGTGTATGGCCAGTCGGGCGCCGCCAGCCTGGCGATCAGCAACCCGGCCCAGGCCGTCGACAACGCCGACTCGCACGAGTACTTCGCCGAGAACACCCCGGCGCTGAACTAAGCTGCGTTCCAATGGCGCGGCCCTTGCCGCGCCATGTCCCTTCCTAGCGCGCCGGCGGCGCCAGCCCGCGCTGGACGACATAGTCCGCCACCCGGTGCGACATCGCGATTCCCGCCTGCTTGTCGAACTGCCAGTGCACGCCAAGGTAGATGCGGCTTTGCGCGCCCTCCTCTTCCGCATGGCTCAGGTTGCGGTAGCTGCGCGAAATCTTCGGCCGCACCCGGCCGTTGTTGTCGCGCGTGACGCCATTGAATTCGTCGGAGACGAAGCTGAAGGGCTGGTTGTCGCCGTACAGCCGGCGCAAGGTATGGAACAGGGCTCCGCCCAGGCTCGCGTGGCCGGACGGATAGGACGGGAACGAGGGCGTGAAGTCGGGGCCGGTCAGGTTGCTGGCCGGCGAACCGAGCGGCGTCCAGTTCGGGTCGCCCTGGGTGTCCGGGTTGCCGTCCCCCCTGCCGGTCGGGCCGCTGCCCGGGCTGGCTTCGCGCACCCCGTGTACCGGACGCCAGAAGTCGTAGTGGTACTTGGCGTCCCAGCCGGCGATGGTGGCGTCGGCGATCGCCACGTTCACCAGGGCCAGCGCGCGCGCCAGCTCCATCGGATCGGACGTCTTCCTGAGCAGCAGCTGGAGCGCGATCTGGTTGTACATGCGCACGGGCGTGCCGAGCCAGGCCCCGCTGTCGTAGCCCCAGAAAATGCCGGTTACGGTCTGGTCCGGCGTGCGCCGGGTGGGCGTCCGGACGCCATCGCCGCCCAGCTGCTTCACTTCGTTGAATGCCTGGGTATAGGCACTGCTGTTCAAGGCCGGCGGCGGCGCCGGGCGGAACTGGCTGGCTGACGGGATCACGAAGGGTTTTACCCGGCCCCACCAGGCGCCGACCGCATACGGGATCCGGCTCACCGGGTCGGGGCGCCACTTGCCCGGCTCCTTGTGCAGCGGATAGTCCTGCCCCACCACCGGTTCGCGCTGGTAGCTGCCGTCATTGGCGCGCAGCGCCAGGATGGCGGCGGCGGCGCGGCGGCCGACCTCGATGCCGTTCAGCTTGGCGCGGCCGTCCGGCAGGCGCGCCAGGTCGTCGCGCAGCCAGGCAGCGATGCGCGCGGCCTGGCGCGGGTACAGCGCCGCGAGGGTGTCGTGCGCGGCCTGGGCGATGGCGGCGTCGCGCGAGCTGTCGGGATAGGCCGGGAGCGGGCCGACATACGGCCGGTATTGGCCGCAGATCGCGGCCAGCGCGTCGTGCATGGCGATGTGGACGATCGCGAACACGCGGCTGACGCGGGTGCGGCCCATCTGCTCCGGCATCGGCGAGGTCGCACCTGGCCGGCTCGGGGGCGTGTGGTCGTAGCCCTGCACCCGCTGCGCCAGCTCGTTCCAGTAGGCCAGCCGCAGCGCCGGATTGGCGCCGTTCGGGGCCGCGTAGCGCCATAGCGGCTCCTTCGAGTCGGGCTGGGTCAGGTACTGCACGGGCATGGGCGGCGGCGCGGAGAAGCTGGGCGGCGGGGAAGCGCTGGCGGCCAGGGCCGGCATGGCGAGGACACAGAGCAGGATCCTGATGCGCGATGTCATGGTGGTACTCCGGTGGTGGACCCGGCTCCGGGATGAAGCCGGCGAGGTAAGCGAACTGGTTGGCTCGACAGTACAAGCCGGCCCACCGGCTCACAAGCGCAAGCGTCAGGACAATTGATTGACCACAGGAGGGATGCCAGCCGGCACCGAGCCGGCGTTGGCTTGACGCAAGAACCTGGATTTTCTTGCGTTTTTACATGTCTCGCAGGACAGCTTCAGCGGCCCGTGAAGCTGAAGCGCAGCGGCGCTGCGGGACTCTGGCGGATCGCGTCGAGCTGCGCCGTGTCCGGCAGCCAGGGACCGTCGTAGCGGATCTCGTAGCTGCCCTTCCCCTTCCTGAACGCGTAGGTGGGGGTGATGTCGATGGTGTTCATGTGCATGCTGTGCGGCGCCACGGCCTGCCAGTCGGCGGCCGTCAGCGGAGCGCGCTTGACCATCATGCCGGTATAGGCCAGCGGCTGGCCGGCCTTGCCGGCGCGGACTTCGCGCACATCGAAGCGCGGACCGGTCAGCTCGTCGCCGGCGGCCACTTCGCGCGGCACGTAGATCGTGGTCTCGCCGTGGTTCTCGACCAGCAGGCGCACTTTCACCCTGCCCCCTTCGGTCTCGACTTCCAGGCGGTGCTGGACAGTCTGCTCGGTCTCGACGGCGCCGACGGTACTCACGAGGCCCCCGAGGGCGAGCAGCAGCGGTGGCAGGAACCGTTTGGCATGCATGGAAAGTCCTGAAATATTATTTCAAACCAAGCACTAAAATGAAAGATTATTGCACCCCGACTGGCAGGGCTTCCGGCACCGACGCCAGGATCATCACGGCCACCCGGCGGTTGCGCGCCTGGCCGGCCGGAGTATCGTTGGCGGCAACCGGACGCGTGGCGCCGTGGCCGATGGCCGACAGGCGCGCATCCGCAATCCCGTTCTCGATGAACAGGCGCACCACGCTGGCCGCGCGCACCACCGACAATTCCCAGTTCGACGCGTACTTGTCGCTGGCGATAGGCGTGTTGTCGGTATGCCCTTCGACCTCGATCCGGTGCGGATCGTTCTTCAGCAATCCCGCCACCTGGCCCAGCACCTCGCGCGCGTCCTGCTGCAGGGTCGCCTCCCCTTGCGCGAACAGCACGCTGGCATTGAGTTCGATGCCGATCCCGCGCGCATTCTGCGTCACCCTGACCTGCCCCGACTTCACCAGCGGCAGCAGGGTCGCATTCAGGTCTTTCGCCAGGGTTTGCATGCGCTCGCGCTCGCGCTTTGCAGCCTCGATGCGCTTGCGGTTCACGATGTGCGACAGCGGCAGCACCGGCTCGACGCTGGTATAGGCCTGGGGCGCGACCTGGCGCCCGCCGAAGGCGTCGCCCAGGGCTTCGGACAGCACCGCGTACTTGCCCTCGTTGACGATCGAGATCGCGTACATCACCACGAAAAAGGCGAACAGCAGGGTGATGAAGTCGGCGTAGGAGATCAGCCAGCGCTCGTGGTGTTCGGCTCCTGTTCCCTCGTCGTAGCGTTTGCGCGCCATGGCCTGGTCACCCCGTCAGTGGCGCGTGAGCAGGCTCGCCACCCGTTCGTCGACCACGCGGGTGTGGTCGCCGGTGGCGAGATCGTGGAAGACTTCGGCGAGGATTTCGTACTGGGCCACCTTGTCGCTGACGATGGCCTTGAGCTTGTTCCCGACCGGGTAGAAGAACAGGTTGGCCAGGCCCACGCCGTACACGGTGGAGACGAAGGCCACCGCGATGCCCGAGCCCAGGCGCGAGGGATCGGACAGGTTTTCCATCACGTGGATCAGGCCCAGCACCGCACCCAGGATGCCGATGGTCGGCGCATAACCAGCGGCGGATTCCCAGATGCGCGCCGCCTGGCGCTGCGAGAATTCGTAGGCCGTGATTTCGCTTTCCAGCAGGCTGCGGATCTTTTCGGGGGCGATGCCGTCCACCACCAGGCGCAGGCCCTTCTGGATGAATTTATCTTTCGTGGCCATGTACTGCTCGAGCGAGAGCAGGCCGTCGCGCCGCGCGGACAGGCTCCACAGCGCGATCTCGCGCGACAGCTTGTCGCGGCCGGAGGGTGGCGGGAAGAACACCCAGCGCAGCATGGAGAGACCCAGCATGAAGCTGCGCCGCTCGCTCTGCAGCAGCACGGCGCCCGCGGTGCCGATCACCACGATGGCAAAGGCCGCCGGCTGGATCAGCGACGCGAAGCGGCCGCCGTCGAGCGTATGCCCGACCAGCACGCCCGCGATCGCGAGCACCAGGCCGGCTACGCTGGCCCAGTCCACAACTGCTCCTTGAGTGCGGCGCGCAGGCGCGACACCGCCTGGGTGTGCAGCTGCGACACCCGCGATTCGCTCACCCCCATGACGGCGCCGATTTCCTTCAGGTTGAGCTCTTCTTCGTAATACAGGCCCATCAGCATCTTCTCGCGCGGCGGCAGGTTGTCGATGGCGTCGATCACGGCCTGGCGGAAGCCCGTATCGAGCAGGCTGCGCAGCGGATCGTCGTCGTCCACCGCATAGCGGTCGAGGAAGCCGTCGCTGCCGCCTTCCTCGTCGTGGAAGTCTTCGTAGTACAGCAGCTGGTGGCCGCCCGAGTCGCCCAGCATCTCCTGGTAGTCGGCGAGCGACATCTTGAGCGATTTGGCGATCTCGGATTCGCTGGCCGGACGGCCCAGGCGCTGCTGCAGCGCCTCCATCGCGGCTTCGACCTTGCGCATGTTCTGGCGCGTCGAGCGCGGCATCCAGTCGCTGTTGCGCAGCTCGTCCAGCATGGCGCCGCGGATGCGCAAGACCGCATAGGTCTCGAACTGGGCGCCGTGGTTGTCCTCGTAGCGGTTGATCGCATCGAGCAGGCCGATCATGCCGGCCTGGACCAGGTCATCGACTTCCACCGAAGGCGGCAGCTTGGCCTTCATGTGGTGGGCAAGACGCTTCACCAACGGCATGTGCTCCGTCAGCAAATGGTTCTTGTCCGCTTTCCCTTTGACCGTGTACATGCGTTCTGCTTATCTTTCCCGCGTTTCGTGTTCTTCTTAATGCCCGACATGTGCGCTGCCTCCCCTGCCCAGTCCGGGCATCGCGTGCAGCGCGAACTTGCCCGCCAGGCGCCGGAAGGCGACCGAGGCCCCCGCCAGCGGGAAGGCATCGACCACCGCCCGGCCCAGGCGCGCGGCCCGGTGCAGGTATTCGTCGGCCGGCACCGAGCCCATCGAACTGAGGCTCACTGCCAGGTAACGTGTTGCCGCGGTAGACATATTATCGTATACCACCTTGGCCTCCGCCTCTGTCGCGCCGGTCACGAGGATGCCGAAGGGACGGCGGCCCAGCTGCTGCGACAGGCGCTTGATCAGCGCGTAGGCATTCGTGATCGAGGCGGCGGACGTGCCGACCTGCACCACGATCTCGGAACTGGCCATCAGGGGCAGCGGGAATTCGCCATCCGGGCCCAGTTCGCCGTCGACCATCACGATGCCGGCCTGCTTGACCAGCACGTCGAAAGTCTTGGCCAGGCGGCGTGCGTCGGTGTTGCCGATCGCTTCGCCGAGCGAGGCCACGGAAAAGCCCTGCGGCACCGCGTGCAGCACCTGGTTCAGGCCGCACTCCTGGCGCGCCACGTTGGCCAGCGTCGCGCCGCGGGACAGGCCCAGGCGGCGCGCCACGCCGTAGTCGCGTTCGCAGGCATCGACGATCAGGACTTCGTTGCCGGTCTGGGCCAGCGAGGCGCCCAGGTTGACCAGCATCGCGCCCTTGTCGTCTTCAGGGGTGGCGGAAAGGAAGGTCACGATGCGCGGGCGCGGGCCCTGCAGCATCCGGCGCAGGCCTTCGGCCTGGTCGAAATCGAAACTAGCCAAGGTGCACCTCGCGCAGCGAACGGTCGGCGGCAGCTGCCGCCATCATCAGCGGCAGGTCGGCGTCGCCGAACTGGGCGGCGCTATTCCTGGTGTTGCGGAAGGCGCGGTCGATCAGCATGGCGCGGTCGGCCAGGTGCAGGTCTTCCGGCACGCGCTGGCCGTTCGAGATGTAGTGCAGGTTCAGCTTCTGGCGGATGACCACGTCGAGCACGTTGCCGATCGAAGCAGCTTCGTCCAGCTTGGTCATGATGCAGCCGGCCAGGCCCGAGCCTTGATAAGCACGCACCACTTCGTTCAGGGTCTCGTTGGTCGAGGTCGCGTTCAGGCACAGCAGGCGCTTCACGTCGGCGCCCGATTCGCTCAGCATGGCCACCTGTTCGGTCACCATCTGGTCGCGCTGCGACATGCCGATGGTGTCGATCAGCACGGTGTGCTTGTTCTTGAGTTCCTTTAGGGCGATGCGCAGGTCGGCCTCGTCCTTCACCGAGTGCACCATCACGCCCAGGATCTTGCCGTAGATGCGCAGCTGCTCGTGGCCGCCGATACGATAGGCATCGGTGGTGATCAGGGCCAGCTTGTCCGGGCCGTGGCGCATCACGCAGCGCGCGGCCAGCTTGGCGGTGGTGGTGGTCTTGCCGACGCCGGTCGGGCCTACCAGGGCGAACACGCCGCCGCGGTTCAGGAGGTCGTCTTCGTTGGCGATGGTGGTCAGGTTGCGCGCCAGGACGGTCTTGATCCAGCGCAGGGCTTCGGCCGCGTCCTTCGTGGCCGGCATCTTGTCGATCAGGTAGCGCGCCAGGGTGGCCGAGAAGCCGGCGGCCAGCAGCTCGCGCAGCACGGCGGCTTTCTGCGGCTCGCGCTGGGCGGTGGCGTTCCAGGACAGCTCGGCCAGCTGGGTTTCCATCAGGCCGCGCATGGCGCGGATCTCGTTCATCATGCCGCTCATTTCCACCGCGGCCGATTCCTTCGCCTGGGCGATGGCGGCGCTCATCATCTGGGTCATGGCGGCCATGTCGACCGTTGCTTCCGGCGCCGGGGCGCGGCGGTTGACGTAGGTCGGCGGCACTTCCGGTTCCGCTACCGGGGCGGCGCGGCGTTCCACATACGGCTGGCCGGCGAACGGGTCCAGCCTGGCTGGTGCGGCGGCAGCGCGCGGGGCCGGGGCCGGGGCGCGGGTGAAGACCGGTTCCGGGTCGAAGTCGTTGTCGAAGGCGGCGAAGCTGGGGGCCTGCGGCTCTTCGATGGCTGGCGAAGCCAGCGAAGCGACGTCGTCGTTGTCCAGGGCGAGGATCTCGACCACGCCGTCGACCGGACGGTTGGAGAGGATGACCGCGTCAGGGCCGAGCGCCTCGCGCACCTTGCGCAAGGCGTCACGGGAAGTAGCCGCTGTAAATTTCTTCACGTTCATCGTTTTCTCCGCACTTCAATCAGCTGTTCTATGTTTGCTGCGGGCGCAATTGCCCGTCCATAGTCAGCATTATTGGCGATGCCGCAAGGAAACCATCGAGCGAAAAGGATGGGAAAAGCCTGTTATTTCACCGACGCTGGGAGCGTGGCGCCAGCAGATACGTCAGGTGAATTGGCCGCGATGGCGGCCAGGGGCCAGCTCAAGTCGAAGTGTCCGCCGCGATACGCATAGGTATTCCCACATTCCAGCCGTTCGACATAGCGGAAAAAGGGATCGTCCTCAGGCAGGTAGAAGGCATCGTCCGGCAGGTAGCGAAGATCGGCAGACCTGGTCTGCTTGAAAGCCACCGCCCGGTCGACCAGGGAGGACACGGAGGCCATGTCTACCGTCGTCAGTTGGCCAATCTGGGAACAGAATGCCTCACGGTCGAAACTCTGGCTGGCGAAGGTCGGGCAAATAAACGAGCGTGAAAGGAAGCTGGTTTGCAGGTACATGGCAAGCCAACAACCAAAGGAATGCGCAATCAGATGCGCCGGCTTGTCGCCGATATGCGCATCGATCTTCGCTGCCAACTCGCCGGGAGCGTCGCTTGAGCGGAGCAGCGCGTCGTAATCCACGCTGACCAGGGTCAGCTGGAAATCGGCGAAGCGTTCCAGGTAAGGTAGCCAGAACGCGCTGTTGGTGAACAGGCCGTGGATCAGCACCACCTGGGCAGGCGCGCGCCGCCGCAGCGTTTGAACCTGGAGCAAAGGCGTCACTCGCCCGATCGGTGGACGGCGATCACCTTCGCCGGGCTGCCAAACACCGTGACATGGGGCGGCACGTCCTTGGTGACGATCGAGCCGGCACCGATGACCGCCCCCTCGCCCACGCGCACATCCGGCAGGATGCTGGCGTGCGGATGGATGGTGACATTGCGCCCGATGTGGGCGCCGCCGCCGATGAAGACATGCGAACTGACGGTGACGCCTTCCTCCAGCACGACGTCGTGGCCGATGCACGCGAAGCCCTGGACCAGGACGAAGCGGCCGACCTCGACGGTGGAGGAAATGCTGCAGACACCGAGGAACATACCGCCGGGGACCTGCGTCACGTCGGATGCATAAAGACCCATCGGCGCCACCATGGTTCCCATGCGCGCACCGCGGGCGAGCAAGCGCTCGCCGACCGCGATCCGGTCGGCGCCGTTGCCGAGACAAACGAGATAGTCCGCGTCCGGGACGATGGCGTGGGTGTCGATGCGCCCAAGCACCTGCTCGGCCGGTTTGACGTCGTCGACGAAACCGCAGACGACGTTTCCGCTCGCATACGACGGGAGCCAGGCCGCTATTTCGCGGCCAAATCCCCCTGCTGCGGCCAATACATATTTTTTCATGCTATTGCACCGAGTAGCCGCCGTCCACAACCAGGTTCTGGCCTGTCATGAACGACGCATGGTCGGAAACCAGGAAAGCGATCACGCCTGCCACCTCGCGCGGCTCCGCGTACCTGTTACCCAACGGGTATTTGGCCAGGTCGATTTTCTTGGCCTCCTCCGAGAAGGAGCTCAGGTTGTCCACCAGCTCGGTGTTCACCATCCCGGGCGACACGCAGTTAACCCGGATGAGCTTCGGGGCAAGCTCCAGGGCCAGCACCTTCGACATGCCGACCAGTGCCGCCTTGCTTGCCGCATAGGCTGAAATGCCTTTCGTGCCAATGCTGGTGCCGCTGATCGACGACACGAAGACAACCGATCCCTTCGGGTTGAGCTTCGATGCGCGCACCAGTTCGGACGTCAGCAGCAATGGGGCCGTCTGGTTCGTCGCGGTGATCCGCTCGTATTTTTCGAGGGAGAAGTAACGTATCGGGGCGTTCTCCACGATACCCGCCGAATGCACTACCCCGTCAAATCCCGGCAAGCGGGCCACGAAATCGCGGTAGGCGTCAAAGTCCAGCATGTCGAAGGCCAAAGCATTGCCGCCCCCAAGGCCCCCTGCCGCCAGCGCCTCGAGGCGTTCGGCATTGCGGCCCAGTCCCCACACTTCGGCGCCCATATCGACCAGGCAGCGCGCCGTGGCCAGGCCGATCCCCGAGGTGGCCCCGGTCACCAGCACGCGTTTCCCGCTCAAGTTCATGACATCATCCGCAAATAGGTTTCGTGAAAATGTGCCAGCCGCCCTTCGATCTCCTGCAGCTGATGGGGGCCGCGCGCATGGCGGATACCGATCTGGGAGTTATTTAGCACGACCAGGTCTTCGCCCAGCACCTTGCGGGTAAAGTCGATGGCCTGCTGTTTGATGTAGTTGCGCACCGCTGTCTTTTGCGCCATCAGCAGCGGGGTTTCGAACAACTCCCATTCCAGTAGCGTCTGTCCGGCCGACTGGGGCTTGAAGTGCGAGATGAATCCCACGAGGCCGCCCGTGATCGACACGAACAGGTTCGGGAAGATATAGGCGTGCAGGTAGTCTCCTGTCGCTCCCGGGATCAGCCGGCCCTTGCTGCCATCCTGGTTCTTGTTCGCCGTATGGGCGCAGGAATCGCGGCCGAAGAACTGGTTCGTGGACCGGGATGTCGACGAGATCCCGGTCGGCACAAAGCTGGACTCGTGCACGATCGACACATGGTAGGCTTCGATCACATTCTCGACCAGGAACTTCCAGTTCGCGCCATGCTCCAGCGTCTCGCTGTGGAAGCTTTCACCGAGCTCGAAGCCGATTGCGTCCAGGGCCGCGACACCGGTGCCCGGATCGAGCTCGCCTTCGGGCGCCACGAACACCATCCCGCGGTTCTCGACAGTCGCATACGACTGCAACTGCCGGCGGCCGATACATTCCTGGTTCGCCAAGGGCGCGCGCTCGAGCGTCCCGTCGGCGTCGTATTGCCAGGCGTGGTAGGCGCAGCGAAACGGCCGGTTACCCCGGCCGGGCGGGTCGATCAGGTTGGCGCGGTGAAGGCAGATGTTCTCGAAACTGCGCGGCTTTCCGTCGATGTTACGGGTGACAATGGGCCGGCCACACACCTGGTAGCTGCTGTAGTCGCCCTCGGCGCGCAGCCCGTTCGCGTTACCGGCGTAAAACCCGCGCGAGAAGATCCGCTGATATTCCTGCTCCAGCACGTCCTCTTGCCAGTACGCCCTGGGATCAATAGACATGATCGCTTTCGAACAGGTGCAGGACCGTGCCGGGCTGGAAAACGACCGTGGCACTGCCCCAGGACAGTCCCACCCCGAAACCGCATAGCAGGACCCGTCCGCCCTGTGCCAATTGTTCCGCCCCGGCGGTCAGCGTCAAGGGGACGGAGACAGAGCTCGTATTGCCGTACTTCCTCAAGGTGCTGATCTCGTGTTCCGCCGTATAGCCAAGCTTCTTGCGGATCATGTCGTTGATCATCTTGTTGGCCTGGTGCAGGACGAAATAATCCACCGATCCCACTTCCCAGCCGGCAGCATCGAGCACCCGGCGGATGCTGGGCGGCACGGCGCTGATCGCGAAGCTGAAGATGTCGGCGCCCTTCAACTGGAGCTGGAAGGCGTTACGCGCAATCCCGGCCGACACCTCCACTTCCTCGAAGTCGCCGGGCTGGGGCGGATGGCGGGCAGCCAGGCCGCCTGCCTCGACGATGATGGCGTCCTTGCCGCTGCCGTCGGAATTCAGGTCGAAATGGATGGGCTCCGCCGCATCGTCCAGCTCCAGCGCCGTGGCCGATCCGGCATCGCCAAACAGCGGCCAGCTCGACTTGTCGTTGTACGAGCACACGCGGCTCGACACATCGCCTACCAGCAGCAACGCACGCGTCAAGCCCAGGGTACGCATCATCGAACCCAGGATCGCGATGCCATAGGGATAGCTCGAGCAACCCAGGTTGACATCGAAGGCCGCGCACGATTTCGGCAGGCCGAGCTTGTGCTGGATAATGATCGAGGTCGCGGGTATCGGATAGTCGCCGGACTGGGTGATCATGACAAGGGCTTGCACCCCTTCTTTTTCCCATCCCAGGCGCGTGAGCAAGTCCTCCGCCGCGGCGATGCACAGGTCGGACGAGTATTGCTTGTCGGCTGCAAGGCGGCGCTCTTCGATGCCGGTACCCTGGCTAAACTTCTCGCGCTCCTGTTCCGTCAGCAGCGTGTAGTCAGCAATCCTGGCAACCCGCGTCGGTACGGCCGTACTGATGCCGCGAATCGCAACACCCTTCAGCGCTTCCATCATGCAATCCGTTGCGCCAGGCGGTCCCACAACTCCTGCAGGGTGCGCGACTGTTCGAGGTCGGCGCCACCTACCGCAACGTTGTACTTCTCGTCCGTCATCGCGATCACGGTCAGCGCTGCCAGCGAGTCCCAGTTCGCCAGTTCCTTGAACTCGGACTGGGGCGACAGCTCGCCAGGGCTCATCTCAAGCGCCTCGGCGAAATTCTCGATAAAGGTTTGGACCGTCATATTCTGTTCCACATAAAATTAAATGATTCAGCCAGCGCACTAGCCACCCTGCAAGTATCCCACGTTAAACCAAAGCAAAACAAGGCATGTCGTTCTCGCGCGACGTCGTGTCATGCACGCTTGAAGCGGTGGCCGACACTGACCGCCTCGATCCGGACCCGCTTGGGAACCATGTGCGGCTGCAGCCTGCTTTTCAAGTACGCGGTCAAGGCATCCTTGTCGACAAGGGTATCGGGCACGGCCTGGACTGTCAGTTCGACATGCTGTCCGGTGATCGGATTCGATTTCGGGAACGCCTTCACCAGCGACACGTTCGGGAACTCCAGGGCCACGCGCTCCACTTCGGAAGCCATGAACTTCAGTCCTCCCACATTGATCACGTCGCTGACGCGCCCCACTACCTTGTAGTGGCCGTCCTTCACCTCGACCACATCCTTCGTGTCATACCAGCCCTCGCTGTCGAAGGGAGATGGCGCGTTGAGATAACCGAGCATCCGCGAGGCCGAACGGATCTGCAGCACATTGTCGACCACGCGCGTCTCGACGCCCTCGCCGCCCACCTGCATGAACAGGCTGTCGCGCGCCGCCGACTTCACGCGCACGATGCCCAGTTCCGACATGCCGAAGGTCTGCCGGAAGTCGACCTCCGGCAGCAGGCGGCACAGTTCATCCAGCGTCGGCTGGTCCATGCGCTCGGTGCCGTAGGTGATGACTTTCAGGGTGCCTGGCACCTTGTCCGGCACCGCCCCGCTGATGAGCATCAAGCGCAGGAAAGTCGGCGTGGTCGGAAGGACCTCGACCTCGTACTTCCGGCAGACCTCGAGCACGGAGTCGACCGTCCGGGCTTCCGGCGCCACCACCACGCCCTTGTTGAACAAGGTATGGAGCAGCGTGTTGATGCCGCCGATATGATCGAACAGCAAGAAATTAATGGTGCGTAGCGTCGGCCGCGGCGTGTCGAAGCGCTGCAGGAACAGGGTCAGGTCGTGCAGGATCGCCTTCGGCCGGCCTGTGGTGCCCGTCGAAAAAAGAACCAGACCCGCGTGCCCCCGCTCGCGCAAGGAATCGATCAGCGGGTGCGACTGCTCGTGCGGTCGTCGTACCACGCGGCCATCCTCGATGACCACGTCGACCAGTGCCGATTCGAAGAAATAGTCGTGCTGGTTCGCGGTGTCGACCGTGAGCGGCACGACGATCACGTTCAGGTCGATCAGGCGCAGCAAGGTGAGGATGGACGCCGGGTTGAAGTCGCCGATGAGGGCCACGACGTCACCCGGCTTGACCTGTGCAAGGTCCACCGGGTGTTGCGACGCGATCTCCGAAAACCTCAGCGCGTTCCCGTTATGAATCAGGAAGGGCCAATCGACCCCGCTCCAGATCTGTCCCAGCTTTTCCAGGAGCTTCATCAGGCGCCCCCCACATGCAGGACCTGTCCTGACAGCGAACTGCTGCGCGGATCAAACAGGAGTTCGACCAGGTCGGCGACCGCGTCCGGCGTGAACTGTTTCGGAATAATTTGTTGAGAAACGATCTTGCCAATCTGGCTGGAAGTAATCCCTTTCAGCAGGCTGGTATCGATCGGCCCCGGCGCAATGCAATTCACGTTCACGTTGAAGTCGGCCATTTCCCTGGCAAACGCGCGCGTGAAGCCTTCAACGCCGGCCTTCGATGCCGCATAGATCGACTCGCCTTTCAGGCCGAGCGCCACCGCGATGGTCGAGAAATTGATGATGCTGCCTTGCTTATGCCTGAGCATCAGCGGTGCGATCTGCTGGCAGCAATAGATCGTCCCGAGCAGATTGGTCTGGACGATATTTTGCGAAACATTCGCCGGGGTGGTGACTGCCAGGTTCATGGACGCGATACCCGCAGCGTTGACCAGCCCGGTCACCTTCGCGCCCTGCTTCTTCAGCGCTTGCGCAAGGGCCTTGACCTCATCGGCCGAGGAAACATCGCAAGGCATGCCGGGAAACGGCAGGCCGTCGACATTGCGGGCGACGCCGAAAACCGCGACATTTTTCGCGAGCAGCCTTTCACAGATTGCCCGGCCAAGCCCTTTGCTCGCCCCCGTGACAACGATCATTGCTTCGCTTCCATTTGCTTGATGAACTCGTCGGCAAGCGCGCCCGCGGAACGGAACATGCTGCGCGAACGCGACATGGCGACATCGGACGTCCAGTCGAAGTCGAAACCGATGTCCGACGCCTTGTCCTCCAGGGCGATGCACAACTCCACCAGCTTCATCGAATCGAGCACGCTGCCGTCGCCGATCAGCGGGGTAGCGTCGGATACCACCGCAGCCTTGTCTTCCAGGAGTTCGGCAATGACGGCAAACACGTCGGATTTAATGGTGCTAGCGGTGGACATATAAAAACCTCATTGGTGTGTGTTGTGTTCGATCAGGTCGGCCACTGCCAGCGGGCCAAGCGACAGCGAGGCGGACGCCCAGGAATAGCCGACGCCGAAACCGAACATGGCCAGTTTCTGGCGGCCCTGCTTTAACCCCTGCGCCATGTTCGTCGTCAACAGCAGCGGTATCGTCGCCGAACTCGTGTTGCCGAACCTGTCGATATTGACCGGAACCTTATCCATCGGCAGTTTGCACTTCTTCGCGAACTGCTTGAGCATGAAATGGTTCGCCTGATGAAACAGGAAACCGTCGTACTCATCCACCTTTGCATTGGCGAACTCCATCGTCCGCGTGGCCAGGGCCAGTACGGTTTGCAGCGTGAAGACGAAGACCTCTCCGCCATCCATGTACATGCAGTCCGGATCGCGGCCATCGAGCCGCTTGTCTCCGCTCAGCGAGTAATCCCTGAACCCGCCCCGCGGAATGATCAGGTTGGTGGCGCCGGTGCCGTCGGAGCCGAGGACGAAATGTGCCACCTCGTCCGGGCCACCCCGTTCGACCGCGGTCACCGTGCCCGCGTCGCCAAACAGCATGGCGGTGGAACGGTCGTTGTGATCGATAATCTTGCTCATCGTTTCGCCAACCGCCAGCAGCACCCGGCGGGCGGCGCCGGATTGCACCATCGTCATCGCCAGCCACAAGCCGTAGGTGTACCCCGAGCAGCCCAGGTTGACATCGAAAGCGATACAGGCGGGCCCGATGCCAAGATCAGCCTGGAGCACGCAAGCGGTGGCAGGCATGCGGAAATCGGGAGTCTGTGACACGAACAACACCGCGTCCACGCTGGCAGGGTCCCACTCCAGCCTGTCCATCAGGTGCAGGGCGGCGGTCCGGCACAAGTCGCGCGTGGTGGTCGATTCGCCCGCCCAGCGGCGCTCCTGGACGCCGATCATTTTGGCGACTTCGTCGATCTTTTCCTGGCCAAACGATTCACGGAAGTGCTCATTGGTCACGATCGTCGAAGGAACGCAAGAGACGACTCCAGCGATGCGGGCACCCGTCGTCGCGTTTTCCCGCCCAATGGACAAGCTCATTCTTTACTCCGCCCAGATCTGCATGATATTTATTTTGCAAAAGCCTTCATTCGACCCACAAGTATCCCACACCGCTCGTAGGCAATACAAGCAATCGATTGCCTTGCAGCAACAGACTGCGCGCGCCCTTTCCCGCCGCGGAACTGATCGAGATGCCGGCCCCGGGCCGATCACATCGGCACACCCACCAGGCTGGTCACCCGGATCGTCTTCGATTCCGGAATCTCGTTATGCGACAGCACCTTCAGCTGCGGCACCGCGCGGCGCAGGAAGCGCGACAGCAGCACGCGCAGCGGAGCCGGCACCAGCAGCACCGGGGACAGGCCCATCTGTTCCTGCTGGGCCGCGGCGTTGGCGGCCTGCTGGGCAATGGTGTCGGCCAGGCCCGGTTCGATGCCGGTGCCGTCGCCGCCCGCGCCCATGGCCTGCATCAGCAGGCGCTCGAGGCGGTTGTCGAGGGTCATGACGGACAGCTCGTTGGTGCCCGGGAACAGCTGCTGCACGATGGCGCGGCCCAGCGCCACCCGCACCATGGAGGTCAGCTCGCTCGGGTCCTGGGTCAGCGCCGCGTTTTCCGACAGCGATTCGATGATGGTGCGCATGTCACGGATGTGCACGCCTTCCTGCAGCAGGTTCTGCAGCACTTTCTGCAGGGTCGACAGCGAGACGACCTTCGGCACCAGGTCTTCCACCAGCTTCGGGGTCTCCTTCTGCAGGTGGTCGAGCAGCGCCTGCACTTCCATGCGGCCCAGCAGTTCCGAGGCGTGGGTCGTGATCAGGTGGTTCAGGTGGGTCGCTACCACGGTGCCGGCGTCGACCACGGTATAGCCCAGGCTCTGCGCTTCGTCGCGCAGGCTGGCGTCGATCCAGGTGGCCGGCAGGCCGAAGGCCGGATCGGTGGTGACCAGGCCCGGCAGCGTGCCGCTGGCCATGCCCGGGTTGATCGCCAGGAACTGGCCGTTCATCGCTTCGCCGGTCCCCACTTCCACACCCTTGAGGGTGATGCGGTAGGCCGAAGGCTTCAGCTCCAGGTTGTCGCGGATGTGCACGGGCGGCGCCAGGAAGCCGACTTCCTGGGCGAACTTCTTGCGGATGCCCTTGATGCGCTTGAGCAGCTCGCCACCCTGGGTCTTGTCGACCAGCGGGATCAGGCGGTAGCCCACTTCCAGGCCCAGGGTGTCGACCGCCATGACGTCCTGCCAGGTCGCTTCTTCCGACTCGGCCGGGGCGCCGCCGCCGGTGGCTGCCGTCGCCGCCGCCGCTTCCGCCGCCGCGGCAGCCTCCTTGGCCGGCGCTTCCTTCTTGCGCTTGGCGATCATCCAGCCGCCGCCGCACAGGGCGCTGCCCAGCAGCAGAAACACCAGGTTCGGCATGCCCGGGATCAGGCCCAGCGCGAAGATGATGCCGCCGGTGATGTACAGCGCTTCCGGGCGCGCGAACAGCTGGTTGGTGACCTGGCTGCTGATGTCGTCCTCGTTGGCGACGCGCGAGACCACCATACCGGCCGCGATCGAGATGATCAGGGACGGGATCTGCGCCACCAGGCCGTCACCGATGGCCAGCAGCGTGTAGGTCTCGGCAGCCTGGCCGAAGGCCAGATCGTGCTGCACCACGCCGACGATCAGGCCGCCGATCACGTTGATCAGGGTGATCATGATGCCGGCGACGGCGTCGCCCTTCACGTACTTCGAGGCACCGTCCATCGCGCCGTAGAACTCGGCTTCCTGCGCCACTTCGTTGCGGCGCTTGCGGGCGTCCGCTTCGCCGATCAGGCCGGCGTTCAGGTCGGCGTCGATCGCCATCTGCTTGCCCGGCATCGCATCCAGGGCGAAGCGCGCGCCGACTTCGGCGATACGGCCCGCGCCCTTGGTCACGACCGAGAAGTTGATGATGGTGAGGATGACGAAGACCACGATACCGACGGTGTAGTTACCGCCGATCAGGAAGTGGCCGAAGGCTTCGACCACCTTGCCCGCCGCCGCGCCGCCGGTGTGGCCTTCGGTCAGGACAATACGGGTGGACGCCACGTTCAGCGCCAGGCGCAGCATGGTGGAGATCAGGAGGATGGCCGGGAAAGCCATGAAGTCGAGCGGCTTGACCGTGTACAGGGCGGTCAGGAGCACGATAACGGACAGTGCGATGTTAAAGCTGAAGAACACGTCCAGCACGAAGGCCGGCAGCGGCAGGATCATCATCGCCAGCAGGACGACGATGAAGATCGGGGCCGCCAGGGCGCTGGCGCCGCGCGCCCCGAGGCCGCTCATCCATGCCGGCAGTTTCATGCTATTCATTAATGCAACACTCCATTATTCGCGCCGCCCGGCCCTTTGTAGGCGGGATCGTTCGGGTCCATCTCGGCCGGCACCGCCAGCTTCTTCGGACGATCCGGGTAGTCGCCCTCGCCCTTCTTGTAGGCGCGCAGCTGGTAGACATAGGCCAGCACTTCGGCCACGGCCGAGAACAGCTTTTCCGGGATCTCTTCGTCGATGTCGGTGTGGCGATAGAGCGCACGGGCCAGGGCCGGGGCTTCCAGCAGGGTGACCTTGTGTTCGGTGCCGAGCTCGCGGATCTTGGCCGCGACTTCGTCCACGCCCTTGGCCACCACCCGCGGCGCGCCCTTCTGGCCGTCGGTGTACTTCAGCGCGACCGCATAGTGGGTCGGGTTGGTAACGATCACATCCGCAGTCGGGACATTCTGCATCATGCGGCCCTGCGCCATTTCGCGCTGCATCTGGCGAATCTTCCCTTTAATCTGCGGATTGCCGTCCGACTCCTTGGACTCCTGGATCATCTCCTGGCGCGTCATCTTCATCTTGTCGTGGTAATGCCACAGCTGGTAGGGGCCGTCGATGGCGGCGATCACGCCCAGGGCGCCGACGATGAACAGGAAGGCCTTGGCCACCATTTCGCCCACGTGGGCGCTGCCGGCGTTCAGGGGCTCGACCGCCAGGCCCAGCACCGCTTCCTTCTGGCCCACGATGACGACCCAGGCCACGGCGCCGACCACCAGGGTCTTGGCGATGGCCTTCAGCAGTTCGATCAGGGCGTTGGTGGAGAACATGTTGCCGATGCCGCTGATGGGGTTCAGCTTCATGAAGTTCGGCATGAAGGCCTTGGACGAGAAGTTCCAGCCGCCGATCAGGAGCGGCGAGGCCAGCGCGACCAGCATGACCAGGCCCGCCAGCGGCAGGCAGGCCAGCAGCACCGCCACCAGGTCAGTGGTGATGCGTTCGATCAGGATGCTCGGGTTGTAGACCTGGTCGCGACTCAAGGAAAGGCCGGAATGCAGGGCCTGCTCCAGCTTGCCGATCAGGGAGCCGCCGGTGGCCCACAGGCCGGCGCCGGCGGCCATCAGGACGGTGAAGGTGGCGATTTCGCGCGAACGGGGAACGTCGCCATCCTCGCGCGCCTTTTCAAGCCGCCTGGGTGACGCTGGTTCTGTCCGTTCTGCGTCGCTGTCGTCCGCCATCCACCGCTCCTGTTAACGAAATACATCCGAAAACAGGATTATCGCAGGTGTTGCCGTACGGCTATAAGGGGAGAAGGATGGGAAAAGCCCGCTTATTTGGGGTCAGGCAAAGGTCTCGGCCGCCGCGAAGGCCAGGCCCTTGTCATCCTTGCCAGACACCAGCGGCGGGTTCTTGAGGGGCCAGTCGATCGCCAGCGTCGGGTCGTTCCAGGCAATGCAGCGCTCGTGCTCGGGCGCATAATAGTCGGTGGTCTTGTAGAGGAATTCCGCCGATTCCGACAATACCAGGAAGCCGTGGGCGAAGCCTTCCGGCACCCACAGCTGTACCTTGTTCTCCGCGCTCAGGATCTCGCCCACCCAATGTCCGAAAGTAGGAGATGAACGGCGCAGGTCGACGGCGACGTCGAACACGCTGCCGGCGGTGACGCGTACCAGCTTGCCCTGCGTCTGCTGCACCTGGTAATGCAGGCCACGCAACACGTTGTGGGCCGACTTCGAGTGGTTGTCCTGCACGAACCCGACCTTGCGGCCAAGCGCCTCCTCGAAGCGGGCCTGATGGAAGCTTTCGAAGAAGAAACCGCGGTCGTCGCCGAACACGCGGGGTTCGATGCGCAGGACATCGGGAATGGCAAGGCGGGTAATGTGCATCAGAAAACCGTTTCTCGTAATACGCGCATCAGGTACTGGCCGTAGCCGTTTTTCTTCAGCGGTGCGGCGAGGGCCTCGAGCTGCCCGGCGTCGATCCAGCCCTTGCGGTAGGCGATCTCCTCGGGGCATGCCACCTTCAGGCCCTGGCGCCGCTCGATGGTGGCGATGAACTGGCTGGCATCGAGCAAGGACTCGTGGGTGCCGGTGTCGAGCCAGGCGTAGCCGCGTCCCATGATCTCGACATCCAGCTTGCCCATGTCCATGTACAGGCGGTTCAGGTCCGTGATCTCGAGCTCGCCGCGCGCCGACGGCTTGAGGGTGCGCGCCAGCGCCGACACGTTCTCGTCGTAGAAATACAGGCCGGTGACGGCATAGTTCGAGCGCGGCACCGCCGGCTTTTCTTCCAGGCTGACCGCCTTGCCGGCCTCATTGAATTCGACCACGCCGTAGCGCTGCGGATCCTGCACATGGTAGGCGAACACGCTGGCGCATTCGGTGCGCGCATTGGCGCGCTCGAGCAGCGTGTTGAAATCATGGCCATAGAACAGGTTATCGCCCAGCACCAGGGCGGAAGGTGCATTGCCGAGGAAATCTTCGCCAATCAAGAATGCCTGGGCCAGGCCGTCCGGCGATTCCTGCACCGCATACGTCAGGTTCAGACCCCAGCGGCTGCCGTCGCCGAGGAGTTGCTGGAAGCGCGGCGTGTCCTGGGGCGTGGAAATAATCAGGATGTCGCGGATTCCGCCCAGCATCAGCGTGCTGAGCGGGTAATAAATCATGGGCTTGTCAAATACCGGCAACAGCTGCTTGGAAATCGCGAGCGTGGCAGGATGCAGGCGGGTTCCGCTGCCGCCTGCGAGGATGATGCCTTTGCGCTTCATGGAATCACTCATGGATGTCCCTACAGATTACCCTGGGCGGCCAGCTCGGCGACCAGGCGATTGACGTGGTAACGCCAGTCCGGCAACTGCATGCCGAAACTTGCGCAGAATTTACTGCTATCGAGACGAGAATTGGCGGGGCGGGCAGCGGCGACGGGGAAGCTGGCGGCGGGAACCGGCAGCACCTGCTCCGGCCCGGCCTTCAGGACCGCGCCATGCGCCCTCGCCTGCGCCAGCACATGGCAGGCATAGCCATGCCAGCTGGTGTCGCCGGATGCGGCCAGATGGTAGGTACCGGACAGGTCCGCGCCGCCCGGCAGCGCCAGGCGGTACAAGGCCAGTGCCGTGGCGTCGGCCAGCAGCTCGGCCCCGGTGGGCGCGCCGAACTGGTCGGCGACGACGGTCAGCTGCTCGCGCTCCCGGGCCAGGCGCAGCATGGTCTTGGCGAAGTTGCCGCCGCGCGGCGCGAACACCCAGCTAGTGCGCAGGATCAAGTGGCGTGCACCACTGGCGCGTATGCGTTGCTCGCCTTCGCACTTGGTCCGGCCGTACACCGACAGCGGCGCGGTCGGATCGCTCTCGACCCAGGCGCCGGCCTTGCTTCCGTCGAACACATAGTCAGTGGAATAGTGCACCAGCCAGGCGCCGATGGCGGCCGCTTCCTCCGCCAGTACGCTAGGGGCGAGCGCGTTGACGCTGCGCGCCAGCGCTTCATCCGTTTCGGCCTTGTCGACCGCGGTGTAGGCGGCGGCATTGACGATCGCGTCCGGCGCAAGCCGGCGTACCAGCGCGCGCAGCGACTCGGGATCGGCGAAGTCGGCGCCATCGCGGCCGAAGGCATGCAGCTCGCCGAGCGGCGCCAGCGAGCGCTGCAGCTCCCAGCCGAGCTGTCCGTCCTTGCCGAGCAACAGGATCTTCATGGTCTCAGGGCGCTGGCGCGTACTGGCGCTCGACCCAGTCGCGGTAATGGCCGCTCGTCACGTTGCCGACCCATTCCTGGTTCGCCAGATACCATTCCACGGTCTTGCGGATCCCGGTCTCGAAGGTCTCGGCCGGGCGCCAGCCCAGTTCGCGTTCCAGCTTGCCGGCGTCGATCGCGTAGCGGCGGTCGTGGCCCGGACGGTCTTTCACGAAGGTCATCTGGCTGGCGTAAGACTGGCCGTCGGTGCGCGGGCGCAGTTCGTCGAGGATGGCGCAGAGCGTGCGCACCACATCGATATTGGCTTTTTCGTTGCAGCCGCCCACGTTGTAGGTCTCGCCCAGGCGTCCCTCGGACAGCACGCGGCGGATCGCGCTGCAATGGTCGGTGACGTAGAGCCAGTCGCGGATCTGCTGGCCGTCGCCATAGATCGGCAGCGGCTTGGCGGCCAGCGCGTTGTGGATCACCAGGGGAATCAGCTTTTCGGGGAAATGGTAGGGACCGTAGTTGTTGGAGCAATTGGTCGTCAGCACCGGCAGGCCATAGGTATGGTGGTAGGCGCGCACCAAGTGGTCCGATGCGGCCTTGCTGGCGGAATAGGGACTGTTCGGCTCGTAGCGGTTCTGCTCGTTGAAGGCGGGTGCCTCGCTCGACAGCGAACCATAGACCTCGTCGGTCGAGACGTGCAGGAAGCGGAACGCCGCCTTCGCCTCGGCGTCGAGGCCATTCCAGTAGGCGCGGACCGCTTCCAGCAGGTTAAAGGTGCCGACGATATTCGTCTGGATAAAGGCGCCCGGGCCTTCGATCGAACGGTCGACATGGCTTTCGGCGGCAAAATTCAGCACCGCCCTGACCTTGTGCTCGGCCAGCAGGCGCGCCACCAGGTCGCCGTCGCCGATGTCGCCACGCACGAAATGATGGCGTGCGTCGCCGGCGAGGCTGGCCAGGTTTTCCAGATTGCCGGCATAGGTCAGCTTGTCGAGGTTCACTACCGGCTCGTCATGGTGCGCGAGCCAGTCGATAACGAAGTTCGAGCCGATGAAGCCCGCCCCGCCGGTCACGAGGATAGTCATTCCTGTTAGTCCTAGTCTGTTCTGTTGTCGAAGATGTGCGCATTGCGCACGGAGAGCGCTTGCCTCAGCTCAAGAATTGTAAATGAAGAACAGTTTTGCTGTCTGTTTGGCAAAACCAATCGTGTGCGGCATACCACGGCGCGTTCATGCCGTTTTGCTACGACAGTTAACAAGCAGTCATCATTCTGGGCTGTCGTTAGCGCCGTGTCAATATGAGGCTGGGTTGTTTACAGGCCGCGCTGGATGAAGGAGGAATTGGGCTGCTCGAGAGCGATGTCCGACAGGGGCGCGGACAAAGACGCGGCCAGACGCGCCGAGCGCTTGTGGCGGCGGCGCGCCCACCAGGCCGAGACCACGAAGGAGTACACCGACAGGTAGAGCAGGAAGCTGGCCAGCACGCCCTGCAGCAGGGCTTCCGGCACACTGGCGAAGCGCACCGCCGTCATGGCCGGCACCAGCGCCACCAGCCAGGACACCGGGGAGACGCAGGCATTGCGCAGCGGCGCCGGCAGCGCGCGCAGGTAGCGCGCCACGAGGGCGGTCTTGACCAGGCTGTGCAGGTGCCAGCTGTCCGGGTGGCCCGGATGGCGGCGGCACCACAGGCGGCGCAGGATGGTGAACACGGTTTCGAAAATCGGATAGCCGCAAGCCAGCAGCGGCGCCCAGGGCGAGACCTGCGGATTGCGGTAGACCAGCATCACCGACAGCCAGGCCAGCAGGAAGCCGAGCAGGTAGGCGCCGCCGTCACCGAGGAACAGTTTACCAAAGGGGAAGTTGACCACGAAGAAGCCGGCCGTGACGGCGCAGACCACGAAGCACAGCTGTGCCAGGGTAGCGTCACCGGCTTCCTGGGCGATCATGCCGAGCGCCGCCATGCCGATCAACACGGTGCCGCTGGCCAGGCCATTGAACCCATCGATGATGTTGACGGCATTGGCCACGCCGCCCACCGCGAAGGCGGTAAACAGCACCGAGGCCGGCAGCCAGGCAAGCAGGACGTCGAGCGGCTCGACGCCGACGTGGACCAGGGTGACGCCGGTCAGGCCCCAGCAGCACACGCCGCTGGCCATGGTGGCGAGCAGGCGCGCGCGCACCGAGACATTGCGGGTCAGGTCTTCGGCCAGGCCGAACACAAAGGCGGGCATGCTTGATACCAGCACCGGCAGCAGCAGTTCCTGCTGCTGCTGGGGCAGCACGCCCAGCGAGAGCCAGAGGCCGAGCATGATGGCGGCGCCGCCGATGCGCGGGGTCGGAGTGAGATGGAATTTCTGCACGCCGTGCGTCGCGTCGAGCGAATAACGCCCGTGCCAGCGCGTCGTCAGCACGAGCAGCAGCGAACAGGCGAGCGACACGGCAAAACCAAGCTCGAGGCCGGCGAATGGCAAATTAATAATACTCATAGAACCACTTTGTTAACTCGTCAATTCTATCGCATTTCTATTTAACCAACGCCCAATCGTGTTACAGACTGTTTCCTGGGCTGGAAGCGCAAGTTGTTGATTGTTCAAGCACAATTCGGCGATTCTAGGGACCTTGATATGTCGCAATCAACCGCCCTGAAACTTCTCCTAATATTCTGGACAATTCGATACACTTTATTGGCGGCAATATTCCGTAAGCGCCGAGCTCAAGGGAGAGAGCATGGGTTTTACCCGCAGCATCATCCTCGCCGCCCTCCTCCCCCTTCTGTTTCTTCAACCGGTCCTGGCCCAGCCGTCGGGCGAACTGGCCGAACTGCGCGCGCGCCAGCTCGAGGCCGAGGCGCGCCAGGCCCTGGCCGAGGCCGAGCGGGCCGAGCTGCTGGCGCGCCTGCCTCCGAGCCAGTCCAAACCCCTGGCCGGCACGGTCGACACCCGCGGTTTCGGCGCCGCCGGGCTGGTGCGCGCGGTCGACCTGGCGCGCGAGCTGGCGGCCCTGCTGTGCACCCGCCTGCCTCCTGGCCGCCCGGTCGCCCTCTACGATCCGGCCGCCGTCCAGGGCATGGTGGCGGCGCGCAGCGTCGACAGCGCCTTGAGCCGCCTGTCGAACGACATGGCCGAGCGCAACAAGGCCCTGCAGCGCTACCTCGACACCCACCGCCCGCCCGGCTCGGCCGCGCTGCCACCCGCCCTGCTGGCCGCCCTGACGGTAGTGCCGGCCACCGTGCGCGCCGGCGCCGACCTCGCCGCCCTGCTGCGCAGCGACGTGACGGCAAGCGGCATCGGCTACGGCGAGAGCGCGCGCAGCCTGTTCGCCAGCGCCCTGGCCCAAGCGTGTCCGGAGCGCGTCACGGGACTGGGCGCCGGCTACTTGGGCGAACTCGACTGGGACCGCTACGACAAACTGCAGGGACGGGTGAACGCCCTCGCCGTCCACCGCGCCGGCTACGCCCAGCGCATCGCCGAACTGCAGGCCTTGGCCGATGCGGCCAAGGGAGACGAAAAGAAGGAGTTCGCGCAAGTGGCCCAGGCCGCACTGGCCCAGCTGAAGGTGGTCGATGCCTTCATCGACTCGCTCAAGGCCGGCGAAGCGAGCGAGCGCAGCCCGCTGTTCACGACGGCGCGCTATCTCGGCTATGGCGAGCGCACCGCCGGCAGCGTCGTGCTGGACATCGACCTGCGGCTGGAAGGCCTGAGCCTTGTGAAGGAAAACCTGTTCAGCGGCCAGCATCTGCGGCTGTCGGGCGTCGCCTTCCTGTGGTACCGGCTGCACGAGCCGGACGGGCGGCTCCTGCGCGCCGAGGTGCTGCGCCGGATCAGCCGGCCGGTCGAGGTCGACCTGCGCGGCAGCGGCGCACCAAGCGGGTTCTGGTCGGAGCCTTGATCTTCAAGGCTCCAGCCGTTTGATGGTCTGGTCGATGGCCCCGAAGATCGACTTGCCCTTCTCGTCCAGCATCTCGATGCGGATGCTGTCGCCGAAGCGCATGAAGGGCGTGCTCGCCTGTCCGTCGGCGATCATTTCCAGGCAGCGCTGCTCGGCGATGCAGGAGTAGCCTTTACTTGTATCCTTGTTCGACACCGTGCCCGAGCCGATGATGCTGCCGGCCCGTACCCGGCGGCTCTTGGCCAGGTGGGCGATCAGCTGCGGGAAGTTGAACACCATGTCGACGCCGGCATTCGGCTGGCCTACCAGGTGGCCGTTCCAGCTCGAGCGCAGCGGCAGGTGGACCTTGCCGTCGCGCCAGGCTTCGCCCAGCTCGTCCGGCGTGACGGCCACCGGCGCGAAGCTGGTGGCCGGCTTCGACTGCAGGAAGCCGAAGCCCTTGGCCAGTTCGTCGGGAATCAGATTGCGCAGCGAGACGTCGTTGGCCAGCATGAGCAGGCGGATCTGGCCGTAGGCTTCGTCCGGCGTCGCACCCATGCCGACGTCCCCGGTGACCACCGCCACCTCGGCCTCGAAGTCGATGCCCCACTCTTCATGGGCCAGCACGATGTCGTCCATCGGCCCCGAAAGATCGTCGCTGCCGCCCTGGTACATCAGCGGATCTTCCCAGAACGAGGCCGGCATCTCGGCCTTGCGCGCCTTGCGCACCAGTTCGACGTGGTTGACGTAGGCCGAACCGTCGGCCCACTGGTAGGCGCGCGGCAGCGGCGCCATGCACCTGGCGGGCTCGAAGTCGAAGGGACGGCGCGCGCGGCCCTCATTCAGCAGCAGGTAGAGGTCGGCCAGCTGGGGCGCGATGAAGCCCCAGTCGTCGAGCGCGGCCTGCAGGGTGGGCGCGATGCCGTCGGCGACGTGGGCGGTCTTCAGGTCGCGCGCGACGACCAGCAATTGGCCGTCGCGCGTGCCGTCGTTGAGGGTGGCGAGTTTCATGAGGCGGACTCCTGTTGGGAACCCGCCATTCTAACGTTACCGAGCTTAGTATTGCACCACGACCCCGGCGCCGATGGTGCGCTGGAAGTAGTTGTAGTCGATCAGGCTCTGGCCATAGCCGGAGAACCAGTGCACGTAACCCTTGAGCGGACCGGCCAGCGGGAAGGCCCAGCCGAGCTGGGTCGCGCCCTTGTTGGTCGACAGGTTACGCCGGAGCATGGCCGAGAACTCGTGGCCGTCGACGCGGTAGGTACCGGCCAGCTCGGCGCGGCCCATGTAGTCGACGATGTCGGGATTGTTGTCATCCTCGAGCGACTCATTGATGCGCTTCCACACCCGCGCCGTCATCGACAGGCGGCCGCGCTCCAGGCCCACCTGGGCATACACCCGGTTCCAGCTGCGCGACAGGGTCGAGGACTGGCCGTTCGACTGGTGGTTCAGGCCCAGGTTCAGGTATTTCAGGTTGGCGCCGAAGACGCTGAAGTTCAGCGGCGTCACGACCATCACCTCCGGCTGGTAATTGGTCTCGCGGAAGGGACTGGAAGCCTCGCGGTTGCCGGCCTGCCAGAAGCTGTTCTGGGTATAGCCGAACCAGACGTCCACCGGCAGCTCGAAAGCGGTCTCGACCATCTTCATCTTGAAGCCGAGCTGGTACTGCAGTTCGGCGTGCGAGAGCTTGCCGGTGAAGTCGGCCGCGCGGAAGGGTTCGTAGGGCGCCTCGTTGGGGCGGTAGGTCCGGGCCGCGATCAGGTAGTTCGGGTTGTGCGGACGGAAGGCGAAGACGCCGCGGCGGTGCTTCTCGTCCAGTTCCCAGTGGCCAGCCATGGTGTATTCCGAAGCGGCCTCGACCACCGGATCGACCGAGGCGGCCGGGTCCGGCTGCGGCTTGGCCGGGAAGGCGGTCGGCGCCTGGCCGGGCGTCATGCTGGCCACGGGCGCCGGCGCCGTTTCGGCAGGCACGGCGGGCGCGGCCGGCGTGGCGCCATGGGCGGCGGCCAGGCGGTCGAAGCAGCTCAGGCGCGCATTGGTGTCGGCGAGCCTGCTGCAATCGCCCAGCTGCTGCTGCACGCTTGGAGAGGACTGTTGGGCGGTGGCTGGGAGGGCGAACAGGAGAGGCAGTAGCGCTGCGGGAATCTTCTTCAAGTGCATGGGATCTTTTCGAAAACGGCTGTGCGGCCGCGATGGCATGGACAAGAGCGTCCATGACATAGCGGATTGTCAACAGCAGTGTCGCGGAAAAGAGCGGATCATGGCGCACTGTTTGCTTTTGCTAGGCGCTGTCAGCGTTGGATGTGGAAAATGCCGATTGCTGCTCGCAGCAGCTGCTCAGGCTCGGTAATACGCTCTTCATCGAGCGCCCAGCGCCAGCCAAGGTAGTTTGGCAAGTAGCGTGAGGCCACGCCATGGAAGCGCGACAGCCAGCTGCGTAGGCGCTGGTGATAAGAATTGACGTTCTGCACATGAACGGCGCCGCGCATGCGCTCACCTGCTCGCAGATTCACAAACGCATGCGCAATGCCGGCCTCGCGCGCGAAAGTGCGGTACGCAACATGCCCATCGGTCACCAACAGGACGTCGGGGTCGAGCACGGGCAGCAGGTGCCGGTGCAGCTGCCTGGCCGTGACGGCAGCCCGTCCGGTCACGCAGGAGCAGGTCTGACCGCTGCGGTCACGGGCCACCAGGATGCAGTCGTGCTCGTGGCTGATTCCCCGGCTGTGTGCGCTGCCACCGCGCTTGCGGGCCGGTCGGTCCAGGCAGCGCGAACCCTTTTGCGATTCGAGGAGGAACATCTCGTCCGCCTCGGCAATGCCGACCAGACGCTCTGGTTGATCGCGCCGCACCCCGTCAAGAAAACGGTGGCGCCAGCGAAAACTGGTGTTGCGGTGCACACCGATGCGCTTGGCCGCCGCGCGCACGCTGCGCGAGTCGAGCATGTCCCTGAAGTAGTCGAGCCATTTGGATCGGTGGCGCAACCTGGCGAGGGGCGTGCCGGTCAAGGCGCTGAAGGTGCGGCCACAAGCACGGCAGCGGTAACGCTGCAGGCCTCGAACGATGCCGTGACGATAATGCCGGGTGCCGCTACAGCCGGGACAACAGAGGGGAGCAGGCCGGACCCCATCGATGGCTTCGCACACCTGATCCAGGCCAAGCGCAGGGCGCAGGAATTCGATCAGCAGCGATCGTTGCTGGCGGCTGAGCAAGCCTGCCTGCTGCAGCAAACGACGAAAGCCGGCGGCATTCATTGTCCCTCCTGGTCATCGGCCCAGGTTGGACATCCATTCAGCTCAGCAGTTCAGTTTCTACACGTAGCGGTGACAGCGCCTTTTGCTAACGGTTCAGGCGCTTGAGCAGCTGCATGCGCAACCCGCGGGCGCTCTCCGCGTCCAGCGGCGCCAGCACCCCGCGCGCAGCCGGCGGGATATGGGCCGCCTCGCTGCCGTCGCTGTCGAACACGTAGTGGCGCAGCAGCTCCTGCCAGGCGCGCCGCTGGGCCGGCGGCAGCTCGCGCAGGGTGAGCAGGGCCAGCATCAGGGTGGCGGCCGGCGAATCCATGTGCGGGGGCGACTGGCGCCACCAGTAGTTGACCAGCACATTGAAGGGCTCGAGGGCCTCGATGTGGTGCCACCACATGGAGGGAATGAAGATCGCGTCGCCCGGCCCCAGCTCGGCCGCGCGGGCGCTGGCCATCGCCTGGGCGAATCGGGGAAAGCGCTGCAGGTCGGGCTTGGCGAAGTCGACCAGGCTGATCGCCTGCCCGGCCGGCGTGAAATCGAGCGGCCCGATGTACAGGTTCGACACCTGCTCCGGCGGGAACAGCGTGAAGCGGCGGCGCCCTGCGGCCACCACCGCGATGTTGTCCGGCACGTCGTAATGGGCGGCGATGCGCGAGCGGTTGCCGATCCAGATGCTCACCAGCGGCTGGCGCGCACCCAGGTCGAGGTCGTTCTCGGTGCGAAAGCCCGGCAGGTAGTGGTCGATCATGGTCGAGCCCACGTAGACCGAGGGCGGATGGGTGTCGTCCCGGTGGTCCTCCAGCTCTTCCAGCACCTTGTCGAGCGGCGCCTTGATGGCGGCATAATTGAAGCCGCTCAGGTCCGCGTTGTAGAAGTAGCGCCCCGCCATCTCGGGCGCGCCGAGGAAGGCCAGCACCTGTTCGCCGCGGTAGAAACGGCGCAGGTAGGCGCCCGCTTCGCCCTGCGAGGCGCGGCTTCTCGCCACCATCGGCCAGCTTGACGCCAGGCCGCGCAGCACCACCGGTTCGGTGGAGCTCAGCAGCGCGTCGCCCAGCACGCCTGGTGCGCGGCCGTCGAGCTCGCGGATCGGCGCGGGTTCAGGCAACATGGGGTTGTCCGCGGCGCTCGCGGCGCGCGATCAGGTCGCGGAAGTTCGCCAGCGAGGCCAGCACCATGTAGATCGCTTCCAGGTGGCCGGCGCGGTTCAGGCCTTCCAGCGCGGCGCCCGGCAGGGCCTGCAGGCGCTCTTCGTGAATCGTGTGGAAGCCAGAGAGGCGATGCTGCGCACCATTGTTCAGCTCGATGTCCAGCGCAAACGATTCCAGCAGTTCATGTTCGACCAGCGCCTGTATGAAGGCCGGCATGGCCTGCAAGCCTTGGTGCAGAGTGATCAGCACCGAGTGCATGCGCTCCAGGTAGGGGCTGGTGCCGCCATACGGCAGGAACAGTTCCTCCCCGGCGGTGCGGCTCAGGCGCGGGTGTTCAGGGTCGATGTGGATGTGCAGCTCGTCGCCGTGGCGTCCGATCATGAAGGGCCGGCGCTCGATGTTCAGCGGGACATAGTGGGCGTCCCAGCCTTGCGGGCCCAGGAACAGGTTTTCTCCCGCTTCGAAGCCGAACAGCGCCAGCGCCTCGTAGCCGGCGGCGTCGGAGGTAGCGCGGAACACGATCGGGTAATGGGCCTGGACCTGGCGGAACTCCTGCGGGAAGGTCAGGCTGAACATCACGCCGTCACCATAGGCGGCGCTGCGCTCCGCAATCACGCGCAGGTCCTTGTGTTCCAGGTTGTTCAGCAACACGGATTGGCTCATGCTCTCCCCTGCTCTTCAATGTAAAAAGGCAGGCCGCGCGAACACGGCCTGCCGGAAAAGGGCGGCGCCTAGGCGAGCGCCGCCCTGCCCACGAACTAGAACTTGTAGCGCGCGCCGACCATGTAGCGGCGCCCGCCGGTGGAGACCTGCAGCACCTGGCTCTCGGAGCGGCCGTGCACGCGCTGGGTGGCGTCGTTCACGTTGATCGCCTCGAGCGACAGGCTGAGGTTCCGGTTGACGTTATAGCCGATCGAGATGTCCAGCTGGCCGTAAGGCTCGACATAGCTGGGATTCGGCTTGCTGTTGTCATTGGTCGAGGACAGGAAGCGGTCGCGCCAGTTGTAGGCGGCCCGCACCGACCAGTTCGCGTTTTCGTAGATGCCGACCACGTTGGCGGAGTCCGACAGCCCGACCAGCGCGAACTGGTTGCCCACCCCCAGGTTGTCGAAGGTCAGGTCCGACTTCACATAGGTGTAGTTGGCCTGGAAGCCGAAGCCGTTGGCGAACATGTGCTGCCAGTTGACTTCGGCGCCCTTCAGGGTATCGCCCTGGGAGTTGACCAGGGTCGAGACCTGGTAAGGCAGCCCCGGATCGCCCGTGATCCCCGTGATCGTGCCCTGCGCGACGCCCGACGAATTGTCGCCGGTGTAGGTCACGCCCGGCTGGCCGCCGAAGTTACGCAGGATGTAGTTGCGGATGCAGATGCGGTTGGATACCGAGCAGCCCGACGCCACCGCCGCATTCCAGTACTTGCCGCCCACCGGGGTGGTCGCGCTCGGCGAGGCCTCGGTAATCACGGTGGAACCCGTGTAATCGGTCAGCTTCTTGTGGAACAGGCCGAGCGACAGCATGCTCTGCTTGTTGTAGTACCACTCGGCCGACAGGTCCAGGTTCTTGGACTTGACCGGTTCCAGCGCCGGGTTGCCGCGGCTGACTGTCACGCCGGTGACGCTGGCGGTGGTGCCGTAGGTACTGCCGCCAGCAATCTGGTCGTAACGCGCACGGCCGATCGACACGCCGTAGCTGGCGCGCAGCTTCAGGTCGGAACGCAGGTCCATGTCCCAGTCCACGCTCGGCAGGAAATTGTTGTATTTGCCTTCCAGGGTCTCGAACTGCTGCGACCCGAAGTCGACCGGCAGCTCGTTCTCCGAGATCCAGCGGATGCCGGTCGGCACCTTGGTCAGGCCGGTCGAGGCGACCCGGGTCTGCTCGTAGCGGAAACCGATACCGGTGTGCATCGGCAGCGTGGTATCCCAGTCGGTGTTGAACTGGAAGTAGATCGACTTGGTCTTCTCGATCGTGGTGCGGTCGTAGGCAGGGTTGGCCAGGCTCGGGGTATAGCCGGCGCGGTCGCCCGTGATGGCGATGGCGGCGTTGCGCACCGCCTCGAAGTCGAACGGGTGGATCTGGGTGAACAGGTTCGGGTTGTCGGCGCCGCCCAGCTTGCTGAAGTAGTTGCGCAGGTTATCCGCGTGCCACATGTTCTGGTTGTAGGCGTTCGAGGTGACCGGCACCGTGCCGCCCCAGGTATCGCGCTGCACCTGCTGGAAAATCGACTCGTTCTTGTTCCTGGTGAAGGCCGCGCCGAAGTTCAGGCCGGAGCGCTCGAACAGCTTGAGCTTGCCGCCAAGCTGGGCCTGGTCGAGCGTCATCTTGTTGCGGCCGTCCTGGAACCACGAACCGGCTACCTGGTGCGGCCTGCCGACGAAGTCGGCGCCCTGGATCGACAGCACCGGCATCTCGCTGGTGAAGTCGGCGCGCGTGGTGCCGCGGCTGAAGCTGGCGGTCGCCAGGTCATTGTTGAAGCCGTAGGGGCTGTCCGACTTCGCTTCCGCAATCGAATGGTGAGCGTCGAAGCTCAGGGTCAGGTCGGGGCTGGCGCGCCACTGGGTGTTGAAGCCGAGCGAGTTCAGGGTCGACTTGCGGGCCGCGTCGCCGCCGTTCATCGAGATGTCCTGCGGGCTGGTGTAGCGTTCCTCGTAGTACAGCGGCGAGGACAGCGGGCCGCCGCTGAACTGGGCGCCCTGGATATCCATGTTATGGCCGAACCAGGCCGACAGCTCGCTGTAGCGGTGCTGGAGCTTGTTCTCGGCAAAGGTGTAGTCCAGGGTGGCGGTCAGTTCCTTGACGGGGCGGAACTGGAAGGTCAGCTGGCCGTTGGTGCGCTGGCGCTGGTAGCCGTTCATCTTGTACGACATGTTCTGCGGCGACAGGTACAGGTCGTTACCGCTCGGCGGATTCTTGATGTTGACGAAGTTCGGGTTGTTCGGCTGCGGGATCGCGCCGTCCGCGGTGTCGCCGATCCTGAAAGGGCCCATCCAGCCGTTGATGACGGCGGCCGTGTTGATGCCCATGTTGCGTTCCTGGTAGCTCGCGCTGGCGGACAGGCCGAACATGCCGTCGTTCCAGGTATTGCTGTACAGGCCGGAGACTTCCGGAGTGGCCGAGCGCCTGGCCTTGTTCTGGTCGGGCAGGTTGTTGTTCGACTCGTCGTACACGACCTTGGCGCCGAAGCTGGCCTGTTTGCCGAGGTCGAGCGGACGGCCGGTCATGACGTTCAGGGCGGCGCCGATGCCGCCAGGGGTGACGTCGGCGCGCACGCTCTTGTACACCTGGATCTGCGACACGGCTTCGGCGGCCAGGTTGCTGAAGTCGAAGGCGCGGCCGGACTGGTCGCCCAGGTTCGCGGTCGGCATCTGGCGGCCATTGAGCAGCACCAGGTTCAGGTCCGGGCCGACGCCGCGCACGGTGACGAGGGCGCCCTCGCCGCGGTTGCGGTCGATCGACACGCCGCTGATGCGCTGCAGGGCTTCGGCCAGGTTGGTATCCGGGAACTTGCCGATGTCGTCGGCGGCGATGCCGTCCACGAAGCCGTCCGAGTTGCGCTTCAGGTTCAGCGTCGATTGCAGGCTGGCCCGGATGCCCGTCACCACGACGGTGCTGGGGGCGGTGCCGGTAACGCCGGCGGGATCGGCCGCGGTGCTCGCGGCCGGGCTGTTGGTCGTCTCCTGATTCGCTTGCTGTGCATGGGCCTGGGTGACCAGGGTGGCGCAGGCGCTGGCCACCGCAAGGGCAATCAGCCTGTGCCTGGTGGCCAGGTGAAGCGAATCTGCTTTCCTTTTATCGTGCAACACTGTGTCTCCTCTCTTCTACAAATGTGGCGCCGCGCCCGGATGGGAACGTGCCGCTGGTGGCGTTGCTGAAAAACACCTAAAAAACAAATTTGTAGTGGGGTCGAGTCCGTTGTGCCGTGTGCAGGGATCGCACCGCAGGCTTAATAAGATTGCCTGTCGGACTTCATATATTTACCAAAGCGTAATATCAGGAATAGAATTAGTCAATTCGTCGAACAAACGAAATGGGATACAGCATCTATGACGCAGCGCAGCAAATCCATGCTGAAAAGGGTTCGGAAGCGCGCCTGGGAAGCGCGGAACCCGGTTCGAGCATACGGCGTCCCAAGCATTATGAAATCGATTTCACAAACAAATCAAGGACTTCGCGTTTTTCCCGAAAGCGCATTCTTCCTTCAGGGAGAGGGTTATACTTGCCGTTTTGATCCCGCCCTGCCGCAGCAAACGGGTTTTCCGGACCGCGCGCAGCTGTTGCATAATCATCACATTCAACCCTATCGACCCCATGCCAGTCACCGGTGACCACCAACTGCTGAAGCAACTCAACCGGATGGCCCTGGTCCGGCAGGTCGGCAACCAGCCTGGCCTGTCGCGTGCCTCGCTGGCCGAGGTATTGGGGCTGACCAAGTCGACGGTCAGCATGCTGGTGCGTGACCTGATGGACGAAGGCTGGCTGATCGAACGCGAGCTGATGGCGACCGGCGAAGTGGGCCGGCGCGCCACGCCCCTGCACCTCGATCCGGACCGGCTGGCGCTGCTCGGCGCAGAAATCGGCGTGGACGAGGCGCGCGTGGTGGCCACCAACCTCCTCGGCGAGGTGCTCGAGACCCGCGTGGTGTCCTACGACGACAGCGCCGATCCGGCCTCGTGCGTCAAACTGGTGGCCGCCGCCCTGGTACGGCTCGCCAAGCGCCTCGCGCGCACGGCGGGCACGCCTGGTGCGCGCCAGGTACTGGGCATCGGGCTCGGCCTGCACGGCGGGGTGGACGAAAAGCTGGGCGTGCTGCGCTATGCGCCGCACATGGGCTGGCGCAACGTGGACGTGGACGGCCAGGTGCGCACGCACTTCGCGGGCACCCTGCTGGAAGGCCTGCCGCTGTACATGCAGAACGAGGCGAACGTCGCGGCGCTTGCCGAATTCGAATTCACCGGCCAGACCGGCCTGGATCCGCTGGTCTACCTGTCGATCGGCTATGGCGTGGGCGCCGGCGTGATCGTGGGCGACAACCTGCTCACCGGCCTGGGCGGCTTCGCGGGCGAAGTCGGGCACGCGATCCTGCAGGCCAACGGACCGCTGTGTTCCTGCGGGCGCTCCGGCTGCGCGGATGCGCTGATCGGGCTCGCTTCGCTGCTGGGTACGGAAAAGCCGAGCCCGGCTGCCCTCGAGCGCCTGTTCGACAAGGTGGCGCAGGGCCAGGCGCAGACCTGCGCGGCAGTGGCCGCGGCCGGCGAACAGCTGGGAATCCTGCTGAACAACCTGTGGGCCGCCTTCGACCCGATGGCGATCGTCATCGGCGGCCCGGCTCTGCGACTGGGCAACACCCTGATCGAACCGGCGCGCCGGGTGCTGGGCGGCTATGCGGATGCGGCGATGCTGGCGGCGCCGGAGATCCGCACCTCACGCTTCGGCGCCGATGCGGTCGCGGTGGGCGCCGCCGCGCTGGCGCGCCACCGGCTCACGCGGCCGCTCGACCTGCAGAGCATGGCGCGGCGGGTCGACAAGGCCGGACGTCCGGCGCGGGCGTCGGGCCTGGATTCCGTAGGGTGGGCGGCTTGTAATCAGGGCCACCGGCCCTGATTACCCCACGCGGTGATATGCGAAGGCTCCGATTTCGTGCCGGATAATTTCGCCGCTAACTATCACCGCGTGGGCGGGAGACCGTGATCTGGTCCACTGGACCGTAATCTAGTCCACTGGACTAGATGACCCCCTACGGCACCAGCAGCGCCAGCTGTTCCGGCTCCAGGTAGCACCACTCCCCTTCCTTCAGTCCGAGCGACTCCAGCGTCAGGCCGCCGATCTGCGAGCGGTGCAGCGCGCTGCAGTGGTTGCCGGCAGCCGCCAGCATGCGCTTGACCTGATGGTACTTGCCCTGCTCCAGCACGATCTCGAGCAGGTGCTCGCCGCGCTGCACGCAGGAGACCGCCTTCAGGGGCGCCGGCTCGTCGTGCAGCTGCACGCCGGACAGCATCTGGTCGACCAGGGCCTGGGTCACGGGTTCCGCCGTGGTGGCCTGGTAAACCTTGGGCACGTGGCGCTTGGGCGAGGACTGGGCGTGAATGAAGGGGCCGTCGTCCGACATCAGCAGCAGGCCGGTGGTGTCGTGGTCGAGGCGGCCGACCGGCTGCACTTCGCGCCAGCCGAACTGCTCGGGCAGCAGGGTCAGCACGCCCGGATGGTGGCTCGGCTTGCGCGAGCATTCATAGTTGGCCGGCTTGTACAGCGCGATATACAGGTGTTCGCGGTAGCGCCATTCTTCGTCGAACACGGTCAGCACCAGATCATCGGTCTCGATGCTGGCCTTGTAATTGTCTTCTACGGTGCCGTTGACCAGCACGTCGCCGTCCTCGATCAGGGCGCGGCAGTATTTGCGGGTGCCGAATCCCTGCGATTGCAGGATGCGGTCGAGGGAAAGTTTGCTCATGGGGCGCCACTGTAACAGAAGCGGCCGGGAAGCGGCAGGCCCGGCGATGCCCCTTCCAAAGTGGCAGCGCTTACCCATGGCGGATGGGGCCCGCCCCCTCCCCGGGGGTAATGTTTTCCGACAGCCTTCAGATGCGTCCGTTCATTTGACGCGCGTCAAGCCTAGGAAGTTTCCTATTGATAGACTTCAACGCGTTAGGAATCTGCCTAATGACCCGAGACTTCATCCAGGTTAGCTTCACATAACCCAATAGGAATAAAAACCGTGCACACCAACGCGCAACCGATCGATGGCCCACTCCCGTTCGCAGTCGACCCTGAGGAACGGCGCCGGATGGCCAGATTCCACGCCGCCCTGTTTCCGACCCGCCTCGCCCTGGCGCGCTGGCAACACGGCGGGCACATCCCGCACCTGCACCATGGCGCCCCCGCTTTGCGCGCTGCCTGGTACGCCGCGGCCCGGCGCGACTTCCAGGCCTGGCTCGACCGCGGCGGCTTCAGCCAGCACGAGGACGCGCCCACCCTGTGCCCGCCGCCCCTCATCGACTACCAGCCGGCGCAGGACGGCGACACCCGGCACCTGGGCACCTGCTCCTGAGCCGCGACCCCAGCGGTGGAAATGAAAACGACGGCCGGAGCCGTCGTTTCCACTTCCTGAGAAGGAACACTACTGTGAGGAATTGAATTCTCTCGAAGCTGCACCCGCGGTGCAGGGGGCGCTCCTCTCGATCCGGGTGATCACGATCGGTGTGTGTCGTGGCCGGCCCGCCGTCAAGTCGCTAAACCCAATATAGAACATGTTCCGCAGGATGCAAGCAAAATGTCATCGAACCTGCGGCACCGCCCCCTTGAAGGCCGCACTCACGGCGCCGTGGCCGACCGACGCGCCGAATTTCTTCAGGACGCGTTCCGGCAAGCCTTCGTGGGCCGTGTAGTCGACGATGTCCTCGGCCTTGACGATGTCGCGCGCGACCGTGTCGACCGTGCCGAAGCCGTCGGCCAGGCCCATCTCCACCGCTTTGGCGCCGGTCCAGTACAGGCCGGAGAAGGTTTCCGGGGTTTCCTTCAGGCGCTTGCCGCGGCCGGCGCGCACCACCGAGATGAATTGCTGGTGGATTTCGTTGAGCATCGCCTGGGCGTGTGCCTTGTGCTTGTCCGACTGCGGGCTGAAGGGGTCGAGGAAACCCTTGTTCTCGCCGGCGGTGAGCAGGCGCCTCTCGACGCCCAGCTTTTCCATGGTGCCGGTGAAACCGAAGCTGTCCATCAGCACCCCGACCGAGCCGACGATCGAGGCCTTGTTCACGTAGATGCGGTCGGCCGCCGAGGCAATGTAATAGCCGCCCGAGGCGCAGATCTCGTCCACCACCACGTACAGCGGCTTGTCCGGGTAGCCGCGCTTGAGGCGCTGGATCTCGTCGACGATGATGCCGGCCTGTACCGGGCTGCCGCCGGGGCTGTCGATGCGCAGCACCACCGCGGCCGAGCCGGCGTCGGAAAACGCCTTGTTCAGCGAGGGAATCACGGTATCGGCCGCGCCGCTGCCTTCGGATTCGATCTCGCCGTTGATCTCGATGAGGGCGGTGTGGCGGCCGAGGTTTTCGTCGCCACCGAAACCGAAGGTCGAATCGTAATAGGTCAGCAGGGCCAGGACGGCCACCAGCAGGAAGCTCAGCTTGAAGAAGATGCCCCAGCGGCGCGCCGCGCGGCGTTCGCGCACGGTGGCGAAGACCAGTTTCTCGAGCGTTTCGCGCTCCCAGTTGCTGGCGGTGGGATTGGCGGCGAGCCGTTTTTCGGCCGGGTATTCGCCTGGTTGATCGTGACTCGCTTGCTCGCTCATTCGCTCAGCATTCAATAATGTTCGGTATTCATTCCTGCGCCGGGGGGCGCACCATGTCGTCGGGCTGCCACCAGATGCCGCCGTCGCGTTCGCTCACGGCAATCGGCCGCAACCGCCCGCCGCGGCAGGGGCCGCCGGCGCACTTGCCGGTATCCGGCTCGTACACCGCGCCATGGGTGGCGCACATCAGGTACAGGCCGCTCGACTCGAAGAAATCGCCCTGCTTCCAGTCGAGTTCGATGGGCACATGTGCACAACGGTTCAGATAGGCAAATGGTTTACCGTCATACCGTACCACAAAGCCCGTCGCTGGGTGCCCAAAGGCAATGACCGGGAAGCGCATGCCCTTGCCGCCGTCGAGCAAGGCGTCCGCTTCGCACACGAACAGGCCTTCATGTTCGGCCATCCTTACGCGTTCTCCAGCAACCAGGCGTGCAGCTCGGGGATGGAGCGGGCCGAGAAGATCGGATTGCAGGCCTGCAGCTGGTGCACCGGATGGGCGCCGAACTCGACCGCGATACCGGAGGCGCCGGCATTGTTCGCCATCATCAGGTCATGGGTGGTATCGCCGATCATCACGGTGCGGCGCAAGTCCTGGCCCAGTTCGCGCGTGAGTTCCTGCAGCATGGCCGGGTGCGGCTTGGAAAAGGTTTCGTCGGCGCAGCGGGTGGCGTCGAACATGGACAGCAGGCCGGCCGCGTTCATGGCCCGGTTCAGGCCCACGCGGCTTTTCCCCGTGGCCACCGCCAGGAAGTACCCCTGGGCCGCAAGTTCGCTCAACATTTCGCGAACTCCCTTGAACAACACCAGTTCATGGTCCTTCGTGAGGAAGTGGAAACGGTAGCGCTCGACCATCTTCGGGTACAGCACCGGGTCGATGTCCGGCAGCACGGTCTGCATCGCCTCCGACAGGCTGAGGCCGATCACGTGCGAGGCCGAGGCGTCGCTCGGCACCGGCAGCCCGAGGTCGCGCGCCGCCGACTGGATGCAGCGGACGATCGCGGCCGTGCTGTCCATCAGCGTGCCGTCCCAGTCGAAGACGATCAGGTCAAATTGCTTTCTTGGCATTTGTTGTTGTGTTTTGTAGGGTGGGCGGCTTGTCCGCCCACGCGGTCAACTGTCATTTGCAATGCCACAGAGCACATGTAAGTTGACTGCGTGGGCGGAGATCCGCCCACCCTACGTTTATGTTAAAGGTTGCCCCAAGCTTACCAAGAATCGGTCGCACTCGGCCGGCAGCGGCGCGTGCAAGGTCATCGACTGGCCGGTATCGGGATGGGTGAAGGTGATCTGCCAGGCGTGCAGGAACATGCGCTTGAGGGCGCCGCGCTCGTCGTTTGCCTTCTGAAGCTGCTTGTTCAATGCAAAATCGCCGTATTTCTCGTCGCCGAGGATGGGAAAGCCGCTCGAAGCGAGGTGCACGCGGATCTGGTGCGTGCGTCCGGTCTTCAGCTCGGCCTCCAGCAGGGCGAAGTCTTTCCACTTGCGCTTCAGGTTGAACACCGTGTGCGCTTCCTGGCCGCCGGCCTGCACCACCACGCGCCGCTCGCCGTCCGGGGTCGTGAACTTATGTAAAGGCAGCTTGACATGCTGGCGCTTGTTGGTCCAGTCACCGTAGACCGCGGTGAGGTAGCGCTTGTCGGTCACGCCGTCGCGCATCTGGTCGTGCAGGTTGGTCAGGGCCGAGCGCTTCTTGGCGATAAGCAGCAGACCCGAGGTCTCGCGGTCGAGGCGGTGCACCAGTTCCAGGAACTTGGCCTGGGGCCGCGCCGCACGCAACTGCTCGATCACACCATACGACACGCCCGAGCCGCCATGCACGGCCACCCCGGCCGGCTTGTCGATCACGAGCAGGTGCGCATCCTCGAACACGACGGCGAACTCGGCGCCGGGCGCGGCCTGGCTGCTGGCTTTTTCGGCAATCCGGATCGGCGGGATTCGCACCAGGTCGCCCTCGGCGAGGCGGTACAACTGGTCGATGCGGCCCTTGTTGACCCGCACTTCCCCCGAACGGAGGATGCGGTAGATGTGGCTCTTGGGGACGCCTTTGCAGACACGCAACAGGTAGTTATCGATCCGCTGACCGGCTTCTTCTTCGGTAATTGTGACGAACTGCGCCTGGATTGTTGGCTGTGATGAAGGGGGAACAACATCGTTCTGTACCACTGTTCGCATTGTCTTCCCAGAAATTCTCTCTAAGTCCTTCATTTTGAATATATAATCGACAGGCGGCGGTCAAACCTCTGCTGGTGTAAGAATTAAAACGATATTTTACACAGGGGCGCGCTCCACCGGCCCCGCTAATCAGCAAATTCGGTGGAAAAAAACGTGTACGCACATTCAGGCGGCGATCAGGGTTGCACCTGCAGTTGCAATCGGGTTGCGTGGCTGGATGCAGGATGGACTGTTTGGATTTGTATGGATAAGTACCGGCAAGCCGCCCTGTTCGCGGCTTGCCGGGTGATGGTGTCGATAACGCTTGTCGTTTTCGCCCGACCCGATGTAAGCCTCACCTGAAGGCTCCAGTTTACGGAAGGCTGATTGATCGCCTCGGTATCGAAGTCTTGGTTGTTCGCTGGCTACGGTTTGGCTCGTTGTTGCACACTGCCCCGCTGTGTCCGCTGTGCCCACCCCAACGTGGTGGCAGGCGGGCCGGTTGCTGGTCGCGGCGTGCGTAGACAATGACGTTCGACATCATTTGCGCCCTGTGTGGCAGCGATGCCCTGCATCGTCCTGCCCCGTCCCGGGTATTCCCCCCTCCAGCATTCCCTTCTCCGCGTACATCCCTGTACTTTCGCCGCGTCTAACCACGCGGCATGACACGGCCTTCGGGTCGCGGAGTTAATAAAAATGAAACGTATGTTGTTTAACGCTACGCAGCAAGAGGAGCTGCGCGTAGCGATTGTCGACGGTCAAAAGCTGATCGACATCGATATCGAGACCGCCGGTCGCGAGCAACGCAAGTCCAATATCTACAAGGGTGTCATCACCCGCATCGAACCCTCCCTCGAAGCCTGCTTCGTCAGCTACGGCGAAGACCGCCACGGTTTCCTCCCCTTCAAAGAAGTTGCCCGTTCCTATTTCCGCGATGGCGTCGACGTGCGTAACTGCACGATCAAGGAAGCCCTCAAGGAAGGCCAGGAAATCATGGTCCAGGTCGAGAAGGAAGAGCGCGGTAACAAGGGCGCCGCCCTCACCTCCTTCATTTCGCTGGCCGGCCGCTACCTGGTCCTGATGCCGAACAACCCGCGCGGCGGCGGCGTGTCGCGCCGCGTCGAGGGTGAAGAGCGCCAGGAACTGCGCGAAACCATGGACAAGCTCGACCTGCCGCAAGGCATGTCGGTGATCGCCCGCACCGCCGGCATCGGCCGCAACGTCGACGAACTGCAGTGGGACCTGAACTACCTGATGCAACTGTGGCGCGCGATCGAAGGCGCCGGCAAGTCGGCGTCGGGCCCCTTCCTGATCTACCAGGAATCCTCGCTGGTGATCCGCGCGATCCGCGACTACTTCCAGCCGGACATCGGCGAAGTCCTGATCGACACCGACGAGATCTTCGAACAGGCGCAGCAGTTCATGTCGCACGTGATGCCGGACATGGCGCACCGCGTCAAGCGCTACAGCGACGACGTGCCGCTGTTCTCGCGTTTCCAGATCGAACACCAGATCGAGACCGCCTACGCGCGCACCGTACCGCTGCCGTCGGGCGGCGCGATCGTCATCGACCACACCGAAGCCCTGGTCTCCATCGACGTCAACTCGGCGCGCGCCACGCGCGGCTCGGACATCGAGACCACCGCCTTCAACACCAATTGCGAAGCGGCCGACGAAGTCGCCCGCCAGCTGCGCCTGCGCGACCTGGGCGGCCTGATCGTGATCGACTTCATCGACATGGAAGTGGCCAAGAACCAGCGCGAAGTGGAACAGCGCCTGAAGGACGCCCTGCACCATGACCGTGCACGCGTGCAGATGGGCAAGATCTCGCGCTTCGGCCTGATGGAACTGTCGCGCCAGCGCCTGCGCCCGTCGCTGTCGGAAGGCTCCCACGTGACCTGCCCGCGCTGCTCGGGCACCGGCCACATCCGCGATACCGAATCCTCGGCCCTGCAAGTCCTGCGCATCATCCAGGAAGAGGCCATGAAGGAAAACTCGGCCGCGATCCACGTGCAGGTGCCGGTCGACGTCGCCGCTTTCCTGCTGAACGAAAAGCGCGGCGAAGTGCTCAAGATCGAGAACCGCCACCGCATCACCGTGATCCTGATCCCGAACAAGCATCTGGACACCCCGCACTACAAGCTCGAGCGCATCAAGCACGACGACCCGCGCCTGGAAGACGTGGCCGCCAGCTACACCATGGCGGAATCGGCCGAGACCGACATGAGCTTCTCCAAGCGCCAGAAGGAAGAAGCCAAGCCGCGCCAGGAAGCCGTGGTCAAGACCATCACCCCGGCCCAGCCGGCGCCGATGGTGGACCGCAGCGAAGCCGCAAAACCGGCCAAGGCCGCCGCGCCCGTCCCGGCCCCGGCCGCTGCAGCGCCGGCCCCGAGCGAACTGGGCTTCTTCGCCCGCGTCAAGGCCTTCTTCATGGGCGCACCGGTGGCCCCGGCCCCGGCGCCTGCTCCGGTCGTGGCTGAGAAGCCAGCAGCACCGGCAGCCGGCGAGCGCAGCGAACGCAATGGCCGCAACGGCCAGCGCACCCGCAACGGCCGCGGCGCCAAGGGCGGCCGCGAGCGCGACGAGACTGCGAAGCTCGAGGAAACCGTCAAGCCGGCGGAAGCCGAAGGCAAGCCGGCGCGTCAGCCGCGCGAGAAGCGTGAGCCGCGCGAACCACGTGCACCGCGCGAGCCGCGCGAGCAGCTCGAGGGCGCAGCACCGGTACGCGCCGAGCGTGAGCCGGGCGAACGCAAGGAACGCGCACCGCGCCGCGAGCGTGGCGAGCGCGCCGCCCAGCCGGTGGAAGCCAAGGCCGAAGAACTGAAGCTGCAGGCCGTCCCGGCCCCGAGCGAGGAAAGCGAACTGTCGACCACCACGCCGCACGGCGACGTGCTGGACCACGCGGTGAAAGTCGCCGCCACCGGTCCGGATGGCGAGGAACTGGAAACCGAAGGCGGCGACGAGCCGCGCCGCCGCCGCCGCCGCGGTGGCCGCAACCGCAACCGCCGCGACCGTGACCAGGTCGAAGGCATCGAGTCGGCTGAAGGTGTCGACGGCGCACCGGTGTTCACCCCGGTGGCCGACGAAGAGGCCGCCAAGGTCGCTGCCGCAGCCAAGTCGCCGAAGAAAGCTGCCGCCCAGGCCGAGCCGGGTCCGTGGCCCTTCCCGACCGCCGCGTCGGTGGCTGCCAAGGCCAAGGCCGAAGCCGATGCCGCCGCCAGGGCTGCGGCCAAGGCCGCTGCCGCGGCTGCACCAGCGCCAGTCGCACCAGCACCTGCCCCGGCGCCGAGCGTAGCGGCCGATCCGGGTCCGTGGCTGTTCCCGACCGCAGCGTCGATGGCTGCGGCCAAGGCGCCGGCAGTGGAAGCGGCACCGGCGCCGGCGCCTGTCGCCGAAGCACCGGCTGCACCGGCTGCACCGGTTGCACCGGTTGCCCCGGTTGCCCCTGCACCGGTCGCTGCCGCTCCGACGCCAGTGGCTGCCCAGGCTCCGGTGGACCTGAACGAAGTCCTGTCCGCCGCCGGCCTGCAGCTCGCTGCGACCGATCCGGAAAAGCTGCGCGCCGCACAGGAAGCCGCCACCCAGGCCACTACTGCACCGCGCATGGGCCGCGCCCGCAAGAAGGTCGAGGCGCCGGTGGATGAGCCGCTGATCCAGGTGGATACGCGTCAGTAATCTGCTAGTGCATAGGTGAAAGGGGGAAGCTGCGGCTTCCCCCTTTTGTTTTGGGCTGGTGGAATGCGACGAACTTAGGTTCCGGGCTTCGCCGGAAGTCATGGGCGCCAGTGGCGCGCATGACATGCTTAAGCGTGTGGTTGAAGTAGCACTTAATTTGCTCACCTAAGCTAAAGACCGTCATCCCGGCGCAGGCCGGGATCCAATTTCCCCAAACGAAGCCGGTCTGCAAGCACCTAGTCATATTGTCGGGTTACGATAGCAGGATGCCAAGCTCCATCTCCTTCCGCGAAGCCCTGCTCTACTGGCTCAAGCTCGGCTTCATCAGCTTCGGCGGACCCGCCGGCCAGATCGCCCTCATGCACAGCGAACTGGTCGAGCGCCGCCGCTGGATTTCCGAGCAGCGCTTCCTGCACGCCCTGAACTACTGCATGCTGCTGCCCGGTCCCGAAGCGACCCAGCTGGCCGTCTACATCGGCTGGCTGCTGCACCGCACCTGGGGCGGTATCGTGGCCGGGCTGTTGTTCATCCTGCCCTCGCTGCTGCTCCTGATCGGCCTGTCCTGGATCTACCTGGCCTGGGGCCACCTTCCCGTCATCGCCGGGGTCATGGCGGGCATCAAGCCGGCCGTGGTGGCGATCGTGATCGGCGCCGCCTGGCGCATCGGCACCCGCACGCTGCGCAACGGCGCGCTGGCGGCGATCGCGGCACTGGCCTTCGTCGCCATCGCCGTGCTCGATGTCCCCTTCCCCCTGATCGTGCTGGCGGCCGCGCTGGCGGGCCTGGTGGGCGGACGCCTGTGGCCGCAGCGCTTCCAGCCCGGCGGCGGCCATCCCGCCAGCCGCAAGCACTATGGCCCGGCCCTGATCGACGACGACACCCCCACGCCGGCGCACGCGCGCTTCTCCATGCGCGGCCTGGCCAAGGCCGGCCTGATCGGCATCGGCATGGCACTGGGCGCGTGGCTGCTGCTTGCCGCCGTCTACGGCGTGGACGGCACCCTCACGCGCATGGGCTGGTTCTTCACCAAGGCTGCCCTGATGACCTTCGGCGGCGCCTACGCGGTGCTGCCCTACGTGGTGCAGGGCGCGGTCGACAAATACGGCTGGCTGAGCGCCACCCAGATGATCGACGGGCTGGCGCTGGGCGAGACCACGCCGGGTCCCCTGATCATGATCGTCGCCTTTGTCGGTTTCGTGGGCGGCTGGACCCATGCCGCGTTCGGCCCGGCCGCCCTGCCCCTGGGCGGCATTGCCGGGGCGCTGGTGGCCAGCCTGTTCACCTTCCTGCCCTCGTTCGTGTTCATCCTGGCGGGCGGGCCGCTGGTCGAGTCCGGGCGCGGCAACGTGCGCCTGACCGCCCCGCTCACCGCGATCTCGGCCGCCGTGGTCGGCGTGGTCGCCAGCCTGGCCGTGTTCTTCGGCCAGCACGTGTTCTTTGCCGGCGGCCAGCTCCAGCCGGACGCGATCGCCATCGGCCTGGTGGCGGCAATCGCCCTGCTGCGCTTCAAGCTCGGGCCCATCAAGCTGATCGCCGCCTGTGCGCTGGCGGGGGTCGTGCTATCGTATTGGCATGCCTGAAAAAATCATCCTGCTGAACGACCTGCGCTCGCCCCTGCTTCCGGTGCCGGCGGCGCCGGACGCGCCCACCGGACTGTTGTCCGACGCCCTGGGCCGGCCGCTGCACGACCTGCGCATCTCGGTGACCGACCGCTGCAATTTCCGCTGCGTCTACTGCATGCCGAAAGAGGTGTTCGACAAGGACTACGCCTACCTGCCGCACAGCGAGCTGCTCTCGTTCGAAGAGATCACGCGCGTGGCGCGCCTGTTCATCGCCCACGGCGTCGAGAAGATCCGCCTGACCGGCGGCGAGCCGCTGCTGCGCAAGAACCTGGAACGCCTGGTCGGCATGCTGCGCGCGCTTCCCACGCCGAGCGGCCGCCCGCTCGACCTCACGCTCACCACCAACGGCTCGCTGCTGGCGCGCAAGGCGCGCGCCCTGAAGGACGCGGGCCTGGACCGCGTGACGGTCTCGCTCGACGCCCTCGACGATGCCGTGTTCCGGCGCATGAACGACGTCGACTTTGCGGTGGCCGACGTGCTGCACGGCCTGGACGCCGCCCACGAGGCCGGGCTGGGCCCGATCAAGGTCAACATGGTCGTCAAGCGCGGCACCAACGAAGACCAGATCCTGCCGATGGCGCGCCACTTCAAGGGCTCGCCCTTCATCCTGCGCTTCATCGAATACATGGACGTGGGCGCTTCGAACGGCTGGAACATGGTTGACGTGATTCCGTCCGCCGAGGTGATCCGCCGCATCGGCGCCGAGCTGCCGCTGGCGCCGGTCGCCGCCAACTACATGGGCGAGACCGCCGCGCGCTGGCGCTACCTGGACGGCGGCGGCGAAGTCGGTGTCATCTCCAGCGTCACCCAGGCCTTCTGTCATGACTGCACGCGCATGCGCCTGTCGACCGAAGGCAAGCTGTACACCTGCCTGTTCGCCACCCAGGGCCACGACCTGCGCACCCTGCTGCGCACGGAGCGCAGCGATGCGGAGATCCTCGGCGCCGTGGCCCAGCTCTGGCGCGGCCGTACCGACCGCTATTCCGAGCAGCGCACGGTCGATACCTCGGGCCTGGCGCGCGGCAAGAAAGTCGAAATGTCGTACATCGGCGGCTAATACTTCGAACAATATGGAAAAGACACTCATCACGGGACTGATCCTGGCGGGCGGGCGCGGCTCGCGCATGGGCAACGTCGACAAGGGCCTGCAGCCTTTCCGCGGCAAGCCGATGGCGCAGCACGCGATCGAGCGCCTGCTGCCCCAGGTCGGCTCGGTCATGGTCAACGCCAACCGCAACCTCGATGCCTGGCTGGAGCTGGCCGCGCCCGTATGGGCTGACGAAACGCCCGGTTTCGCGGGCCCGCTGGCCGGGCTGGAGGCGGGGCTGATGCACTGCGCCACGCCCTGGCTGCTGGCGGTGCCCTGCGATTCGCCCTTCCTGCCGCGCGACCTGGCCGAGCGCCTGGCCGCCGCGGTCGAAGAACACGACGCCGACCTTGCCTATGCGGTCACCCAGGAAGCGGGCATGCGCCCCCAGCCCCACCCCGTGTTCTGCCTGGTGAAGGCGAGCCGGCTGCCGGTGCTGTCGCGCTACCTGCTCGAGGGCGGACGGCGCATGGACGGCTGGTACAAGGACCTGAAGGCGGTCGAGGTGCTGTTCGAGGACGCGGACGCCTTCCGCAACATTAATACGCTGGACGAACTGCAGGGCCTGGACCAGACGGCGGCGCAGGCAGTTGCCCCTAGCCTGGCGCAGGTGGCGAGCTGCCTCTCCAGCTACGATCCGGAAGCCCTTCCTGTACGCGACGCCCAGCGCATCATCCGCGAGTTCGTGCAGCCTGTGCGTGCGGTGGAAAAAGTCGCGCTGCGTGCGGCGCTCGGCCGCGTGCTGGCGGCAGACGTCATTTCTCCGATCAACGTGCCGGCCCACGACAACTCGGCCATGGACGGCTTCGCCCTGCGCGGCGCCGACCTGCGCCCTGACGCGCCGGTCACGCTGCGGGTGCTCGGCACGACCTACGCCGGCAATGCCCTTGGCGTGGTGCCGGCGAGCGGAGAATGCGTGCGCATCATGACGGGCGGCGTCATGCCCGAAGGCTGCGACAGCGTAGTGCCGCAAGAGTTCGTCACCCAGGATGGCGATCGGATCACCGTGCCCGCTGGCGTGATCCGCCCGGGCGACAACCGGCGCTTCGCCGGCGAAGACCTGAAGGCCGGCGGCCCTGCCCTGACGGCGGGCCGCGTGGTGCGCCCGCCCGACCTGGGGATGCTGGCTTCGCTCGGCATCCCCGAGGTCGCTGTGCAGCGCCGCCTGCGCGTGGCCTTCTTCTCGACCGGCGACGAACTGCGCTCGGTCGGCGAATCGCTGGAAGAAGGCTGCGTCTACGACAGCAACCGCTACACCATCTACGGCATGCTGCAGCGCCTCGGCTGCGACATCATCGACATGGGCGTCGTGCGCGACGATCCGCAAGCGCTGGAGGAAGCCCTGCGCAGCGCCTGCGAGAACGCCGACGCCATCATCACTTCGGGTGGGGTGTCGGTCGGCGCCGCCGACTACACCAAGCAGATCATGGCAAAACTAGGCGACGTCACCTTCTGGAAGATCGGCATGCGCCCGGGGCGCCCGCTGGCTTTCGGACGGGTGAACTCGAACGGCCGCAGCGCCTTCCTGTTCGGGCTGCCCGGCAATCCGGTAGCGGTGATGGTCTCGTTCTACTTCTTCGCGCGCGAGGCGCTGCTGCGCATGATGGGCGCCGAGGCTCCGCTGCCGCTGCTGCGCGCGCGCTCGAGCGGCGCGATCCGCAAGAAGCCCGGGCGCACCGAATACCAGCGCGGCATCCTGGCGCGCGGCGCCGACGGCGAACCGGAAGTGCGCATCACGGGTTCCCAGGGCTCGGGCATCCTGCGCTCGATGTCGGAAGCGAACTGCATGGTGGTGCTGCACGACGAGCAGGGCAATGTCGCGGATGGCGACATGGTGGACGTATTAGTCTTTGAGGGGTTGATGTAGGGTGGTCGGCTTTGCCGACCGCGCGTCGATCGTTAACGCTTGAATCGACGCAGAGGCAGATCTTGCATGGTTTGAACGCGCGGTCGGCAGAGCCGACCACCCTACTTACTCATCCGAATCCAGCCTATCAGGCCCCAGCATCAGCTGCGCGGCCTCGGACGGCAGTGCCTCCACCGACTTCAGCTTCTTCGCCATCACCCGGCTGCGCACCTCGGCGCTTTCGATGTTCTTGGCTGCCTTTTCCAGCGTCGCCTTGGTGGTGGCCAGCACGTCGCCGAACTTGGTGAACTCCGTCTTGACCGCGCCCAGCACCTGCCACACCTCGGACGAGCGCTTTTCCAGCGCCAGCGTGCGGAAGCCCATCTGCAGGCTGTTGAGCAGCGCGGTCAGGGTCGAGGGGCCGGCGATCGTCACGCGCAGCGAGCGCTGCAGGTCGTCGGCCAGGCCGGGACGGCGCATCACTTCCGCGTACAGGCCTTCGGTCGGCAGGAACAGGATGGCGAAATCGGTGGTCTGCGGCGGCGACACGTATTTCTCGCAAATGGTCTTGGCCTCGACCCGCACCGCGCGTTCCAGCTCGGCGCCGTAGCGCGCCACGCCCTCGGCGTCGGCTGTTTCGGCCGCTTCCAGCAGGCGTTCGTACTGCTCCTTGGGGAACTTGGCGTCGATCGGCAGCCACAGCGGCGGGCCGCCGTCGACCGTGCCCGGCAGCTTGATGGCGAATTCGACGCGTGCGCCAGTACCGGCGATGGTTTCAACATTCTTGGCGTATTGGTCGACAGTCAGCACCTGCTCCAGCAGCATCTCCAGCTGCACTTCGCCCCAGGTGCCGCGGGTCTTGACGTTGGTGAGCACGCGTTTCAGGTCGCCCACGCCGATCGCCAGCTGCTGCATCTCGCCCAGGCCCTGGTGCACCTTTTCCAGGCGCTCGCTGACCTGCTTGAACGACTCGGTTAGACGAGTTTCCAGCGTCGCGTGCAGCTTCTCGTCGACGGTCTGGCGCATCTCTTCCAGGCGCTTGGCGTTATCGAGCTGCAGGTCGCGGATCTTGGTTTCCAGCGTGCCGCGCACTTCCAGCATGCGCTGGGCATTCGATTCCGTCAGGTTGGACAGGGTCAGCTGCAAGGTGTCGGCAAAACGCTTCAAGGCGCGTGCCTGCTCCTCGCGGCCGCTCGCGGAATGCAGCTGCATCTGCTGGCGCATGCCATCGAGCTGTTGCACCGTCGCTGCGTGGTACTGCCCCATGTGGCCGGAGACTTCCTGGCGCGTGGCCTGGGCGGTCGACTGCATTTCGAGCCGCAGTTCACGTTCCAGGCGTTCGATGTGGCGGCCGTCTCCCGCGTTGCGCGCACGGGCGAGCAGCAGGAATTGCAGGACGATGACGATCGCGACAGCAATCAGGATCAGGAGTTCAACCATGCCCATGCGTCAGTCCGCCTTGTTCCGCATCCAGTCGGCCGTGTGGTAGAAGGACTGCATCATCCGCATGCGCAGTTCCTCGTCGTAGCCCAGGTCTTCCATGGCCCAGGCCATGGCGCGCAGCCACTGGTCGCGTTCCCTGGTGCCGATGGCGAACGGCAGGTGGCGTGCACGCAGGCGCGGGTGACCATGCTGCTGCACGAACAGGTCGGGGCCGCCCATCCAGCCGGACAGGAACATGAACAGCTTTTCGCGCGAGCTGTCGTTGGGTTGCGGGTGCATGGCGTGGATCTCGGCGAATTCCGGCTCCAGCTGCATCAGGTCGTAGAAACGGTCGACCAGTTCGCGCAGGCGCTCGGCGCCGCCCATCACCTCGTAGAGGGTTTGTGCTTCGGGGGTGTTCGATTCGGACATGCCAGCATGATAGCGCGCCGGGGTGACTGCTGGCCACCCCGGCGCCTGGCTGTTGCAATTTGGCGCTTAGGCTTCTCGCAAGGTCTGCAGCGGCGGCTGGCGCAGCACGCTGCGCAGGCCCAGCCAGCCGCCGATCAGGGCACAGACCGCGCCGACCAAGGCGCCCGCCAGCCACACCTGCGGCTCGAAACGCCAGGCGAACTTGAAGACGAATTCCGCCAGCACCCAGCCCATCGCCGCGGCGCCGGTCGCCGCCAGCACGCCGGACAGGCCGCCGACCAGCAGGAACTCGATCCGCTGCGCCGTGGCCAGCTGGCCGCGGGTGGCGCCGAGCGCACGCAGCAGGCCCGCTTCGCGGGTGCGTTCCGACTGCGATCCCATCAGGGCCGCGTACAGCACCAGCACGCCCGATGCCAGCGTGAACATGAACAGGAACTCGACCGCCACCACCACCTGGTCCAGCACTTCCTGCAGCTGGCGGATGATGCCGGAGACGTCGATCACGGTCAGGTTCGGATAGGCGCGCGTCAGCGCATTGGTGAGGTTCCCGCCCGCATTTGCTCCACCTTCGGGAAGGTGGAAGGCCGTCATGTAGCTGGCCGGGGCATTCGCCATCGCCGCCGGGTTGATGATGACGAAGAAGTTGGCCCGCATCGAACCCCATTCCAGCTTGCGCAGGCTGGTCACCTTCGCTTCGACCGGCAGCCCGGCCATGTCGAAGCGCATCACGTCGCCCAGCTTCAGGCCCAGGGTCTTGGCCAGGCCCTGCTCGACCGAGGCTTCGGCCACGCCTGGCGCGTCCTTGTACCAGCTGCCGGCGACGACCTCGTTGGTCTCGGGCAGGTTAGGCATCGTGGACAGGTTGAACTCGCGCTCGGCCAGGCGGCGCGCGTCGCCGTTCTGGTAGGTGTTACGGGTGAGCTGCTTGCCGTTGATGGCGGTCAGGCGACCGCGGATCATCGGGTACAGCACGGGCTTGGTCACGCCCGCGCCGCGCAGCTGCTGCTCGACGCCGGCGGCCTGCTCGGGCTGGATGTTGATGATGAAGCGGTTCGGCGCGTCCGGCGGCGTGGCCAGGCGCCAGGCCGCCATCAGGTCGCCGCGCACCACGGTGAGCAGCAGCAGCGCCATCAGGCCCAGTGACAGCGACACCACCTGCACCACGGTGGCGCCGGGGCGGCGCTGCAGCGAGGTGATGGCGAAGCGCCAGGCCTGGTGCTTGAAGGCGCCACGCAGGCCGCGCAGCAGGCGCAGGCCAAGCCAGGCCACCAGCGCGAACACACCGAGGCCGCCGAGGAAGCCGCCGGCCGTCATCAGGGCCAGCTTGGTATCGCCGGCCTGCCACAGCAGGAGCAGCAGGAACACGCCGATGCCCAGGCCATAGGTGGCCAGCGCCAGCGGCTGGGGCGCAGCGGCTTCGCGCCGGATCACACGGTTGTGCGGCACGTTGCGCAGCTGGAGCACCGGCGGCAGCGCGAAGCCGACCAGCAGCAGCATGCCGGTGGCGATGCCCTGCAGCGCCGGCAGCATCGACACCGGCGGCAGGTCGGGCGGCAGCAGGCTGCCGATCATCTCGAGCAGCACGAAGTGGGCGCCGAAGCCGACCGCCACGCCCAGCACGCTGCCCGCCAGGCCGACGATGGCGAACTCGATCAGGTACAGCGCGCCGACCTGGTTCTGGGTCATGCCCAGGCAGCGCAGCATGGCGCAGGCGTCGAGGTGGCGCTGCATGAAGCGGCGCGCCGCCATCGCCACCGCGACCGCCGCCAGCATCGCCGACAGCAGGCCGACCAGCGACAGGAAGCTGTCGGCGCGGTCCAGCGTGGCGCGCATCTCGGGACGGCCGTTCTCCAGCGTCTCGATGCGCACTCCGCGCACGTTGCGCGCGGCGATATCGGCGCGCAGCCATGTTTCGTATGCCGCCACGCCGGAGATATCGTTGCGCGAGGGCGAGGCCACCTGCAGCCGGTAGCTCACGCGCGAGAAGGCGTCGACCAGGTGCGTGGCCGGCAGGTCCGCCATCGACAGCATCACCCGCGGGGCGAAGTTGGCGAAGGAGGCGCCCTTGTCCGGTTCGGTGGCGATCAGCTGGGCGATGCGAAACTGCTTGTCGCCGAGCTGGATCGTGCCGCCCACGCCGACCCGCAGCGCGGGCAGCAGGTTGGCGTCCACCCACACGGTGCCGGGCGCCGGAATCCCATCGGTCTTCTGGCCGAGGGCGCGGCTGGCCGCGTCCGGGTCAAGCGTGATGGTGAGCTGGCCGCGCAGCGGATAGCCGGGCGTGACCGCCTTGACGGCGGCCAGCTGGGCGCTCGTGGCCTCGCCCTCGCCCGCCTGGGCCATGCTCTGGAAAGTCGCGGTTTCGGCGATGAGCAGGCCGCGCCGCGTGGCCTCGTCACGCCAGCGCTGCTGGATCGGATCGTCGGCGTTCAGCAGCAGATCCGCGCCCAGCAACTGGTGGGCATCGCGGTTCAGGCCTGCACGCATGCGGTCGATGAAGAAACCCACCGAGGACAGGGCCGATACGGCCACGATCAGGGCCACCAGCAGGAAGCGCAGCTCGCCCGCGCGCCAGTCGCGCGCGGTCATGCGAAGGGACTGGATCAGCATGCGTGTTCCTTAAGCGGCAGTGGCGTGAGCGGTAAAGAAGGCGTCCACCTCGCCGAGAAAAGCGCGCTTGCGCTCCGGATCGAGGAAGGAGGCGGCGAAGCTGTTGCGCGCCAGCTGGCGCGCGTGTCCGGCGTCCAACGGCAGCGCCTCGAAGGCGGCGATGAAATTGTCGTTCATGTAGCCGCCGAAGTAGGCCGGGTCGTCCGAGTTGACGGTGGCCGCCAGGCCCGCATCCAGCAGCGCGCGCAGGTTGTGGCTGCCCATGACGTCGAACACGCGCAGCTTGATGTTCGACAGCGGGCACACGGTCAGCGCCATGCCCTCGCGCGCCAGGCGCGCCACCAGTTCCGGGCTTTCCAGGCTGCGCACGCCATGGTCGATGCGCTCGACCTTGAGCACGTCGAGCGCGCTTTCGATGTAGGCGGGCGGCCCCTCCTCGCCCGCATGCGCCACCAGGCGCAGGCCGAGCTGGCGCGCGCGCTCGAACACGCGCGCGAATTTTTCCGGCGGGTGCCCGACTTCGGACGAATCGAGGCCGACGCCAATGAACTTGTCGCGGTAAGGCAGCGCCTCGTCCAGCGTGGCCAGCGCTTCTTCTTCCGACAGGTGCCGCAGGAAGCACATGATGAGGGTGGCGCTGATCGGGCCTTCCTGGCAGGCGCGCCAGATGCCGTTGATGACGGTTTCGAAAGGCACGCCGCGCGCGGTATGGGTTTGCGGGTCGAAGAAGATCTCCGCGTGGCGCACATTGTCTGCATGCGCGCGCGCCAGATAGGCGGTGGTCATATCGTAGAAGTCCTGCTCGGTAAGCAGCACGCTGGCGCCGGCGTAATAGATGTCGAGGAAGGATTGCAGGTCCGTGAAAGCGTAGGCCTCACGCAACGCCTCGACCGAGGGATAGGGCAGCGATACGCTGTTTCTTTGTGCCAACGCAAAGATCAGCTCAGGCTCGAGCGAACCCTCGATATGGACATGTAATTCTGCCTTCGGCATGTTCTGCAGGACGCTGCGCAACTGGTCATTCAGCATGGTGTTCTCCGGCGCTTCGCTTGGTTCGATGGGACATGGGCAACTAGTGTAACGCATGCCTGTCCTGCCCTGTGCCATAGGTGCAATGGCCCATTTTTCAGGCCCTCGTATTGACAGTACGCGTGCGCCACAGCTTGCACATATCGTGCAATATCGGATCACAACTGTTGATATTTAAGCAGCCTGAAGCGGCCTGAATCGACCGTTTCAGACCCGCGTCAAAGGCCTTGCCGACACCCTTCTCCGGGCCTCGCCCAAGACCGCAAAAAACGGGTTTTCCTTATTCGATTCAAGCACTTGCATATGCATTAGCTACGCGCACGGCACTGCTTTGACTTCGGGAACCATTAGGCACATAATAAATTTCACCAACGCAAAAAAAGACGCTCTCCAAGCAGCGGGAGGCCGGACCGTTCGACCAGGACGATCCGGGACGACAACAAGAAAATCGCCAGCATTTCCGGCGCCGGCCAACCCGGTTCCGCGTGCGGCGACCCACAAGGAGCACGCCAATAAAGACCGGGGCCCGAGGCAGCCCTTGCACAGTCGGCTGCCATGACAGTGATGTTGTTCGCACACCAGTTGCACATAAAGGACATCGAAATGAGCATCTTTGACAACTACACCGCCCGCTATGAGCGTACCCGGGAAGAGGAATACTCCATGTCGGAGTTCCTTCAACTGTGCAAGAAGGATCCCCTGACCTATGCCAGCGCGCCCGAGCGCATGCTGGCCGCCATCGGCGAGCCCACCCTGATCGACACCCGCCTCGACCCGCGCCTGTCGCGCATCTTCGCCAACAAGGTGATCAAGGTCTATCCGGCCTTCCGCGAATTCTACGGCATGGAAGAAGTGATCGAGCAGGTCGTCTCCTACTTCCGCCACGCGGCACAAGGCCTGGAAGAGCGCAAGCAGATCCTCTACCTGCTGGGTCCGGTCGGCGGCGGCAAGTCCTCGATCGCCGAAAAGCTCAAGAGCCTCATGGAACATGTGCCCTTCTACGCGATCAAGGGTTCCCCCGTGAACGAATCGCCGCTGGGCCTGTTCAACGAAGCCGAGGACGGCACCATCCTCGAAGAGGATTACGGCATCCCGCGCCGCTACCTGCGCGGCATTCCGAGCCCGTGGGCGGTCAAGCGCCTGCACGAGTTCGGCGGCGACATCAACAAGTTCCGCGTGGTCAAGCGCTATCCGTCGATCCTGAAGCAGATCGCGGTTTCCAAGACCGAACCGGGCGACGAAAACAACCAGGACATTTCCTCGCTGGTCGGCAAGGTCGACATCCGCAAGCTCGAAGATTACGCCCAGGACGATCCGGACGCCTACAGCTATTCGGGCGGCCTGTGCCTGGCGAACCAGGGCCTGATGGAATTCGTCGAGATGTTCAAGGCGCCGATCAAGGTGCTGCACCCGCTGCTGACGGCCACGCAGGAAGGCAACTACAAGGGCACCGAAGGCTTCGGCGCGATTCCCTTCGAGGGCATCGTGCTGGCCCACTCCAACGAGTCCGAGTGGAAGACCTTCCGCAACAACCGCAACAACGAGGCTTTCCTCGATCGTATCTACATCGTCAAGGTGCCCTACTGCCTGCGCGTGTCGGACGAGATCAAGATCTACGACAAGCTGCTCTACAACTCCTCGCTCGACAAGGCGCCCTGCGCGCCCGGCACCCTGCGCATGATGGCGCAGTTCGCGATCCTGTCGCGCCTGAAGGACCCGGAGAACTCCAGCATCTATTCCAAGATGCTGGTGTATGACGGCGAGAACCTGAAGGACACCGACCCCAAGGCCAAGTCCCTGCACGAGTACGTCGACTATGCCGGCGTGGACGAAGGCATGAACGGCCTGTCGACCCGCTTCGCGTTCAAGATCCTGTCCAAGGTCTTCAACTTCGACAATACCGAAGTGGCGGCGAATCCGGTGCACCTGCTCTACGTGCTCGAGCAGCAGATCGAGCGCGAGCAGTTCCCGCCGGAGACGGAGCAGCGCTACCTCTCCTACATCAAGGAACACCTGGCGCAGCGCTACGTCGATTTCATCGGCAAGGAAATCCAGACCGCCTACCTGGAAAGCTATTCCGAGTATGGCCAGAACATCTTCGACCGTTATGTGACCTTCGCCGACTTCTGGATCCAGGACCAGGAGTTCCGCGACCCGGACACCGGCGAGAGCTTCGACCGCGAATCGCTCAACGCCGAACTCGAGAAGATCGAGAAGCCGGCCGGCATCTCGAATCCGAAGGATTTCCGTAACGAGATCGTCAACTTCAGCCTGCGCGCGCGGGCCACCAATGCCGGCAAGAACCCGGCTTGGACCAGCTACGAGAAATTCCGTAGCGTGATCGAGAAGAAAATGTTCTCGAACACTGAAGAACTCCTGCCTGTGATCTCCTTCAATGCCAAAGCGAGTGCCGAGGATGCCAACAAGCATGCCGACTTCGTGGCCCGCATGGTCGAGAAAGGCTATACGCCGAAACAGGTGCGACTGCTGTGCGAGTGGTACCTGCGCGTCAGGAAATCGTCCTGAGCTGACAGGCAGCAGCGCGCCGGGCGGCGGCGCAGACCCTGCCCCCAGCGCGTGCGCGTTCGCCAGCACGCACGCGCAGTACGCGCATTCACGCCGCGTATTAAGATAGGGGCACCGGGTTTGCCGGTCCGCCGCGAACCTAGCAGGAACTGAGCAGGAGGGATGTTTTGACTTACCTCATCGACCGTCGCTTGCAGGGCAAGAACAAGTCCGCGGTCAACCGCGAACGCTTCCTGCGCCGCTACAAGGCGCAGATCAAGGACGCGGTCGGCCGCGCGATCAAGGGCCGCTCGATCACCGATATCGAGAACGGCGAAAAAGTCACGATCCCCGTCAAGGACGTGAACGAACCCCACTTTGGCCACGCCCATGGAGGCGTCTGGGAAACCGTCAATCCCGGAAACACCGAATACCAGAAAGGCGACCAGTTCAATCGTCCGCGCAGCGGCGGCGGCGGCTCCGGGCGCGGACGCGCCGGCAACAGCGACCAGACCGTCGAAGACGACTTCATCTTCGAACTGTCGCGCGAAGAATTCATGAACTACTTCTTCGAGGATCTCGAGCTGCCGAACATGGTCAAGACGCAGCTCACCCAGACCATCGAATACAAGAACCAGCGCGCCGGCTACAACGTGTCCGGCACGCCCTCCAACATCCACGTGCTGCGCTCGCTGCGCGGCGCGCTGGGACGCCGCATCGCCGTCGGCGGTCCGGCCAAGCGCCAGCTCAAGGAAGCCGAGGAAGCGCTGCAAGCCCTGTTCGACGAAGGCGCGCCGTCCGACGACGAGGGAGTGATCGAACTCAAGGACAGGATCCACCACCTGCACATCCGCCTGAACGCGATCCCCTTCATCGACCCCTTCGACCTGCGCTACTCGAACCGGATCAAGGTGCCCAAGCCGAGCACCTCGGCCGTGATGTTCTGCATCATGGACGTGTCCGGGTCGATGGACGAAACGCGCAAGGACACCGCCAAGCGCTTCTTCATCCTGCTCTACCTGTTCCTGAAGCGCGTCTACGACAAGATCGAAGTCGTCTTCATCCGCCACCACACGGCCGCGGCCGAGGTCGACGAAAACGAGTTCTTCCACTCGCGCGAATCGGGTGGCACGGTGGTGTCCTCGGCCCTGCACCTGCTGCAGAAGATCCTGGCCGAACGCTACGGCAGCGCCGACTGGAACGCCTACGTGGCCCAGGCTTCGGACGGCGACAACTGGGACAACGACTCGGTGCTGTGCCGGCAGATCCTCAGCAATGCCATCATGCCGCGGGTGCAGTACTACACCTATGTCGAGATCACCGACGGCCCGCCGCAGAACCTGTGGGAGCAATATTGCGAAGTGGCCGACAACCACAAGAACTTCGCGATGCAGAAGATCGTCACCCCGGCCGACATCTACCCGGTATTCCGTGAGCTGTTCAAGAAACAGCCCAGGTGACAACAATACGGAGGCCCGCCATGCCAAGAGACCCGAACAACCCGCGCGCCCTGCCCGACCAGTCGGAGTGGACCTTCGACCTGATCGAACAGGCGCACGAGGAAATCAAGCGGGTGGCCAAGCGCTACGGCCTGGACACCTACCCCAACCAGCTCGAGATCATCACCGCCGAACAGATGATGGACGCCTATACGTCCGTCGGCATGCCGGTGTCGTACAACCACTGGTCGTTCGGCAAGCACTTCCTGACGACCGAAAAAAGCTACAAGCGCGGCCAGATGGGCCTGGCCTACGAGATCGTCATCAACTCGGATCCCTGCATCGCCTACCTGATGGAAGAGAACAGCCTGACGATGCAGGCCCTGGTGATCGCGCACGCTGCCTACGGGCACAATTCATTCTTCAAGGGCAATTACCTGTTCCGCACCTGGACGGATGCCGAAGCCATCGTCGACTACATGGTGTTTGCCAAGAACTATATCGCCGAGTGCGAACAGCGCTACGGCATCGACGCCGTCGAGGAACTGCTCGATTCCTGCCACGCGCTGCAGAACTATGGCGTCGATCGCTACAAGCGACCGGCCAAGCTGTCGGTGGCACAGGAAACCGCGCGCCAGAAGGAACGCGAGGAATACGCCCAGTCGCAGGTCAACGAGATCTGGCGCACCCTGCCGCTGCGCGAAGAACAGGTGGCGGCTGCCGCTCCGCTGCGCTTCCCGCCCGAGCCGGAAGAGAACCTGCTGTACTTCATTGAAAAGTACGCGCCGCTGCTGGAACCCTGGCAGCGCGAACTGGTGCGCATCACGCGCAAGATCTCGCAGTATTTCTATCCGCAGCGCCAGACCCAGGTGATGAACGAAGGCTGGGCCACCTTCTGGCATTACACGATCCTGCAAGACCTGTATAAAGAGGGCATCGTGGGCGACGGCTTCATGCTGGAGTTCCTGCAGAGCCATACGAACGTGGTCTACCAGCCGCCGGCGACCAGCCCGTATTACAGCGGTATCAATCCGTACGCGCTCGGTTTCGCGATGATGACCGACATTCGGCGCATTTGTGAAGACCCGACCGAGGAAGACCGCCAATGGTTCCCGGACATCGCCGGCAGTGACTGGCTCAAGACCCTCGACTTTGCGATGCGCAATTTCAAGGACGAGAGCTTCATCGCCCAGTACCTGTCGCCCAAGCTGATCCGCGAATTCCACTTCTTCGCCGTGCTCGACGACGACCGCAGCGACAAGCTGACCATCTCGGCAATCCACGACGAGCAGGGCTACCGCTACGTCCGGCAAAAGCTGGCCGACCAGTACAACCTGGGCAGCCGCGAACCGAACATCCAGGTGTGGCAGGTCAATACCCGGGACGACCGCGCCCTGACCCTGCGACATACCCAGTTCAACCGCCGGCCGCTGAACCAGCAGGCCCAGGAGGTGCTGAAGCACGTCGCGCGCCTGTGGGGCTTCGACGTGCGGCTGGAAACGGTAGATCCGAGCGGCCACGTGGTCAGCTTCCTCGAGTGCCGGCGCGAGAAGCGCGGCCGCTGAGCCACCGGCCGGCTGCTTGGCAGGTAGCCCCTTTCAGGCAGGCCCTTACAGGCAGCCCCGTGCAGGCAGCCCTTGCGCGTACCCCGCCCGCATCGCGGGCACCGCCCAGCCGGCAGCGTCCTTGCGGCGTTGCCGGCCTTTCCTACCACTCTCTGGCAAGTTCGAGCGCCGCACGATTGCCTTTTCGCCTACGGTCGCGTTACACTCCAGCTCACACCCGCTTCGGGTAATTGCCGGTAAGCTCTTGTACGCCGCCCTTACTCACCCAGCCCAGCTTTCATTTCCATGCTTGGCCGCATCTTTTACTACCCCTCCCCCTAGCAAATCACCAGTCCGACGTAATTTTTTTTCGCATCCGTGCGCAAACAGACTGTTCAAATCGTCGATTTCCATGTAGTTTTGCCATGCATGAGCATCAGATATCGCGCGCCCTGTTAGCAGAAGCACAACTGAAGCATATCAAGACGCGTTTCCCCCATGAGTTCCAGCTATGGGCGACAGAGGGAAACGGGGGCTTCTCGGGCTGCTCAACAGGACGCGGAGCTTCGATGAAACTGGCTATAGTTTGTAAAAAGATCCGCCTTGCAGTATATGAAATTTGCTGTAGAGCTGATTTAGCATGAAAAATTTGGTAAAACTGGCATCCATGCCTGATGATCCACAGATGGAGGACGAGCACTACATAAAATTACAAATCACCCCTGCTTTCTGGACCACGGACACCCTCGCGCCGCGCTTGTATAGATGAGCCAGTTTGGGCGTTTTTAAAGGCAGTTAGGACCCCTTTCGGGGGTATAAAAATGTCTCCTCAAAAAAGAATTCGTAGGTATAATTCTTTGATGTCCCGGATGCGGCCCTAGGTTTTTGTCGTGTTTAGTGGGTTTAGTGGCAACAAAAAAGAGTTGGTATTGGAGAAAGATGGCATGAATTTTACGCATGATAAGCAACCGGGCAGGAATTTCACCGGTCTCGCCATTGTTATCCTGTTGCACGTTCTGGTAGCTTGGGCAGTCATCAATGGCCTGGGCACCCGCATCGTCACCAAGGTAACCGAGGCTGTGGAAACGAAACTGATTGAAGAGGTGAAACCGCCGCCACCGCCGGAAACGCCGCCACCGCCGCCACCGCCAGAGATGAAGGCTCCGCCACCGCCGTTCATCCCGCCGGTCGAAGTGCAGGTGCAGACGCCGCCGCCGCCGCAGAACGCGATTGTCACCGCAACCAATACGCCGCCGCCGACCACCTCGCTGGCGCCTCCGGCTCCTCCGGCACCACCGGCTCCGCCGGCACGTGGTCCGGCCGGCCCGAGCCGTACCGAAGCGGTTGCAGACTTCAACACTTGCGCACGTCCGGAATATCCGCGTTCGTCGCAGCGTAACGAAGAGACCGGTACCACCCAGCTCCAATTCCTGATTGGCGCGGATGGACGAGTGATGGAATCCAAACTGCAGAAGTCGTCTGGCTTCCGCGACCTGGACCGGGCTGCGCAATCGGCCCTGAGCAAATGCCGATTCAAGCCGGCCACGGTCGATGGCCAGCCGCAACAGGCATGGACAGCGGTGCAGTACGTCTGGACGCTGGAATAAACCCGAGACAACTCATCGTCTCAACTCTATGATTTTCGTTGTTACTAAGTTCAGCGAACTGTCTATTTTATATTTTTGGAGGAAGCATGTTTAAGAATACCCGTTTGTCCGCTATGCTCGCGGCTGTCCTGTTCTCGGTATCGGCAGCATCGGCCCTGGTCTCCGCACCGGCCTTCGCTGACGCACCTGCCGCAGGCGCTGCTGCTCCGGCGGCTGACGCGGCTGCAGCACCGGCTGCCGACGCAGCTGCTGCACCGGCTGCCGACGCAGCCGCCGCTCCGGCTGGCGACGCTGCCGCTCCGGCTGCTGGCGCGACCGAAGAAGTCCACAACCCGTACGGCTTCCAGGCCATGTGGGAAGAAGGCGACTTCGTCAACAAGGGCACCATCATCATCCTGTCGCTGATGTCGATGGGTTCGTGGTACATCATCATCACCAAGCTGATCGACCAGCAGAAGATCATGCGCCAGTCGAAGGAAGCTTCGGCCAAGTTCTGGAAAGCGCCGTCGATCGCCGCTGGCTCGGCTCAGCTGAAAGAAGGCTCGCCGTTCCGCTTCATCGCTGAAACCGGCACCAAGGCAACCCAGCACCACGACGGCGCCCTGCTCGAGCAGATCGACCTGTCGACCTGGGTGACCATGCAGATCCAGCGCGCCGTGGACCGCGTCCAGTCGCGTCTGCAAGATGGCCTGTCGTTCCTGGCAACCGTCGGTTCGACCTCGCCGTTCATCGGTCTGTTCGGTACCGTCTGGGGCATCTACAACGCGCTGACCGCCATCGGTATGTCGGGTAACGCGTCGATCGACAAAGTGGCAGGCCCGGTGGGTGAAGCACTGATCATGACCGCATTCGGTCTGTTCGTTGCAGTCCCGGCGGTTCTGGGTTACAACTGGCTGGTTCGTCGTAACAAGTCGGTCATGGAAGACATCCGTTCGTTCTCGGCTGACGTTCACTCGGTCCTGATCTCGGGTGCCATGTCGACCTCGAACGCAGCTGCTGGTGCCAAGAAGGCTGGTTAATCATGTCGATGAGTGTCGGCTCCGATTCCGGAGATGAAGATGCCGTGATGTCAGAGATCAACACGACGCCGCTAGTCGACATCATGTTGGTTCTTCTGATCATCTTCCTGATCACCAGCCCGGTGGTTCTGAATCTGCAGAAGGTTAACCTGCCTGCGGAAACGAACCAGGTCACCAAGTCCAAGCCGGAAGACGTCAACATCACCATCAACAAAGATGGCGAGATGTACTACAACCAGACCCGCCTCGCGAACACGGACGAGCTGTTCAAGTTCCTCGCGGAGCAGTCGGTGAAATTGCCGCAGCCGGCAGTGAAGGTTCGTGGTGACCAAGCGTCGCGTTACGAAGCCGTCGGCCGCGTGATTTACACGGCTCAGCGTGCTGGGATTCAGAAGGTCGGTTTCATCATCGAACCGCCTGACAAGGGCTAATGTCCTGTCCGCGATATCGGGGTTTTCTACGGAAGACCTTGATATCGCGTCCGTGACCCCAACATTTGAAAAGGAAACACCATGGGCATGAACGTAGGTTCGGGCTCCGCTAAAGGAGCTGATCCGGAACCGATGATGGAAATGAACATGACGCCGCTGATCGACGTCCTGCTCGTTCTCATCATCATGATGATTATCACGATTCCTAAACAAGACCACTCGGTCAATCTGAACATGCCGGTCGGCACTCCGCCGCCGCAGACCCAGGAGCCGGTGGTTGTGACGATTGACGTGGACTTCGACGGCACCATCCTCTGGGATGGCCAGGTTGTCCCGGATCGTGCGACTCTGGAAGCCAAGATGAACAGCGTCGCTGCGATGCCGAACCAGCCGGAAGTGCACCTGCGTCCGAACAAGCTGGTCGAGTACAAGGTGGTCGCCGGTGTCATGGCAACCGCCCAGCGTCTCGGCGTCACCAAGATCGGCATGGTCGGTAACGAGCAGTTCCAGTAATCGATCCATGTATGACCAACACGGCAGGGTTTCCCTGCCGTGTCCATTTTGAAGAAGGATGTTTTCAGATGATTAAATTCCGTCTCGCACACCTTGGCCTCGCACTGGCCGCCCTCGGCTTCACCGCCGCCCTGCCGGTCGTCGGCCTGGCACCTGTGCACGCCGCGGTCTCCCTGCGTCCGGAAGTCGGCAAGCCGCTGCAGCAAGCGCAGTCGCTGATGAAATCCGGCAATGCCAAAGGTGCCCTGGCCGCCCTGCGCGACGCGGACAAGGCAGCCAAAACCGATGACGAACGCTTCCTGATCGAGCGCGTGCGCGCCTCGGCGGCCTCGTCGGCCGGTGACTGGGGTACCGCCGCCAAATCCTTCGAAGCCCTGCTCGATTCGGGCAAGCTGAGCGCAGGCGAGCGTTCGCAGTTCTCGGAAGGCCTGGTCGGCATCTACATGCGCGCCGGCGACCTGAACAAGGCAAATGAGACCATCAAGAGGCTGCTGCAAAAGGGTAACGATCCGAAGCTGCGCGCCTACCTGCTGCAGAACTACTACAAGCAGGGCAACGTCGCCGCGCTCGAGCAGGAACTGCGCGTCGCCGAAAAGAGCGGCCGCCTGACCGAAGACGAACTCGGCATGCTGGCGAACATCCAGCTCAAGAAGAATGACAAAGCAGGCTATGTCGATACCATCGAGAAGCTGGCCTCCAGCTATCCGAAGGCCCAGTACTGGAACGACCTGCTGAACCGCGTGCAGGGCAAGCCGGGCTTCTCGGGTCGCCTGATGGTGGACGTGTATCGCCTCAAGCTGGCCAACAACCTGATGAAGAAGCCGAGCGAGTTCATGGAAATGGCCCAGCTGGTGCTGCAGGCGAAAGCCCCGGCCGAAGCGCTGAAGGTCATCGACAAGGGCTACAAGGCCGGCGCCCTGGGCACCGGTGCGGACGCCGAACGTCACAAGCGCCTGAAGGATCTGGCTGACAAGAACATGGCCGACCAGAACAAGGGCATCGCCGCCCTCGAAGCCGAATACACCGCCGCCAAGGACAACGACGCGCTGGTGGGCCTCGGCTACGCGCTGGTGCAGGCAGGCCAGGCCGACAAGGGCCTGAAGATGATGGAAAGCGCCATCAAGGCCGGCGGCCTGAAGTACGGCGAAGAAGCCAAGCTGCGCCTGGGCGAAGCCTATGCCGCGGCCGGCAAGAAGTCGCAGGCGATCAGCACGCTCAAGACCGTTTCGGGCAAGGACGGCAGCGCCGACCTGGCCCGCTACTGGATCATGGCGATCAATCGCCCGATCTCGGGCTAAGACGCTTCGATTCAATCGACGCAGAACGCCGCCTGTTCGCAGGCGGCGTTTTTTTATTGCGCCACCGCATCCCACCCTGCCACTCAGACCATTCCTCGTCCTCCCCGGGGGATCGTTGCTGTGCAACATGCGAGTTACCGTATAATCAGGTATTTCGCAGGGCAGCAGCCCGCTGCGCAACTGGAACCATTGATGAAGGTATTTCGCGGACTTCCCAACGACAGGGCGCGCGCACCCTGCGCCCTCACGATCGGCAACTTTGACGGTGTCCACCGCGGGCACCAGGCATTGTTGGCGCACGTGCGCGGCGCCGCCGCCAGACTCGGGATCGAAGCAGCCGTGATGACCTTCGAGCCGCACCCGCGCGAATATTTCGCCAGCCGGGCAAACGACCTGTCCAAGGCCCCGGCCCGCATCGCCAACCTGCGCGACAAGCTCGGCGACCTGTCCAACGCCGGCATCGACCGCGTCATCGTCGAACACTTCAACGAACACTTCGCCGCCCAGTCGCCGCAGGATTTCATCGAACGCGTGCTGGTCGAGGGCCTGCACGTCAAGTGGCTGATGGTGGGCGACGACTTCTGCTTCGGCGCCCGCCGCGCGGGCGACATCGCCATGCTGCAGGAAGCGGGCCGCAAGCACGGCTTCGAAGTCCAAACCCTACCCGCCGTGATGCTGGGCGAACGCCGCATCTCGTCCTCCGCCGTACGCGAAGCGCTGGCGGGCGGCGATTTTGGCGCCACCCAGCAGCTGCTCGGCCATCCGTACGCGATGTCCGGCCATGTGATCCACGGCCAGAAGCTCGGCCGCACGCTGGGCTTCCCGACCCTGAACCTGCGCGTGGCGCACCGCCCTGCCCTGGCCGGCATCTTCGTGGTCCAGGTGCATGGCCTGGCGGCAGGTGGTGAAAATAAGCCGCTGCCCGCGGTGGCCAGCCTGGGCGTGCGCCCGACCGTCGAAGACCTAGGGCGCATGCTGCTGGAAGTGCACGTGTTCGACTACGAGCAGCCGAGCTACGGCAAGCTGGTGCGGGTCGAATTCCTCGCCAAGCTGCGCGACGAGGAAAAATACGTCGACCTGCCTACCCTCACCGCCGCGATCGAGCGCGACGCCCTGCAGGCGCGGGCGTTCTTCGCGCACCGCGCCGGCGCCCTGACGGCGACCGACCGAATTTGACACGCGTCCGCCGTGCCGCAAGGCGCGGCCGGCGCATGCAGCCACCGAATACGGCCGACAATCCACGCGGCCACACAGAATCCCCTAGAGAAGAAGCTTATGTCCGATATCAAACCAGTCCAGAACAACGCCGGCCAGAAGGCCGCGAAGAAGCCAGAGAGCAAATACCCGGTCAATATGACCGACACCCCCTTCCCGATGCGCGGCGACCTCGCCAAGCGCGAGCCGGGCTGGGTCAAGCAATGGCAGGACAAGAAGATCTACCAGCGCATCCGCAAGGCGGCCGCGGGACGTCCGAAGTTCATCCTGCACGACGGTCCGCCGTATGCGAACGGCGACATCCACCTCGGCCACGCCGTCAACAAGATCCTGAAAGACATGGTCGTCAAATCGCGCACCATGGCCGGCTTCGACGCCCCTTACGTGCCGGGCTGGGACTGCCACGGCATGCCGATCGAGATCCAGATCGAAAAACTGTACGGCAAGAACCTGCCCACCGCCGAGGTGCTGCAGAAAGCGCGCGCCTATGCGCTCGAGCAGATCGACCGCCAGCGCGCCGGCTTCATCCGCCTGGGCGTGCTGGGCGAATGGGAAAACCCCTACATGACCATGGCCTACAGTAACGAGGCCGACGAGCTGCGCGCCCTCGGCAAACTGCTCGACAAGGGCTACGTCTACCGTGGCCTGAAGCCCGTCAACTGGTGCTTCGACTGCGGCTCGGCCCTGGCCGAAGCGGAAGTCGAATACCAGGACAAGCGCGACCCGGCGATCGACGTCGGCTTCCCGTTTGCGGAACCGGAAAAAGTAGCAAGCGCCTTCGGCCTGGACTCGCTCCCGACCAACAACGGCTTCATCGTGATCTGGACCACCACCCCGTGGACCATCCCGTCGAACCAGGCCCTGAACGCCAACCCGGAAGTCACCTACGCCCTGGTCCAGGCGGAACGCGACGGCGCCCCTCTGCTGCTGATCCTGGCGCAGGACCTGGTCGAAGCCACCCTGCAGCGCTACAAGCTGGTAGGCACGGTCATCGCCACCACCCTGGGCGCGAAACTGGACGGCATCCGCTTCAAGCACCCGCTGCACGCCCAGGATCCGTTCTACGACCGCACGTCGCCCGTGTACCTGGCCGACTACGTCACCACCGACAGCGGCACCGGCGTGGTCCACTCGGCCCCAGCCTACGGCCTGGAAGACTTCCAGTCGTGCAAGGCGCACGGCATGAAGGACGACGAGATCCTGAAACCCGTGATGGGCGACGGCCGTTTCGCCTCGACCCTGCCGCTGTTCGGCGGCCTGACCATCTGGGAAGCCAGCAAGCCGATCTGCGAAGCCCTGCGCAGCGCGGGCGCCCTGTTCGAACTGAAGATGTTCGACCACAGCTACATGCACTGCTGGCGCCACAAGACCCCGATCGTCTACCGCGCCACCAGCCAGTGGTTCGCCGGCATGGACCTGACGCCGAAAGACGGCGGCCCGACCCTGCGCGAAACCGCGCTGGCCGGCATCGCCGAAACGCAGTTCTTCCCGGACTGGGGCCAGGCGCGCCTGCAGGGCATGATCGCCAACCGTCCGGACTGGACCCTGTCGCGCCAGCGCCAGTGGGGTGTGCCGATGGCCTTCTTCATCCACAAGGAGACCGGCGAGCTGCACCCGCGCACCCCGGAACTGCTGGAACAGGTCGCCAAGCTGATCGAACAGAAAGGCATCGAGGCCTGGCAGCAGCTCGATCCAAGCGAACTGCTGGGCCTTGACGCGGCGCACTACGAGAAGAACAAGGACACCCTGGACGTGTGGTTCGACTCCGGCTCGACCCACCAGACCGTGCTGCGCGGCTCGCACCAGGAACAATCCGCCTTCCCGGCCGACCTCTACCTGGAAGGCTCGGACCAGCACCGCGGCTGGTTCCACTCGTCGCTGCTGACCTCCTCGATGCTCAACGGCCGTCCGCCCTACAAGGCGCTGCTGACCCACGGCTTCACCGTCGACGAGAACGGCAAGAAGATGTCCAAGTCGCTCGGCAACACGCTGGCGCCGCAAAAGATCTCCGACACGCTCGGCGCCGACATCCTGCGCCTGTGGGTGGCCTCGACCGACTACACGGGCGAGCTGTCGATCGGCGAGGAGATCCTCAAGCGCGTCACCGAGTCGTATCGCCGCATCCGCAACACCCTGCGCTTCCTGCTCGCGAACACCTCGGACTTCAATCCGGCCCAACACGCCGTCCCGGTGGCCGAGCTGTTCGAGATCGACCGCTACGCGCTGGCCGAGACCGCGAAGCTGCAGCAGGATATCGCCGCGCACTTCGAGCGCTACGAATTCCACCCGGTGGTGGCGCGCCTGCAGAACTTCTGCTCGGAAGACCTGGGCGGCTTCTACCTCGACATCCTGAAGGACCGCCTCTACACCACCGGCGTCGATTCGCAAGCCCGCCGCTCGGCCCAGACCGCGCTGTGGCACATCGCGCACAGCCTGCTGCGCGTGATGGCGCCGATCCTGTCCTTCACCGCCGAGGAAGCCTGGGCCGTGTTCGCGGGCCAGCAAGCGTTTGCCGAGAGCGACGAGACCATTTTCACCCAGACCCTGTGGGCCTTCCCGGAGATCGCGGATGGCGACGCGCTGCTGGCCAAGTACGCCGCGCTGCGTGAGGTGCGCGCCGAGGTGACCAAGCAGCTGGAAGAAGTGCGCGCCTCGGGCGCCATCGGCTCCTCGCTGCAGGCGGAGCTGGCGATCAAGGCCGCGGGCGACAAGTATGCGCTGCTCTCGAGCCTGGACGACGACCTGAAGTTCGTGTTCATCACCTCGCAGGCCGGCGTCGAGCAGGTCCAGGATGCCGCCAACGAGGCGGTGAGCGTGACCCCGTCGGAAGCGGACAAGTGCGAGCGCTGCTGGCACTACCGCCGCGACGTCGGCCACGATCCAGCGCACCCCGGCCTGTGCGGCCGCTGCACCAGCAACCTGTTCGGCCGCGGCGAAGCCCGCCGCTACGCTTAACCCCTGACGGGGCTCCACCGCCATGCCGGTCCCAGAACCGGCATGGCGGGCACCGACCTACACACCATGGCCACCAAAATCAAAAAAGCCTCACCCGTCTACAAGTCTTCCGCCAGCCTGTTCCCATGGCTCGGCCTGGCCTTGATTGTCGTCCTGCTCGACCAGGTCACCAAGCTCACGGTCGAGCGGACCTTTGCCTATGCCGAGACCCTGCCGATCACCAGCTTCTTCAACCTGATCAAGGTCTACAACCCGGGCGCGGCCTTCAGCTTCCTGGGCGACGCCAGCGGATGGCAGCGCTGGTTCTTCCTCGCGATCGCGATCGGCGCGGTGGGTTTCTGCCTGTACATGATGAAGAAAAACGCCAGCCAGCGCCTGTTCTGCTTCGCGCTGGCCCTGATCATGGCGGGGGCTGTCGGCAATGGCATCGACCGCGTCGTCCATGGCCACGTGATCGACTTCCTCGACTTCTACTGGAAGGGCGTCGGCCACTTCCCGGCCTTTAACATCGCCGACATCGGCATCTCGCTGGGCGCCTTCCTGTTCGTCGTCGACGAACTGCGGCGCGTGAACAAATCCTAAGAAGCAGTCCACAGCAGGAGGCAGCATGAGCATGGAGCTCAAGGACAAGAAAATCGTCCTCGGCCTGACCGGGGGCGTAGCCTGCTACAAGGCGGCCGAACTGTGCCGCGCCCTGGTCAAGGGAGGCGCCAGCGTGCAGGTGGTGATGAGCGAAGCGGCCACCCACTTCATCGGCACGGTCACCATGCAGGCCCTGTCCGGCCGGCCGGTCTACACTGACCAGTGGGATCCGCGCATGCCGAACAACATGGCGCACATCGACCTCACCCGCGACGCCGACGCGATCCTGATCGCGCCCTGCTCGGCCGACTTCATGCGCAAACTCGCGCACGGCGCGGCCGACGACCTGCTGTCGACCCTGTGCGTGGCCCGTCCGCGCCGCGTGCCGCTGCTGGTGGCGCCGGCGATGAACGTCGAGATGTGGGAAAACCCGGCCACCCAGCGCAACGTCAGGCAGCTGCAGGAAGACGGTGTGTGCCTGTTCGGCCCCGCATCCGGCTCGCAGGCCTGCGGCGAGACCGGCCAGGGCCGCATGCTGGAAGCCGACGAGCTGGTCGAGGAACTTGTCGCCTCGTTCCAGCAGAAGGTGCTGGCAGGCCGGCGCGTCCTGATCACGGCCGGGCCGACCTTCGAGCCGATCGATCCGGTGCGCGGCATCACCAACCTCTCCTCGGGCAAGATGGGCTATGCGGTGGCGCGCGCCGCGCGCGAAGCCGGCGCCGAAGTCACCCTGGTATCCGGCCCGACCGCCCTGCCCACCCCCCACGGCGTGCGCCGCATCGACGTGCTCACCGCCCAGCAGATGCACGACGTGGTCATGGCCGGCATCGAGGGCCAGCACGTCTTCATCGGCGTGGCGGCGGTCGCCGACTGGCGCGTGGCGAATGCCAGCGACCAGAAGATCAAGAAAGTCGACGGCGGCGGCGCGCCGCAGCTGGAGTTCGTGCAGAACGCCGACATCCTGGCCACGGTCGCCGCCACCACCACCCTGTCCGGCTGGCCCTATTGCGTGGGCTTCGCGGCCGAGTCCGGCAACCTGATGGAATTCGGCGCGGCCAAGCGCGAGAAAAAAGGCATTCCCCTGTTGGTGGGCAACATCGGACCGCAGACCTTCGGGCAGGATGAGAACACCATCATCCTGTTCGACGAAAGCGGCCATACCGTATTGCCGCGCGCCGACAAGCTGACGCTGGCGCGCCAGCTGGTTTCCGAAATCGCGAAGCGCCTGGAACGGCGCTCGCTCCTGACCTAAAAGAAGAACATGAAAAGCATCGACCTCAAGATCCTCGACCCGCGCATGAAGGAGCTGCTGCCGAGCTACGGCACGCCCGGCAGCGCGGGCCTGGACCTGCGCGCCTGCATCGACGCGCCCCTCGTCATCGAGCCCGGCCAGACCGTGCTGGTGCCGACCGGCCTGGCCATCCACATCGGCGATCCGGGCTATGCGGCCATGATCCTGCCGCGCAGTGGACTCGGCCATAAGAACGGCATCGTTCTCGGCAATCTGGTAGGCTTGATCGACTCCGACTACCAGGGACAGCTCATGGTCTCGACCTGGAACCGCGGCCATGCCAGCTTTACGCTGCAGCCGCTGGACCGCCTCGCCCAGCTCGTGATCGTGCCGGTGCTGCAGGTGGGTTTCAACGTGGTGGAGGAGTTCGCATCGAGCGAACGGGGCGCCGGAGGATTCGGCAGCACCGGCAAACAATAACAACAGAGCACTCTAGGAGGAACATGAGCCGTATGCATTTGCGCCAGGCCGCCATTGGCATCGCCACCGCCGTCCTGCTGTCGGCCTGCGCCACGCAAGGCCCCATGCAAGCGGGCCGGCCGCTCCCGCCGGGACAGGTAGCACAGGAAGCGCCGCAAGTGACGCCGGAAATGACGGCGGCCGCCGACACCCTCACCCGCATGGCGACGCTGCAGGACCGCCTGTACAAGGTGGCCGCACCCCTTCTCATCGACAATGCGGAACTGTGCACGCGCCACGCGCGCAACCTGCTCGGTTTCACCGCCAAGAACCGCTATACCTACCCGGGTAGCTTCAACGAAGCCGCGCACCTGGTGCTGGGCATGGGCGAACGCCTGCAGGTGACCAATGTGCTGGCCGGCAGCGGCGCTGCCAAGGCCGGCCTGCGCCAGGGCGACGAACTGGTCGCCGCCGCCGGCAAGCCGCTGCCGACCGGTCCCAACGCACTGTCCCAGGCCGGCGCCGTGTTCGGCCCGATCGTCACCAAGCAGGCCTCGCTGCCGCTGACCATCGAGCGCCGCGGCCAGCAGCGCGACGTGACGGTGCCCGTCACCCGTGCCTGCGCCTTCGGCATCGAGCTCGGCAATTCGGACAACGTCAATGCCTACGCCGACGGCCAGCGCGTGATGGTCACGCGCGGCATGATGGGCTTTGTCCAGGGCGACGACGAGCTGGCCTACGTCATCGCCCACACGATGGCCCACAACATGCTCGGCCATGCGGCCAGCCAGCGCAACGCCGCCACCATCGGCAGCATCATCGACAACCTGACCCGCATCGCACCGGACACCTCGATGCTGATCGGCAGCGGCGGCATCAAGGCCATGCCGGCCACGCTCGACACCGCAGCCGACCGCCTTGCGGTCTACCTGCTGGCGCGCGCCGACTACCGCATCGAAGGCGTGTCGAGCTTCTGGAAGCGCTTCGCCGAGACCTATCCGGCCACGGTCCTGAACGGCCACACGGCCAATCATCCGTCGCTGGCCCAGCGCACGGCGACCATCGACAAGGCGGTGGCCGAAGTCAAGGCCAAGAAGGCGGACAAGAAGCCGCTGACGCCGTAAGCCGGCGCGTCACCTCCACGAACGGACGCCTGGCGCGTCCGTTTTCTTTTGTAGGGTGGTCGGCTTGCCGACCGCGCGTCCAACTGCCGGACGCGTCGCCACGGAGCATGGTCCAGCTGAACGCGCGGTCGGCACAGCCGACCACCCTACAATTCAACGCGACGCAGCGTTCGGCAGCCTCGGGCCATTTTTTGTATCATTGTTCATTCCGACCACAAGGCACCGCCATGGACAGCATCGACCTCGACGTACTTAAGACCTGCGACGCCTGGCTCGCCGCGGGCCGCCGCTGCCAGCTGGTCACGGTCATCAAGACCTGGGGCTCGAGCCCGCGCCCGATCGGCGCCACCCTCGCCGTCTGCGAAGACGGCAGCGTGGTCGGCTCGGTGTCCGGCGGCTGCATCGAGGACGACCTGATCGCGCGGGTACGCAGCAACGGCATCGAGCTGGCGCGTCCCGAGATCGTCAGCTACGGCATCAGCGCCGACGAAGCGCACCGCTTCGGCCTGCCCTGCGGCGGCACCATCGAGCTGGCCATCGAACCGCTTACCCCGGACAGCTGCATTCGTGAACTGCTGGCGCGCCTGCATGAGGGCGAACTGGTGGAGCGACGCGTTGAGCTGGCAAGCGGCGCCGTTACGCTGGCGCGCGCGCCGGCCAGCGCCATCCAGCGCGTGGAAGACGGCGTCCTGGTCACCATCCACGGTCCGCGCTGGCGCCTGTTCATCATCGGCGCCGGTCCCCTGTCGCGCTTCCTGGCCCAGGTGGCGAGCGGCATGGATTACCGCGTGACCGTGTGCGACCCGCGCGAGGAATATCGCAGCGGCTGGAGCCTCGCCGGCGTGGAACTGGTGCATGCGATGCCGGACGACCTGGTGATCGAGGCGCGCCTGGATGCGCGCAGCGCGGTGGTGGCGCTGACCCACGACCCCAAGCTGGACGACCTGGCGCTGATGGAAGCGCTCAAGTCGGACGCCTTCTACGTGGGCGCAATCGGCTCGCGCCTGAACAACGAGAAGCGCCGCGAACGCCTGAAGCTGTTCGACCTCGATGATGCCCAGCTGGCGCGCCTGCACGGCCCGATCGGCATCTACATCGGCAGCAAGACCCCGAGCGAGATCGCGATCTCGATCATGGCCGAGATGACGGCCGTGAAGAACGGCGTGCCGGCCCACATGCTGGTGCCGCATGCGGCCGCGCCCCAGCCGGCCACCGAGGTGGTCTGCGCGACCATCCGCTCGGCCCGGGCGGCGGCGTGAATTCGCGCGCAAGAACCGGATGGCGCGGCCTGCGCCGTGCCGCCACCATCGACCTTTTGTCCCCGCTACTCCCCCGATGAACACCGTGAACATGCTGCGCCTGGTGGCGCTGGCCGCCATCTGGGGCGGCTCCTTCCTCTTCATGCGCATCGCCGCCCCCGTGCTGGGGCCCGCCGTGCTGATCGAATACCGGGTGCTGTTCGCGGCCCTGTTCCTGGCCGCCGTGGCCTGGGTCATGGCGCGGCGCGGCAAAGGGGCGCCGCTCGACCTGCGCCAGCACTGGAAGCACTACCTGATGCTGGGCTTCTTCAATTCGGCCCTGCCCTTCCTGCTGTTCGCCTTTGCCGCGCGCACCCTGTCGGCCTCGGTGCTGTCGGTGCTGAACGCCACCGCGCCGATGTTCGGCGCCCTGGTCGGCGCCGTGTGGGCGCGCCAGAAGGTCTCCGGCCGCGCGGCCCTCGGCCTGGTGCTGGGCACGGTGGGGGTGAGCCTGCTGGTCGGCTTCGACCACGTCTCGGAGCGCCCCGGCGCTGCGCTCGCGATCGCAGCCGCGCTGGTGGCCGCCTTCAGCTACAGCGTGGCCAGCCAGTATGCCAAGTCGGCCAAGGCGGTGGCGCCCTTCGCCAACGCCCATGGTTCGATGTGGGCCGCCACCATTTGCGTGATCCCGGCGCTGGCCATCTTCCCCCAACCGGGCGAGCCCACGGTGGGCATCATGGCCGCGGTGCTGGCGCTGGGCGTGCTGTGCAGCGGTATCGCCTACATCCTCTACTTCAAGCTGATCGAGGAAGTCGGCACCACCTCGGCGCTGACGGTCACTTTTCTCAATCCGATGTTTGGCATCCTGTGGGGCGCGATCTTCCTGCATGAGGTGATCGGCTGGCATACGCTGCTGGGTTCCGCCATCGTGCTGGTCGGTACGGCCCTCGTGACGGGGTTCGTGCCTTCCTTCCTGCGTGCGCGCAGCGCCCAGGCGCGCTAGGGAGCGGCAATGCGCACCGAGCTCGCGATCGCCCTGCCGCCCGGCTACCGCACCGAAGACGTGCTGGCCTTCCACAGCCGCGATGCGGAAGCGATCGCGGAACAGGTGGGACCCGAGGGCCTGCGCAAGGGCGTGCTGCTCGACGGTACGCCGGTGGTGCTGGAAGTCGGTTTCAAGCCGGATGAAGCACGCTGCACGGTCGACGCCGACGGCGAGCTGACGCCGCCCCTGCTCGAGCTCGCGCGCGAAGCCCTGCTGAACATCCTGGGCCTGCGCATCGATCCGGCCGCCTTCGCTGCATTCGTGCGTGACGACCCAGCCCTGGGGCCGGTGGTGGCGCGCCAGCCGGGCCTGCGCATCATCCAGTCCGCTACCGTATTCGAGGCCCTGACCTGGGCCATCATCGGCCAGCAGATCAACCTGCCGTTTGCGATCTCCCTGCGCCGCACGTTCATCGGGCTGGCCGGCCGCCGGCATACGAGCGGCCTGTGGTGCTATCCAGAAGCGTCCGATGTGGCGCGCCTGGAACTCGAGGCGCTCACGAGCCGCAAGTTTTCGCGTGCCAAAGCGGAAACCCTGCTGCGCCTGGCGAGATTGGTCGCCGACGGCGAGGTCAAGCTCGACCGCGAGCGCCCGGTGGCCGACTTCGTGCGCGAACTGCTGGCCGTGAAAGGCATCGGCCCCTGGACCGTGAACTACGCCTTGCTGCGCGGCTATGGCTACCCCGACTGTTCACTCGAGGGCGACGTGGCCGTGCGCACGGCCTTCCACCGCCTGCTGGGCGGCGAGGCGCGGCCGGACATTCCGACGGCGCAGCGCCTGCTGGAACGCTACGCGCCGCACCGTACCATGGCGGCGGCCTATCTGTGGGCCAGCCTCAGCGAGCAGGCCGGTTGATCAATTCCAGCGAGGTAAGCTGTCGAACTGCTGGGCCCCTTCTCCTGAAAAACGTATCAGTTCCGGCAAGGGAACCGTGGCGAGATTGTCGCGGCCGTAATGGCCGCCCAGTGCGCTCGGAATCTTGAGGCAATACTTGCGCCCTTCCGCCAGCGGACCAAGCGTGGATTCCGCCAGGTGCACGACCTCGGGCATGTACCAATCGTTCAGGAAGTCCTGGTTGTAGGCCAGCGCGTCGAGTGCGGCGCGGCTGTCGGCCACCGGCTCGCAGCACAGGTCTTGCGGACGCAAGCGCCAGTAGCGCCCTTCGTCGTCGCGGATGATGAGGTTGCCGAATGCATTGGACCCAAGGACTTCGACGGCGGTCAAGCCGACCCAGCCCCAGGCCTCGTTGATGTCGTCTACGTTGATCACGTGTGCCCCCTGTAGCTTTCCAAGCGTTCCGCGTGTTGGACAAGACTGGCTGGACAACATTGCATACCGATGCGTCCGGTTTGCGCTGGATCGTGTAAGGGGAAAAAGGCTGCAGAAATTGAAAAAGCCGTTGATTCTTGCGAATCAACGGCTTTGAATTCTGGTTGCGGGGACAGGATTTGAACCTGTGACCTTCGGGTTATGAGCCCGACGAGCTGCCAGACTGCTCCACCCCGCGTCTGATGGAATGAATTATACGCCGAACCGGTCTTTTAGGCAAACCCAATCCTAGCCTGGTGTGTGATTGCAGCACAATATGGCTCAGCCGCAAGCGCACAGGCCTGCGCCGATGGCGGCATGCGGCGGGAAAATCAGTGTAAAGTAAGCACAATCTCAACCTGCCGCCCATCTATGAAATTCTGTTCCGAGTGCGCCCACCCCGTCGCCCTGGCGATTCCCGAAGGCGACAACCGGCCGCGCTATGTCTGCCCGCAGTGCCACACCATCCATTACCAGAATCCCAAGCTGGTGATCGGTTCGATTCCCGTCTGGGAACAAGACGGCAAGCTACAGGTGTTGCTGTGCAAGCGCGCGATCGAGCCGCGCTACGGTTACTGGACGCTGCCGGCGGGCTTCATGGAAAACGAGGAAACGACCGAGCAGGCGGCCGTGCGCGAAACGGAAGAAGAAGCCGGCGCCGACGTTGAACTCGGCAAGCTATTTACCCTGCTCAACGTCGCCCACGTGCACCAGGTCCACCTGTTCTACCTGGCGCGCCTGCGTAACCTGGATTTCGCGCCGGGAGAGGAAAGCCTGGAAGTCGAACTGTTCACGCAGGACGAGATTCCCTGGGACGAGCTGGCCTTCCCGACGGTCCGGACCACGCTGGAACTCTTCTTTGCCGACCGCGTCAAAGTGCGCGAGGGCGGCGAGTATGGTTTTCATAGCCGCGACATCGTCCGCCCGATGCTGGCGCCCCGCGAACCCGACTGATCCATCGAGGGCCGCATGATCCCCTGGCTCGAGCCGACTTCGCCCTTCCCCGACGTCTCCGAGGCGCTGACGATCGATGCGCCCGGCCTGCTGGCGGCCGGCGCCGACCTGTCGCCCCAGCGCCTGCTGCTCGCTTACCAGAACGGCATCTTCCCCTGGTTCTCGGAAGGCCAGCCGATCCTGTGGTGGAGCACCGACCCGCGCATGGTGCTGCGTACCGAGCGTTTCAAGGTCAGCGACAGCCTGAAGAAAACCCTGCGCAAGGTCGAGCGCAGCCGGATCGAAGGCGGCGCGTGGAGCATCCGATTCGACAGCGCTTTTGAACAGGTGATGCGCGCCTGCGCCGCGCCGCGCAAGGACGGGCCGGGCACCTGGATCTCGGAAGACATCATCGACGGCTACACCGGCCTGCACGCCATGGGCCATGCCCACTCGTCCGAAGTCTGGCTGGACGGCGAACTGGTGGGCGGCGCCTATGGCGTCTGCATCGGCCGCATGTTCTACGGCGAATCGATGTTTGCCCGGGTGTCGGACGCCTCCAAGGTGGCGCTGGCCTACCTGGTCGCCTTCCTGCGCAGCCAGGGCGTCGCGCTGATCGACTGCCAGCAGGAGACCGGCCACCTGGCCTCGCTGGGCGCCTCGCCGATCCCGCGCAGCGCCTTCCTGGCGCACCTGCGCGAAGCCATCCGCGAGCCCGCCATCACCCGCTGGGAACCCGTGGCACCGTTGGTTGACTAACAGTGACGCGGCCCCGATTTCGCTAAAATAGGTTCATCACGTCGTCTCGAAAGTTTTACATGACGCACCTAAATGACCTGCCCTTCGCCACGCTGCAGTTCTACACGACGGCGCCCTACCCCTGCAGTTACCTCGATGCCCGCCAGGCCCGGTCGCAAGTCGCGACGCCCTCGCACCTCATCAATGCAGACGTCTATTCCGAACTCGTGCGCAACGGCTTTCGCCGCAGCGGCATCTTCACCTACCGCCCGTATTGCGACGGTTGCCAGGCCTGCATCCCGGTGCGGGTCAAGTGCGAGGATTTCACGCCCAGCCGCACCCAGCGCCGCGCCTGGAAACGCCACGGCGACCTGGTGGCCATGGTGGCCAACCTGGCCTTCTCGGACGAGCACTATGCGCTCTACCTGCGCTACCAGACCACCCGCCACGTCGGCGGCGGCATGGACCAGGACAGCCGCGACCAGTACGCCCAGTTCCTGCTGCAGAGCCGCGTCAACACCCGCCTGGTCGAGTTCCGCGAGCCGAACGGCCTGCTGCGCATGGTCTCGATCATCGACGTGCTGTCCGACGGCCTGTCCTCGGTCTACACCTTCTTCGACCCGGACGTGCCGGGCGCCTCCTTCGGCACCTATAACGTGATGTGGCAGGTGAACCAGGCGCGCGAGCTCGGCCTGCAATATGTCTACCTCGGTTACTGGATCGAACAAAGTCCGAAGATGGCCTACAAGATCAACTTCCGCCCGCTGGAAGCGCGCATCAAGGGGGTCTGGAGCGTACTCGAAGCCTGAGCGCCACGGTAGAATGGCGGGAGTCATCACTACGAGTCCCCCATGTCCGACAAGCTCCTGTACTCCCTCGCCCGCCCGCTGCTGCTCTCGCTCGACGCCGAGCAAGCCCACAACCTGACCCTGCCGCTGCTGCGCCGCGCCGCTTCGCTCGGCCTGACCAAACTGTCAGCCAAGCCGGCGCCGGACCCGCGCACGGTCATGGGCATCAGCTTCCCGAACCCGGTCGGCCTGGCCGCGGGTCTGGACAAGGATGGCGCCTACATCGACGGCCTGGCTTCGCTCGGCTTCGGCTCGATCGAGATCGGCACCGTCACGCCGCGTCCGCAGGGAGGCAATCCGAAGCCGCGCATCTTCCGCCTGCCGCAGGCGCAGGGGATCATCAACCGCATGGGCTTCAACAACGGCGGCGTGGATGCCTTCGTGGCCAATGTCCAGGCCTCGCGCTTCTACCAGGACAAGCAAGGCGTGCTGGGCCTGAACATCGGCAAAAACGCCGACACCCCGATCGAACGCGCCGCCGACGATTACCTGCACTGCCTGCGCAAGGTCTACCCCTACGCCAGCTACGTGACGGTCAACATCTCTTCGCCGAACACCAAGAACCTGCGCCAGCTCCAAGGGGAGTCGGAGCTGGACGCGCTGCTGTCGCAACTGAAGGAAGAGCAGTTGCGCCTGGCCGATCAGCATAAACGCTACGTGCCGGTGGCCCTGAAGATCGCACCGGACATCGACGGCGACCAGGTGCGCAACATCGCCGGCGCCCTGCTGCGCCACAAGATCGATGGCGTGATCGCCACCAACACCACGCTCAGCCGCACTGCCGTACAGGGCATGCAGCATGGCGACGAAGCCGGCGGCCTGTCGGGCGCGCCCGTGTTCGAGCTGTCGAACACGGTGATCCGTTTGCTGAAGGCCGAACTGGGCGACGCCATCCCCATCATCGGCGTGGGCGGCATCATGCGCGGCGAGGATGCGCGCGCCAAGATCGCGGCCGGCGCCCAGCTGGTGCAGCTCTACACCGGCTTCATCTACGCCGGCCCGGCGCTGGTGCGCGATTGCGCGGCCGCGCTGCGCCGCTGAAGGAGACGACATGGAACGCCGGCAGCTGGGACAAACGGATTTGATGGTGTCGAAGCTCTGCCTCGGCACCATGACCTTCGGCGAGCAGAACACGGAGAGCGAGGCGCACAGCCAGCTCGACTACGCGCTCGAACGCGGCATCAACTTCATCGATACCGCCGAGATGTACCCGGTGATGGCGAGCGCGGACACGCAGGGCTCGACTGAACGATACATCGGCAGCTGGCTGAAGAAGACTGGACGCCGCGCCGACATCGTGCTGGCCACCAAGGTGGCGGGGCCGAACAAGATGATGCCCTGGATCCGCGGGGCCAATCACAACCTGGACGCGACCAATATCCGCGCCGCCGTCGAGGACAGCCTGCGCCGCCTGCACACCGACTACATCGACCTGTACCAGATCCACTGGCCGAGCCGGAACCTGCCGATCTTCGGCGCCAACCGCTTCGATCCGGAGGGCGAGCGGCCTGCAGTGCCGATTGTCGAGACGCTGGAAGCCCTGGACGAAATGGTGCGCGCAGGGACGATCCGCCACATCGGCGTATCGAACGAAAGTACCTGGGGCGTGTGCCAGTACATCAAGCAGGCCGAACTGCGCGGCCTGCCGCGCATCGCCACCGTGCAGAACCTGTACAACCTGACGGCGCGCCATTTCGAGACCAGCCTGATGGACGAGGCCTGCTACCGTGAAGGCGTGAGCCTGCTGGCCTACAGCCCGCTGGCTTTTGGGCAGCTGACGGCGAAGTACCTGGACGATCCGAATGCAGTCGGGCGCCTGACGGTGTTCCCGAAAAACTGGAGTCCTCGCTATGTGCGCCCGGCGGTGCTGGCGGCCACCGCGGAGTATGCAGCGCTGGCGCGGGCGCACGGAATGACGCCCGCGCAGATGGCACTGGCGTGGTGCTATTCGCGCTGGTTCGTGGGATCGACCATCATCGGCGCAACGAATCTCGCGCAGCTGAAGGAGAACATCGATGCGGCCGACCTGGTGCTGTCAGCGGAGGTGCTGAAGGGGATTGATGAGATTCACGCGCGCTACGTGAATGTGGGGCAGTAGCCCTGATGCCGGTCACTTAAAAGCTGGGGCTCATCCGTAGGGTGGGCGGGTCTCCCGCCCACGCGGTCAAATCACAGTACTGCAACCGTGCGGCTGTTCATATCGCAGCTATCACCGCGTGAGCGGGGAACCCGCCCACCCTACAATCCGGCTGACTGACTGGCATTAGGCAGTAGCCCCCACATTCACTCTGCCTGCAAGGCCTTCTCGATATCCGAGCGCGTATACCCCTGGGCAAAGCGCTCGATGAAGTGGTAGGCATACGCCCGTAGATACGAACCCTTGCGCACCGCGAGCCGCGTCACGTTCGGCGCGAACAGGTGCGAGGCCTCGATCGCCCGCATCCCCTTGTCGCGGCCGTGATCGAAGGCCATCGAGGCCACGATCCCGACACCCATCCCCAGCGACACGTACTGCTTGATGACGTCCGAATCCATCGCGGTGAGCACGATGTCCGGCGCCAGCCCGGCTTCCACGAAAGCGGCATCGATGTGGCTGCGGCCAGTGAAGCCGACGTCGTAGGTAATCAAGGGATACTCGGCCAGGTCTTCCAGCCGCAGCGGCGTGCTGGAGGCGAAGATCGGGTGGCCTTCCGGCGCCACCACCAGGTGGCTCCAGCGGTAGCAAGGGAAGGACACGAGGTCGGGGAAGGCGCTCAGGCCTTCGGTGGCGATGCCGATATCGGCCTTGCCCGACAAAACCCATTCCGCGATGTGTTCCGGTGCGCTCTGCTGCAGGGCGATGCGCACGCCCGGGAAGGCGTTACGGAAGGACTGCACCACCTGGGGCAGCGCGTAGCGTGCCTGGGTGTGCGTCACCGCCACCGTCAGGGTGCCGCTGTCTTGGGCCGCGAACTCGGCGCTGGCCTGCTGCAGGTTCTCGGCTTCCACCAGCAGGCGCTCGACGATCTTGAGGATGCCCTTGCCCGGCGGCGTGAGGCCGGTCAGGCGCTTGCCGTTGCGCTCGAAGATGACGACCCCGAGCTCTTCCTCGAGCTCGCGGATCTGGCGCGAGACGCCGGGTTGCGAGGTGAACAGCGCATTGGCCACCTCGGTCAGGTTGAAGTCGCGGCGTGCGGCTTCGCGTACGGAACGCAGCTGCTGGAAGTTCATATGCCTACCTTTCAGATACCTTCGCCGGCGTCGACGAAGACTTCGATACGGCGCGGCTTGACCACCAGGGTGTCGCCTTCGCGGAAGCCGTGGCGGGCGAACAGTTCGTTCGGCATCACCGCCTCGATCAGCTGCTGGTTGTCGGCGCGCTCGAGGTCGAGCTGGGCCAGCGGTCCGATCGCATGCGCGCGGCGCAGCTTGGCCACGACTCCACCCTTGTCGCCTTCGCCCGGCGTATAGCGCTCGACGTCGAGGTCGTGCGGACGTACGTAGCCGATGCCCTCGCCGCTGCCCGCATGCTGCGGCACGTCGAGCTTGACGTCGCCGCTGGCCAGCACGCCATCCTGCACGCGGCCGTGGAACAGGTTGACGTTGCCGAGGAAGCCGTAGACGAAAGGCGACGCCGGCTTGTTATAGACGGCATCCGGCGTGCCAAGCTGCTCGATGCGGCCCTTGTTCATCAGGACCACCTGGTCGGCCACTTCCAGCGCTTCTTCCTGATCGTGGGTGACGAAGATCGAGGTCACGTGCAGTTCGTCGTGCAGGCGGCGCAGCCAGCGGCGCAGTTCCTTGCGCACCTTGGCATCCAGCGCGCCGAAGGGTTCGTCGAGCAGCAGCACGCGCGGCTCGACAGCGAGGGCGCGGGCCAGGGCGATGCGCTGGCGCTGGCCGCCCGAGAGCTGGGGCGGATAGCGGTCGGCGATCCAGTCGAGCTGCACCAGTTCCAGCAGCTGGCGCACCTTGTCGCGGATCTGCTGTTCCGACGGGCGCTCCTTGCGCGGCTTGACGCGCAGGCCGAAGGCGACGTTCTCGAACACGGTCATGTGCTTGAACAACGCATAGTGCTGGAACACGAAGCCGACCTGGCGCTCGCGCACGTGGCGGTGCGAGGCGTCTTCGCCGTCGAGCAGGACGGCGCCGGAATCGGGATGCTCGAGGCCCGCGATCACGCGCAACAGCGTGGTCTTGCCGCAGCCCGAGGGGCCCAGCAAGGCGGTCAGCTGGCCGTCGGGGAACTTGAGCGAAACGTCGTCGAGCGCGGTGAACTGGCCGAACTGTTTACGGATGTGCTGGACTTCGATGGTCATGCTGCGTGCTCCAATATGCGTGTGTCTTCCTTGCGGGCCTGATGCAGGCGCCATTCGACAAAACTCTTCACCGCCAGGGTCACCAGTGCCAGCAGCGCCAGCAGCGACGCCACCGCGAAGGCGGCCGTGAAGTTGTACTCGTTGTAGAGGATCTCGACGTGCAGCGGCATCGTGTTGGTCTCGCCGCGGATGTGGCCCGACACCACCGAGACGGCGCCGAACTCGCCCATCGCGCGGGCGTTACACAGGATGACGCCGTACAGCAGGCCCCACTTGATGTTCGGCAGCGTCACGCGCCAGAAGGTGGACCAGCCCGAGGCGCCCAGCACCAACGCCGCTTCTTCCTCTTCCGTGCCCTGCTGCTGCATCAGCGGGATCAGCTCGCGTGCAACGAAGGGGAAGGTGATGAACAGGGTTGCCAGCACGATGCCCGGCACCGCGAACAGGATCTTGATGTCGTGCGCGGCCAGCCAGTCGCCGAACCAGCCCTGGGCGCCGAACAGCAGCACGTAGATCAGGCCGGCGATCACGGGCGAGACCGAGAACGGCAGGTCGATCAGGGTCAGCAGGATGCTCTTGCCGCGGAATTCGAACTTGGCGATGGCCCAGGCGGCGGCGACGCCGAACACCAGGTTCAGCGGCACTGAGATGCCGGCAGCGATCAGCGTGAGCTTGATGGCAGATACCGCGTCCGGATCCTTGATCGATTCGAGGTAGGTGTCCCAGCCCTTCTTCAGGGCCTCGGTGAACACGGCGGCCAGCGGCACGAACAGGAACAGAGTGAGGAAAGCCAGCGCCACCGCGATGAGCAGGTAGCGCACCCAGTTCGGTTCCAGCACGTTGGTGGTAGGCCGGCGCGCCGGGGCGGCGGCTTTCGGCGCCGCCTTGATGTTGTCGAGGACTGCGCTCATCAGTTGCGTACCCCTTTTCCTGCACGTTTGCGAGTCCACGCCTGCAGCAGGTTAATCGTCAGCAGCAGGATGAACGAGATGACCAGCATGACCACCGCGATCGCCGTGGCGCCCGCGTAGTCGTACTGTTCGAGTTTGGTGATGATGAACAGCGGCGTGATCTCGGACACCATCGGCAGGTTGCCGGCGATGAAGATCACCGAGCCGTATTCGCCGGTGGCGCGCGCAAAGCTCAGCGCGAAGCCGGTCAGCAGGGCCGGCACGATCGAAGGCAGCACCACGCGCCAGAAGGTCTGCAGCGGCGACGCACCCAGGCTGGCAGCGGCTTCTTCCAGTTCGCGCTCGGCTTCTTCCAGCACCGGCTGCACCGTACGCACCACGAAAGGCAGGCCGATGAAGGTCAGCGCCACCAGCACGCCCAGCGGGGTGAAGGCGACCTTGATGCCGAACTTGGCGAGCTGTTCGCCGATCAGGCCGTTGTGCGAGTACAGCGCGGTCAGCGTGATGCCTGCCACGGCGGTAGGCAGCGCGAACGGCAGGTCGACCAGCGCATCGACGATGCGCTTGCCGGGAAAGGTGTAGCGCACCAGCACCCAGGCGACGATGCCGCCGAAGATGACGTTGATGAAGGCGGCCAGCAGCGACGCGCCGAAGGTGAGCTTGTAGGAAGCGACCACGCGTTCGGAAGTGACGGCGGTCCAGAAGGCGTCCCAGCTCATCGTGAAGGTCTTCAGGAAGACCGCCGAGAGCGGGATCAGCACGATCAGCGCAAGGTAGAAAATCGTGAAGCCCAGCGAGATGCCGAAGCCGGGTATCACCCGGCCAGGGGATCTGCGTGGCGCGATGTGCGTCTGCACGAGGGAGGTCATGGAAGCCCTTATTACAAATTCTTCTAACGGGCTACCATATTCGCACGCAGCCCTTATATTACAAACGAAGCATTTCTTATTTGTATAGACACGGCAGCTATTACGACTTTAGAACACGAGCTTGGCGGCGACACCGGTCAGGGTGGTGGCCAGCAGCGCGCGCAGGAAGCGTTCCGGCACCTTGCGCGCCGCCATGGCGCCCAGGGTAATGCCCGGCACCGAACCGATGAGCAGGGTCAGGAGCAGCATCCAGTCGATCGAACCCAGCCACCAGTGGCCGACCGCGGCGATCGCCGTGAGCGGCACGGCGTAGGCGATGTCGGTGCCGGCCACCTCGGCCGGCGTGAGACGCGGGTACAGCATGACGAGCAGCGTGGCGCCGATCGCGCCTGCGCCGATCGACGAGACGGTGACGAGCGTGCCCAGCACGACGCCCGAGACAATGGTTGCGATGGCGAGCGCCCTGCCCTGCAGCTGGCGCCGTGGGTCCGCATTGACCCAGGCCAGCATGCGCGCGCGGAACAGCAGCGCGACCACGGTCAGCATCACGGAGCCGGCGATGGAATAGCGGATCAGCTGGCCGATCTCGGCGTCGAGCCCGCCGAAGTACTTCAGTGCAAGCGTGGCCACCAGGGCGGCCGGCAAGGCGCCCAGGCACAGGCGGCCGACGATCGGCCAGTGGACGGTGCGGTTGAAGCGGTGGGTGACGGTGCCGACACCCTTGGTGATGGAAGCGAAAGCCAGATCGGTGCCGACGGCAACCGAGGGCGAGACGCCGAACAGCAGGGTCAGAAGCGGCGTCATGAGCGAACCGCCGCCCACGCCGGTCATGCCGACCAGCAGCCCTACTGCGAATCCCGCGAAAATATACGTCGTCGACATGCCTCTACCCTTACGTTAAGCCACAGCGTAAGGGGGCTCGGCAGTAAAGCAAACAACAGGTTTCTTATTTGCTTATGCGACGGGTGGTGACCGCGTGGGCGGGAAACCCGCCCGCCCTACGGCTTATTTGTTTGGCTGCGGAGTCAGGCGCAGGTAAGGGCGCGGCGAGGTATAGCCCTTCGGATACTTTTGCTCGATAACGGCCGGATCCTGCACGGTCAGCGGAATGATGACGTCGTCGCCATCCTTCCAGTTGCCCGGGGTGGCCACGGTGTAGCCGTCGGTCAGTTGCAGGGCGTCGATCACGCGCAGCACTTCGTCGAAGTTGCGGCCGGTGCTCATCGGGTAGGTGATCGTCAGGCGCACTTTCTTGGCCGGGTCGATCACGAACAGCGAACGCACGGTGGCGGTGGCCGAGGCTTCCGGGTGGATCATGTCGTACAGGCTCGATACCGACTTGTCGGCATCGGCGATGATCGGGAAGCCGACCACGGTCTGCTGGGTTTCTTCGATGTCGCGGATCCAGTCGCGGTGCTTGTCGGCCGGGTCGACCGACAGCGCGATCGCCTTGACATTGCGCTTGTCGAATTCCGGCTTCAGCTTGGCGGTCAGGCCCAGTTCGGTCGTGCAGACCGGGGTGAAGTCGGCCGGGTGCGAGAACAGCACCACCCAGGAATCGCCCGCCCATTCATGGAAGCGGATCTTGCCGATGCTGGAATCCTGCTCGAAATCGGGGGCGGTATCGCCGAGGCGTAAGGTCATTGTCATCTCTCCAGGTGATTGGACTGCGGAAGCCGGTCACGGCCGGCCACATCAAGCCATAGTCTAAGAGGACTTGGCAATTAATCAAACGACAGGTTTGTTATTTGCTTGTACCGAGGGCGACAGGGTTGCGCCACCGTTCAGAGATAACGGTTGTACAACACAACCGCCCAGGTCGCAAGCGCCAGCAGCAGGGTCAGGGCGACGGCCGCGCTGCCCATGTCCTTAGCCACCTTGGACAGCGGATGGCGTTCGAGCGAGATGCGGTCGACGATGGCTTCGATGGCCGAGTTGATGATCTCGACGATCAGCACCAGGATCAGCACGCCGATCAGCACCAGCTTCTGGAAGCTCGACACCGGCAGCAACAGCGCCACCACGGTGGCGATGGCGATCACTACGACCTCCTGCCGGAACGCCGCCTCGCTGCGCCAGGCCCAGGACAGGCCGTCCGCGGTATTGCGGCAGGCTGCCAGCAGGCGCGCGATGCCGCGCTTGGTCTTGAATTCGCTGATCGGGTGTTCCATGTGTTTATTGAATATAAATGCCGGGCTGTCATTATGCCGCGCGCAAGACAGCTTGCACACAGCAGCCCGACGGTTTGCATCTGCGTTTCACATCATGGTATAAAGGTGTGAATACTGCACTGCACCAACCACATCATGAAAATGGAAACCCCAGAACCGGCTTCGGCGCCCGCCTCGGCCAAGACCTCGATCCAGGTGATCGAGCGCATGATGGCGCTGCTCGACGCGCTGGCCACCTATTCTGATCCGGTGAGCCTGAAGGAGCTGTCCAAGGTGTCCGGCCTGCATCCCTCGACCGCGCACCGCATCCTGAACGACATGGTTGTCACGCGTTTCGTCGACAGGGTCGAGCCGGGCACCTACCGCCTCGGCATGCGCCTGCTGGAACTGGGGAACGTGGTCAAGAGCCGCCTGTCGGTGCGCGAAGCGGCGCTCGACTTCATGCGCGCCCTGCACAAGAAGACCCAGCAGACCGTGAACCTGTCGGTGCGCCAGGGCGACGAGATCGTCTACATCGATCGCGCCTATTCCGAGCGCTCCGGCATGCAGGTGGTGCGCGCCATCGGCGGCCGCGCCCCGCTGCACCTGACCTCGACCGGCAAGCTGTTCCTGTCGATCGACGATGCGAAAACCATCCGCGGCTACGCCACCCGCACCGGGCTGGCGGGCCACAACAAGAATTCGATCACCGACCTGGCGCGCTTCGAGCGCGAACTCAGCCTGGTGCGCGCGCGCGGCTATGCGCGCGACAACGAGGAACTGGAGCTGGGAGTGCGCTGCATGGCCGCCGGCATCTTCGACGACAGCGGCAAGCTGGTCGCGGGCCTGTCGATCTCGGCTCCGGCCGACCGCCTGCAGGAAGAGTGGCTGGAAGACCTGGTGCAGACGGCGTCCAGCATCTCGGCCACCCTGGGCTACCGCCCTGCCCCGGCCATCTGACGATCGCGGGTGGCCGCCCAGAACAGCAAGGCCAGCAGGCTGATCGCTGCCCCAAGGATGCAGACGCCGCTCCAACCCGCGTGGGTGAAGCTGAGGGTCGCACCCATCGCTCCCATGCCGCTGCCAAGCGCGTAAAACAGCATGTAGGCGCCGACCAGCCGGCCGTGGGCCTCGCTGCTGGTGCGGAAAATCATGCCCTGGTTCGTGACGTGGATCGCTTGTCCGCCAAGGTCGAGCAGCACAATGCCGGCCACCAGCGCCAAGGGCGACAGGTGCATGAAGGACAGGGGCAGCCACGCCAGACACAGCAGGACCAGCGCAAGCAGGCTGGTTTGCTGGCCGCGGCCCTGGTCCACCAGGCGTCCCGCGCGGGCCGCCGCCAGCGCACCCACGGCGCCGATGAGGCCGAAGGCGCCGATGGCGGTGTGCGAGTAGCCGTAGGGCGGTGCGCTCAGGGCCAGGACCAGTGCGCTCCAGAACACATTGAATGCCGCAAACATCAGCAGCGCAATGACGCCCCGAACCTGCAGCACGCGGTTCCGGCGCAGCAGGACCAACATCGACGCCAGCAGGGCGCGATAGGTCATGGCGGAGCGGCCGCCGGCAAGTCGCGGCAAACCGCGCCACATCAGGGCAGCCAGCAACAGCATTGCCGCGGCAGCGGCGAGGTACACGCTGCGCCAGCCTGCGAGGTCGCTGATGGCGCCGGCAAACACCCGAGCCAGCAGCAGGCCGGTGAACACCCCGCCCTGGGTTGCCCCAACGATCCGTCCACGCTCGTGTTCTCCCGCGCTGCTGGCGGCATACGCAATCAGGCCCTGCGTCATGGCGGTGCCGAGCAGGCCGGTCAGGAGCATGGCCGCCAGCAGCATGCCTGGCGATTGCGCACAGCCGACCGCGACCAGCGCGACCACCAGCAAGAGTGCCTGCACCAGCATCAGGCGGCGCCGTTCGACCAGGTCGCCCAAAGGCACCAGCAGGAACAGTGCAAGGGCGCAGCCGGCCTGGGTGGCCGTGATGACCGCGCCGACCGCCGCGTGCGAGATCGAAAAGTCGACAGCAAGCGCGTCCAGCAGCGCCTGGGCGTAATACACGTTCGCGACGCTCATCCCTGCCGCGCAGGCAAACAGCCAGGCAAGGCTGGCGGGCATCATAGGTCTGGCATCGGGACAGGCGACATGCATGGAGCGATCCTAAACTGGTTTCAATTTGAAACCAGTTGAAGCCTAGCCGAGGTGGTCTTAAAATGCAACCACTTTGATCGCCAGCTTCCCGCCATGACAACTCCGGAACCCATCAGCAGCGAACCTTGCCCTGTGGCGAGGTCGGTCAACATCCTGGGCGATCGCTGGTCGCTGCTGATCGTGCGCGATGCCTTCGACGGGATCGGCCGCTTCAGTGAGTTCCAGCGCAGCCTGGGCGCCGCCCGCAATATCTTGGCGGACAGACTGCGGCGCCTGGTCGATGGGGGAATTCTCGCGACCCGGCCCGCTGGCACCGGTAGCGCCTACCAGGAATATGTGCTGACCGAGGCCGGCAAAAGCCTGTTTCCCGTCGTCGTCGCGCTGCGCCAGTGGGGCGAGCGCAACCTGTTCATGCCCGGTGAAGCGCATTCGGAACTGATCGAGAAGAAAACGGGCAAGCCGGTACAGTTGATGTCGGTCAGGACCGAAGACGGGGGCGTACTGGGGCCGGACGATGCCGAGGTGCGCAAGCTTGCGCTCTCGCCCGGCACGGATACTTAATGTAGTGCCGGGGGCGGCGCTGCCGCGCTGAAGTTGCCGATCGCCGGGGAAGCGACCTTCTCGCCGAGGGTGCCGGGCGTCAGCACGTCGAGCTTGCTCGGGGCCAGCGCTTCCAGGAAGCGGCGCACGCGGCCGGCATCGGCGGTGCGTGACATCTTCCCTTTCGAATCCAGGAACACCATGATCACGTTGCGGCCGTGGATGGCCGCCTGCATCACCAGGCAGCGCCCTGCTTCGTTGATGAAGCCGGTCTTCTGCAGGCCGATGTTCCAGTCCGGCAGCGCCACCAGGTAGTTGGTGTTCGCGTAGCGCATCGGGCGACCGCTTGCCTTGACGATCGAATTCGGGGTGGTGGAATACTCGCGCAGCAGCGGTTCCTGGTGCGCTGTGGCGACCAGGCGCGCCAGGTCGCGCGCGCTCGACACGTTACGGCTCGACAGGCCGCTGGAGTCGACATAGTGGGTGTCCTTCATGCCCAGCTCGCGTGCCTTGGCGTTCATCGCGTCCACGAAGGCCCCGATGCCGCCGGGATAGTTGCGCCCGAGCGCGGAGGCGGCACGGTTTTCCGAACTCATCAGGGCAATATGCAGCAGTTCGCGCCGCGTCATGCGGGTGCCGACCGGCAGGCGCGAGCTGGAATACTTGTGGCGGTCGACGTCCGCGTCGGTGATGCGCAGGGTTTCGTCGAGATCCTGCCTGGCCTGCACCACGACCAGGCCGGTCATGAGCTTGGTGATCGAGGCGATCGGCAGGGCGATGTTGGCGTTCTTTTCGAACAGCACTTCCGAGCTGTTCTGGTCGAGCACGAAGGCGACGTTCGAGCGCAGCGACAGCGGATCGGCCGTGCGGCGCAGGCCGGCGACGTCGCCCAGGCTGCGCGGATCGACGGCCGCGGCGCCGGCGGCGCGGCGCACCAGTTGGTAAGTCACCTTGCGCTTGCCGCGCACCATCTCGACGCGGCGCACCATGCGCGCGCGGTTGTCGTCGGCGATGGCCTGGGCCAGGTCCTGGCGCTTGGCGCGGGTCTTGCGTACCGCCTTGCCCGAGGCCCGGCGCTGTTTTTTCTTGACGACCTTTTTCTTGCCGGACTTGGCTTCGGCCGACGCACCCGCACCCGCACCGGCGCCCGCTCCGGCACCGTAGACGGGCTGGAACGCAAACAGCAGCGATACGACGGCGGCCAAGGCAAGTTTAAACATCTGGAAACCCTTCGACGCAAACTGATGAGATACGGAATGCAGTGTAGCTGAACGACGCCCCATCGCAAGCGAAACTTATATTCCGTGCGGCAACGTTCCGAAAAACGACAAACCGTTTCCAATCAAGTATTTACGTCCACCTCACTCGCGGAATTGCGTGAAATCTTGAACAGGCACGCGTTCGGTCACGAGGGAATTTTCTATGCGGCCGGGATCGGCCCAACCGAGCGCCATGCCGCACACCACCATTTCATTCTCCGGCAACCCGAGCTGCTGCGCAATCACGCGGTGATACTGTGTGAAGGCTGCCTGGGGGCAGGTATCGAGGCCGCGGGCGCGCGCGGCGACCATGATGTTCTGCAAGAACATGCCGTAATCCAACCACGAACCCTGCTCCATGATGCGATCGATGGTGAAGATCAGGCCGACCGGAGCGTCGAAGAAGCGGTAGTTGCGCGCGTGCTGGGCCGCCATGCCGGCCTTGTTGTCGCGCGTGAGTCCGAGCAGGCTGTACAAATCCCAGCCCACCTTGCGGCGCCGGTCGACATAGGGCGAGATCCATTCGCGCGGGTAGTAGGCGTATTCCTCGGTGTGCTGGCGTGCCTGCTCCGGATCGGCGTTCACCGCCAGGATGGCCTCGCTCAGGCTTTGCTTCGCCTGCCTGCTCAAGACGTAGACCTTCCACGGCTGGGTATTGGTGCCGGACGGCGCGCGCGCGGCCACCTCCAGGATGCGTTCGATGTCGGCGCGCTCGACCGGCTTGTCCAGGAAGGCACGGATCGAGTGGCGCGAGGCGATTGCCGCATCGACGGCTTCCTGCTGGGGGCTGGTGATCATGAAGTCTCCTTGTTTTGAACGACGAATGCGACACCCAGCACGGCCACCGCCATGCCCGCCAGCGCGAGCGGACTGAAGGCCTCGCCGAACAGCAGCCAGGCCATGACGGCGGTGGTGGGCGGGGTCAGGTACAACAGGCTGGTCACTTCCGTGGCGCGGCTGCGCCGGATCAGCGTGAACAGCAGGAAAATGGCGCCAATCGACAGCGCGAAGATCGACCACAGCCAGGCCACGACGAAGTCCATGCTCCAGGTGACGCTGGAAAAACGCGGGTCCAGCCCTTCCAGCAGCACGGCCAGCGGCACGAGCACGGCCACGGTGGCGCCGAACTGGATCACGGTGCCGGTGCGCAGGTCGAAGCCCGGGCAATAGCGCTTCTGGTACATGGTGCCGGCCGTGATGCACAGCAGCGCGAACACGCACAGGGCGATGCCGGCCACCGTCAGGCCGGCCAGGTGCAGCTTGGCCTGCACCACCAGCGCCACACCGAGCAGGCCGAGCGCGAAGCCCAGCCACTGGCGCGGCCGCACCCTTTCCTTGAGCAGGGGCGCGCAAGCGGCGGTCAGGATGGGCTGCATGCCGACGATCAGCGCGGTCAGCCCGGCCGGCATCCCGATCTTGATCGCGGCCCAGACGCCGCCCAGGTAACCGGCCTGCAGCAGCAACCCAGCGACCGCCACGTGCAGCACCTGGCCGCGCGGCCAGGGTGCGCGCACGATAAACACCACTGGCAGCAATACCGCCAGTACGCCGAGGCAGCGCAGGATCAGGAAAGTGAGCGGCGGCGCATACGGCAGCCCGAGCTTGGCCACGATGAAGCCGGTACTCCACAGGAACACGAACAGCAGCGGAACGGGCGACAGCCAGGTGGCCTTTGTGACAGAATGCGCGCTGCTTCGGGTGCTGGAGGACATGAATGGGATGCTGCAAAGCAGCCTGTTTCGGTGACTTGGCGGAACGACAAGGTGCTAGTCTAGCATGCCGACGGAAGCGGCTCTGCCTGCCCCTTCGCGGAGCGTTTTCTTGCGCTAAATCAAACGTAAGTCCTTGAAATTTCTTGCAATCAATGCATTCAAGAAATTTATGCACACTTTATGGTGCGTCGCATCAAATCTGCTTGACTCCCCCTGAAAACTGGATGAAAATTTGCCCTGTTGCGGTGCACAAAAAAAGATTTCGTTCCTAAAGACGGAAACATCTGCCTCACCGGTCCAAGCAACATTTCATCCACTGAACACATTGAATTTTGGAGAGCCACATGTTTGCAATTCCTGAGCAGTTTTCGAATGCCACCAAAGCCAACCTGGAATCGCAGTTCGCCCTGCTGTCCTCGCTGACCGCCAAGACCTTCGAAGGCATGGAGAAGCTGGTCGACCTGAACATCAGCACTGCCCGCAGCACCCTGGAAGATTCGTCGAACGTCGCCCGCCAGCTGCTGGGCGCCAAGGATCCGCAGGAATTCTTCTCGGTGACCGCGTCGCAGGCCCAGCCGACCGCTGAAAAGGCCCTGTCGTACAACCGCCAGCTGGCCGCCATCGCCACCGGCACCGGCGCCGAGTTCTCGAAGGCCGCCGAAACCCAGATCGTCGAAACCAACCGCAAGGTCATCGCCCTGGTCGACGAAGTGAGCAAGAACGCCCCGGCCGGTTCGGAAACCTTCGTTGCCGCCGTCAAGACCGTGATCAGCAACGCCAACGCCGGCTACGAGCAGTTCAGCAAGACCAGCAAGCAGGCTGCCGAAGCGATCGAAAACAACGTCAACGCAGCGGTGAGCCAGTTTTCGGCGACTGCTCGCAAGGCTACCGCTACTGCGACTGCTGCGACCCAGACCGCTGCCGCCTAAGCTGCGACTGGTCAAATGAAAAAGCCGGGACGCTGTCCCGGCTTTTTGTTTTTCGGGCCACCTACTCGCCCAGGTAGGCCGCCTGCACCCGCGGATCGTCCAGCATCTGCGCGGCATTGCCGGTCATGGTCAGGCTCCCCGACTCCATCACATAGCCGCGGTGCGCCGCCTGCAGCGCCAGCTTGGCGTTCTGCTCCACCAGCAGGATCGTGATGCCCTGGCTCGACACGTCGCGGATCACTTCGAAGATCTTCTCCACCATGATCGGCGACAGGCCCATCGAAGGCTCGTCCAGCAGCAGCAGCGTCGGGTGGCACATCAGCGCGCGCGCCATCGCCAGCATCTGCTGCTCGCCGCCCGACAGGGTGCCGGCCAGCTGGCTGGAACGCTCCTTCAGGCGCGGGAACACCGCGTACCACTTCTCGATGTCTTGCGCGATCCCCGCCTGGTCATTGCGCGTGTAGGCGCCCATCAAGAGGTTCTCGTGGATCGTCATGCGGGTGAACACGCCCCGCCCTTCCGGCACCATGGCGAGCTTTTGCTGCACCATGCGGAAGGACTGGGTGCCGCGCAAGGGCTTCCCAAGATAGCTGATCTCGCCTTCCACCTTGCATGGCGGGAGCGTGCCAGTGATCGCTTTCAGGGTGGTGGTCTTGCCGGCGCCGTTGGCGCCGATCAGGGTCACCAGTTCGCCCCGGTTCACTTCCAGGTCCAGGCCCTTGACGGCCTTGATGCCGCCATAGGCGACCTTCAGGCCAGATACTTTCAGGATGTTGTCGGTCATTGATGCGCCCCACCGAGGTAGGCCTTGATCACGGCCTCGTTGTTCTGGATCTCCCTAGGGGTACCTTCGGCGATCTGCTTGCCGTATTCGAGCACCGTGATGCGGTCGCACAGGCCCATCATCAGCTTGACGTCGTGCTCGATCAGCAGCACGGTCTTGCCTTCGTTCTTGATTTTCACGAGCAGCTCGCGCAGGGCCAGCTTCTCGGTGGCGTTCATGCCGGCCGCCGGTTCGTCCAGCGCCAGCAGCTGCGGGTCGGTCGCGAGCGCGCGCGCGATCTCGAGGCGGCGCTGGTCGCCGTAGGACAGGTATTTCGCGGTGCGATGCGCAAACTGGCCGATGCCCACGAAGTCCAGCAGCTCCTGCGCCCGCGCGCGGATCGCCGCTTCTTCTGCGCGCGCCGCCTTGTGGCGGAAGATCGCGCCGAACACGCCCTGGCGGGTGCGTACGTGGCGACCCACCATGACGTTTTCCAGCGCGCTCATCTCGCCGAACAGGCGGATGTTCTGGAAGGTACGCGCAATGCCCGCCTTCGCCACCTCGTGCGGGGCAGATGGCGAATACGGCTTGCCGGCCAGTTCGAACGTGCCGCTGTCCGGCTGGTACAGGCCCGTGATCACGTTGAAGAAGGTGGTCTTGCCGGCGCCGTTCGGTCCGATCAGGCCAACAATCTGTCCGCGCTCGATGCGGATGCCGACGTCGGTCAGGGCCTGCAGGCCGCCGAAGCGCTTGTTCACGCCGGAGATGTTCAAAAGGATCTCGCTCATGCCTTGGCTCCCTCTTCGTCCTCGCGGGCCAGGGCGGCGTTCGGGCGCTCCTCCTTGTTCGGCGAGGGCCACAGGCCGGCCGGGTTGACCAGCATGATCAAGACCAGCGCCAGGCCGTAGAGCAGCTGGCGAAGCACTTCGGCTTCGATCACCACGGTGCCGAACAGCGCCTGCTGGGCCGGCTCCACCACGTGACGCAGCACTTCCGGCAGCGCCGCCAGCAGCACGCCGCCCAGCACCACGCCGGGGATGTGGCCGATCCCGCCCAGCACCACCATCGCCAGCACGGCGATCGATTCGGTCAGCGAGAACGATTCCGGCGACACGAAGCCCTGGAAGGCGCCGAACATGGCGCCCGCCACGCCGCCAAAGCTCGCACCCATGGCGAATGCCAGCAGCTTGACGTTGCGGGTATTGATGCCCATGGCCTTGGCCGCGATCTCGTCTTCGCGGATCGCGACCCAGGCGCGGCCCAGGCGCGAATGCTGCAGGCGCGAGGTAACAAAAATAGTCGCGATGGTCAGCGCCAGGAACAGGAAATAGTAGGCGTTCACCGAAGGCATCGAGAAGCCCCCGATGTGCACCGTCGCCTGCGAGCCTGCCTCGCCCGCCAGCGACACGCCGAACACGCGGATCGGGTCGATCATGTTGATCCCCTGCGGCCCGTTGGTGAAGTTGATCGGGTCGTTCAGGTTGTTCATGAAGATGCGGATGATCTCGCCGAAGCCGAGCGTCACGATGGCCAGGTAGTCGCCGCGCAGCTTCAGGGTCGGGGCACCCAGCAGCGCGCCGAACAGGGCCGCTACCAGGGCTGCCAGCGGCACGATCGCCCACACCGACAGGTGGATGCCGTTCTGCTGGATCTCGGGACCGAAGAAAGTCACCAGGGCTTCGCCCAGCGCCGGCGAATAATAGATCACCGACTCCAGCAGGGCCGCGAACTGGGGCGACGAGAACAGGCCGACCAGGTAGGCCCCCACCGCGAAGAAGGCGATGTAGCCCAGGTCGAGCAGCCCGGCGAAGCCGACCACGATGTTCAGGCCCAGCGCCAGCATGATGTACAGGAGCGCGATGTCGATGATGCGCACCCAGGAATTGCCGAACTGGGAAGCGAAGAAAGGAAAGACCAGCATCAGGGCCAGCACCACCGCCATGCTGGCGTAGGCCTGGCGCGGCTTGTGCTGGACGTCGAAAGTCAGGAGTGACATGGTGTCGGTCCTCGGTTACGCGCGGTCCGCCACGCGCTCGCCCATGATGCCCGACGGGCGCAGGGTCAGCACGAGGATCAGCACGACGAAGGCGAAGATGTCCTGGTAGTGGCTACCCAGGAAGCCGCCGGTGAGGTCGCCGATGTAGCCGGCGCCCAGCGCTTCGATGATGCCCAGCAGGATGCCGCCGATCATGGCGCCGTAGATGTTGCCGATCCCGCCCAGCACCGCCGCGCAGAAGGCCTTCAGGCCCGGCAGCACGCCCATGGTGAAGGTGATCGACGCATAGTTCGCGCCCCACATCACGCCCGCCACCGCGGCCAGCGCGGCGCCGATGGCGAAGGTGGCGACGATCACGCGGTTCGAATCGACGCCCATCAGGCCGGCCACGCGCGGGTTCTCGGCCACGGCGCGCATCGCGCGTCCCATGCGGGTGCGCTCGACCAGCAGCACCAGGGCGACCATCGCGGCGGCGGCCAGCACCAGCAGCAGGATCTGGGTGTGCGAAATCAGGGCGCCGCCAATGGACACCGGTTCCGGCGACAGCAGCTGCGGGAAGGGCAGCGGGCTGCGGCCCCAGATCATCATGGCGAAGGTCTGCAGCAGGATCGACACGCCGATCGCCGTGATCAGGGGCGCCAAGCGCGGCGCGTTGCGCAGGCGCCGATAGGCGACGCGCTCGATCAGGATGTTGACCAGTACCGCGACCGGGATGGCGCCGATGATCGCGATCGCCAGCTGCACATAGCCCGGCAGGCCGGGCGCATGGGCTTCCAGCAGTTTCAGGATGGTCAAGCCGATCATGGCGCCGATCATCAACACGTCGCCGTGGGCGAAGTTGATCAGGTTCAGGACTCCGTAGACCATTGTGTAGCCGAGGGCGACGAGGGCATACATGCTGCCCAGCACCAGGCCGTTGAGGATTTGTTGGATGAATGTTTCCATCGTGCGCGTTCGCTCTCCATTGCGGTCCAAGAAAAAACGGCACTCCGGGTAACCCCGCAGTGCCGTTCTGGCCTGGCGTTCATTCCGATTGCCATCATGATAAATGGCATTCAGGAAAACTTATACTGGAATTTGTTCCGTGTAATTACGCCGCCTTGGCGCCATCCAGGCCTTTGGGCAGCGGGAACACGACGTTTTCTTCCACGCCCTCGAGCGCACGCACGCTGGCCGCGCCCAATGCCTTGAGGCGGTCGATCACGGCCTGCACCAGCACTTCCGGGGCCGATGCGCCGGCGGTCACGCCGATGCGCTTCTTGCCAGCGATCCATTGCGGATCGATGGCAGCGGCATTGTCGACCATGTAGGCCGGCGTACCCATCTTCTCCGCCACTTCGCGCAGGCGGTTCGAGTTCGAGCTGTTCGGGCTGCCGACCACGACCACCACTTCCACCTGCGGCGCCATGAACTTGACGGCTTCCTGGCGGTTGGTGGTGGCGTAGCAGATGTCGCCCTTCTTCGGCTCGATGATGTTCGGGAAGCGCGCCTTCAGGGCATTGATGATGTCGGTGGTGTCGTCGACCGACAGCGTGGTCTGCGAGACATAGGCCAACTGGTCCGGGTTGTTCACCTGCAGCGTCGACACGTCGTCCACGGTCTCGACCAGGTGCATGCCCTCTTCCGCCTGGCCCATCGTGCCTTCGACTTCCGGGTGGCCGTCGTGGCCGATCATGACGATCTCGCAGCCCTGCTTGCGCATCTTGGCCACTTCCACATGGACCTTGGTCACCAGCGGGCAGGTCGCATCGAAAATGGTGAGGCCACGCGCCTCGGCATCCGCACGGACGGCCTTGGACACGCCGTGGGCCGAGAACACCAGGGTGTTACCGGGCGGGACGTCTTCCAGTTCCTCGATGAAGATCGCGCCCTTGTTGCGCAGGTCTTCCACCACATAGGCGTTGTGCACGATCTCGTGGCGCACGTAGATCGGGGCGCCGAACTGGCGCAGCGCGCGCTCGACGATCTCGATGGCGCGGTCCACGCCAGCGCAGAAGCCGCGCGGCTGGGCAAGCAGAATTTCGTTTTCCATGAAGGTTTCCTGTTTTACAGAACCGAAATCAGTTTCACTTCGAATTGCAGGGACTGGCCGGCCAGCGGATGGTTGAAGTCGAACAGCGCGGTGGTCTCGCGCATTTCCAGCAGCACGCCGGCAAAGCGGCCGCCCTTGGGCGCGTTGAACTCGATCAGCTCGCCCACCTTGTAGTCGGCATCTGGCACCGAGTTCTCCGCCAGCGTTGCCTTCGACACCGGCTGGATCAGGTCGGGATTGCGTTCGCCGAAGCCTTCTTGCGCGGTGAGCTGGAAAGTCTGGTGCGCGCCCTCTTCCATGCCGATCAGTTTTTGCTCGAGAAAAGGTGCCAGTTGACCCTGGCCCAGCAGCAAGGTAGCCGGGGTGCCATTGAAGGTAGTGATGAGATCAGTACCGTCGGCGGTGGCCAACCGATAATGCAGGGTCAGGTAAGAAGATTCGTTGACGACGTTGGACATGTTCTTTGTGGTGACAGGCAGGCCCGTGACAGGCAAACCGCTATTGTAAGCCACGCCCGGCCCTCGCGCCTCCACGTGCCCTTTTTTATGGCAAGGATCAGACAATGAGAATCACCGAATGGCCCGAAGAGCAACGCCCGCGCGAACGCCTGCTGCGCGGCGGCCCCAGGGTACTGTCCGACACCGAACTGCTGGCGATCTTCCTGCGCGTCGGCGTGGCCGGGAAAAGCGCGGTGGCGCTGGCGCGCGACATGCTCGAGCATTTCGGCTCGCTGCACCGGCTGTTGCATGCGAGCTCGAGTGAATTCGGCGCCCTGCACGGCCTCGGCCCCGCCAAGTACGCCCAGCTGCAGGCGGCGGTCGAGCTGACACGGCGCGCAGTAGCCGAGGAGTTCGAGCGCGAAGGCATGTGCTCGCCAGAAGCGGTGCGCGCCTACCTGCGCCACCAATTCGCGCTGCAGGCCCACGAATCCTTCGTCGTCCTGTTCCTGGACGTGAAGAACCGCCTGATCAACTATGAAGAAATGTTTCGCGGCACGCTCACACACACCAGCGTGTATCCGCGCGAGGTGGTGAAAGCGGCGCTGCGGCGCAATGCTGCGGCCGTGATCCTGGCGCACAACCACCCTTCCGGCGTGCCCGAGCCGAGCGAAGCCGACCTGCGCCTGACCTCCAGCCTGGTGCAGGCCCTGGCCCTGGTCGATATCCGCGTGCTCGACCATTTCGTGGTGGCGGGAACACATGTGCATTCCTTCGCCGAGCATGGCCAGCTATAGGGGCGGAGGCGGAATAAGAGCGTGAAAACAGGGTGTTACGGAACTCATCGGCAATTGTTAAATTCTGCGATTATCAAAAGACACAATTGTTTTTCGCAAGTGATTGATTTGTCGTGTGTTTCCACGCTATACTCTCGTTTTTCCAATCCTGGATATTCTTAAGGAGTGCACTATGGCACGTGTCTGCCAAGTTACCGGCAAGGGAGTGATGGTTGGCAACAACGTCTCCCACGCTAACAACAAAACCAAGCGTCGTTTCCTGCCGAACCTGCAGAACCGCCGCATCTTCGTGGAATCGGAAAACCGCTGGGTCTCCCTGCGTCTGTCCAACGCCGGTCTGCGCGTGATCGACAAGCTCGGCATCGATGCCGTGCTGGCCGACATGCGTGCCCGTGGCGAAAAAGTTTAATTAGGGAGCTATCATGGCAAAAACTGGCCGCGACAAAATCAAGCTGGAATCGACCGCAGGTACCGGTCACTTCTACACCACCACCAAGAACAAGCGCACCATGCCGGCGAAGATGGAAATCACCAAATTCGACCCGAAGGCACGCAAGCACGTGATCTACAAGGAAACCAAGATCAAGTAATCGATCTTGTTCCTCCAAAAAAGCCGCCGTCCCAGACTGGCGGCTTTTTTTATGCTTGCGCTCAGCAGGCGCTCGGGTAAGCTTGCGCCACGATGACAGAACCGCAAGCCTCACCACCCTTCCCGACCCACCGTATTGATGCCCTCGACGTGCTGCGCGGCTTCGCCCTGGTCGGCATCTGCCTCGTCAACGTCGAATTCTTCAATCGCCCCGTCGCCGAGTCCGGCGCCGGCATGGCGCCCGGCCTGCACGGCCTCGACTGGTTTGCCGCGTGGGTGGTCGCTTACTTCGTCAGCGGGAAGTTCTGGACCATCTTCAGCCTGCTGTTCGGCATGGGTTTCGCCGTGATGCTGGAGCGGGCCCGTACCAAGGGCCGCCCTTTCCTGCCCGCCTACCTGCGCCGCATCGCGGCCCTGCTGGTATTCGGCCTGCTGCACCACAGCCTGCTGTGGAGCGGCGACATCCTGATCAGCTATGCGATCGGCGCCCTGTTCCTGCTGCTGGCCCTGTTCGCGCGCGGGCGCTGGCTGCTGTTCGCGATCGTCTGCTGCATGGCCCTGTCGCTGCTGCCGGCACCCTGGCGCGAGTTGAATGGGCTGGCATTGCCGCTGGCCTTCGTGGGCCTGGTCGCGCTCTACCTGCGCGGCAAGCCGGGCGAGCCTGGATTTGCGCTGGCCATGATCATCCCCGGGGCACTGATCCTGCTGGCCGCACTGGTGCTGGTGCTGCAGGGATCGGAAGGCGCCCCCATGCTCGCCGTCGCAGGCAGCATCCTGCTCGCCCTCGGCCTGCTGGCCCGACGCCGTGGCGGCGAGGGACATGGCCGCCTGTGGCGCGCGGGCATCGCCATCTTCGTGCTGAGCTTCGGCTTCCTGGTTGCGGAAGGCGGCCTGCGCTACTTCTCTGCCGGCTCCCCGAGCCTGGGCCCGGCAACCTCGACCGCCATCGACGGACGCGAAGTCGACCAGGACACCGCGCGCAGCCTGCGCCACCGGGAGCTGGTGCAGCGCATTGCCGAGGAACGCAAGGTGCTCACGCAGGGCAGTTACGCGCAGGCGGTCGCCATGCGGGTCGGCCACCTGCGCGAGCGCCTGCGCGACGAAGCGGGCTTTTCCATCGTGCTGGTCGGCGTGTTCCTGGTCGGCGTCTGGTGCGTGCGCAGCGGCATGGTAACCGAGCCTGTCCGGTGGCAGTCATTGCTGCGGCGCCTGGCCTGGATCGGCCTGCCGCTGGGCATCGGTATCGGCCTGGCGGGCAGCCTGGTCGCGACCGCACGTCCTCCAGGCGTCGACGACCAGGGATGGGATTTCGCCTACGGCCTCCTGATGCTGGGCAGTCTGCCCGCCTCCTTCGGCTACATGGCCGCCCTGCTGCTGCTCCTGCAGCGCCGGCCGGGACTGGCGCGCGTGTTCGCGCCGCTGGGGCGCATGGCACTGAGCAATTACCTGATGCAGTCGCTGGTGCTGTCCCTGCTGTTCTACGCCCATGGCGCAGGCCTGTGGGGGATCGGGCGCGCGGCCCAGGTCGGCGTGGCGCTGGCGCTGTGCGCCCTGCAAGCCTGGCTCAGCGCGTGGTGGCTGAGGCGCCACCGCTATGGTCCGATGGAATGGCTGTGGCGTGCCTTTACGTATCTGCGCCTGCCGGAGCGGCGCCCCTCAGTAAATACAACACTGCCTTGACCCCGTATATTGCAATTTTCGCTGGACCGTGAAAGCATAAGGCGTTGTCGACTTCACCATCACCGGCATGTCCCAGCTGCTGAAGTTCCCTGCACTGCCTCTTCTTGCCGCCGGCCTGCTGTGCGCCCTGCCGGCACGCGCCCAGTCCCTTCCCGACGCGGTGCCGACGGTCGAAGTCAAGGCGGCCCATACCCGGCTGCTGCCGTACAAGGAATTGTTCTACCCCATGGCCAAGGCAGTCCAGCAAAGCCTGGCGGGACGCGCCGCGCTGGCGGTCCAGCTGCGTCCGGCGCGGCCCGGCGTGCGCACCGACGACCTGGCGGTCTGGCTGGAGGGAGGCGGCGAATCGCTGCCGGTGCGCGCGGACGCACATGGCCTGTACATCGTGCCCGTGGCCGACCGCATCGCTGCCCAGGACGGCAGCTTCTCCATCAACAAGAAGCCGTCCGACCTGCGCGCCAACCTGGTCCTCGTGCCCACCCTCGCCCCCGATGCCTGGACCATGGGCGAGATCCGGCGCCTGCTGCATGACGTGCACGCCACCCTCGACCCGCTGGTGCCCTGGCACCACCGCTTCTTGATGTGGGCCTTCACGCGCAAGCTCGGCGTGTCCGTGTGCAGCCTGTCGCCCAGCTCCTACGTGGACGTGCGCGACGGCGAGCGCCTGCTGGCCAGCTATCCCACCAGCGAGCCGGCGCGCAACCATGCGAATGCGCCGGTCTACTGCCACCGCTTCACCGGCAACGAAGACTTCGATCCGCGCGCCCGGCTGGTGCTGCCGGAAGATGCGCAGGTACTCCTGATCTGAACATAAAAAAAGGCTCCCCGCGGGGAGCCTTTCTCTTGCCGGCACAGGCCGGGTTTGCTTACGCGTAGCTGCGCAGGCGCAGCGAGAAGTCCTGCAGGGCCTTGATGCCCGAGGCTTCGGCACGTGCGCACCAGTCCTGCAGTTGCTGCAGCAGCTGGTCGCGGGTCGAGTGCGAACGTTCCCAGATTGCGCCCAGTTCCACGCGCATCTGGTGCATGGTTTCCAGCGCCTTGCTGTGCTGGAACAGCTCGACCAGCTGCTGCTTGTGCGAGGCTTCCAGCTTGGCCGGCTCGCGCTGCATCAGCTTGCGCGAGCTCTTCAGGAAGCGCGCTTCCAGTTCAGCCTTGTGCTTCAGGTGCTCGAATTCCTCACGGAAAGCGTGACGCACCGATTTCGCATACTTGGCCATCACGTCGTAGCGGTTGGCGATCACCGACTGCAGGGTGTCGAGGTCGGCCACCAGCTTGTCCTTGGCGAATTCCGGCTTTGGCGCAACCTTCTTGACCTTGGCCAGGCCCAGGGTTTCCAGGATGCGGATATAGCCCCAGCCCAGGTCGAACTCATACCACTTGCTCGACAGCTTGGCCGAGGTGGCGAAGGTGTGGTGGTTGTTGTGCAGCTCCTCGCCGCCGATCAGGATGCCCCACGGCAGGATGTTGGTGGCCGCATCGCTGCAGTCGTAGTTGCGGTAGCCCCAGTAGTGGCCGATGCCGTTGATGATCCCGGCCGCGGTGATCGGGATCCACATCATCTGGACCGCCCATACCGAGATACCGACGATGCCGAACAGGGCGAAGTCGATAAGGAGCATCAGCACCACGCCCATGGCGCTGTGCTTGGTGTACACATGTCGCTCGATCCAGTCGTCCGGGGTGCCATGGCCATACTTCTCCATGGTTTCCTTGTTCTTGCTCTCGGCGCGGTACAGCTCAGCGCCTTCGAACAGCACCTTGCGGATGCCGCGCGTCTGCGGGCTGTGCGGATCCTCTTCGGTATCGCACTTGGCGTGGTGCTTGCGGTGGATCGAGGCCCATTCCTTGGTCACCTGGCCGGTGGTGAGCCACAGCCAGAAGCGGAAGAAGTGGCTCGGGATAGCATGCAGTTCCAGCGCACGGTGCGCCTGGTGGCGGTGCAGATAGATCGTCACGGCGGCGATCGTGATGTGCGTCAGTACCAGGGTGGCAATGACGATCTGCCAACCGGTGAAGTCGAGCAGGCCAGTCGACAGGAAGCTCAGCACGGCTTGCACGGGTTCGCTACTAAAGAAATTCATTCAGTCTCCATGGATATCGCGTCAGTACGCCAAACTTCTGGCGACCACAACCCGACATTTTACGCGGTTCCAGTGACGCGCGGCACGCGAAAGAGCCTTAAGGCATGCCTTATTTCAAGGTGCAGCGGGGGTGCGTGCCACAAGCGATGTGATATGTGCATCCAGCAGGCGCGTATCCATTGACGGATGACCAAGCTTGATCTCGCCCGACTGGACAAGTGCATAAATCTTCTTGTTCACATCGGAGATCGGCCCGCCCTGCCCGTTCTCGGGGTCGCCCAGCCAGAAGCCGACTTCCAGCTCGTAGCCGTCGGCGGCGAAAGCGTTCAGCAGCACGTTCGGCGCCGGCTCGTCCAGCACCCGCGGCACGCCGCGCGGCAGCGATTCGAGCAAGGGCATGATGATGGACAGGTCGCTGTCGTAGGACACGGTCAGCTTCGTGATGGCGCGCACGTTGCGATTGGTCGAAGACTGGTTCAGCACCACGCCGGTGATCAGCATCTCGTTCGGCAGCAGGGTCTGGGTGCCGTCAGTCCCGCGCAACACGGTATAGCGCGTATTGATGCGCGCCACCCGGCCGGAATATTTATCGAGCGTGATCGGGTCGCCGATGGTCAGGCTGCGCTCCAGCAGGATGATGAAGCCGGACACGTAGTTGCTCGCGATACGCTGCATGCCGAGACCGAGACCGACGCCGAGCGCACCGCCGAACACCGACAGCACGGTCAGGTCCAGCCCCGCCAGCGACAGGCTGAACAGCACGGCGACAAGGATCAGCACCGCCCGGCTCATGCGCGCCAGCACGACCTTGATCGAGCTGTGCATGCGGTCCACCTTCATCAGGCGTTCTTCCAGCGCGGCGCCGGCCCACAGCGCCAGCATCATCAGGACCACGATCGAGACAATGCCCTCGACCAGGTCGGCCAGCACGATCTTGTGCTTGCCGACCGGCAAAACAGTGCGATCGAAGAAGCGGATCACCTCGGGCAGCACGCCCGTGATGTGCAGGGCCACGCCCAGCCAGACGATCAGGGCAAAGATCTTCTCGAAGGTCTGCAGCGCCTCGCCCAGCTGGCCGCGGCGGGCGAACACCCGCCGCAGCAGGTAGAAGAAGGTGCGGATCACCGCGAACGAAGACGCCAGCGGCACCGCCACATCGAGCAGGTGCACGCTCTGGTAGTTGCCCATGACGGCGCGGGTGGTCACCAGGAGGCCGAGGATCAGCAGCGGCGGCAGCACGCGGCTGAAACTGGCCATGCCGAGGCCGATCAGGCCACGTTGCTGCTCCTGGTGGCTGGCCAGCCAGGACCGGTGCATCAGCCGCGCCAGGCCCCAGCCGACGGCGACGCACAGGACAATGGCAAGCGCCTGCCACAGGATGGCAGGCTGGCGGATGTCGCCGAACAGGTCGGCCAGCAGTTGCTGGAGCGGCATATTCCGGTTTTACGCGTCGTCCGCCGGCTCGGCAGGCTCAGCGGCCTTGGCCTTTGCCTTGCGTTCCAGCACGGCAGCGAAGAAGCCGTCGGTCTGGTGCTTGTGCGGCAGCATCTTAAGGTACTGGTCCATTTCGAGCGGGATCTTCTGCTCGGCCAGCACCTGGCTTGCCGGCACCAGTTCGAAGTCCGGGTGGGTGGCCAGGAACTGTTCGACGATCACGTCGTTCTCTTCGTTCAGCAGGCTGCAGGTGGCGTACACCAGGCGGCCGCCGTTCTTGACCAGGCGGGCGGCGCCGTCCAGGATCGATGCCTGCTTTTCCTGCATCTCGGCAACCGCTTCCGGGCGCTGGCGCCACTTGACGTCCGGGTTGCGGCGCAGGGTGCCCAGGCCGGAGCAAGGCGCGTCGACCAGCACGCGGTCGATCTTGCCGGCCAGGCGCTTGATCTTGGCGTCGCGCTCGTGCGCGATCAAGACCGGATGCACGTTCGACAGGCCGCTGCGCGCCAGGCGCGGTTTCAGCTTCGACAGTCGCTTTTCCGACACGTCGAAGGCGTACAGGCGGCCGGTATTGCGCATGGTCGCGCCCAGCGCCAGGGTCTTGCCGCCGGCGCCGGCGCAGAAATCGACCACCATCTCGCCGCGGCGCGCGCCGAGCAGCTGGGCCAGCACCTGGCTGCCCTCGTCCTGCACTTCGATCGCGCCTTCCTTGAACAGCGGCAGGTTCTGCAGCGCAGGTTTCTTCTGCACGCGCAGGCCCAGCGGCGCATACGGCATCGGCTCGGCCGCGATCGGCGCCTTGGCCAGTTCGGCGATCACGTCGTCGCGGTTGGCCTTGATGGAGTTCACGCGCAAGTCGAGCGGCGCCGGGGTGTTCAGCACGGCAGCCAACTCCAGCGCCTCGGCCTCGCCGAATTGCGCCACGAGCTTGTCGTACAGCCAGGCCGGCAGGTTGGCGCGCATCTGCGGCGGCAGCAGACTGCGGTCGACTTCCTTGACGCGGGTGAGCAGATGGGTTTCTTCCTCGCTCAGGCCGCCGAGGGCGTCGATGCCCACGGTCTCGGCCAGGCCCAGCAGGGCCAGCTTGCGCATCGAGGGCGTGTTGCCGGAGCCGGCGAAGTCGGTGTAGAAGGATTTGTTACGCAGGACGGCATACACCGCCTCGGCGATGACGCCGCGCTCGCGGCCGCCGAAACGGGGGTGGTCCTTGAAGTAGCGCGACAGGGTGACGTCGGCGGGCGACGTGAAGCGCAGGATCTCGCGCAATACTTCTTCGGTATTGCCGATGATCGCTGGAGGCAATCTCATGGTGTTCCTTAATTAAATGCTTGTGGTTTCGGCGGGCGCGAGGATGCGCACCTCACCGTTTTCAATACTGAGCCTGTCCTCGACGAACAGGCGCACCGCATACGGGTAGAGCTTGTGTTCCTCGACCAGCACGCGGGCGGACAGGGTCTCTTCGGTGTCGCCAGGGAGCACCGGCACACGCGCCTGCGCCACCACCGGGCCATGGTCGAGCTCGGCAGTGACGAAATGGACGGTGGCCCCGTGTTCCTTTTCGCCGGCGTCGATCGCCTGCTGGTGCGTGCCCAATCCCGGGAACAGCGGCAGCAGCGAGGGGTGGATGTTCAGCATGCGGCCGGCGTAGTGCTCGACGAAAGGCGCCGTCAGGATGCGCATGAAGCCGGCCAGCACGACGAGGTCGGGCGCGAAGCGGTCGATCGTCTCTTGCAGGGCCGCGTCGAACTCGGCGCGACTCGCATATTCCTTGTTCGCGACAACGGCCGTCGGGATGCCGCGGGCACGGGCGAATTCCAGGCCCTTGGCTTCCGGCTTGTTGCTGATGACAGCCGCGACACGGGCCGGCCAGCCCTCCGCTTCCAGCGCGCGCACGACCGCTTCCATGTTGCTGCCACGGCCGGAAATGAGGATCACGATGTTTTTCATAGCGCGCATTGTACCGTATCGCCGGCGGGCAACCGCGGCGGACGGCGCTGCGGCCAGCGACTCAGACCGGAATCGCGAAGGAGTAGAATACGCGGAACGGGACTTTCTTTTCGGCCCAGAATTCGGCCGCGTCACGGAACACGTCGAGCAGGTTTTCGCGTGCTTCCTTGTCGAATTTCTGCGCACTCGGCAGTTGCTCGAGCACGACGAGGAAGCCAGGCTGGGGCCCTGCTTCGGCCACGGTTTCGGTCAGGCACTTGCGCAACGCGTCGAAGTTCTTGCTGCAGGGTTTGGGGAAATAGAAGTTCTCGCCGATGCGGGCGCACACCTGCTGCTTGGTCAAGGTATTGGCGCAATGCGCATAGAGAAAGTGATGACCCAGGCGCGCAGCCTCCTGCTGCAGTTCGGCGACGCGGAACGCGCGGATCGACTGCACCAGATTGGGCGGCACTCTCATCAACAAACTCATTTTTTCCTCAGGCTGACCAGATGGGTGTGATACGGCGCCCACAGCGCTACGCGTCGCGACGGCTGACATCCGCCACATTCTTCTCTCCCGTAGTTGTTTCCGCACGCCAATTAAAGACCCTTAGTGTGTAAGAGTAACGTTTTGTGGTATTGGAAGCAACCCAAATGTGATCCAGGGAATCCCATTTGTAATAATTAGTATGTTCACATATGCACAACTTGTCGCTCCACCAACAGCTCTGCCATTCTGGCGGCGGATGCGAAAAGCTTGCGTTGCTGTTACATTTTGTTGCCACAGGGATTCGATGAGTTCGGCAGATCGGATTACCATAGGAGCCATGGAAGTCCGGTCGGTTCCCACCCCACCAGACCCGTCGAATACACCACTACGAGGTAAGACCATGAACTTTCAAGCCAAACTGATCATCGCCGCCGCGGGCCTGGCTGCCCTGCCCCTGGCGCAGGCCCAGGATTTCGAAGATTTCGGCCGCGTGGTGCGCGTGCAGCCGCGCGTGGAACAGATTCGTACCCCGCGCCAGGAATGCCGCACTGATTACGTGCAGGTGCCGGTGGAGCAGCAACGCGGCGTTGGCGGCGGCATCGTCGGCGGCATCGTCGGCGGCCTGCTGGGCAACCAGGTCGGCAGCGGCAGCGGCCGTGTGGCCGCTACGGCAGCGGGCGCGATTGCCGGCGCCATGGTCGGCGACCGCGCGGAAAACGCCAACCGCGGGCCTGGCGGCGTGCAGGAACAGGCCGTGCGCCAGTGCCGCACCGTCGAAGCCTACGAGTCGCGCACCAACGGCTACGACGTCACTTACGAGTACCGCGGCCAGACCTACACCACCCTCATGAATCGCGATCCGGGCAACCGCGTCCGCCTGCGCGTCTCGGCACAGCCGGTCGACGGTTACTGATCCTCAGCCGGCTCCGCGCCGGCTTCCCGCAGCGCCCTTGCGCTGCGGGAACCCCTCCCCCGATAATAGGGCGATTCAACCAGGTTGCCCTATGCTCATCAAACGCAAATCCATCGAACAGGCCGAATCCTCGCGCCGTCCCGCGCGCAAGCCCAAGTTCGCTCCCGTCACCCTGTCCGAACAGGACGGCGTCCGCTACCTCCACTTCGGCACCGAATGGGTGCAGGGCGCGATGCGCATCCGCAAACCGGACTGGCCGGAGCTGGAATACGCGCAGCAGATGATGGCCTGGATGCTGTTCATCGAATCGCCCCGCGCCATCGCCCAGCTGGGCCTGGGCGCCGCGACGCTGACCAAGTTCTGCTACCGCCAGTTCCTTGACGCGAGCGTCACCGCCGTCGAGCTGAACGAATCCGTGATCGCCATCTGCGCCTCGATGTTCAAGCTGCCGCCCAATGACGAACGCCTGGAGGTGCTGGAAATGGACGCGATGGATTTCGTCCTCGACCCGGCGAATCACGGCGCCTTCGATGTCCTGCAGTGCGATTTGTACGACGCCACCGCACGCGGCCCGGTGCTCGATACGCCCGAGTTCTACCAGGCCTGCAACGATTGCCTGGCCGAAGGTGGCATCATGACGGTCAACCTGTTCGGCGACCACCCGAGCTTCGCGAAGAACCTGAAGGCCATGAAATTCGCCTTCGATCACGTGATCTGCCTGCCGGAAGTCCATGAGGGCAATGTCGTGGCGCTATGCTTCCGCGACAGGCCGCAACTGGACAAGGAAGTGCTGGCTGCACGCGCCGCACAGATTGTGGCGGCGACCAAGCTGCCGGCCAAGTCCTGGGTCAAGGGCATCCTCGCTGCCAACTAGAACCCACCAACGGGAGCCGAACGTGACTACGCAAGCCGTCCCCACCACCTCCAAGTCGCCGCGCCTGCGCGCGCTCGACCTGCAGTCGATCTTCTCGTGGCTGCTGGCCGACGGCATCGTCACCAAGGACACGGTCAAAACCCAGTTCGCACAGGCGCAGGCGATATTGAAAAACGCGGCAGGGTCGATGCATCCGCTGACGGCCGTCGCCCAGTGCAAACTTGTATCCGCGCTGCCGCCGAATCGCCTCCTGACGCTCGACCTGCTCACCGAATGGTGCGCGACCAAGGTCGGCCTGCCTTTCATCCGCATCGACCCCTTGAAAATCGATTTCACCAAGGTGGCGGACGTGATGTCCGCCAGCTATGCGGCGCGCTTCAACATCCTGCCGGTGGAGATGACTGCCTCCACGCTGGTGGTGGCGACGGCCGATCCGGCCAACGTGGAATGGGAAGCGGAAATCGCCAAGGTCTCGCGCCGCAAGATCGAACTGGTGCTGGCCAATCCGCTCGATATCGGCCAATACATCTCGCAATTCTTCAGCCTGGCCAAATCGATCCGCGACGCCAACCGCCAGACCGGCCAAGACCTGGCGATGCGCAACAACTTCGAGCAGTTGGTCGAACTGGGCAAATCGAACAAGCAGTTCGATGCGAACGACCAGCACATCGTGAATATCGTCGATTGGCTGTGGAGTTACGCGTTCGAACAGCGTGCTTCGGATATTCACCTGGAACCGAAGCGCGAATTTGCCGTGATCCGCTTCCGCATCGACGGCGTGCTGCATCAGGTGTACCAGGTGCCGGCGGTGGTCATGATTGCGATGACGGCGCGTATCAAGCTGCTGGGACGGATGGACGTGATCGAAAAGCGGCGTCCGCAGGACGGGCGCATCAAGACCCGTACCGCCGGCGGCCAGGAAGTCGAATTGCGCCTGTCGACACTGCCGACCGCATTCGGCGAAAAGCTGGTAATGCGTATTTTCGATCCGGAAGTCGTCGTCAAAACACTGCCGGAGCTGGGCTTCCCGCCGGAAGACGCGGCGCGCTGGGACGCGCTCACCAACCGGCCGCACGGGATCATCCTGGTGACCGGGCCGACTGGGTCTGGCAAGACGACCACGCTGTACACGACGCTGAAGGCACTGGCGACCAGCGAAGTGAATGTCTGCACCGTGGAGGACCCGATCGAGATGGTCGAAGCCTCGTTCAACCAGATGCAGGTACAGCCGGGGATCGAGCTGTCGTTCGCCGACGGCGTGCGTGCGCTGATGCGCCAGGACCCGGACATCATCATGGTGGGCGAGATCCGCGATTTGCAGACAGCCGAAATGGCGATCCAGGCGGCGCTGACCGGGCACCTGGTGTTTTCGACGCTGCATACGAATGACGCGCCAGCCGCGGTCGTGCGTTTGCTGGAGTTGGGGGTGCCGGATTATCTGCTCGAAGCGACCCTGATCGGCGTGATGGCGCAACGTCTGGTGCGCACGCTCTGCCCGGAATGCAAAGCGCCTGGTGGGGAGTTGAGTGACGAGGTGTGGCAGAGCATCGGGGGCGCGTGGAATATTCCGAAGCCGGCGACCGTGTATCGACCGATCGGCTGTCCGGAATGCCGCCAGACGGGCTATCGGGGCCGCACGGGTATCTATGAACTGCTGACGGTGAGCGAAGGGTTTGCCCACGCCGTGCGTGAATCCGCCGATATCCAGAAGCTGCGCCAGCAGAGCGTGGCTGACGGCATGAAGCCGCTACGCATTGCCGGCGCGATGAAGATCGTCGAAGGCGTGACTACGGCGGATGAGGTGCTGAAGGTGACGGCGGCGCTCGTCTAAAATGCCGCTGCACAGTTAGCACTAGCGCAAACCCGAACGCCCGGCTATAATGCTGCCTCTTTCGGGTCGTTAGCTCAGTTGGTAGAGCAGCGGACTTTTAATCCGTTGGTCGCTGGTTCGAGCCCAGCACGGCCTACCAGAATTAGTTGTAGCAAAGAAGGCGTTACGAGTGATCGTGACGCCTTTTTTGTTTAGCGCATCCCTATTCCTCACTTATTTCCCAAGAAAAAACTCCTGCAAGGAAAGCTCTTCGCTTCGTTGATATTCTCTAGTGTTTTTCTTGCTTGGCTAGCTTGATCGACTCGACGATGTGATCCCACATTGCAACAGCTTGATCATTTTCGATTTGAGTCGTTGTGCGGGTCCCGTCGCTTAATGGCTGACCAGAATCCAAAGAGAGAGAAATACTAGGAGTAGTTTTTCCGGGATTCTTCCGTCTAGTTTCAAGCATAAACTTCAATACGTGCTCTCCAGCTCCCTCGATATGTCCAATGCCAAGCCACTCATCAGTAAGCATTCCTGCAGTTGTACGCTGTCGAGCCCTGAGCACTTTGGTCCTAACTTTCAGCTCTTGCAAAGCAGAGCTGTCACGCTTCATCCTATCAGATAATGTCATTGGATCATTGTGCGAAAATGTATCAACGCCAATCTCGAGCACTAATCCACCATTGTCGCGATAGGTAAATTTGCCATTCTCCTGCGATAAATTTGACTGGATCACGACCGGACCAAGGCAGAATCCAGGCCCTACGCTACTGACATCCAAACTCGTTATCGACTTTGATAGCTTCTTTAATTGCTCTTCAGCTTCCAAATACGCATTATTGAAGGAATCTAGTCGCAGTTTGACCATCGCATTTCCACGCAAAAAGAACATCTCGCTGAAATATGCATCGTCGATTTCCTGCACTCGAAACAAAGTTGAACCGTCGGGAAGAACCGTGTCCATCTTCAAAACATCAACAGCCTTGCTTTCCGATCTACTGAGTTCAGAACGCCGCTTCTGAACCTCAATATCAAACTTTGTCTTTGTCGTTATGCCAGATTGAACCAGAATGTCAATCTCGGGATCCTGTGCGGTTGCACCCTCAGCCTTGAAAATTCCGGTAGTGATATTAGACGGCTGAAAAGAGATGGGGATACTCACAAAATGCCGCCCCACACAATGAACCATATCATTACCGATATACATTTTCTTCCCTTCGTTTCCACTTGGCTTGCATCCCAATAAAACTGTGAATGAAAGAGCCAGTATAAATTTCATCATGATATCTCAGCCTTCGCCGCTAATTTTGTAACCGCATACAGGGTTATTAGCTGCGAAGTAATTGAGTTCCGATAAGCGGGTTCGTGTGCGATATCGGGGACCTCAAATTGTTGCAAAACACTTCTTCCGCCAACTCGCCTTGGAGCGCATCCAGAATTTGCAGGGACAGTCCCGTCACCGCTGCTATCTTGCCCAGCGCAGCGGAGTTCCCAAAAGCTCGTTTCCGACGTCAAACCACTCACTGTCTCTCCCCGTGGCGAGACTTTCGGCACTGCGCCGCCGCCAATGTAAATGTTGTTGCTGCCGTCCGTTCTTACTTCTGAATGCCGGAGGTTTACAATGTTATCGCGCTCATTAGGGATGGCATTTATCCCTTTAGGAGCGACGCCCTTCTTGACATTCCATCTTATTTTAGCGAAGCTTCCTTTCTTGGGACCACCACCATAAAATACATAGGTGTTATGGTGATATTGTCCTTCTATCGTTCTATGGAATTCCCTCGCAATCTTCACGTTCTTTACAAAATCTGCCCATCTAATAGGTTTCCCATTTGCAGGACTAAGCCACTCCTCTTTGACGAGACCCCACCACTTATCTTTCTCAAGGTAGATTTCTTCATATGGATCGGCCAGCGGCAAGGACATAAGCTTCTTATTATCCTGATCCGCGACTTCCATCCACTTACTTCCGTAATCAAATGAAGGAAGTAATTGGAGCGCCCCTGGTGCTTGCGCAAATACTGCTGTCACTTCTCTTCCGTCAGCGCCGATAACCAAACCTGCAGCTGCATCCTCATCTTTCATCCCAACTTTACAACGTCTATATGCGACTGCAGCACCAGTCGAAGGCATGACTCCGTGAACAATTCCAAGAATTTTAGTGGACATGCCAGTGAGTTGACTGCATGCGCGCGCGACGAGCCCGCCCATTGAATGGGTTATCAGAATAACTTGAGTACACTTAGTTTCAGCGCCATTGTTTTCTGAAATAACTTTATCGATACGCTCCTTCAATGCTTCAGCGGCAACAGTGTTTGAAGCAAGCCAGTTATATCCGAAAGCATAGATTGGGAAAGCTGATTTTGCTCGCTTAAGGAGGTCGTCCGATTTTATTGGCTCGACAGGAAAACCTCGCTCAGCCACTTGCGGCAAGCCGGGCATGTCCATGATCAGGCCTGGAGACAGTTTGCGCTTCAGGAAATTTGGTACAGCCGATTGCTCGGATAAAGAATTATTTTTGAAATCTGTCCAATTGGCCGGATCTCGCTCGCCGTTGAGTTTAGCGTCGAGCCAAAGCAAAAATTTATGATAACTCGCTTCCGAAACCTCCCCCCATCCCCGCATCAAATAGTTCTTTTGGTCCATCCCGCCTTCAGCATGAGCGGTTGGGACTGCCCCCAAGGTATATACTTTCGTTCGCTTAGGGTGAAGCAATTCTTGGCGATATCCGGCACTTTTTCCAGCCCATTTCGCCACGAGCTTCGCTGGTATTGGGCCAATAGCGTCCAGCAACCATACTGGCTTGCCGTCCAAGTCACACAAATTCGACCCCATAATTCCCGGAACGAACACAATCGGCACCGCATTTTTCGGCGGCACGGTTATCTTAACAGGAGTGATGAGGGTTGCATCTGTCAGCCGCCACTCGGTCTCCAATCGTCCATTCACGGATGGCCTTAATTCGGCAAAGCGATTCTTCGCCTCAGGTTCGTATTTGACCTTTTCACTCATCTTTTCACCTTGCCGAGTATCACAATGCGTAGTTTTTCAGAGTGAAATGCCTGCTGTAGCGGGATCATTCCAGCCTCATCTGTAATCCCTTCCACCTTCCCCCCATCCTCTTTAATGATGGCATAACGTACATTTTTAACTGGGTCTCCAGCTGGGTCTACTAGCTGGAATTTGTCATCAAAACGCATCGTTCCGCGCGGCAGTTCCGGATACTTATACTTCAGTTCAGCGGCTCCGATAAAGCTTTTCTTCCCGGCGGCGATTTTGATATTCCCCGGGCAAGCCACTTTTATTCCATCGCGACCAACAATAATTTTGGCTCCTCCAGAGGTGACAAGACTTACTTCTTTCGCGGCAGCTAAGTCAATAAGGCTGTTGCCGCTAATAACGGTAATCGCGTCCTTAGACTGCACAGCCATTTCTCCGTATTGCGCCTGGATATCGATAGAGTCTTTCGCAGATATTATTTCGGCTCCAATGCCAGTGACATGGTATTTTTGAGCCGCGGCCAGAAAGCCGATTGCTTGCATCGCATGGAAGCGGAGCTGCCCCCCTACAAGGGATTGAAATACTCCATCGTTCAATAGCGAAATTAATTCTCCGCATGCGAATTTCAGGCCCCGCCCAGCGGTCGAGCCAAAGCTGGCTGCAGCTGCGACGCCAAATATATGGCCGGTTGGTTGCGGGACCTTTTGAATGTTGGACTGCGTATTATTCGCCTTCGCATCTGCTATTGCCGTTGGCAAGTCTTTTGAACTCGTCATCCCAGAGAGTCGGATGAGCAATGCCTTTAGCGGTGCCGCCGCCGTATCAATTTTGCTCTCCTTCGTTTTGTACGATCCTATATGCGTGGCGAGCCTCACACTTTCATGGATATCTGCTGCCGAGTTAAAAATATCGGCTGTGATTACCGCCTGTTTCATTAGTGCTACTTCAGCTGCATTTTGACCGGTCGGTTCCCGTGCCACGGCGTTGTGATGAAGGATGTAGCTTGATACTAATAACGCTTCGCCAGTACGTACGACACCATAGTGATCGGTTCGTAGCTCCGTTCCAATACCCCGTAATCCTCCTCGATAATTATCAGCCGTGTAAATAAGATGGCCTAGATTAAGCTCGCATCCTGCATGTGTATTCTTCAGTTGCACCCGTCCTTGGCTATCAAAGTCATCGAACACTAACTGGGAGTATCCATAGCCACCAAATTCCTTGCTTCGCACCCCCGACTGCGACGCCGGATTGCGGTGCCCAGAGCTTTCAGCGGAAGCACCATGCCACACAGGGTTATTCCCACTACTTAGGTTCGCCTGTCCGGATGTTCTGTGGTCATTTGCAGCTTCGAAACAGAAGGAACTCGTTTCGCTATCACGGCGGCCACCTGGTGTAGGGGCCATCCCACCTTCTCCTCGGCCGTTGTAAAGCGCGCCGACAACGATCGGCCGATCGATGTCGTTCTCCAGGAACTGCACCAGCAATTCCTGCCCAATGCGCGGCGAAAATTGTTGCCCGATGCCGCCACCAGCCGAACGCTGCGCGACCCGCACCCAGCAGCTCGCGTCACTGCCATCCTGCCAGTGGAAGCGAATTCGCACCCGTCCCAGCCTGTCGCAGTACAACTCATCTGAGCCACTCGGCTGGTCGCTCCCATCCGCACCGACGACGATCGCACTTTGCGCACCAAAAGCTGCTGGCTTAGGACTGGCGCGGCCATCGCTGGCTAATTGCGGGCGCCAAATGAGCTCGCTCGAAACGGCGCTAAAACAGTTGGCATACCCTGTCCCCCGCGCCTGCGCAATCATCAGTTCCAAGTCTTCGGTCACGTCTACGTGCGTCAGCTCTTCGAGCAACTCTGGTATTGGCCCAAACAACTCGGCCAACGCATGCGCTGCCGTCGGCGGCATGTTGTTGACGCCGATAGCAAGAACGCGTAGTACGGTGAACGATGCCGACTCCCCCAGCTGCTGCAGCGGCGCGCCAAGCACTTGCACCCTGCTCCCAGCCCGCAGCGTCCTGACCGTCGAGCGCCCCCGCCACACCTGCCCGTGTGCCTCCTGCTCCTGCATGCGCAGGTCCGCGTAATGCTGCGCCTGCTGCCAGTCCGCATACGCATACTGCCCCGGCACCTCGAAAGATTCGAGCACCGGCAACTTGCCGTAGGTGTAGTGGGACGGCGAACTGGCCGCGACGACCTGTTTCGCCTTGTAGTCATAACTGAGCACCGTCGTCAGCGAGGCATGCAGGCGCCGTTGCGCCGATAGGGACTGGATGCTGTCCGATTCCTCCACCGAGCGCGCGCCGTGGAAGCGAATCCCGCCGAGCGCCTCGCTGCTGGCGTCTTCCGGCACCGCGCTGCGCTGGCTGCTATCCGCGAACAGCACCAGCCCGGGTCCTGCTTCAGTCTGTTCGTGCCGCCAGCACAGCCCCTCGTCAGCCAGAAGCCGCTGCACGAAGTCCAGATCGGACTCACGGTACTGACAGCAATAACTGCGCGGCGACACCTCCGCCAGGAAAGGCCCGGTATCGTCGCTCCAGCGCCAGCGCGCCCGTGGCTGGTAGGCGGAGAACACCGCATCGACGATCTCGACGACACTCTTGTCCTGCCACACCCGGCAATTGCGCACTTGTCCCACGCGCCACAGCCATGAACAAATACGAATGCGGTAGCGCGCCAGCCCGCCATCGCTGCCCAGCATGGCGGCTTCGCAGATCTCTCCGGCAAAGCGTTCCCGCGTCCCGTCCGCCAGCGCGATTTCCAGGGCCGCCGGCAGGCCGAGCAGGCTCTCCAGCTCCAGGTAAGCATCCGTGGACAGCGCAATCACATCGCGCGTGCCCACTTGTTGCACTCCGTCGTCGGCAAAGAAGGCTTCAACCACCAGCCCGGCTTCCTCATCCTCTCCCACCTTAAGTTCGTACAGCCGGCTTGCGCTGCTGAACTCAGCCAGGGCGGCAAAGATCTGATCCGTCAGCGTCGTGCTCATGACCGTGGCATTTCCTTGTGGACTCGTCAGCCGAAGTCCCCACGATATAAGCAGTCCGCACAGCAATTCTTGCGCCGCGTCATTAGTTGCAGACCTCGGCAATTGAACGCGCCCGATCCCTACAAAGGATTAAGATATTTACAACTTCTTATTCCTGCTCCGTCACGTGAAATTCATCCAGAACATCTTCCTCGTCGGGTACATGCTGATCGTCGCCCTGTTCTTCGTCTGCGGCGTAGGGCTGATCGTGCTGGCGGCGGTGGAGACCTGGGGCGCGCTCGACCCGCGCGTCGAGCTGAAAGTGCGCGAACGCTTCGAACTGATCCTGGAATGCGTGGGCCTGCTGACGATCGCCGTGGCGTCGCTGGAACTGGGCCAGACCGTGCTGGAAGAAGAGGTGCAGCGCTCGGTCAACATCAGCGCCCCGACGCGGGTGCGGCGCTTCCTGTCGCGCTTCCTGATCGTGGTCGTGGTCTCGCTGTCGATCGAATGCCTGATCGGCGTGTTCCAGTTCATGCACGGCCGGCCCGAATACCTGCTGCACTCGGCCGCCATTGGCGTGGCCGCGGCCGCCATCCTGGCCACCTGGGGCATGTTCGTGCGCATGAACGTCGACGCGGAAAAGCTCGAGCCGCATTCGATGCGCGAGGTCGTGGCCGAGGACAAGGAAATCGAAAACTGAATATCAGCGCTTGAACAGCCCGCGCACCAGCGAGTCGACCACGCCTCGGGTCACGGCTTCCTTCACCGTTCCTGTGACGGACGCCGGGGCCTGCTTCTCCTGCGATGCTTCCGGCGCCGCCTCCTGTCCCATCATCGCGGCATTCATCGCCCCGCCCATGCCGGGCATCAAGGAAGCAACCGACTTCAGCCGCACCTTGACGTCCCATTGCGGTTCCCAGGTGATCTTCGGATCCTTCGGCCGCGGCGGATAGGCCATGTTCAGCTCTTCGCCATACGCAATCACGCGCGACATCGACATCGCACCGACGGCTTCCTTCGGCGCCATGCACTCGGTGGCCGAGGCGGGCAGCAGCACTTTCTCCTTCTGCCACTTGCTGATGGAACCGTTCGGCTGGTAGTTCACCAGCCCCATGCCCATGTCCGGCAACTCGCTCGAGGTCCAGTAGACCATTTCCATCTCGTTGCCCTCGGCCTTGCCGGTGTCGCGCATGCCCATCGCCTGCACGAACCAGGCGCTGGCCTGCTGCATCGGCTTCCACTTGAACAGCACGCCATTGCCTTCGTCATTGCGGGCCGCTTCGACGGCGGGCATCAGGTCGTGCCGGGCGTCGATGTTGAACTTGAAGCCGTCCACCACGCCGTCGCCGGCAAAGCCGTGCTCGCCAACCATCGAGGCGCCATCCGGCAGGCGGCGCGCATCGATCTTGTTCGGCCACACGGGACGGCCCAGCGCCGGGCCAGGTACGCGCGAGGTGGCGCTGCGGTTCTGGAAGAATTTGTTGAACTGGGCAGGATCCATCTTGGCGAGATCCAGCACCAGCGGCTGGCCCTTGCGCACTTCCGCGCCGCAGCCCCAGTACAAATACATTTTCCCCTTCGGCATCTCGAACTTGACCGGTTCCGGGCTGTCTTGCGTATCGCCGGCCTCCACCGGCGCCTGCTCCGGCGCCAGCAGGTTCAGCACGGGCGCCAGCTTCGAGCCGGCCGGCACGCTGTGGTTTGCTGTCTTCAGCTTGCCGTTGTTGCGGGTCAGGAGCGTCACGTCCATCCAGCGTCCGGGGCTGCCGGTCTGGGTCATGCCGAAGGTATTGTCATTGTTCCTGGCGCCGAACAGGCTGCCCATCAAGCCGCCCGCGCCCGGCATCGGCGCACCGCCCGAAAAGGTCGCGAGATCGATGTAGGCCTGGCTGACCGGCGGTTTCACTTTCTGCACCGGCTGGGCCGCCAGGGCGGACGGCAGGACACACAGGCCGGAAACGGCAAGCGCGAGGTGTTTTGGCAAGTACATGGGACTTCCTATGAGGATGAATTGACGAGGCCGATTTTGCTGCGAGGCCCGTCTCGATCCCATCCCCCCGGGAGGGGGAAACTTGGCCCGGCCAACAAATTGACACGAAGCACTTGGATATTCGCGCAAACGTCGCTATAATCTTGGCTTCTTCGGGTCGTTAGCTCAGTTGGTAGAGCAGCGGACTTTTAATCCGTTGGTCGCTGGTTCGAGCCCAGCACGGCCTACCAAAGATTCAGCAAGGAAGGCGTCATGAGAAATCGTGACGCCTTTTTTGTTTTTGCGCGTCATATTGCTGTCATCCCCGCCTCCTATGCTGTCGGTTTTTCAACTCTGGAAATCCGACCATGCCGTTTCTCGACCACGCTGCCCCACCAACCACCCTGCGCATCCTGGGCGCCGCCCTGCTCGCTGCCGGCCTGCTTGCCGGCTGCGGCAGCAGCAGCGATGACGACGAAGAACTCACGCCCAAGACGCTGACGATGGAAAAGATCGGCAGCTACAACGGCGGCAAGGCCGGCGCGGCCGAGATCACGGCCTTCGATGCGGCCAGCAAGCGCCTGTTCGTGGTCAATGGCGCCAACGGCACGGTCGACGTGCTCGACCTGTCCACGCCGTCCGCGCCGAAACTGGTCGGTACCATCAACGTCAGCAGCCTCGGCAGCGGCGTCAACAGCGTCGCCATCCACGACGGCCTGGTCGCACTGGCGATCGAAGCGGCGCCCAAGACCAGTCCCGGCACTGTGGCCTTCTACAATGCCGCCGACCTCAAGCTGGTCAACAGCGTCAAGGTCGGCGCCCTGCCCGACATGCTCACCTTCACCCCGGACGGACGCACCCTGCTGGTCGCCAACGAAGGCGAACCGAACAGCTACGGCCAGGCCGACTCGAGCGATCCGGAAGGATCGGTCAGCGTCATCACCGTCAACCGCGGCGGCACGCCGACGGTTGCCACCGCCGACTTCCGCGCCTTCAACGGCCAGGAAGCCGCGCTGCGCGCGCAGGGCATCCGGATCTACGGCCCGGGTGCGAGCGCGGCCCAGGACTTCGAACCGGAATACATTGCCACCAGCGAAGACGGCCGTACCGCCTGGGTCACCCTGCAGGAAAACAATGCCGTTGCGACCGTCGACGTCGCCACGGCCAAGGTCACCGCGATCAAGCCGCTCGGCACCAAGAACCACAACCTGGCCGGCATGGGCCTGGACGCCTCGGACGAGGACGGCGGCACGAATACCAACAGCGGCACGCCGGCGGTGCGCATCGCTCCCCAGCCGGTGAAGGGCATGTACCTGCCGGACGCGATTGCGCGCTTCACGGTTGACGGTACGGCCTACCTGATTACCGCCAACGAAGGCGATGCGCGCGCCGACTGGCCCGGCTTCAACGAAGAATCGCGGGTGCGTACCCACTGCAGCGCCGGTCTCGACCCGGCCGTGTTCGGCAATGCGGCCAACCTCATCCTCGACTCGAACCTGGGCCGCCTGCGCATCACCACCACCCCGAACGGCGGCAGCGCCGGCAAGAACGCGGCTGGCCAGTGCACCGAGCTGTACGCCTTCGGCGCCCGTTCCTTCTCGATCTGGGACACCAGCCTGAACCGCGTGTACGACTCGGGCGACGAGTTCGAACAGAAGACCGTCTCGCTGCCGAACGCCCGCTTCAATGCCAGCAACGATAACAACGACCTCGATGGCCGTAGCGCATCCAAGGGGCCGGAACCGGAAGGCGTAGTAGTCGGCCGCTTCGGCAAGAAGACCTATGCCTTCATCGGCCTGGAGCGCGTCGGCGGCGTGATGGTGTACGACGTCAGCAAGCCGTCGGCGGCCAGCTTCGTCACCTACCTCAACACCCGGACCAACGATAGCGGCGACCTGGGTCCGGAAGGCCTGGCCCTGATACCGGCGGATAAATCGCCGAACAGCAAGCCGCTGCTCGTCGTCGGCAACGAGGTCAGCGGCACTACCGCCATCCTGCAGATCAACCTCAGCTACTAAGCCGATCCGGGAAATGCCGGCCGTGACGGTTGGCATTTCCCGCCGCGCCGCCGATAATCGGCGCCATGCCTTATTCCATCGCTGCCCCCGTCCACTTCGAACTCGTCATCAAGAAGAGCCGTTTCATTGCCTGCGTCCAGCCGATGCCGGACCGTGCCGGCGCCCAGCAGGTCGTCGCCAGGCTGCGCGCAGAACACCCCGGCGCCGCCCACGTGTGCTGGGCGCTGCTGGCGGGCGGCCAGTCGGCCGCGGTCGACGATGGCGAGCCGAGCGGTACGGCGGGGCGGCCGATGCTGGACGTGCTGCGCCACCAGGACCTGGAAGGCGTGCTGGCCACCGTGGTGCGCTACTTCGGCGGCGTCAAGCTGGGCGCCGGCGGCCTAGTGCGCGCCTATACCGACAGCGTGGCGCAAGCCCTGCTGCAGGCGCAGAAGGTGCCGATCATCAAGCTGCAGCAGCTGCGCTGCAGCGCCCCGTATGCGCTCGAAGGCTTGGTGCGGCGCGAACTCGACGCCGCCAGCGCGCAACTGGTGGCGGTGGCGCATGGCGACGAGGTGGTGTTCGACTTCAGCCTGCCGGCACAGGATGCGCCTGGGCTGCGTACGCGGCTGGACAATGCCGGCCATGGCCGGATCGGCTGGCCGCGCATCGACGACGCGGCGCCTGCATAGCCCTGGGCTATACCTGTCATCACGACTCGAAAGCGGACTGAGGACGCGCCGCGCGCTATAGTGGCCGATCCACTTCGACATTCCACCGCGTTTTGATCAAGAAAAGTCTCCTTCCCCTCGCCCTGGGCGGCTTCGGCATCGGCATGACCGAATTCGTCATCATGGGCATCCTGCCCGACGTCGCCAGCGGCCTCGGCATCAGCATCCCGCAGGCCGGCCACCTCATCACCGCCTATGCGCTCGGCGTCGTGGTCGGCGCGCCCACGCTCGTGAGCCTGATGGCGCACCGCCCGCCGCGCAGCGTCCTGATGTGGTTCATGGCGATGTTCACGCTGTTCAATGCAATGTCGGCCTTTTCGCCCAACTACGAGATGATGATGCTGTCGCGCTTCATGGCCGGCCTGCCGCATGGCGCCTTCTTCGGCGTCGGCGCCGTGGTCGCCAGCCGCCTCGCGGACGAAGGCAAGGTGGCGGCCGCGCTGGCCACCATGTTCACCGGCCTGACGCTGGCCAACGTGCTGGGCGTGCCTGCCGGCACCTGGCTCGGCCACAACATGAGCTGGCGCGCCGTGTTCCTGGTGGTGGCGGCGATCGGCCTGGTCACCGTGCTGGCCCTGCGCCAGCTGGTGCCGCACATCGAGGCCAAGGCGCGCACCAGCCTGCTGCACGACCTGCGCATCTTCCGCGGCCCCGCCCTGTGGCTGGCGCTCGCCATCACCTCGATCGGCACCGGCGGCTTCTTCGCCTTCTTCAGCTATATCGCGCCGCTGCTGACCGACGTGACGCATTTCGCGCCGGCGACCATCCCGATGGTCATGACCGTGGTCGGAGTCGGCATGACGGTCGGCGTGCACCTGGGCGGCCGCCTGGCCGACCGCGTGCCGCCGCTGCAGTCGATCCTGATCCTGCTGGGAACGATGACGGTCCTGTTGCTGTGCAATGGCCTGTTCGCCAGCTCGCAGCCGGCCATGCTGGTGCTGGCCTTTGCCACCGGCGCCAATGCGCTGGCGCTGGGTCCGTCAATCCAGATGCTGCTCATCGAGCATTCGCGCGAGGCCGAGATGCTGGGTTCTTCGCTGGGACAATCGGGCTTCAATATCGGGAATGCGACCGGCGCCTTCCTGAGCGGGATTCCGCTGACGCTCGGCTATTCGTATGCCTCGCCGCAATGGGTCGCGGCCGGACTCGCCCTGGCGGGCGTGGCGCTGGCCCTGGCGATGCTGATGCAGGGACGCGCACAGGCGCGCGCCGCCTGCGGGGCCTGAATCCGCAGGCTCAGGCCGCGGCCGGCAGCGCCTGCACCCGCTTGCGGCGGCCGGCGAAGGCGACGGCCACGCCGGCCAGCATCAGCGCCAGGGTGCCCGGCTCCGGCACCGTGATGTTGGATCCGTCGGTGCGCAAATCATTGACGCCTGCCAGTTGCGTCGCTGTGAAGTAATGGTTGGAATTGACCTGGATGGTCGAGTTCCAGCTGCCCACCACCACCTGGCCATTGATCACGCCCCAGTCGGCGGTGACGGCCGCCTTCGGCGCCAGCACGCTGCCGATGATGCCCTTGACGTTGAGCGCCTTTGCGTCAGGGAAGTTGAACAGCACGTTGTAGTTGCTCAGCGGCTCGAAGCTGATGCCGCCCTCGTTGAACGTGGCGCTTTCACCCATCACGTTGAAGATCAGGGTCTGGCCGGCCACCAGCTTGTCCAGGGTCCAGCTGCTCGAGGTACGGAACATGTCGGCCGAGACGTTGAACACGTCCACACCACCCTTGCCGCTGCCGCTCACGACAACGCCACTCCACAGCTTGCTGACACTGCCTGTTCCCTGCACCGAGGCCAGCTCCTGCGACAGCTTGAGGAAGGCGGTCGAGGTGCTCCCAAAATTGATCGGACTGACGGGCGTGCTCAGCGGCATCGCCGCGTTTTGCAGGAGGGTGTTGCCGCCGACGTAGATCTTGCCCTTGTCGATCGATCCACCCTTGAGCGTCAGGTCGCCCCCTGCGATCAGCGCATGGCTTCCGTAAGCTGCCTTGCCGTTGGCATTGATCGAGTAGGAACTGACGTTTACGTTGCCGCCAGCGATGACGGCGCCCTCCACATCGCTCGATTTGGCTGAGAAATTCCCCAGCGTATAGATATTGGCACCGCCCATCATGCTCCCCAGGTCGATGACGCCAGCCTGGGCCGTACCGCACGCAAGAAGGCTTACGATTATTGACGCATGAGCAAGTGCCAATCGACGCATGATAATTCTAATGGGAAATTTTAGATTCCCCATAGTATCATCAAATTTAGCAATTTGCTCATGCAAGCGCTGTCAATACCTCCTTCGTCCAAACCACTGTCGCAAATTCGCCATGCAGGCTGACCAGCGCCGCATCATGCATCTCTTGCGCCGTGAAATGGCGGCCGTCCGGCCCGGTACGCTCGAAGGTCGCCGTGGCGTCCGCCACGAACAAGGTCTCGAAACCAAGGTTTCCGGCCATGCGCGCCGTCGTCGACACGCAATGGTCGGTCGTTAAGCCCACGATCACCACGGTCCCAATGCCGGCGCCGCGCAGGCGCGCCTCCAGGTCGGTGCCGATGAAGGAACTGTTCACGCTCTTGACGATCACCGCTTCGCCCGGCAGCGGCCGCGCTTTCGGCTTGTGTTCATAGCCGGGCGTCCCCGGGCGGAACAGCCCGGCAGGCGAGGCCGAGCGATGCTGGATGTGGAAGACCGGCCGCCCGCTGGTGCGCCAGGCCGCCAGCAGCGCAGCGACCTGCTTCTCGGCCTCCGGGTTGTTGCGCCGGCCCCAGCGCGGGTCATCGAAAGCCTGCTGCACGTCGATGCTGATCAGGGCGGCGTTGGAAGGCAAGGTCTTCATGCTTGGTCTTGGTAAGTAGCTCGGAACGCCATCCTCTACCGCCGGCAACAATGCCACAACCGAAATGGCGGATAATGGCTGGCTTGACATGAAGGATTTCGATGGCATGAAGCTGAGCCAACTGAAGATGCTGGTGGCGGTGGCCGACCATGGAAGCTTCAGCGCCGCCGCCGCAGAGCTGAGCTGCACCCAGTCGCGCATCAGCCATGGCATCGCCGAACTCGAAGGCGAGCTGGGCGTCAGCTTGCTGGCGCGCGGCCGCGCCGGTTCGGCGCCGACCGAGGCCGGACAACGGGTCGTGGACAAGGCGCGCCAGATGCTGCGCCTGGAACGGGGGCTGATCGACGCCGCCCGCGCTGACGAAGAGGTAAGCGGCACCGTGCGCATCGCCTGCTTTCGCAGCGTCGGCACCCATCTGCTGCCGCACGTGCTCGAAGCCCTGGCGCAATCGCAGCCGCGACTGCGGGTCGAGATCGACGACAGCTGCGAGGAGCGGGCCGACGTCACCCGCGCACTGCAGGACGGACTGGCGCAAATCGGCATTGCCCAGCTGCCGCTGGGCGCCGGGTTAGACGCCTATCCTTACCTGCACGACGACTACGTGCTGGTGGTCCCGGCCGCGCTGGCGCTGCCGGCAATGAACACGTCCGGCTGGCCGGAGCTGGGCGCCCTGCCCTTCATCACGCTGGCCTGCAGCGGCGCGGCCGAGATCCTGGCGCGCTGCCGCGCCGCCGGCTTTGCGCCCGAGCCGGGACGGGTGCTGGCCAACGACACCAGCATTGCCGCCATGGTCGGACGCGGCATGGGTTATGCGATCCTGCCGCGCCTGGCTACTTTCCCGGAAGCGCTTGACGTCAGGATCCTGTCGCTGCCGATTCCCGCGCGGCGTCAGTTCGCCATCGCCGGCTTGCCGGGCGTGCTGCGCCAGCGGCCGGTGCGCGCCGTGGTGCGTGCGCTGCGCGAGCGCAGCCTGGCCGCGCGCACGGGGGCGGGCCAGGCCGGCATCATCGGGTGGGAATAGTCAGACCAGCGAGGCGTCGCCCAGGGCCTGGGCGGTCTCGGCCGCTTCGCTGCGCAGCAGCTGCAGCGTGGCGGCGTCCAGCGGACCGGCTTCGTGGTCATCGAGGCGCGGGGCGCCCAGGGGGGAGTCCACCAGCGCGTAGCGGTTGGCCAGCAGCAGGGTATCGAGCAGGGTGTGCGGCTCGGGCTGCAGCACGCCGTCGCGCAGGGCGCCGATGGCTTCGGCGACGTCGGCCGGAATGTCCAGCTTGCGCATGATTTCCGCGCCCGCCACGTCCTCGACCAGCACGCCCCAGCGATCCGTGTCGTCTTCCAGCAGGCCGGGGAATTCGTCGGCGCGCGACAGCAGGTAGAAGCCGCCCACCTCGTGCACGATGCCGGCGAACAGCGCGGTGTCGGGGTCGACCCTGGTGACGTGGCGCGCCACCGAGTGCGCCAGCGCCGCCACCTGGGCGCTGTGGGTCCACAGCTGCTCGGCCTTCGCGCGCAGGATCGGGTCGGCGATGCGGTGGCCGAACTGGCGCACCATCAGGGCGGCAACCAGGCCGCGCAGGCGGCGGTAGCCGATGCGCAGCACGGCGGCGCGCACGTTGGTCACCTGCATGCCGCCCGCGCCGCTGCCGTAGGCCGCCGTGTTGGCCAGCGCCACGGTGCGCGCCGCCAGCTGCGGTTCGGACAGCACGAGGCGGATCGCCTCGTCCACATGGCAATCCGGATCGTCCAGGGCCAGCTGCAGGCGTAGCACGGCATTCACGCTGGTGGGAAAGGTAATGTCCCCACGCGCGGCCTGGGCAGCGATGTATCCGAAGGCTTCAAGTTTGTTCACGCAGGAATTATACCCTTGCCCCTGCTCCTGCCCGGCCGTTTAGTTAGCAAAAATGAAAAAAGCCCGCACGGCCAGTGCGGGCTTCGGTACTGCGCGGTGCAGCGGCTTACTTTACCTTGATGGCGCTCTTGACCTTGGTCACGCCTTCGACGCCCTTGGCGACCTGCTCCGCGCGCTCGGCCTCGGCCTTCGAGTCGACGAAGCCGCTCAGCATGACGACGCCCTTCTCGGTCTCGACCTTGACTGCCAGTGCGCTGGTATCCGGCGCAGCGGCCAGGCCGGCCTTGACCTTGGCGGTGATCGCCGTGTCCGACATGGCGGCCGTGGTGCGCGAACCGGCGCGCTCGGTCGCCTTCTCGGTCTTGTCGGCGGCGTTCGAGGCGGTGCTGCGGGTCTTGTCGCCGACGTTCTCGGCGGCGCGTTCGGTGCGCTCGGCGGCGCCCGAGGTCACTTCCCTGGTCTTGTCGGCCACCTTGCTGGCCGCTTCCTTGGTCTTGGCGACGGCGGTCGCGGCAGCGGCGCGGGTCTTCTCGCCGGCGCGTTCGAGGGCGGTGTCCGGCTTGTCCTTGTTCTCGACCAGGCAGGCGGTCTTGTTGCCCTTTTCTTCGCACTTCTCGACGGCGGCCGACTTCACCGGATCCTTGGTGTCGGTGCTGGCGACCAGGCCGGCGCTGCCTGCCGCGGTAGCAGCGGTGGCGCCGCTGCCGCCGGTGCTGCCGGCCTTGCTGTCAGCGCTGCCGCCGGCAGCGGCCAGCGCGGCGGTGCGCACCGACTTGGCATTGTTCATGCAGCTGTCCTTGGCGTTGCCCTTCATGGCGTCGCACTTCTCTTCGGCCAGCTCGTACTCGGCATCGGCCAGCTTGCGGCGCGCCGCTTCGCGGTTGGAGGCGGTGTTGTCGTACTTCGTGACGGCAGCCAGCTCGGCCTTGGCGCGGGCAACGTCGGCCTGTTCCTCGCAGATGTCCTCATCCTTGAGCGCGTCGCATTTCTGCTTGGCGGCCTTGTGGTCGGCTTCGACCTTCTGCATGGCCGTACGATAGCCGGCGGCGTCGTTCTGGGCGAATGCGGGGGCCGCGGCGATGGTGGTGCCGGCAACGGTGGCCAGCAGGGCGGCGAGGAGTCGGTTCATGATGTGTCCCTTGGTGTCGGTTGTTGTGATGTCATCATTAAACGCCCACCACCCCGCGCTATCTGTGCGACAGCGTACACACACCCGCTTCCTCGTCATTACGCGGCCTCGACCGTTGCCGGGCCGCCTCCTTCATTCGGTCGCCAGCAGGCCTTCACGCCACAGGACGGCGACATCGTCGAAGGGCGCGCCGGCCTTGCCGAACGCGGCGCCGTCGCCGGCAAGGCGCACCCAGGCGCGGGTATCGTGGCCGCTGCGCGGCACCGCCACCTTGTCGCGCACGCCGGCCAGCCAGCGGTACACGCGCGCATACTCGTCCGGCTTGCTGCGCCGGGTCCAGGCCAGTGCGGCCAGGTCGGCAAAGCCTTCTTCGCGGCGCGTCTCGCGCATCGCCTTCGAGGCGGCCAGCAGCGACGCGTCGGCGGCGTGTTCCTCACCCACTTCCACGAAGCCGGCCGGCAGCACGTGCCAGGCGCCCTGCGCATAGCGCCAGCAATGCGCGATCTCGTGCGCCGCCATGGCTTCGATCAGGGCGCCCTGCTGCGCTTCGGGAATCCCGGCCAGCACGGTCTCGGCGTCCGGGTTGTTACGCAGGGACATCACCAGCTTGCAGCGGCCTTTGTCGAAGCCCATCGCCAGCGGCACGTCGCCGGGACGCGGCTGGGGCTGCACGGTGATGTCGAGGGGGAGCTTGAGCTGCTGGGAATAGGCCAGCACCGGCCCGGCCGCATCGAGCCAGCGCTTTTCCAGCGCGGTCAGTTCGGCGGCATGCAGTGCCGGTGCGCACAGGATCGCAGCGATCGCAGCGGTGGTGAAGGGCTTGAACATGGGCTTACTCCGTAGGACGATAAAATGCCTATCGGCAATTCTAGCCCGGGATGAAGCCCCACTTTTGAGAAAATATTTGTCTGTGTTGAGAAGAGCAAGGCTGTCAGTTTTGCACTGACGGCGTGGGCTCAAGACCGTGCAATGCCGGCGCCACGATGGCGGCCAGGCGCTGGGCTTCGGCTTCCATCGCCGCCGCCGCGCTCGAGGCCTGCAGCAAGGCCGTGGTGCGGCGCGTGCTTTCGCTGCGGTCGGGCGGCGGGCCTTCTACCAGGCTGATGGCCGAGGTCACGGCGGTGACCCGCGACACCGCGTTGGCGATCGCCTGCAGCGCGCCAGCATCTTCCATGTGGGCCACCGGGCTGCCGACCAGGTCGCGGATATCCTTCACCACCGCCGTCGAGCGCAGCGCCAGCGCCTGCAATTCCTGCACCACGGCGCTGCTGTCCTCATCCTGTTCGCCGGTGCGCAGGGCGTGCACGGCGGCGTCGAGCGCCAGGATGTTGGCGCGGAAGGCCAGGCCGTCGATGGCGCCGACGATGTCGTCGACGCGTTTCGGGGGGATGGCGGCGGGCGCCGCCGCGACGTCCTGTGCCAGCGCCTCATCGGGCGCGGCCGTCGGCGCAGGCCGCAGCCCGCGCACCACGTACCAGGTGCCGAACACGGCCGCCGCGACGGCGCCCGCGCACAGCAGCACGATCCACTGCCCGAAGCCGGACGCCAGCCGGCGCGCATTCGCCATATCGTCCGCCGCCAGCTTTTCCTGCAGGTCGACGAAGCGCGAGACGCTGGCCAGCCAGTCGACGAAGGCCGGCGCCGCCTGGCTGGCAAGCAGGGCCCGGGCGTCCTGCGTTTCGCCGAGGGTGTGCAGGGCCAGCACGCGCTCGACCAGTGGGCGGGTGCGCCTTTCCTGTTCCTTGATCGCGGCCAGGGCGTCCCGCTCCTCGGGCAGGATGCCGGGCAGCTCATGGAACAGTGCATCGAGCGGCGACGCCGCGCGCGCATAGGCGTCGGCCGAGGTTTTCAGCCGCGCGATCAGCGCGGCGGCCGCGGCCGGGTCGGAGGCGAGGACGAGGTCGCGCATGGCGATTGAACGATCGCGCACGCTGGCGCGCAGCTCGAAGGCGTAGCGCTGCTTGATGCCGCTCACGTCGTCGATGCGGAACAGCAGATGCTCGATCTGCCCCGCGCGCGCCGCAGCGAGCACGGCCAGCGCGATCATCAGGAGAATCACGGCGCCGTAGCCGATGGCCAATCGCGCGCCAGTGGAAAGGGGCTTCGTCGTCATGTTCTAGTCTGAGGGCTGCGGGAATTGCTCCAAAGCAATGCTGCGACTATAACACGGCCCTTGTATGGACTGACGGAGCTTTCAGCTCAAGTTAAGTAAATTCGGCGGCACTGTTGCGTACGTGCCAAACAGGCCGCCGAATGCCCTGGCTGCTGCCTTACTTTGCCAGTGCTGCCGCCGTCACGAAGCTCGGGCGGATGTCGTTCGGCACGCTGGACTTCAGCTTGTCGAGCGCCTTCTGCACTTCCGGACGGATCACCACGTACTTCGTCATCATCGCCTTGGCACGGGCATAGTCGCCGGTGGCTTCGATGGTGAGGAATTCGCGGTCGAGGTCGGCCACGGCCGCCTTGATCTTCTTGAAGTCCACGGCGAACGTGCCGTCGCCATTGGCCACGAACGCGCCTTTGTCGAGCAGGTAGTTGACCTGGATCGCCATCCCGCGCGCATGCGAAGACGTCAGGCCGAAGTGCAGGGTACGGAAGCTCGAGGCCAGGAAGGTGTTATACAGCTTGCGCTCGGCCGCCTCGCCCTGCCCCAGCGTGTCCTTCAGCAGGCCCTTGTCCATCATGTAGCCCAGCGCCCACAGGCCGGTTATGTCGGCCTTGGCTTCCTCGATGGTCGAATAGGTGTCCTTCAGGTCCTGGCGCGGCGTCGATTCCTTACCGTCCTTCTTGGTATGGTGCGGACCGAGGCCGTGCATGATCTCGTGCGCCAGGATGTGGGTGAAGAAGGAATCGAAATCGAGGTCCTTCTGGTCCTGCGGGCGCAATACCAGCTTCGAGATCGGTTTGAGGGTCGATTCGAACTTCGCTTCCTGCACGTTCTTCAGCATCACGCGCTTGGAGCCGCGCTCGCGGATCACGCGCTCGTCGTTCGGCAGGTTGTAGGCGGCCGTCTGCACGCCCATGTTGCCGTCGCCGGCGCCGAAGACCTGGTTGACCACAACCATCGGGGCGATCGCGCCGACCTTCGGGTTGCGGTACTGCTTGTCGACCGGGAGGTTGTCTTCCAGCTCCTGCAGGTGCTTGCCGAAGAAGGCCAGCTTCTGGGTTTCCTTCTGGTCGCGCACGCTGACATAGGCTTCGAACGCCGCCTTGTAGCCGAACAGCTCGTCGTTATAAGTCTCGTAGGGGCCGATGGTGACGTCTACCGGCGAGTCGAGGTCCATCCAGGCGAAGTCCGAAGCCAGGTAATCGTTGGACAGGAAGGCGTCCGCACGCAGGGTCAGGAATTTCTTGAGCGAGGCGTTGTCGGTCGAAGCCGCGGCTTCGCGCAGCAGCTTGGCCAGCTTTTCCAGGTCCGGGCGGTACTCATCCGAATACTTCACGGTGCGGAACTTGCCGTCCGGGCCAGTCCGGATGACGGTGAAGAACCACTGCGCATCGGCCTTCTGCGCGGCGGGCAGGCCGTTCATCCAGCTTTCCAGCGCTTCCTTGCCGGCGTTCTCGGGATAGAAGTTGGCGCCAAGCGGCTTCTTGGCCGGGATCTTGATGCCGGCATACTCCGCGGGCATGAAGGACTGGTTGTCGTCCAGCCCCGACCACGGGCCCTTGTTCAGCCAGAAGGCGTTCTGGCGCGCCTTGCCCAGTGCCGAATTGTCCTTCTGCAGCGCGGCCCACAGAGCTTCGTTGCCGGACCAGCGCTGGCGCAGCTGCAGGGTGTCGATGATCTTCGCCGCCTCGATCAGCTTGACCATCGCGGCGCGGTCGCCTTTCGACAGCTTCGAGGTATCGGCCTTCAGCTCGGCCGGTGCGAAGCGCTTGGCCATGGCCTGGAGCTGGGCGGCGCTGGCTGGTTCTGCCGCCTGCGCATAGGCGGCGCCGAGGGCGGCGACCAGCACGAGGGGAGCGAATAGTTTGTTCATGGTGTCTCCTGTCAGCTTGTTATAGTCGGGCGATTTTACTGCCGGTCGAGTGCCGGCCCGGTGTACTTCATCAAGAGGCCCTTCGGCCCCACCGCCCAGCCCTGGGTCGGGCCGGCGAAACCGACCGTGTTCATCGGTGTCTTGTCGAGTTCGGTCCAAGTGCGTCCGCCATCGCGCGAATAGCCGGAACCCGCCAGGCCGCCCGCAACGAGCGCACGCGGCGCGCCCGGCACCGGCGCCACCACCGACATGTAGCCGGCTGGCGCCACCTGTACCGGCGTCCAGCTGGCGCCGCCGTCCGTCGTGAATGCGCCGTTGGTGCCGGCCATGCGGGTTTCCTTGTAGTCGCCGCCGGCCGCGAAACCCTCTTTCGGATTCAGGAAGGCGACCGAGAACACGCCGCGCGCGGCGGCGCCGGCCGGAATCGGGGTCGAGGAAACGCGCCACGTCTTGCCGCGGTCGCTGGAGTGGAACACGCGCGAGGAGGCGCTGCCGCCGGTGGCGATCCAGGCGTCACTGCTGCCCGCCACGGTGAGGCAGGTGCCGCTGGCGGCGAAGGCGCCTTCGTTGGGCATCGCTTCGATACCTTTCGAAGCGACCTCCTGCCAGGAGCGGCCGCCGTCGCTTGTCGTGTAGACCTGGAAGCTGCCTTTGACCGGATCGCCGAACAGGATGCCATTGTCCTTGTCCCAGAAGGCGATGGCGTCCCAGAAGCCATCCGCCACCGGGTTCGTCACGATTAGCTTCCACGTGGCGCCACCATCCTCGGTACGGTAGATGCGCGAGGCCGCGCCGGGCCCGGCGCCCATCACGACGGCCGTCTTCTCGTCGAAGGCCTGGATGTCACGGAAGTCGATCTTGTCGGCCTCCGGCACCTGCATCGTCTGCCACTGCAGTCCGTCGACAGTGCGCAGGACGGTGCCCTTGGTGCCGCTGGCCCAGGCGACCCTGGCGCTGACGACCGACAGGCCGCGCAGCTCGGCGCTGGTCGGGCTGGTGATCGCTTGCCAGGATTGGGCGCTGGCCGCGCTGGAAACCAGCATGGTGGCGGCGAACAGGACGCGTGCAGGAAGAAGCATGATGCGGATCCTCGTAGGGTTGAGTGATCCGCATTGTAGCCTTACTTTATTGGGGTGCTTTCGCGATGGTCGCCAGTGCTTCGCCCTGTTCCCAGCCGCCGCCGAGCGCGCGCGCCACGGCGACAGTCGCCAGCAGGCGCTGGGTGCGGATCTGCGCCGCGGCACGGTCGGCCGCCAGCGAGGTGCGCTGGGCTTCGGTCACGTCGAGGTAGGTCGACACGCCGCGCTGGTAGCGCGCCTGCGCCACCAGCAGCGCACGCGCCGCCGCCTCTTGCGACTGGGCCTGCACCTCGCCCTGCTGCTGGCGCTGCTGTACGTCCGACAGCGCATCTTCCACTTCGCGCAGCGCGGTCAACAGGCGCGTCTGGTGGTTGGCCACCGCTTCTTCGTAGCGCGCTTTCGACAGCGCCAGGTTGGCGCGGTTGCGGCCGCCGTCGAACACGGGCAGCGACAGCGCCAGCGGGCCGAAGGAGAACTGGCGTGCGCCGCCGCTGGCCAGGTCGCGCAGGTGTTCGGAGGCGAAGCCGAAGTTCGACGTCAGGGAAAGCGAGGGATAAAAGGCGCCTTCCGCCACGCCCACCTGGGCATTGAAGGACTTCAGCTGGGCGACGCTCGCCGCCAGGTCGGGGCGCTGGCCCACCAGGCTGGCCGGCAGGCCGACCGGGATCGCGGGCGGCTGCGGCAGCTGCGCCCTGGCGTCGCCCGCCAGCAGCGGCGCGCTCGGCGACGCGCCCACCAGGGTGGCCAGCGCGTGTTCGACCGTATTGCGCTGGCGCTGCACCTCGTGCAGGTCGGCTTCGGCATTGGCGCGTTCGATGCGGGCGCGCGAGACGTCCAGTTCGTTCGTCAGGCCGGCCTTGAAGCGGGCCTCGATCAGTTGCTGGGCTTCCTGCCGCGCCGCCAGCGCGTTCTTCAGCACCGCCAGCTCGGCGTCCAGGCCGCGCAGCTGCCAGTAGGAGCTCGCCACTTGCGAGGACAGCATCAGCAGCACGCCGTCGCGGTCGTCCTGGGCCGCCAGCGCCTGGGCGTCCGAGGCTTCGACCACGCGGCGCACGCGGCCCCACAGGTCGAGTTCATACGAGAGCGAGGCGCCGACACTGAAGTTGTTGCCTTCGATCGAGCGGCCACCCAGCGCGATGCCCTGCGAGGTCTCGCTCGAGGTACGCGAGTTCGATACACCCGCGCTCACTGCGACGTTCGGCATCTGCCCGGCACGCACCACGCCCAGCTGAGCCTGGGCCTGCAGCAGGCGCTGGGCCGCGGCCTGCACGCCCGGGTTGTCGCGCAGGGCGCGCTGCTCCAGGCCGTCGAGGGTGCTGTCGCCGAACACGGTCCACCACTGGGCCGGCAGGCGCGCCGCCTCGTTGCTGGACGCCGCGTGGCGGAAGGACGCATCCTGCGCGTTGGCCGGCGCCTTGAAGTCGGGACCAACCGTGGTGCAGCCACCCAGGGCCGCAGCCAATACACTAACGAGTACGATTTTCTTCAGCATAGTCATTCTCAATGTTCGATATCAGTGGGCGCATTAGTGGGCACCTGAGGCGCCACCCGGCGACTTCACCTTGTCCGCCAGCCAGATCGCGGCGATGCAGCCGATCAGCACCAGGCCGATGATCCAGAAGCCGTCGTTGTAGGCCATCACATAGGACTCGCGCCGTACGATGCGGTCGATCACGGCCAGCGCCTGGTTGGCTGCCGTCGCCGGGTCCATGCCGCTTGCCATGAAGCCCTGGGTCAGCTGGTCCAGGCGCTGCTGGGTCGCCGGCGCATACTGCGACACCGCCTCGCCCAGGCGCGCCGAGTGGAAGTGCTCGCGGTTGGTCAGGCTGGTGGCCAGCAGTGCGATGCCGATCGAGCCGCCCAGGTTGCGCGTCATGTTGAACAGGCTCGAGGCCGAGGGCATGTCCTTCGGCGGCAGGCCCTGCATCGCGAAGTTCGACAGGGTCAGCATCACGAAGGGCTGGCCGATCGCGCGGATCACCTGGGTCATCATCAGCTGGTCGTAGCCGGTGCTCGCGTCCATGAAGGCGTTCATCAGGCAGGAGCCGCCGAACAGCAGCAGGCCGAAGGAACACAGGATGCGGTTGTCCACCTTCGAGGACAGCGCCGCCGCAAAGGGCATCACGAGCAGCTGCGGCAGGCCGACCCAGGCGATGACTTCGCCGATCTGCATCGGGGTGTAGCCGGCGATCTGGCCCAGGTACAGCGGCAGCAGGAAGGAGGAGCCATACAGGCCCATGCCGGTCACCGCCGACAGCACGGTCGCGACCAGGAAGTTGCGCTGGCCGTAGAGGCGCAGGTTCACGAACGGGTCCGGACGCGAGAAGCTCACCGCCACCCAGCCCAGGATGCCCACCAGCGACAGCGCAGCGAAAGTCACGATGAAGCGCGACTCGAACCAGTCCTTCGAATTGCCCTCTTCCAGGAAGATGGTCAGGCAGGCCAGGCCGAGCGCCATCAGGCCGATGCCGAGCCAGTCGGCATTGAGCAGGGCCTTGAAGTTCGGCTTTTCCGGATCGAGGCCGTACAGCATGCCGGCGATCAGCAGCACGCCCGGCACCCAGTTGATGTAGAAGATCGAGGGCCAGCCGTACAGCTCGGACAGGTAGCCGCCCAGGGTCGGGCCCATGGCCGGCGCCAGGGTGGCCGTCAGGCCGAAGATCGCCATGCCGACCGCGCGCTTGGATGCGGGCAGGCGGGTCATCACCAGCGTCATCGCCATCGGGATCAGCGCGCCGCCGGTAAAGCCCTGCAGCATGCGGAACACGATCATGCTTTCCAGGTTCCAGGCCGCGCCGCACAGGGTCGAGAACAGCAGGAACAGGGCCGTCGTGCCAATCATGTAGTAACGCACCCCGAAGGCGCGGGCGAACAGCGCCGTCATCGGGATCACGACGATCTCGGCGCACAGGTAGGCGGTCGAGATCCACGAGCCCTCTTCCTGGGTGGCCGACAGCGTGCCGAGGATGTCGCGCAGCGAGGAGTTGGTGATCTGGATGTCCAGCACCGCCATGAAGGCGCCCAGCATGCCGGCGGCCACCGCGATCCAGGTGCGCGCGTCGATGCGGGCGCCGTTGGCGGGCGCCCCGGGGACGGCACCCGGCACGCCGGCCTTGGTGAGGCTAGTCATGGCAGGTCCTTAATGGGCGACGGCCGCAGTCTGGGTGTGCTGGACCTTCTGGCCCAGTTCGACCTCGGCCACCACCGACATGCCCGGCACCAGGCGGCCGGCGTATTTCTTGACGTCGTTCGGGTCGAGCACGATCTTGACCGGCACCCGCTGCACGATCTTGGTGAAGTTGCCGGTTGCGTTATCGGCCGGCAGCAGCGCGAACTGGGCGCCCGAGGCCGGCGAGAAGCTGTGCACGCGACCCATCAGGTGTTTGCCCGGCAGCGCATCGACTTCGAGCGAGACCTGCTGGCCCGGCTCCAGGCCGGCCAGCTGGGTTTCCTTGAAGTTGGCGGTGACCCAGACCTCGTCCTCGACCACGGCCAGCAACTGCTGGCCCGGCTGCACGCGGGCGCCGACTTCGACGCTGCGCTTGCCGACGCGGCCCGCCACCGGCGCCACGATCTGGTTGTAGGCCAGCTGCTGGCGCGCGTCCTTCAGCTGCGCCTGCAGCACCTTGACCTGGGCCTTGAGCACGTCGCGGCCGGCGCTGGCGGCGTTCACCTGGGCCAGCGCGGCGCTGGCGCTCTCGCGGCGCGCCGCCACGTCGGCGGTGGCGGCGGCGCGCGCGGCGCTCGAGGCATCCACTTCGGCCTTGGAGACGGCCTTCATGGTGTCGTTATACAGCTGGCCGAAGCGCTCGGCGTCCTGGCGCGCACGCACCAGCTGGGCTTCGGACTGCTTGACCTGGGCGCCGGCGGCCGCGGCCTGCGCCTTCACCTGCGCCACCTGGGCGTCGGCCTGGCCGATCTGCTGCTCCGCGCTGGCAATCTGCGCTTCGATCTGTTCGATGCGCACGCGGTGGTCGGCCGGGTCCAGCTCGGCGATCACGTCGCCGGCTTTCACGATCTGGTTATCGTCCACCAGCACGCGCGTCACCACGCCCGCCACCCGGCTCGACACCGGGTGCACGCGCCCCGTGACGTAGGCGTTCTCGGTCTCGACGAAGTGGCTGCTGCGGTACCACATGCGCCCGCCCGCCCCGAGGGCGACCAGGGCGATCAGCGCCACCACGCCCAGCACGCGCTTGTTGGGCGGGGTTTTAACCGGTGCTGCCGGTACTGGTGCGGATGCTGGCGACTGCTGGGCCGGGGTGTGCGATTCTGCCATGACGGTCAAACTCCGAAGAAAAATGAAATGGGTCCATCGCATTATTCGACACGCTGTCAGCGAAGTCAAGAAATGAAACGGTTGCATTTCATTTTTAGGTGAATTACTCTATCCACCATGCGTAATGCCCATTCCGACATCCCTGATACTGCCAAGTCCGCTTCCAAATCCGCCGGCCGCCCCAAGGCCTCGGAAGTCGAAGCGCGCACGCGCGAACTGATCGACGTCGCCGGCTGCCTGTTCCTGAAGCACGGCTATACCGGCGTCAGCCTGGACACGATCGCACGCGAGGCGCGGGTCGCGGTGCGGACCATTTACGTCAAATTCGGCGGCAAGGCGGGGCTGCTGAAGGCAGTGCTGGCTGCGCGCCGCGCGCGCTTCTTTCCGGTCGGGAAGATGGATGCCGACCAGCGTCCGCTGCGCGAAGTTATCGGCGAATTCGCCGGCCATTTCTACGACATGCTGTGCGAACCCGATGCGATGGCCCTGCAGCGGGTGGTGATCGCGGAAGCCGGCAGCAATCCGGAACTGGCCGACGCCTTCTATGACGCCGGGCCGCGCGCCACCCGCGAGATGCTGGAACGCTATTTCGCCCGGCCCGATGTGCGCGCCCAGCTGCGGCCGGATGCGCCCATCGCCCTCCTCCCCGGCCACCTGATTGCCTGCATCAATGGCGACCCCGTCATGCGTTTCCTGTTCCCGGAACGGGAACCGGTGCGCGAAGAAGCGCGCCGGCAGCTTGCCGAGCGTTTAGAACTGTTTTACCGCAGCATTCTTTGACCACATGGTAAAACCCCGGTCTGTGCGTGATCGCACCGACCTGGTGCGCCCAATGTGACAATCTGACACCCTTATTACAGGAGGATGTCATGAACAATAAAACGACAGCGGCCGTTCGCCGCGAGGAGGAAGCATGAGCAAGTCTTCCCGATACGAATGGCGCGACCAGCAGGCGGCCCTGCAGGAACGCATGAAGGGTTTCCTGCAGAATCCGAACAACGAACAGCTTGAAGCAGTCGTTGCAGAAATGCGTGCCTACGCGGCCGCTGCCCAGGCCGGGACCATCGATATCCCGCAACGGTTTATCGCTTTTACCTGAACGCCGCTACCTGAGCGAACACGCACGCAAACAGCCGCCCCGCACAAGCCGGGCGGCTTTTTTACGTCCCTGCTCCGCCTCAGGCCATGGCCGGCGTGCGATTGCCCTGCGGCGCGGTATCGAAATCGAACAGCCGGGTCAGGCAATACACCTTGCGCGGGGCGCGGTGGCGTTCGTGGATTTCGCGGGTCATCACTTCGACCCGGCGCGGCTGCAAGGCCACCTGGCGCGGGTCGATCGGATCGGCGGCGCCGTCGGCGAAGCGCGCCGCGAGCTGCTGGGAAATGGTGCCGGTCACAATCGCCGCTTCCCCATGGACCATGGTCCTGAGCTCGAAGGAGCGGGTTTCGGGCAGCACGAATACCGTGCCGACGTATTCATTGCCATGTTCGTACATCGCAGCCTCCCTGTCGCTGACTCCATGGCCTTCATCATAGCGTCAATACGACGCCATGGCCCCGCGGCACGATTGGAATCCGCCTGCCTGCCTCGTCCGCCGCCACAAGTGAGAAAGTGAGATTTTTCGAGAGCAACGATTTGTTAAGCTCGTCGCCGGCCGCATGGCCACTTTACCAATTACAAAGGGATGAAATGAACTTCATGATCGCGCCTGGGCGCGCGCTGATGCGCCACGCCGCCACTGCCCTGCTGCTCGCGGGCTCGGCCCTGCTGACCGGCTGCGCCAGCTTCTATGTCGACACCGCGACCAAGGAAGTCGCCGCCGCCCAGTACAAGAAGGTCGCCCAGCCGCGCCCGGTCCAGCTGACGTTTGAATTCCAGAGCGCCGGCGCCCCGAACGCCCGCGCCACCGAACTGCTGCGCGGCCAGGTGACCGACCAGGTCATGGCTAGCGGCCTGTTCTCCGGCATCGTCGCCGACGGCAAGGCCCCGCTGCTGAACGTGACCGTCAACAACCTCCCGGCCGACACCGGCAGCGCGGCCGCCAAGGGCTTTGTCACCGGCCTGACCTTCGGCCTGGCCGGCAATGTCGTCACCGACTACTACGAATGCAAAGTCACCTACCTGGCGCCGGGCCAGACCACCCCGGTCGTGACCACTGCTCGCCACGCGATCCACACCGCCATGGGCGTCACCAGCGACCCGCCCAACGCCACCAAGTCGGCCAGCGTCGAAGACGCCGTGCGCAGCATGACGCGCCAGATCGTCTCGAACGCGCTGAACGACCTGTCCCAACAATCCGTCCTGAACTGAGCCCAACATGAACATCTCCCGTCTCTTCGCCATCGCCGCCGCCGGCGCCGTCCTGCTGCTGACCGGCTGCGCTTCGACCCCGATGGGTGTGCCGCAAGCCACCATCGAGAACACCGCGCGCCTGCGCAGCGCCCAGCTGGCCCCGGCCCGCGTCGGCAGCTTCACGCTCGACACCAGCAAGCCGGCCGCGCTCGACCAGTCGGTCAGCATCCGCGCCGCCAGCCTGAATTCGCCGATCGGCGGCTCGTTCGCCCAGTACCTCGGCGAGACCCTGCGCGTGGAACTGGCGGCGGCCGGCCTGGCCGATCCGAACGCGCCGACCGTCATCAGCGGCACCCTGCTTGACAGCGAGCTCGATGCAGCGATCGGCACCGGCAGCGGCAAACTGTCGGCGCGCTTCGTGGTCAAGCGCAACGACACCGTCCGCTATGACCGTACCCTGAGCGCCAGCGCCACCTGGGAGTCGTCCTTCGTGGGCGCGGTCGCGATCCCGCTCGCGGCCGGACAGTACCAGGGTCTGTACCGCAAGCTGGCCGGCCAGCTGTTCGACGACCCGGAATTCCGCAAGGCGCTCGCGCCCTGATCTGCAACTCGCGCTGCCCGGCTGCAACTCGCGCCGGGCAGCCGGTCCCTCGTCGCATCCCTCTTCCTGCGCTCCCGCGCATCGCTACAGTGGCTCTATCGACAACCGAAGGAGACCACGATGAACCCGATCCGCAGCGCCTGCCTCGCCCTTTCCCTGCTCGGCTGCACTGCCAGCGCCGCCGACCTCACGGTGCGCGTCACCGACGTCAAGTCAAGCCAGGGCAACATCATGGTCGCCGTCTACGATTCGCCGGGCAGCTTCCTGCGCCGCCCAATGCAGGCCGCCCGCGTGGCGGCGGCAGCCGGCAGCGTCGACGTGGTCATCAAGGACCTGCCAGTCGGCGCCTATGGCATCGCCCTGTTCCACGACGCCAATGGCAATGGCAAGATGGACAGCAATCCCATGGGCATCCCGGTCGAGGACCACGCCTTCAGCAACAACGCCCTCGGCAACATGGGGCCGCCAAGCTTCGAGCAGGTGAAGTTCGCGCTGCCGGCTGACGGCGCCACCGCCACCATCAGCCTGCGCTGAGGAAGCGGACATGGACCGCCGCCGCTTCCTCGCCGCCGCCGGCAGCCTGGCCCTCGCCGGCACTGCCCGTGCCGACGAGCAGACCTACCGGCGCTTCCACGCCGCCCTGGCGCGCGACCCGGCGCTTGCCGTCTACGCCGACACGGTCGGCAGCCAGGCCGGCGCGGCGGTGGTCTCCGGACGCCTGCCACGCGACCTGGAAGGCAGCTTCTATCGCAATGGGCCCGGCCGTTTCGAGCTGGGCGGAGAACGCTATCACCACTGGTTCGACGGCGATGGTTTCGCCCAGCGCTGGACCATCGCCGGCGGACGAGTCACCCACCAGGGCCGCTTTGTGGAGACCCGCCGCTACCTGGACGAGTCGGCGGCCGGCCAGTTCCTCTATCCCGCCTTCGGCACCTGGGTGGCGCGGCGCGGCTTTCGCGACAACGACACCCTGAACGCGGCCAACACCAATCTGCTGCCCTTCAATGGCCGCGTGTATGCGCTGTGGGAAGGCGGCTCGGCGACCGAAGTGGATCCGGAAACGCTGGCCACCGTCAGCGTGAAGACCTGGCGCGAGGACCTGCGCGCCATGCCCTTCTCGGCCCACCCGAAAGTCGACCCGCAGGGCGGCCTGTGGAACTTCGGCGCCCTGCCCGGCTCCGGCGGCATCGCGCTGTACCAGATCGGCGCCGACGGCCAGGTCCTGCGCACGGCTTTAATCAAGGTGCCGCAGCAGGCCATGGTGCATGACTTCGTGGTGAGCAGCAAACACCTGATCTTCATGATCCCGCCCTACGACCTGCTGCCCGGGAAGGACAAGAGCTTTGCCGAGCGCCACGCCTGGGCCGAGCGGCCGATGCGCATCGTCGTGGTCGCGAAAGACAGCCTCACCGTGCGCAAGGTCTTCGAACTGCCGCCGCGCATGGTCTTCCACTTCGGGAACGCCTGGGAAGACGGCGACTGCACCCGCTTCGACGTGGTCCTGCACGAGGGCGACGTGCTGGCCGAGCTGGGCAGCCTGATGGCCGGCGAGCGCCGCGCGGCCCAGTCGCGCAGCGAAGCGGTCCAGGTCTGCCTCGACTATGGGAGCGGCCAGGCGCACGTCAGCCGTCTGTTCGGCGACAGCGAATTCCCGCGCGTGGCGCCACAGGTAGTCGGTGGCCGCCATCGCAAGCTGGTGCTGCTTGGAGGAGCGGGACGGCTGTCCTCGGTCAACCTGGTCGACACCGACAGCGGCAAGGTGGACGGCTACCGCTTCGATGAAGGCTGGCAGGTCGAGGAACACGTGCTGGTCCCGCGCCGCAACGCGCGCTCGGAGAGCGACGCTTACCTGGTCGGCGTGGCCCAGGACCTGCGCCGTGGCGTGGGCGTGATGACGGTGTTCGATGCGGCGCGTGTGTCCGCCGGGCCGCTGGCGCTGGCGCGACTGCCCTATCGCACACCGCACTGCTTTCATGGTAATTTCCTATCAGCATGACTATCACCCCCTTACCTGCCAAGCACTGCGACGCGGAACGCGAACGCGGCCATCCGCTGGAACTGATTCCCCTGTTCCGACGCTGGCCGCCTTCGCTCGTGCGCAACCTGCTCTACACGGCAATCTGGAGCAGCATGCTTGGGCTTGGCCTGACGGTGCTGCAAAAGCTCTTCGGCCGCGAGTTGCCGCTCTGGCGCCTGCTGTTCGCCACCCTGGTGGTCAGCAACCTGATCGGTTTCATGATCCACGGCGCGCTGCAACTGCTCGAACGCTATCTGTCGCGCGCAAACATGCACGTGTTCCGCAGTGCCCAGCTCATCGCCATCACGATGGCCAGCGTAATCGGCATCCCTGTCGGAAATGCCCTGGTCGCCGGCAGGAGTCCCCTGCGCTTCTTCCAGTACAGCACCACGGTGATGTTCCTGCTCGCTTTCGGCCTGATGACGGCGGTGATGATGGTGCTGCTGCTGGCAGCCGGTGAGCGCCGCATGCGGCGCGCAGCGGAAGCCGCGCGCCAGCAGGAGCAGATCGCGGCCGCCGGGCGCCTGGTGGCCGAGGCCCGCCTGCGCGCGCTGCAGGCCCAGATCGAGCCGCACTTCCTGTACAACACGCTGGCCAATGTGGTCAGCCTCATCGACAGCCAGCCGGCCAAGGCGCGCCGCATGCTGGAGCGCTTCATCGACTTCCTGCGCGCCAGCCTGTCGGCCAGCCGCGCGGAGCACGCGACGGTCGGCGGCGAGATCGAGCTCGCCGGCGCCTATCTCGACGTGCTGGGCGTGCGCATGGAGCAGCGCCTGCGCTGGCGCTTCGAGCTCGATCCCGCGGTCGGCGGACTGCCGATGGCCCCGATGCTGCTGCAGCCGCTGGTCGAGAACGCAATCATGCACGGCATCGAGCCCAAGCTCGCGGGCGGCGAGATCGTGGTGCGCGCGCGCCGCGAAGACGCCGTGCTGTGCATCGAAGTATGCGACAGCGGTCTCGGACTGCGTCCCGGTGCGCCGCGTCCCGGCGGCGGCGTCGGCCTGTCCAACCTGCGCGAGCGCCTGCGCCAGCTGTACGGCGCCGGCGCGCAACTGCAGCTCATCGAAAACCCCGCGGGCGGCGTCACCTCGCGCCTGCTGTTACCTCTCCTGGTGCCATGACCGACCATCCACGCGCCCTGATCGCCGACGACGAACCGCATCTGCTCGACTACATGGAAACCCAGCTCGCGGCTGCCTGGCCCGAGCTGCGCGTCAGCCGCGCCGCCAACGGCATCCAGGCGCTCGAGCTGATCGACGAGCTGGCGCCGCAGGTGGTCTTCCTCGACATCCAGATGCCGGGCCTGAACGGCATCGAACTGGCCGCGCGCCTGTGCCAGGGCGGCAATCCGCCACGTGTGGTGTTCACCACCGCCTATGACCACTACACGCTGCAGGCCTTCGAGCATGCGGCCTTCGATTACCTGCTCAAGCCGATCGGGCTGGAGCGACTATCGCGCACGGTGGCGCGCCTCAAGCAAGCCTTGGGCACTCCGGCGCCGGCCCAGGTCCCGGAGGCGCTGGCGGCGCTGCTGCGCCAGCTGGGCGTGGGCGCACCCGCGCCGGCGCCGCTGCAATGGATCCGCGCGGCCAAGGGCCAGGAGACGCGGCTGGTGGCGATCGACGAGGTGATCTACTTCCAGAGCAACGACAAGTACACCAGCGTGTATCTGGCCGACGGCGAATGCCTGATCCGCACCCCGCTCTCCAAGCTGAAGGAGCAGCTCGATACGCAGCAGTTCTGGCAGATCCACCGCGGCGTGATCGTCGCGGCGAAGCATGTGGCGGGCACGCGCACGGATTTCCGCGGGCGGCTGCATGTGCGCCTGAAAGGACGGGACGAGCAGCTGGTGGTGAGCCGGAATTACGTGGACCTGTTCAAGCAGATGTAAAAAAACGGGACCCCGCGGGGTCCCGTCTTCATTGCGTCGCGACAGCGACAATCACTTCTTGCGCGCCGGCGGCAGGTCGGTGCAGACGCCCTTGTAGGCTTCCGCCGCCATGCCGATCGATTCGCCCAGGGTCGGGTGCGGGTGGATGGTCTTGCCGATGTCCACGCCGTCCGCGCCCATCTCGATCGCCAGCGCCACTTCGCCGATCATGTCGCCGGCATTGGTGCCGACGATGGTGCCGCCGATGATGCGCTTGGTCTCGGCGTCGAACAGCAGCTTGGTGAAGCCCTCGTCGCGGCCATTGGCGACCGCGCGGCCGCTGGCGTTCCACGGGAAGTGGCCCTTCTCGACGGCGATGCCCTTCTGCTTGGCTTCTTCCTCGGTCAGGCCGACCCACGCGACTTCCGGATCGGTGTAGGCCACCGACGGGATCACCTTGGCATCGAAGAAGGCCTTCTCGCCATGCGCCGCTTCCGCTGCGACGTGGGCTTCGTGGACCGCCTTGTGCGCCAGCATCGGCTGGCCCACCAGGTCGCCGATGGCGAAGATGTGCGGCACATTGGTGCGCATCTGGCCGTCCACGCCGATGAAGCCGCGGTCGGTCACGGCCACGCCAGCCTTCTCGGCAGCGATCTTCTTGCCGTTCGGGCTGCGGCCCACGGCGACCAGCACCAGGTCGTAGACCTGTGCCGCCGGCGCCGGCTGGCCCGCTTCAGCCGACTCGAACGTGACCTTGATCCCTTCCGGCAGCGCTTCCACGCCGACGGTCTTGGTCTTCAACATGATGTTGTCGAAGCGGTGCGCGTTGTACTTCTGCCAGACCTTGACGGCCTCGCGGTCGGCGCCCTGCATCAGGCCATCCATCATCTCGACCACGTCGATGCGCGCACCCAGGGTCGAGTACACGGTTGCCATTTCCAGGCCGATGATGCCGCCGCCGATCACGAGCATGCGCTTCGGCACCTGGCGCAGTTCCAGCGCGCCGGTCGAATCGACGATGCGCGGATCTTCCGGCACGAAAGGCAGCTTCACCACCGAGGAACCGGCGGCGATGATCGCCTTGGCGAACTTCACGACCTTCTTCGAACCATCGGCTGCGGTGACTTCGATGTGGTTCGGGCTGAGGAACTGGCCCACGCCCTGCACCACGTTGACCTTGCGCGCCTTGGCCATGAAATTCAGGCCGCCGGTCATCTTCTTGATCACGCCATCCTTGTAGGCGCGCAGCTTGTCGATATCGACGTCGGGCCTGGCGAAGCTCACGCCCAGGTCGGCCATGTGCGCGGTCTCGTCCATGATGTGCGCCACGTGCAGCAGCGCCTTGGACGGGATGCAGCCCACGTTCAGGCAGACGCCGCCCAGGGTCGCATACTTCTCGACCAGCACGGTGTTCATGCCCAGGTCGGCCGCGCGGAAGGCGGCCGAGTAGCCGCCCGGGCCTGCACCCAGCACCATCATTTCGCATTCGATGTCGACCTGGCCGCTGTAGCTGGCCGCGCCCGGCGCCGGTGCGGCTGCCGGGGTGGCCGCCGGCGCCGGGTGCGCCGGTGCGTACGAGTCCGTCGGAGCGGCAGCGGCGGTCGGCGCCACTGCCTGCGCGCCGATCTGCGCGGCCGGCTTGGCCTCAGGCGCAGGGGCGGCAGGTGCCGCGCCGGCGCCGGATTCCTCGATCATCAACAGCAGCGAACCTTCGTTCACCTTGTCGCCGACCTTGACCTTCACTTCCTTGACCACGCCGGCGTTCGTCGACGGGATCTCCATGCTGGCCTTGTCCGATTCGACGGTGACCAGGGACTGGTCGACCTTGATGGTGTCGCCCGGCTTCACCAGCAGCTCGATGACTTCGACGTCCTTGAAGTCGCCGATGTTCGGTACTTTTACCTCAACAGTGCTCATACTCGGCGCTCCTTACAGAAGGGTCTTGCGCAGGTCGGCCAGCACGTCCGCCAGGTAGGCGGCGAAGCGCGCGGCGCCGGCGCCGTCGATGACGCGGTGGTCGTAGGACAGCGACAGCGGCAGCATCAGGCGCGGCTGGAAGCTCGAGCCATCCCACACCGGCTTCATCGCCGACTTCGACAGGCCCAGGATCGCCACTTCCGGCGCATTGATGATTGGCGTGAACGCCGTGCCACCGATGCCGCCCAGCGACGAGATGGTGAAGGTTGCACCCTGCATCGCGCTCGGGGACAGCTTGCCGTCGCGCGCCTGTGCGGAGAGTTCGCCCATTTCGACGGCGATCTGCGAGATGGTCTTCTTGTCCGCATCCTTCACGACCGGGACCACCAGGCCGTTCGGGGTATCGGCTGCGAAGCCGATGTTGTAGTACTGCTTGACGATCAGGCTGCCGCCGTCTTCCGACAGCGACGAATTAAACTGCGGGAACTTCTTCAGCGCGGCGACCGAGGCCTTGATGACGAAGGCCAGCATGGTCAGCTTGACGGTCGACTTCTGCTTGGCCAGCGCGGCATTCGAATCGACGCGGAACTGTTCCAGGTCGGTGACGTCGGCATCCTCGAAGTGCGTCACGTGCGGGATCATGACCCAGTTGCGGTGCAGGTTCGGACCCGAGATCTTCTTGATGCGCGGCAGGGCCACGGTTTCGGTCGGACCGAACTTCGAGAAGTCCAGCGACGGCCAGGCCAGCACTTCCATGCCGCCGCCAGAACCGCCCTTCGCCGGGGCGGCAGCCGTTGGGCCGGCAGCCATCACGCCCTTGACGAAGTTCTGCACGTCCTGCTGGGTGATGCGGCCTTTCGGACCGGTGCCCGGCACGCGCGCCAGGTCGACGCCCAGTTCGCGGGCGAACTTTCGGATCGACGGCGAAGCGTGGGCTTTGGAGCCGGTGACACCCTGGCTTGGCGCCGGGGCAGGTGCAGCAGCCGCAGGCGCCGGAGCGGCGGCGGCCGGTGCAGGAGCGGCAACAGCGGGCGCAGGCGCGGCTGCGGCAGGCGCAGCGGCAGGCGCACCGCCGGTCGACTCGACCAGCAGCACCAGCGAACCCTTGGCGACCTTGTCGCCGACCTTCACTTTGATTTCCTTGACGGTACCGGCGTGGCTGGACGGGATCTCCATGCTCGCCTTGTCCGATTCGACCGTGATCAGCGACTGGTCGACCTTGATCTGGTCGCCCGGCTTGACCATCAGTTCGATGACTTCGACTTCCTTGAAGTCGCCGATGTCCGGCACGGTGACTTCGACGATACCGCCAGCAGCTGCGGGAGCAGCAGCGGCAGGTGCCGGTGCGGCTTGCGGTGCCGGTGCGGCAGCGGCCGGCGCAGGTGCAGCGGCAGCAGCGGCAGGTGCAGATGCGGCGGCCGTGCCGCCGGCTTCCTCGACCAGCAGCACGAGCGAACCTTCGGCGACCTTGTCGCCGACCTTCACTTTGATTTCTTTCACGACGCCGGCGTGGCTGGAGGGGATCTCCATGCTGGCCTTGTCCGATTCGACGGTCACCAGCGACTGGTCGACCTTGATCGTGTCGCCCGGCTTGACCATCAGCTCGATGACTTCCACTTCCTTGAAGTCGCCGATATCAGGGACTTTGACTTCCACAATGCTCATAGTGTTAGCTCCGTTTGTTCTTTGAGTTAGCGCTTAAGCCGCTCCCGCAGTTGCAAGTGTGCGAGAGCGGCTTCGAGCATTTACTGGGTCACAGGATTCGGCTTGTTCTGGTCGATGCCGTACTTCCGGATCGCCTGGCCAACCAGGGCGCGGTCGATCTTGCCTTCGTCGGCCAGTGCGCGCAGCGATGCCACGGTGATGTAGTAGCGGTTCACCTCGAAGAACTCGCGCAGCTTGACGCGCGAATCCGAACGGCCGAAGCCGTCGGTGCCCAGCACCTTGTAGGTGCGGCCCTTCGGCATGAAGCCGCGGATCTGCTCGGCGAACATGCGCATGTAGTCGGTGGTTGCGACGATCGGACCGGCGGTGTTCTGCATCAGCGAGGTCACGTAGGGTACGCGCTGCTCGGCATCCGGGTTGACCATGTTCCAGCGCTCGGCGTCCTGGCCGTCACGCGCCAGCAGCGTGAGCGACGGCGCCGACCACACGTCCGCATCGACGCCCCAGTCGTTCTTCAGCAGTTCTGCCGCGAAGATCGACTCGCGCAGGATGGTGCCGCAGCCGATCAGCTGGACGCGCTTGGCGTCGTCCTTGCTGCCCTGGATCGGGGCGCCTTCCTGCAGCAGGTACATGCCCTTCAGGATGCCCTCTTCCTGGCCCGGCTTGAGGCCCGGATGCGCGTAGTTCTCGTTCATGATGGTGATGTAATAGAACACGTCTTCCTGTTCTTGCACCATCCGGCGCAGGCCGTCCTGGATGATCACCGCCACTTCATGGCCGAAGGTCGGGTCGTACGGAATGCAGTTCGGGACCGTGGCCGCGATGATGTGGCTGTGGCCGTCCTCGTGCTGCAGGCCTTCGCCGTTCAGCGTGGTGCGGCCGGCGGTGCCGCCCATCAGGAAGCCGCGCGCACGGATGTCGCCTGCCAGCCAGACCAGGTCGCCCACACGCTGCATCCCGAACATCGAGTAGAAGGTGTAGAACGGGATCATGGTGCGGTTGTTCGACGAGTACGAGGTCGCCGCGGCGATCCACGAGCTCATGCCGCCCGCTTCGTTGATACCCTCTTGCAGGATTTGGCCGGCCTTGTCTTCGCGGTAGTACATCACCTGGTCGCGGTCGACCGGCTCGTAGAGCTGGCCCTGCTGGTTGAAGATACCGATCTGGCGGAACAGGCCTTCCATGCCGAAGGTACGCGATTCGTCGACCAGGATCGGGACGATGCGCTGGCCGATGCTCGGGTCTTTCAGCAGGCTGGTGATCACGCGCACATACGATTGCGTGGTCGAGATCTCGCGGCCTTCCGCGGTCGGTTCCAGCACCGACTTGAAGGTCTCGAGCGCCGGCACCACCAGGTTCTCGTCCGCCTTGGCGCGGCGCTGCGGCAGGTAGCCGCCGAGGGCCTTGCGGCGCTCGTGCAGGTACTGCATCTCCGGCGAATCGTCGGAGGGCTTGAAGAACGGGATCTCGGACAGCTTGTCGTCCGGGATAGGAATGTTGAAACGGTCGCGCATCTCGCGGATCGCGGCGTCGTCGAGCTTCTTGGTCTGGTGCGCGGTGTTGCGCGCCTCGCCCGACTTGCCCATGCCGAAGCCCTTGACGGTCTTCACCAGCAGCACGGTCGGGGTGCCCTTGTTCTCCTGGGCGTTCTTGAACGCGGCGTAGATCTTGTGCGGATCGTGGCCGCCGCGGGTCAGGCGCCAGATGTCGTCGTCGCTCATGTTGGCGACCATCTTGAGCAGCTCCGGATGCTTGCCGAAGAAGTGCTTGCGCACGTAGGCGCCGTCCTTGGCCTTGTAGTTCTGGTATTCGCCGTCGACGGTTTCCATCATCACGCGCTGCAGGATGCCGTCCTTGTCTTTAGAGAGGAGCGCATCCCACTGCGAGCCCCAGATGACCTTGACGACGTTCCAACCGGCGCCGCGGAAGTCCGCTTCCAGCTCTTGAATGATCTTGCCGTTGCCGCGCACCGGACCGTCCAGGCGCTGCAGGTTGCAGTTGACGACCATGACCAGGTTGTCGAGACGCTCGCGCGCGGCCATGCCGATCGCGCCCATCGATTCCGGCTCGTCCATCTCGCCGTCGCCGCAGAAGACCCAGACCTTGCGGTTCTCGGTGTTGGCGATGCCGCGGGCGTGCAGGTACTTCAGGAAGCGCGCCTGGTAGATCGCCATCAGCGGGCCCAGGCCCATCGAGACGGTCGGGAACTGCCAGAAGTCCGGCATCAGTTTCGGGTGCGGGTAGGACGACAGGCCCTTGCCGTCGACTTCGCGGCGGAAGTTCAGCAGCTGCTCTTCCGAGATGCGGCCTTCCAGGTAAGCGCGTGCGTAGATGCCGGGCGAGGAGTGGCCCTGGATGTACAGCAGGTCGCCGCCGTGCTCTTCGGTCGGGGCGTGCCAGAAGTGGTTGAAGCCGATGCCCAGCATGTTAGCCAGCGAGGCGAAGGAGGAGATGTGGCCGCCCAGGTCGCCGTCGGCGCGGTTGGCCTTGACCACCATCGCCATCGCGTTCCAGCGCATCCACGAGCGCAGACGCTCTTCGTATTCGAGGTTGCCCGGGCAGTTCACGTTCAGGTGGGCCGGGATGGTGTTCACGTAGGCGGTATTGCTCGAGAACGGGATATGGGCGCCGCGGCGACGCGCCAGGTCGACCATGCGCTCCATCAGGTAGTGGGCGCGCTCGGTGCCTTCATGTTCGATCACCGCCTCCAGCGCATCCAGCCATTCCTGGGTTTCGAGGGTGTCCGGGTCGTTGGCAGCTTGTGCCGTCAACTGGTCGAGTTGAGCTGACATTAATGCGTCTCCTAAGAATTTGCGCCCCACCCGATCCCAATCATGGCTGGCGGCGATGGTGAATTTTCAAATGTCGGGAAATAAACCGTTCGATTCTATCAGTAGCGTTTGGCTTTTTCAAATTGCGATATGTCATTCCACATAATGAAATTCGATGCTGCGACCGCACATTTTTCACTCTGGAGCGGATTGGCAATCGTATAACGAAGCCGGCGGCGCACGCTCCCACCTTTGGCACAGGCGGCTATAAATATGAACATGCTTCGCCCCGCGCGGCGCGCGATAGTGGATGAAGACCTTATAATTTCATTTTTGCCTAGTCGTGAGCCCAAACATGCCAGCCCAGAACATCGACGGAGTCCTCCTTTCCCAACAACTGCGCGGCGAAATCGCCCAGCGCGCAGCAAAACTCACTGCCGCCGGCAAGCAGCCGGGCCTGGCCGTGATCCTGGTCGGCGAGGACCCGGCGAGCCACGTCTACGTGCGCAACAAGGTCAAGGCCTGCGGCGACGTGGGCTTTCATTCGGTGCTGGAAAAGTACGACGCCGACCTGTCCGAAGCCGCCCTGCTCGACCGTATCGCCGCCCTGAACGCCGACCCGGCGATCCACGGCATCCTGGTGCAGATGCCGCTGCCCAAGCACATCGACCCGAGCAAGGTGATCGAAGCGATCGCCACCAGCAAGGACGTCGATGGCTACTCGGTGCTGTCGGCCGGCGAACTGGTCGCCAACCTGCCGGGCTTCCGTCCCTGCACCCCCTACGGCTGCATGAAGCTGATCGAAACCACCGGCATCGACCTGCGCGGCAAGCACGCGGTCGTGATCGGCCGCTCGAACACGGTCGGCAAACCGATGGCCCTGCTGCTCTTGCAAGCCAACGCCACCGTCACCATCTGCCATAGCGCGACGCCGGACCTGGGCCTGTACACCCGCCAGGCCGACGTGGTGGTGGCTGCCGTCGGCCGCCGCAATACCCTCACGGCAGACATGGTGAAGCCGGGCGCGGTCGTGATCGACGTCGGCATGAACCGCGACGACGCGGGCAAGCTGTGCGGCGACGTGGATTACGCCGGTGTACGCGAAGTCGCCTCGCATATCACCCCGGTGCCGGGCGGCGTCGGCCCGATGACGATCACCATGCTGTTGATGAACACCGTGGAGTCCGCCGAACGCGTGCACTCCAGCAGCCAGAACTGCCCCAGCCAGGCAACGGGAATGGAACCGAAGCCGGGCGTGGCCTGAACCTTTTAAAGGAACACCATGACCATCGACACCAGCAATCCCCTCCTCGATTTCTCGGGCCTGACCCGGTTCGACCTGGTCAAGCCGGAGCACGTGACGCCGGCCATCGAGCAACTCATCAAGCAGGCTGCGGACGTGGTCACGCAGCTGGAAGCGCCGAGCGACAGCGTGACCTGGGACAGCTTCGTGATCCCGCTCGAGGAAGCCACCGAGCGCCTGGGCCGCGCCTGGGGCGTGGTCAACCACCTGAACCACGTGGCGGACACGCCCGAGCTGCGCGCTACCTATAACGAGAACCAGCCGAAGGTGACCGAGTTCTGGACCTCTCTGGGCCAGAACGAGGCCCTGTTCGCCAAGTACAAACAGCTGCGCGCCGGCAGCGAATACGAGAGCCTTTCCCCGGCGCGCAAGCGCATCGTCGAGAACGCGCTGCGCGACTTCCGCCTGGGCGGCGCCGAGCTGCCGGAGGATAAGAAGGAACGCTTCGCCGAGATCCAGGAACAGCAGGCTGCAACCTCGACCCGCTTCTCGCAGAACGTGCTGGACGCCACCAACGACTACAAGCTGCTGGTCGAGAACGAAGAAGAACTGTCGGGCATCCCGGACGACGTGAAGGCCGCGGCCCGCGCCAGCGCCGAGCAGGAAGGCAAGGCCGGCTGGCAGTTCACCCTGCACTTCCCGTCCTACTATCCGGTGCTGCAGTTCTGCGACAACCGCGCCCTGCGCGAAACCATCTACCGCGCGAGCAGCACCAAGGCCTCGGACACCGGCACCATGTTCAGCAAGGCCGCCGAGTGGGACAACACCGCCAACATCGTCAAGCTGCTGCAACTGCGCCACGAAGAAGCCCAGCTGCTGGAATACGCCAACTTCGCCGAGGTCTCGCTGGTGCCGAAGATGGCGGAAAGCCCGCAGCACGTGGTCGAGTTCCTCGAGGACCTCGCCAAGCGCGCCCGCCCGTTCGCCGAGAAGGACCTGGAAGAGCTGCGCGCCTTTGCCCGTGACGAACTGGGCATCGAGGACCTGCAATCCTGGGACGTGGCCTACGCCTCCGAAAAGCTGCGCGAGCAGCGCTACGCCTTCTCCGAGAAGGAAGTGAAGGAATACTTCCCCGAGCCGAAGGTCGTCGAAGGCCTGTTCACGGTCATCCAGGACCTGTTCGGGGTGCGCGTCAAGCAGGACGTGGCGCCCGTGTGGCACCCGGACGTGCGCTTCTTCCGTATCGAGCGCGATGGTCAACTCATCGGCCAGTTCTACCTCGACCTGTATGCGCGCGCCGGCAAGAACCAGGGCGCGTGGATGGACGATGCGCGCGGCCGCCGCGTCACCATTGGCGGCATCGTGCAGACCCCGATTGCCTACCTGACCTGCAACTTCACCCCGCCGGCAACCGTCGATGGCAAGCTGCAGCCGTCCCTGTTCACGCACGACGAAGTCATCACCCTGTTCCACGAATTCGGCCACGGCCTGCATCACATGCTGACCGAAGTCGAAGAGCTGTCGGTGTCGGGCATCTCGGGCGTCGAGTGGGATGCGGTGGAGCTGCCCTCGCAGTTCATGGAAAACTTCTGCTGGGAGTGGGACAAGCTGCAGCAGATGACCGCGCACGTGAAGACGGGCGAGCCGCTGCCGCGCCCGCTGTACGACAAGATGCTGGCGGCGAAGAATTTCCAGTCCGGGATGATGACGCTGCGCCAGGTCGAGTTCTCGCTGATCGACATGCACCTGCACTACGACTTCGACCCGAAAGCCGAGCGCACGGTGCAAGAGCTGATCGACGACATCCGCAAGCAGTTCGCGGTGATGATCCCGCCGGGCTTCAACCGTTTCCAGCATTCCTTCGGCCACATCTTCTCGGGCGGCTACGCGGCCGGCTACTACAGCTACAAGTGGGCCGAGGTGCTGTCCGCCGACGCCTATGCGGCCTTCGAAGAAGCACTGGAATCCGGCCAGCTGCAGGAAACCGGCAAGCGCTTCCAGCAGGAGATCCTGGCGGTGGGCGGCTCGCGTCCGGCGCTGGAATCGTTCAGGGCCTTCCGCGGCCGCGAGCCCTCGATCGACGCGCTGCTGCGCCACAGCGGCATGATCCAGGGCGGCGCGCAGAACAACGCCCGCGCCTGATGTTCCCAAGGGGCGGCTAGGTGCCGCCCCGTTTTACAATAGCACCATGACCCGCATCGACTTCCACACCAACATCCCCGACAAGCTGGCCTATGCCTGCCGCCTCGCCCGCAAGGCCTACGCATCGAAGGCCAAGGTCGTGGTGCTGGCCGAAGACGCCGCGCAGGCCGAAGCGCTGAACACCGCGCTGTGGACCGTCTCGGATACCGATTTCATTCCCCACGTGCTGGCCGACGACCCATTAGCGGATCAAACGCCGGTCATCGTCACCTTTGATGAGGCCGTGCCATTGCCGCATCACGAGATGCTGGTCAACCTCACCCGCCGCACGCCCGCTAAACTGGAGCAGTTCGCGCGCGTGTTCGAGATCATCTCGGTCGACGAAGACGATGCCGCGGCCGGGCGCCAGCGCTACGTCGCCTACAAGAAGCAGAACTATCCCCTGACCCACTTCGTCGCAGGACAGTCATGAGCCAAACGCCAGCCTTCGATCCGAGCATTCCTGTCCTCACCGAGGTCGTCACCGAGCCGCTCGCGCCGACGCCGGCTCCGAGCCAGGAGCCCGTGGCCGAACAGCTGGAACGCCGCGCCACCGAGCGCTGGACCGGCGAGGAATGGAGCGTGCTGGAACGCCGCGTGACCGAACGCGTACTGCAGCAATTGCAGGGCCGCGTCGACTTCGCGATCGAGCAGCGCGTGCGCGACGCCATGGCCGACGCCATGCAGCGCACCCTGGAAACCTTCACCGCCGACCTGCGCGAAGGCCTGAACCAGGCCCTGGGCGAGATCGTCAGCAACGCTGTCGCCAAAGAGATCGCCCACCTGCAAACGCTCGGCAAATAATCGTTTGCCCCGGGATCGGATCCCGTCCGCCCCACGTACGACACGGCACGCGAGCATCGGCTAAGATTGCTGCCTCAGCAATCATCCGGCAGCTCCAGTGAACCGAAAGATCCTCATCGCCGCGCTTGCGGGCGCAGGCGTCGCCATTGCCGGCGCCGTCCTCTATTTCACCGACACCATCGAGCGCCAGCCGGGCGCGCTGGCAGTGTTCACGCCGAAGGCGGCCAAGACGGTGCCGTTCTGGCCCGCGCGCGTGACCACACTGGCCGGCGACGGCATCCCGGGTGCAGTGGACGGCCCGGCCGCCTCGAGCCGCTTCGACGACCCGTTCGGCGTGGCGCTCGACGCCAAGGGCACGGTCTACGTGGCCGATGCCGGCGACACCAACCGCATCCGCAGCATCGCGCCGGATGGCACGGTGAGCACTTTTGCCGGCAGCAAGGAGGGCTTCCAGGACGGTGTCGGCACGGCGGCCGCGTTCCACACCCCGTCGGCGCTGGCCTTCGACCACGAGGGCAACCTGTTCGTGGCGGACACCGGCAACCATGCGATCAGGAAGATCACGAAGGATGGCGCCGTCACGACCATCGCCGGCGACGGCACGCCGGGAGACACGGACGGCATCGGACGTGCGGCCCAGTTCAACGGCCCGGTCGGCATCGCCGTGGACGACACCGGCGTCGTCTACGTGGCCGACACCTATAACGACCGCATCCGCCGCATCGGCCGCGACGGCAGCGTCACCACCATCGCCGGTGGCGCCAAGCCGGGCAACGCCGACGGCGTGGGTGCGGCGGCGAGTTTCGATACCCCGAGCGCGCTTGCGGTGACCACCAACGGCACGCTCTACGTGGCCGACACCGGCAACAACGCGATCCGCCGCATCGCCGCCGACGGCACGGTCAGCACCATCGCCGCGCCGGCCGAGGGTGAGCGCCGGGCCCCGCTGCGGCGCCCGGTCGGCCTGGCCCTGACCCGCGACGGCTACCTCTATATCGCCGCCAGCGCGGGCGGGCGCATCCTGCAGCTCACGCCGGAGGGTGAGGTGCGTCCCCTGCCGGACGCCGACGTGCCGGCGTCGACCGACGGCTTCGGCCCCGACGGCACCGTGCAGCTCTACGGTCCGCGCGGCATCGCGGTCGAGCGCGACGGCAGCCTGGTGGTGGCCGACGCCCAGGCCCACCGCCTGCACCGCCTGTCCAGCCCACGCGCCAACGAAGCGGCGCCGGCGCGCCCGCAGCCGGTCGCCGTCGCCCGCAAGGAGCCGATGCCCTGGCCGGTCGGTCCGCAGGACATGGTGCACGAGGTGGTGGGCGTGATGGGCGAAGTGCGCGGCAGCTACAGCGGCGAGAGCCGTGACCACTTCCACGCCGGCCTCGATGTGCGCGCCGACGTCGGCTCGAAGGTGCTGGCCGTGTTCCCCTCGAAGATCTCGGACCCCTACGCCAACTGGGGCTTCGATTCGCTCAGCGAGGGCATCAGCCTGGGGCCGCTCTCCTACATCCACATGCGGGTCGGCCGCGACACCCGCGGCAAGCCGCTCGACCCGCGCTTCGTGGTAATCACGGGCGAACGCGGCAAGGCCGAGCGCGTGCGCGTGCCGCGCGGCACCCGCTTCGCCGTCGGCGACCCGCTCGGCACCATCAATGCGATGGCCCACGTGCACCTCGACTACTACCAGGGCGGCGCGGTGGTCAATCCGCTCAGCCTGCCCTTCGTGGGCTTCATCGATACCGTGGCGCCGCGCATCAACAGCATCGCCCTGTTCGACAGCACGGGCAAGCGCCTGCGCCCGCCTACGGGCACCCGCAAGCGTCCGGTACTGGACAAGCGCCTGCGCGTGCCGCGTTCGCTGGGTGAGGTGAACATCGTGGTCGACGCCTATGACCAGGTGGACGGCAACCTGGCGCGCCGGCGCCTCGGCCTGTACAAGCTCGGCTACCAGCTGCTGCGCGCCGACGGCACGCCGGTGGCCGGCTACGAGCGTCCCTTGATTACCCAGGTCTACGACCGGCTGCCGCGCAACCCGGACGCAGTGAAGGCCGTCTACGCGCCCAACAGCGGCATCACCGTATATGGCAGCCAGGCCACCCGCTTCGCCTACGCGCTCCACAGCCGCCTGCAGGATGGCGAGGTGCAGACGGGCAGCTGGCAGCTCGGCGGCGTGGCGCCGGGCGAGTACATCCTGCGCATCTACGCGGCCGACTACGCCGGCCAGGTGGCGCTCGAAGGACGCGACCTGTCGCTTGTCATCGAGTGAGCCTACAATGAAGTTCGGATAACCGCGGAACATCCGTACCGCGGCGGCATCTGTGCAAGACGAAACTTGTAACAGGAGCTCATCATGGACCGATATGACGTACTCATCGCCGGTGCAGGCCCGACCGGCATGGTGCTGGCGCTGGCGCTGGCAAAGCAGGGCACCCGGGCCTGCATCGTCGACAAGGCCGACGGGCCGGGCACCACCTCGCGCGCGATGGCGGTGCAGGCGCGCACGCTGGAGCTGTACCGCCCGCTCGGGCTGACGGACGAAGTGGCCGGCGCCGGCCGGCCGAACCCCTGCATCAACCTGTGGGTGCGGGGCAAGCGCCGCGCCAAACTGTCGCTGCGCGACGCCGGCGCGCGCCTGACGCCCTACCCCTACGTGCTGATCTATCCGCAGGACGCGCACGAGCAGCTGCTCGAGCGCCACCTCGAGGCCGCCGGCGTGCGCATCCTGCGCCGCACCGAACTGACCGGCTTCGACGAAACCGCGGACGGCATTGCGGCCCAGCTGCGGCGCGCCGACGGCGACAACCAGCTGGTCGAAGCGCGCTACCTGTGCGGTTGCGACGGCGCCCGTTCCTTCGTGCGGCGCCAGCTCGGCACCGGCTTTGCCGGCGGCACCTACGACCACATCTTCTACGTCGCCGACGTGCAGTCGCGCGGCCAGGCGGCCAACGGCGAAATCCACCTGTCGCTCGAGACCTCGGACTTCGTGATCTTCCTCGGCTACGACGATGCCGGGCGCGGGCGCCTGGTCGGCACCATCCGCGACGAGCGCGACGAAGCGAGCATCCTCAGCTTCGACGACGTCAGTCACCGCGCCATGGCCAGCCTAGGCCTCGAAGTCGAGCAGGTGCACTGGTTCTCGACCTACCGTGTGCACCACCGCGTGACCGACCACTACCGCAAGGGACGCGCTTTCCTGCTGGGCGACGCGGCCCACGTGCACAGCCCGGCCGGCGGCCAGGGCATGAACACCGGCATCGGCGACGCCATCAACCTGGCCTGGAAGCTGGCCGCCGTGGTGCGCGGCGAGGCGCGCGACAGCCTGCTCGACACCTACGAGAAGGAGCGCATCGCCTTTGCCCGCAAGCTGGTCGACACCACCGACCGCCTGTTCAGCTTTGTCACGGCGGAGAGCAGTGTCGCCGACTTCGTGCGCACGCGCATCGCGCCGACCTTCGCCAGCGCTGCGTACGGCATCGGGCCGGTGCGCGAGTCGATCTTCCGGATCCTGTCGCAGACCACCATCAACTACCACGACAGCCCGCTGTCGAGTGGCGTGGCCGGCCGCGTGCATGGCGGGGACCGCCTGCCCTGGGTCGCGGCGGGCGACGACGGCCAGGACAACTACGCGCCGCCGGCACGGATCGACTGGCAGGTGCACGTCTACGGCCAGGCCTACCCCGACCTGCGCGCCTGGTGCGACCGCCATGGCATGATCCTGCGCGAGTTCGACTGGCGCCAGGAACACGAAGAGGCCGGCTTCGCGCGCAACGCCGGCTACCTGCTGCGGCCGGACGGCTACGTGGCCCTATGCGATCCGGGCGCCTCGGCGCAGGCGCTGGAAGACTATTTCTGCGATCTCGACTACGGGCGCTACCGTGTATGCATGCCTAGACCGGCTGTTCTATGAATTACGCATAAGTGCTCAGGGCGCCTGCGAAAACTGTAGACACATATGTCTAGATAATCTATTGTCGAGGCATTCCTCACCGACCACGGAGTGCCTCGCATGCTGAAACGATTCGCCGCCGCCCTGCTGCTGGCCGCCACTGCCTTGCCAGGCATGGCGGCCGACCTGCCCAACCATCCCTTCATCCACGTGAGCGCGAGCGCCGACCAGTACATCATGCCCGACGTCGGCGAAATCGATATCGACATCGTGTCGCTCGAACCGGATGCCGACGCCGCCTGGAAGATCGTCAACGACAGGCTCGAGGCCAGCCGCGCGCTGTTCGCCCAGCACGGCATCGCGCCGGAAGACGTCTTCGTGCAGGACATCGTGCGCCGTCCGCGCAAGGTCGACATCCTGCCCGAAGGCCAGCCGATGCCGATGGAGACGCGGGTCTCGATGCACGTGACCGTGCGCGACCTGGGCCAGTGGACGCCGGTGATGCGCGCCCTGATCGTGATGAAGGACATCGAGTCGCTGGCCGTCACCTACAACCGCAGCGACCGCGAGAAGATCGAATCCGACCTGCTCCAGCAGGCGCTTGCGTCGGCCAAGCTCAAGGCGCAGGAGATCGCGCGCGGCGTCGGCGCCAGGCTGGGGCCGGCGACCGGGGTATCGATCGCGCCGCTCAAGAACCTGTCGAACGCGATGGGCCTGGCCAGCGATTCGAACGCCCGCGGTGGCGGCGGCCGGCGCGTGCCGCCGAAGGCGGACATGGCGCTGGTGCAGGCGATGCGGCTGGCCCAGACGGCTGACGTGATCTACCGGATCGGCGGGAAATAAGCACCTCCTTGCGGCAGCCGCCATGCCACGCCGGTGCTTTGCGCACTGGACTGGTGCGGCGGCGCAAATGCTCGCAATAATTGCTTTTCGGCTGTAAAAAACTGATGTACCTTGTGCTGTGGAACGCGTCTTTACAAGGAGATTCCATATGCGCCTCGGTATCGGACTCATCGCATTCGCCTGCACGCTGGCTGCCGCCGGCGCCCAGGCCCAGCAGGTCGTCAAAATCGGCCATGTCGGCCCGGTCTCCGGCCCCAACGCCCACCTCGGCAAGGACAACGAGAACGCTGCCCGCATGGCGATCGACGAACTCAACGCCAGGGGCTTCACCCTGAATGGCCAGAAGGTGAAACTGCAGCTGCTGGCCGAGGACGACGGCAGCGACCCCAAGCAGGGAACGGCGGTGGCCCAGAAGCTGGTCGACGCCCGGGTCAACGGCATCGTCGGCCACCTAAACTCGGGCACCACGGTGCCGGCTTCGAAGATCTACCATGACGCCGGGCTGGTGCAGATCTCCCCCGCCACCACGGCCACCCAGTACACGAAGCAGAAGTTCCCGGGCGCCTTCCGGGTGGTCGCCAACGACGCCAAGCTGGGCGGCACGCTGGGCAGGTACGCGGTCGAGACCCTGAAGGCAAAGAACATCGCCATCATCGACGACCGCACCACCTACGGCCAGGGCGTGGCCCAGGAATTCGCCAAAGGCGTGAAGGGACCGGGCGTGCGCGTGGTGGCCAAGGAATTCACCACGGCGACCGCCACCGACTACACCGCCATCCTCACCAAGATCCGCGGCGCCAAACCCGACCTGGTCTTCTTCGGCGGCATGGATTCGGTGGCCGGCCCCATGCTCAAGCAGATGAAGACCCTCGGCATCACGGCGAAGTTCATGGGCGGCGACGGCATTTGCACCGAAGCGCTGGGACGGCTGGCGGGCGACGCGGTGGGCGAAAACAAGGTGGTCTGCGCCGAGGCCGGCGGCGTCAAGGGCGCCCAGGAGGGGGTGATGGCGGACTTCCGTACGCGCTTCAAACAGAAGACCGGCGCCGAGGTGCAGCTGTATGCGCCCTATGTCTACGATTCGGTGATGGTGATGGCGGCGGCGATGCAGAACGCGAAGTCGGCCGACCCGGCCAGGTACCTGCCGGAGCTGAAGCGCATCAAGTACGAGGGCGTGACCGGGACCATTCAGTTCGACCCCTCGGGCGACATCCAGAACGGCGCGCTGACCCTGTTCACCTACAAGGGCGGCAAGCGCTCGCGGATCGACGTGATCCGCTGATGCACCAAAAAACAAAAAGCGCGCTCTGCTCACGCAGGCGCGCTTGATTTATGCCGGGCGAGGATTACTTCTGCGCCAGCACCCATTTCACCAGGCTGCGGGCTTCGGCCTCGCTCACCTGCGGGTTGGCCGGCATCGGCACCGGGCCCCAGGTACCCGCGCCGCCCTTCAGCACTTTCTGCACCAGCTTGTCCTCGGCGCCTTTCTGGCCCTCGTACTTGGCGGCGACATCCTTGTAGGACGGGCCCACCAGCTTGTTGCCGACCGCGTGGCAAGCCATGCAATTCTTGGCCTTCGCCAGGTCGGCCTGGGCCAACGCGCCGCTGGACGCGAAGGCCGACATCACCACACACAACAACAACGAGCGTTTCATTTGTTTCTCCAGGTTTATGACGACTGCATTCTACCGTGTATTTCCCGGCGCTTCATAAGGGGATACACCCTGTTACGCTGGTAACACCGCTGCATTGTTGGCGAATCTTCACAAAGTGCGAGATTTTTCCACGCGGAAATAAATTTATGCGTAATATGCACAGGATAAGGAGCTATCCCATGCCGCTGATCCTCTTGATCGCCGCCCTGAGCGGCCTGCGCCTGTTCGAGGTCTGGCGCTTTGCCGAGCTGTCCTGGTGGGCCATCATCGGCCTGATGGTGTTCGCCTTCATCTGGTTCGAATTCATCGAAAAAGTCCTCGGGCTCGACAAGAAGAAGGAACACAATGTGCTGAACAAGCGCCGCGAAGAACGCGTTCAGAAAGCCTTCGACAAGCGCCGCAAGACCTGACAGCGCACACCGCGCGCCCTGTGATGTGATATGTTTAACGTATCACTGAGCATTTTCCATACACGGCGCGTATCAATGAATCTCGAACTCCGCCAGCTTCGGCACTTCGTTACAGTGGCCGAAGAACTCCATTTCGGGCGTGCGGCCGAACGCCTGCACATGACGCAGCCGCCGCTGTCGCAAAGCATCGCCGGGCTCGAAGAGCTGCTCGGCGCGCCGCTGTTCCTGCGCAACCGGCGCCAGGTAGCGCTCACCGCCGCCGGCAGCGCCCTGCTGCCTGAAGCGCGCCGCATCCTGCTGGAGGCCGGCGCCCTGCCCGAGCTGGTGCGCCGCGTCGCCGCCGGCGAAGCGGGCCGCCTCACCCTTGCTTTTGTTTCCACCGCCGACTACAGCGTGCTGCCTTCGATCCTGCAGCGCTACCGCGCCGCCTTCCCCGAGGTGCGCCTGGTGCTGCGCGAAGCCACTTCCGACGTGCAGGCCGAGGAGCTGCTGCAGGGCCGCGTCGACGCCGGCTTCGTGATCCCGCCGCTCCCTGGCGCGCTCGATGCGACGCTCGGCTACCGCAAGGTGCTCGCAGAGCCGCTGATCCTGTGCGCCCCCGCCGGGCTGGATGCGCTGCGCGGCAAGGGCCCGGTGCGGCTGCGCGACCTGCCGCCGCTGCCGCTGGTGATCTTCCCGCGCGCGGCGGCCCCGGCCCTGCACGACGCCATCCTCGCCACCTTCCGCGCCGCCGGCATCACGCCCGTCATCGGGCAGGAAGCGCTGCAGATGCAGACCATCGTCAGCCTGGTCTCCGGCGGCATGGGATTGGCACTTGTGCCACAATCCGTGTCGAACCTGATGCGCGCCGGCGTCGAGTACCGCGCCCTGCATGAGCCCACGCCGCTGACCGAGCTGGGGCTGGCCTGGCGCCGCGACAATGCCTCGCCCGTGCTCAGGAGCTTCCTGGATTTCATCGAGAGAGAATAACAATGCTAGTACACCCGCAGCCGGATCCCATCGCCTTTGCCATCGGACCGGTGCAGATCCACTGGTATGGCCTGATGTATGTCGTGGCCTTCGCCCTGTTCCTGATCCTGGGCCGCGTGCGCATCCGCCAGCCGCACATCGCCGCGCAAGGCTGGAAGGCCGAGGACCTCGACGACATGCTGTTCTACGGCATGCTGGGGGTGGTGCTGGGCGGGCGCCTGGGCGAAGTGCTGTTCTACCAGCCGCTCTACTTCCTGCAGCACCCGCTCGAGATCTTCATGGTCTGGCGCGGCGGCATGTCCTTCCACGGCGGCTTCCTGGGCGTGCTGATCGCGATGGCGCTGTGGGCCCGCAAATCGAAGCGCAACCTGCTCGATGTGTACGACTTCATCGCGCCGATGGTGCCGCTCGGGTATGCCGCCGGGCGCCTCGGCAACTTCATCAACGCCGAACTGCCGGGACGCCTGGCCGACCCCAGCCTGCCCTGGGCCATGCTGTGGCCAGGCGTCGAAGGCCCGCGCCATCCCTCGCCGATCTACCAGATGCTGCTGGACGGGATCGTCGTGTTCCTGATCCTGTGGCCCTATGCGCGCAAGCAGCGCCCGCGCCTGGCGGTGGGCGCCATGTTCACCCTGCTGTACGGCTGCGCGCGTTTCACCACCGAGTACTTCCGCGTGCCGGACTGGGAAACCACGGTGCTCGGGATGCCGATCACCTCGGGCCAGGTGCTGTCGCTGCCGATGATCGTCGCCGCCCTGGTGATGCTGGCCTGGGCCTACCGCCAGCCGAACGGGCGTCCGGCCACGGCCTGAGCTGCCTTTGATGGGTAGGGTGGTCGGCTGTGCCGACCGCGCGTTCGACAAGTGCGAACGCCTCCATCACGCTTGCCGCAGCTGAACGCGCGTTCGGCGGTCATTCAGTCCAGTGGACTGAATGACGAACACCCTACGCACAAACCGCCCGCTGCAGGTCTTCGAGCGAGGCCGGCTTGGTCAGGTGCAGGTCGAAGCCGGCGCCCAGCGCCTGGCTGACATCGGCGCGCTGGCCGTAGCCGGTCAGCGCCACCAGCCGCAACTCTGGTGCCTCCTTGCGCAGCAGCGTCGCCAGCGCATAGCCATCCATGTCGGGCAGGCCGATGTCCAGCACCGCGACATCGGGGATGCGGCGCCGCACCTGCTCCACGGCCGCCACCGCCGTTTCCGCCACCCGTACCGTGTGCCCCAGGTGGGCCAGCACCGCGGCCGTCGCTTCGGCCGCATCGAGGTTGTCGTCCACCAGCAGCACGTCACGCTGTTCCATTACAGGAGCAGGGTCCGCTTCCGGCGCCGGCAAGGCAGCCGCGGCCAGCGGCAGCCTCACTTCGAAGCGGCTGCCCTTGTCCAGTCCCTCGCTGTGGGCACTGACCGAGCCGCCGTGCAGCTCGACGATACGGCGCACGATCGCCAGGCCCAGTCCCAGCCCGCCGGTATGGCGCGCCAGCGGTTGCGGGGCCTGGAAGAAGGGTTCGAACACGCGCTCGAGCATCGCCCGGTCCATGCCCACGCCATCGTCGATGACCGCCAGGCGCGCATCCATGCCGTCGGCGGCCAGGGTGACGCGCGTGGCCCGCCTGCCGAAGCGCGCCGCATTCGACAGCAGGTTGTTCAGCACCTGGGTCAGGCGGCTTTCGTCGCCCTGCACCCACAGCGTTTGCGGCGTCTGCACCTCGACCCGGGTGCCCGGGAAGGAGGCCGCCACGTGGCGCACCAGTTCGGCCAGGTCGAGCGGGCGCCGTTCGATGCGCAGCTTGCCGCTGGTGACGCGCGAGACGTCGAGCAGGTCGTCGACCAGGCGCTTGAGGTGGTTGGCCTGGCGCCGCAGGATGGTGCGCTCGCGCTGGCTGGACGCTTCGCCGCGCAGGTCCATCAGGTCGAGTGCTGCAACGATGGGGCTGAGCGGATTGCGCAGCTCGTGGCCGAGCATGGCCAGGAATTCGTCCTTGACCTGGGCCGCGGCGCGGCTGTCGGCCAGCGCCCGTTCGAGCGAAGCGAGCAGGCGCGAACGCTCGGCCTCGTGCGCGTCGCGCAGGCCGGCGGCGGCCATCAGGGCGCAGCCGGTGTCGTCGATCTCGGTGATGCGCGAGGGCGGCACCGATACCGGCAGGCCGGCGCCGAGCGCCGCGCCGCCCTTCTGCAGGCTGCGGAAGGCGCGCACGATGCGGTTCGACAGCAGGGTTGCCAGCACCGCACACGCCAGCAGCGAAGCGACCAGGCCAGCCGCGTACAGCGCGATGCCCTGCAGTGGGCCCAGCGCCGAGGGCGGCACGCCGATCGCCACCTGCCAGCCGAAGCGGGTGCGGCTGAAGCCCGTTACCACTTGATCGCCTTCGAGCGTGGTGGTGGCGGCCACCGCTTCCTGTCCGGCACCGCGCATCAGCGCGACCAGCGAGGGGCTGGGCAGGCCGCCCACCAGGCGCTGTTGCCCTTTCGAGCGGGCGACGATAGCGCCGCCACTGTCCATGATCCCGATCACCGAGCTGGCCGGCACCTTCTGGCGCTCGAGCACACGCAGCATGCGGCCGGGCTGGACCACGGCGCTCAGCACATACCGGCGGCCGGCATGGTCGGTAACGGGAACCCGGATCGGGAAGGCGGCGCGGCCGCCCTTGCCGATCACGACGCGGCCGGCCAGGGGCTGGCGGCTGTCGATGGCGCGCTGCAGGCTGGCCGGGTCGGCGATGATGCCGGGCGGCCCGCCAAACGGGGCATTGGTGCGGAACAGGACGGCGCCCTTGTCGTCGGTGAGGATCACGGCCAGCCATTCCGGCTGGCTGGCCGCCTGCATGCGCGCGATCTCGTAAACTGGACGCAGCTCGCCGTTGGCCATGGCCGGGGTACGCGCCATGGCTTCAAGGGCTGCGGCGGCGCCATCGAGTTCGGCATCGACGGCGCTCGACAGCGCACGCGCCAGGTTGAGCAGGTGGCGCTCCTGTTCACGCTGCTGGTAGTCTCCCACCAGGTGCAGGCCCCACACGCCCAGCAGCGCCAGCGGCAGCAGGCCGAAGGCGGTGAGGAGCACCAGCAGGCGCCGGAGCGAAACGGTGAAGCCCTGGCGCAGCGGCATGGGGTGGCCTGTGTCGAAAAACACATTATAGGCACATTGCCGTGCCCGCCATTAAACCGGTGTTATTCGAAGTCTTCGGCCAGGTTCTTCCACCCGCGGCTCTTCGCAAAAGCCGTGAACTCTTCAGGGGCCTCGAGCACCACCAGGCGGCTTTCCTGCAGCCCCGGGTCGCTGTGCCCGAAATCCGGCCCCTTGTAGCCGAGCGCGCGCAGGCGGTCGACCAGCTGGCGCAGCAGCACCTCGTCCTTGTAGGCGCCGGGTTCGAGCCGGTCCTTGAAGTCCACGTACACGTCGATGATGCCGTAGCCTTCGTCGAAGATGCGGATCGCCTTGACGTCGAGGGTGCGGCCGTTGCCGTCCTTGGCCTGGAAAGGGCCGGACAGTTCGATGTCGGAATCGGTAGTCATGGCCCCAGCATACCACTGCCCGACGCCAGGTGGTGCGCGACCAGGGCATTGGCATGGCCATGCCCCAGCCCGTGCTCGGTTTTGAGCCAGCCGACCAGCTCCATGTGCTTCATGCCCGGCCTGGCGGCCAGCAGGCCGAGCCAGTGCGATATCGGCTGCCCGTATTTCTTTTCGATGGAAGGGAAGTACGAAGCGGGCCCTTGTGGCCTTGTCTTTTCCGTCATAATGCTCTCCGTGGTGGTTGAGGAAACTGTACATTCCCACGACGATCGGGACGAACGAACATCGACATGATAACAACGCGGCGACAACGATGGTGGCTGGCGCTGGCGGCGCTGGCCGTGCTGGCGCTCACCGCCTTCTTCCTCATGTGGCGTCCGGCGCTGGAACCGCAGGCTGCCGCGCCGCGTGTCGATGCGGCCCTGGTGGCGCGCGGCGCCAATCTGTCCCGGCTCGGCATGTGCGCCGCCTGCCACACGGTCGATCCATTGCGTCCCTTTGCCGGCGGCCTGGCCTTGACGACGCCGTTCGGCACCGTCCACAGCACCAACATCACGCCGGATGCGCAGACCGGGATCGGCGCCTGGAGCTTCGAAGCCTTCGAGCGCGCCATGCGCCAGGGTGTCTCGCGCGACGGCCACCTGCTCTACCCCGCTTTCCCCTACAACCACTACACCAGACTGGCGCAGGACGACATGCGCGCCTTGTACGCGTATTTGATGACGCGGCCGGCCCTGAGCGCCCCGGCGCGCGAGAACCGCATGACTTTCCCCTTCGGTTTCCGTCCGCTGCTCGCGTTCTGGAATCTGCTCTACCTCGACGAATCGCCCTGGCGCCCGGACCCGGGACAGTCCGCCGAATGGAACCGCGGGGCCTATGTGGCCGACACCCTGGCGCACTGCACGGCATGCCACACACCGCGCACGCTGCTGGGTGGTCCGGACCTGAAGCGGCAACTGGACGGCGGCGAGGCCGAAGACTGGTATGCCCCCGCACTGAACGCCAAGTCCCCATCGCCGACTCCCTGGACGCGCGAGCATCTCGCCACCTACCTGCGCACTGGCATCGCACCAGGACACGCGGTGGCGGGCGGCCCGATGCAGGACGTGGTGGTCAACCTTGGCCAGGCCGACGCCGGCGACGTCGGCGCCGTCGCCACCTACATCCACGGCTTCCTGAAGCATGCCCCGGCCCGCGCCATACCGGCGCCCGGCCCGCTCCCGGCGCCTGGCGACAAGGACCCCGACCTGGCCCGCATGCGCCTCGGCTACGAGACCTATGCAATGGCCTGCGCCAGCTGCCACGACGCGGGCCGCGGCGCCAGCTCCGGCGCCGCCCTGCAGCTGCAGGGGGCGGTGGCCCTGTACGATCCGGACCCGCGCAGCCTGGTCCACATCATCCGCGAGGGCATCACGCCGCCCGATGGCGCACCGGGACGCTGGATGCCGGGCTTCGCCACCGTCCTGAACGACGCCCAGACAACGGCGCTGGCGGCCTACCTGCGCCGCTACGGCGCCAACGCCGAGCCGTGGGAAGACCTGGACGAGGCGGTGCAGAAAGCGAGGACACAGTGAGTAAATTCCAGCTGCAGGTCAACGGCAAGGCACAGACGGTCGACGTCGACGCCGACACGCCCCTGCTCTACGTGCTGCGCAACGACCTGAAGCTCAACGGCGCCAAGTTCGGCTGCGGCCTGGGCCAGTGCGGCGCCTGCACCGTCATGCTCGACAAGCAGGCCGTGATGTCCTGCCTGGTGCCGGTATCGATGGTCGGCGCTCGCGCCGTGCGCACGGTGGAATCGGGCGGCACGCGCTGGGTCCCGAGCGCGGTGCTGCAGCAGGCCTTCGTCGACGAGCAGGCGGCCCAGTGCGGCTACTGCATCGCCGGCATGATCATGCGCGCCACCGCCCTGTTCGAGCAGGTGCCCTCGCCCACCGAGGCCCAGATCCGCAGCTGGATGCAGCCCAACCTGTGCCGCTGCGGCACCCACATGCGCATCCTGCGCGCCGTGCGCCGCGCCGCCGACGTGCTGGCGGCCCAGCCGATCCGGAACTACTGATGACAGCGCAAACCGCTCCGCGTCCAGGCCGGCGCCGCTTCCTTGCCGGCGGCGGCGCCCTGACCCTGTCCTTCGTGCTGCCGCTGCCGGCCAGCGCGGCGCTGCCGGGCAGCCTGGAAAACGAGCCCTGGCTCGACGCCTGGCTCCGCGTGGGCGCCGACAACCGCGTCACCCTCTTCACCGGCAAGGTGGAACTGGGCCAGGGCATCCGCACCGCACTGCTGCAGGTGGCGGCGCACGAGCTGCAGATCGACCCGGGGCGCATGGTATTGATCACGGCCGACACCGAACGCACGCCGGACGAAGGCTATACCGCGGGCAGCCATTCGATGCAGGACAGCGCCACCGCGATCCGTTACGCCGCCGGCCAGGTGCGCGCCCTGCTGCACGACAAGGCGGCCACCCACCTCAAGGTGCCGGCGGCCGCGCTGGCGCAGGACAACAGCGTGTTTCGCGCCCCCGACGGACGCCGGGTCAGCTTCAGCGACCTGGTGGCGGGCAGCGAGCTGCACGTGCGCGCCGGCGACACCCTGCCGCCGCGGCCGCCGAATGCGCGGCGCTGGATCGGCACGCACCTGCCGCGGGTCGACATCCCGAACAAGCTCAAGGGCTACCTCACCTATATCCAGGACATCCGTCTGCCGGCCATGGTGCACGCGCGCGTGGTGCGCCCGCCTGCTCCGGATGCGCGCCTGCTCGGCGTCGACACCAGCCAGGTCGCGCGCATGAGCGGCGTGCTGGAAGTGGTGCAGGATGGGCGCTTCCTGGCCGTGATCGCGGACGAGGAGTACCGCGCCATCAAGGCCGCCAGGGCGCTGGCGCAGGCGGCGCGCTGGGAAGTTCCGCCGCGGCCGCAAGTCACGCGCGACGTGGCGGCCTTCGTGCGCAGCCTGCCGGCCCAGCCGCAGCAGGTGCTGGCACGCGGCGTCCCGGCGGCTGCACGTGCGGCGGGCAAGACCCTGCGCGCCAGCTACACCCGCCCCTACCAGCTGCACGCCTCGATCGGCCCTTCCTGCGCAATCGCGCTGCGCGAGGGCAGCCGCTATACGGTGTGGACCCACGCCCAGGGCGTGTTCCCCCTGCGCCGCGCGCTGGCCGAGCTCCTGGACGTACCGGAAAGCGCGGTACGCTGCATCCACGCCGAGGGCCCCGGCTGCTATGGCCACAACGGCGCCGACGATGCGGCGGCCGACGCGGCGCTGCTGGCGCGCGTCTTCCCCGACGTCCCGGTGCGGGTGCAGTGGATGCGCGAGGACGAACATGGCTGGGAACCCTTCGGCCCGCCGATGGTGGCCGACGTCGCCGCCACGCTGGATGCCGACGGCCGCATCGTCGACTGGCAGTACGAGGTCTGGAGCCAGGCCCACGCGACCCGCCCGGGGCGCGCCGGCAACCTGCTCGGCGCGACCCTGCTGGCGCGGCCGTTCGCTCCGCCTGTCCCCAAGCCCCTGCCCCAGCCGGAAGGCGGTGGCGACCGCAATGCGATTCCGTATTACGCGCTGCCGAACGCGCGCGTGACCCACCGCTTCCAGCCAGCCGGCCCATGGCGCACCTCGGCCTTGCGCTCGCTCGGCGCCTACTGCAACGTGTTCGCGATCGAAAGCTTCATGGACGAGCTAGCGCGCGCTGCCCGCATCGATCCAGTGGCCTTCCGCTTGCGCCACCTGAATGACGCGCGCGCGATCGAGGTGGTGAAGCTGGCCGCGGCGAAGTTCGGCTGGAATGCCTACAAGCGCAGCCCGCGGCGCGGACGCGGCTTCGCATTTGCCCGCTATAAGAATTCCGCCGCCTACTGCGCCATCGCGCTGGAAGTCGAGGTGGCGCTCGATACCGGCTTCGTGCGCATCGTGCGCGCCGACGCCACTGTCGATTGCGGCGAAGTGGTGAGTCCGGACGGAGTGCGCAACCAGATCGAGGGCGGCCTGGTCCAGTCGAGTAGCTGGACCCTGATGGAACAGGTCCACTTCGAGGCCGGCAAGGTCGCGAGCCTGGACTGGGGCGGCTATCCGATCCTGCGCTTCAGCGGGGTGCCGCAGGGGGTGACGGTGCACCTGCTGGACCGTCCTGGCCAGCCCTTCCTGGGCACGGGAGAAGCGTCCCAGGGACCGGCCGCGGCGGCGCTGGCCAATGCCGTGGCGGACGCCTGCGGCGTGCGCGTGCGCGACCTGCCGCTGGACCGCGAGCGCCTGCGCCGGTTCGCGACCTGACCTAGGGGTTCAGGCTTGGCGGGTTTCCTGCGGCGCCGGGTGTTCTTCGGCTGCGGCGGTGCTGTCGCGCATGCTCATGCGCAGGCTGGCTTCGCGGTCGATCAGGAAGGCCACCAGCAGCACCAGGCCGGTGAAGGTCGTGCTCAGGTTACGCAGTTCGCCGGTAGCGCAGAAGGCCAGGAACAGCGGCAGGTTGACCAGGGCCGAGATGGCCAGGTGGCGGCGCACCACGCGCGGCGCCAGCGGCCAGGCGCGCCACAGCACGATGCCGAGCACCGCCAGGGTGCCGACGAAGGCGCGCGAGGGGCCGACCAGGCCATAGGTGGTCTCGAGGCGGAAATACGGGTTGCCCGACAGGTAGGCCTGGATGTTGGCCAGCAGGTGGAACTCGAGCGCGCCGCCGAAGGCTTCCAGGTAGGCCGCCTTCAGGGCCACGTTCATCAGGCCCGCGAACAGCACCAGCACGCCCACCGCCAGCCACGCGTTGCGGCGCGACTGGTGCCGGCGCAGCAGCGGATACAGGGCCGGCAGCACGAAGAAGAAGGTCTCCTTGTTCAGGGTCGCCACCAGCACCAGGGCCGCCAGCGCCACCAGGCGTCCGCGCAGCGCCAGCAGGAAGGCCAGGCTGGCGAACAGCAGTTCCGCCGTGTCATAGAAATAACCGCCGACGGTCTGCAGGTAGGGGAAGGCGAGCGCGAAGGCGGTCGGCGCCAGCACCGCCGCCAGCGGCGACACATTGAAATGCAACAGGATCCGGCGCAGCACGAACAAGCTGCCCAGCAGCGAGAGGAAGCTGGCATACCAGACGATCGCATAGCGGAAGCGCGCGCTGTCCGTGGTCCCCGGCTGGCTCTTGGCAAAGGTCTCGTCCGGACGGAAGCGCTTGGCGACGCGCTCCTTGAGGCGATCGGAGGCGACGGCGTCGAGCCGGCGCGCCAGGTCCGGCACCAGCTGGCGATACACGAAGGGCTTGTGCGCTTCCATCTCGAGCATGGCGGCCACCCCGAAGCGCGGATCGCCGTCGCGCAGTCCCCACTTGCCGGCAAAGCCGGAAAAAGCGGCGGCGGCCACGATCCAGAAGAAGGCGAACAGCAGGAAACCGCTGGCCGCGCGCGACATGGCGCCCTGGCTGGCGGGAGAGGTGACGGGAAGCAGGTGAACGGTATCGGATGGCATGCTGCAAGGACGTTATCGAAGCCGGGCCACGGCGTCAATATGCCGGGCGCGAAGGGCGCGCAATTGTATCCGTACAGCCTCACTTCGTCACTCCCTGCCCTCCCCCTGCCCGGCCGTGACAATGGGTGAGTTTGTATGTACGCCTTTTCGGTAGCATGGTCTGTTTTTCCCTGGACCCGCCATGCAACGATTCCTCATCGCCATCCTGCTGTGCCTGAGCCTGGGCGCCGCCGGCGCACAGGACGCCGCGCCTGCCCAGCGCACGGCCGAACAGTTCCTCGCCTCGCTCAGCTTCCAGCAGGGGCGGATCACCCTGCCCGGCGGGATCGCCACGCTCGACCTGCCACCCGCCTTCCGCTACCTGGCGCCCGGCGACAGCGCCCGCCTGCTGGAGCAGGGCTGGGGCAATCCGCCCGGCGCCGGCACGCTCGGCATGATCGTGCCGGCCGGCGTCAGCCCACTGAGCGAGCAAGGCTGGGGGGTCGTGATCACCTATGAAAAGGACGGCCACGTCAAGGACGACGACGCCGACAGCATCGACTACGACGAACTGCTCACCGAGATCAAGGACGGCATCGCCGAGGGCAACAAGTAGCGCAAGGAACAGGGCTATCCCGCGATGACCCTGGTCGGCTGGGCCGAGAAGCCGCATTACGACAAGGGCCAGCACAAGCTGTACTGGGCCAAGGAGCTGCGCACCGAGGGCGCGCAGGCGAATGGCCTGAACTACAACATCCGGGTGCTGGGCCGCGAGGGTGTACTGGTGCTGAACGCCGTGGCGAGCCTGAGCCAGCTGGACCAGATCCGCACCGAGATGCAGCAGGTGACCGCCTTCACCAACTTCAACGCCGGCCACCGCTACGCCGACTTCAACGCCAGCACCGACAAGGTCGCCGAATACGGCATCGCCGCCCTGGTGGCGGGCGGCGTGGCGGCCAAGCTGGGCTTCTTCGGCAAGCTGCTGGCGCTGCTGGTCGCCTTCAAGAAGCTGATCATCCTGGGCGTCGCCGCCCTCGCCTCCGTCCTGTGGAAGTTCCTGCGCCGCGAGAAGCCGGCGCCAGGCCTGCCGAAGGTCGACCTGAGCAAGGGGCCTGAGGCCTGATGGGTAGAGCCAGGGTCAGGTCTGACATCTGGACACGGCCTCTACAGTGCACATGCTGTCAAGGCAGGGCTCGTGTCCGAATGTCAGACCTGACCCTCATTGATCGTGACCCTCATTGATCGATGCGGCCTTCCTGCGCCGCGCCCTCGGCCCGGCGCAGGAACACTAGGTGCTCAGTTCACCGCTTTCCAGAACATGTAAGCCGCCAGCGCATACAGGATCACCGCAAACACCTTCTGCAGCTGCCGCACCGGCATCCGGTGCGCGGTGCGCGCGCCGAGCGGCGCCATGCTCACGCTGGCCAGCACGATGATGGCCAGCGCAGGCAGGTAGATGAAGCCCAGCGAATACGGCGGCAGGCCGGGTTCGCCCCAGCCGAAATAGATGTTCGAGATGGTGCCCGACAGCGCGATCGGGAAGCCCAGCGCCGCGCTGGTGGCGACCGCATTATGAATGCGCACACCGCACCAGGTCATGAAGGGCACCGACACGAAACCGCCGCCCGCGCCGACGATGCCCGACAGCGTGCCGATCAGGCCACCGGTCGCGAACATCCCCGGCGCTGCGGGCAGCTCACGCGCCGCGGCGGGCTTTTTCCCGATCAGCATCTGGGTGGCCGAAAAGGCGACGAACACGCCGAAGAAGGCGGCCAGCACGGTCGCATCCATCTGCTTGCCGATCCAGGGACCGATCCAGGAGCCGACCAGGATGCCCGGCGCCAGCAGCTTCACCACCGGCCACAGGACCGCGCCGTGCTTGTGGTGGGCGCGTACCGAGGACAGGGAGGTGAACAGGATGGTGGCGAGCGAGGTGGCGATGGCCATGTGGATGGTCAGTTCCGGCGCGAAGCCACGCGCGGTAAAGATCATGGTGATGAAAGGGACCAGCACCATGCCGCCGCCGATGCCGAGCAGGCCCGCCGCGAAGCCGCCGAAGGTGCCCATTGCCAGCAGGGCGAGGATCAGGCCGAGGTCCATCAGCGCTGCTCCCGCAGCAAAGCGACGATGGTGTTCCACTGTCCCGCCGTCACCGGCGACACCGACAGCCGGCTGCCCTTCTGCAGCAGCACCATGTCTTCCAGCGCGGGGATGCTGCGCATCTCGGTGAGTGGCAGGTAGCGCCCCGCCTCGATCGCACGCACGTCGACCGAGATCCAGCGCGGATTTTCCTGCGTGGCCTTCGGGTCGTGATAAGGAGAGGATGCATCGAACTGGGTCGCATCCGGATACGGGCTGCTCGCCACCTCGGCGATGCCGGCCACGCCGGGGACCGCGCAGCTGGAGTGGTAGAACAGGATGCCGTCGCCGACCGACATGGCGTCGCGCATGAAGTTGCGCGCCTGGTAGTTGCGCACGCCGTACCAGGCCACCGTCTGCTGTGGCGCCGCCAGCACGTCGTCGAAACTGACTTCGTCCGGCTCGGATTTCATCAACCAATAGCGCATCGAATCTCCATCGACAAGCACCAATAAAAAAAGCGGCTGCGTACCAAGGTGCGCAACCGCTCGTGTGTGTAGCCCCGCCTGTGTCGTTATTGCCGGCATCCCGAACCAAAAGGCTCAAGGTGGTCGCAGTCAGCTCGATTTCGGGTTCGTCAGACTAGTGACGCTCGCGCCCACCAGGCATGTCCCGCAACCTATGCGAAAGAATGGTTCAAGGAATATATGACAAATCTCGAACACCGCAGGGTAGAGCGCAGTTTACTCTGTTGACCGAGCATGTCAACCGAAACTGAATCCAATCCGACATTCAGGACAGATTTTCCTGCGTCGACAAAGCCTTGTCGAGGACGGTGTGCATCGCTTCCAGCTTCTGCTTCACTTCCAGGATCGACATGTCGGACAGGGGGCCCTGGGGCGATTTGACCGACAGGAACTCCGCCGCCACGCTGAGCGCCGCCATGACCGCGATGCGGTCGGTGCCCCGGACCTTGCCCGAGTCGCGTAGCGCGCACATCTTGCCGTCCAGGTAGCTGACCGCCTCGCGCAGGGTGCGCTCTTCGCCTTCGCGACAGGCCAGGCGGTAGGGCTGGCCCATGATGGTGCAATCGAGATGGATCATTGGGTAGCCTCGTTCGCTTCGTCGGCGTCATCCTCGGGCGCAGGGGCTTCCGGCAGGGGAAGCTCGGCGAGCAGCGCTTCGACACGGTACTGGGCCTGGACCAGCCGCTCCTTGAACTCCTGGTTCTCGGCGCTGAGCAGGCTGTTGGCCTGGCGCAGCAGGTGGTTCTCGGCGCGCAGCGACTGGGTCAGCTGGGCGAGCCGGTCGATCTTGTCGGAGAGGTCTTGAAATTCGGAAATCATTCGACACTATAGGACTGAGTTCGTTTTTCCGTCAACCGAATCGCGCCTCCATCAGGAGGAGGACGGCGTCCGGGCCGTGGCCATGGGGCGCCCGGGGGCGCGGCCATCCGTGTGGCCCCCCGGCGCGATTCCGGTGTACGCTGCCCGGCTATTGTCGCGGATGCCACAGGCGAGAGTGTACAACCCATCTATTGGATTGTGTTTTCGCAAAAAAGTCGGTTCGATCCCCCACATTCCCGCTTGAAATGGGAAGTTATGATCCCTATAATCATGTTGCGTTAGCACTCGTCGATTGAGAGTGCTAACAACCGTTTCCAGGCCGACGCCCTCTGGCGGCGGCATCGAATAGCTAGTCAAACCACTGAAAAATAAGGAGTTTTGCATGAACCTTCGTCCTCTGCACGATCGCGTAATCGTGAAGCGTCTCGACCAGGAAACCAAAACTGCATCCGGCCTGATCATCCCAGACGCGGCCGCCGAGAAGCCGGACCAGGGCGAGATCCTCGCCGTCGGCAACGGCAAGGTGCAGGAAAACGGCCAGGTTCGCCCGCTGGAAGTGAAGGTCGGTGACCGCGTCCTGTTCGGCAAGTACTCGGGCCAGGCCGTCAAGGTCGATGGCCAGGAACTGCTGGTCATGCGCGAAGAAGACATCATGGCCGTCGTGGCCCAGTAATCCTCCTCGTATAGAACATTCACGAATTCATTCGGAGAAATAAAAAAATGGCAGCTAAAGAAGTAGTGTTCGGCGACGCAGCGCGCGCCAAGATGGTCGAAGGCGTCAACATCCTCGCCAACGCAGTCAAAGTCACCCTGGGCCCGAAAGGCCGCAACGTGGTGCTGGAGCGCTCGTTCGGCGCCCCGACCGTCACCAAGGACGGCGTCTCGGTCGCGAAAGAGATCGAGCTGAAGGACAAGCTCATGAACATGGGCGCGCAGATGGTCAAGGAAGTCGCTTCGAAGACCAGCGACAACGCCGGTGACGGCACCACCACCGCGACCGTGCTGGCACAAGCCATCGTCCGCGAAGGCATGAAGTTCGTCGCCGCCGGCATGAACCCGATGGACCTGAAGCGCGGCATCGACAAGGCCGTCGCCGCCACCGTCGAAGAACTGAAGAAGATCGCCAAGCCGACCACCACCTCGAAAGAGATCGCGCAAGTCGGCGCCATCTCGGCCAACTCGGAAACCTCGATCGGCGAGCGTATCGCCGAGGCGATGGAAAAAGTCGGCAAGGAAGGCGTCATCACCGTCGAAGACGGCAAGTCGCTGAACGACGAGCTGGACATCGTGGAAGGCATGCAGTTCGACCGCGGCTACCTGTCGCCGTACTTCATCAACAACCCGGACAAGCAGGTCGCGGTTCACGAGAACCCGTTCATCCTGCTGTGCGACAAGAAGATCTCGAACATCCGTGATCTGCTGCCGGTGCTGGAGCAAGTTGCAAAAGCCGGCCGTCCGCTGGTGATCGTCGCCGAAGACATCGAAGGCGAAGCGCTGGCGACCCTGGTGGTCAACAACATCCGTGGCATCCTGAAGACCGTCGCCGTCAAGGCGCCTGGCTTCGGCGACCGCCGCAAGGCCATGCTGGAAGACATCGCCATCCTGACCGGCGGCCAGGTCATCGCCGAAGAAGTCGGCCTGACCCTGGAAAAGGTCACCCTGCAGGAGCTGGGCCAGGCCAAGCGCGTCGAAGTGGGCAAGGAAAACACCATCATCATCGACGGCGCCGGCGCCGCTGAATCGATCGAAGCACGCGTCAAAATGGTCCGCGTGCAGATCGAAGAAGCAACCTCGGACTACGACCGCGAAAAACTGCAGGAACGCGTGGCCAAGCTGGCCGGCGGCGTTGCCGTGATCCGCGTCGGTGCAGCCACCGAAGTCGAGATGAAAGAGAAGAAAGCACGCGTGGAAGACGCGCTGCACGCAACCCGCGCTGCCGTGGAAGAAGGCATCGTCCCGGGCGGCGGCGTGGCCCTGCTGCGCGCACGTTCGTCGCTGGACATCAAGGGTGACAACCCTGACCAGGACGCAGGCATCAAGATCGTCCTGCGCGCCATGGAAGAGCCGCTGCGCATGATCGTCCAGAACGCCGGCGACGAGCCGTCGGTCGTGGTGGCAGCCGTCATCGCCGGCACCGGCAACTACGGCTACAATGCCGCCAACGGCACCTATGGCGACATGGTTGAAATGGGCGTGCTGGATCCGGCCAAGGTCACCCGCTCGGCACTGCAGAATGCAGCGTCGATCGCCGGCCTGATGCTGACCACCGACTGCATGGTTTCGGAAGTCGTTGAAGACAAGCCGGCCGGCGGTATGGGCGGCATGGGTGGTATGGGCGGCATGGGCGGCATGGACGGCATGATGTAATTCGTCCCCGCACGAAAATAAAAGCCTGCAGGGTTCGCGCCCTGCAGGCTTTTTTCATTGCGACGTAGGGTGGTCGGCTTCGCCGACCGCGCGTTCAACTCCGGCGTGCATGACGACTATGCTTGCCCTTGTTGGACGCGCGGTCGGCAGAGCCGACACCCTACCGGCAGGCACTGATGGCCGCACCGGAAAGCCGGCGCACATCTGCCGGCGAGGACAGCGCGGCCGCCCCATCGCCGATGCGGGCATGCAGCAGCGTGGCCATCATCAGGATCGCCGGGTACAGCCAGCCGCCACCCGGGATGTTGTCGAACCAGCCGTTGCCGGTGTGGGCGACCAGGGCGCCGGCCAGCAGGGGCAGCAGCACTAGCGACGCGATCCGGCCGTGCAGGCCGAGGATGATCAGCGTGCCGCCGGCGAGTTCCAGCAGGGCTACCGGCCAGGCCATTGGCGTCGGCATGCCTTCGAGGGCCAGGAAGCTGCCGAGCGCCGGGATGCAGAAGGCGGCCAGCTTCAGGAAAGCGTGCGAGAGCCAGGCGGAGCCGAGGGCGAGGCGCAGCAGCAGGGCGGCGTAGGGAGTCAGGTTGTAGCGGGTCATGGTAGTCTCTTGCGCTGGTGGTTGAGGAGGACCCCACTCTATCGGCGCAACCGGACGAATAAAATAAGCAGCCATGAAAGCACCCTCTGCAAATCTGCAATCGAAGCTGGGCCTGCCGGACCTGGAGACCATCCTGGCCCTGCATCGCGGCCGCACGCTGGCCGGCGCGGCCGAGCGCCTGAAGGTCGATGCGTCCACGGTGTTCCGGGCGATCCGGCGCATCGAGAAGGACATCGGCGAGGTGCTGTTCGACCGCGGCCGCCACGGCTATGCGGCCACGACACTGGGACGCGCCCTCGCCGCCCACGCCGAGCGCATCGAGAAGCAGCTCGAGGAGGCGCGCGAGACCGCCTTCAACCAGGACACCGAGCCTTCGGGCCTGCTGCGCATCACGCTCACCGAAACCCTGTTCCACACCGTGCTGCTGCCGATACTGCCGCGTTTCGCCGCTGCCTATCCGCGCATCGAGCTGGAACTGGCGACCACCAATGCGATCGCCAACGTCGGGCAGCGCGAAGCCGACATCGCCATCCGCGTCACCAATGCGCCACCCGAGCACCTGGTCGGCATCCGGCTCGGCACCATGCGCTCGGCGCTCTGGGGCGGCCGCGATTACCTTGCCATGCAACCGCAGGGTCGGGATGTCAGCGAGATGGACTGGATCGCGCTCGACGACAGCCTGCCCGAGCACCCGTCGCACATCTGGCGCCGCACCGCCCTGCCCTCGGTGGCGCCGCGCTACAAGGTCGGCAACCTGCTGGCGGTGGCGGGGGCGGTGGTGAATGGCCTGGGGGTCGGCGTGGTGCCGCTGGCGGTCATGCGCGCGCATCCGCATGCCGTGATGCTGGGCGATCCGCTGCCGGAACTCGACATCGGCCTGTGGGCGCTGGCCCATCCCGACACCCGCTATCTTGGAAGGATGAAAGCGATGTTCGATTTCCTGCGCGCCGAGATCGCGCTGCCGGCATGAGCAAGACCGAACCGAGCTTCTTCGCCGACGCCGGGGCTTTCCGTGCCTGGCTGGAGGCCAATGCGGCGAGTGCAAGCGAGCTGCTGGTGGGCTTTCACAAGGTGGGTAGCGGCCGGCCCTGCATGAGCTGGTCCGAGTCTGTCGACGAGGCGCTGTGCTTCGGCTGGATCGACGGCGTGCGCAGGCGCATCGACGAGGACAGCTACTCGATCCGCTTCACGCCGCGCAAGCCATCGTCGATCTGGAGCGTCGTGAACATCGCGAAGATGGAGAAGCTGCGCGCGGAAGGGAAAATGAGGCCAGCGGGCGAGGCGGCTTTCGCCCAACGCTCGGAGGCCAGGTCCGGCGTCTATTCGCATGAACGCCTCGACGTCCCCGAGCTCACGCAGGCGGAGCTGGAGCGCTTCCGGCAGGAGGGAGCAGCATGGACCTACTTCGAGACCGTCCCGCCAGGCTACCGCAAGACGGTGCTGCATTGGATTACCAATGCGAAGAAGGACGAGACGCGCGCCGGCCGCCTGGACAAACTGATCCAGGCCTGCGCGGCCGGCACACGTTTACGCTAGCGCCGCTTCGCCGGAAAGGATTTGCGCAAGCACCCCGCCGCGACGCAGGATGAAGGCGCGCAGGCGCTCCGGATAATCGCCGGCCACCGCATCCACCACCGAGGGCCGCGCCGCCAGCGCACGGCGCCAGGTTGCCACCTTGCGCAACTCAGGGGGCACGCAATGGACGCCGTGCGCGTCGAACAGGTCGAGGTAGCGGAACACCGGCCCGAAGGCCGCGTCGACCAGCGAGAATTCAAGGCCGCCGAAATACGGCCCCTCCCCCAGTACCGTTTCCAGGAAGGCGAAGCGCTCGCGCAGCAAGCCGAGCGCCGTGTCGAAGGCCGCCCCGTCCTGCGCCGAATACAGGCTGCCGATCGTGTTCAGCACCGAGGACGCAAATTCGACCCAGCCGCGGTGGCGGGCGCGCGCCAGGTCATTTTCCGGGTGCAGGCGCGGCGCGACGGTGTCGTCGAGGTACTCGCAGATCACGCTCGATTCGAACACCGGCTGCCCGTCCACCAGCAGCACCGGCGTCTTGCCGAGCGGTGACACCGCGCTGAACCAGGCCGGCTTGTCGGCCAGGTCGATGTCGATCCGTTCGTAGCGCGCGCCTTTCTCCGCGAGCGCGATCACGGCCCGCTGCACGTAGGGGCACAGCGGATGGCTGATCAGCTTAAGCATCATCACGCTGCCTTCAGGCCTTCTGCCGCCAGCGCCGCCTGCACTGCCGGACGCGCCGCCACGCGGGCGCGGAAGGCGTTCAGCGCAGTCCAGCGATCGAGGCTGATGCCCAGGTACGCCGCCCAGTTGGTGGTGACGTACAGGTAGGCGTCGGCGATCGAATAGCGCTCGCCCACCAGGTAGTCGTTCTGCGCCAGGTGGCGCTCCAGCACGTCGAAGCGCTTGCCGAGCTGCTCGACAAACAGGGCCTTCGCTTCCGCCGGCATCTCCGGCTTGAACAGCGGCGAGAAGCCCTTGTGGATCTCGGAGGTGATGAAGTTCAGCCAGGACTGCAGCTGGTAGCGCGCCAATGTGCCGGCGCCTGGAGCCAGCTGCGCGCCGGGGGCCTTGTCAGCCAGGAGCTGCAGGATGGCCGGGCCTTCGGTCAGCACCAGGCCCGGTTCGATTTCCAGCGCCGGCACATAGCCGTGCGGGCTGATGGTAAGGAAATCCTTGCCCTCGGCCGTGCGTTTGCTGTTGGTGTCGACCTTGTCGAGCGTGAAGTCCAGGCCGGCCTCGCGCAGGACGATGTGGGAAGCCAGCGAGCATGCGCCCGGTGCATAGTACAGTTTCATGGTGACCTCAATGGATGGTGAGTGAGAGTCGCCACTCTAACTATGCGAAACTGCAATTAAAATAGGCGCCCATGAAACTTCCCTATGCAAAAACGCAATCGAAGCTCGATCTGCCCGATCTCGAGCTGATCCTGGCCCTGCACCGCGGCCGCACGCTGGCCGGCGCCGCCGAGCGCTTGCAGGTCGATGTCTCGACCGTGTTCCGCTCGATCAAGCGCATCGAGGAGGACCTGGGCGAACTGCTGTTCGAGCGCAGCCGCCAGGGTTACGCGGCCACGGAACTAGGCATCGCGCTGGCGGGATACGCCGAACGCATCGAGTCCCAGCTCGAACAGGCCAGGGAAGCCGCCCTCGACACCGGCGCCACACCGTCCGGAACGCTGCGCATCACCACCACCGACTCGGTGATGCATAGCCTGCTGCTGCCGGCGATGGCGGCTTTCAGCGGACGCTATCCGCAGATCGAACTGGAACTGATCGCCTCCAACGCCCTGGCCAACCTGAGCCACCGCGACGCCGACATCGCGATCCGCGCCACGAAGAACCCGCCCGAGCACCTGGTCGGCGTGCGGCTCGGCCGTCTGGAAGCGGCCGTGTATGCCAGCAAGGCTTACCTGGCCGCGCACCGCCACATCCCGGACTACCGCGACATGGACTGGATCGCGCTCGACGCCACCCTGCCCGACCATCCTTCGCAGCGCTGGCGCCGCCTGCACCATCCGAAGGTGATTCCCCGCTACCGCATGAACAGCGTGCTGTCGGTCGCCGGCGCCGTGGTGCACGGCATGGGCGTGGGTGTGGTGCCGCTGGCGCTGTTCAGGGACAACCCGCAGGTCGAGATTGTGGACGGCCCCATCGCTGAACTCGAGACCGAGCTGTGGGCGCTGGCCCATCCGGACACCCGCCACCTGCAACGCATGAAGCTCATGTTCGAGTTCCTGCATGGGGCGCTCGGCCTGCCGGACTGAGTCCGGCCTGGCTCATTCCGGCAGCAGCTCGACACCCTCGATCTCGTCGGCCTTGTTGATCACGAAGCGCATGGTGACGGTGTCGTTGTCGAACCGCGTGCGGTACACGTAAAGACGTAGCTCTCCCCTGGTCTTGCGCTCGAGGGGCTCGAGCCCGACCAGCTTGCCGAAGCCCTGCATGTCCTTGGCCACCCAGCCCATGAATTCCGGCGTGAGCACGCCTCTGGCGCGCGGCGACAGGCGAGGCGGCTGCACCCCGCGCTCGAAATGGGCAAGGATGTCGCGCGCACGCGCCGTTGCTTCGGGCTCGGTATCCGAGATCGGCTGCTGCACCAGGGCAGGCAAGTAATGGCGCGCGACCGCATTGCCGATCTTCTCCACCGGCGCGGACGAGGAGTTGGCCAGCACGATGACGCTCAAGCGGTCATCCACGAAGCGGCTGATCACGCTGCGGAAGCCCTGCCAGCTGCCGTTGTGCGCGATGCGGCGGTGACCGTTGAGCGGTGCGAGGTCCCAGCCGAAGCCATACGGATGGGTGGCGCCGCCCTTGAGCGTGACGGGCGTCCAGCTCGACTCCTTGACGCGCGCATTGAGCGGCGCGTCCTGGTACAGCGCCAGGTCCCACAGCGCCAGGTCATGTGCCGTCAGGTACAGGCTGCCGTCGGCGGTGGTGTTCATCGTCGGCGACACCCAGGCCTGGTTCTTGAGTTCTCCGTTCTCGACCTCGTAGCCGGCGGCGCGATGCGGCACGATGTCGCGTTCGCTGATGACGCGCGCCCCCATCCCGAGCGGACCGAAGATCCGCTCGCGCAACTGGTCGCCATAGAACTTGCCGCCGACCCTGTTGCAGATATAGCCCAGCAGGTGGTAGCCGGTATTGCTGTATTCCCAGCGCTCGCCCGGCTGGAAACGCAGGGGCATGCTCGCCGCGATGGCGATCATCTGGGCATCCGTATAGTCTTTGCGCAGGTCCACCTTCTTGCCCGGATCGCCGACACCCGAGGTATGCGTCAGCAGGTGGCGCACGGTGATGTTCTTCCACGCCTTCGGCGACTTCGGAAGATGGCGCGAGATCGGATCGTCCAGTTTCAGCTTTCCCTCCTCCACCAGCAGCATGACAAGCGCGGCAGTGAATTGCTTGCCGATCGAGCCCGACTGGAAAACGGTCGCGGCCGTCACCGGCACGCCGTGCTCGACATTCGCCAGTCCATACCCCTGCTCGCGCACGACGCGCCCGTCACGCACGACCGCCAGGCTGATTCCCGGGGTATTGGTACGCTTCATTTCCGCCTGCACCAGCTCGTCGATCGGATCGGCCTGCACCCAGCCGGCGCCAAGGAACAGGGGAACAAAGATAAGGGAAAACAGACGCATGGAGTCTCCATAGGGTTGTTATAAATACATGCTCGAATATAGCACTATTTTTTCTATCAAATGGCAAATCTTCTTCCATTGAATTCCCTGCGAGCGCTGTGATGACAAGTGCTTGCACAGTGCGAATGGCCTGTCTCTCGTCACCCTAACCCGGCGAATTATTGCTGCTGAAACACACAGGGTGTAGACTTCCCCCTCACCCTGTGAGGCTTCCCATGTCGATACGCGCTGCATTCCGTCCTTCCCTGCCCCTGCTGGCCAGCCTTGCCCTGGCGCTGGCGGCCGCGGGCTGCAAGCGTGCCGAGCGCGAGGAGCCGAAGCCGGCGCCCGCCGTCGTCAAGGAAGCGCCGGCGCGCACCAAAGAGCAGGCGATGGCCGCCCTGCTGGCGGTGCCGGAACTGAAGGCCTGGTCCGAGCAGATCGAGAAGCGCTCCAAGGGCAAGGCGCACGGCGCCGTCATCGAGGACGATCCGGCGCCGCGCGAGATCAACGGCAAGAAGTATTATCAGCTCACGTATGTGGAGAACCGCGCCGCCGACGTGCGCCGCCGCGAGAGCTTCCTGGTCGCCCAGCAGGGCGACGAAATCCTGGTGGAAGACGCCGAGACCGATACCCTGATGAGCTTGCAGGAATGGCGCCGCAACATCGAGCGGGTCGAGCTCAAGAGCGCCAACTGAATCCGGTTACACGAACACGATTGAGCTGCCGCAAACGGCGCCACCAGGCACCGTCTACCTTGATAGAGCCGCTGGTCGTGGCCGGTGCACGTGCCTCCACACGCATGCCGGCCGACCTTCTCCCTGGACCAGCGGCGCCTGCCTCCCGGTCGGCTCGGCGCTAGGCCGCCTGGAGCTCCCGCGCATCCTGCACGATGTGCTCGACGATGAGTTCGCGCAGCCGCGCCGCGGCCGGCGCAAGCTGCTCATGCGAGCGGTGCAAGGCCAATTCCACACGCGGCAATGCCGGCAAACCATGTTCTTCCGGCGCCAGCAAGACCAGGCTCCGCGGCAGGCCAAAGCCGGTGCGTACGCCGATGCCCAGGCCCGCGGCCACGGCGGCCCAGACCCCGCTCAGGCTCGGACTCGCATACACGATCCGCCATGGGATGGCTGCCGTATCCAGGGCGTCGGTGGCGGCCGAGCGCAAGCGGCATGGGGCTTCAATGCTGACCAGGGACAGCGGGCCGTCCTGCGGCGCGGGCCGGCCCGCAGCCAACAGGCTGGCGTCGGCGGGTCCCATCCAATGCAAAGGGTAGCTGCCCAGGATATCCATATGAGGCGTCGGCCCGCGAGTGTGCCAGGCCAGGGCCAGATCAAGCCTGCCGTCGCGCATGGCGTCGTGCAAGTCGGCGTTCCTGCCGACGGTTACCTCGATCTGCACGCCGCGGTGGCCACGGCTGAATTTTCCGAGCACATCGGGCAGCAGGTGATCGCTGAAGTCTTCCTGCAGTCCCAGGCGCACCTTTCCTTCCAGCGCGCTGCCGGCCAGCGCCAGCAGCGCTTCATCGTTCATCCTGAGCATGCGCCGCGCGTAGCCGAGCATGGTTTCACCTGCCGCAGTGAGCACCAGGCCGCGGCCCGACTTCTGCAGCAAGGGCATGCCGGCCTGCTCCTCGAGCTTCCTGAGCTGGGCGCTGACAGCAGACGCGGAGCGGCCGACCTGGTCGGCTGCGCGTGCAAAGCTGCCCAGGTCGGCGCCGGCGACGAAGGTCCGCAGCGCGTCCAGATCAAAATTCACCCTGCGCATATCGTTCGGATTTTCTGAAGTGTTGATCGCAAACTTTGCGATATTCAGCAGTATCTTCCCGAATTACCATGCTCGCGTCAACCAGGAGGAAACGTGATGCAACAGGAAAGCCAGGGAGGGGAAGCATCCGCCGCGCTCGCGGGCAGGGTGGCCATCGTCACCGGCGGCGGCACCGGGATCGGCCGTGCCGTCAGCCGGCTGTTGGCAGCGCAGGGCGCGACGGTGGCGGTCGTGTATTCGCGCAGCAGCGCCGACGCCGAAGAGACCGTCGCGCAGCTGCTGGCAAGCGGAGCACGCGCGCTGTCGCTCAAGGCCGATGTGGCCGACGCACAGGAAGTGGCGCGCATGACGGACGCGGTTGCGCAGCGCTTCGGGCAGATCGACTATCTGGTGAATAATGCGGGCAGCACGCGGCAGCTGCCCTTCGCCGACCTGGACGCCATCGACGACGCGGCCTGGGACGCGCTGTATGCGGTGAACGTCAAGGGTGCCTTCTATTGCGCACGCGCGGCCGCACCTTTCCTGCGCCGCAGCGCCGACGGCGCGATCGTCAACATCGGCAGTATCGCGGGCGAGACCGGCTACGGGTCCTCGCTGCCTTATGCCGTGTCCAAGGCTGCCCTGCACGGGCTGACCCGCTCGCTGGCACGCGCGCTGGCGCCGGCCATCCGCGTCAATTGCCTGGCGCCGGGCGCGGTCGGCACGCGCTGGTGGCAAGGCATGGAAGCGAAGATGCATGCGCTCGCCGGCGACGTGGCGCTGAACCGCGTCTCCACGCCGGAGGATATCGCCGCCACCGTCCTGATGCTGCTTGGCGCACGCTCGATGACGGGACAGGTGGTCCGGGCGGACAATGGACAAAGCCTGTAGGAGCCGCCATGGATTCCGAGTGCTGGAGCGCCTTCCTGCTGGCCTCCCTCGTCACTGCCTTCACGCCGGGCCAGGCCATCCTGCTCGCGGTCTCGAATACGCTGGAACGGGGACGGTCGCACGCACTGGTCAGCTCCAGCGGCAATATCGCCGGCCTGTTCATCGTGGCCGGCGCTGCGGCTGCAGGGCTCGGACTGCTGATGCAAGAGCTGCCCTGGACGCTGCAGGCACTCAGGATCGGCGGCGCGCTCTACCTCATCTACCTGGGACTGCAACCGTGGTGGCCGGCGCGGCCAACGCGGATCGCTTCCGTACCGCGGACTCCCGCGCCAACCAGGCGCGACCTGTTCATGCAAGGCTTGACGGTCGCGGCGACCAATCCGAAAGGCCTGCTGTTCTTCGGCGCGCTGTTCCCCCAATTCGTCGGGACCGGCCCTGGCCTGGCCGCGCGCTTCCTGGCGCTGACCCTGAGCTTCGCGGCCTGCACCCTGGTTGCCCACGCAGTCTACATCCTGGCCGCTCCCTGGGCCGGCGCGCGCCTGCGGGACCGGGTCAGTCCGGCATCGGGCAGGAAGCTGGCCGGCAGCCTGTTCGTCCTGCTCGGCCTGGGCCTGCTGCTGGCGTGACGGCTTCGGTTCAGCTGTCGAGGTGTGAGATCAGGAGCCGGCGCGCCTGCGCTCCCTCCGCATCGCCGTGCTGCCCATCCACCGACATGCCCACCGCCAGGATGTCGATCAGCAGCAGCTGCAGGATGCGCGAGATCATCGACAGGAAACTCGTACTGTCCTCGGCATGGTCGACCGCCAGGCACACGGTGGCCTTGCGCGCCAGCGGCGACTGGCTGTTGCTGATGGCGATCACGTCGGCGCCGGCATTGCGTGCGATGTCGACCGCCGTCAGGAGCTCGGCGATGCTGCCCGAGTTCGACACCGCGATCACGACGTCGCCCGGCTGCAGCAGCTCGGCCGCCAGCTTGAACAGGTGCGAGTCGCCGTAGAGCGAGGTCGGGATGCGGAAGCGGAAGAACTTGTGCTGGCCGTCGAGCGCCACCGCGCGCGAATTCCCCATGGCGAAGAACTCGACGCGGCGCGCCCGGCTCACCAGCTCGATGGCGCGGTCGAGCGCGCGCACGTCCAGCTGGTCGCGGAAACGCAGGATCGCCGACACCGTGTTGTCGATCACCTTGGCCGACAGGTCGTGGGTGCTGTCGCTGGTGCGCACCTGGCTGTGGCGCACGGGAATGGCGCCCGTCAGGCTGCTGGCGAACTTGAGCTTGAAGTCGGCCAGGCCCTGGAAGCCGAGCGAGCGGCAGAAACGGATCACGGTCGGCTGGCTGACGTCCGCCAGGCGCGCGATCTCGGCGATCGGCTCGTTCAGCACCAGGCGCGGCTGCTCCAGCACCAGGCTTGCCACGCGCTGCTCGGCGGGGCTCAGGCCATGGCGCAACTGGGTGATGCGGTCCATCAGGCTGTTGGCGCCACTGCGGCCGCGCAGGTGTTCGGCCAGGATGCTGGCCACGCCGTGCAGGGCGGGATTCGGCGTGGTGATGACGTAGGTCGGGATCTCGGCCAGGTAGCGCGAGAAGCGCCCCTTGGCCTCGAAGCGGGTGCGGAACGGGGAGCTGGCGAACCATTCGCCCATGCGCGGCACGATGCCGCCGCCGATGAAGATGCCGCCAAAGGCGCCCAGGGTCACCGCCAGGTTGGCTGCGGCGCCGCCCAGCATGCCGCAGAAGCATTCCAGGGTTTCCAGGCACAGCGGATCCCCGCTTTCCAGCGCGCCGTCAATGATCTCCGCCGCCCTGCGTGCGGGCGCATGGAAGCTATTCCTCGCCGCCAGCGCGCGGTAGATGATTTCCATGCCCGGGCCGGAGATCAGGCGCTCGTTGGAGACGTGCTGCCACTCTTGCCAGGCATGCTGCAGGATCGCGAACTCGCGCTCGTCGGCGGGGGCAAAGTTGACGTGGCCGCCCTCGCTACCGAGGGTGACGAAACCGTCCTCGGTCGGGATCACGCCCGACACGCCCAGGCCGGTGCCCGGCCCCAGCACGCCCACCACGGCGTTCGGGGCGGGCGTGCCGTGCCCCACCTGCATCAGGTCGTCCCTGGTGAAGCCCGGGATCGCCATCGCCAGCGCGGTGAAGTCGTTGACGATCAGGAGCGTGGCCAAGCCCAGTTCGCGACGCACCGCGTCGGTCGAGAATTCCCAGTCGCGGTTGGTCATGCGGACGAAGTCGCCGCTGATCGGATTGGCCACCGCCAGCGCCGCGTGGTGCAGGCGCAGGTTTGGATGAAACTGCGTGCTGTGGTCGCCCAGGTAGTAGCGCAGCAGCGGAACGATGCCTTCGAAGTCCTCGCATTTCAGCACCCGCACGGCGGTGAAGCTGCCGGGTGCGGTCTGCAACGCCAGGCGCGCGTGGGTGGCGCCGATGTCGGCCAGCAGGCGCGGGCCGTCCGCAAACGCGGTGGCTGCCGATCGTTCCGCCAGCTTTGCTGCGTCCCCGGCGCCGCCCATTATGCTGCGCCGCCCGGGACGCTGCCGAACCAGGCGCCATACGGCGGCAGGGTCACTTTGCCGCCGGCCGCCTGGCCCGGCAGGCCGTGCGACTCTAGCGATTGCGCGCCGCTGCTGGCGGGCCAGTCGAAGCTCACCTCGCGGTTCGACAGGTTGAAGGCGGCCAGCACGCTGTCGATGCCCGCGACGTCGCGGCGCAGGGCCAGCACCGGTTCCGGCGCATCGAAGAAGGCGATCTCGCCGCGGGTCAGCTGCGGCATGGTCTTGCGCCACGCGATGAAGCGGCGCTGGAAGTTCAGCATCGAATCGGGATCGGCATCCTGCTGGGCGACGTTGGCGGCCAGGTGCGGCTCGGCCACCGGCAGCCACGGGGTGCCGCTGGTGAAGCCGGCGTTCGGCGCTTCGTTCGTCCAGGGCATCGGGGTGCGGCAGCCGTCGCGGCCCTTGAACTCGGGCCAGAAGGTAATGCCGTAGGGGTCCTGCAGCAGCTCGAACGGGACGTCCGCTTCGGTCAAGGCCAGCTCGTCGCCCTGGTACAGGCAGGGCGTGCCCTTGAGCGAGAGCTGCATCGCCAGCACCAGCTTGGCCAGCGCCGGCGTCGGGTTCTCTCCGCCCCAGCGGGTCATGACGCGGATCGCATCATGGTTGCCGACCGACCAGGAGGCCCAGCCGTCCTTGACGCGCTCGTTGAATTCTTCGACCTGCTTGCGGATGTGGCCTGCCGTGAACACCGGCGTGAGCAGGTTGAAGCTGTAGGCCATGTGCAGCTTGTCGCCGCCTTCGGTGTACTCGGCCATCTGGGCCAGGGCGTCGTCCGAGCTGACTTCGCCGATCGAGACCGCGCCGAACTCGTTGAGCTGGGCGCGCACCCTGCGCAGGAACTCGACATTCTCCGGCTGGGTCTTGTCGTAGATATGGGCCTGCATGCCGTAGGGGTTGACGTCGGTGACGGTCGAGGTGTCCCGCACCAGCGCCGGCGGGTTGCTGCGCAGCTGGCGGTCGTGGAAGTGGAACACGCAGGCATCCATGCGTACGCCGTCGACGCCGCGCGCGAGCCAGAAGCGCTGGGCGTCGAGGTGGGCCTGCTGCACTTCCGGATTGTGGAAGTTCAGCTGCGGCTGGCTGGTGAGGAAGTTGTGCATGTAGTACTGCTTGCGGCGGGTGTCCCACTGCCAGGCCGAGCCGCCGAACACGGACAGCCAGTTGTTGGGCGGGCAGCCGTCGGGCTGCGGGTCGGCCCACACGTACCAGTCCGACTTCGGGTTGTCGCGGTTTTTCCTGCTCTCGACGAACCAGGGATGGGTGTCGGCCGTGTGCGACATCACCTGGTCGATCATGATTTTCAGGCCCAGGCTGTGCGCCTTCGCGATCAGTTTGTCGAAGTCGGCCAGGGTGCCGAACAGCGGGTCGACGTCGCAGTAGTCGGCGATGTCGTAGCCGAAGTCCTTCATCGGCGACTTGAAGAAGGGCGACAGCCACACGATGTCTACGCCCAGGCTTGCGATGTAGTCGAGCTTGTCGGTGATGCCGGGCAGGTCGCCCACGCCGTCGCCGTTGGTGTCGAGGAAGCTGCGCGGATAGACCTGGTAGATGATGGCTTCTTTCCACCAGTTCGGGTTGTCGGTCGTCGAAGTCGGGGTCATGGCTGCTGTCCGAAGAATGTCAGAAATTCTAGGTAATATACAGGACGATGGAAAAATTTACAATTAGCACAACTCATCCATAAATCCATCAATTCTCTTTATAGTCAATGACTTACAGAAGAATCTCCCACACTGGACACACAGTATAAGTAGCTAAACTACGGGTTATTAATAACTTCTTTGCATCTCAACGATATTTTTATTGCAAAGCTACTCAGCCTCGGCATAGGATCGCGTCTGTTTCGATTTTCCGAGGACGCCATGAATGCTCCAGCCACCAAAGAAGTGAGCAGCGCCGGCCGCATGCCGCGCCAGATCCCCTACATCATCGCCAACGAGGGCTGCGAGCGTTTCAGCTTCTACGGGATGCGCAACATCCTGACGCCCTTCCTGATCTCGACGCTGCTGCTGTTCGTGGCCCAGGACCAGCGCGCCAGCGAAGCCAAGCACGTGTTCCACACCTTCATGATGGGCGTGTACTTCTTCCCCCTGCTGGGCGGCTGGCTGGCCGACCGCTACTTCGGCAAGTACAACACCATCTTCTGGTTCAGCCTGATCTACTGCGCCGGCCACGCCTGCCTCGCCATCTTCGAGCACAGCGTCAGCGGCTTTTACTTCGGCCTGTTCCTGATCGCTTTCGGCTCGGGCGGCATCAAGCCGCTGGTGGCGTCCTTCGTCGGCGACCAGTTCGACAAGACCAACAAGAGCAAGGCAAAGGTGGTATTCGATGCCTTTTACTGGATCATCAATTTCGGCTCCTTCTTCGCCTCGATCTCCATGCCGATCCTGCTGCGCGACTACGGCCCCTCGGTCGCCTTTGGTGTTCCCGGCATCCTGATGTTCATCGCCACGATCGTCCTGTGGAGCGGCAAGAAGAAGTACGTGCACGTGCCGCCAAGCCCGGCCGATCCGCACTCCTTCCTGCGCGTGGTGCGCACCGCCGTGCTGGCGCGGCAGGCGGGCGCGGGCCGTCCTGGCCTGATCGTCGCGCTCGCCGGCGTGCTCGGCGCCCTGGCCGCGCTGACCATGTGGTCGAGCTGGGGCCCGGTGATCGCCATTTGCACGGCGCTCGTGCTGCTGATGGCCTTCATCGGCATCGGCGCCTCCATGCAGCTCGAGCGTGCCCGCGGCGCGCATCCGGACATCGCGGTCGACGGCGTGCGCGCCGTGCTGCGCATCCTGATCGTGTTCGGCCTGGTCACGCCCTTCTGGTCGCTGTTCGACCAGAAGGCCTCGACCTGGATCGTGCAGGCGAACGCCATGTCCACCGAAGTCAACCTGCTGGGCTGGACCTTCGACGTGATCCCGGCCCAGATGCAGGCGCTGAACCCGCTGCTGGTGATGCTGCTCATCCCCTTCAACAACCTGGTGCTGTTCCCGCTACTGAACAGGATCGGCCTGGTGCCGACCGCCCTGCGCCGCATGACCGCCGGCATCGCCTTCTCGGCCCTCGCCTGGATCGTGGTCGGCAACCTGCAGGTGCAGCTCGATGCCGGCGACGCCGTGTCGATCGCGTGGCAGATCCTGCCCTACGCCCTCCTGACGCTGGGCGAAGTGCTGGTCTCGGCTACCGGCCTCGAATTCGCCTACAGCCAGGCCCCGGCCTCGATGAAGGGCGTGATCATGGCCTTGTGGTACCTGGCGGTCACGGTCGGCAACCTGTGGGTGCTGATCGTGAATTCCGGCGTGAAGAACGAGGGCGTCATCGCCCACATCGAGAGCTCCGGCATGGGCGTGATCGCCTTCCAGATGTACTTCTTTGCCGGTTTCGCAATGCTGGCCGCCCTTGCCTTCGGCCTGTACGCAAGGCGCTACAAGATGGTCGACCACTACCGCGCCTGACTTTCAATCTTTTTGGTGGGTCACTGCTGCCTGAACGCGTGGGCGGGAGGACCCACCCACGCTACGATGACTCCACTTCGATACGCTGCACTGGCAGCCGCCGCTCTTGCCTCGTCCGCCCACGCCGCGGTTCCCCTCGCCACCTGCGACAACCCATCGTTCCAGGAAGTGCTGCAGGCTTCCAGCGCCACCTTGGACGCGCGCGCGGTCTGGCTCGACCGCCGCCTCCTGACCTGGCCCGGAGCCGACGCGGGCGCCAGCGTCCGCCTCTACCACTCGGCCAATGCTTCCATCGTGGCCAAGCCCGGCGCCAAGGTGGAAGGGGCCGACGGCGCACTGACGCTCGAGAAATCCGCTGCCAAACTGCCGGTCCGCTTCAAGTACCTGGCGGCCGGCCCGGTGCTGTCGCTGCGTCCGGCCGACCTGGCGCGCATGAAGGACCTGCACCGCGGTCAGCTGGTGCTGGTGCAGGAAGCTGCCGACGGGAGGGTAGTCGCCGCCACCCGCATCCAGGTAGCCGGCGCGCTGGACGACCTGTACGCGGCGGCCGACGGCATCACCGATCTGGGCGCCACGCCGAAACAGGGACGCACGGCCTTCCGCCTGTGGGCGCCGACCGCGCGCAGCGTTGCGATCTGCACCTACGACAGCGCCAGCGGCCGCGCCACCGCCGTGCATGACATGGCCTTCGATGCCCGCACCGGCGCCTGGGCCGCCCAGGTCGCGCGCGACCTGTCGGGCAGCTATTACCGGTATGCGGTCGACGTCGCGGTCGATGGGATGGGCCTGGTGCGCAACCTCGTCACCGATCCCTATTCGGTCAGCCTCACGACGGATTCGAAGCGCAGCTATGTCGCCGACCTGAACGCCGCGCGCCTCAAGCCCAAGGGCTGGGATGCGACCCGCGCGCCGAACACGGTCAAGGCGCAGACCGACATGGTGATCTACGAGCTGCACGTGCGCGACTTCTCGATCAACGACCCGAGTGTTCCGGTGGACAAGCGCGGCAAGTACGCCGCCTTCGGCGAAGCCGGCTCGAACGGCATGCGCCACCTGAAGGCGCTGGCCAGGGCCGGCCTGACCGACATCCACCTGCTGCCGGTCTACGACCTCGGCAGTGTGCCGGAAAAGGATTGCGCCGTGCCGCAGCCTGCGGGCAGCCCGGACGGCGAGAGCCAGCAGGCCTTGACGCGCAAGACCGCGGACACCGATTGCTTCAACTGGGGCTACGACCCTTACCACTACAACGCGCCGGAGGGCAGCTACGCCACAGACCCGTCGGACGGCGCGCGCCGCATCCTCGAGTTCCGGCAGATGGTGATGGACCTGCACCGCGCCGGACTGCGTGTGGGCACGGACGTGGTCTACAACCACACCTTCATCGCCGGCCAGAACGAAAAGTCGGTGCTGGACCGCGTGGTGCCCGGCTACTACCACCGCCTCAACGCGGCGGGAGCGATCGAGCGCTCGACCTGCTGCGACAACACGGCCACCGAGAACCTCATGATGGCCAAGCTGATGATCGATTCAGCCGAGCTGTGGACGCGCCACTACAAGATCGATTCCTTCCGCTTCGACCTGATGGGCCACCAGCCGCGCGCGGCCATGGAGCGCCTGCAGAGGCGCGTGGACAAGGCGGCGGGCCGCCACGTCCAGCTGATCGGCGAAGGCTGGAATTTCGGCGAAGTGGCGGACGGCGCCCGCTTCGTGCAGGCTTCGCAGCTGTCCCTGAACGGTTCCGGCATCGGCACCTTCAGCGACCGTGCGCGCGACGCGGTGCGTGGCGGTTCGGCGGGCGATTCGGGCGAAGCGATGATCCGGCGCCAGGGCTACATCAACGGCCTGGTGTACGACCCGAATGCGCTCGGCGCCGAGCACCCGCGCGTCGACCTGCTGCGCGCGGCCGACATGATCCGCGTCGGCCTCGCCGGCTCTGTCCGCCCCTATTCCCTGCAGACCTTCGATGGCAGCACCCGCAAGCTCGCGGATATCGCCTACGGCAACCAGCCGGCCGGCTACGCGAGCCAGCCGGGCGAAGTCGTGAACTACGTCGAGAACCACGACAACCAGACGCTGTTCGACATCAACGTGCTCAAGCTGCCGCTGCGGACCAGCGCCGCCGAGCGCGCCCGGGTGCAGGTGCTGGGCATGGCGATCAATGCCTTCAGCCAGGGCGTGGCCTATTACCACGCCGGCATCGACACCCTGCGCTCGAAGTCGCTGGACAAGAACAGCTTCAATTCGGGCGACTGGTTCAACCGCATCGACTGGAGCTACCAGGACAACTACTTCGGCACCGGCCTGCCGCCGCAGGACGACAACGGCAAGGACTGGGCGCTGCTCAAGCCTTTCCTGGCCAATGCCGCGATCAAGCCGAAGCCAGCCGACATCGCGTTCGCACGCGACGCCTTCCGCGACCTGCTGGCGATCCGCGCCAGCTCGACCCTGTTCCGCATGCGTTCGACGGACGATATCGTGCAGCGCCTGCGCTTCTTCAACACGGGCGCGCAGCAGCAGCCGACCGTGCTGGCGGCCTGGATCGACGGCAAGGGCTATCCGGGCGCGAACTTCGCCGGCATCAGCTACCTGGTGAACGTGGACACGGTGGCGCACACGGTGGGCGACGCCGCGCTGCGCGGCAAGCGCCTCAAGCTGCATCCGGTGCATGCCGCCGCAAAAGCGGCGGACAAGCGCGCCGTACAGGCGCGTTTCGACAGCGCGAGCGGCAGCTTCACGGTGCCGCCGCGCACGGCAGTGGTGTTCGTCGCCGACTAGGCGAAAGGCCGCGGATCAGGCCAGCGGCCCGACGATGCGGGCGATCTCCACGGAGCCCTTTTCGTCGAAGATCGGGCAAGCCTCGGCCAGCCGCACCGCCTCGTTGAAGTCGGCGGCGCTGATGACGGAATAGCCCGACAGGGAGGCGCTGTTGAGTTTCGGGCCGCGCAGGCGGCTCGGCACCTCGACGCTGCTGTGCGCCAGTCCGCCGCGCTCCACCAGCGCCGCGCCCAGCGAATCGAACCAGGCGGCCCAGCGCTGCGGGTCGTGTTGGGGCCCTTCCGTCTCGTCGACGGTCGATCCGCGGTAAACGATCAGGTATCGCTCCATGCCGGCTCCTCTGCTGAATTGTTCAGCAAAACCATAGCAGAAGCCTTCTCCAGGCGACGCACAGCTCACTCCAGCCGGATGGCGCTGTCGAAGATCCAGGTGCGGCGGATTTCGATGACGTCGTACTGGCGCGCCAGCGCCGGCGGGAAGGGGCCGTAGGGCGCCTGGCTCGCAATGACCTTGCGCACCGCTTCATCGAGGGCGGGAACGCCGCTGGAAGTCACGAACGTCACCTTTTCCACGCTGCCGTCGGCGCGCACCGCCACCGTCACGACGGGACGCACGTGCGGCTGTTTCACCAGCTCGCGCACCGTGTCGAAAGTCTGGTTGAATTCGATCTTGCGGCCCATGGCCAGCGCATACTGGACCAGGTCGGCGTTCGGATCGGCGCGTCCGAACAACCAGCCGCGGCGCAGGCCACTCACGCCCGGGCTGCGGTTGGCGGCGTCGCGCTGGGCTGCTTCCTGGTCGAGCTGCCTGCCGATCGCGCGCAAGCGCTCTTCCCGTTTCGCTTCCTGTTCGGCCCGCTCGCGCTGGGCCTGGTCCCGCTTTGCGACTTCCAGCTGCGCCTGCTCCTGCAGGGCCTGTTCCTGCCGCGCTTTCTCACGCCGCGCAGCCTCCAGCTGCGCCTGCCGGGCCAGCTCCTGCTTTGCCGCTTCCTGCCTGGCAAGCTCCTGCCGCGCCGCCTCACGCCGCGCAGCCTCCAGCTGCGCCTGCCTGAGTTGTTCGTGGCGCTGCATTTCCTTCCGCTCCGCTTCCAGGCGGGCGGCTTCGGCGCGCTCGTGCTCGCGCCGTGCACTCTCCTGCCGCTGAGTCTCCTGCCGGGCAAGCTCCTGGCGTTCCGCTTCCACCCGCGCCGCTTCTTTCTTTACCGCTTCCTGCCGGGCAAGCTCCTGCCGTGCCGCTTCTTGCTGTGCCAGCCTGAGTTGTTCCTGCCGCTGCATTTCCTTCTGCTCCGCTTCCACCCGCGCCGCCTCGTTGTTTGCCGCTTCCTGCCGGGCGAGCGCAAGCAGCCGCTCGCGCTCGCGCGCCTCCTGCTCGACTCGGCGCTGCTCGGCGTCATCGGGCTGACTGGAGGGCATGTCGACAACGCGAGGAGTGTCGGCCTGCCTGAATGTGCTTACGCTGGTCTCGGTCGCCGGTCTCGCGAGCCGGGGCGCTGGTGCTGGTAGTGGAACTGGTGCTGGAGCTGCCACCGGTGCGGCATCCTCGATGACAGGAGAAGGCAGCACGGGCGGCGGCTCGGCCAGCACCACGCGCAGCTCATGCGCGCCGAGGCGCCGCTCTTCCCACGGAAAGCGAAAGCCGGGAAGGCCGAAGCCACTACCCACGCTCAGGCTCAGGAACATGGCATGCACCAGCACGGACACCAGCAGCGCGATGCGCATGCGCCAGGGAAAACCGTGCAGTGGGAGAGCCGTGATCGAGCGGTGCATGTGGCGGGGATGAGGGATGCCAAAAGGCAAAGAATCCGACGATGCTAACACAACAACAGAGCGGTAAAACGTCCAGCGTCGGCTGCCCGCCACGGAAATAATTCGTGGATTTGCGGCGCCCGCCGTTCGCTATACTTGTTCCGATATGGCCAGTCTTTCGCTCTCCCCTGCTGCTTCGTTCCCGGCCGAGCGCCGCCTGCCCGGCATCCTGGTCACGGTCCTCGTCCATGCGGCCCTGATCCTGGCATGGCAGTTGGCGCGCACGCTGCCGCCCTTGCCAGCCCGCCAGGAAGGCCCGGCCATGCAGTGGCTCCGGCTGCCGCCCCTGCTACTCAAGCCCGAGCCGGCGCTACGCCCCGTCGAGGCAGGCCGGCCTTCCGCGCCGCCGCAGGTCCGTCCCAACGCGCCCCGTCGCATGACACCCCAGGCTGCACCCGACGCAAACGCGCCGACAGCTGCGCCTCAGGAAGCGGCGCCTGCTCCAGCCCCGCTACCCGAGGCGGCGCCCCCGCCAAGCACTGCGACCATCCTGGAAAACGCGCGCCGCAGCGTCGGCAGCATCGACCGCGCCCTGCGCAAGGAAGCCAAGCCGCTCATCGTGGCCCCGCCGGACAGCCCGGAACTGCGCATGCGCCAGGGAATGGAACAGGCGCGTGCGCTGGCGCCGACCCGGATCTGGGAAGCGCCGAAAGTGGAAGAACTGGTGAACAACACGGGCGACGGCGCGCGCCGCACGCGCGTGATCACGGGACGGGGCACCTACTGCATCACGGAGCGCTCGCCCGCGACCAATGTCGAGATGATCGAAATGCACGGCAAGATCAGGCTGACCAACTGCCCGTCGCCGGAAGAACCTGCCAAGCGCCAGGAGTGGCGCACGGCGCGTGACTGAAGAAGGCGGCCCTAGCGGGCGAAGATGATGGCGCCGTGGGTGCCGGCATCGCCTGCGCTCCTGGTCCGTAGCTGGCGCGGCCCCTGTGCCAGCACGCGCATTGCTACCGCTTCGGGCACGCGCTCGTCGCGCAGCAGGGCCAGCGCCCAGTCGCGGCCGCACTTGCGTTCGAGCTTCAGGGCGGCCTCCACGATCGCATCGTGGATGCGGTTCCTTCTGCGGCAACCGGATACCGACACTGGTTTAGGATGCGGCTCAGCCGGCCCCGCGCCGTTGGCGCCGCGCTTCTGCTCCGTCAACAGGACCCTGTCTGCGATTTCTCTCGGAATATTTTCCCGGTCCAGATAGGCGCGCGCCTCCTCCAGACCCAACATTTCCTTGTAAACCAGGGCGACGTCGATATGCTGCGAAATCAGCTTTTCCTGGCGTACGTCGTTTCTCATCAAAGTCCCCCTCAGGCACGAGATCAGGCGTATCGCTTGTTGTGGCTTATCTGAATAATTCTACAGGGACAATACCGGTACACAATAGGGGGAACAACTAAAAGATACCCCTAATGGCGTGCCTGGGCGCTTTATGCTAGCTGCTTACCGATGCAGGATCGAACTTAAGCTTACAAGCTCTTGACATCGTTTTACATTCGGCAACGTTTCTTAACTAAAGCGCTATCTAGAATGCTTGGCCATGAGGACCAAGCCAGCCACGGTAACGCCAGCACATCGCCGCATCTTCCGCCCTTCGCCCCTGGTCCGCGCCGGCGTCTGGCTCGCCGCCATCCTGCTGTTCTGCCTGAACTACTGGATCAACCGCTACTTCGGCAGGCCCGATATCGACCAGATCGTGTACCACCTGCAGTTCGGGACCCAGGGCTTGGAAGCAACGGATACGCTCATCGTCCGGCGCTTCGTGCGCTGGAGCGTCCTGATCCCGGTGGTCTTGCTCGCCCTGGTGCTGCTGGCCGAACGCTGGGCGACGGCTCGCCGTTACCGCGTCATGCTGCGAGCCCGCCCCTATCTGCCGTCGCTCGCATTGTGCGCTGCCATTCTGCTCTGGCTGCACCAGCTTTCGGTGGTCGACTACGTCGCCTCCAGCCTTGGCCCCGACTACTTCTCCAGGCATTACGTGGAAGCTTCCACCGTCAGCGTCCAGGGCAGCCGGCCCAGGAACCTCATCCTCATCTACGTCGAGAGTCTGGAGGCTGGCTACGCCGATGCGCAGGTCTTCGGGGACAACCTGATCGCGCCCCTGACCAGCCTCGGAGCCAGCAGCTTCGGCGCCTATGAACAGGTGCCGGGCACCAGCTGGACCATCGCCGCCATCGTCGCCACCCAGTGTGCGGTCCCGCTCAAGCGGATCACGGTCTTCGACGAGAATACGCAGGGAGAACTGGTTCCCTCCTTCCTGCCGAACGCCACCTGCCTCAGCGACATCCTGGCCGCGCATGGTTACCGCAACGTGTTCATGGGCGGGGCGTCGCCGAGGTTCGCCGGCAAAGGCCGCTTCCTGCAGGCCCACAACTACCACGAGATCCATGGCAAGGAAGAGTGGCAGGAACAGGGCGTGCCTCAGGAGCGGATGAATGGATGGGGACTGTTCGACGACGAGCTGTTCAGCCGCGCCCTCGCACGGCTCGACCAGCTGCATGCCGCAGGCCGCCCCTTCAACCTGACGCTGCTGACCGTGGATACCCATGAACCGGCCGGCCACCTGTCGCGCAGCTGCGCACTGCGCGGCCATGCCGGCTTCGACGGCGTGGTCCGCTGCACCGCGGCCGAAGTAGCGGCCTTCGTACGCGACGTGCGCGCACGCGGCTATCTGAAAGACACCAACATCGTCATCCAGGGAGACCACCTGGCACGCCGCAATCCGCTTTCCGACGCACTCGAACGCGTCCCAAAGCGCACCCTGTTCAACGCCTTCATCGGCGAGGATGTGCCAGCCAGGAACCGCGAGCAGCTGGTGCACTTCGACCTGCTCCCGACTATCCTCGAGTTCAGCGGCCTGCGGGTCGGCGGCGGGCGCCTCGGGCTCGGCTACAGCGCTTTTAACCGGCACCCCGCACAGCCGGAACCGGACCGGCTGGCCGCGATGCGCGCCTCCGTGCTGAACCCCTCCGCCACCTATCGCTCGCTGTGGGTCGCGGCGCCGGCCGCCTACAGGCCGAGCTGCGTCAGGATCGCATCCTTCATTTCCTGCAATGCCGGCTCGGACACCTTGCGCGGATGCGGCTGCGCGACGGCGAACACGGAGCGGATCGTGGTTGGGCGTGGCGACAGCACCACCACGCGGTCGGCCAGATAAAGCGCCTCTTCCACATCGTGGGTGATCAGGATGACCGTGTGGCGCTCTTCGCGCAGGATGCGCAGCAGCTCGTTGCGCATCTTCAGCCCCGTGAGCGCGTCCAGCGCCGAGAAGGGTTCGTCCATCAGCAGGATGTCGGGCTTGACCGCCAGCGCGCGCGCGATCTCGACGCGCTTGAGCATGCCGCCGGACAGCTCGTGTGGATGCGCCTTCTCGAAACCCTTCAGGCCCACCACCTCGGCGTAGTGGTCGGCGGTTGCTCTCTTCACCGCATCGTCCTTGCCGGACAGGCCGAACATCAGGTTCTCGCGCACCGTCAGCCAGGGGAACACGGAACCGTGCTGCGAAATGACGATGGCGTTCGGCGAAGGCCTGGTCACGGGCACGCCGTCGATTGCCACCGCGCCGCTGTCGGGATGCTCGAAGCCGGCCAGCAGCTTCATGAGGGTCGACTTGCCGCAGCCCGACGGTCCGACGATGGCCACGAATTCGCCCGGCGCAACCGCGAGGTCGATACCGTCCACCACGGGCAGCGACTTGAAGGTTTTGCGCAGTGCGCGGATGTCGATCTTAGCGTCCATAACGCCACCTCACTCCCTTGAGTCCTTCCAGCCGGCGCATCAGGACATCGATGGCCAGGCCGATCAGGCCGATGATGATCATCGCCGCGACCACCAGGTCGTAGCGGTTGCCGGCATTGCGTGAATCCATGATCAGGTAGCCCAGGCCCGAGCTGCGTACTATCATCTCGGCCGCCACCACCACCAGCCAGGCCACGCCCAGGCCGATGCGCATGCCGGTCAGGATCTCGGGCAGCACGGCCGGCACGATCACCTGGCGAAACAGCTTGGCGCGCGGGACGCCGAAGTTCTCGGCCGCGCGCAGGTAGCGGGCGTCGATGGCGTGCACGCCGGCCGAGGTCTGCAGGATCATCGGGAACACCGAGGCCAGGAAGATCAGGAATACCGGCGACATGTCGCCCACGCCGAACCACAGGATAGCGATCGGGATCCAGGCGATCGGCGAGATCGGGCGCAGGATCTGGAAGATCGGGTTCAGCGTGTGATAGGCAGCGTCCACGCGCCCCATCCACAGGCCGAGCGGCAGCGCCACCAGCACCGCGATCAAAAAGCCGGTGGCTACGCGCAGCAGCGAAGCCCCGATGTGCTGCCACAGCGTGCCGTTCCGCGCCAGCTCCAGCGTGCCGGCGGCCACCTGCCCCGGTGTCGGAAAGATTACGCTGCCGCTTTGCTCGACCACGATCCACCAGATCGCAACCACGGCGGCGAGTACCAGCAGCGGGGGCCAAATCCTGTTCAGTCTATCCATCGCTTATGTAGTCATGAGGGAGTGAAGGCGCCACTTCAGTCGCGGCAGGCCGGCGGCGGGTGCATCGATCACCAGCACCGTCATCCTGCCGCTCGCGTGGGCGGTACAGTCGAAGGGGTGTTCGCCGGCCTGCCCGAAGGGCAAGCGGAAATCCTGGCCGGGCATGATGAGCACGGGACCGAACATCTGCGGCACCGTGTCGCTGTTGCGCAGCAGGAGCACGTCGCGCACGCCCAGCGTCAAGGTCACGTGTTCGGGCAGGATGCTGGTCTTGTCACCCTTCATGCGGCGCTCCCAGGTGCCCTTGGGAATCTCGAACAGCAGGTCGCGCGAGCCCGCATGCAGGGGCGCGAACGCGGCCCAGGCCATTGCTGCAAGCAGCAGCGCAAGGACGACGATGATACCGGTCCGCTTCTTCATCTATTCAGCGGCGAGCACGTTCACGTCGTGCACCATTTCGTCAGCCGGGCGGCCGAAGGGCATCAGGGCGCGCAGCATGCCCTTCTTGTCGATGAAGTACAGGTAGGACGAATGTCCCATCTGGTAGCCGCTCTGCCCTGCCGGCGCCGGGAACCTGGTCGCCGTGATGCCGTAGTCCTTGCGGATCGCCGCCATCTGGTCAAGCGTGCCGGTCAGGCCAATGAAGCTCTTGTCGAACTGGGCCAGGTAGGACTTCAGGCGCGCGGGCGTGTCGCGCTCGGGGTCGACCGAGATGAATACCACCTGCAGCCGGTCGGCATCCGCGCCCAGTTTCTGGCGCGCCTGCGCCAGCATGGCCAGCGAGGCCGGGCACACGGCCGGGCAATGGGTGAAGCCGAATTCCAGCACCACCACCTTGCCGCGCAAGGCGGACAGGCGGAAGTCGCTGCCGTCGGCTGCTTTTTGCGCGATCTCGGGGGCGGCGCGCGTCGGAGAGAAGGTGCCGGACTTGAGCGCAGGGGCTGCGTTCACCGCAACGGCGCTCAGCAGCAAGGCTGCGAGGACGACGCGCTTCACAGCGCCACCTTCACGGGTCGGATGTTCTTCACGAAGCTCTCGTCCACGTACTGCTCGTAGCGTATCGGGCGCTTGAGCGTGCCGGCCTGCACCGACAGCTGCATCAGTTCATCGAATTCATCGCGCAGCATGCGCAGGTCGCCGTAGGTGACGCGGTCGCTCGGGTTCTGCATGACGAAGCGGATGATGTTCGGGTCCTGGTTGAAGAACTTGCGGTCGGCCGCGATCACGGCCGCCTTGTCGCGGTTGGCGGGCGAGGCGTCGAGCCAGCTGCCGGCCGCCTGCACGTAATTGACCAGCTCCTGCACCGCCGGACGGTTGGTGCGGATCAGCTCCTCGCGCACGGTCAGGACGCAGCAGATGTAGTTGCGCCACTCGTTGCGGGTCATCGACAGTGGGCGCGCATAGCCGGCGCGCTGGGCCGCGGCGCCGAAAGGCTCGCCGGTGCAGTAGCCGTCCACCGCGCCGGCGTAGAGCGCGGCCGGCATGTCGGGCGGCGCCATCTCGATGATCTGGATGTCCTTCGCCGACATGCCCTCGCGCGCCAGCATCTTGCGCAGGAACAGGTAGTCCACCGCGAAGCGACTGGGGATGGCGATGCTCTTGCCGCGCAGGTCGGCAAACCTGCGGAAAGGCGAATCGGTCCGCACCATGATTACCGCGCCCGAGCGGTGCCCGAGCGAGACGATCTTGAGCGGGATGCGCCAGTCGGTCAGGTCCATCACCAGGGGCGCCAGCATGTAGGCCGCCTGGATGCGGCCCGTCATGAGGGATTCCTTGATCTCGGGCCAGCCCGAAAACTTGTTGTACTCGAAGGCGGTGAAGGGCGCGCCAGGCTTGCCGTCGGCAGCGGCCTTGGCGCGGCAGGCGATCGGCAAGGTCAGGTTGCAGGTGACGGGCAGTCCGCCGACCTGCAAGGGGCCAGCAGGGGCCGCGGCGCTCGCGCTTGCGCCCATGCCCACCAGCGGCAGGCTTAGTGCGGTGCCGAGCAGCTGGCGCCGGCGTGGAGAATGCTCATCCATAAAACGCTTCCCCGTACGGCTAGATGTCGAGGTGGGAAATGAGGAGCTTGCGCTGGGCGTCGCCCTCGCCCGCCTCGCCGTTCGCCCCCTGGGTGCCAAGCGAGATCCCGACCGACATGATGTCGATCAGCAGCAGCTGCAGGATGCGCGAGATCATCGACAGGAAGGTGGTGCTGTCCTCGCTGTGGTCCACTGCCAGGCACACGGTCGACTTCTTGGCCAGCTGCGACTTGCTGCTGGTGATGGCGATGACGTCGGCGCCGGCGGCGCGCGCGGTGTCCACCGCTTCCAGCAGTTCGGGCAACTGGCCGCCGGTGGAGATTGCGATCACCACGTCGCCCGGTCCCAGCAGGCCGGCAGCCAGCGTGAACAGGTGCGAGTCACCGTACAGCGCGGCCGGGATGCGGAAGCGGAAGAACTTGTGCTGGCCGTCCAGCGCCACCGCGCGCGCATTGCCCATTGCGTAGAACTCGACGCGGCGCGCGCGGCGCAGCAGCTCGATGGCGCGGTCGATCGCGTGCACGTCCAGTTGGTCGCGGAACTTCAGGATCGCCGACACCGTATTGTCGATCACCTTGGCCGACAGGTCATGGGTGCTGTCGCTCATGCGCACCTGGCTGTGGCGCACCGGGATGGTGCCGGTCAGGCTGCCCGCGAACTTGAGCTTGAACTCGGCCAGGCCCTGGAAGCCGAGCGAGCGGCAGAAGCGGATCACGGTCGGCTGGCTCACGTCCGCCAGGCGCGCGATCTCGGCGATCGGCTCGGACAGCACCTTGCGCGGATGTTCCAGCACCAGCGCGGCGACGCGCTGCTCGGCCGGCGACAGTTCGTGGCGCAGCTGCTGTACACGGTCCATCAGGGTATTGGCGCCGCTGCGGCCGCGCAGGTGTTCCGACAGGATGCGCGAGACGCCGTGCAGGGCCGGATTGGGCGTCATGATCACGTAGGTCGGGATCTGCGCGATGTAGTCGGTGAAGCGGCCCTTGGCCTCGAAGCGGGCGCGGAAGGGCGAGCTGGCGAACCACTCGGAAATGCGCGGCACGATGCCGCCGCCGATGAAAATGCCGCCAAAGGCGCCCAGCGTCACCGCCAGGTTGGCCGCTGCCCCGCCCAGCATGCCGGCGAAGGTCTCCAGGGTTTCCAGGCACAAGGCGTCATTCTGCTCCAGGGCGCCGCTGACGATGTCGGCGGTGCTGCGCGCGGGAGCCTGGACGCCGTTGCGCTTGGCAAGCGCGCGGTACATCAATTCGATGCCGGGGCCGGAGATCAGGCGCTCGTTCGATACGTGCGGCCACTCCTGCCAGGCATACTGCAGGATCGCGAATTCGCGCTCGTCGGCCGGGGCGAAGTTGACGTGGCCGCCCTCGCTGCCCAGGGTCACGAAGCCGTCGATGGTCGGAATCACGCCCGATACGCCCAGGCCGGTGCCCGGACCGAGCACGCCGGCCACCGCGTGGCTCTGGGGCGCCCCGCCGCCGATCTGCAGCAGGTCCTTCGGCTCGAAGCCCGGCAGCGCCATCGCCAGCGCCGTGAAGTCGTTGACGATCAGGAGCGTCGACAGGCCGAGCGTGCGGCGCACTTCGTCGGTCGAGAACTGCCAGTCGCGGTTGGTCATGCGAATGAAATCGCCGCTGATCGGATTGGCCAGCGCGAAGGCCGCATGGTTGATGCGCACGCCTCCGGTCTGCGCCAAGTAGGCGTGCAGCAGCGGCACGATGCCGCTGTAGTCGTCGCAATGCAGCACCGCGACCTGGCGCAGCACGCCGGGCGCGGTCTCGAGGCCGAAGCGCGCGTGGGTCGCGCCGATGTCCGCGAGCAGGCGCGGCCCGTCGGCGAAGGCGGCGCGGGAGGGTTTCAGGTCGGTGTCGGGTTCAACGGTCATCGCGATCGGTTCGGGTCGGGACCTCGGTCCCGGATCACGCTAGCATACCATTGATCGAATGACAAAAATACGCCCTATCGCTCGTAGGGTGGGCGGCTATGCCGCCCACGCGGTGATAATTGCAGCGAAATCGTCGCGCACGACATCGGAGCAGATAGCAATCACCGCGTGGGCGGGAGACCCGCCCACCCTACCGCACCAGACCTTTCAGCAACGCGCGGTGGAACTGCACCGGATCCTGCATCTGCGGCGCATGGCCCATCTCCGGGAAGCTGACCAGGGTCGCCTTCGGGATGCTTTGCGCAGTGCGTTTGGCCAGTTCCGGATAGTTGCCCAGCTTCGGGCGCAGCGCTTCCGGCGCCGCGTCCTTGCCGATCGCCGTGGTGTCCTTCAGGCCGATCATCAGGAGCACCGGCATTTTGAGCAAGGGGAATTCGTACACCACCGGCTGCGTGTAGATCATGTCGTACAGGAGCGCCGAATTCCAGGCCACGAGCTGCTTGCCCGGCCCGCGGTACATCCCCGCCAGCATCTGCACCCAGGGCTCGTATTCCGGCTTCCAGGTGTTCACGTAATAGGTCGATTTCTCGTAGTTGCGGATGCGCTCCGCGGTAGTCTGCAGCTCGCGCTCGTGCCACTTGTCCACGCCCAGCGAGGGCACGCCCAGCGCCTTCCAGTCTTCCAGGCCGATCGGGTTGACCAGCACCAGCTGCTGGGACAGTTCCGGATACAGCAGGCCGTAGCGCACCGCCAGCATGCCGCCGGTCGAGTGGCCCATGACGATCGCCTCCTTCACGCCGATGGCCTCGAGCAGCGCGCGCGTGTTGGCGGCCAGCTGCTGGAAGCTGTACTGGTAGTGCTGGGGCTTGGTCGACTTGCAGAAGCCCACCTGGTCGGGCGCCACGACGCGGTAGCCGGCCCCGCTCAATTCCTTGATCGTGCCTTCCCAGGTCGCCCCGCAGAAGTTCTTCCCGTGCATGAGCACGACGGCGCGGCCGTTCGGCTTGGCCGGCTTGACGTCCATGTAGGCCATCTGCAGCTTGACGCCCTGCGACGTGAAGGCAAAGCGCTGCACCGGATAGGGGTACGCGAAGCCTTCCAGTTCCGCGCCGTAGGCCGGCTCGTCGGCGGCCTGCACGGGAACGGAAGAAGCGAAGGCAAGCGCTGCGCACAGCAGCGTGCGGGAGAGGCGTGTCATGAGGGGCATGGTCGGCAAATGCTGGGTTGGCGAAGCAGCCAGTCTAGCCGAAACGGCGCCGCCGCAGCGGACGCCCCGCCCTCAAGGATTCCCGGGTTGTTCGGGCTGCTCGGGGCGCTCGCGCCGACCCTGCTCCGCGTCCGGCCTGCGCAGCGGAACGCGGACCGTGAACTCGGCGCCCTTGCCGGCCCCTTCGCTGCGTACCTCGACCGTGCCCTGGTGCAGCGAGACGATTTCCTTGACCAGGGCGAGTCCGATCCCGAGCCCGGCCGTCCGGTCGGCACGGCCGCCCTCGGCCTGGGTGAACACGTCGAAGATCTTCGGCAGCATGTCGGGCTCGATGCCCTTGCCGCTGTCCTTCATGTAGCAGATGAAATGGGTCTGGTCGACGGTGGCGGTGAGCCAGACCTCGCCGCCCTGGGGTGTGAACTTGACCGCGTTGTTGAGCAGGTTGACGAACACTTGCTGGAGGCGGCGCGCGTCCACCTCGATGTCGATCGGCAGCGGCGGGAAACTGCGGTGGATGGCGATGCCCTTGAACTGGGCCGCCGTCGCGCAGCTGTCGACCGCATCGTTCAGCAGGGCCTGGTATTCCACCCGTTCGTAACTGATGCTCATCTTGCCGGAATTGACCCGGGCGACGTCGACCAGGTCTTCGACCAGGCGTTCCAGCAGGCCGAGCTGGCGCTCCATGACCTGCAGCGGCCGGTCCATGGCGGCGGCGTCGCGCGCCTGCATGCGCATCAGCTGGACCGCCGTTTTCAATGGCGACAGCGGATTGCGCATCTCGTGCGCGATGGTGCCGAGGAACACGTCGCGCTCGGCTTCGCGCTCGCTGGAGGCCTTCAGCTCGTTCTCGAGATAGCGCGTGCGCACGCGCAGGTGGGTGGCGTCGCGGAAGATCTTGACGTAACCCGTCACCCGCCCGCCCTCGCGGTGCAGCGGCAGGCTGACGCCGCTCGACCAGAACCAGGAACCGTCGCGCCGCATGTGCCAGCGCTCGTCCTCGCCGACGCCGACCAGGGCCGCGGTATGCGCCTCGTGTTCGTCGAGCTTGCGTTCGCGGTCTTCGGGAACGAACAGCATGGCGGTCGGCTGGCCCAGCACCTCGGGTGCGGTCCAGCCGGTGATGAATTCGGCGCCCGAGTTCCAGCCCGTGATGCGCAGTTCGGCATCGTAGAACATGATGCCGTACTGGCGGGTCTTCTCGAGCAGGAGGACGTGCAGGGCCTCGGCGTCCTCGCGTTTCCAGTACAGGGATCCGGTGTCGGTCATGTCGACGTTCAGTTCGATAATCTCGGAACCCCAATTGTATCGGGCGAGGAGGCGCGCACGACAGGACTCGTGTGCGCTCAGTCCTGGGCGATCAGCGCCACCGGCGCTGCCGTACCGAACTGCACCTTGCCGCCAGTCACCACCGCCGTCTTCCCGGTGTACCAGTCGCGCACGGTCTGGCCATCGTTGAACACGCCGGCCACCGAGATCGGCACCGCCTTGTCGTTCGGCAGGTCGAGGGCGACCACCACGCGGTCGCTCACGCCGCCATTCTGCCAGGTACGCTTGAAGGTGTAGGGACTGGACGCCAGCATCTGGTGCACGCCCGCCCCCACCGCCGGGTGGGCGGCGCGGAAGCGTCCCAGCTTGGCCCAGTGCTCGCGCACGTCACCCACGCGGTGGATGCCGCGCTGCGTGTTGGCGGCCAGCTCGTCCCAGTTCATGAAGGAACGCAGCTTGGCGTCGCCTTCCGCGCCTTCGATGTTGAGCAGGCGTGCGCTCTCGTCGCCGTAGTAGATCTGGGCCGCGCCCGGCGCCAGCAGCAGCTTGTTGGCCGCTTCCAGCGGACGCTGGCGCGCCGGGTCGTAGGGGCTGCCGTCGTCGTGCGAGCTGATGTAGTTGAGCACCGAGTACCCCTTCATCGGGCCCTGCAGCTCCTTCGAATAATCCGAGAACAGCTTTTCGTAGCCCTGGGCCGCGTCCGACTTCATGCTGAAGTTGATCATGCTGTCGAAGCCGTTGGCGAGCCAGTCGACTTTGACATTGTTGCCCATGTCGTAGCTGCGCCCGTGGTTGATGGAATAACCGTAGACTTCCGAGACCATGAAGAAGGGCTGGTTGCCCAGGCGCTTGGCCGGATTGGCGCGCTTCCATTCTTCATAGGCCAGGCTGGCCTCCTGCTTGAGTTCCTTCCACACGCCCGGCTCGGTGTGCTTGACGGTGTCGGCGCGGAAGCCGTCCACGCCATACTTGCGCACCCAGTCGGCATGCCACTTGACCAGGTAGAAGCGCGGCGCGCGCGGGTAGCCAGTGCGCTTGAAGAAAGCGTCCAGTTCCTTCACCTCGCGCTCGTAGCGCCCTTCCTTCTTCCACTTCGCTACCAAGGCCGGCGGCAGGGCCACGTTGGCGTTGCTGTTGGTGAGGATGTCCGGCAGGTTGTCGACCAGGGTGCAGTCGACCGTGGTCGGCGCGTCCTTGTAGGTGCACTTCGGCTTCGTGCGCACCCAGTCGGCCGGCCACACCGGGTCGGTCGGCGTGATCGGGCCGGTATGGTTCATCACCACGTCGAGCAGCACGCGGATGCCGTTGGCGTGGGCCGTCTCCACGAAATTGCGGAAGTCCTGCTCGGTGCCGAGATTCGCATCCACCGCGGTGAAGTCGCGCGCCCAATAGCCATGGAAGCCGTAGGTCTTGCCGGTGCCTTCGTCGGTCGGCGCGTGGATCTGCTCGACCGGGGGCGTGAGCCAGATGGCGTTCACGCCCAGGTCCTTGAAGTAGCCTTCCTTGATCTTGGCCGTGATGCCGGCCAGGTCGCCGCCCATGAAACCGCGCAACTTCGCCGCGTCATCCTTGCGGCCGTATGCGTGATCGTTCGCCTTGTCGCCGTTGTTGAAGCGGTCCGTCAGCAGGAAGTAGACGGTGGCGTTCTCCCAGACGAAAGGCTTGCTGGCCTGGGCAGCAGCCTGGGTGGCAGTGCTGAAGGCGAGCAGCATGGAGGCGACAAGGACGGGTAGTTTCATGCGGTTTCCTGTGTGGTGGGTGGATGTCTAGGTGATCACGGTCGGGCTCTCCCGGCCGGTGCGCTGGCGCAGTTCCGCCACGCTGTCGGCGATGGCGATCAGCTCAAGCAGCGCCTGCTGGGTGTCGATGTCGTGGCGCGCCGGGTCGGCTTCGTAGCGTTCGAGGTAGAGGCGGATGGTGGCGCCTTCGGTGCCGGTGCCGGACAGGCGGAAGACGATGCGCGAGCCGTCCGTCATGATGATGCGGATGCCCTGGCGCGTCGCCACCGAGCCGTCGACCGGATCGTTGTAGCAGAAGTCGTCGGCCTCCGATACGCGGAAGCTTCCCAGGGTCTGGCCGGCCAGGTCCGGCAGTTTCGCGCGCAGCGCGGCCATCAATGCGTCCGCGGCGGCCGCGTCGACCGCTTCGTAGTCATGGCGCGAATAATAGTTGCGGCCGAAACGGGCCCAGTGCTCGCGCACGATCTCGTTCACGGACTTGCCGCGTGCGGCGATCAGGTTCAGCCAGAACAGCACGGCCCACAGGCCGTCCTTCTCGCGGATGTGATGGGAGCCGGTGCCGTAGCTCTCTTCGCCGCACAGGGTGGCGAGGTTGGCGTCCATCAGGTTGCCGAAATACTTCCAGCCGGTCGGGGTCTCGAAGCAGGTGATGCCGAGGCTTGCCGCCACGCGGTCGGCCGCCTGGGACGTCGGCATCGAGCGCGCGATGCCGGTGATGCCGCCGGCGTAGCCCGGCGCGACGGTGGCGTTGGCGGCGATGATGGCCAGGCTGTCCGAAGGCGTCACCGCCAGCTTGCGTCCGACGATCATGTTGCGGTCGGCGTCGCCGTCGGAGGCGGCGCCGAAGTCCGGCGCGTCCAGGCCGTTCATGTGGGCGATCAGGTCAGCGGCATTGACCGGGTTCGGGTCCGGGTGGCCGCCGCCGAAATCCTCCAGCGGATCGCAGTTGACCACCGTGCCCGCGGGCGCGCCCAGCGTGCCTTCGATGATCGCTTTCGCGTACGGGCCCGAGACCGCATGCATGGCGTCGAAGCGCATCCGGAAGCCGCCTGCGAACAGGGCGCGGATGGCATTGAAGTCGAACAGGCGCGCCATCAGTTCGGCGTAGTCGGCGACCGGATCGATGATCTCGACCACCATGTTCTCGATGCTGGTCTTGCCGACCTGGTCGAGGTCGACCGGAGCGCCATCGCTGATGCGGTAGGACGCCAGTGCCTGGGTATTGGCGAAGATCGCTTCGGTGATTTTCTCCGGGGCGGGGCCGCCGTTGCCGATGTTGTATTTGATGCCGAAGTCGCCGTCCGGGCCGCCCGGGTTGTGGCTGGCCGAGAGCACGATGCCGCCGAAAGCGGCGTGCTTGCGGATCACGCAGCTCACCGCCGGCGTGGACAGGATGCCGCCGCGGCCCACCAGGCAGCGCGCCACGCCGTGAGCGGCGGCCATGCGCAGGATGGTCTGGATCGCTTCGCGGTTGAAGTAGCGGCCGTCGCCGCCGACGACCAGGGTGCGGCCTTCGCCTTCACCCAGGGTGAGGAAGATCGCTTCGACGAAATTCTCGAGGTAGCCCGGCTGCTGGAATTCGGTGACTTTCTTGCGCAGGCCCGAGGTGCCGGGCCGCTGTCCGGCGAACGGCGTGGTCGGGACGGTCTGGATGGTCATGCTTCGCTCCTGTCGTAATAACGTGGTGCAACATTGGACAATGTTGATAAAACGTTACGATACGACAGGCGCGAAATCATTGGCGCGCGAGGGTTTAGACGGCTGCCTTGACCGGCGCTGCACGGTCGGTGACGAACAGGGTCAGTACGGCCGCCAGCAGCATCGCGCCGCCGCCCAGCGCCACCGTCATGACGGTGTGGCCGCCGAAGAAGTGCTTGGTCACGCCGCCCAGCAGCAGGCCGCTGCAGATCTGCGGGATCACGACGAAGAAGTTGAACAGGCCCATGAAGTAACCCATGCGCTTGGCCGGCAGCGAGCCCGCCAGGATGGCATACGGCATGGTCAGGATCGAAGCCCAGGCCAGACCGACGCCGATCATCGGCAGCATCAGCATGTTGCGGTCGGTGATCAGGACGATGGAAGCCAGGCTCAGGCCGCCGATGGCCAGGCAGGTGGCGTGCACGGTCTTGCGGCTGGTGGCGCGGGCGAACACCGGCAGGATGAAGGCCGCCAGGGCCGACACGCCGCTGTACACCGCGAACATGATGCCGACGAAACTGCCGGCATCCTGGAAGGCCGTGGACTGGGCGTCGGTGGTGCCATAGACGTTGTCAGCGATCGCCGAGCCGGTGTAGATCCACATCGCGAACAGCGCGATCCAGGTGAAGAACTGGACAAAAGCCAGTTGCACCATGGTCTTCGGCATGTGGGCGAAGCCGCCGACGATTTCCTTCAGGGCCACGCCCACGCTGCGCGAGCGCTTGCGCTCGGCGTGGAAGGCATCGAGGTCGGCAGGGGGCAGTTCGTCCGCGGTGAGCACGGTCCACAGCACGGCCAGGAAGAAGATCGCACCGCCGGCGTAGAACGAATAGCGCACGGTGTCGGGAATGGTGCCGCCCACCGCCGCGTTAGACACGCCCATGGTTTCGAAGAACCAGGGCAGGAGCGAGGCGATCACGGCGCCGCAGCCGATGAAGAAGGTCTGCATGGCGTAGCCGGCGGTCTGCTGCGAGGCGTCCAGCTTGTCGCCGACGAAGGCGCGGAACGGCTCCATCGACACGTTGATGGCCGCATCCATCAGCCACAGCACGGCCACCGCCATCCACAGCGCTGCGGAATTCGGCATCAGGAACAGAGCGATCGCGGCCAGCACGGCGCCGATGAAGAAGAAGGGACGGCGGCGGCCCCATTTCGGGTCCCAGGTGTTGTCGCTCAGGTAGCCGATCACGGGCTGCACCAGCAGGCCGGTGACGGGCGCGGCGAGCCAGAACAGGGCCAGGTCGTCGGGGTTGGCGCCCAGCGTCGAGAAGATGCGGCTGGTGTTGGCGTTCTGCAGAGCGAAGCCGAACTGGATGCCGAAAAAGCCGAAGCTCATGTTCCAGAGCTGCCAGAACGACAGGCGTGGCTTGAGCACGCCGCTTTGCATATCCATGTGTGTCCCCAATGTGGCCCGGACCTGGCGGGCTCTCGTGTGATGCAGGCAGCCCGAATGAGGCTAACCTGGCAGAAGCTGTAGCAAAATAACATTTCGATATGCGAGTGTCAATCGAAGAGCTGTCATAGTAGAATCGCCACAACAGAGCGGACTGGACAACCCGGCTCTGTAGTCAAACAACATAAATATGACTCAGGAGACTTGCCATGCCTTCGCTTCGCTCCACCCTTGCTCCACTCCTGTTCGTTGCTACCCTGAGCGTGCCCGCGACAGCCGCGGACGCGCCAAAAGTGTCGACCGCCCTGCCCGGCGTGAGCCTGCTCGGCAGCCCGGTCGAGATGCCGGGCCTGGAGCGCAAGCGCCAGCTGCGCCTGTACCTGCCGCCCGGCTATGCCACCTCAGGCAAGCGCTACCCGGTGCTGTACATGCACGACGGCCAGAACCTGTTCGACAACGCGACCGCCTATGCGGGCGAGTGGAAAGTGGACGAGACGCTCGACGCGCTGGCGAAGGAAGGCAAGCTGGAACTGATCGTGGTCGGCATCGACAACGGCCAGGAAAAGCGCATGACGGAGCTGAACGCCTGGGACAATGCCCGCATCGGCAAGGGCGAGGGGCGCGAGTACACGGACTTTATCGTGAAGACGGTCAAGCCCATGATCGACAGGCAGTACCGCACCCTGCCCGACCGCGCGCATACCGCGATCATGGGCAGCTCGATGGGCGGCCTGGCCTCGCACTACGCCCTGGTGCAGTATCCGGACGTGTTCAGCAAGGCCGGCGTGTTCTCGCCGGCCTACTGGACGGCTGGGCAGTCCGTGTTCGACTTCGTCACCACCAGACCCGCGCCGAAGGATGCGCGCGTGTTCCTGCTGATGGGCGGGAAGGAAGGGCCGCAGATGAATGCGGACGTCAAGCGCATGGCCGAGACGGTGAAGCAGACCGGCCATCCGGCGGCCAACACGGTGCTCAAGATCGTGCCGGCGGCAGAGCACAACGAGGCGTTCTGGGCGGGGGAATTGCGTGAGGCGCTGTTGTGGATGTTTGCGCCGGAAGATGCGAAGGCCGCCAGTAGCAAGTGAAGTATCGGCTGATCAGCCCCAATCCTCAATTGAAACAGTTAGCCCGTCGTTCCGGCGAAGGCCGGAACCCAATTTCAGGTGCATAGCGGTCAAGATTGATTGCACCTCCACGCGTACAAACTTGGATCCCGGCCTTCGCCGGGATGACGGTTCAACGGACAGTGGCCGTAATTAGCCTTTACGGTGCGGCTTCTTGAAACCCTTCTCCGCCACGCGCCGGTCGGCGCCCGCCTTCGCGAACGATTTCTTCTTCGGCGCCGTGATGATCGGTTCTTCCACGCCATCACGCGTCATGTTCAGCTGCTGACCCGCCACCCACACCGTCTTCAGGTGGTCGATCAGCTCAGGCGTCATGTCGTCCGGCAGGTCGATGGTGCTGTAGTCGTCGTAGATCTCGATGCGGCCCATGTACTTGGCCGGCATGTCGGCTTCGTTGGCGATCGCGCCGACGATGTTGCCCGGCTTGACGCCGTGCTGGTGGCCGACCTCGATGCGGAAGGTCGCCATGCCCGGTTCCGGCGCGCGCATTACGCGCTCCTTCTTGAAGGCCGGCTCGCGCGCTTCACGTTGCGGACGGGCCGGTCGATCTTCCCACGTTCCCTGCTCGCGCGGGGCGAATTCGGGCTTCGGCTCGCGATCCGGCTTTTCCAGAAGCAGCGGCTGGTCGCCGCGCGCCAGCTTGGCCAGCGCCGCGGCGATGTCCACCGCCGGCACGTTCTGTTCGCGCTCGTATTCCTCGACCAGCGAACGGAAGACTTCCAGGCCGCCCTCTGCCAGGGTGGCCGCGATCTGCTCCTTGAACCTGGCGATCCGCACTTCGTTCACCGCCTTCACGGTCGGCAGCTGCAGCGGCGCCACCGGCTGGCGGGTGGCGCGCTCGATGGCTTTCAGCAGGCCGCGCTCGCGCGGGGTGATGAACAGGATCGCGTCGCCGCTGCGGCCCGCGCGGCCGGTGCGGCCGATGCGGTGGGTGTAGCTCTCCGGGTCCGACGGCACGTCGTAGTTGATCACGTGGCTGATGCGTTCCACGTCCAGGCCGCGCGCGGCGACGTCGGTTGCGACCAGGATGTCGATCTTGCCGTTCTTGAGCTGCTCGATGGTGCGCTCGCGCGCCTGCTGGGTCATGTCGCCATTGATCGCGGTGGCCGCGAAGCCGCGCGCCTGCAGCTTGGTCGCCAGCTCTTCGGTGCCGAGCTTGGTGCGCGCGAAGATGATCATGCCGTCGAACGCTTCGGCTTCCAGGATGCGGGTCAGCGCATCGAGCTTCTGCATGCCGGCCACCAGCCAGTAGCGCTGGGTGATGTTCTCGGCGGTGCCGGTCTTGGCCGCCACGGTCACTTCGGCCGGGTCACGCAGGTAGGTCTTGGCGATGCGCTTGATCGCCGGCGGCATGGTGGCCGAGAACAGCGTGGTCTGGCGCTCCGGCGGGGTCTGCTGCAGGATATGCTCGACGTCGTCGATGAAGCCCATGCGCAGCATCTCGTCCGCTTCGTCCAGCACCAGGGTCTTCAGCTGCGAGAGGTCGAGCGAACCCTTTTCGATGTGGTCGATCACACGGCCAGGGGTGGCCACCACCACGTGCACGCCGCGGCGCAGCGCCGACAGTTGCGGGCCGTAGCTCTGGCCGCCGTAGATCGGCAGCACATGGAAGCCCTTGATGTGGGCGGCGTAGCTCTGGAAGGCTTCGGCCACCTGGATCGCCAGCTCGCGCGTCGGCGCCAGCACCAGCGCCTGCGGCGTGGCCTGCTTGATGTCGATGCGCGACAGGATCGGCAGCGCAAAGGCGGCGGTCTTGCCGGTGCCGGTCTGGGCCTGCCCGAGCACGTCGCGGTTGGCCAGCAGCAGCGGAATGGTCGCGGCCTGGATCGGCGACGGCGTTTCGTAGCCGACTTCCTTCAACGCCTTGAGTACGGGGGCGGAGATGTCGAGATCGGCAAACGTCGGGAGGGGGGTGTCGGACATGGTAAAGCTTTCAAAATTAATACTAAGGCGCCAGTTTACTCCCTTGCAGGAGGACGGCGGGCACTATTTGGAACGGGGCGGCTTGTAGCTGTACGGCAAGCCCCAAAAGAAAACGGCCCCAGGCGCTGCCGCGCATGGGGCCGCAATGATACAGGTTCGCGCGCTACATCTTCTTTGCAGCGCACATCTTCGCGATGTAGTCATTATGCGAAGGCATGACCTCGACGCACTTGGCGATCACCTCGCGCACGCTGGCCAGGTACTCGGCGATGTCCTCCTCGGACTGCGTATCGGCCAGCGGGTGGTAACCCTCGATCGGCATGTTCTGCCCTTCGAACACCTGGATCCAGCCGACTTCCGAGAACAGCTCGTTGTCGACCCGGACCACGCGCCCGTGGGTGCGGTACATGTCCATCTTGCGCTGCAGCGTCTCCGGAATCGCCATGTGCGCGCACTCCTGCCAGTATTCGGAGTCAAGGCGCTGGTTCAGGTGGTAGTGCAGGACGATGAAGTCGCGGATGCGCTCGTAGTCGAAGCGCGACTGGCGGTTGTATTCGTCGCGGTCGATCTCGCTCCAGCCGCGATCAGGGAAGAAGTCGATCAGGCGCTGGATGCCGGACTGGATCAGGTGGATGCTGGTCGACTCCAGCGGCTCCAGGAAGCCGCTGGCCAGGCCCAGGGCCACCACGTTGCGGTTCCAGGCCAGCTTGCGCATGCCGGTCTGGAACTTGATCAGGCGCGGCTCGGCCAAGGCCTTGCCGTCCAGGTTGGCCAGCAGCGTGGCGGCGGCTTCGTCGTCGCTGATGAAGCGGCTGCAGTACACGTGGCCGTTGCCGGTGCGGTGCTGCAGCGGGATGCGCCACTGCCAGCCCGCCTTGTGCGCGGTGGCGCGGGTGTAGGGTGTGATCGACGGCGCCGATTCGCAGGGCACGGCCAGCGCGCGGTCGGCCGGCAGCCAATGGGTCCAGTCCTCGTAGCCGGTCTGCAGGGTCTGCTCGATGAGCAGGCCGCGGAAGCCCGAACAGTCGATGAACAGCTCGCCCTCGACGCGGCTGCCATTTTCCAGTTCCACCGCGTCGACGTGACCGTCAGGCTCGCGCTGGGTGACGCGGGTGATTCTACCTTCGATACGGACTACGCCACGGCTTTCGGCCAGCTTGCGCAGGTACTTTGCATACAGGCTGGCGTCGAAGTGGTAGGCGTAGTTGATGTCGCGCAGCGGCGAATTCTGCACGTCGAAGCGCGGCGGCATGAACTTGCCGGCCTTGGCCGCCATACGCGTGATCGAATACTCCTCCAGCGGCGCGGCCTTGCCCGCCAGCCGCATCTTCTGCCAGTACTGGTCGAAGGGCACGGTCGCCAGGTCCTGGCCCAGGCGGCCGAAGCCGTGCATGTAGCGCTCACCCACCCTGCCCCAGTTGACGAACTCGATACCCAGCTTGAAGCTGCCCTGGGTCTCGCGCATGAACTCGTGCTCGTCGATGCCGAGCACGCGGTTGAAGCGCTGGATCATCGGGATGGTCGCTTCGCCGACGCCGACGATGCCGATCTCGTCCGACTCGACCAGGCGGATGTTGTAGCGGCCATTGAGCATGGTGGACAGCGCCGCCGCAGTCATCCAGCCGGCGGTGCCGCCGCCGACGATGACGATGTCCTTGAGTGCTTCGTTGTGCATGGAGATTTCCTGGATACGAAAAACGACCCCTGGCAGGCACAGGCCCGGCAGGGGTCGTTACTTTACCTCAGTTCAGCTTAGAACTTGTAGGTCGCGCCGAAGTGGTAGGTGCGGCCATAGTCGCGGCGGTTCGACGGGTTTTCCTCGTCGGTGGTGAACTCGAGGAACGGTGCGTTGTTCCAGTTCTGCGCCTGGGCGTACAGGCTCACGCCCTTCAGCCAGCCCGACTGGATCTCGTAGGATGCCTGCAGGTCGACGATGGTCTCGCCCTTGATGAAGGTGAGCTGCGCGTTGTCCTGGAAGTCCGAGACCTGGCCCAGGAAGCTCGAACGCTTGCGCGCCGCGGCGGCAATCTGGAAGCCGTTCTTCTCGTAGTAGATACGCAGGTTGCTCACCTTGCGCGACAGGCCCGGCAGCGGAATGCTGGTCAGGTCGCCGGCCACGTTCGCGAAACCGGTCTCCGGCAGGTTGACGTTGCTGCGGGTATCCGAGTGATTCACCATCGCACCGAAACCGTCCAGGTATGGCGTGATCATCGAGAACGGAACGTTCACGGCCAGCTCGTAGCCCTTCAGGTTGCCGCCGTCGCCGTTCACCGGCTGGTTGAACAGGCCGACGGTCGAGCCGGCGTACGGACCGGTCAGCGGCAGCGGGGTGGTCGGGGTCACGAACGGACGGAAGTCGAACGGGCGTGGGATGCGCAGGATGTAGCTGTCGAGCTTCTTGTAGAAGACGGCGGCGCTGATGTAGCCCTTGTTGCCGAAGTACTTCTCGTACGACAGGTCGAGGGCCTTTGCGCGGAACGGCTTCAGCTGCGGGTTGCCGCCGCTACCAACCAGGATCGGCACGCCGGTGGTCGAGATGCCGAAGTTCTGGCCGGCGCGCAGGTCATCCAGGTTGGCGCGCGAGACTACCTTGGCCATGCCGAGGCGCAGTACCTGTTCATTCCCCAGGTCGAAGCTGAGGTTCGCGCTAGGCAGCACGTCCCAGTAGCTGTCGCCTTCGTCCACGCGCTGCGCCGGGCAGGTCTGTGCGGTGTTGCCGACGCAGCGGGCCTTGTCGATGACGTAGCCGCCGCCGCGCTGGTTGGTGTGGATCGCCTGCAGGCCGACGTTGCCGCGGTAGCTCAGGCCGAACATCTCGCCGTTCAGGTCACCCATGACGTAGGCGGTGTTGATGCGCTCGCTCACATCCCAGTACTTGTTGTAGATGTCGGCATCGACCTTCTGCGCCAACTGGTAGACCGAACCGAGCGAGCCGCGCGGATCCCAGGACACGACCTGGAAGCCCGAGGAGCCGGCAAAGGCCACGTCGCTGCCCGGCACCGCGGCGGCGGCGTACGGACCGCCGGCGATCACCAGGCGACCTTCGTCACCGGTGCGCGACTTGTCGCGCGAGGTGTGGTTGAAGCCGAAGCTGGTGCCGGTGATCGGACCCAGTTCCAGGGAGCGCTTGGCGGTCAGGCGCACGGCCTTGACGGTGTCTTCCACGTAAGGCTGGGCCAGGTAGCCAGCCTGCGGCGAGGCTTCGCCACCGGACCAGCCCATCACGTCGGTGAGGCGCGCGACGCTGCGGTCGGCGTAGTTCGAGCCCGGGGTGTACTTCACTTCGGTGACGTTGGCGCCGTTGAAGTTGGTGTAGCGCAGGGTGTCCTGGGCGCGACCGGCGATGCCGGCGGTGGTCTCGTAGCGCGAGGCCAGCTTGGTCGCCTTCGACCAGGTCAGGTCGGCCGCGGTGGTCCAGTCGGCGATCTTCAGCTCGTTGTTCCAGCCGATGGTCTTGAGGTCGTCCTTCGAGCCCTCGTAGTGGTTACGCACCACGCCCTTCCAGTTGCTGATGGTACCGCTGGTGGCGACGCCGTTCGAGACAGTGGCGGTGCTGAGCACGTGCGGCAGCTCGTAGGCGCCGCCGCCGTTGTAGGCCACACCGCCTTCGAAGCCGGTCTTCTTCTGGCCGGTTTCGCCGGCCGAGTAGAACAGGTCGACGGTCGACTTGAAGTTCTTGTTCGGACGGAACTGCAGCGAGGCGAAGGCGCCGTCGCGTTCGTGCGAGTCGACCACGGTGTCGTAGCCGAAGCCGCCCGGAGTCTTCACGTTGGCGCCGTTGTACGCCATCTCGGCGGTGCCCCAGGAGTTGAAGGTGGTCTGGCCGCCGCCGGTTTCTTCATAGCGGGTAAAGCCCATGGCAACGCCGATGGTGCGGTTCGCGAACTGGTCGATGTACGACAGGGTGGCGCGCTTGCCGTCGCCTTCCGGCAGGCCGTCCGGGTGCTTCACGCCCAGGCGGGTCTTCTTGTAGCTGACAGCGACGGTGCGCTTGCCGAAGTCCAGCGGCTGCACGGTGCGCAGGTCGATGGTCGAGGCCAGGCCCTGGCCGATGACGCTCGCTTCCGGGGTTTTGTAGATGACGATGGAACCCATCAGTTCGGCCGGGAACAGGTCGAACTCAGGGGAACGGGCATTGCCGGTGGAGGCCATTTCGCGGCCGTTCAGCAGGGTGCCGTTGAAGCTCGGCGACAGGCCGCGCACCGAGATGTCCGATGCCTTGCCCGAGCTGCGGCCGCGCTGGGCCGACACGCCCGGCAGGCGCGAGATCGACTCGGCGACGCTCTGGTCCGGCAGTTTGCCGATGTCTTCGGCCGAGATGGCTTCGACGATCGACGAGGAATTCTTCTTGATCGAGATGGCCGCTTCGATACCGCGGCGGATACCGGTCACCTGGACGGTGGCGACATTCGGCTGGGCGGTCGCGCCGGCCGGCGTCGGCTCGGCGGCGGCGGCTGTCTGCTCGGCCGAATTCGGCTGGGTGGCGACGCTCGAGGTGGCGCTGGTGGTGGTCGTGGTGTTGTCCTGGGCTTGCGCGTAGGCGCTGCCCGCGAACACCGACAGGAAGACTGCGCAGCCGGCGGCTACCGGGCTCAGCTGGAATGCATGGCGAACCGGCTCGGCGGTGCGCTTGGTTGCGAAGATACTCATTTGTCCCCTCATATAGACCAATAATTTTTCCCGAAACTACAGCGCGACAGCCAGCTTGCACGGCAGCCTCAAGCAAACGTATTTAGACGTTCTGTCAAGGATTCTGTATTAAAACTAGATGCACTGTCAACGGGAGTTGCTTGTTACTACGATAACGGCATCATTTTATATATATACTGGCTTGAGCACGTCTTTTTCGTTGTATTTGGGCTACAGGATCACATACAGACAACTGTAGTCGGACTACAAATGCACTTTACAGCAGCAGACTTGGCGCTTTTCGCACCAGTTTGGTGCATTCTGGACACTCTTCAGGATATTGAGCGTGGTACGTACAGTGGGACGAGAAATTTTCGATCCGAAAATTTGTACTTTGACTAGATGCTGAACGTTTGTGTGCTACAGCCGATCCATAGTATTCTCGTAACAACATAACCACGCATGGCGACCCTTGCCACCGCGCCGAACTGTAGTCTGACTACGATTCAGTATATCGGGAGCGAGAAAACGCCCACACCGACATGAGACATTTCTTCGCCAGCCTGCTGTTCGGCAGCGCCGCGCTCGCTCCCTGCGCCGCCCTCGCCCAATCCCCCGCCATTGCCCACATGGAGCCGCCCTTCTGGTGGGCCGGCATGCAGCACAAGGGGCTGCAGCTGATGGTGCATGGCGAGCGCATCGCCGACCTGGCGCCGAGCCTGAGCTACCCGGGCGTGCGCATCGCGTCGGTGACCCGGGTCCCCAGCAGGAATTACCTGTTCGTCGACCTGGAAATCGGCGTGGACGCGAAGCCGGGCAAGTTCGACATCGTGTTCAGCGGTGCGGGCGGCGAGACGCGCTATGCCTACCAGCTGCTGGCGCGCGAGCCCGGCTCCAGCCAGCGCGTCGGCTTCAACAGCAGCGACGCGATCTACCAGGTCATGCCGGACCGCTTCGCCAACGGCGACCCGCGTAACGACAGCACCCCGGACACGCTGGAAAAAGCCAATCGCGCGAACGGCTCCGGGCGCCACGGCGGCGATATCGCGGGTATTGTCCAGCGCCTCGACTACATCCGCGACATGGGCTTCACCCAGCTGTGGCCGACGCCGCTGGTGGAAAACAACATGCCGGCCTACTCGTATCACGGCTACGCGGCCACCGACCACTACCGGATCGACCCGCGCTACGGGAGCAACGAGGACTTCCGCCGCCTCTCCATGGAAGCGAAAAAGCGCGGCATCGGCATCATCCAGGACGTGGTGCTGTCGCACATCGGCAGCGGCCACTGGTGGATGAAGGACCTGCCGACGCCGGACTGGATCAACTATGGCGGCAAGTTCGTGCCGACCCAGCACCACCGTACCGCCGTGCAGGACCCGTACGCGTCGAAGGAAGACGCGGACAACTTCACGCGCGGCTGGTTCGTCGAGAGCATGCCGGACCTGAACCAGTCCAATCCGCTGGTGGCCAATTACCTCATCCAGAACAACATCTGGTGGATCGAGTACGCGGGCCTGTCGGGCCTGCGCATCGACACCTTCGGCTATTCGGACGGCGCTTTCCTTTCCGACTACACGAAGCGCCTGATGGCCGAGTACCCGAAGCTGAACATGGTGGGCGAAGAGTGGAGCAAGCTGGTGCCGGTGGTGGCGCGCTGGCAGCGCGGCAAGCAGAACTTCGACGGCTACCGCGCCTCCACGCCGAGCCTGATGGACTTCCCGCTGGCCGAAAGCATGCGCACGGCGCTCGCGGACAAGAACGGCCGCAACGTGTTCGGCGACGTCTACGAAACCCTCTCGCTCGACTACCTGTATCCTGAGCCGGGCAACCTGGTGCTGTTCGAGGCCAACCACGACGTGTCGCGCATCTGGTCCGTGGTCGGCGAAGACTTCGACCGCTACCGCATGATGATGGTCTTCCTGATGACGATGCCGCGCATCCCGCAGCTCTACACGGGCGACGAGATCCTCATGACCAGCGCGACCCGCGAGCGCGACGACGCCAGCTACCGGCGCGACTTTCCGGGCGGCTGGGCCGGCGACAAGCTCGATGCCTTCGCGGGCAAGGGCCTGAGCAGCCAGCAGCGCGCCGCGCAGGAACTGGTGCGCAGGCTGGCCAACTGGCGCAAGGGCCAGCCCGTCATCCACCGTGGAAAGCTGATGCACTACGGCCCGCGCGACAACACCTATGTCTACTTCCGCTACGACGACAGCAAGCGCGTACTGGTCGCCTTCAACAACAACCCGAAAGAGATGGTGCTGGATGCGCAGCGTTTCCACGAGATGCTGGAAGGCAGAGCGGGCGGCGTCGATGTCCTGAGCGGCAAGCGCTTCGATCTCACCAAGGAGCTGCGCCTGCCGGCCAAGGGCAGCGTGATCCTGGAACTGGACGCGGCGCGATGAAGCGCCGCCTGCTGGCCACGGCCGCCCTGCTCGCCTGCCTTTCCGCAAGCGCGCAGGAGAAGGAAAAGGAACTGTACATCCGCGGCGCCTTCAACGGCTGGGGTACCGATAACGCGCTTTCCCCCAAGGGCAAGGGTGTGTACGAAGCGGACATCCTGGTCAGCCCGGGCAACCATGCCTTCAAGGTCGGCAGCCGCGACTGGGCTGACGAATGGGTGGCCGACACCAGCAAGAGCGTAACGGTGGCGCCGGGCGCCTCGTATCCCCTGGCCACCCAGCCCGGCCCGGAAGACTACCTGTTCGTGCGCCAGACCGGCACTTACCGCTTCACGGTGGATGCCTCGAACCCGGCGGCCCCCAAGCTGCGCGTGGTGCGCCTGGAGACGCCACAGGCAGCCGCGGCGCCCGATCCGCACGCGGGACGCGAGGCAGTTGCAGCGCTTACCTGGCCGACCTGGGACGGCAAGCAGGAAAGCGCGCGCTTCTCCACGCCGGATGCGGGCGCGGCACTGCGGCGCTACGCCCACTCCACTACGCTCAGTCTGCGCGACCCCGGCCCGCAGCACAGCGAGTACGGCGAGCAGGCCGGCCTGCCGCGCGTCCGTACCGGCAACCTGGCCTTCGACGCGCTGTTCGCACTGGCCGGCTCGGAAATGCGCCTGGATGCGGTGAGCCAGATCCGTGACGGCAACTACAACGGCGGCGCCGCGATTCCCTGCGAGTGCTTCGCCACCGGCGAGAAGTGGCATTACGTGTGGACGCGCGACCTGTCCTACGCCGCCGACCTGGGCCTGGCCCTGCTGGACCCGCAGCGGGTGCGCAACTCGCTCGAATTCAAGCTGTCCGGCTGGCGCAAGGGCGTCACGATCGCACCGCAGGTCGCGGGAAGCCCGGACGGCCTGCAGATCGTGCAGGACACCGGCAGCGGCGGCAGCTGGCCGGTCAGCACCGACCGCGTCACCTGGGCCTTCGCCGCCGAGGAAGTGCTGCGCGCCCTGCCCGCTGCCGAACGCGCACCCTTCGCCCGACGCGCCCTACAGGCCCTGTCGAACACGATCGAGAACGACCGCATCGCGGCCTTCGACGCCCGCACCGGCCTGTACACCGGCGAGCAATCCTTCCTCGACTGGCGCGACCAGAGCTACGCTTCCTGGATCCCGAACGAGCTGGCCTCGATGTCCACCTCGAAGTCGCTGTCCACCAACGTCGGCCACTACAAGGCCCTTAGCCTCGCCTCACAACTGGCGAGGGAACAGGGCGATGACGAGCGGATGCGGCGCTATGCCGCGTGGGCGGCCGAACTGGTGCGCGCCATCAACACGCAACTGTGGCTGAGTGATGCCGGCATGTACAGCAGCCTCACCGCCGGCCACCTCGATGGCACGCCGCTGCACAAATTCGACTGGCTCGGGCAATCGCTGGCCATCATCACCGGCGTTGCCAGCGACGAGCAGGCGCGCTCGATCATGGCGCGCTATCCGCACGGGCCGATGGGCGCTCCCGTCATCTGGCCCCAGCAGCCAGGCATGCCGGTCTACCACAACCGCGCCCTGTGGCCCTTCGTGACGGCCTACGGCCTGCGCGCCGCCACCCATGCAAAGAATGTCGCCGTGGCCGATGCGGCCTACGACTCCCTGCTGCGCGGCGCAGCGCTGAACATGTCGAACATGGAGAACCTCGAATGGCTCTCCGGTCAGCCGCTGCTGCTGGACGAACGCAATCCGAACCTGATCGGGCCGGTGATCAATTCGCGCCGCCAGCTGTGGTCGGTAGGAGCCTACCTCGGCATGGTAGTGGGCGAACTGTTTGGCGTATCGGTGCAGGACGACGGCGTCCTGCTGCAGCCATTCGTCACCGCGAAGCTGCGGCGCGAGATGTTCGGCGCGTCGAACGACATCGCGCTGCACGAGCTGCGCCTGCATGGCAAGCGTATCGACGTGCGCCTGCGCCTGCCGGCCGTGGACACGGAAGACGGCTACTACACCGTCGACCGCATCCTGGTGAACGGCCAGGAAAGCAGCAAGCGGATTCCCCTTGCGAGCTTAAAAGACAACAACCAGGTCGAGATCGTGCTGGGCCGCCTGCAGCGCGGGCAGCAGGAGATCCGCCGCGTGAAGGACGATCCTTACGCCACCGCCGGCCCCACCTTCGCACCGCGCGAGCCTGCGATCGCGGCCCTCGAGCGTCATGCGAACGGGAATATGCTGCGGATCGCCCCTGCCGGCGACGAGGGCGCAGTGCGCTACAACGTCTACCGCGACGGCAAGCTGGCGGCCAGCGGCCTGCAGGCAGGCAGCTGGACCGACCGCGGCGCCAGTCCCTTCGCCTGCTACGCGGTCGAGGCCCAGTCCCTGGCCGGCGGCAACCGCAGCCACCACAGCATCCCGCGCTGCATCGACCGTGGCATCGAGGTGCCTGTCACCGACCGGCGCACCCAGTCGAACGTGAAGCTCAGCGCCCAGACTGCACGCTTTGACGCGCCGCGCCTGGAAGGCTGGGGCCAGCCCGGCGACCGCTTCGCCGTCGAGCGCATCGCCGTCCCGGCCGCAGGCCGGTACGCGGTCCAGGTGCGCTACCACAACAGCGCGAACCAGGTGAACCTGGGGATCAGCGGTGGCGTGAAGTGGCTGGCGGTGAAGGACGCGCGCGGCCGCATCATGGCCCAAGGCGTGGTGCAGCTGCCGCACGCCCCGCTGGCGAAGGCGAACACGCCGAGCGTGTATTCGACGCCACTCAGGGCAACGCTGAGCGCGGGCCGTTACCGCATCGAGATGGGCGACTTCTACAACATGAGCTATCTCGACAGTAACAGCAGCTTCAGCGCGGCCGGTGGTGCGACGGGGCCGTCGAACCGCTTCGATATTTACGGAGTCCGCCTGCTCCGCGTTGAGTAGGGTGGTCGGCTTGCCGACCGCGCGTCCAACAGGCGCATACGCAGTCGTGAGGCACGCCGGAGTTGAACGCGCGGTCGGCTCCGCGTGATCTGGTCCACCGGACCAGATCACCCCTACGCGGCTTCGGCCTCATCGGGACCGGGTCGCGCTTCCTTGCGCGACGGTCCCTGCACCATCAACAGCAGGCGGCCTTCGAGCACGCGGAATTCCAGCGGCATCGGCATTGTCGTCACCTCACCGTCGGCCGCGACCTTCATGCGCTTGCGGCCATACACCGCGGGGGTGCGCACGGTCAGGCGCTTGAAGGCGAAGGCGTCGACCTCGTCGTCGCTGCCCAGCCGTCCCAGCATGCCGCGCACCAGCAGGCGCAGCAGGCCAAGCTTGCCCATCGGACGCGGCGCGATGGCGACCAGTTGGCCGTCCTCCACCGCTTCGATCAGGCCGTCGCGCATGCCGACCTGCTCCAGCTGCAGGCGGTTATTTCCGACAAACAAGGTCGTCGTCCGGATGCGCCGTTCCTTGCCGTCGAGTTCGAGTGAAATGCGCAGGTGCCGGTGCGGACGCAGGGCGATCTTGATGGCCGAGAAGAAGGCGACGACCCGGCTGCGCCCGTAGTGCTGCTTGTCGTGCTCGCGCTCTTCCAGCAGCTTGGGGTAGAGCCCGACGCTGGCATTCACCAGGAAGATCTTGTTGTTGAGCAGGCCCACCTGCACCGCGCGCATCCGGGCGCGCAGCAGCGAATACACGGCCTCGGCCAGGTCTTCGGGAATGCCGTGGGTGCGGCCGAAATAGTTGAATGTTCCTTGCGGCAAAACTCCGAAGGGACAGCCGGCCAGCACGGCCTCATGGGCCACCGTGTTGATGGTGCCGTCGCCGCCGGCCGCCACCAGGATGCCCTCTTCGGCCACGGCGCGCGCCGCCATGCTGCGCGCCTTGTCCGCGAGCTCGGCCGGATCATCGACCAGTTCGAGATGGCAGCGCCGGCCGGCGCCGGCCAGCACCTCCTCGATGGTCGAACGCCGCAACTCGGTCTCCGAATGGCCGGAACCGGCATTCAGGACAATGAAGAACGGGGCGTCGGGGCGCGGCTCGGTGGTCGGCATCGATGGCTTGTGGTGGGTTAGTGAATGTGCAAGCCAATGCTACCACCACCTGGCGGCACACGAGTGTGCGCTAGCGCTCTTCCGACAGCTCCATGCCGTACAGGTTGAGCGCCGGCTCGCCCGCCACCACGACGCGCGTGCCCTGGTAGCGCATCCCCAGCCTGAGCAGCAACTGGATCGAGGCGGCATTGCCCTGGGTCGTGATGGCCACCAGGCGCGGGATGCCAAGCAGGCGCGCATGCGCGACCACCCCTTGCGCCGCCTCGAAGGCATAACCGTGCCCGCGGTAATGCGGCAGGAAGGCATAGCCGATATCGACATCCTCGAGCCCGTCGCGCTTGATCAGGCCGGACAGGCCGACCGCCCTGCCGTCTTCCAGGCGCTCCACCAGGTACATCGAGTGGCCGCGCGTGCGCTGCATCGCGACCGGGCCGTTCTCGATCGAACTCACCGCCGCCTCGAGCGTGCGCACGCCGCGGTCGCCGATATGCTCGATGAAGGCGGGGTCGTTGAGGATCTCCAGGTAGACGGCGGCGTCCCCGGGTTCGACCAGGCGCAGGCGCAGGCGTTCGGTGCGGATGATCTCCAGGGGACCCGCCGTCATGCGTCCGCCGTCGGCCAGTGGTCCGGGTCCTGCAGCAGCTGGTACATGACGTAGGCGTCGACGTAGCCGAGGCGCTTGTGGCGGTAGGCCTTGGGCAGCGTGCCCACGATCGAGAAGCCGAGCTTCTTCCACAGCCGGATGGCGGCGGTATTGGTGCTCACCACGTAGTTGAACTGCATCGCGAGGTAGCCCTGGCGTTTTGCTTCAAGCAGGCTATGCTCGCCGAGCGTGCGCCCCACGCCGGCGCCCTGCGCCGACGGGCTGACCATGTAGGAGGCATTGGCCACGTGGTGGCCGCGCCCGGCCTGGTTGGCGACCAGGCGGTACATGCCGAGCACGCGCGACCCGCTGGAGGTCGCGACAAAGCTCGTCACCTCGGGCCCGAGCCAGTAGGCGTGGCCGGCTTCGCGCGAGGTCGCGGTAGTGAACGGATAGGTTTCACCGGCGGCGACGTGCGAGCAGAAGATGCTCCACATCGCGTCGAAATCGTGCTCGCCGGCGGGGCGGATCAGGATGTCTTTCACGGCTGTCTTGAACGCGTTACTGAACTTGAAAGCGTTCTATTCTAGCCTCAAAACGCGGCCCGGTTCAGGAATCGTGCGGTCGCGTTGCGTACATTAATTCTCACTTAAGTCCTATTGCGATCCGTGCGGCGGCATCCGGAAGTCGGTGCTGGCCGGCCGTCCCGGCAGGTGCAGGGTCGCCTGCGCCGGGGGCGCCTCCGCCACCACGGCGCCGCGCCGCAGCACCAGCTTGCGCGCCGCGCGCAGGCGGATCGCTTCCACGGTGGAGCCGGCATCCAGCAGCACCAGGTCCGCATGGCAGCCCGGCGCCACGCCATAGCCTTCGAGGCCGAGGATGCGGGCCGGGGTCTCGGTCACGGCCAGGAAGCACTGGTGCATGGCCTCCACCCCGGTCATCTGCGCCACGTGCAGGCCCATGTGCGCCACCTCCAGCATGTCGCCCGAGCCCATGCCGTACCAGGGATCGAGCACGCAATCGTGGCCGAAGGCGACGTCCACGCCCGCCGCCAGCAGTTCGGGCACGCGCGTCATGCCGCGCCGCTTGGGATAGGTGTCGTGGCGGCCCTGCAGCGTGATATTGATGAGCGGGTTGGCGATCGCCGCCACCCCGCTTTCCGCGATCAGGGGCAGCAGCTTGCTCACATAGTAGTTGTCCATCGAGTGCATCGAGGTCAGGTGCGAAGCGGCCACCAGGCCGTGCATGCCGAGGCGGTGGGTTTCTGCCGCCAGGGTCTCGATGTGGCGCGACATCGGGTCGTCGGTCTCGTCGCAATGCATGTCCACGCGCCGGTCGTGCTGGGCCGCGAACTCGCACAGCAGGCGGATCGACGCGGCGCCGTCCGCCATGGTGCGCTCGAAGTGCGGGATGCCGCCCACCACGTCCACGCCCATGGCGATGGCGCGCTTCAGGTTGTTAAAGGCGTTCGCGCTGCGCAGCAGGCCGTCCTGGGGGAAGGCGACCAGCTGCAGGTCGAGGTAGGGCGCGACCTGCTTGCGCACCTCCAGCAGCGCCTCGACCGCCAGCAGGCGGTCATCGCAGACGTCGACGTGGGTGCGGATCGCCAGCAGCCCGCGCGCCACCGCCCAGTCGCAGTAGCGCAGTGCGCGCTCGACCAGGGCGTCCTGGGCCAGCTGCGGCTTGAGTTCTCCCCACAGGCTGATCCCTTCCAGCAGGGTGCCGCTGCGGTTCACGCGCGGCAGGCCGTAGCTCAGGGTCGAATCCATGTGGAAGTGCGCATCCACAAAAGGAGGGCTGACCAGGTCGCCGTCGGCGTCGATCTCGCGCGCGCCCTGCGCCGCCAGCCGCTTTTCCACGGCGACGATGCGTTCGCCATTGATACCAATGTCGATGCCGCGGCTGCCGTCCGGCAGGGTGGCGTTGCGAATCACAATGTCCATGCGCACTCCTCCTTTGTCTGCCTGATTGTATCCATTTCCGGACGGACTTGATGGCTGAGCAGTCCCCATCGCACCTTAATGCTGCATCGCAATATTTCTGCTATAAAACAAACCAACAAGCCTTTGCAACATTGGCCTGTGGAGGCTACACTAGCCGATATTGCAGTGCGCCATAAATGACTGACAAGGAAACCCTATGACCTCTCTCCATGACCAGTTTTCCGCAGTACGCAAGGCCCAGTTCGACGCGCAGTTCGATTTCTTCAATTCCATGACCACCCAGGCCATCGAGAGCGCCAGCCGCGTGGCCGCACTCAACCTGGCCATCTCGCGCGACGCGGTCCAGCGTTCGCTCGGCACCGGTTTCGCGCTGATGAATTCGCGCGACCCGCGCGATGTCCTCACCCTGGGCGGCCAGGCCGAAGAACAGGTGCGCAGCCTGTTCGCCTATGGCCGTGAGCTGCTCGGCATTGCCAGCGGCGTCCGTCCGTATGCCGTGCGCCCGCAGGCCCTGACACTGGCACCGCAGCAGGCGGTCGAGACGGTCGAGGTGGTGGAACAGGCCGCAGCCCCGGCGGTCGCGGTTGCCGCTGACGTTGCCGGTGACCTTGCTGACACGGCGCCAAGCGCAGAGGCGCTTGCGCCAACGCTCGGCGACACGCTCGCCGCGGCGATCCCGGCCGAACCCGTGGTCGTGGCCGAAGCACCTGCCGCACTTGACGAGCTGGTGGCCGAGCCGGCGCCGGTCGCGGAACCGAAGCCGATCGCCAAGGCCGCCGGCAAGGGTGCGCCCCGCGCCGCCGCTGCCGCCCACCCCGCCGCCGCGCCGGTGGCCGAGCTCGATGCCACCGAGGCGCCGAAGGTCGAGCTTGCCCCCGCTTCCTCCAAACGGAAGAAGTGAAAGCGCACGGGCGCGCCTGCGCCCGATTGGCAAAGCGACTACACTAGCGGGCTTCGGCCCGCTTTTGTTTTCGGGCGCACCAATCTCCAAGGAAACTGAATGAGTCTTGCAAGGCTGATCGGCGGTTTCGTCCGCCGGCACTGGCATGCCTATGTCTCGTCGGCCTTCATGCTGGCCGGCGTCGCCATCTGTACGGTCTTGATTCCACGCAAGGTCGGCGCCCTGGTCGACGGCCTCGCCGCGCACAGCCTGGACCGGCACGCGCTGCTGGTGGGCCTCGCCCAGCTGCTCGGCCTGGGCCTGGCCATCTACGTGCTGCGCGTGGGCTGGCGCATCCGCCTGTATTCGGCCGCCTACAACCTGGGCGTCGAGCTGCGCACCCGCCTGTATGCGCGACTGGCCGCCCAGGGACCGGCTTTCTACCAGCGCCAGCGCACCGGCGACCTGATGGCGCTCGCCACCAACGACATCGACGCCATCGAGATGGCGGCCGGCGAAGCGATGCTGGCCGGCTTCGACGGCACCCTGACCCTGGTCATGGTGCTGGGCATCATGACACTCGGGGTCGACCCGCGCCTGGCCGGCGTCGCCCTGCTGCCCTTCCCGCTGATGGCTTTCGCATTCTGGCGCATCTCGAGCCAGGTCCACACGGCCGAAGCGGACGCGCTGAAACGCTTTTCAAGCCTGAACGACCATGTGCAGGAATCGCTGTCGGGCGTGCGGACCCTGCGCGCCCTCGGCCTCGAAGAGCGCAGCGCAGCGCAGTTCAGCGAACTGGCCGGTAACGCGGCCGCCGCCAGCCTCACGGCCCAGCGCTGGGAAGCCGCCTACGAGCCGGCTGTGGGCCTGACCCTCACCGCCGCCACCGGCCTGACCCTGGGCCTGGGTGGCTACCTGGTCTGGAACAACGAACTGACTGTGGGTGCGCTGACCAGCTTCTCGATGTACCTGGGCCAGCTGATCTGGCCGATGTTCGCGGCCGGCTGGGTGCTGTCCCTGATCGAGCGCGGCAAAGCCGGCCTGGCGCGCCTGCAGCCGCTGCTCGACATGCCGCTCACGGTCCAGGACAAGGGCACGCTCGAGACCATCGGCCGCGGCCCGCTGGCCTTAGATAGCGTGCGCTTCTCCTACCATGAGGCCGAGCGCCCGGCCCTGGACGGCGTGTCGGTAGTGCTGCAGCCGGGCCAGACCCTGGGCCTGGTCGGTCCGACCGGCGCCGGCAAGTCGACCCTGCTGCGCGTGCTGCTGCGCCAGGCCACGCCGCAGCACGGCGCGGTTACCTGGGCCGGGCAGCCGCTGGAGGCGTATCGCCTCGAAGCCTTGCGCGCAGCCATGAGCTGGGTGCCGCAGGAATCCTTCCTGTTCTCGGCCACGATTGCGGAAAACATCGCGCTGGCCCGCCCGGGCGCTTCGCGCACCGAGATCGAGGAAGCGGCCCGGATGGCCTCGATCCACGACGACATCCTGCGCTTCCCGCATGGCTACGACACCCCGGTCGGCGAAAAGGGCATCACCCTCTCCGGCGGCCAGCGCCAGCGCGTCGCCATCGCGCGCGCCCTGCTGGCCGACAGCGCCCTGCTGCTGCTCGACGACGCCCTGTCGGCGGTGGACACCGGCACCGAGACCGGCATCCTGGAACACCTGGACGAGCTGCGCGCCGCGCGGCCGGAGCGCGCCGCCATCATCGCCAGCCACCGCCTGTCGGCGGTGGTGCGGGCCGACCACATCGTGGTGCTGCGCGACGGCCGCATCACGGAAAGCGGCACCCACGACGAACTCTTGCTGCTGGACGGCTGGTATGCCAGCCAGTGGCGCTATCAACAACTGGAGGCCAGCATTGACGCCGACTGACAAAGAGCTGAAGGAGGAAGGAGGAGCGAACATGCGCGCCCAGACGGCGCAGGCGGCGCGCCTGCTGCGCCGCGCGGCCGATCCCGACCGCCGCCACCTGTACTGGGCCACCTTCTGGCTCGCCATCGCCGCCGGCCTGGAAGTGCTCGGCCCCCTGCTGGGCAAGGCCCTGATCGACGACCACCTGTTGACGCGCAACCTGGACTGGCAGCGCATGTCGCTGCTGCTGGGCGGCCTGGTGGTGACCGGCTGGGCTTCGTCCTGGATCCGCTACCTGCAGCTGATCCGCCTGTCCGGCCTGGCGATGCGCTCGGTGCGGCGCCTGCGCGAATGGGTCTACGGCCACGTGCTGCGCCTGCCGATGGCCTTCTTCGACCGCGCCATCACCGGCCAGCTGGTGAGCCGCGTGACCAACGACACCGAAGCGGTCAAGACCCTGTACATCCAGGTGCTGTTCGTGATGCTCGACTCGACCATCGTACTGGTCGGTACCATGGCCGCAATGGCCTGGCTCGACTGGCGCCTGATGCTGGTGGTGCTGGCGCTGGTGCCGGCGGTGGTCGGCATTGTCTGGCTCTACCAGCGCCTGTCGGCGCCGGCCGTGACCCGCGCGCGCGCCCTGCGCAGCGACATCAACGGCCAGATGGCCGAATCGATCGGCGGCATGAGCGTCCTGCAGGCCAGCAATGCCCAGCAGCGCTTCGGCGAACGCTTCATGAACACCAACCGCGCGCACCGCAAGGCGCGCCTGGCCGAGCTGCGCGCCAACGCCTTCCTGCTGCGCCCGGCGCTGGACCTGCTCAACGTGGTGCTGCTCACCATCGTGATCTACGGCTTCGGCCAGCGCCAGATGAATGCGGTGGAAGTGGGCGTGCTGTACGCCTTCATCAGCTACATCGCGCGCGTGGTCGAGCCGCTGATCCAGATCACCATGCAGTTCAGCGGCCTGCAGCAAGCGGTGGTGGCCACCGCACGCGTGTCCACCCTGCTCGACGAGGCCGGCGCGGCCGAACATGCCGCCGGGCGTATCGGTAACGAGGCCGCCTTCGACCCCAGGGCGCCGGCGGTGCGCGTGCGCCACGTGAACTTCGCCTATGTGGAGGGCCAGCGCGTGCTGCACGACCTGTCGCTCGACATCCCGCAGGGCGCCTTCTTCGGCATCGTCGGCCATACCGGCAGCGGCAAGTCGACCCTGCTCTCGCTGCTGCTGCGCTACTACACGGCGGATGAGGGCAGCATCGAGATCGGCGGCCTGCCGCTCGCCTCGATCGGCAACGAGCGCTTCCGCAACGAAGTCGGCCTGGTACCGCAGGACCCGTTCATCCTGGCCGCCAGCGCGCGCGAGAACATCGACATGGGCCGCGGCCTGCCGCTCGAGCGCATCGAGCAAGCGGCGCGGGCGGCGCACGCGCACGGCTTCATCGCGGCGCTGGAACAGGGCTACGAGACCCAGCTGGGCGAAGGCGGCTCGCGCCTGTCCTCAGGGCAGAAACAGCTGGTGGCGATCGCACGCGCGCTGGCCGGCCAGCCGCGCATCCTGCTGCTGGACGAAGCGACCTCGCGCATCGACAGCGCCACCGAGCAGATCGTGCAGGAAGCACTGGAAGAACTGCGCGGCAAGGTGACCATCATCGCGATCGCGCACCGCCTCTCCACCATCCGCGCGGCCCACCGCATCATCGTGCTGAACCACGGCCGCATCACGGAAGCCGGCTCGCACGAAGACCTGATGCGCATCGAGGGCGGCCTGTACCAGCGCCTGTACCTGCTGCAGCAGATCGCCCTGTAGTCAGGCGCTGGGGCGGCGCAGGTCGCGCACGACCTGCGCCGCCACCTTGTCGAGCGCCGGGAAATGCTGCCCCAGGCCCTGCTGCAGGGCTGCCGGCACGCTGTCGGCGCACCAGCCGTGGCGCATGCACAGTTCCAGGGTAGCCACCGCGTCCGGCCCGCACTCCGCGCCCAGGCGGCACACGACCATGGCCTCGCCAAACGCGGCGCCTGGCGCAGCCGTGGACATGTGCGCCACCACCGCAGCCGCCGCCAGCGGGGCGATCATTTCGGGATTGCCCTGTTCGAAGGCCCGGCCCAGCATGCCGGCCCTGCCCTCGGCGCCGTCAGCCGACAAGAAGCCGAACACAGTGTCCAGCACGGCGTCTGCGCCCGGATCGGGATCCTTCGCCGCCCGCAGTTCGCGCCGCGCATCCTGCAAGCCCTCCGGGCTGAAGTCGCAGCGCCGCTGCAGCTCGGCGGCGGCCTGGCGGCGCGCCGGCGGCAGGGCCGCCGGGTCCTGCTCCAGCACCCGCTCGCAGATCGACAGGGCCTGCGCTGCGTAGTAGAGGGCGCCCTTGCCCGGCTTGCGCACGGCATCGTAGAAGAACTCGCGCAGGCTGCGGGCGCGGCCGAACCTGGCATGGGTAGCGAACCACGCCGTGTCCACCCGCTGCGGCGCGGCGGACGGAATGGCGGCAAGCACCTTTGGAAGCAGCGCTGGTGTGGCGCTTCGCAGCGAGACGGGGGACGGCGCCGGCAAGGCCACGGCGGGCGGCTGCGGCGCTGGAACGGTCAGTGCGACGACAGCGGCCAGCAGTGCGCTGAGCACGATGCCGATGGCGATTTCACGAAGTCGCATGTGGCTGGCAACTCATCGGCTTGCCGACATCGTATCAAGCCTTCGACCAGTTGAAGCAGCCCGCCGGCACGCCCGCACCACTGACCAGCAGCGCCCCATGCCGGTAGAAGTCCCAGCGCTTTTCGCTTGGCACGGCCACCACCACCACGCCCATCGCGCGGTCGCTCCATACCAGGCGCGCGTCCAGCGCATCGAGCGCAGCGTACACCTCGCGCGGGCCCGCGCCGGGCTGGAACACCACGGTGGCAAAGCCGGTTTGCGCCGGCGGGACCAGTGCCCAGGCGCCGGCGCCCGCGCTCACCGCCGCCAGCAACAGCATCGCGGCCGCACCATGCAGGCCAGGGCCTCCGCCGCGGCGGCGCAGGCGCAGGCCGATCAAGAGCGGGACGATGCCGAACAGCGCCAACCAGAGGAGGTCCCACAGCAGCGGCTTGTCGCTGTCGATGCGGATGCGGTGGATCCCCAGCAGCCAGTGCGACAGCAGCGCGTCGACCACGTGCCAGAGGCCGAAGCCCACCAGGGCCGCCCCCACCAGCGGCCAGCCCCAGTTCCCCTGTCCACGCCTGTGCAAGCGCCACAGGCCGGCGAGGCCCGCCAGCGCGATCAGGTACATCAGCGCGTGAAAGTAGCCATCCCACAGCACCTGCAGGCGCAGGTCGTCGATGCCGGGCACCAGGCTCAAAAGGTGGTGCCATTGCAGGATCTGGTGCAGCAGGATGCCGTCGAAGAAGCCGCCGAGCGCAAAGCCGAGCACGGCGCCCCAACGGAACCATGGTGTTTTCCACATCGCGTTCACCTCGGGTGGGGACAGGTCCGGGCCAGTATAGCCCGGTCATCCCGAAGCACCTGCACCATTCGCACGGGATCAGGCGCAGCCGTTTGCGACAAGTGGTCACAAACAGGTGATGAGCGTGCGTCACGTCTGGCCGCGGCGATGTGTCATTTTGGTGACAAACTAGAGAAATTGAAATTTCCATTTTGCAACAGGCCTATAATGGATTGCTACAAAACAGATGTGACGCTGTCGGTTTTTGAAATCTCTCATGCCTTCCTTCCTAACTCGCACGCTCTTGCGCGCCCGCCCCGTGGCGCTCGCCGCGGCACTGTGCATTGGGCCGGCTGCAATCGCAGGCGAAACCGTGCCGCTGGCCCAGCGCCTTGCAGAAATCCGTGAGGTGAACAGGTACGTTCCCGAACGTGGCCTGCCGATGCTGCTGCAGATCGAGCAGGAAGGCCGCGCTGCGCCGCTGCCGGAGCGCATCGACTTCCTCAACCAGCTGGCGAACAGCTATGAAGGCGTCGGCAAGCTCGCCGAAGCGACGGCGATCGCGGACGAGCTGGTGGCGCTCGGCCACACGCACAAGGACAATGTCGCGCTGGCGCGGGGCCTGCTGCGCAAGGGCTATATCGCTTACCGCCGTTCGGAACTGACAGAATCGCACCGCCTGATCTGGGAAGCGGAACGACTGGCCTACACCACCGACAACATCGACCTGAAGATCCGCGCGACGATTTCCGCCGGCGAGTCGTTCCGCGAGGAAGGCAACTTCCCCAAGGCGCTCGAACGCGTGCAGGCGGCGGTGGCCCTGGCGCGCAGGCATGGCGACCCGACGCACATCGTCGTGTCCCTGAATGCGCTGATCGGCCTGTACGGGCAGATGCGCGAGTACGACAAGGGTTTCGAAGCCCTGGCCGAAGCCGTCGAAGCGGCACAGAAAACGAGCTCGCTCGGCCGCATGGCGACGCTCAAGCATGCCGAATACGGCCTGGCGGCGGCCACCGGCCAGTACCAGCGCGGCCTGAAAGCGCTGCAGGAAGGCCTGGCCATCGAACGGCTCATCGGCGCCGATTCGCAGGCGGGGTATTCGATGGTCAACCTGTCCGACTGCTACCTGAAGCTGCGCGACTACCGCAACGCGGCGCGCTACGCCGAACTGGCGATCGAGGCGGCGCGCACGCTGAACGACGCCGGGCTGGAAGCGACGGCGCGCCTGAATCTGGGCCAGGCTTACCTGGCCAGCGGCCGCCTGGCGGACGGCAAGCGCCACATAGAAGCCGGCATGTCGGGCTACGAGAACCTGGGCGACCAGCCGCAACTGCAGGCGGTACTGGTGGAATATGGCCAGGCGCTGGAACGCGCCGGCGACCTGCCGGGCGCGCTGCGCGCCTATCACCGCGAACGCACGATTTCGAACGAACTGTTCGAGAAGCGCCGCCAGCGCGCCATGCTCGACCTGCAGGAAAAGTACGAGACCGAAAAGAAGCAGCGCCAGATCGAGCTGCTGCGCAGCGAGAACGAAGTCAACCGGCTGGAACGGCGCGTCTGGTGGCTGCTGGCGGCCCTCTTTGCACTGGCGTCGGTCGTGGTCGGCCTGCTGTACCGCAAGGTGCGCCAGGCCAACGCCAAGCTCTACGAAAAGAACAAGGAACTCAAGCAGCAAAGCGTGCGCGATCCGCTGACCGGACTGTACAACCGCCGCCACTTCCTGGAATACATGCGCACCATGCCGCAGCCGGAACTGCAGGCCAGCGCCGAGCAGTGCGGCGCTTTATTCCTGCTCGACGTCGACCATTTCAAGCACATCAACGATACCTGGGGCCACGCGGCCGGCGACGCGGTGCTGACGGCGATCTCAAGCAGCCTGCGCGAGATCCTGCGCGAGACCGACATGATCGTGCGCTGGGGCGGCGAGGAATTCCTGGCCTTCTTGCCGAGCATCCCGCGCGCCGGGCTGGACGAGGTGGCGCAGCGCATCCTGTCCGGCATCTCGGCGGTGCGGATCATGCACGGCGGCCATAGCCTGGGCGTGAACGTGTCGATCGGCTTCGCCCCCTTCCCGCTTGCCTGCGGCGCCCTGGTGCTGCCGTGGGAGCGCGCCGTCAATATCGTGGACATGGCGCTGTACCTGGCCAAGGCGCACGGGCGCAACCGCGCGTATGGCGTGCAGGGCTTCGGCGACCCGGCGCGGGTGGACATGGAAGAGATCGAGCAGAACCTCGAAGGCGCCTGGCGCGCCGGGCAGGTCAAGCTGTCGGTGGTGCTGGGGAGTCAGATGGAGATGCGCGCCAGCGCGTAAACGTGGTTGTAGGGTGGGCGAGTTCCTCGCCCACGCGGTAATAGTTTGCGGCTTCGCTTTCGTGCCGGATGATCTCGCTGCCGACGATCACCGCGTGGGTGGAGAATCCGCCCACCCTACGGTCTAACTAGATTCAATCCGCCGCGTCCTGGATCTTCTCTCCGGCATCCTCCACCTTCTTGCCGACCTCCTCGGTCGCCCGCTTCAACCCACCCTTGGCATCGCGGGTCGCGTCCTTGATCTTTTCGCGTGCTTCCTCGGCGGCGCGGTCGGCCTTGGCCAGCTCCTTGTCGAGCTGGTGCGTCACCTTCGCACCGGCATCGTCCAGCGCCTTGCCGGCGCGTTGCGCCGGTCCTAGTGCCTCTTCATTACGGCTGCAGCCTGCCAGCGCGGCAAGCAGCAGCAGCGTGCCCAACATGTGCGTTTTCATGCCTGACTCCCGACTGTCTGCTTGCCAAACAGAATACACCCACCGCCGAAAACACGGCTGACCGTTGAGCAGTGTAAGCACTCGCTTACTCGCCGCGTGTCGGATCTGCGAGAGGATGGTCGCGCTCGTCCCGGATTTCCTGCTCCAGCTTGCGGGTCTCGTCGTCCGTCCCCCAGCGTTTGGTAAAGGTCGCCAAACGCGCCAGCGCCTTGTCGTAGGTGCGGGCGCGGCGCAGCTTGGTGATGGCGCCGCGGGTGTCCTCCCAGGCCTTGGCGCGCTGCTCGGCGCGGGTGCAGTCGGCGGCCGCCTTGTTCAGCGACTGCTGCACCTGGCGCAGCTGCTCCGGCGTGGCACGGGTGTCGCGCAGCGCGATCAGTTCGTCCTGTGCTTCTCGCGCCTTGCATTCGACAGCCAGCGCCACCGCCCGGTCCATGCGCCGTTCGATGCGCGTGCCCTCGGGGCGCACCACCATCCAGATCAGCCACAGCGCGGCGAGCGAGATGATCCACCAGCGCATCCGGATCGGTTCGCGCCGCGGCGGCGCTGCCGGGGAAGGACTGGCCGCGGCGCCGCGGCCGATGCCGGGCGGCGGCGGGATGCCCTGCCCCGGCGGCTGCGCCTGCGCAGCGTGCGCTTGCGGCTGCGGCCGGGCGGCCGGCGGCGGCACGGGCGCGACGGTCGGCGTTGGTGTCGGCGCTGCCGCCTGGGCCAGGACCGGCGGCGGGACAGGACGCGGCGTCTCCGCCGGCGGCTTGGCCAGCACCGGCGGTGTCAGGGGCGCCACCACGGGCTGCGCCGCCTGGGCGGTGCCGCACCAGGGGCAGAAGTTCACCCGCCTCGGCATCAGGCGCCCGCAGTGCGGGCCGATGCAGCGGTAGACCGCGTCGTCTTGCACCATGCCGTCCTTCATTCGGGGTCCGGGATGCCGTCGGAGACGCCACGATCAGCGTCGTCGGGATCGGGAATCGCGTCAGCCAGCACCGCCGCCAGTTCGGGCAGCGCGCCCACCGTGCTCCATTTGTCCTGCTTCGGATTCCAGGCCATGTTCCAGGCGCGGGTGCTGCCATCGATCTCGCCGCGTCCGGCCTGCTGCGCGATCTCGGCGATCGTGAACGGTCCGCGCTGGGCGCCCTGCACGAACAGCTTGTAAAGCGGCACGGTCGGGCTGCTTGCCGGCTGCACCGGCGGCGCCTTGTTCAACTCCACCTCGGCCGGGCGGCGCTGCAGCACGGCAGCCGCCAGCTCGTCGCTCTGCAGGTACTGCGGCAGGATCACGCGCTTGTCCACCGGCCGCTCGACTTCCCAGCTGTAGGCGTCGCTGGCCGAATCCGGCACCGTTTCGGTCCACTGCTGGATACTCGACAGCGCCGTTTCGATCTGGCTTGGGGACAGGGTCGGGTCGAGCGCGGCGGCGCGGCGGATCCACGCGTCGTACAGGCGCCGTGCGGTGATGTTCGGCAGCGAGGGCGACGGCAGCTGGGCCCCGGTCTCGTCCACTTCAAGGCGCGGCTCGTAGACGCGCAGCTGATAGTGGCGCATCAGGGCGGCCAGCAGCACCAGCTGGTGCGGACCCACACTGGCCAGGCGGTGGCGCACGGCCCCGATCACACCGTCGCGGTAGTAAGGCGGCAGGCCGTTGGAGCGGATCGCGTACTCGTTGCCGATCTGGAGCCACTCGCCCGATCCCGGCTCGACCTCGAACAGGTACTGGCCGCGCGGCTGGAAGCTGGCTTCGCGGTCGCCCAGGTCGGCCTTGCGGCGGATGACGCCGAGCGCGATCGCCTGCAGGAACCACTCGTAGTCGTCGGCCAGGCGATTCAGCTCGTCCATCGAAGGCGAGAGCGGATGGCGGAAGCGCGTGGCGTCGAAATGCAGGTGGGTCGGGATCTTCGGGTTCTCGATCTGGTACGAGGCGCGCCAGGTCGGCAGGCCGCGCAGCACCGTCATCGGATAGCCCGACAGCTCGATGTAGCACACCGCCTTGCCGGCGATGCCGGTGTTGACGATCGAGATCAGGTCACCGTGGAAGTACCCGGTCGGCACCGCGGCGCGCAGCTCCGCTTCCATCTTGCGCCAGGCGGCGACGTCGCCGACGCCGATGAAGCACTTGAACTGGTCGGCGTTCGGCGTGAACTCGGCCGAGAAGCGTGCGTTCACCCAGGGCATGGCGCTGCGGATCCACTCGGCGAACACGCGCTGGCGTTCCTGCGGCGTCATCGACGATAGGCGCTCGAGCAGCGGGTCGACGGGTTCCGGCTGCTCCAGCTCCTGGGTCGAAAGCTGCAGCTGGGCGCGACGGAACAGTTTCAGCAGCAGGTCGGCGCGCAGGCGCTCGTCGCCCAGCTGCGGGAACAGGCGCGCCGAGCCGCCGAACTCCAGCAGCACCTCTTCGCTCCAGGCGCTGACGTCGCCCGTCAGGCGCACAGGAGGCGGCAGCACGTCGCCGGCGATCTTGATGTAGGTGGCGTGCTCCTGGCGCGCATCGGCGCGCAGCTGGCTGATGCGCTGGTCGGCCGCCAGCAGCATCGCCTGGACCTGGCGCCGGCCCTCCTGGAATTCGCCGGCGACGCCGCTCCACTGGGCGTTGCCATGCTCGTCGGTCGACTGCGGCTCGCCCAGCCAGGCCGACATGTTGCGCATCACCTCGATCGACTGGTTCGCTGCGACCGCCAGCAGGTGGAAGCGCAGGTAGTCGGCGATGTCGCGCTTGAGGTGGTTCATCACCTCGCGCGCCTGCGGCTCCTTGCCGAACAGGCGGCCGGATGCCTGCGACAGGTTGTTCAGCGATTCCTCGACCTGGCGCGTGCGCAGGGCGTCGCGGATGTCGCGGTAGCGGCGGCCGTTGCGCTCGGCGTTGCCGAGGTCGCGCTGGGCCAGGCGCGCCTTGACCTGTTCCAGCAGGGAGAGCACGAATTCGAGCCCGCCCTGCTTGCGGTCGTCCAGCAGCGCGTACAGGCGATCGCGCACGCGCGTTTTCAGGCGTGCCGTGACCTCGCCGGTGTGGCGCTTGATGCGGTCTTCGCTGGTCTCGGCGGTAGCCCCGGCTTCGCGGATGGCGTCGCGCTCGAGCTGGGGCAGCAGCTCGGCCACCTTCTCGCGCCACTGCTTGATATCGTAGGAGGCCATGATGCGGTCGACCTCGAGCTGCACCTTGCTTTCCACGCGCTCGAGCAGCAGGCGCCCGTCCTTGTCCAACAGGAGCGTGCCGGTGAGAGCATATTCCGGGAAGGGCGTGACGTCGACGGTGCCCTTGCGGAAGTCGGGGAAAACGTCGAAGGGGCGCTCGGCCATGTCCATCTGCTCGCGCATGAAGCTGTCGCGCTCCTGGTCCCCTGCCCGCCTTGCCGCAGTTGTGTCACCCTTGCCGTCGGTGCCGACCAGGCCGAAGAAGGCCTTCACCATCAGCCCGGCCAGCTCGTAGGCGCGGATATCGTCGCGCAGGCTTTGCTGGGTATCCAGCACGGCCTGCCCAAAAGCGGAGTACACCTTGGAATAGGACAGGCGCATGTCGCCGAAGCGCTGTTCCGGCACGCGCGGGTTATAGGGCCCCAGCTTGTGCTGCTGCTGGTTGACCGCCACCGAGCGCTTGCGGTTGGCGAAATCGGCCGAGGCGAAGTCTTCGAACAGGGTGTCGGCCACCATCTGGTAGACGTCCTTGACGTCGAGCGTGGCCTTGTTGGCGAGGTTGGCGGTGTCGACGAAATACACGTCGTCGAAAGGCGCGCCGCGCCCGGTGATGCTGTCCGGGTCCATCCAGTGGACCTGCGCATTCATGTCGCGCATCGCCGTTTCGAGTTCCATCAGGGTGGCGTAGGCGTTCGCTTCGGTGCGCTCCTTGTTGGCCTTGGCGAAGCCGCCCGGCATCAGGAGCACCAGGTCGACCTGGCTATCCGAGACCTCCTGGCGCGCGATGGCTTTCGACAGCCAGCCGAGGTCCAGCACGCTGCCGGCGCCGGTGCCGCCCGCACAGGAGGCGATGACAACGATGCGGAACTTCGAGGTATCGACCTGCAGGCCGAGGCGCTGGTAGTTTTCCTTGCGCTCGATGCCCGCATTACTGCTCAGGAAGTTCAGGGCGCCCTTGATGCGTCCCCGCAGCTTGGGGTACTTGTCGAACAAATAGAGGCGCGCCAGCGCGCGGATCTGCCCTGCCCCTTTCGACGGGTCGATGCCGAGCGAACGCAGTTTCTTGGGACGCAGCGGCATCCAGCTTTCGATCAGCGGAAAGCGCGCGAGGCTGTCGTCCGACTCGTGGTATTGCGGCAGGTCGAGAGTCTCGACCAGGCGTTCCTCGTCGCTGAGTTTTACCAGCTCATACCAAGGGTCGGTGCGCTGCGACTTGCCTTCGTCGATGATGGCATTGTTGTCGAGGTCGAAGTGGAGGAAGCGCGCCACCGGGAAGTCGGCGATCGACTCCACCCGGGTGGGATGATGCCGGTTCCAGACCGCCGACAGGATGCGGCGGCGGATGCGCATCATGACTTCCATGCCGGTGCCGCCGGCGCCGATGAAGAGGGTCGGGCGCAGGTCGACTTTGAGTTCCGCTTTCGCGTTCAGGGCTGCGGGGTTGGGAAAATCTGCCATAGTGTTCTCGATCAAGAAATCAGCGGCGGCCGATGAACAGCGCGGCCACCAGCGCCACCAGCCCCACCGCTACCAGCGGCCCGGTGACGGCGAAGGTCAGGAACTTGCTGGCATTGATGATCGCCAGCACCGCGGCGGCCGACAGGAAGCCCAGGCCCACGAACAGCAGCCAGCCGGCGCTGCCCGCCGACGAAGGCGCTACGCGCCGCACCACCAGGTGATGCACGTAGGCGTTGCGCACGAAGAAGTACACCACCAGCAGGACGAGGAAGACTGCCGCGCCGATCGCCAGGTCGCGCGTCGAGGTGTCGGTGGCTGCTACCGGTGCGGTCTCGGTGCCCGGCACCACCTCGACCGGACGGCCGGCGGTTTCCGGCAAGGTCTGCGGCAGCGTATCCTGGGGCGAAGCCGATTCTTCCGGTAGCTTGAAGCCGGGATCGGCTGGCGAGGGGGCGGAGGGTTTCTGGGTGCCTTGCATGGGGTTTCCTTTCTTTTTTATTGTTAGCGTCCGAGCCTCACCTGCGCACCTTCGCGCAGATCGGTCAGCTGGTGGCCGAACAGGGTGGTCTTGAGCATCGCCACCTGGGCGCCGGCCTTGTCGTAGATCGGCTGCGTGGTGCCGGGCCGGGCGCGCATGGTGCGCAGCTCGTCCTCGACGGTGACCTGGGCCACGCGCGGCCGGCCATAGGCCCAGGCCGCGGCGCCGGCCGCCGCCAGCAGCGCCAGCGCGATGCCGCCCAGCGCCGCCAGCGGCCCCATGCCGTAGTGGACCCGCACCTCGATCGGCAGCACCGCATTCGAGGCCTGGATGCTTGCCGGCGGGGTGAAGATATCCGGCAGTGGGTCGCCCGGGAACAGCGCGGCCATGCGCTCGCGGAAGGCCTGCGACAGCGCCAGCCGCTGGTCGGCCAGGTGCAGCTCGATCCGGCCCGGCAGCACATAGGCCGAACCGGCCGACTTGAGCGCCGCCATCGACCACTTGTCGGGCAGCTGGGCCACCGGCAGCTGCATGGTCGAAGCCAGCGGCTGCGGCTTGCCCGGCGCCAGGCTGCTGACGCGGCTGCTGGCCAGTTCGATCTTGCGGTCCTCGCCCGCAAGGAGTGAGCGCGCACCCAGCGTCGCCGAGACGATGGTGTAGGGGTACATTGTGTTTTCGAGGTTCCAACGGATGCGGGCACGCGGCGTGCGCGCATCCGGATCGACGTCGGCGCGCAGCGCGCCGCCTGGGGCCTGCGAGAAGGCGACGCCGGGCGCATCCTCAACCTGGGCCGGCGCCAGGCGCACGGTGTCGCGATCGAGCGGCTTCAAGCGCGCGGGCTGCTCGGTGATCACGCTGGCGATGCGGCCGGAGGCGAGCAGCGCGTCGAGCGCACGGCTGCCCTCCTTGCCGACGGCGAAGGCGTAGATCATCAGCCCGTTGGCCTGGTAGTGCTTCCCCTGGACCGGCATGCGCAGTGGGAAGGCCACCACCTTGTCGATCGCCTGTCCCCGGTGGATGAGCTCATAGAACTCGCGGTTGCGCGCCGCCGTGGCCTGGTCATTGTTGGGGCTGTTGCGGTTGTTGGTGGCGAGCCAGACGATGCCGGGCTTGCCGCCCAACGCAGTAGTGATTGCTGCCTGCACCGCTTCGCCAAGGTCGGTATCGGCCAGCGCCGCGCTGCCCGGCTTGCGCGCCGTGTCGAGACCGGCCAGCGCCGCGTTCACGCGGCTGCGCACCGTCTTGCCGTCGGCCTTGAGCGAGAGCAGCGCCTTCGGCGAGGGTGCGCCGGGAAGCGACTGGTTGAAGCTTGCCAGCACCAGTGCGTCGCCCGGCTGCACGACGGCGCCGGCCAGCGCTCCCACCAGCGGCTTGAACTGCGACTGCGGATCGCTGTAGAACGGCTCCATCCAGCCCGAGTTCTGCACCAGGAACACGTGCGGCGTCGCCCATGCGCCCGTCGCAAACGACAACAGCGACAGCGCGGCGACACATTGCCGGATAAGCGTCCTCATGCCGCCTCTTCCAGGCGCCAGCCGCGCATCGCATTCCAGTCAGGATGGTGCAGCCACAGGCAGCCGTCGTACACGAAGGGCACGCATTCCAGCGGCCGCGCCAGGCGCACCACTTCGTCGAGGATCACGTTGCGCCGGCCGATCCATTCGATCGTGGTGCGCGCGATCACCCGGTTTTCCAGCGCGTCCTCGGCGCGGCCGGTGACCTTGTGCATGCGCAGCACCAGTCCGCTCGGCTGGCTGCGGTTGTTGTTGAAGGCACGCAGCAGCGGCAGCACCAGGGTTTCGTCCTGGTTCAGGTCTTCGATGTGCTCGCCCGCCCAAGGCTCGTCGACCACCGGGTGACCGCGCCGGAACAGGAAGTTGGCAAAGCCCAGGCGCGCGCCGTCGATCGGCATGGTCTCGGGCCGATCGCTGCCGAGTTCCAGGAAGGAGTAGCCCTGGCCATCATGGCCGATGTGCCACAGGCGCCCGTCGCGGCTCTGGGTCGGGCCGCCGAATTCCAGGCGCGGCTGCCAGCCGGGCGGCCAGGGCGTGAACAACGGCGCTTCGCCCGGACGCCAGGCCAGCTGGCCTTGCTCGTGCAGCCAGAACAGGCGCCCGTCGTAGCCGATCGGGCGCGACCAGTTTGATGCCGGCACATCCGGGCAGGCATATTCTTCGACGCTGTCGATGTCGACGCGCGCGCTCCACAGGCGCACAGCGCCGTCGGGCGCCACCAGGCAGGCGATGTGGCGGCGCATGGCGCCGGGCGCGGCCACCAGCGGCGCCTGCAGCACCGGTTCCAGGCGGTAGGTCTCGCTCACCGGGTTGATCCACAGGCGCTGCAGGCCGCCATTGGTAGGCACGATGGCGACTTCGCCGCGGCGCGGCTCGAGCACCGGCAGCCAGGCATAGTGTGAAGCCGTGAAGGCCAGGCTGCCCGCACCCTCGTCCGGCGCCATCACATGCCACAGGCCGGCCACCGGATCCCAGTACTGCAGCACGCCGCGGGTATGGGCCAGCGCCAGCAGGCGCTGTTCGGGGAAACCGTAATGGGCGGCGGCGAACACGCAATACGAATTGGGCGGCACCGGCATGCTCCGGTCGCAACGCCCCGGATGCGGCGCGGCCGGGCGTTCCTCGAGGCTGTCCCCCAGCGGGAGCGAGCTCACCGGCAGGCCATGCGGCACGTGGCGCGGCAGCATGGCGTCCTCGCCCGGCCCCCACCAGCCGGGCTGGCGCGAGGGCGTGCCGGGCAGGCGCTGCAGGGGCTTGCCGCAGTTCGGGCAGAAGGCGAAACCTTCGGGGTAGATGGGAGCGCAGCCGCAGGCTGTGGGGAGCGAGGCGCCGAGCAGGCGGGCGATATCAGGCAGACGCGCGGGCAGGCCGCCCGATGCATGGGCCTGCCAGTCGATGTGGCCCAGCCCTTCGCTCGCCACCAGCGCGAACTGCCCGCTACGCTCGTCTTCCTGCCAAACACTGGCAGGCGTTTCCCATCGGTATGTCATCCGTCGCCCTGTGCCCCAGATAATTGATCGAACTCAAGTTGATGCCGTGTTGTTGTTGCACAAATCATAGCGCCGGCCACTGCCGCGCGGCGCGCCGTACACGGGGTAGCGCGCCCTGACACCCGAAGGATCAATAGATGAGCCAATTGCGGCCCCAGGCGCGGAACTTTTGGCCAACATACGTATAATGGCGCCGATTTCCCCTTCATTTCCGTCGAACATGCATACCCCCGCTGCACCCGAACCCCTGGCACAAGATGCGCTGCCCGCCCACGCCGACGAGGCCGCGGCCCGGCACCTGGGCGACATCCTGAGGGTCGCCGTCGAGCACGGTCCGGGGCACGGGGCGCTGGTGGTCTACGACGAACGCACCGCCCTGTCGCGCGCGCTGCTGGCAGGCTACCGGCGCAATCTGCCGGACGCACGCTTCGTCGACTTCGACGCTACCAGGCCGGACGAGGTGCTGGCCGCCTTCCGCGCGATGGCGCCGAAGGACCTGGTGGTGCTGGTCCAGTCGACCAATTTCCGCCTCGATGGCTTTCGCATCCGGGTCGAGCTGTTCAAGCTGGGCCTGAAGGTGATCGAGCACGTGCACCTGTCGCGCATGCCGGGCCCGCAGTCCGAGCACTACATCGAAGCGCTGGCCTACGACCCGGCCTACTTTCGCGGTACCGGGCGCGCGCTCAAGGAGCGCATCGACGTGGCGCCGCATGCGCGCGTGCTCGGTGGCGGCGAAACCCTGTACTTTTCTTCGCCGTTCGAGCCGGCCAAACTGAACGTGGGCGACTACAGCGAGATGCACAACGTCGGCGGCCAGTTCCCGATCGGCGAAGTGTTCACCGAAGCGCTCGACCTGGAAGCGGTGCACGGCCGGGTACAGGTGCACGTCTTCGGCGACACCAATTACCGTTCCAATCGTCCTGAGCTGCCGGTGACCCTGGTCATCGAGCGCGGGCGCGTGGTGGGCACGGAGAACGCCACCCCGGCCTTCCAGGAAGTGCTGGACAAGATCACTGCGGACGAAGGCGAAGTCTGGGTGCGCGAACTGGGCTTCGGCCTGAACCGCGCCTTCACCCGCGAACGCCGCGTGGACGACATCGGCACCTACGAGCGCATGTGCGGCATCCACCTGTCGCTCGGCGCCAAGCACGGCGTGTATCCGAAACCGGGCTTCAAGCGCAAAGATGCGCGCTACCACATCGACGTATTCGCAGTCACGGACGCCGTCTACCTGGGCGAGGAACGTGTTTACGCGGACGGCGAGTGGATTTGTAACAAGTAACTTTCCGGCACGCCACAAGTGCTACCATGGCTCGTTTGTAACCATTTCGTGGGGCGTTCCATGGCAGGAAATGCAATTTCTTGCGTCGATGAGATCCAGGCAATCGGTGCTGTGCCGAAGATCCTGGAAACCGTCGCCGCCATGACCGGCCTGCGTTTCGTGTGCATCGCCCACGTGACCCCGGACTCATGGACCGCCTGCGCCGTCCTCGACAAGCTCGAATTCGGCCTCAAGCCAGGCGATCCGCTCGACGTCACCACCACCCTGTGCGAAGAAGTGCGCGACACCGGCGCCGCCGTCATCATCGATCACGTGAGCGAAAGCGAGCGCTATCGCGACCACCACACGCCGCGCATCTACGGCTTCCAGAGCTACTTCTCGATTCCCGTGTTCCGCCCGAACGGCCAGTACTTCGGCACCCTGTGCGGCCTGGACCCGGAACCGGCGCGCCTGACCGATGCCGTCACCGTCTCGACGCTGCAGCTGTTCACCGAGCTGATCGCCAAGCAGCTCGAGAGCGAGCAGTCGCTGGGCGAAGCGCGCGCGGCCCTGCTGGACGAGCGCGAGACCGCCGAGCTGCGCGAGCAGTTCATCGCCGTGCTCGGACACGACCTGCGCACCCCGCTCGGCTCGGTGCTCTCGGCCAGCGAGATCCTGCTGCTCAAGCACCAGGACCCATCGACCCGCCAGGTGGTCGAACGCATCCGCCGCAGTACCCGCCGCATGGCGGCGCTGGTCGAGGACGTGGTCGACTTCACGCGCGGCCGCATGGGCAGCGGCATCGCGCTCGACCTGCGTCCGGTGCGGGGCGCCGACCTGCGGCTCTACGATGTGGTGGACGAGCTCTCGGGCCTGTATCCCGAGCGCCTGATCGACACCGCGATCCAGCCCGGCCTGTCGCTGCACTGCGACCCCGAGCGGCTGGCGCAGCTGCTGTCCAACCTGCTCAAGAACGCGCTGGTGCACGGCAGCGAACACCATCCGGTCTTCGTCGTCGCCCACGTGCGCGAGGGCCGCTTCACGCTGCGCGTCACCAACGGCGGCCCCGACCTGAGCCCCGCCGTCATCGCACAGCTCCTGAAGCCCTACTGGCGCGCCGCCTCGCGCGCCGGCAGCGAAGGCCTTGGACTGGGCCTGTACATCGTCGACCAGATCGCGCGCGGCCATGGCGGCACGATCGACGTCGGCTCGAGCGCCGGCTCGACCTCCTTCACCTTCACCATGGCCGCCGACGCGCCGGCCTAGCGCGGCGCTTGCGCTAACTGTTCCATTTCCCGATACTGCTTACCGATGAGGTAACACGACAACGCAGACGGGAGACAGGATGGACGCAGTTCTTGGAAGGCGCGCATTCACGGCATGCGCATTGGGTAGCCTGATGTTGGCCTGGCTTCCTGCCCAGGCGCAGGATGCGGAATCGATCGCGCGCATCGAACGCGGGCTGCGCCCGGCGGTCGCGATCCAGGGCGCGAAGCTCGAGACGCGCACGCTGGCCGCCGAGATGGCGCGCCTGAACGTGCCGGGCGTGAGCATCGCCGTCATCCGCGGCAGCAAGCTCGCCTGGGCCAGGGGTTATGGCGTGACCCATGCGAACGGCCAGCCGGTGACGCCGCAAACCCTGTTCCAGGCGGCTTCGATCAGCAAGCCCGTGGCCGCGATGGGCGCCCTCAAGATGGTCGAAGCGGGCCAGCTCGACCTCGACGCCGACATCAACACCGTCCTCACGAGCTGGAAGCTGCCGCCTGGTCAATCCAAGCGCCCTGCTACCCTGCGCCAGCTGCTGTCGCACACGGCCGGCACCACGGTCTCGGGCTTCCCGGGCTATGCCACCGGCGCCCAGGTGCCGAGCCTGGTGCAGGTGCTGGACGGCGCCGCGCCCGCCAATACCGGACCGGTGCGCATCGAAGGCATGCCGGGCGACGCCTGGAAGTATTCGGGCGGCGGCTACAGCATCGTGCAGCAGGCCATGATCGACCGCTCGGGCCGGCCCTTCGACGCACTGATGGAAGAGATGGTCCTGAAGCCGCTCGGCATGAGCGACAGCAGCTTTGCCCAGCCCCTGCCCACCACCCTGCTGGCGCGCGCCGCCCTGCCGCACAACGCGAAAGGCGTGGCCTATCCGGGCGGCCCTTACACCTATCCGGAGCTGGCGGCAGCCGGCATGTGGACGACCCCGACCGACCTGGCGAAATTCGCGCTCGCCGTGCAGCGCGGCGCCAGCGGCGGCGATGCCGTGCTGTCGCCGACCATGACGCGCACCATGCTGCGCCCGGTGATGAACAACTACGCCCTCGGCGTGGAAATCGACGGCAAGGCGCCACAGCACGCCTTCGGCCACGGCGGCAGCAACATGGGCTACCAGAACTCGCTGTACGCCTACGTCCAGCGTGGCGAAGGCGCGGTCGTCATGACGAATGGCGATGCCGGGGCCGAACTGGCGCAGGAACTGATCCGCGCGGTCGCCGCCGAGTACCGCTGGCCGACCTACCAGACCGTGATGCGCAAGGCGATCACGCTCCCGGCCGCCACCCGCGCCAAGCTGGTCGGCCGCTACGAAATCAAGGGACTGGGAAGCTTCGACATCGCCGAGCGCGAGGGCAAGCTGATGGTGGCCCTGCGCGACAACCAGTGGGAAGCGCTCTATGCCGAATCGGCGCGCACGCTGTTCGTGCTGTCGCGCGAGCTGGAGCTGCACATGGCGGACAAGGGCGGGCGGCTGAAGAGCGGCTCGTTCGACGTCGCGTTTACGCGGCAGCGCTGAGGCCTGATGTCGGTGTGCGTAGCGGGCAGGCGTCCAGCGGTTCGGCCAGGCGCTGCGCCAATCCTGCACGCAGTTCCGTGAGGCCTGCGATGCGGGCGTCGATATCCGCCAGCTTGCGCTCCAGGGCCGCCCGCAGCTCCGCGCCGGAAGTGGCCGGGTCCTGCAACAGCGGCATGCCCGCCTCGATCTCGGCCAGCGTGAAACCCAGCGCCTGGGCGGTGCGCAGGTAGCACAGCCACTCGACCGCTTCAGGCGGATAGTCGCGGTAGCCATTGCCGCGCCGGCGCGCTGTCAACAGGCCACGCGCTTCATAAAAGCGCAGCGTATCGCGGCTCAGGCCAGTGGCTGCCGCCAGTTCTCCGATCTGCATCCACCTACTCCAAAAAGCGCTTGACCCTGGAGTGTACTCCAGGCTTGAGGATGTGGGCTTCGCAAGCAACGGAGTCCCGCCATGTCGATTTCCCTGAACACCAACCGCCGCATCGTCAAGGCCAGCGCCCTCTATGACCTGGTGGTGACCGCCGCTTTCGCCACACCCTGGACCTTCGCCCTCGCCCACGGCCAGCTCTCGTCGTTAAACGTTCTGCTGGGCGGCGCCGCGCTACCCGCCTTCACGCCCTTCCATATGCTGTTCGCCTGCCTGCTGGGCAGCATCGTGCTGGTCTGGTCGGTATTGCGCATCCTCGAGCCGACCCAGCGCCTGGGACGCTTCGACGGCGTCGGGCGCTTCCTGTTCACGCTATGGATGGCTTGGTGCCTGGCGGTGACCGGGGCGCCGATGCTGTGGCTGTTCGTGGTGCCGGAATTCGCCTGGGGCGTAGCGCAGTGGTGGCCGGTGCGCCGCGATTCCTGATGCCCGCATCATGGTTCGAAGTGTGCAGGTGAGCATCGATATTTCCATATGGATAGAGCACTGTTCCATAGACAGGAATAGAATGCTGTATTCGCTTCCTACAAGTCACCTCACCGGGTTCCCCGACAGGTCATGTGACATGCAGCCGGCCCGATCGACTCGCTCACACTGGCTCACTATGTCTCCCCTTGTCCTCGTCGCGGAAAGCGATGAACTTACACGCCTGACCCTGCTCTACATGCTGGATGCGCTGGGCTATATCGCCAGTGGCGTCGACGACCTGGACGATATGTTCAGCGCAATGGAACGGGTGGCCTTCGATGTCCTGATCGCCAGCCTTACGTTCCATGATCCGGATGCGGCAGTGATTGCGAGGGAAGCCAAACTGCGCCAACCCGGGATCAAGGTGATCGTCGCAAGCGGATACTATCCAGAAGAACAGCTGAAGCCGTGCATCGACGCCTTCGTCCAGAAACCATTTACGATGGCACAGATGGACGCGGCGATCAGGCAGTTCGGATTCGCCGCCCAGCTTGGCCCTGCGCTTGCATCTGACGCGACGACAGCTGTGAAAGCAGTCATATCTGATTAGAATACGCCATGCTCAGCAACGAACAACGTGACCTGTACCGACGCGACGGTTTTCTCGTCCTGCCCGGCTTCAAGAATCTCGACGAGATCGCAGCACTGCGCCAGCGTGCAGAGCAAATCGTCGACGCCTTCGACCCGACCGAGTCGCGCGCCATCTTCACGACCAAAGACCAGGAACGCGCCAGCGACGCCTGGTTCCTCGGCTCGGACAACACGGTGCGCTGCTTCTTCGAGGAAGAGGCCTTCGACCCAAGCGGCCAGCTGCGCCAGGCCAAGGCGCTGTCGATCAACAAGATCGGCCACGCGATGCACGACCTCGACCCGGTGTTCGATGCCTTCACCCGCGACCCGAAGCTGGCTGCCGTGGCGCGCGACCTCGGCCTCGAGCAGCCGCAGGTCTGGCAATCCATGTAGAACGGATGGCGCTTTGCACCCCATCCGGCTAAACTGTCGGGATGGACACGACTACCAACACCCACACCACCGACACCAGACCACTCGCGTATAGCTATCGTAGGTTCAGTTCCGTAAAACAGGAGGAAGGCGATAGCCTGCGGCGTCAGAAGGACATAGCCAAGGAATGCGCCAAGGAGCACAACCTGCACTTGGTGGATAACGACGAATACTCGTTCCTTGATCGTGCAAAGTCCGCCTACTCTGGAGCGAACTTCAACGACGACGATTCGCAGTTACGTAGGTTTTATGAACTGGTCAAGAGTGGGGCGATCCCGAAGGGAAGCTACCTTATCGTTGAGTCGCTGGATAGGTTGTCTCGTCGTCATCCAACCGAAGCGCTACCGCGATTCTTTGAACTTCTGCGAGCAGGAGTCAACGTAATCACTGGCATGGACAAGCGGGTCTATACCGGCGAGCCGAGCGAAGTTGAACTCATCGTTTCGATCATGGAGATGTCCAGGTCGTACCGGGAGAGTAAGTATAAGTCGGAGCGTGTCGGGGAAGCGTGGCGAGACAAGCAGGAGCTTGCGCGTGAGAAGTTGACGCCCATGGGAGCTACCCGGCCAGCTTGGCTCACTCCGGTGTATCGGGATGTGGACCAAGGGAACCCGAAGAAGAAGCCAACCCATTACGTCATTGATGAGGATAAGGCCGCGATAGTCCGGCAAATCTTCCAATGGACGTTGGATGGTTACGGGCGTGAAGTCATCGCCAGGAAGTTGAACGAAGCTGGTGTGCCAGCGTTCAGGACAGAGAAAGGCTGGGGCGGCTCCAGCGTCGCTCAGATATTGAAGAGTCCTACGGTTCTGGGTATCTACCAGCCTTACCGGGGAAAGGGTAAGGAGCGGGTTGCAGTCGGGGAGCCGATCAAAGGATTGTACGATCCGATCATTGATGAGCAGACGTTTTACGAGGCCCAGAGGGCAACGGATCGTAGGTTCAGGGAGCGAGTGACGAAGCATCCGCCCAGGTATAACGTGTGGCAGAAAATTTTGAAGTGTACGAACTGTCACGCATCATTGAACTACTACACCAAGGGAGCGAAGCAACCTCCGTCACTTCGGTGCTACGAAGCCGGGAAAGGCAAGTGCAAGGCAAGAGCTATCCGCGTGGACAGGTCAGAGGCGGCGTTTAAAGAGATGCTTACAAAGGTCAACAGTTTGGCATTGGTACAGAGCGATGCCCGTAGCATTCAGAGCAGGCTGTACGAAGTGCAGGGTCGTATAGCCGAGCAACAGGGATTGATCGCTGAAAGCCAGAAGCTTTTGCTTACACGGCGGTCCCCTACGATTCTGTCGATGATTGCGGATGCTGACGACGAGATAGCGGCTCTCCAGCGCCAGGAAGTCGAGTTAGAGCAAGCGCTCGCGGCGGATGCAATCACAAACAAGGAAGACTTCCTCGCCCGAGTTGACTTGACGAGCTACGAGGGACGAGCCAGAGCTAACGAGTTGTTGAAGCGGCTGGGAATTCTTGTCACTGCGTTCAAGGTGGACGACACCGTACGTTACGAGGTGTACAAGAAGGAACTGAAAATCTTCACAATGACTGATTCGGGCAGTGACGTTCCGATCCAGGTTAAGAGCTATAACGGGGAAGTGAGTACAGCCATGTGGAAGCAAGGCGATACGGATGAGCTTGTCGCCCATGGTACGTTCTTCCGTAAGCTGAGAAAGCCAGAGGATGCACCGAAAGCGGCTCAGCCTACCGGGCCTGTGCCTGACTGGTCGCAGTACGATGATACGTTGCCTGACGAAGCGTATGAGCTACTTGGTATCACTGGCGATGAAGATGAGCCGGTCTTCCATGAGACGCCTATGCACGCACCAGACGACTAAGCTCCCGGCCTGATTTTTCTACCAAAAATAATTTCGGAGCCGGCCTGTCCGTAACGATGGGCGACACGGCCAGGAGGATATCAACGGGGCGCTTACGCTTTGCTTGACCAGCTTGGGCTGCTTCTGTCAAGGATTCGTCCCCGCCGCTAAATATCGAGGGGAATTCTGAACCATCAGAGGCCCAGGAGGCGTATCAAAATCCTCTACAGGCCGCTTTACTGATGAGTTGAGGAATGGGTAGCCAAACATGGCAAATCGTTGCCACGGGCTTATACGTGCGTTTTGGAGTGGATTGACGATTCGTTCAGAACACATAACCAGGACTGACAGTAATCTACGAGCTTCCCTTCCTCGTTCCGGTGGCGTTCAAAGCCTGTAATCGTCATCCGTCCATCATTACACCAAACCAGCCGGACATCGTTTAGCTCTGCTCTTATAACGCCTCCTTGAATGAGCCTTGCCACCTTGGATGGCCTGCGCAAACCTTGGTCCGTTATGTCTTGGACAACCAGGATACCTTCGGCTCCATGAGTCTGTGCTATCGCACGCCTGTCCACCTCGATGCCATATCGCCGTAACTTGATAACACGGACGTTCATTCCCACCTCGCTACTACTGTATGCCCATACAGTATATTAGCACATCGTCAAATACACCTAAGCCGTAACAAACTGTTCATGGCATCATTGATGAATGGTAACTTTCACAAGTGGAGGGAAACGATGCAGGCAGATCGAAACCGTACGAACAGACAGATTGAACCAAAGGTGGGGGCAGTGAACTATGTGCTCATTGCTCTGCTAGTGATCTTGCCTACCGTATTCGGCTTCCTAGAGAAGCCTACGGAGATGGGCGTAATTATCGTCGCGTGTTCGCTGGCGCTTTGCTTCGCCAACCTGAACAAAATACAAAGCTTCAAGGGCGCGGGGTTTGAAGCTCAGATGCGGGAAGCCGTCCAGGAGGCGTACGCTACGTTAGATCGGCTCCAAGAGATGGTACGTCCGGTGGCTAGGGCGACCATTGCCAATGTCGCGTACAGCGGTCGCTGGGATAGCATGGACCGTGAGACCGAGCACGAGTTGATGGCTGAACTAACCAACCTCGTAACGGCACTCGACCTGCAAGACGATTCAGGAATTGCAAAGATGAGAGCGGACTTCTACAGCCTGCACGCGAATGACCATCTTCGTTTCCTCATAGCGGTGATGGAACGTGCGCATATCAAGAATGACAGCGTGAAGCAGCGCCTGACTTCGTTACTCAAAGGGCGGCTTACGGATAACGTCGTTCCTCCATCCGTCGAATCACTCCGCGCAATAGTGGCAGAGCTACCGCTGGAGCAGCGACACATCCTCGAACCCTTCATACTCGACTACGGGCATTATGTGGATACACATACTTACCGTCGGCCCGAGGCGTACTCATACGATCTACTACGCGCGTTTCCATCGTCTGCACCAAACCAAAATTAGTCTTGCAGGCGTGCCAGGAGGTTTGCGACGGTGGCCTTATGCCATTCTCCGTCACGAGCCGTCTTAATTTGGCGAGCGTTAAGTTCCTTAGCGATTCCGCCCAGGGAGACAATACCGGCCTTGGTAATGTCCAGGATGATAGGTCGGAGGTCAGCAGCGTACGCGTCTGCTTTGGCCTTGATGATGCTCACAGCGTCGGCGTTGCCCTTCCCGGCTCGCTGGAGGGCTGCGGCTCCGTTCGGGTTGCCTAGCTTCGTGCCGCGTGCTTTAGCTGCTTTCAGGGCTTCTGTCGTACGGGCCGAGATGGCTTCGCGTTCCTGCTGCGCTACCAGGGCCATGATGCCAACAGTCAGTTCGTTAGCATCTGGCATATCGGCGGCGATGAACTTCACGCCGGACTCACGCAGAGTCAGCAGGAAGGCCGCGTTACGGCTGAGTCGATCCATCTTGGCAATGACCAGCAGGGAGCCGGTGACTTTCGCGAGATGCAGGGCTGCTACCAGTTCGGGACGGTTAGAAGCCTGCTTGCCTGATTCCACTTCTACGAATTCCTTCACGATGCTGGCGCTTCGTGCCGTTGCGTATGCCTCAATCGCACTACGCTGCGCTTCAAGTCCCAGGCCGCTACTACCTTGACGAGCAGTCGAGACACGCAGGTAAGTTACGATTTTCATATTGTCAGCCTTGTGGTATAAGATTGTCTAACGTCGGTAAGGCAATTATATACCCCTACTGCTGGGTTAACAAGCTCCCTCGTTTCTACACCCTTCCTCATCGGGAACCGATAGGACCGGAAGGGGAATCGTCCTATCAGTCCGGCTAGGTTGACTTCTTCGTGATGCGTGTTAGTTCCGCCATTACCGCGTCGCCGTTGATCTTCGGCTTTCGTGCTGGTGCAGTTGGTACTGGCGTCCAGGTTCTCGCATCCGGTGCCCACCATGGCTGTGCTGCTGGCTGTGCTACGGTTGGCGTCTGTGCTTTTACTGGCTGCGATGCTTTGGGAGCCGCTACCGGCTTCATGTGACGTTGCAAACTGCTCTTCATTCTGTTCTTTCGTTTCTGTCTGTGTGGTTACTAATTCCATTGCTGCTGGTAGGGCAGCAATAGGAAGGGAGGATTTAGAAACTCGTTCCCGGCTGCTGTGGTAGATGGTTTTCATGCTGTCGTCTTTAGAACGCTTCTTGTACAGGTATGAACACCAGATAAGTGCATCCTCCAGCTTCGGGCCTGATTTCGTGATGTATGCGTAATTCTGTTTCTTGCCCAGCTTCGTACGATGAATCTTATTTTGTGGCTGGGAGATGTTGAATCCCATTCCGCGTTCTTTAAGCAACAGGACGAGCCAACCGTTTTCAGCGTAGCGAATCCAGTTATCCGGTCTTCCACCTTGATTTGCATCCAGTAAGAGCATTACGTGCATGTGGAGCCCTTTTGCTTCGTCCATTTCAAAGCAGGCTTTCCATTTGCAGGGAACCTTGTTATCCCGTAGCTTTTTAGCTAGGGCATTGACGATATACAGGTAATCGGGTTCATGCTGTGATCCGGTAAATACGAGATGGTAGAGACGGGGCATATCGTAATTGTTGTGCAGGATCATTTCCTTACACTTGCGGTAGTTCGTCTGCGAGTGCATACCACCATTCTTCAAGGTGATTACGGTTTCTTCCTTCTTCATGCTTTTACATATCCTCTAGTTTATATATTCTGTAGTTCCTACTAATACTACTTTTCTTATGCAAATCGTCTGAACGAGACGGAATGAACAAGTTTCTCCTATGAAGCGAGTGTATAACCTTGACGGGACTAGCTCGAAGTTATATATTCTTGTAAGTTATTGTTTTCATAGGAGAATCCTGTTCATGGTGCGTATCGACGTTCGCTATAACTTCACGAATGGTCGGACATCGCAGCCAGGAGAATCAAGCTTTCGATAATTCGGCTCCCGGAGCGTCCCTGCTTCCAGCTTAGAGCTTTCAAAGCCGTCCAGGCTGAGGCCGGGAGGTACACTGTCTGCGATTCCAGTAGGCTCCCACCGTCCGTAACTACGCGGCGGCGTGTAGTTCCCGGTACGTATTCCTTTGCTACGTATTTCATTTCTTTCCTTATGTTGGACGAAGGCAGACGAGCGCCAGCATCCAAATTAGAATGGGACTTGACTGCGATTCGGATTGTCATTTGCGGCCAGGAGTTGGCCTTGATGCGCTCCCATCGGGAGGCGATGGGGATTACTTCGACAGTGCGGCGATAGCGGCGTCTGCTTCCGCTTGAATCTGGGCGATCTTACGGGCGTTTTCTGCCTTCAATGCTGCAATCTGCTTCGCTGCTGCTGCTTGCTTCTCCTCTTCCACAATACGACGGGCTTCTTCTTTGATCGCTCGTTGGCGGTCGGCCTCTTCTTGTTCGGCTCCGATCCGTACGGTTTCTTTTGCACGTTCAACTAGGTAGTCCACTGGTGTTCCCAGGTGCATATCAAAGAATGCCATACCGTTCGGAAAAACTTGAATTGGTCCGTCGCTGAAGATATAACCTTGTCGAGCTAGATACGCAGCTTGATTGAATGCTTCGTGGCACGTTGCCCCGATTCGTACGGAGAATGGCTTACGCATTACTGGAGCATCCAAAGGGGTTGCTACTGCCTGCGGCTCCGGTGCTTCTTGTTTTACGGTTCTGGTCATGGTTATTCCCTATTAGTGGGTTTGTACTGGGTGCTGCGGATGAAATTGGCAACGTGCTGTTTTGTGAATGTCTTCCCAGTTGGAGTGAAGAATCCTTGCGCCGTCAAATGGTTGGCGATAACACGGAGCGAACTGTACGGACGTAGTACGGCAATGATGTCTGACACGTTCGTATAGTAGGTCGGCAGTTGTAGGGGCGAGCCGAATCCCGGCTTTGCAGGCATGAGTAGCCTCCTTATATTCAAGTTGTATGTATGGGGGTTGATTCAGAGAGGAATCGGGGAAGGTGGAAGATTGCCTATCACAGTTTCTTACCACATGCAACATTATCGCACGGAAACGCTTATTTGTCAACCAATGCTACGTAAGTCTTTGATTTTTAAGGAAAAATTCGATTTAGCCAATGACTGGTAAAACCGTACCTTTCTTCCTGTAGAGCCGTGTCGTTCCACGGAGCCAGATGACGGTTTTTTGCGTGGCAAACGAAGAAGGAGCGCGTCCGATTGCTCAACCATGGAGCGGCATTCGGCCTCCCAGGAATGGCGTAACTGCGCAATATGTTGCATGTTTCTAACAGTTGCATACAATGTACGGGTGTAATCCCCTATACGATGTACATCTTCAAGCAGCCGGGCATCGGCGGCGAGGTGCGCTGGCACCAGGATGCGACCTTCTTCGACAGCGATCCGATCACCGTGACCACCTTCTGGTTCGCGCTGGAAGATGCCACCGTCGACAACGGCTGCCTGTGGGCCGAACCGGGCGGCCACCGCGGCCCGCTGCGCGAACGCTTCCTGCGCGACGGGGACCGCATCACGATGGAAAAGCTCGATAGCACTCCCTGGCCCGACGCCAGCACGGCCGTCCCACTGGAAGCGAAGGCCGGCACCCTGGTGTGCTTCCACGGCCTGCTGCCCCACTACAGCGCACCGAACCGCTCGCCGGTGTCGCGCCACGCGTTCACGTTGCATGCGACCGATGGCCGGGCAGTCTACTCGCCGCGCAACTGGATCCAGCGCCAGGACGACTTCCCGGTGCGCAGCTTCGGTCCAACCGCATAAGCCCAGGTTCTCCCCTCGGCAGAGATACATATGCATCATGTATCAGCTTTTTTACAATTCCACCGAACAATTGACTATTAGGTAAAGCTAGAATAGTTTTTCCTATTCCAATTAAAATTCCAGGGGAAATATGATACGTCTGCCCATCGGACTGGCCGCGCTATTCCTGAGCGCCTCGGTACTGGCCGCTCCTCCTTTCGACGACAAGTTCCGCCAGCTCGACGAGCTGCTGCCGACGCCGGGCGCCGTCCGCACCGCTTCCGGCGCGCCGGGCCACGCCTACTGGCAGCAACGCGCCGACTACACGATGCGCGCCACGCTCGACGAGAACAAGCGCGCCATCAGCGGTTCGGGCAGCATCACGTACCACAACAATTCCCCTGATACGCTGAAATACCTCTGGCTGCAGCTGGACGAGAACATCTACAAGCCGGATTCGGCAGCCCGCCGCACCGCCGTGCTGCCTTCGCGCGAAGCCTGGCAGGCGCGCGGCAACGACGGCGTCAAGTTCGACGCCCTGCGCACCCTCCTCGAAGGCAATGCTTTCGAAGGCGGCTTCAATGTCCGCAACGTGCGCGACAGCGGCGGCCGTCCGCTGAAGTACACCATCAACGGCACCATGATGCGCATTGACCTGCCGCAATCGCTGCGTCCGGGCGCCAAGGTCTCGTTCAGTCTCGACTGGAACTACAACATCAACGAGCAGAAGATCCTCGGCGGCCGTTCGGGCTACGAGAAGTTCGATGACAAGAACGACCTGTTCGAGATCGCCCTGTGGTTCCCGCGCATGGCGGCGTACTACGACGTCTACGGCTGGCAGCACAAGCAGTTCCTGGGCGCCGGCGAATTCACGCTGGAGTTCGGCGACTACGACGTCCGCATCACCGTGCCGTCCGACCACATCGTCGCCTCCACCGGCGAACTGCAGAACCCGGGCGAAGTCCTGACCAGCGCCCAGCGCGAGCGCCTGCGCCAGGCGCGCACCGCCAAGAAGCCGGTCCTGATCGTGACCCAGGCCGAAGCCGAAGCCGCCGAGAAGGGCCGCGCCACCACCAACAAGACCTGGCACTTCAAGGCCAAGAACGTGCGCGACTTCGCGTTCGCATCGAGCCGCAAGTTCATCTGGGATGCGCAGGGCGTCAAGTCGGGCGACACCGACGTGATGGCCATGTCCTACTACCCGAAAGAGGGTAACCCGCTGTGGGAGCGCTACTCGACCCACGCGATCATCCACACCATCGAGCAGTACAACAAGTACTCGTTCGACTATCCCTACCCGACCGCGATCTCGGTGAACGGCCCGGTGGGCGGCATGGAATACCCGATGATCTCGTTCAACGGTCCGCGTCCGGTCAAGGACAAGAAGACTGGTGAACTGACCTACTCGAAGCGCACCAAGTACGGCCTGATCGGCGTGATCATCCACGAAGTGGGCCACAACTACTTCCCGATGATCGTCAACTCTGACGAGCGCCAGTGGACCTGGATGGACGAGGGCATCAACTCCTTCGTGCAGTCGCTGGCCCAGGAAGCCTGGGAAGAAGACTGGGAAGAGATGCGCGGCCATCCGCGCCAGATCGTCGAGTACATGCGCAGCCAGAACCAGGTGCCGATCATGACCAACTCGGAGTCGCTGCTCCAGTTCGGCAACAACGCCTATGCCAAGCCGGCCGCCGCGCTGAACGTGCTGCGCGAGACTATTCTCGGCCGCGAGCTGTTCGACTTCGCCTTCAAGGAATACGCCCAGCGCTGGAAGTTCAAGCGTCCGACCCCGGCCGACTTCTTCCGCACCATGGAAGACGCCTCCGGCACGGACCTCGACTGGTTCTGGCGCGGCTGGTTCTACACCACCGACCCGGTGGACATCAGCGTCGACGGCATCACCGAGTACACGGTCAGCACCAAGGATCCGGAAATCGAAAAGGCCTGGGCGCGCGCACGCAAGCAGTCCGAGCCGATCTCGATCACCGACCAGCGCAACAAGGGCATGGAGCGCCGCGTGGACCGCTTCCCCGAGCTGAAGGACTTCTACAACGAGAACGACGACTTCACCGTCACCAACAAGGACCGCAACAGGTTCAACGAAACGATGGCAGGCCTGGAAGACTGGGAAAAGAACCTGCTCAAGGAAGGCAAGCGCCTCTACCTGGTGGACTTCTCGAACAAGGGTGGCCTGGTCATGCCGCTGATCGTCGAGATCACCACCAAGAGCGGCAAGAAGTACATCGAGCGCATCCCGGCCGAAGTGTGGCGCTACTCGCCCAAGAAGATCACCAAGCTGTTCATCGCCGACGAAGAGATCGTGAGCCTGGTGCAGGACCCGTACTGGGAGACGGCCGACATCGACGTCAGCAACAACGCCTGGCCGGCCAAGCCGGTGCCTTCGCGCCTGGAGCTGTTCAAGACCGAGCGTGACCCGGCCACTGGCAACCTGATGCGCGACTTCAACACCAAGCTGGCGCCGCCGAAGACCCCGGGCCAGGCCGAGGCGCCGAAGTCGGAGTAAGGCAGCGTGAACACATGGGTGGAGGAGACTCCGCCCGCTTACCGGCAGGGCTGCGCGCCCTGCCGTTTCTTTATTCAAGACGACCGCACAGATGAAAATGAAGCAACTGCAGGCGCTGATCGGCGCCCTGTTCCTCACCGGCGCGGCCTACGCGGCCCCCGCCTTCGACGACAAGTTCCGCCAGCTCGACGAACTGCTGCCGACCGCCACCGACACCCGCACCGCCTCCGGCGCACCGGGCCACCGCTACTGGCAGCAGCGCGCCGACTACCGCCTGCGCGCCACCCTCGACGAGAACAAGCGCACGATCACCGGCTCCGGCAGCGTCACCTACACCAATAATTCGCCGGACACGCTGTCCTACCTGTGGGTGCAGCTGGACCAGAACATGTTCCGCAGCGACTCGGACAACCGCCGCATCTCGACCCTGCCCTCGCGCGAAGCCTGGCAGGCGCGCGGCAACGATGGCGTCAAGTTCGACACCCTGAAGTCCACCCTGGAACAGCAGCGCTTCGAAGGCGGCATCCAGGTAACAAACGTGACCGGCGCCGACGGCCGTGCGCTGCGCACCACCGTCAACAAGACCATGATGCGGATCGACCTGCCCCAGCCTTTGAAGCCCGGCGCACGCACGTCCTTCAACATGGCGTGGACCTTCAACATCCCTGAAGCGAACGTCGTCGGCCGCCGCACCGGCTTTGAGAAGTTCGACGACGGCAATGACATTGTCCTGTCTGCCCAGTGGTTCCCGCGCATGGCGGCCTACTATGACGTCAAGGGCTGGCAGAACAAGCAGTACATGGGCGACGGCGAATTCACGCTGGAGTTCGGCGACTATGACGTGCAGCTGACCGTGCCGGCCGACCACGTGGTCGCCTCCACGGGCGAATTGCAAAACCCGGATGCGGTATTGAGCAGCGCCCAGCGCGAGCGCCTGCGCCAGGCGCGCACGGCGAAGAAGCCGGTCATCATCGTCACCCAGCTTGAAGCGGAAGCCGCCGAGAAGGGCCGCGCCACGGCCACCAAGACCTGGCACTTCAAGGCACGCGACGTGCGCGACTTCGCCTTCGCCTCGAGCCGCAAGTTCATCTGGGACGCACAAGGAATCAAGAGCGGCGACAAGGACGTGCTGGCAATGTCCTACTACCCGAAGGAAGGCAACCCGCTGTGGGAGCGCTATTCGACGGCGGCCGTGATCCACACCCTCGAGCAGTACAACAAGTATTCCTTCGACTACCCCTACCCGACCGCGATCTCGGTGAACGGCTCGATCGGCGGCATGGAATACCCGATGATCTCGTTCAATGCCGGCCGCCCGGTCAAGGACAAGAAGACCGGCGAAGTCACGTATTCGAAGGGCACCAAGTATGGCCTGATCAGTGTGATCATCCATGAAGTCGGCCACAACTACTTCCCGATGATCGTCAACTCGGACGAGCGCCAGTGGACCTGGATGGACGAGGGCATGAACAGCTTCCTGCAGTTCCTCGCCGAGGAAGCCTGGGAAGAGGACTATCCGTCGCGTCGCGGCGAAGCACGCAACATCGTCGACTACATGCGCAGCACCAACCAGGTGCCGGTGATGACCAATGCCGAGTCGACCATCCAGCGCGGTAACAATGCGTACGCCAAGCCTGCCACTGCGTTCAATATCCTGCGCGAGACCATTCTTGGCCGCGAACTGTTCGACTTCGCCTTCAAGGAATACTCGGAGCGCTGGAAATTCAAGCGCCCAACCCCGGCCGACTTCTTCCGCACGATGGAAGACGCCTCCGGCACGGACCTCGACTGGTTCTGGCGTGGCTGGTTCTATACCACCGACCCGGTGGACATCAGCGTCGACGGCATCACCGAGTACACGGTCAGCACCAAGGATCCGGAAATCGAAAAGGCCTGGCAGCGTGCGCGCCACCAGGAAGAAGCGATGTCGATCATCGACCAGCGCAACAAAGGCATGCAGCGCCGTGTCGACCGTTATCCGGAACTGAAGGACTTCTACAACGAGCACGACAACTTCACCGTCACCAACAAGGACCGCAACAAGTTCAACGAAACGATGGCGGGCCTGGAAGACTGGGAAAAGAACCTGCTCAAGGAAGGCAAGCGCCTGTACCTGGTGGACTTCTCGAACAAGGGCGGGCTGGTCATGCCGCTGATCGTCGAGATCACGACCAAGAGCGGCAAGAAGTACATCGAGCGCATCCCGGCCGAAGTGTGGCGCTACTCGCCGAAGAAGATCACTAAGCTGTTTATCGCGGACGAGGAGATCGTAAGCCTGGTGCAGGATCCGTACTGGGAGACCGCCGACATCGACGTCAGCAACAATGCCTGGCCGGCCAAGCCCGTCCCTTCGCGCCTGGAGTTGTTCAAGACCGAGCGTGACCCGGCTAGCGGCAACCTGATGCGCGACTTCAACACCAAGCTGGCTCCGCCGAAGGCGCCGGCCGAGAACAAGGCCGGGCAATGAGCTTCAAGCGTTTCAAGATGCTGTGCGCGGCCGCCCTGCTCCTCGTGAGCGCGGCGGCGGACGCGCACCGCTTCCACATGGGGATCACGGAGCTCTCGTTCAATCCACGCACGAAGAGCACCGAGATCGTCCACACCTACATGGCGCACGACGTCGAGGCGCTCCTGCTGAACACCTACGGGCGCCAGTTCGACCTGACCGATCCGGAAGACCAGGCCGTGCTGCGCAAGTACATCGAGAGCCGCTTCTGGCTCAAGGGTCCGGACAATGCGCGCCTGCCGGTGCGCTGGGTCGGCATGACGGCCGACTCGCAGAGCGTCGTCATCTACCAGGAGCTGGAGAACGCGCCGCTGTCGAAGACCACAGCCATCCACCAGGGCGTGCTCATGGACTTCCTGCCGGAGCAGATCAACACCATCAACCTGAACGACGCGGGCGCGATCCGCTCGCTGACCTTCACCCAGGCCGCCGTCGAGCAGCCGGCACACGAGAACAAACCCTGATGCTTCGTTTTACCCGTACTCCGGTCGCCTGCGCGGCGGCCGCACTGCTGGCCGGCGCCCCCGCCCTGGCCGACGATTTCGTCCTGCAGCGCGTCCTCGTCGAAGGCGCGCGCACGAGCCAGATCGGCATGACCGACTCGGCCAGCTCCGGCACCGTCGGTGCAAAAGCACTGGAGCAGCGCACCGTGTACCGTCCCGGCGAGCTGCTGGAAGCCACGCCCGGCCTGATCGCCAGCCAGCACAGCGGCGAAGGCAAGGCCAACCAGTTCTACCTGCGCGGCTTCAACCTCGATCACGGCACCGACCTCGCCACCTGGGTCGACGGCATGCCGGTCAACCAGCGCAGCCATGCGCACGGCCAGGGCTGGACCGACCTGAACTTCCTGATCCCGGAAATCGTCACCCGCCTCGACTACCGCAAGGGTCCCTATTCCGCGACGGACGGCGATTTCTCCTCGGCCGGCAAGGCCTCGATCTCCTACGCTAACCGGCTGGTGTCGCCGCTGGCTTCCGTGACGCTGGGCCAGGACAACTACGCGCGCACGGTGCTGGCCGCTTCGCCGGAGCTGGCAGGCGGCAACCTGCTGTACGCGCTGGAGCTGATGAAGAACGACGGCCCATGGACGCGGCCGGACGGCTACCGCAAGATCAATGCGGTGCTGCGCTACAGCCGCGGCTATGCCAACAACGGGTGGACGGTCAGCGCCATGCACTACCGCGGCCACTGGAACGCCACCGACCAGATCCCGCTGCGCGCGGTAGCGGCCGGCCAGCTGGGCCGCTTCGACGCCATCGACCTGAGCGACGGCGGCGAGGCCGAGCGCAGCAGCATCTCCGGCAGCTGGCGCCGCACCACGCAGGAGACGGCGAGCGCCCTCTCCGCCTACGTGATCCGCAACCGCCTCGATTTGTACTCGAACTTCACCTACTTCCTGAACGACCCGGTGAATGGCGACCAGTTCGCCCAGCCGGACCGCCGCGTGACCACGGGCCTGGACGGCAGCCATACCTGGCACGCGTACAAGAGCGCGGATGGCAAGGTGGCCTCCGACATGACGGTCGGCTTCCAGCTCCAGAACGACAACATCTTCAACGGTTTGTACGACACCCGCGCGCGCCGGCGCATCGCAACCACGCGCGAAGACCACATCGTCGAGACCAGCGGCGCCCTCTATGTGGAGAACGCGACCAAATGGAGCGAGGCCCTGCGCACGGTAGTCGGCCTGCGCGCCAACCACTACCGCTTCGACGTCGACGGTGACCGCGTGGCGAATGCCGGCCGCGCCAGCGATTCGCTGGTGACGCCTTCGCTCAGCGTGGCCTACGGGCCGTGGCAGCACACCGAGCTGTATTTCAATGTTGGCCATGGCTTCCACAGCAACGATGCGCGTGGCACGGTGGCGAGCGTCGATCCGAAGACGCTCGACCCGGTCGACCGTACGCCCGGCCTGGTGCGTTCGCGCGGCCTGGAGCTGGGCCTGCGCACGGTGGCGATCCCGAAGACCGAGACCACCTTGTCCGTGTACCGCCTCGACTTCGATTCCGAGCTGACCTACATCGGCGACGCCGGCAATACCGAAGCGGGCGACCCGAGCCGACGCTATGGCGTCGAGCTGTCGAACAGCGTGCGCGCCAACAAGTGGCTGACGCTGAACTTCGACGCGGCGTATGCGCGGGCCCGTTCGCGTGGCGGCAATCCATCTGGCGATCGCATTCCCGGCGCCGTGGAGGGTGTGGCCCAGGTCGGTCTCACGGTGGACCGTGCGGGCCCGTGGTCGGGCGCGCTGCGCCTGCGCTACTTCGGCCCGCGTCCGCTGATCGAGGACGACAGTGTGCGCTCGCACGCCAGCCTGACGCTCAACGGCCGCATCGGCTACCGGATCGGCAAGGACATGCGCCTGGAGCTGGAAGGCTTCAATCTCACCAACCGGCGCGATTCGGCGATCGATTACTACTATGCGTCGCGTGCGCAGAAAGAGGCGGAGGCGGTGGACGACATCCACTTCCACCCGATCGAGCCGCGCACCTTCCGCCTGAGCCTCACGAAGAACTGGTAGGGAATGGCTGAGAGTTGCCCAGCATCATGCCGATAGCAGGGAAACCTGCTACGCTAACTGGATGACTACCCGTGAACTTCCCTATACCGCGCCGTCGCAGCTGGCGGACGCCATCCGCAGCGAGGGCTATGCCCTCCTGCGTCCCTACGACGTCGCCCGCCTGGCCGGCTGTACCCTCGATGAGCTGCAGTCGCTGGTGCCGAGCTGGGACCGGCTCGAACTCGACAACTACCTGAAGGACGGCGGCCGCTACCGGCGCCGCCGCCATTCCTGCTTCATCGACGAGGGCGACGACGGCGGCCGCGCGCTGGTACAGGTGCCGCACCGTCCGCACTGGCAGCCGGTCGAGTACAACGCCCTGCACGGCGGCATGCACCGCCTGTTCGCACCGATCGAGACCACCACGCTGGCCAATCCGGCCTGGAGCCGCCTGCTGGCCTCGCTGGGCGAAGTGTGCTCCAGCGTGCGCGGGCGCGAGACCTGGTACGTGGAAGCGCACCAGTTCCGCATCGATACAGCCGACGGCATCGGCCGCCCGACGCCGGAAGGCGCGCACCGCGACGGCGTCGACTTCGTTGCCGTGATCCTGATCGACCGCAACGGTATCAAGGGTGGCGAAACCCGGGTGTTTGAAGCCGACGGGCCGGCCGGCAAGCGCTTCACGATGCTGGAGCCGTGGACCCTGCTGCTGCTCGACGACGCCGCCGTGATCCACGAATCGACGCCGATCCAGCCGCTGGAGGAGCATGGGCACCGCGATACGCTGGTGCTGACCTGGCGCGCGGGGTCATTCCAGGGCGCCGACGCTGTCTGAGAACAAAAAAAAGCGCCCGCGAACCTTGCGGCTGGCGGGCGATAATCCAATTTTCGGAGAAAACTGGAGGAGACGGTTCCAATATAGCGCGATTTTTTGTGCACTGCAATACCGTAGAACTACGTAGTAAATTTCGCCAAGGAAGCGTTTCCAAAAACAGACACTAAACAGCGTTTTGTTGCGCTGCGCAATACCCCCTTCCTGCTATCAATACCGCAAGAACTCTGCGCTATCCAGCAGTCGAGCCGGGCTTTTCCGGATTTTCCGGATTTTCCGGCAAGCTGCGCACCGCCGTGGTTGCCGCGATGGCCAATCTCGTCGGCGCTTCCATCAGGACCTGTTCCGGCTTAGACACCATGTTCTAGGCCGGATCGTCCCCCCTAGTTTCCCGCAGCGGCGGCGCCCAGATGCGGCGCCACTGTCAGCGCGAACCCGCCGCCACCAGCCGCTCCACCAATCGGCACGCCCGGAATGCACACGAAACACGCGCATTGCATTGCAATTTTGCTACACTTAGCAGCTTGAACCGACGCCCATCAACGAACATGCCTACCCTCCGCCGCCCATCCCTGAATGTCCCCCTGCCCCTGGTCGCCGTCGCCGGCGCAGCGCTCTGCTTCGGCCTCGCGCTGGCCGTGCCGAAACGGGCCACCGCCAAGGACGAGAAGCCGGCCGCGCCGACGCCGGCCCTGACCGTGAGCACCGGCCAGCCGTCCACCGCCAACCTGCCCGTCGCCCTGACCGCCAACGGCAGCGTCGCCGCCTGGCAGGAAGCCGTGATCGGCAGCGAGTCGAACGGCCTGCGCCTGAATGAGGTGCGGGTCAACGTCGGCGACGTCGTCAAGAAGGGCGAGACCCTGGCCGTGTTCGCCGGCGAAACCGTGCGCGCCGACGTCGAGCAGGCACGCGCCGCGCTGCAGGAAGCACAGGCCAACGCCAGCGCCGCCAAGGCGGACGCCGACCGTGCACGCGCCCTGCGCAGCTCCGGCGCCCTGAGCGAACAGCAGGTCACCCAACTCTTGACCGCCGAGCGCACCGCCCAGGCGCGCGTGAGCGCCAGCCGCGCCACGCTGGCCCAGCAGGAACTGCGCCTGCGCCAGGCTACCGTCGTCGCGCCGGACAGCGGCATCATCTCGGCGCGCAGCGCCACCGTCGGCGCCGTCACCGGTCCGGGCACGGAACTGTTCCGCATGATCCGCCAGGGCCGCCTCGAATGGCGCGCCGAAGTCACCTCGAACGACCTGGGCCGCATCAAGCCGGGCATGAAGGCCGCCGTGCGCGCCGCCAGCGGCAGCGAGATCGTAGGCAAGGTGCGCACCGTGGCGCCAACTGTCGATCCGCAGACCCGCCTGGCGCTGGTCTACGTCGACCTGCCGCCTTCGCTGTCGACCAACGCGCCGCTCAAGGCCGGCATGTTCGCCAGCGGCCGCTTCGAACTGGGCGCCACCACCGCCCTCACGGTGCCGCAGCAGGCCATCGCCGTGCGCGACGGCTTCAGCTACGTGTTCCGCCTGAACCGCGACAACCGCGTCAGCCAGCTGAAGGTCAGCACCGGCCGCCGCCTGGGCGACCGCGTCGAGATCCTGGGCGGCCTGGCGGCCGGCACCCCGATCGTGGTCAGCGGCGCCGGCTTCCTGAACGACGGCGATCTGGTGCGGAATGTCCCGGCGCCGGCAGTGCCGGCGACGGGAGCACCTGCAGCGCCGGCGGCGCCGGCCCAGCGCCGCACCGCGGCGCGCTGAGCGGAGCATCCCGATGAACTTCTCCGCTTTATCGATCCGCAACCCGATCCCGGCGATCATGCTGTTCGTCCTGCTGACACTGGCGGGACTGCTGGCCTTCAATGCCAATAAAGTCCAGGACTTCCCGGACATCGAGCTGCCCTTCGTGACCGTGTCTGCTACGCTGGAAGGCGCGGCGCCGGCCCAGCTCGAGACCGAGGTCGCACGGAAGATCGAAGACTCGGTCGCGACCCTGCAGGGGGTCAAGAACATCTATACCAACGTGCTCGACGGCGTGGCCACCATCACCGTCGAATTCGTGCTTGAGAAAGACCTGGGCGAAGCCGTCAACGACGTGCGCGACGCGGTCGCGCGGGTGCGGGCCGATCTGCCGCCGGAGCTGCGGGACCCAAGCGTGACCAAGGCCGCCACCGCCGGCCGCGTGGTCGCCACCTTCATCGCCAGCCCGGCGCCCGGCGCCGGCAGCGCCATGGACGAACAGGAGCTGAGCTGGTTCGTCGACAACGATGTCGCCAAGCGCCTGCTGAGCGTGCCCGGCCTGGGCGCGGTCAAGCGCGTCGGCGGCGTCAGCCGCGAGGTGCGGGTCGAACTCGACGACGCCCGCATGGCCGCGCTGCAGGTGTCGGCGCTGGACGTCTCGCGCCAGCTGCGCAACGTGCAGCGCGAAGCCTCGGGCGGACGCGGCGACGTGGGCGGCGCCGAGCAGTCGGTGCGCACCATCGCGACCGTGCAGTCGGCCCAGGAACTGGGACAGATGGAGATTCCGCTGCCGGACGGCCGCCACGTGCGCCTGGAGCAGGTGGCGACCGTGACCGACACCGTGTCCGAGCGCCGCTCGATGGCCGAGTACGACGGTCGCCAGGTGGTCGGCATCGAGGTGTTCCGCACCCGCGGCGCGGGCGAGGTCGACGTCGCCGAAGGCGCGCGTCAGGCCATCACGGCGCTGCAGAAGGAGCATCCGAACGTGGTGCTGCGCGAGGTGGTCGACAACTCGGCGCCGATCGAGGAAAACTTCGACGCTTCGATGGAGATGCTGTACGAAGGCGCGGTGCTGGCGGTGCTGGTGGTGTGGTGGTTCCTGCGCGACTGGCGCGCCACCCTGGTCGCCGCGGCCGCGCTGCCGCTGTCGGTGATCCCGGCCTTCCTCGGCATGTACTTCTTCGGCTACACGCTGAACATGGTCACGCTGCTGTCGCTGGCCCTGGTGATCGGGGTGCTGGTGGACGACGCCATCGTCGAGATCGAGAACATCTCGCGCCACCTGCGCATGGGGAAGACGCCGATGCAGGCAGCGCTGGAAGCGGCCGACGAGATCGGGATGGCGGTGATCGCCACCACCTTCTCGCTGGTCGCCGTGTTCCTGCCGACCGCTTTCATGAGCGGCATCGCCGGCAAGTTCTTCAAGCAGTTCGGCTGGACCGCGGTGCTGGCCATCCTGGCCTCGCTGGTGGTGGCGCGCCTGCTGACGCCGATGATGGCGGCCTACCTGCTCAAGCCAGCCAAGCATCATGGCGAAGAAAAGGACGGCGCGCTGATGCGCCGCTACATGGCGACGATGCAGTGGTGCCTGCGCCACCGCGGCCTGACCGCCCTCGCATCGGGCCTCTTCTTCGTGGGCTCGATCGCGCTGGTGCCGCTGCTGCCGACCGGCTTCGTGCCGCCCAACGACCGCTCGCAGACCCAGGTCACGGTCGAGCTGCCGCCGGGCTCCACTCTCGCTGAAACGCGCGCGGTGGCCGAGCAGGCGCGCCAGGCCGCGATGAGCGTCGCCGGCGTGCAGCATGTATTCAGCTCGATCGGCGGCGGCTCCAGCGGCGATGCGTTTGCGCCGGGCGCCGCGGCCGAGGCGCGCCGTGCGGTGCTGACCGTGTCCACGGTTGGCCGCCACGATCGCGACGAAGGGCTGTCCGACATCGAGCGCAGCCTGCGCGGCAAGATGGCGCAGATTCCGGGCGCGCGCTTCAACGTCGGCGCCAACGATACCGGCACCAAGATGCAGCTGGTGCTGCGCAGCGAAGACCCGCAGGCCCTGGTCGCCACCGCGCGCCAGGCCGAGCGCGAACTGCGCACGCTGAAGAACATCGGCAACGTCAGCTCCAGCGCCTCGCTGGTGCGTCCCGAGATCATCGTACGCCCCGACTTCGCGCGCGCGGCCGACCTGGGCGTGACCGCCGCCGCGATTGGCGAGACGGTGCGCGTGGCCACCGCCGGCGACTACGACATTTCGCTGGCTAAGATGAACCTGGCCGAGCGCCAGGTGCCGATCCGCGTCAAGCTCCCAGACACCGTGCGCGCCGACCTGGAGGCCATCGGCCGCCTGACGGTGCCGGGTGCGCGCGGCCCTGTGCTGCTGGCGAACGTCGCGACCATCTCGATGGAAAGCGGCCCGGCCCAGATCGACCGCCTCAACCGCAGCCGCCAGGTGACGCTGGACGTCGAGCTGCAGGGCCGCTCGCTCGGCGAAGTGAACAACGAAGCGCGCGCCCTGCCGGTGTTCAAGAACCTGCCGCCGTCGGTGCAGATCGCGGAACTCGGCGACGCCCAGGAAATGCAGACCCTGTTCGCCAGCTTCGGCATCGCCATGACCATCGGCGTGCTGTGCATCTATGGCGTGCTGGTGCTGCTGTTCAACGACTTCATGCAGCCGGTGACGATCCTGGCTGCGCTGCCGCTGTCGATCGGCGGCGCCTTCGTGGCGCTGCTGCTGACCAGTAACGCGCTGTCGATGCCGTCCATGATCGGCCTGATCATGCTGATGGGGATCGTGACCAAGAACTCGATCCTGCTGGTGGACTATGCGATCCTGGCGCGCAACGCCGGCATGAGCCGCTTCGACGCCCTGGTCGACGCCTGCCACAAGCGTTCGCGCCCGATCGTGATGACCACCATCGCCATGGGCGCCGGCATGCTGCCGCTGGCGCTCGGCCTGTCGGGCGATCCGTCCTTCCGCTCGCCGATGGCGGTGGCGGTGATCGGCGGGCTGATCACCTCGACGCTACTCAGCCTGCTAGTGGTGCCGGCGGTGTTCACCTATGTCGACGACTTCGAGCACTTCATGAAGCGCCAGATGGGACGCCTGCGGCGCAAGCCGGTGCAGGCGCCGGTGAAGGAGCCAGCTTCCGATCCAGTGAAATAAGATGGCTGCAATGCAGGGGACAAGGTGTTCCCTGCATTGGCGATGCGGAGTTAAAAAACAATGCGCCTGCTGGATGAGATTCGAGCGAGCTGGGGATGGACCGGTATCGAGCCGCTCAAGGTATTGGGCGAAAACGACTTCGGCAACCTGATCGTCAAGGATATTCGCGGATACTACTGGCGCATCTGTCCGGAAGACCCCTACTGCAAAGTCGTGGCCACCAGTCGTGAAGAACTCGACCGGCTATCGAACGATCAGGAATTCCTCGCTGACTGGACAATGCGCGCCTTGGTCGCACAAGCGTCTCGACAGTTCGGCGCACTACCGCCCGGCAAAAAGTTCTGTCTCAAAATCCCCGGGATTCTCGGCGGTGAATACGGTGGCGACAATTTAAGCACCATATCTTTTGAAGAGCTCATCAGGGCATCAGGTCACATCGCCAAGCAGATTGCTGATCTTCCCGACGGTGCCAAGGTGAGACTAGTGATCACTGACTAATTCAAGCGTTGAGCTGTCCACACAGTCATCACGAACACAAAAAAACCCGGTCAGGCGCATGCCTGCCGGGTTTTGTTTTAGCGAGTGAAGAATCAGTCGCGATAGTAGCGATATTCACGACGCTCGCTGCTGCTCGAGCCGCCCAGCAGCTTGGCCAGCAGGAAGCCGACGCCGGCTGCGACCAGCAGGGCGGTGCCCGGGTTGGTCTTCACGTACTCGGTGCTCTTGGTCGAGTAGGTCTGGTAGGTATCACCCAGTTGGCCCTTGCGCTGGCCCAGGCTTTCCGACGCGCCGCTCAGCATGCCGCTCAGGCGGTCCACGCCTGCGTGCGCGGTGCTGACCAGGCGGTCGACCAGCGGCTGTGCGCCTTGTGCGACCTGGTCGATCTTCTCGTGCAGCTTGTCCGGCGACACGTTGGCCATGGCGCCCTTGATGCCGCCTTGCGACTGCGACTGGTCGCCGCTCGACGACGACGAACCCGACGATTGTGCGCTGGCGCCGCCCATGCTGCCGCTGCTCGATGCGGTGGTGCCCGAGCTGCTGCCGGTGGTGCTGCCCGACGAGCCCAGTGCGCTGTTGCCGGTGCTGCCGGTCGAGCCGCTCAGGCTGCCGCTGCTGCCGGCTGCGCTCGAACCGGTCGAGCCGCTCTGCGAGCTGCTGCTGCCCAGGTTGCCCGAGCTTTGCGAGCTGCTTTGCTGGCTGCCGGAATTGCTGGTACCGCCGACTGCGCCGCTGCTGCTGCCGGTAGCCGGCTTGGCAGTGCTTGGCGAGGCGTTGGCGCTGCCGAGGCTGCCCGACGAGCTGCTCTGGCTGCTGCCCGATGCACTGCTGCCCTGGCTCAGGCCAGAACCCTGGCTTTTACCAATGCTCGAACCTGCATTCTCGCGGCTTGCGTCGCTGCCTTTTCCCTCGGTAGGTTTCTGATTATCCATGATGTATCCCTCGTAAAATGTAGACCAACGCGAATTAGACCGATACCCGACTATCACCACATTCTTCCTCGATTCCGCTTCACACGGCGCGAGGGACGACGATTGACTGCGCTAGCTCAAGACGCAACTTTCTTTCTTGCTCCGGATCCATTCTCGTTAACCGAGACCTGAAGTTGGCGCAAAAGTTCCGGCAGTAGCGCAGGCGCTCTCGTCGCTGCATGAGCGGTCGCCTGTGGCGGTCCGAAATCGCGCGCAGTATCGGACACTGCGTCGCGATACAAAAAATACAACGCCTGCGATACCGGGACAGTGCGCTGCCTAACAGAGCTGTGCCATCGGGCTCCAGCCTCCCCTATCCCTCGAATCCACTTGCCTTTCATCTCATCTGCGATATCATATGAATGATAATCATTCTCATTTACAGAGAAAGGACGGACGCATGTGCGACAAACACACTCTTCCAGCCACGGTAGAAGGTTTACAGGGTTCGCGCCGCCGGCGCGTCTGGGAACTTGCCCAGAACAGCCATTGTCCGCTGGTCGGGGTCGCCCTGCCGCTGGGCGTCCTGCGCAAGCTGGTCGAACGGGTCACGGGCGGCCGGCTGCTGCATGACGACTACGATATCCACGTCGGCGCGGTGAGCGAGTGCGCGCTGCGCAATCCGCTGTCGGAAGCGATCCAGAAGGAGCTGGAGCGGCGCTACGCGGGCGACATCGCGCGCTTTCGTGCCGCCAGGAGCGAGGACGAGGTGGCCACCCTGTGGGCGCAGGCTGTTGCAGACGGTAATGTGCCGGGTGCGTTCTGGGCCGGCCTCACCCACCCGCGCTGCACGCCCGGGCTGGAACAGCGGATGTGCCGCGACATCCACATGGTGCAGCACCGGGCCGGGGCCTGCGTGCGGGCCGACATGGACAAGGTCAAGGCGCTGCTGGCCGACCATGCCCGCCTGCTGCGCGAACTGGAGAAGGCGCAGCAGCGCTGCCAGCTGCTGCAAAAGGAAAAATCGGCGCAGGCCGGACGCCACGAACAGCAGATGATGCAGGCGCGTGCGGCCGCGATCGCGAAGGACACCGACATCCATGGGCTGCGCAGCGCGCTGGCCGAACTGCAGGCGGCGGTGCCCGAACTGGATGCCCGCAAGCGCCTGGCCAACCGGGTTGTGCAGCTGGAGGAGCGCGAGCAGGCCTTGCGCGGCCAGGTCGCGGCATTGAAGGAAGAGCGCGATGCGGCACGGGCGGCGCAGGCGGTGGCGGAAGCGATGCAGTCCTCCCCTGCCCCAGTTGCGGCGGCGCGCTTGGATGCGGTCGAGGCGCCGGTACGCCTGTTCCGGCGCAGCGTCCTGTGCGTGGGCGGACGCAGCGGCAGCGTGCCGGTCTACCGCGACGTGGTCGAGCGCGTGGGGGCGCAGTTCGCGCATCACGACGGCGGCCTGGAAGACAGCGCCGGACAGCTCGACGCCAGCCTGGCCGCCGCCGACCTCGTGATCTGCCAGACCGGCTGCATCAGCCACCACGCCTACTGGCGCGTGAAGGATCACTGCAAGCGCACGGGGAAACGCTGCATCTTCATCGACAAGCCGAGCGCGTCCAGCCTCCTGAAAAGCCTGCAGGAGGTCGCCACGGCCGAAAACTGAGGCCGATTAATGGCATTGTTCAATGAACAGTGGCGCATTCCCGACATTTCCGTGTCACTTCGCCAATGCTATCGTGATGAATTCGGGAAGAGAGACAATCTGTAATTGAACTCAGGGTTGCATCCATATAGCATTTCCACATAGAAATTTACGTATGCTAATGCCTTCCCCGACCATCAGGTCGTCCTGAACAGATTTCCTCCCTCCATGATCCCATCCATTCCTGGCAGCTCCGCCGTGTCCCCGGCCGTCCTCTTCGTTGAGGACAACATCCCCGACCTGCAATCCTTCCTCGCTGCGGTACGCGCGGGCGTGGAGGTCATCGTACTCGACAGCACCCGCGACGGACTCGCGCAGATTGCCGCTTCCCTCGAAGGACGCAGCGACATCGGGGCCCTGCACATCGTCTCGCACGGCAGTGCCGGCGAGGCGCATCTCGGCAGCCTGACACTGTCGAAGGCTTCCATCGACGTCCATGCCGGGCTGCTGGGTCGGATCGGCGACGCGCTGTCGAGCGACGCCGACATCCTGCTGTACGGCTGCGCCACCGGCGCCGGCGCGGACGGCCAGGCCCTGCTGTCCTCGCTGTCGACGCTAACCCGCGCCGATGTCGCCGCCTCGGACGACGCGACCGGCGGCGCGGCACGCGGCGGCAACTGGGTGCTGGAACAGGCCAGCGGCAACATCGCCACGGCGTCGCCTTTTGCAGGCGATTCAACCGACCCCTACGCCTATCTGCTAGGCAGCACCTACGGCAGCAACCCACTCAGCACCACGCAGATGTATGTCGCCGCGCGGCCCGGCCAGGAAGGCACCAACTGGGTCAACAAAGGCTCGACGGCGGCCCCCGGCTACGAGAATTTTTCGCTCTGGGTCGATGGTGGCCAGTATCCCGCCAGTTATGCGAACGGTTTGCGCGGCACGCTGGAATACAACACGGGTGACGGCGTCTGGCGACTGGTGCTGGTCGAGTATGCGAGCAACGGCAACATCACGAGCACCAATGGCGGCACCGCGGCTCCGCTCAACGCCACCATCCGCTACATCGATGTTCGGCCGAACGACACCACGACCACCTACTCGGCCCATGCAAAATACGTGAACGCCCAGGGCGCTGTATCGACCACCTCGGGTTTCATCATGACGCCCGACCTGGCGCCGACTGCGGTCACCGTCAATACCCTGGACTTCTGGGGCGCGCCGGCCGCCGGTACGGCGCTGGCAAGCCTGGGCCAGGTCGACACCGGGTCCCCGAACGATGGCCTGCACTCGATCGTCTCACAGTCCGTGCCGGGACTGTTCGCGGTATCCGGCACGTCGCTGGTGAGGGGTTCGGGACCTGGCCTGGCGCCGGGCCAGACCGCCACGGTCACGGTCCGCTACAGCGATCTGTTCGACCGTAACGCGGACGGCACGCCGATCGCGAACCAGGGTGCAACTCAGACCTTCACCTTCACCGGCCGAGAAAACCCGGAGGGATTCCAAGGCGCGGCGGGTGTCAACACCACCGCGGCCCTGCAGCAGAACCAGCCTTCGTTGGCGCGCCTGAGCGACGGCTCGTACGTGATGATCTGGCGCAGTGCCGGCCAGGGCGCCGATGCGGCCGGCAGCTACGGCATCTATGGCCGCAAGATCGACGCCGCAGGCAATCCCACCGGCGCCGAGTTCGCCATTTCGGACCAGACGATCGACACGAGCGAGAATACCCCGGCCGTGACGGCGCTCGACAATGGCCGCTACGTCGTCGCCTATGCGAAGACCAGCGCGGCCGACGTCGTGTTCCGCCTCGTGGACGCGAACGGCGCGCTCGGCCTTGAAACGGCCCTGGCCACCTCGACCACCAGCAGCCAGACCACGCCGGTCCTGACGAAGCTTGCCAATGGTGGGTTCGCCGCCGCCTGGAACGACGCCGGCAGCACCGACGTCAAGACACGCGTCTTCAATGCCGATGGCAGCCAAGCCAGCGCCGAACTCACTGCCAACCACACGACGGCCGGCACCCAGGCTGCCGTCGCGATCGGCGCCCTTGACAACGGCAGCTTCGTCGTCACCTGGCGCGACCCGGCCAACGGCAACGACATCATCGCGCGCGTGTTTAATGCCGGTGGCAGCGGCGGCAGCGAGATCGTCGTGGCGGGCAGCGCCGCCCCGCAGAACAATCCTAAGGCGGCGGGCCTGTCGAACGGCGGCTTCGTGTTGGTGTACCAGGAAGCCGGCGCCACCGCAGGCGGTTTCACCGATTCCAGCCTTGAATCGAACATCTATGCCCAGGTCTACACCAGTGCTGGCGCCGCCGTCGGCGGCAAGATCCTGGTCAACGCAGCCACCGCGGGCAACCAGATTACCCCGGCAGTCATTGCCCAGCCCAACGGCGGCTTCACCGTGGCCTGGACTTCTAACGCCGATCCCGCCAAGGAATTTGACGTGTTCGCGCGCAGCTTCAATGCCGATGGCAGTGCGCGCGACAGCTACGACCTGCTAGTGAACGAGGCGGCGCGCAGCGCAAGCCAGAGCGCACCGAGCCTTGCCGGCTTCGATACGGCCGGTTTCCTGGCGGCCTGGTACGACGCCGGCAGCGATGCAGGCGGCGGCGTCATGGTGCGCGCCTTCGCCCCCGCCAACCGCGCGCCCACGCTTGCCGGCGGCGCCGACCTGGTGTCGATCGACGAGGACGTGCCGAGCGCGGACATCGAAGACCTCAGCGGCGGCAATCCGCCCAACTGGGGCGAGGACATTGTCGACCTGCTGGCCAGGTCCGGCTTTGCCGATGCCGACGGCCACGCGCCGCTGGGCGTCGCGATCTCGGGCAACGCGGCCAATCCCGTGACCGAAGGCCGCTGGCAGTATTCGATCGACCCCTATGCCAAATACTGGTACGACGTCGGGACGGTCTCGCCTGCAGCGGCCCTGCTGCTGGGCACGACTGACGGTACGGCCTTCATCCGCTTCGTACCGGTGGCAGACTTCCACGGCAGGCCGGGCGGCCTGACCATCCACGCGGTCGACGAAACCGGCGCCACCCTGCCATTCAGCACTTGGGACGACCAGAACGACACGCTTGGTCCGCGCGGCAGCTTCGACACCACCCAGGACGACGCGACTTCTCCCGTATCCGCTACCGGCGTCACCTGGAGCGTGGTCGTCACGCCGCTCAACGACAAGCCGGTGCTGGTGAACATCTCGGCGGCTGACAACCAGACCGTGGCCGCATCCGCCGGCGCGATCGCGATCGACCTCGGCGGCGACGCGCTCGTCGGCGACATCGACAGCGCCGACTTCCAGGCCGGCGCCCTGAATGTGCTGCTGAGCGGTCAGCAGGCAGGCGACATGCTCTTCTTCAAGCCGGGTGGTCCAGTGACGGTGCCGGGCGGGATGGTCGTGAACAGCAGCGTGTTCGTCGACGGTGTACGGGTCGGCTTCCTCAGCCAGAATGGCACCGGCGTCGGCGAAAGCCTGGTGGTGATCTTCGATACCGCCAACGCCACGCCTGCGCGCACCACTACCTTGCTGCGCGAGATCCTGTTCGACACCACCAGCAGCGTGGCGGGCGCGCGCAACATCCACGTGGTGGTGGGCGACGGCGACGGCACGAGCTCCGAGTACTATTCCACCACCATCACCGTCACGACCAACCCGACGGTCGCGATTTCCAGCAACGCGTCCAGCGTCAAGGCCGGCTCTACCGCCACCATCAGCCTGGCGTTCAGCGACATTCCCACCGGCGCGGAAAGCGCCGATTTCAGCGTCACCGGCGGCACCCTGGGTGCGCTCACGCAAGATACGCAGAACCCCAAGCTGTACACGGCCCAGTTCACGCCCGCTTCCGGCTTCCAGGGCAACGCCTCGGTGTCGATCGCAGCAGGCAAGTTCAAGGACGCGGGCGGCCGCGACAACGAAGCCAGCAGCGTGAACGCGTCGTTCATCGTCGACACCGTGGCGCCGAGCCTGACCATCACCAGCGACAGGCCGTCGCTGGCGGCAGGCCAGAGCGCAAGCATCACCTTCACCTTCGACGAAGTACCGGACGGCTTCACGTCCGCTAGCGTCGTCGCCCATGGCGGCACGCTGGTCAACCTGGCGCCGACCGCCAACCCCAAGGTCTACCAGGCCGCCTTCATCCCGGCGTCAGATTCCCAGAACGTGGCCGCCCTGATCGAGGTCGCCCCGGGTGCCTACACCGACGCTGCCGGCAATGGCGGCGGCGCGGCGTCGCTCACCTTGAACGGCGACACCAAGGCCCCGACTCTCACCATCGGCGCCGCCAGCACCACGCTGCGGGCCGGCGACCAGACGACACTGAGCTTCACCTTCAGCGAAGCGCCGCTCGGTTTCGCCGAGGGCGACATCGCCGTCAGCGGCGGCACCCTCAGCGGCTTCGGCGCGACCGCCGACCCGAAGGTCTACAGCGCCAGTTTTACGCCGGTCGCGAGCAACGCCCTGGCGGCCTCGGTCTCGGTACCCGGCGGTGCCTACACCGACGCGATCGGCAATCCGGGGGCGGCCAGCAACACCCTGAACCTTGCCGGCGACACCCTGGCGCCCCTGGTCACCATCGGCGCCAGCCGCAACGTGTTCAAGGCCGGGGAGAGTGCGACCCTGACGTTTACCTTCAACGACACGCCTCTCGGTTTCGATCATGCGGATATCGTCGCCACTGGCGGCGTCGTCGGCGCCCTTGTCCCAACCGCCGACAGCAAGGTCTTCACCGCGACGTTCACCCCGACCGACGGCATGAACGCGCTCAGTGGCAGCGTGCGCGTCGCGGCCGGGGGCGTGATGGATGCCAGCGGCAACTTCAACCCAGCCTCGAATGTGCTGTCCTTCAGCGGCGACACCCGCAGCCCGGTCGTCACCGACGCCCAGCTGTCGGTCTCCGGCGCGACCGGCACGGGCGGCGCATTCAAAGCGGGCGACACCATCACCGCCAGCTGGAACAATGGCTCGACCGGCGACAACAATCCGGACATCGGCACCGTTAGCGTCGACCTCAGCGCCTTCGGCGGCAGCGCCACGGCAGCGGCAATCCTGCAGAACGGCGTGTGGAGCGCGTCGTACACGATCGGCGCGGGCAGCGTCGACGCGAGCGGCCGCAACGTCAGCGTGCATGTCGTGGATGTCAACGGTAATGCGACCACGCGCGCCGACAGCAGCAACGCCACGCTCGACAACCAGGCGCCGACGGTGGGCGCCGCCGCCATCGTCCTTGCCGGGGCGACCGGCAACGGCGCTGTGTTCCGCATCGGCGATACCGTCACCGCAACCTGGAACAATAGTGCCAGTGGCGACAACAACGGCGACATCGCCGCAGCGTCCTTCGACTTCGCCCAGTTCGGCGGGGGCATGGTCGCCGCGACCCAGAACGCCGGTGTGTGGAGCGCCAGCCATACGATCGCCGCGGGTACGCCGGGCACGAGCGGCCTGGGCGTGTCGGTCACGGCCACCGACGATGCCGGCAACAGCCGCACGCAGGCAAGCGCCGCGCAAGCAGCGCTCGACGCCCTGCGTCCTGCCGTGAGCAGCATCAGCCTGAATGGCACGCCGGGTCCTGCCGCTACTGCGGTCGACTTCACCGTGGTGTTCAGCGAATCCGTCAGCGGCGTCGACCTGTCGGACTTCGCGCTGGCCACCGGCGGCCAGGCGAGCGGCAGGCTGGCCGGCATCAGCGGTAGCGGCACCACCTGGACGGTCAGCGTCGACAACATCGCCGGCCGCGGCACCGTGGGCTTGAATCTGCAGGCTGGCGGCACCGGTATCGTCGATGCCGCCGGCAACGAGGCCGCCGGGGCATTCACCGGCGCGACACACGCCAGCGGCATCAATGCGGCCCCGGTGATCAGCTCGAACGGCGGGGGCGGCAGCGCCCAGGTCGACCTGGCCGAAGGGCAGACGGCGGTCACTACGGTGGTAGCAAGCGACAGCGACAACGACGGCCTGCAGTACCGCATCAGCGGCGGCGGCGAAGCGAGCCTGTTCACCATCGACGCCGACGGCAAGCTGCGCTTCGTCACGGCGCCTTCCGCCGCGGCGCCTGGCGACAGCAATCACGACGGCGTGTACGACGTCCAGGTGACGGTGAGCGACCAGTACGGCGGCAGCGATTCCCAGTTCCTCTGGGTGAATGTGCTGCGCGACCTCGACGGCGACGCCCTGCCCGACATCCACGACGACGACATCGACAACGACGGGCGCCTGAACTCCGCCGAGGATCCGGTGCCGGGCGCCCTGGGCGTGCTCGGAGACGGCAACGGCGATGGCGTTGCCGACAGCCGCCAGGCCAACGTTGCATCGCTGGCCACGGCTGTCACGGGCAATCCGTTCGCGACGCTCGAGGTGGCGGGGAACTACACGCTGACCTCGGTCAGCGCCGGCCCGGTACCGACCGGCCTGCCGCGCAACGTCAAGCTGCCGCTGGGCCAGCTCGACTTCAGCATCAACGGCGTGAACCCGGGTGGTACGGTGGAAGTGGCGATCTACGTCGACGCGGACCAGAAGGTCAACAGTTACTTCAAGCTCGACAACACCGGCAAGTGGGTCAACATCGCCAAGTCGGTCAGCACGGTTGGCAGCAAGACCAGGATCACCTTCGACCTGAAGGATGGCGGTCCGCTCGACAGCGACGGCGTGGCCAACGGCCGCATCGTGGACCCGGGCGGCGTCGCCCTCGTGACGCCGCTGATCACCAGCAATGGCGGCACGCGTGAAGCGTCGATCATGCTGGTCGAAGGCAACCGCACGGTGACGACCGCCACCGCCAGCCTGCCCGTGACCTGGTCGCTGGGCGGCGCAGACGCGGCGCTGTTCACGGTGGACGCCGGCACCGGCGCGCTCAGCTTCCGCGCCGCGCCCGCACACGGCCAGCCGCTGGATACCGGCGGCACCGCGCACGACAACATCTACCTGCTCGACCTGATCGCCAGCGACGCCAACGGCAGCGACACCCAGTCGCTGAAAGTTAGCGTGCAGCAATACGTCGCGCCCCCGGTCGCGCCGCCCGTCGCGCCGCCCGTGCCGGTCACTGTCGACGGGGTGCCGGTCAGCACAGGCACCGTCGTCAACGGCGACGGCAGCATCAGCACCACCATCACGATTCCGGTGGTGGTGCCGACCCGTCCCGAACAGGTCGGCAACAACAGGGTGGCCGACATACCGCTGGCAAGCAGCAACGGCCAAGCCATCCTCACCGCGCAGGTGCCGACCGGCTACGGCCTGCAGGTGTCGAGCAGCGGCGTGCAGTCGGCTGGCAATTCGCTGACCGACCTGATCCGCGAGATCAAGGCGCACACCGCGGCCGGTTCGCACGACCAGAACAGCCTCACCGGCGGCGGCTCCGGCTTCCTGGCCGACCTTCCGGTCGACACGCCTTTGCTGGTGCAGACTATCGTCCCGATGCTGGGAAGCGGCGCCGGCGTGCCTAGCGAAGCGCTGGTGCTGAGCGGCTCGCCGTCCGCGGCCGGCAGCCCGATGACCGCGCTGGTGATCGACACCAGCGGCCTGGCAAGCGGCGTCACGCTCCAGCTCCAGAACGTCGAATTTGCGGCGATCATTGGCGCCGCCAGGGTGACCGGGGGCGCCGGCTCGCAGAAGGTCTGGGGCGACAGTGCGGCGCAAACCCTGTTCCTGGGCGCCGATGACGACATCCTGCACGGCGGTGGCGGCGACGATGTCGTCGGCAGCGCGGGTGGCAATGATCGTATCTATGGTGACGAAGGCAACGACATCGTGTTTGGTGGCCAGGGCGACGACGCGATCGACGGCGGCACCGGCCGCGACACCGTCCGCCTGATGGGTGCCGGCCGGGCCGAGTACACCATGCGCATCAAGGATGGCGCGGTGGTGATGACGCACCTGAAGCCGGATGCAGATGGCATCGACATCGTCGCTAATGTCGAGCTACTGCAGTATAGCGGCCAGGCAGGCGCGGTCGACTTCAACGGGAGCGAGATCGCCGGCCTGGTGCGCATGTACAGCACCGCTTTCGGGCGCAACGCCGATACCGGCGGCATCAACTTCTGGATCGAAGCGCACGAGAAGGGTTCGTCGATGATGCAGATCGCGCACGCCTTCCTGGCCAGTACGGAAGGAAAGGCAGGCTTCGACATGCTGTCCAACCGCGATTTCGTCACCAGGCTGTACGATGTCGCGATGGACCGCGTGGCGAGCGAAGTCGAAGTCGACTACTGGACCCAGCACCTCGACCGCGGCGTACTCGATCGCGGAGAAGTGCTGTACCACTTCTCCACCTCGGAAGAAAAAGTCGACTTGGTGGGCGTGGTGAACACATCCATCACGACCATCTGACCGGAAGCCGGGCGCCCGCCCGCTTCGGGTTTCCCATGCCGCTAGTGATAGCGGCATTTTTTTTGGTGGTGCGCCAACGCTATGTCAGGCAGCAATAAAAAAAGCCCGTGTCCCCAAGGGAACACGGGCCTTTTCGAATTCTGGTGCCGCTGACCGGAATCGAACTGGTGACCTTCGCATTACGAATGCGCTGCTCTACCGACTGAGCTACAGCGGCTCAACGCCGGACGAACCGGACGAAGAGCCGTATTCTAGCAAACAACTCCGAGAACTTGCTAGTCTGACTCGGCAATTAAGCCGGACATGAGCAAAAAATCATTATTCGGCGTGGTAACGGGTGACCAGCTCCACTTCCGACTTCGAACCCAGGAACACCGGCACGCGCTGGTGCAGCTTGGTCGGCTGGATTTCCATGATGCGCTTGCTGCCGTCAGTGGCGGCGCCGCCGGCCTGCTCGACGATCATGGCCATCGGGTTGGCTTCGTACATCAGGCGCAGCTTGCCTGGCGAGGACGGATCGCGCAGGTCGGCCGGGTACATGAAGATGCCGCCGCGGTTCAGGATGCGGTGCACGTCAGCCACCATCGAGGCGATCCAGCGCATGTTGAAGTCCTTGCCGCGCGGGCCGGTGGAACCCGCCAGCATCTCGTCCACATAGCGCTGCACCGGCGGGTGCCAGTGGCGCTTGTTCGACATGTTGATCGCGAATTCCTTGGTGGTTTCCGGGATCTGCATGTCGCTCTGGGTCAGCACCCAGGAACCCATCTCGCGGTCGAGGGTGAAGCACTGCACGCCGTTGCCGGTGGTGAGCACAAGCATGGTCTGCGGACCGTAGACAGCATAGCCGGCCGCGACCTGCTGGGTGCCCGGCTGCAGGAAGTCCTGCTCGGTCGGTTCGACCATGCCTTCCGGGGCCTTGAGCACCGAGAAGATGGTGCCGATCGAGACGTTGACGTCGATGTTGGACGAGCCGTCGAGCGGGTCGAACATCAGGAGGAATTCGCCCTTCGGATAGCGGCTCGGGATCTTGCGGATGGTCTCCATTTCTTCCGACGCCATCGCGGCCAGGTGGCCGCCCCACTCGTTCGCTTCCAACAGGATCTCGTTCGAGATCACGTCGAGCTTCTTCTGCACTTCGCCCTGGATGTTCTCGGTCTCGGCGCTGCCCAGCACTTCGCCGAGCGCACCCTTGCTGACCGAGTAGCTGATGCGCTTGCACGCACGCGCCACGACCTCGATCAGGAGGCGCAGCTCGGCGTTGATGGTCTGGTGGAGGCGCTGTTCCTCGACCAGGTACTGCGTAAGACTGACGCGTTTCATGGACTTCCTTTGGTTTGGTTTGGATTCTTTTTTTGTAGGGTGGTCGGCTCGGCCGACCGCGCGTTCAACTCTCGCATGAATGGATGCGGCGCGTGTTGTTCACGCACGGTGTGAACGCGCGGTCGGCGAAGCCGACCACCCTACCTTAATTCGCGAGCGCTTTCGTGACGATCTCGCGTACGTCGTTCGACAGCCGCTGCTGCCCCGCCACCTGCTGCAGCGCGGTCTTCATGTGCTGCTGCAGCTGCGGCGTGTAGCGGCGCCATCGGTCCATGGCGCGCGCCAGGCGCGCCGCGACCTGCGGGTTGAGCGCGTCGAGCAGCACCACGTGCTCGGCCCAGAACAGGTAGCCGCTGCCGTTCGGCGCGTGGAACTCGACGGGATTGTTCATGCAGTAGTTGGCGATCAGGCTGCGCGCGCGGTTCGGGTTGCGCAGGTTGAAGGCCGGGTGGCGCATCAGTTCGCGGATCTTGGCGATGTCGGTGGTGGGCGCCGAAGCCTGCATCGCGAACCACTTGTCGACCACCAGCGCCTCGTTCTGGAACTCGTCGTAGAAACGCTCCAGTTCGGTCTCGGCTTCCGGCGCGCGCGCATGGATCAGGGCACTCAAGCTTGCTGCGCGGTCGGTCATGTTGTCCGCCTCCTGGCACTGGCGCACGGCGAGAGCGATGGTCTCTTCGTCAGGCGCTGCGTTCAGGTAGGACAGGGCCAGGTTCTTGAGCGCGCGTTTGCCGGCGGATTGCGCGTCCGGGCTGTACGGGCCGGGGGTCTGGTTGGCTTCGTACTGGGCCAGCAGCTCGGCGCGCAGGCGGGCGCCGATGTTGGCGCGCATGAACTGGCGCGCCATGTGCACGGCCAGCGGGTCGACGGTGTCGAGCTGCTCGGCGATCATGGTTTCGGTCGGCAGCAGCAGCGCCTGTTCGCGGAAGGCCGGATCGAGCGACTCGTCGACCAGCACGCGCCGCATCGCCTCGATGAAGGTGTCGTCCAGGCTCAGTCGGTTGGAGGCCGGGGCTTCGCCGGTGAGCTTGAGCAGGCGGCCCATCGCCAGGCGCTGGCCGGCTTCCCAGCGGTTGACCGGATCGCTGTCGTGGTTGAACAGGTGCAGCAGATCGCTGTCGCTGTAGCCGTGGCGCAGAACCACCGGCGCCGAGAAGTCGCGCAGCACCGACGGCACCGGCTGTTCCTTCACATTGCTGAAGACGAAGGTCTGCTCGTTCTCCGTCAGTTCCAGCACGGCGGTGGTGCCCATCTCCTTGCCATCCACGGTCAGCGGCATGTCATTGCCTGCGCGATCGAGCAGGCCGACCGCCACCGGAATGTGGAAGGGCCGCTTCTCAGGCTGGCCCGGGGTCGGCGGGCAGGACTGGAACAGGGTCAGCGCATAGGTCTGCTCGGCCTCGTTGTAGCGGGTCTCGAAGCGCAGCACCGGGGTGCCGGCCTGGTCGTACCAGCGCTCGAACTGGGTCAGGTCGCGGCCATTGGCGTCGGCCATCGCCAGGCGGAAGTCGTCGCAGGTGACGGCCTGTTCGTCATGGCGCTCGAAATACAGGTCCATGCCCTTGCGGAAACCTTCGCGGCCCAGCAGGGTCTGGTACATGCGCACCACTTCGGCGCCCTTCTCGTACACGGTCACCGTGTAGAAGTTGTTGATCTCGACAAAAGAGTCAGGGCGCACCGGGTGCGCCATCGGGCCGGCGTCCTCGGGGAACTGGGCCTGGCGCAGGGTGCGCACCTGGTCGATGCGGGTGACCGCACGGCCGGTCTCGGTACCGATCATGTCGGCGGTGAATTCCTGGTCGCGGAAAACCGTCAGGCCTTCCTTGAGCGACAGCTGGAACCAGTCGCGGCAGGTAACGCGGTTGCCGGTCCAGTTGTGGAAGTACTCGTGCGCCACCACCGCCTCGATGCCCTGGAAGTCGATGTCGGTTGCGACGCGCGGGTTGGCCAGCACGAACTTGGTGTTAAAGATGTTCAGGCCCTTGTTTTCCATCGCGCCCATATTGAAGTCGCTGGTGGCGACGATCATGAAGCGGTCGAGATCGAGTTCGAGGCCGTAGCGTTCTTCGTCCCAGCGGATGCTGTGCTTGAGCGACTGCATCGCGTAGTCGGTCTTGTCGAGGTTGCCCTCTTCCACCCACACTTGCAGCAGGGCGTCGCGGCCGTCGGCCAGGCGGAAAGTCTCTTCCTGGCACACCAGGCGCGCGGCCACCAGCGCGAACAGGTAGGAGGGTTTCTTGAACGGGTCTTCCCACTTGGCGTAGTGGCGGCCGTCGCCCAGCTCGCCCTCTTCCACCAGGTTGCCGTTGGACAGCAGCACCGGGTAGCGCTCCTTGTCGGCGCGCAGCATCACGGTGTACTTCGCCATCACGTCCGGACGGTCCGGGAAATAGGTGATGCGACGGAAGCCTTCGGCCTCGCACTGGGTGAAGAAATTGCCGTTCGAGGTGTACAGGCCGCTCAGGGTGGTGTTCTGGTCCGGGGTGCAGACGGTCTCGATCTCGAGCACGGCTTCCTCGGGCGCATTCGGGATCGTCAGGACATTTCGATTGATCAAGTAGTCGCCACTCTGCAAGGCGCGTCCGTTCACGCGCAAGGCCACCAGTTCGATGTCTTCGCCGTAGAGCTCGATCGTGCGCTGGTGGGCGCATTCCTGGTTCCGGCGCACCGTCATGCGGTTGGCTACCACGGTGCGGGCGGGGTCGAGGTCGAAGCCGAGTTCCACGGTATCCACCAGGTAAGTCGGCGGGGTGTAGTCACTCCGGTAAATCGTCTGGGGCGTATCGGTGCGCATAGGAAGTCCGCAAAGAGACAATGGGGAAGTGCTTATTTTACCAACAAGATTTTTTGGTGCCGCTCCGTTTCCGTATGTATCAGAGTGTGCGAGGGGTAACCGGGTGTAAATTGTTTTCGAAAGTTTCTGAACAGAAGGTAATCTAGAGTCTAGGAAAAGTCCGTATATACAAGGGAGAAAGCAATGAAACGCCTGATGATCGCCGCCGGAGCGGCGTTCGCGATGCTGTTGACGGGGTGCGCCACGACCATCCGCAGCGATGTCACCACCTTCCACCAGTGGCCGGCCCAGATCGAAGACAAGAGCTATGTGTTCGAAGCGCCGCCGGCGCAGGACGACACGCTGGAATACCGCGCCTACCAGGACCTGGTGCGCGGCCAGCTGGCGCGCCTGGGCTTCCGTGACGCGGCGGGCGGCAAGCCTGCCCTGAGCGTCTCGATGCGCTTCACCACCACCGACGTGCCGGTGCGCGTGGTCGAGCCGATCTCGCCCTTCTACCATCCGTTCTACCAGCCAATGCCGCGCTTTGGCTACCGCGGCTTCCACCGCCGCTACTGGGGCGGCTGGTACAGCCCGTTCTACGATCCGTTCTGGAGCCCGGCCTACCAGGTCTCGGTCGAGCACCAGTACCGCCGCGAGCTGCAGGTCGGGATCAAGTCGGCCGTCGATAACAAGCGCCTGTTCGACGTCACGGTGCACAACACGAGCCGCCAGCTGTCGACCCCGGCGCTGATGCCGGCCCTGGTGCAGAGCGCCTTCGAAGGCTTCCCGGGGCCCTCGGGCGTGGCGCGCAGGGTGGAGCTGAAGCAGCAGCCGGCAGGCTGAGGCGAGGACCGAAGTCCGGTACTGCGACATGGGGGCCTGCGGGCTCCCATGTTTGTTTACGGCAGCGCTTCACGTATCATTGGCCCATGGACGCCATAGGTGCGCGTCCGCCAGCCGAGCGCCATGATCGACGACATCCGCCATCTCATCATCTTCGCCAAGGTGGCCGAACAGGCTTCCCTGAGCGCCGCAGCCGAGGCGCTCGGCTTGTCCGCATCGACCGTCAGCGCGCACCTGAGCAAACTCGAAGCGAACCTGGGCACCGCGCTGGTCTACCGCAATACCCGCAAGCTGGCGCTCACCAGCGAAGGCACGCGCCTGCTCGACACCGCAAAAGCGATGCTGGACCTGTACGAACAGGGCATGCTCGAGTTCCGGCAGCGCAGCGTGTCGACGTCGGGAAGCCTGCGCATCGCCCTCCCCGCAGTGCTGCTGGGATGCCGGCCCTTCATGGGCGCGTTTTCCGACTTCGCCCGGCAGTACGACGAAGCGCAGATCCACCTGGCGTGCAGCGACATCCGCGAGGACATCGTCGGCGACGGCTTCGACCTGGCGCTGCGCATCGGCGAGCTCCCCGACAGCACGCTCAAGGCCAAGCCGGTATTCACGTTCGCACGGACTGTGGTTGCCAGCCGTTCGCTGCTGGAAGGCGCGGGCCGGCCGCGCGAACCATCCGACCTGGCCGCGCTGCCGTGGATCGGGCTGTCCATGCTGCCGCACGTGCGCAGCTTCACCCATGTCGGTGGCGAATGCTCCACGATCCGCTACACGCCGCGGATCAGTGCCGACAGCGTCGAAGCGGCCTACCGGCTGGCATGCGAAGGGCTGGGCCTGGCCGCGCCGCCCGCGTTCCGGTCAGCCGCGGACCTCGCCGGCGGCGCCATGCTGCAGCTCCTGCCCGACTGGTCGCTCAGCCCCTTGACGGTCCACGCGGTCTGGCCGGGGAATATCTCGGCCTCGAGCCTTGCCTACCTCTTCATCAAGCACCTGCACGACCGGTTCGCCGACCGCCCCCTGTAGGAGACGCGCGGCCTGCGGCAGGCCCAGATACAGCGCGCATCCGATCAGCATCGTGCCCATGGCCAGGTTGAACAGGCGGACTCGCCGGCGGCTGTTCAGGACCAAGGACACCTGTTGGCCGAGCACCGCCCAGGCCCCCAGCGACAGGTAGCAGATGGCGAAGTAGATCCCGGCGAACAGCAGGAAGCGGCCGGGCGCCGCCGGGTCCGAGAACAGGGCCGCGCCGGAAGCGCAGGCGATCCAGGCCTTCGGGTTCAGCCATTGCAGCAGCCAGCCTTGCAGGAAGCTGGGCGCGCCTTCCGATCCTCCATCCAGGCCGGCATCGGAGCCCGCGATTTTCCAGCCGATGTACGCGATGAACAGCGCGCCGCCGCAGCTCAGGTAAGGCATCAGCGCCGCTATGCCCTCAGTGATCCAGCGCAGCGCCAGGCCGACGGCCAGCAGGAGCACTGTGAATCCGAGCGTGGCGCCGGTGACGAAAGGAAGGGTGCGGCGCACGCCATGACTGGCGCCGGAAGAAGCGATCGCCATGTTCACCGGTCCCGGCGACAGGGACATCGAGAGCGAGAAGGCGGTCATGGTGGTCAGCAAGGCAAGCAATCCGGGCTCCTGGTGGTTGGTCGGTCCAGGAATTCTAGGAAAGCCGCCTGCCGGCAGGAAGGGCAAAAACCGAAAGCCGGTTTTCGAGAAACCAGGGCCGGCCCGCCGGGCCGCCCCGTCTCTTAGCGGAAGTAGGCCTCCGACCCGAAGGTGAGGGCCACGACCAGCACCAGCGCAAAGGCCAGCACAATCAGCAGGCGCCCGAACTTCGGCGCGCCGTCGTCGTCCTGCGGCGCGCTCATGGCAGCAGCACCGTGGAGCCGGTGGTGCGGCGGCCTTCGAGCGCGCGGTGCGCCTCGGCGGCATCAAGCAGCTGGAAGCGCTGGTTGACTTCGATCTTCACCTTGCCGCTCTCCACCATGTCGAACAGGTCCGCCGCCATGGCTTCCAGCTTTTCGCGATCGGACGCATACGCGAACAGGGTTGGACGCGTGATGTACAGCGAGCCGCGCGAAGCCAGCTCACTGAGTGCAAAGGGCGGCACCGCGCCGGAGGCATTGCCGAAGCTGACCATCAGGCCGCGCGGCTGCAGGCAGTCGAGCGAGCGGATGAAGGTGTCCTTGCCGACCGAGTCGTACACCACCGGCACTTTCGCGCCATTCGTGATTTCCAGCACGCGCTGCACCACATCCTCGGTGTTGTAGTTGATGACGTGGGCGGCGCCGTGGGCGCGCGCCAGCGCCGCCTTTTCTTCGGAACCGACGGTGCCGATCAGGTTCACGCCCATGGCCTTGGCCCACTGGCAGGCGATCAGCCCGACCCCACCGGCCGCCGCATGGAACAGGATGGTCTGGCCCGGCTGCAGCGCATAGGTCTGGCGGAACAGGTACTGCACCGTCAGCCCCTGCAGCATCATGGCGGCGCCCGTCTCGAAGGAGATCGATTCCGGCAGGCGCACCAGATTATTCGACGGCATCACGCGCACTTCGCTATAAGCGCCCGCCGGGCCGCCGGCGTAGACGACGCGGTCGCCCGGCTGGACGTGGGTCACGCCCTCGCCCACCGCTTCCACCACGCCGGCGCCTTCCTGGCCCAGGCCTGAGGGCAGCGCCATCTTGTACAGGCCACTGCGGTAATAAGTGTCGATGTAGTTCAGGCCGATCGCGTGGTGGCGCACGCGGGCTTCGCCGGGGCCGGGATCGCCGACCTCGACGTCCACGTACTCGAGTACTTCGGGGCCGCCCAGCGCGGCGATGCGGATGGCTTTTACCATGGTTTGGATTCCTTCAGGATTGCGCCTGCATCAACTGCGACAGCACCAGGCGCGCGGTCGAGACATTGGTCGCGCAGGCGACGTTGTGCACGTCGCAGGCGCGCACCAGGGCGTTGATGTCGGGTTCGTGCGGCTGCGGGGTCATCGGGTCGCGCAGGAAGATCACGCAGTCGATCCCGCCCTCCACCAGCTGGGCGCCGATCTGCAGGTCGCCGCCCACCGGCCCCGAATGCTTGCGCTCGACGACGAGCCCCAGCTCGTTGGCCAGGCGCCCGCCGGTCGTGCCGGTGGCGGACAGGGTGCAGCCCTTGAGGAAGTCCCGGTACTCGCCGGCGAGGGCGATCATGTCGTCTTTCTTTTTGTCGTGCGCGATGAGCGCAATCCTTGGCTTGGTCATTGGCGTCATTTTTTCAGCGAGAGCAAATAGATCCCCACCAGTACCAGGCTTGTTCCGGCCAGCTGCACGCCGGTCACCGGTTCGCCCAGGATCAGCGCACCGAGGAACAGCGTCGACACCGGGCCGATCATCCCGGCCTGCGAGGCGGTCGCGGCGCCGATGCGCTGGACCGCGGCCATGGTCATGAACACGGGGAAGATCGTACAGAATACCCCATTCACCAGCGAGAGCCAGTAAACCCCGGCCAGCTGCACCAGCATGCTCGCCGGGCGCAGCAGGAAGAACTGGCCGATGCAGGCCGCGCTCGACACGCACATGGCGTAGGCCACCAGGCGCAGGGAGCCGATGCGGCGCACCATCTCGCCGGTGCCGAGCAGGTAAACGGCATAGGAGATGGCCGAGCCCAGCACCAGCAGCGAGCCGAGGATGGTACTGCCCGAACCGTCCGCCAAGTCATGCACGAACACCAGCACGATGCCGGCATAGGCCAGGCCAAGCGCAGCCCATTCGGCCACGCCAATGCGGCGTTTGAAGATCACCATGTTGGCGAGCAGGACGAAGGTCGGGGTCAGGAACAGGATCAGGCGCTCGAGCCCGACCGAGATGTGCTGCAGCCCGAGGAAGTCGAGGTAGCTCGACAGGTAGTAGCCGAGCAGGCCCAGCACGACGATGCGCCAGCGGTCCCCATTCGACAGCGGCGGCTGGGTCCGCATTTTCCAGATCGCCACCGCCGCGAACACCGGAAGCGAGAACAGCATCCTGAACGCGATCAAAGTAACTGCATCGATGTGGTAGCGATACAGCAGTTTGGCGACGACAGCCTTTGTGGAAAACAGGACGGCGCCGGCGACGGCAATGGCCAGGCCGGCGACGAGGGCTGCACGTGGTAAAGGAGCAGCAGGATGGGCGGGAGTGCTTTGGTTCATCCAACGATTGTACGAGTGTTCAGCCGGCTTCGCTGGAGGTGGACTGAGCAGCGGCCCAGAACGCGGCCGCCGCCGTACGGTCGAACAACGCACGTCCACAAGCATACCGAGGAGAGACCCAATGCCGAACCCGTCAAGTCATCGCCACAGGCGGCCCCGTGCGGCCGCAAGTACCGTGCATGTCCCGCCCCGACCCGGGCATCACGGGAGTCTCCGATGAGCCTGTCCGGCATCGATGAACGTCCCTCCCGGCCGCTCGCGCTGGGCCTGGCCTGGCTGGTCCTGCTCGCCTGCGCCTGCTGGGCCTGGTTCGCCTTCCAGGGGGCGGCCGCGCTGCGCGCCACGGCGGGCCGCGCATCCCTCCCGCCCCTGCCGGCGCCGCTGCGCGACGCCGAGCTGATGCTGTTGTTCGCAATGTGGACCGGGCTGTGCGTGGCGCTGATGCTGCCGGCCGCCGCCGGCGGCGTGTTCGTCTACCTGCGCGTGGCACGCCGCCGCGCCGCGGTGCGCTGGCCGCGCCTCAGCACCGGCGTGTTCGCGCTCGGCTGCCTGCTGGCCTGGACCGGCTTCGCGGCGCTGGTGACCCTGCTGCACTGGGCGCTGCACGACGCCGGCCTGCTCGATAGCGCTTTCTCGGCGCGCCACCCGGCCCTGGGCCTGGGCCTGGTCGCCGCCGGCGCCTGGCAGTGGACCCCGGCCAAGCACGCCTGCCTGCAGCACTGCCGCGCGCCGCTGTCGGGGGTGCTGGTCGACTGGCGCGTAGGTAGCACGGGCGCCCTGTGGCAGGGTGCCGAGCATGGCCGGACCTGCCTCGGCTGCTGCTGGCTGCTGGTGCTGCTGTTACTGGGCGCGGGACCGGGCAACCCGGTGGTGGTGGCCGCGGTAGCGCTGCTGGCGCTGCTCGAATTGCGGCTCGAGGAAGGCGCGGTGGCGGCCTGCGTGGCCGGCGCGATCATGGTGGCCTGGGGCACCTTTTTGTTGTTTCCGTGACATGTTATTGAGCATGCCTGGAGAATTTGCGGGAGGGGGCTATGTTAAAATGTCGCCCACTCTTGCATACCAACTGGGGAATTCTCGACATGGCTGGACACAGCAAATGGGCCAACATCAAGCATAAGAAAGCCGCCACCGACGCCAAGCGCGGCAAGATCTGGACGCGCCTGATCAAGGAGATCACCGTGGCCGCACGCATGGGCGGCAGCGACGTCAACTCGAACCCGCGCCTGCGCCTGGCGGTCGAGAAGGCAGCCGACGCGAACATGCCGAAGGATAACGTCACGCGTGCGATCCAGCGCGGCGCCGGCGAGCTGGAAGGCGTCAACTACGAAGAAATCCGCTACGAAGGCTACGGCATCGGCGGCGCGGCGATCATCGTCGACTGCCTGACCGACAACCGCGTGCGTACCGTGGCCGAGGTGCGCCACGCCTTCAACAAGTACGGCGGCAACATGGGTACCGAGGGTTCGGTCGCCTTCATGTTCAAGCACGTCGGCCAGTTCCAGTTCGCGCCGGGCGTGGACGAAGACAAGCTGATGGAAGCCGCGCTGGAAGCCGGCGCCGACGACGTGGTGGCCGACGAAGAAGGCGGCTTCGAAGTGCTGTGCGACCCGTTCGCGTATGCCGGCGTGAAGGAAGCGCTGGAAAAGGCCGGCTTCAAGGCCGAGGTGTCGGAAGTCATCATGAAGCCGGACAATGAGACTGTGCTGACCGGCGATGACGCCGTCAAGATGCAGAAGATCCTCGACGCGCTGGAGAACCTGGACGACGTCCAGGACGTCTACACCAATGCGATCATCGAAGAGTAAAACCCTATGAAAATCCTCGTCGTCGGCTCCGGTGGCCGTGAACATGCCCTGTCCTGGAAACTGGCCCAGTCCGAACGTATCCAGACCGTCTTCGTCGCACCGGGCAACGGCGGCACCGCGCTCGACGCGCGCCTGGTGAACGTCGAGATCACGGACCCGGCCGCGCTGGCCGACTTCGTGGTGGCGGAGAACGTGGCCCTGACCCTGGTAGGTCCGGAAGCGCCGCTGGCCGCCGGCATCGTCAACCTGTTCCGCGCGCGCGGCCTGAAGATCTTCGGGCCGACCAGGGAGGCGGCGCAGCTGGAAAGCTCGAAGGACTTCGCCAAGGCCTTCATGCAGCGCCACGGCATCCCGACCGCGAAGTACCAGAGCTTCTCGGATGCCGCCCAGGCCCACGCCTACGTGGACGCCAACGGCGCCCCGATCGTCATCAAGGCCGACGGCCTGGCGGCCGGCAAGGGCGTGGTGGTCGCGATGACCCTGGAGGAGGCCCACGCGGCGGTCGACCACATGCTGTCGGATAACGCCTTCGGCGACGCCGGCGCGCGCATCGTGATCGAGGAATTCCTGGCGGGCGAAGAAGCCAGCTTCATCGTCATGTGCGACGGCAAGAACGTGCTGCCGCTGGCGACCAGCCAGGACCACAAGCGCCTGAAGGACCACGACGAAGGCCCGAACACCGGCGGCATGGGCGCCTACTCCCCTGCCCCGATCGTGACCCCGTCCATGCATGCGCGCGTGATGCGCGAGATCATCAACCCGACCATCCAGGGCATGGCCAAGGACGGCATCGTCTTCACCGGTTTCCTGTACGCCGGCCTGATGATCGACAGCGAAGGCAACCCGCGCACGCTGGAATTCAACTGCCGCATGGGCGACCCGGAAACCCAGCCGATCATGGCGCGCCTGAAGAGCGACTTCGTGACGGTGCTGGAGCACGCCTGCAACGGCGCCCTCGACACCGTCGAACTGGAATGGGACCGCCGCACCGCGGTGGGCGTCGTCATGGCAGCCGCCGGCTACCCGGACAGCCCGCGCAAGGGCGACGTCATCGACGGCATCCCGGCCGAAACGCCGGAATGCGTCACCTTCCACGCCGGCACCCAGCTGGTGGCCGGTTCGCTGCAGACCAACGGCGGCCGCGTGCTGTGCGTCGTGGGGCTGGGCGACAGCGTCAAGATGGCGCAGAAGCAGGCGTATGAGACGGTGGAGAAGGTGCACTTCAATGGGGCGCAGTATCGGCGGGATATCGGGTGGCGTGGGGTGAAGTAAGCGCTTCGTGTCTGCGTGCAAAATTGGGTTCCGGCCTTCGCCGGAACGACGTTGTTTGAGTTTACCGTTAGCCTAGAGACCGTCATCCCGGCGAAGGCCGGGATCCAATTTCAGCAGCACGCCACCAACCCCACTCTCCACCACAAGAATAAGTACACCCCAACGCCCAGGTGTACAATCTGCCCATTTTTCGCCCACAGCCACCCAAACGCATGACCACCCCCAACCCTTCCGCCATCAAGACCTGGCTGCTCGAACTCCAGTCCCGCATCGTCGGCGCGCTGGAAGCCGTCGACGGCAAACCCTTCCTGGTCGATACCTGGGAGCGGCCGGAAGGTGGCGGCGGGATCTCGCGCCTGATCGAGGAAGGCAATGTGTTCGAGCGCGGCGGGGTGAACTTCTCGCACGTGACCGGCGCAAGCCTGCCGCCCTCGGCCATGGCTGCGCGGCCGGAACTGGCGGGCCGGGCCTGGGAAGCGATGGGCGTGTCGCTGGTGCTGCATCCGCGTAACCCCTACGTGCCGACCGTGCACATGAACGTGCGCTTCTTCGAAGCCACCGCCGAAGGCAAGGAGCCGGTCTGGTGGTTCGGCGGCGGCATGGACCTGACGCCCTACTACGGCAACATCGAGGATGCGCGCCACTTCCACCAGGTCTGCCACGACGCCCTGGCGCCCTATGGCGAGGACCTGCACCCGCGCTTCAAGAAGTGGTGCGACGAGTACTTCTACCTGAAGCACCGCAAGGAACCCCGCGGCGTGGGCGGCATCTTCTTCGATGACTTCAACGAGACCGGCTTCGACGATTCCTTCGCGATGGTCCAGAAGGTCGGCGACGGCTTCCTGGCTGCCTACCTGCCGATCCTGCAGGCGCGCAAGGACACGCCCTACGGCGAACGCGAGCGCGACTTCCAGGCCTACCGGCGCGGACGCTACGTCGAGTTCAACCTCGTGTGGGACCGCGGCACCCTGTTCGGCCTGCAGTCGGGCGGCCGTACCGAAGCGATCCTGATGTCGATGCCGCCGATCGTGAAATGGCGCTACGACTGGCATCCGGAACCGGGCAGTCCTGAAGCCGCCCTGTACACGGACTTCCTCGTCCACCGGGACTGGTTGGCATCGTGATTCCCTGCATTGCCCTGCTGGGTGGCAGCTTCGACCCGGTGCACCACGGCCACGTTGCGCTGGCCGCGCTGTTTGCCGACCTGCTGCATCCGGACCAGCTGCGCATCCTGCCGGCCCGCCCGTGGCAGAAGAGCAGCCTGCAAGCGAGCGACGAGCAGCGTGTGGCGATGCTGGAGCTGGCGTTCAGGGAACAGCCGTTCGCCGTTACGATCGACTCGCAGGAGATCGAACGCGCCAGCCCCACCTACACGGTCGAGACCCTGCGCGCGCTGCGCCAGGAACTCGGCGATGAGGCCTCGATCGTCTTCGTGATGGGCGCCGACCAGTTGCAAAAGCTCGACAGCTGGCGCGATTGGGAAGAACTGTTCATGCTCGCCAACCTAGGGGTGGCGGCCCGTCCTGGCTATGCGCTGGACCAGGACCGGTTGCCGCCCGTGGTGGCTGCGGCGCTCGCAGGCCGGCTGGCGACGCCTGCGCAGGTGCGCGCCTCGCCGCACGGCAAGGTATGCCTGGCCCATACGCTGGCGGTAGATATTTCCGCCACTCAAGTACGAAATGCCTTGCGCACAGGGGAAGACACAAGCGCGCTGCTTCCCCCGCAAGTGCTAGACTATATTCAACAACACAACTTATACAGAAGCTAATGGATATCAAGAAACTGCAAACCGTCGTCGTTGACGCCCTCGAAGACGTCAAGGGCCAGGAGATCGTCCTGTTCGACACGACGCACCTGACCAGCCTGTTCGACCGCATCGCGGTCGTCTCGGGCACCTCGAACCGCCAGACCAAGGCGCTGGCCGCCTCGGTGCGCGACAAGGTCAAGGAAGCAGGCGGCGACGTGGTCGGCATGGAAGGCGAAGACACCGGTGAATGGGTGCTGGTCGACCTGGGCGACATGATCGTCCACATCATGCAGCCGGCCATCCGCCAGTACTACCGCCTGGAAGAAATCTGGGGCGAGAAGCCGGTCAAGCTGGGCGCGGCCAAGCGCAAGTCGACGCCGGAAGCGGCGGAAGCTGCCGAATCGAAGACCAAGTCGAAGCACCTGGCCGCCAACAAGGACGAGCCGGAAGCCAAGCCGGTCAACGAGCGCAAGCCTGCCGCACGCAAGGCCGCCGCCACCAAGACCACCGCCGCCGCCAAGAAGCCGGCCGCCAAGAAGGTCCCGACCGGCAAGACCGTGAAGGTCGCACCGAGCAAGAGCGAGGTCGCCGCCGTCGAGGCCACCAAGGCCAAGCCACCGAAGCGCACTCCGAAGGCAGCTGCCCCGGCGGACGCCGAGCCGGTGAAAAAGGTGATCCGCCGCGTGAAGAAGGCCGCAGAGTAATCCGCCTCTTTCGACGCTCATGCAACTGATCATTGCCGCAGTCGGGCACAAGATGCCGGCCTGGATCGAATCCGGGTTCGGCGAGTACACGAAGCGCATGCCGCCCGAGCTGCGCATCGTGCTCAAGGAAATCAAGCCGGTCGAACGTTCCGGCAGCAAGACCGCCGCCACCGCGATGTCGCTCGAGCGCGAGCGCATCGAAGCGGTGCTGCCGAAAGGCGTGCGCATCATCGCGCTGGACGAGCGCGGCAAGGACCTGACGAGTGTGGGCCTGTCGCAGATGCTGGAGCAATGGCAGCAGGACGGGCGCGACACCGCCTTCCTGATCGGCGGCGCCGACGGACTCGATCCCGAACTGAAGGCACGCGCCGAAGGCATGATCCGCATCTCCAGCATGACGCTGCCGCACGGTATCGTGCGCGTGATGCTGGCGGAACAGCTGTACCGTGCCTGGTCGATCACCCAGAACCATCCGTACCACCGCGTCTGACCCATCGCGCCCACCATGAAACTCACCGACAAGAAAATCTACCTCGCCTCGAAAAGCCCACGCAGGCGCGAACTGCTGCGCCAGGTCGGCGTGGAATTCGAACTGCTGATGCTGCGCAGCGACCCGACACGCGGCGCCGACGTCAGCGAAGACGTGCTGACGGGCGAAGACCCGCGTGACTACGTGGCCAGGGTCGCGAAGGAGAAAGGCGCGTTCGCCTGGAACCTGCTGCAGGTGCGCCGCCAGCCGCTGCGCCCGGTCCTGACCGCGGACACCACCGTCACCATCGACGGCGAAATCCTCGGCAAGCCGACCGACAATGCCGAGGCGGTCGCCATGCTGGAGCGCCTGTCCGGACGCACGCACGAGGTGCTGACCTCGGTGGCGGTGCATTCGGAACGCATCGCCGAGCAGATCACCCAGGTGTCCACGGTGCGCTTCGCCAAGCTGACCCCGGCCCAGATCCGCGCCTACTGCACAACGACGGAACCCTACGACAAGGCCGGCGGCTACGGCATCCAGGGCCTTGCCGCGCTGTTCGTGGAGCACATCGAGGGCAGCCATTCGGGGATCATGGGGCTGCCGCTGTTCGAGACCGCGACTCTCCTCCGTAAAGCTGGGTATAACGTGTAGAGTGGGCGGATTCCGCCCACGCGGTGATTATCGGCGGCCGCGGTTCCGTGCCGGATGATCTCGCAGCGAACGATCACCGCGTGGGCGGACAAGCCGCCCACCCTACGGAAACCGGCTTTCCACCATCCCCGGATCCATCCGCCCGTGTATCATGGCACCCTGAACAATATCGCACGGTTGCCATGAACGAAGACATCCTCATCAACATCACCCCGCAGGAAACGCGCGTGGCGCTGATCCTGCAGGGCGCTGTGCAGGAACTGCACATCGAGCGCACCCTCACGCGCGGGTTGGCGGGGAACGTCTATCTCGGCAAGGTCGTGCGCGTCCTGCCGGGCATGCAATCGGCCTTCATCGACATCGGCCTGGAACGCGCGGCCTTCCTGCACGTCGCCGACATCTGGGAAGCGCGCAACCACGAAGGCCCGAACGGCGCCCTGGCCGCCCCCACCCCCATCGAAAAGCTGCTGTTCGACGGCCAGGTGCTGACCGTGCAGGTGATCAAGGACCCGATCGGCACCAAGGGCGCGCGCCTGTCGACCCAGATCTCGATCGCCGGCCGCATGCTGGTCTACCTGCCCCAGGACCAGCACATCGGCATCTCGCAGAAGATCGAAAAGGAAGCCGACCGCGAACACCTGCGCACCCGCCTGACGAACCTGCTGCCGAAGGAAGAAAAGGGCGGCTACATCGTGCGCACCCAGGCCGAGGAAGCATCGGACGCCGACCTGGCGGCCGACGTCGACTACCTGCGCAAGACCTGGGCCGCGATCCAGCAGGGCGCCCGCACCCGCCCGCCCACTTCCCTGCTCTACCAGGACCTGAACCTGGCCCAGCGCGTGCTGCGCGACTTCGTGACCGACGAAACCGCGACCATCCAGGTCGATTCGCGCGAGAACTACAACATGCTGGTCGAGTTCGCGCAGGTCTACACCCCGAGCGTGCTGTCGCGCCTGACCCACTACACCGGCGAGCGCCCGCTGTTCGACTTGTACGGCGTCGAGGAAGAGATCCTGCGCGCGCTGGGCCGGCGCGTGGACCTGAAGAGCGGCGGCTACCTGATCGTCGACCAGACCGAGGCGATGACGACCATCGACGTCAACACTGGCGGCTACGTCGGCGGACGCAACTTCGCCGATACCATCTTCAAGACCAACCTGGAAGCGGCGCACGCGATCGCGCGCCAGCTGCGGCTGCGCAACCTGGGCGGCATCATCATCCTCGACTTCATCGACATGGAGAACAACGAGCACCGCAACGCCGTGCTCGCGGAACTCAAGAAGACCCTGGCGCGTGACCGCACCAAGGTCTCGGTGAGCGGCTTCTCGGCCCTCGGCCTGGTCGAGATGACCCGCAAGCGCACGCGCGAATCGCTGGCGCACATCCTGTGCGAACCCTGCCCCGCCTGCAGCGGCAAGGGCCAGGTGAAAACCTCGCGCACGATCTGCTACGAGATCCTGCGCGAACTGCTGCGCGAAGCCAAGCAGTTCAACCCGCGCGAATTCCGTATCGTCGCGTCGCAGGAAGTGATCGACCTGTTCCTGGAAGAAGAATCGCAGCACCTGGCCATGCTGGGCGACTTCATCGGCAAGCGGATTTCCTTGCAGGTGGAGAAGGGTTATCACCAGGAACAGTACGATGTGATTCTCATGTAAGCGTGAATCAATAAGTTGTATACAGTTCCGGTTTGACTGCACCGTAGCGACACACTGGTCCAGTAGCGGTTTTCCCAAAAATACATTTATGGACCATCTAGACGCTCTCCGGTTTTTCGTCGACGTGTCCGAAAAAGGCAGCTTTTCCGCCGTGGCTCGGCAGAGGCAGGTTGCTACGTCGACAGTAAGCTTGGCAGTCAACCAGCTCGAGCAGGTCTTCGGAGCTCGTCTCGTAACGCGATCGACACGACGGCTCGCGTTGACGCATGAGGGCGAGATGCTGCTGGTGGATGCGAAGCGGATCCTGACGGATTGGGACACCGCCTTGCAAAGCATCCGCCAGGATGATGAACTGACGGGCCCGATAGGCGTTACCGCAACGAATGACTTCGGACGCTCCCAATTGCGTGCCATTCTCGACGCATTCCAGGACAAGCATCCCAAAGTTCACATCAGTCTGTTCTTGAGCGATAACACCGTGAATCTTATCGATGGGCAGATCGATCTCGCCCTGCGATATGGGCCATTGGAGGATTCCAGCCTGCAGGCGCGCATGCTATGGCGCGGAAAGCGCATCGTCTGTGCGGCGCCCAGCTATTGGAAGCGACACGGACGTCCTGATCATCCGAATGATCTGCTGCAGCATAATTGCATGATCCTCGCCCGGCCCGGTGCTCCGCTGTCGACCTGGGGATTCCGTGAGCGCGACAGGCACTTCGCTGTGAAAGTGCGGGGTGATCGACAGGCAAGCGATGGTGCCGTGCTACGTGAATGGGCGACCAAGGGAGCTGGTGTCATTTTCAAGAACCAGCAAGACATCCAGGAAGAGTTGGCAAGCGGCGCGCTCGAGGGGGTGCTGGGCGACTTCTCCGCGGGGCCCGTCGACCTGTATGCCGTCTACTCCGGGCACCCACAAAGCCGACGCGTTGCTGCGCTCGTTCAGTTCTTGTCGGATGTTCTCGCGGACAAAGGAAAGCCTGGCCAGTAACTGTTTGCGTTGCCGCACATTCTCGAGGTCCGAGCAGGAAAACTGCCCCGCACGTCCTCGAGTATGCAGGGCAGCGTTTATTCAGACCAGTTCCAGCACCTCGGAAAGAGGACGGCGCGGCTTGCGTGGCCAATTGCCTGGGAGTGCATAACCGACCGCCAGCAACATCACCGGGATCTCATTCTCATCGAGTCCGAATTCCCGTGCCACGGCGGGCGCATCGAAACCGATCATGGGTGCTGAGCCGAGACCGGCCGCCTGCGCCGCGTGGATCAGCGTAGTCGCGCCAAAAGTCGCGGTGCGAACCGCCTCGTCCCGTTGGACTTGCGGCTTGTCGTCGTAGAGCATTTTGGCGGCACCTTCCCAACCCGGCACCATGTTGGCCGGCATGATGCCTGCCTCGACGACGGGAGCCAGGCGTGCAGGAATGGTCCGGTAATCAGCCAGTTGCCCGATCACGATAAAGGTAACCGCGGCTTCGGTAATCTTCGCTTGATCCCAGCCGATCGCACGCAGCCTGGCCTTCGCTTCGTGAGTCCGCACGGCGATGAATCGCCAGTTTTGCAGGTTGAAGGAAGTGGGCGCGGTTGTGGCAAGCTTGATCAGGTCGTAGATCTGCTCGTCGCTGATGCTGCGGGTTGCGTCGAAGAGATTTGTCGTGCTGCGCTGTTCGATGATTGGGGTGGAAAAGGTAGCCATGGTTATCTTTCGGAAGTTGGCGAGTCGTCGCTCGCGGTCGGGTACGCGGAAATCAGGAGAGGCGTGGAAAGGGGGACGCTGGTTCTAGAGAATGTTCTCCACCACCCCGCCATCGACCCTGAGTGCGCTGCCGGTAGTGGCCGAGGCCTGAGCCGAACTAATGTAGAGAATCATGTTCGCAACTTCGTCGACGGTCGCCGGCCTGCGGATGATGGAGGAGCTGCGATGATTGGCGATGAAGTTGGCCGCGACATCCTCGATACTCGTGCCGGTCTTTTCAGCGTCCGGCCTCAGGAGATCAGCGACGCCCTCCGACAGGGTCGGCCCTGGCAAGACCGCGTTGACCGTCACGCCGGTTCCTGCCAGACGCTTGGCGAGCCCGCGCGACACGGCCAATTGCGCCGTCTTGGTGAAGCCATAATGGATCATGTCTGCGGGAACATTAATGGCCGATTCAGATGAGATGAAAACGATCCTGCCCCACCCTTGCGAAACCATCTTCTGAGCGTAATGTCGTGCCAGGCGCACACCCGACATGACATTCGTCTGGAAATAATGATTCCATTCCGTGTCATCCGTTTCAAAGAAATCCTTGAGACCATATATTCCGACATTGTTGACGACAATATCGAAATGCGGATGCGCCTGGAATAATGTGGACACATGGGATTCGACAGACATGTCTCCAGCAAAGCCACTGGCTTTTGCTCGAAGCCCTTGCAGCCGTTCGAGCGCCGATGCGACGCCAGCCTGGCTCCTGCCATTGATGACCACTTCCGCTCCGGCAGCCAGGAAACCTCGAGCGGCAGCAAAGCCAATGCCGCTGGTGGAGCCGGTCACCAGTACTTTTCGGTTGATGAATTCGATTTCCATTTTCCTTATCCTCGATATTAATTGCTTCGTTTCGCGTTTCATTGCCTGATTGGCGTCGAATTACGAGGTTTCAATTCTATGCAGAGCCGCTGCGCTTGATAATCCAGCCCGCTTGAAAATCATTTTTTGAGCTTGTCGAAAGATGGACCAGCTTGGACTGAGGATCTGCATGGCGCCTGCCGATCCTCGTGCGTTTCAGCGATGGCACGAGGCTTCGTGAGTATTACGATGTCACCCCGGTGTAACAATCGGACGGCTGTCCGGCAGGGCCCGCGTATGATGGGCTCGAGAGAACATTGCAAGGACATCCGATGGAAACCGAACTCAAACTGAAGCTCGCGACCGCCGACGTGGCGCGCATGCGCGAGCATCCCCTGCTCGCCGAACTGTCGACTGCGGCGCCGCGCGAGCACGAACTTCTCGACACCTATTACGACACCCCGGAACTTGACCTATGGCGCGGCGGCCTGACGCTGCGCGTGCGGCGCGACGGCGAGGCCTGGATCCAGACCGTCAAGACGGCATCCGCCGGCTCGCCCGTGCTGCACGAGCGTGGCGAATGGGAATCGCCGCTGGAGGGCCCGCAGCCCGATCCGGCCGACCTGTCGCGCCAGGTCAAGCCGCAGCGTCTGCGCGAGCTCCTGCGTTCGCCCGCGATCGTCGGCCAGCTGCAGCCGGTATTCACCAACACCACCCACCGCACCACCTGGGACATCGCCCTGCCCGGCGGCCAGCTGGTCGAGTGCGCGCTCGACAGCGGCAGCATCGACGCCAACGGCAACGGCCGCAATGCCGAGATCGGTGAGCTGGAACTGGAACTCAAGCACGGCAATCCCACCCGGCTGTTCGAGCTGGCGCTGGCCCTGCACGAGGACATCCCGCTGGAAGTGGCCAACGATTCCAAGGCCGCACGCGGCTACGCTCTGCTGCAGGACGAAGTCCCGCCTCCGGTCAAGGCCACGCCGGTGCGCCTGGGTCGCAAGATGCGCATGGAGGAAGCGCTGCAGTGCATGGGGCTGAACTGCATGGCGCAGATCGAATCCAACGTGCCCGGCGTGCTGGCACGCAGTGCCGAAAGCCTGCACCAGATGCGGGTCGGCCTGCGCCGCCTGCGCGCCCTGCTCGACATGTTCCGCGACCTGGCGCCCCTGCCGCCCGAGCTCCAGGAAGAACTCGACTGGCTGTCCGGCGAACTGGGCGCAACGCGCGACTGGGATGTGCTGGCCGACAGCACCCTGCCCGCTATCTCCGGCATCCACACCGAAGCACTGCAGGCAGCAGCCAGGGAACACGCCCGCAACCTGCACCGCAACATGCTGCCAACCCTGCATTCGCCGCGCTATACCCACCTCATGCTGCGCATGAATGGCTGGCTGCGCGGTCGCCAGTGGCGCCCGGCATCCGGCCTGGGGAAGGACGATCCACTGCACCAGCACGCTCTCGATGGCCTGGTGCCGCTCGTGCGCAAGGCGCAGAAGCGCCTGCGCAAGCGCATCGAGGCGCTCGACGAGAACGATGCACCGGCCCGTCACCGGGTGCGCATCGCGGCCAAGAAGGCGCGCTATGCGGCCGAGTTCTTCCGCGACCTGCTGCCCGAGAAAGAGGTCAAGGCCTACATCAAGTGCCTCTCCCAGCTGCAGGATCGGCTCGGCCACCTGAACGACCTGGCGGTGGCAGGCAGGTTGCTGCCGGTGCTGGAGAACGGCGGCCACGCCCACGACGGCTCTTACGCGCGCGGCTGGGTGGCCGGTAGCGCGGACGCCGGCGCCCAGGGCCTGCGCGAGGCGCTCGGCAAGGTGGCGCGTCTCAAGCTGGTCTGACCGGTGTCCTGGCGTATGGCGCGCGGCGCCGTACGTCCACGGTGTAGCATGGGGCGATGAATACCACAGCCCCCGTCCGCATCGACATCTGGAGCGATTACGTCTGCCCGTTCTGCTACCTCGAGCTGCCGCCCATCCAGCGCCTGCAGCAGGAGCATGCGGAGCAGGTGGAGGTGGTCTGGCGCGCGTTCGAATTGCGACCCGCCCCCAAGCCGACGCTCGACCCGGACGGCGAATACCTGCACACCACCTGGAACCGCTCGGTGTATCCGATGGCGGCCGCGCGCGGCATGGTCTTGACGCTACCGCCCGTGCAGCCGCGCAGCCGCCTGGCCTTCGAAGCCGTCGCCCACGCCCGCGAACTAGGACGCTTCGACGCCATGCACGAAGCCCTGTTCCGCGCCTTCTTCGTGGATGGGCGCGACATCGGGAATCCCGACGTGCTGGCCGACATCGGCATTGAAATCGGGCTCGAGCGGCAGGGCCTGGTCGAAGTACTGGCGAGCGGGCGCCATACCGCGGCCGTGCACGAGGACCAGCAGCTGGCCTACTCGCTGGGCGTGGCCGGGGTGCCGATCATGGTGTTTCGTCCGGCGGGCGCCGGATGGGAACGTGCCTTCGGGGTGCGCGGCGCCGTGCCTTACGAGACGATGGCGTCCGCGCTCGGGCAGGCGCTGGATGAGGCGGGACGGCAGGCGACCTAGAAGGTCTCAGTTCCGGGACTTCAACTCGTCAAAGCTCACTACGTCACCGTTGTCCAAGGTCCATCGCAGGCTCTCCACTGGCACCCCGGCGCGTTGGCTTGCATAGATGAGGGTACCGATCCCTTTGAAGTGCTCAGTCGGTTTCGATCCGATGACCAGAACGAAGTTCGGATCTTGTTCCAGGGCCAGTTCCAATGCATTGGCGATCTCGTCCTTCCCGACAAGCGTGTGCCCGTCGAGCAGAATGGTTTCGTCACCCAGGATAACTGCCGTCAATTGATTGTCCATAGTCCCATCTTAATGTGAAACAGGCAGCGCCGCACAGGTATCCAGCACCAGGCCGCGCAGCCAGCGATGCGCCGCGTCGCCATCCATGCGTGGATGCCACAGCATTGACACCGTGATCCCCGCAACCTCCACCGGCAGCGCGAAGCTGTGCATGCCATCGCGCAGGATGCCGGTCTGGCGTTCCGGCACGGTCGCCACCAGATCGGTGGCGCGCGCCAGCGTCAGCGCTGCCGCGAAGCTGCCCGTCGCCGTGACGATCCTGCGCTCGGCGCCGATGGCCCGCAGCGCCTCGTCCACCGGGGCGCCGGCAGCGCGCCGCGACACGTTCACGTGCCCGGCCGCGAGATAGCGCGCCAGCGTCATGCGGCCGCGTGCCAGCGGGTGGCCCTTGCGCACCACGCCGACGAAGCGGTCCGGGAACAGGGCGCGGGTGCGCAGCTCCGGACTGGTGGTGCTGGTGACGACGCCGGTTTCCAGGTCAACCGTCCCGTCGCGCAGCAGCGCACCTTCGCGGTCGGTCTTTTGCACGAAGTGCAGGCGCACGCCCGGCGCTTCACTAGCTACCCTGGCCAGCAGCGCGGCGCCGACGTTCTCGACGAAGCCTTCGCGCGTGCGCAGCGTAAAGGTGCGCACCAGCTTTGACAGGTCGAGGGCGTCGGCGGGACGCAGCGCGGCCTGAGCTTCCTCGACCAGGCGGTGCACCGGTTCGCGCAGTTCGAGCGCGCGCGGCGTCGGCACCAGGCCACGGCCGGCGCGTACCAGCAGCGGGTCACCGGTGGTTTCGCGCAGGCGCGCCAGGGCGCGGCTCATGGCCGAGGCGCTCAGGCCGAGGCGGCGCGCAGCGCCCGCGACGCTGCCTTCGGTCAGCACCGCGTCGAGCGTGATCAGCAAGTTGAAGTCCGGGTGGTCCATCGGCCAATTCTAATACATGGCGTCGCGTGCAGGTATTGATTGCAACCCATGCATCTTCCGCCATACATTGCGGCGGCGTAAGGTTAAGGACTAACGCCAACAGGAGTCCTCAATGCCCGCCCTACAATCCCTTCCCCGCCATACGCGCCAGGCCCTGGCCGCCCTGTGCCTGTGCACCCTGCTGCCGGCGCTCGGCACCAGCATCGCCAACGTTGGCCTGCCGGTGTTGGTGCGCGATTTTGGCGCCCCGTATGCCCAGGTGCAGTGGGTGGTGCTGGCCTACCTCGCCGCCACGACCGGCATGGCCGTGGTGGCGGGACGCCTTGGTGACCGCTACGGGCGGCGGCGCCTGCTGCTGGGCGGGATCGCGCTGTTCGGCGTGGCCTCGCTGGCCTGCGGCTTCGCTTCCTCGCTTCCTGTGCTGGTCGCGGCGCGTGCGCTGCAGGGGTGCGGCGCGGCGGCGATGATGGCGCTGGCCCTGCCCTTCGTGGGCGAAGCGATGCCGGAAGGGCGCGCCGGGGCGGCGATGGGCTGGCTGGGCACCATGTCCGGCGCCGGCACCGCGCTCGGCCCGACCCTGGGCGGCATCCTGCTTGCCTGGGGCGGCTGGCCGGCACTGTTCCTGGCCCTGGCGCCGCTCGCTATGCTGGCGTTCGGCATCGCCTGGCGCTGGCTGCCCACCGGCCAGGGAATGCGTGCGCGAGCGCCACAGGCGCAGGGCGACCCGCTGCCCTGGGGCGGCCTGGGCGCCGGCCTGCTGGTGGCCAGCGTCGTGATGACCACGCTGGTGGTCGGTCCCTTCTACCTGTCCGGCGGCCTCGGGCTGGGCAGCGCCGCCGTCGGGCTGGCGATGTCCTGCGGTCCGCTGGCGGCGATGCTGGCCGGCGTGCCGGCGGGCCGCGCGGTGGACCGCTTCGGCGCGCGGCCATCCATGCTCGCCGGCCTGGCCAGCATGGCGGCCGGCTGCGCCCTGCTCGCCCTGCTGCCCCGTGGTAGCGGCATTGCCGGCTACGTTCTGCCGCTGGCAGTCTGCACGGGCGGCTATGCGCTGTTCCAGGCCGCGAACAACACGGCGCTCATGGCGACCTGCGCGCCGGAGCGGCGCGGCGCCCTGTCAGGCATGATCGGCGTGGCGCGCAACCTGGGCCTGATGGCGGGCGCGTCGCTGATGGGCATGCTGTTCGCACGCACCGCGGGCCTGGATGGCGGTACAGCGCCGGTGACGATCGCCGCGGCCATGCGCACGAGCTTCGGCGCTGCCCTTGTCCTGGTACTGGCGGCGTGGGCGCTGACGATGCGCACGTCGGCCCCGCTGCCGCAGACGAGCACGACTGACCGGGCCTCATGAAGGGCTTACCCTTCCTTCAATTTCCTGTATACAATATTCTGATGTGTGGCCGTATGCCGCCGCAAACAGTCAGGGAGAAGAAGGGATGCATGAACAACTCGCGGACCTGCCGGCCCACACGCCCGGTTTCAAGGATACGCTGAAGGCTGCCGTCCAGAAGCGCAACGGGCAGTTGGCCGAGTACTTCGACCACTGGTCCGCCGCCGGGGCCGCCGCCAACGCGATCCGGCAGCTGACTGGGACGTCGGAGACCGGTATCGGCCCCGCGCTTGCCACCCTGGCCGGCATCGAGGCCTGCCTGGACCGGGTGCACGGCTGCTACACGGAACTGGGCTGGATCCCCCGCCACAACGGCGACTTCGACGGCGACAGCTTCCTGCGCATGGTCCTCGAGCGCAACATCGCCAACAGCAAGATCCGCGCGCTGGGCGAGCTCCCGGAAGAATTTCACGACGAGTTCCGCCACCTGTTCGATGGCGGCAGCCCTGCCCTGCGCAACTCGGACAGCATTCGCGAGGAGCTCGACGCCCTGCGCGCCGACCTGGACGCCCTGCTCGGACGCACGGACGACTTTTCGCTGTTCATGGACACCCCGCCGCAAGAGGCCTCGCCGCGCCTGCAGGCCCTGCGCGCCGATCTCGACATGCTGTGGGAAGGCTTCCGCGCCGCCGCAGGCGCCGCCGCCCGCCAGTTCTGAATCAGCGAAGCTCGAGCCGCCCGTCGCGCAGCTTGAGGCGCTGAATGCCGGGCAGCCCGATCAGGTCGCGGTCGTGGCAGGCCATCACAACGCTGCCGCCGCGATCGAGCAAGGTGGGAATCAGGGCGATCACCTGCTCGCGCGCCGGTCCGTCCAGGTTGGCGGTCGGCTCGTCCAGCAGCAGCAGGCGCGGTTGCAGCACGCGGGCGCGCGCCAGCGCCACGCGCTGCTTCTCGCCGCCCGACAGGCGAGACGGATCGGTATCGCGCAGGTGCGCCACGCCGGCCCATTCCATGGCTTCCTCGACCACTGGCGCAACCGCGCGCCGGTTCTCGCCGCGCGCCAGCAGGCCGTAGGCGATGTTGTGGGCGACGCTGGTCGAGAACAGGATCGGGTGCTGGTGCACGAAGCCGATGGCGCGCCGCAGCGATTGCGGATACGGGTACAGCGGCACGCCGCGCCCCTCGAACTCCACGGTGCAGGCCTCGCAGCGTTCCAGGCCCGCCAGCATGCGCAGCAGGGTCGACTTCCCTGCCCCGTTCACGCCGGTCAGCACATAGGCGCTGGCGGCCGAGATATCCAGCCGCTCGATCTCGAACAGCAGGCGCTCGCCGTGGCGCTTGCGCATCCCCTGCACGCTGAGCAAGGGCTTCACCAGCGGCCTCCCGCCGTGTGGGCTTCGCCCTGCAGCAGCACCAGCGCGCCATTCATCAGGAGCGCCAGCGACACCAGCACGATGCCCAGCGCGATCCCCTGCGCGAACTCGCCCTTGCTGGTCTCCAGCGCGATGGCGGTGGTGATGGTGCGCGTCTGTCCTTCGATGTTCCCGCCCACCATCAGCGCGCAGCCGACTTCCGAAATCACCCGGCCGAAGCCGCTGATGACGGCCGCCATCACCCCGTAGCGCGCCTCGTGCAGAACGGTCCACATCACGCGCCAGCGCGAGGCGCCGAGCGAGACGGCGGTTTCGGCGTAGCGCGGGTCGGCCGCCTGCACCGCGGCCAGCGTAAAGGCGAGCAGCACGGGCAGCCCGATCACCATCTGGCCCAGGATCACGCCCTGCTGCGAGAACAGCCATTCGAGTTCGCCCAGCGGACCACGGCGCGACAGCAGCAGGTAGAGCAGCAGGCCGATCAGGACCGTGGGCAGCGACAGCGCGGCCTGGGCCAGCCAGATGGCCAGGCGCCGTCCCGGGAAGCGGTGCATGGCGATGGCGTAGCCGAGCAGGATCGCGGGCGGGGCCGCCAGCAGCAGGCCGAGCACGCTGGTCTTGAGCGAGACCCAGACGATGTGCCACAAGGCCGCGTCGCCGGAAAACAGCAGCGCGAATGCGTGCGCGGTGGCGTCCAGCACGTCAGGCCATCCGTGGGGCGTTCAGTGGTTCCAGCAGGTCGGGCTCGAACACCAGCCGCTCGTGCCCGGCCAGCAGCAGGAAGTGCTTGCCCGAGCAGCGCGCCAGCAGCGACATGCCGACTTTTTCCGCCACCATGTGGCCCATCTGAGTGGTGCCGGAACGCGACAGCAGGAAGGGAATGCCCATCTGCGCGCCCTTGATCACCATCTCCGAGGTCAGGCGCCCGGTGGTGTAGAACACCTTGTCGCCGCCCTCCAGGCCGTCCAGCCACATCAGGCCAGCGATGGCGTCCACCGCGTTGTGGCGGCCGACGTCTTCCACGAAATACAGCAGCTCGCCCGTGCGCGAGAACAGCGCGCAGCCGTGCACCGAGCCGGCCTGCTTGTACACCGACTGCTGGGTGCGAATCAGCTCGACGATGCGGTACACGACCGACTGCGGCAGGCGCGCATCCTTGGGCAGCACGATCTGGTCGACCTCGTCCATCAGGCCGCCGAACACCGAGCCCTGGCCGCAGCCGGTGGTCACGACCTTCTTCGCGGTGCGCTCCTCGACATCTAGAATGCCGTGGCGGGTGACGACCGCCACCGCGTCGACCGCCCAGTCGACCTGGATCGAGACAATGTCCTCGATCGAACGCACCAGGCGCTGGTTGCGCAGGTAACCCAGGGTCAGGGCCTCGGGCGCACCGCCCAGGGTCATCAGGGTGACGATCTCGCGCTTGTCGACGTAGACCGTGAGCGGGCGCTCGGCGGGGATCGCGATGGTGGACGCGCGGCCGCGCTCGTCCAGCGCGCCCACCTCGTGCGTGAGGGGCGCGCGCGCATCAGAGAGCGCCGGACGGTAGCGTGGCAGGTCGGGACAGTTCATGTTGCCGATTGTGCCATGCCTTTCAGGATTTGGCCGCCACCGTAGCTGCCCTGAGCGGCCACTTCGCCGCCCGGGCTCACCTTGATTGCGCAATACTTGAACTCCGGGATCTTGCCGAAGGGGTCAAGCGCCGCATTCGTCAGGCGGTTGATCGCCGCCTCGTAATAACAGAAGGGCACGAAGATCGCCCCCACCGGCGAGCTGTCGTCGGCGCGCGCGTACAGCACGACTTCGCCGCGGCGCGAGCTGATCGTGATGGCCTCGCCCGGCTTCACGCCCAGGCGCTCGAGGTCGAGCGGGTGTACCAGGGCCACCGGATCGGGCTCGATCGCATCCAGCACGGCGGCGCGCCGGGTCATGCTGCCGGTATGCCAGTGCTCGAGCTGGCGGCCGGTGATCAGGACCATCGGGTAGTCGGCATCGGGACGTTCGGCGGCCGGAATGATGTCGGCCGGGACGAAGCGCGCCCTGCCCCCTTCACGCGGGAACAGTTCGGTGAACACCACCGGCTGGCCGGTGTCGCCTTCGTTCATGCAGGGGTAGACCACCGCGCCGTTGCGCTCCAGCCGCTCCCAGGTGATGCCGCCGATGCTGGGCATCATGTGGCGCATCTCGTCGAACACCTCGGCCACGCTGCCGTAGTGCCAGTCCAGGCCGAGGCGCTGGGCCATCTGCTGGATGATCCACAAGTCCTGCTTCGCTTCGCCCGGCGGGTCGATCGCCTGGCGGCCCAGCTGCACCAGGCGGTCGGTATTGGTGAAGGTGCCGGTCTTCTCCGGGAAGCTCGATGCCGGCAGGATCACGTCGGCCAGGTAGGCGGTCTCGGTCAGGAAGATGTCCTGCACCACCAGGTGCTCCAATGCGGCCAGGGCGGCGCGCGCGTGGTTGGCGTCCGGGTCGGACATGGCCGGGTTCTCGCCCATGATGTACATGCCGCGCACCTGGCCGGCGTCGATCGCGTCCATGATCTCGACCACGGTCAGGCCGGGTTTCGGATCCAGGGTCGCCCCCCAGGCCTTTTCAAAGCGCGCGCGCGCGGCCGGGTTGTCGACGCGCTGGTAGTCCGGCAGCATCATCGGGATCAGGCCGGCGTCCGAGGCGCCCTGCACATTGTTCTGGCCACGCAGCGGATGCAGGCCGGTGCCGGGGCGGCCGATCTGGCCCGTCATCAGGGACAGCGCGATCAGGCAGCGCGCATTGTCGGTACCGTGCACGTGCTGCGACACGCCCATGCCCCACAGGATCATCGATCCTTTCGAGGTGGCATACAGGCGCGCCACGTAACGGATCGTTTCGGCGTCGATGCCGCAGATCGGCGCCATCGCTTCCGGACTGTACTCGGCCACGTTGGCCTGCAGCTCGGCATAGCCGATGGTGCGGCTGGCGATGAAGTCCCGGTCGACCAGGCCCTCGGTGACGATCACGTGCATCATCGCGTTGAGCAGGGCCACGTCGGTGTCGGGCTTGAACTGCAGGTAGCGATGCGCGTGGCGCGCCAGGTCGGAGCGGCGCGGATCGAGCACGACCAGCCTGGTGCCCGTCTTCACCGCATTCTTGATCCAGGTGGCGGCCACGGGGTGGTTGACGGTCGGGTTGGCGCCGATGACGATCACCACGTCGGCCCGGGTCACGTCCATCACCGGATTCGAGACCGCGCCCGAGCCGATGCCTTCCAGCAGGGCCGAAACCGAGGAGGCGTGGCACAGGCGGGTGCAATGGTCGACGTTGTTGGTGCCGAAGCCGGTGCGCACCAGTTTCTGGAACAGGTAGGCTTCCTCGTTGCTGCCCTTGGCCGAGCCGAAGCCGGCAAGCGCCGCGCCGCCGTGCTGGGCGCGGATCTGCGCCAGCCTGCCGCCGGCCAGGGCCAGCGCCTCTTCCCAGCTGGCCTCGCGGAACACTTCATGCACACGGTCGGGGTCCATCGTGAAATCGCCGCTCTTGGGCACGCCCTCGCGGCGGATCAGCGGCCTGGTGAGGCGGTGCGGGTGATGCGCGTAGTCGAAGCCGTAGCGGCCTTTCACGCACAGGCGGCCCAGGTTGGCCGGCCCCTGACGCCCCTCGACGTAGAGGATCCTGTTGTCCTTGACGTTGTAGGTCAGCTGGCAGCCCACGCCGCAATACGGGCAGACCGAATCGACCTGCTTGTCGGGGATGTTCAGGGCCACTTCGCGCGCCGGCATCAGGGCGCCGGTCGGGCAGGCCTGCACGCACTCACCGCAGGCCACGCAGGTGGAGTTCCCCATCGGGTCGTCCTGGTCGAACACGATCTTGCTGTCCTGGCCGCGGAAGGCCAGGCCGATCACGTCGTTGACCTGCTCGTCGCGGCAGGCGCGCACGCAGCGCGTGCACTGGATGCAGGCGTCCAGGTTGACGGTGATCGCGGCGTGGCTGCGGTCCGGCGGCGGCTGGCGCCGGGTCGGCACGAAGCGCGGCTTGCCCACGCCGAGCTTTTCCGCCCACAGGTCGACTTCGTTCCTGCGGGTGTACTCTGCCTCGGGCATATCGGCCTGGAGCAGTTCCAGCACCATTTTCTGGGCCGCCAGGGCGCGCGGGCTGTCGGTCGTGACCTTCATGCCGGCCGAGGGAGTGCGGCAGCAGGACGGCGCCAGCACGCGCTCGCCATCGATCTCGACCATGCAGGAGCGGCAGTTGCCGACAGCCTCCATGCCTTCCTTGTAGCACAGGCGCGGCACCTCGATGCCTTCGCGCGCGGCGACCTCGATCAGGGTCTCGTGCGGCAGCGCCTGGACGCTGCGGCCGTTGAGTTCAATGGTGACGGTTGGGGTGGGCGCGTTCATGATTGGCTCAGCTCGTGCGGGAAGTATTTGATGACGCAATCGAAGGGGTTCGGCGCCGCCTGGCCCAGGCCGCAGATCGAGGCGTCGCGCATCACCTGCGACAGCTCGCCCAGCAGGCCCGTGTCCCACTGCGGCTGGTGGATCAGGTCGAGCGCCTTGGCGGTGCCGTTGCGGCAGGGCGTGCACTGGCCGCAGGATTCGTCCTTGAAGAAGGCGAGGGTATTGCGCGCGGCCGCGACGGCGCTGTCCTGGTGCGACAGCACCACCACTGCGGCCGAGCCGATGAAGCAGCCGTAGGGCTGCAGGGTGTCGAAGTCGAGCGGGATGTCGCCCAGCGAAGCAGGCAGGATGCCGCCCGAGGCGCCGCCCGGCAGATAGGCGTAGAAGCGGTGGCCGTCCTGCATGCCGCCGCAATATTCCTCGATGAGTTCCGTGATCGTGATGCCGGCGGGCGCCAGCTTCACGCCCGGCTCGCGCACCCGGCCCGAGACCGAGAACGAACGCAGGCCGCGCCGGCCGTTGCGCCCATGCCCCGCGAACCAGTCGGCGCCGCGTTCGAGGATCTCGCGCACCCAATGGAGCGACTCGAAATTGTGTTCCAGCGTCGGACGGCCGAACAGGCCGACCTGGGCCACGTAGGGCGGACGCAGGCGCGGCATGCCGCGCTTGCCTTCGATCGATTCGATCATCGCGGACTCTTCGCCGCAGATATAGGCGCCGGCCCCGCGGCGGAGAATGATCGGCGGCATGCCCGCCACCGGCGGATCGGCGCGCAGCTTGTCCAGCTCGGCCTCCAGCATGGCGCGGCAGCCGTGGTATTCGTCGCGCAGGTAGATGTAGATGGCCTCGATACCGACCGCCCAGGCGGCGATCAGGGCGCCTTCCAGGAAACGGTGCGGGTCGCGCTCGAGGTAGACGCGGTCCTTGAAGGTGCCCGGCTCCCCTTCGTCGATGTTGATGGCCATCAGGCGCGGCCCCTGCTCGGCGCGCACGATGCGCCACTTGCGCCCGAGCGGGAAGCCGGCGCCGCCCAGGCCGCGCAGGCCCGAGGCTTCCAGCGTCCCGATCACCTGTTCGACATCGTGCTCGCCGGCCACGCAGGCGCGCAAGAGCGCGTAGCCTCCGGCCGCGCAGTAAGCCGCGTAATCGGCGTAGTCGCCGACGGGCTCGAACGTTTCGCCGGCGCTGACCTTGGCCAGCACCTTCTCGGCGCTGGCCTGGGGCACGGCGCGCTGGCCCACCACCGCCACCGGCGCTTGCTCGCAGCGGCCGACGCAGGGCGCTTCAAGCACCCGCACTTCACGCCCCAGCAATGCCGGCAGCCTGCCCAGCAGGTCGCGCGCACCGGCCATCTCGCAGGACAGGCCGGCGCAGACGCGCACCGTCAGCGCCGCCGGCACTTCCTCGCCCTCCTTCACCAGGTCGAAATGGTGGTAGAAGCTGGCGACCTCGTAGACCTCGGCCTGGGCCAGGCGCATCTCCTGTGCCAGCGCGGCCAGGTGGCGGCTGGCCAGGCAGCCGAAACGGTCCTGGATCTTGTGCAGGTGCTCGATGAGCAGGTCGCGCTGGCGCGACGCTTCGCCCAGCAAGGCCTGGACCTCGGCCAGCGCCTGCGGGTCGACGCGGCGGCCCTTGGGCGCTTCGCGCTTGCGCTGGCGGCTGGCACCGGCGACGGCGATGGGAATGATGGGATGGTTCATGATGGCGATGGTCCGTGATGAAACGAGGTGCGGATATTCACATGATAGTGGAACGCGCGGCCGGCTCAAGCGGCCGCGCGCCGGGGCGGCTTACTTGAACAGCACCGCCGCTTTCTGCAGCGTGACCCAGATCCCGAACAGCAGCGGAATCCCCACCGAAGCCCAGGCGAACGCGGTCACGGCCGGGTTGACGGTCGCGACGGCGCCAGTGCCGCCGCTGCGGGTACCGCTCGCGGCGGCGACGTCGCGCTCCTGCGCCAGCTTCTTCTCGGCCGCCAGCTCGGCCTCGGTCATGAAGTACTTGTCGTCCAGCGGCTTGATCATCGCGTTGAGCACGATGCCCACCACCACCAGGCCGGCCAGCACGTACATGGTGACGTCGTAGGCCTGCGCCTTCGGCACGCCGTGCTCGATCTGGTACTCGCGGATGTAGTTGATCAGGAGCGGGCCGAGCACGCCGGCGGCGGCCCAGGCCGTGAGCAGGCGGCCGTGGATCGCGCCCACCATCTGGGTGCCGAACAGGTCGGCCAGGTAGGCCGGCACGGTGGCGAAGCCGCCGCCGTACATCGACAGGATGATGCAGATGAAGGCGACGAACAGTGCCAGCTGGCCGTTGTGCGCCATCGACGGGATCGACGCGTACAGGATGAAGCCGAGGATCAGGAACACGAAATAGGTCGCTTTGCGGCCGATGTAGTCCGAGCACGAGGCCCAGGCGAAACGGCCGCCGATGTTGAACAGCGAGAGCAGGCCGGTGAAACCGGCCGCGATCGCGGCGATCTGGCCCTTCTGCGCGGCGTCCAGGTCGTTGAAGCCGGCGTCGACGCCGATCAGGCGGCCGCCGAACACTTCCTGCAGCAGGGGCGAGGCCATGCCGAGGATGCCGATGCCGGCCGAGACGTTCAGGAACAGCACGCCCCAGATCAGCCAGAACTGGGGAATACCCCAGACCCGGCTGGCGTGCACATGGCGCGTCGTGACCATGGTGCTGCTGGACTTGGCCGGCGGGGTCCAGCCTTCCGGCTTCCAGCCGGAAGCGGGCACGCGGTAGGTCAGCGCGCCGGCCACCATGAACACGAAGTAGATCGCGGCCAGGGCCAGGAAGGTTTCCCAGACGCCAACCGAGGTCGGGGTGGCGAAGTACTTCATCAAACGGTCGGCCAGCGGCGCGCCGATCATGGCGCCGCCGCCGAAGCCCATGATCGCCATGCCGGTCGCCATGCCGCGGCGGTCGGGGAACCACTTGATCAGGGTCGACACTGGCGAGATATAGCCCAGGCCCAGGCCGATGCCGCCGATCACGCCGGAGCCGAGCCACATCAGCCAGATCTGGTGGGTGTAGATGCCCAGCGCCGAGATCACGAGGCCGCCGCACCAGCAGACCGCCGATACCAGGCCTGCCTTGCGCGGACCCGCGTGCTCGAGCCAGCCGCCGAACAGCCAGGCGGCCAGGCCCAGGAAGACGAAGAACAGCGTGTACATCCAGCCCAGCATCGAGATCTTCCAGTCGCAGGTGGTCGACATGATCTGCGCCATCAGTCCCATGTCGGCCGGGCAGCTGATCGATTCGGTGATGCCGAGCGCTTTCGACAGCGGCAGCCAGAACACCGAGAAGCCGTAGGCCATGCCGATGCACAGGTGGATCGCGAGCGCTGCCGGCGGCACCAGCCAGCGGTTGAAACCGGGCCCTGCGATGGTGTGTTCCTTGTCCAGAAAACTGAATACAGCCATGTCCCCTCCTTGTTTTTAGAACTGTTTAAATATGCTTAAAAAAGCATATTATTTCGTCAATTTTATTATTTTGAGCGAGAGTAACATGATGCTTTTAGCCAAGAAATAGGCTATTTTCAGCATATGCTCAACATCCACATCCGCCCGCACTGGGAGATCAGCCTGAAGGGCGGACGCCCGCTCGACACCGCCGACCTGCTCGGCCTGCTGCTGTCGATCCAGGATACCGGCTCGATCGCCCAGGCCGCGAAGTCGGTCGGACTGTCCTATCGCTACGCCTGGGGCCTGCTGCGCGCGGCCGAGGAGCTGTTCGGCCAGCAGCTGCTGCAGACCGGGCGCGGACGCGGCACCGGCCTCACGCCGCTGGCGCAAAAGCTGGTGTGGGCCGACCGCCGCATCGCCGCGCGCCTGTCGCCCACCCTGCAAAGCCTGGCCTCGGAACTGGAGGTGGAGCTGGCGCGCGTCACTGGCGCCGCGCTGCGTCCGCTGCGCCTGGACGCCAGCCACGGCTTCGCGGTGGCCGCTTTGATGAGTTGCATCGATCGCGACGCGCTGCCCGTCGATTCGCGCTACCGTACCAGCACCGACGCCGTGACGGCGCTGGCGCGGCGCGAATGCGACCTGGCCGGTTTCCACGTGCCGAGCGGGCGCTTCCAGGCGCAGACGGCCAGCTGGTACCTGCGCTGGCTGGACCCGGCCCAGCATTGCCTGGTGCGCGTGGCCGGCCGCGAACAGGGCCTGATCACGGCGCGCGGCAATCCGCTCGGCCTGCGCGCGCTGGCCGACCTGGCGCGCCCCGGCGTGCGCTTCGTGAACCGCCAGGCCGGTTCCGGCACCCGCATGCTGCTCGAGATGATGCTGGCCGCCGACGGCCCGCCGCCTGACGCGATCCAGGGTTTCAACAGCGCCGAGTTCACCCACTCCGCGGTGGCGGCCTATATCGCCAGCGGCATGGCCGACGCCGGCGTCGGCATGCGCGCGGCGGCCGCCCAGTTCAAGCTCGACTTCACGCTGCTGCTGAAGGAAACCTACTATTTCGCGGTGCGCCAGGATGCGCTCGAGGAACCGGCCATGCGCCAGCTGCTCGAGCTGATGCGCACGCCGTCCTACCACGCGATGGTGGACGCCCTGCCCGGTTACGACGCCCGGGGCACCGGCGACATCGTGACGATCCGCGAGGCCTTCGAACTGGGCGCCTGAAACGCGCCACTTGCAGCTGCGGGCGCGCAGCGGTATAAAGCAGGCCGTTCCTCCAAACTTACGCAAAGTTATGCAGAGCAGGCTTTGCCGTTGGATTCCTGCTTCACCGGGGCCGGTTTCGCCTTGTACTCACGCCCAAGGCCAGCGCCTTCCCCTCCACAGGCAGAGACGGTGGAACTTACCGCCATGTTCTTCAGGTTAATGGCCGCATTGATGTCGCGGTCGTGTTGCGTCTTGCAACCTGGGCAGGTCCATTGCCGTGTTCCCAAACCGAGCGCTTCGTGCTTGTAGCCGCAGCAAGAGCACAGGCGACTGCTCGCGAACCACCTATCGGCGACGACCAGGTGCCCACCCCGCCATGCCGACTTGTACTCGAGTTGGCGACGCAGTTCGTAAAAACCCATGTCGGCGATGGCGCGCGCCAGGCGGGAATTGGCCATCATGCCTTTCACGTTAAGATCTTCGATACCGATCGTGTGAAAGCGCCGCGCGATGCTGGTGCTGAGTTGATGCAGGCTGTCACGGCGGATGTTGGCGATCCGCTCATGCAGTCTGGCCAGCTTCAGCCTGGCCCTGGCCTGATTGCGCGAGCCCTTGACCTTGCGCGACAGCGCCCGAGACAGGCGGCGCAGGCGCCCCAGCAGGAAGCGCAGCGCCTTCGGTCCCGCCCGCTTCTCCCCGGTCGACAAGGTGGCCAACGCCGCGATGCCCAAGTCCACCCCCACCGCGCCTTGGTTCTCGGCAGGCGACAAGGATGGGTGCTCTGTATCGACGGTGATGCTGGCGTACCAGTGGCCGGCGGTGCGGGAGATGGTGGCCGCGATGATCCGGCCCGCGAAACGCAGGGCTTCGCGCATGCGCACCCACCCCAGCCGGGGAATCCGGAGCTTCTTGCCCTCGAGGCGGAATTGGTCGTTGGTCAAGCTGAAACGGTCGTGCCGGCCCTTCTTTCGGAAGGCCGGGTAGCGCGCCCGCCGTTCGAAGAAATTCTTGAAAGCCTCACCCAGCTGCATGATCGCCATCTGCGGGGCGTTCTTGGTCACCTCGAGCATCCAGGGGAATTTTTCACGCTTGATGGCATTGAGCTGGCGGCGCAGGGCCGCTTCGCTCGGCTTCGGCAACGCCTGGTCGAGCTTGCCAGCTTCGTACTGCCGCTTCCACTCGGCCAGCGCCCAGTTGTAGGCGAACCGGGCCACACCAGCGGCGCGCGCCAGGTAGGTCGCCTGCATGTTGCTCGGGGCGAGCCGAATGCGGTGCGCTACGAGCATGGGTTCCTAGTGGTAGCCGCGGTCGTCATACTAAATGAGACCGTGTAGAGTTAAACAAGTTCTGGGCGAACTGCTAAAACCCTATGATCGATCCCTCTTCCCTGCCGCCGCGTATCAGCGACGTCGTCCGCGCGGGCGCCGCGCGCACTCCCACCGCACCGGCCCTGGTCGACAACGCGCGCGCCTGGTCCTACGGGGAGCTGCAATGCGACGTCGAACGCCAGGCACGACAGCTACGCGAGCTGGGCGTGCGCGGCGGCGACCGCGTCATGATCATCAGCGAAAACTGCGCCGCCCAGGTCGCGCTGCTGTTCGCCATCGCGCGCCTGGACGCCTGGAGCGTCAACGTCAATGCGCGCCTGAGCCAGGGCGAGCTGGCCGCGATCCGCGCGCACTGCACGCCGCGCCGGGTGCTCACCATTACGGAGCATGGCGAGGTGGTTGCAGGCCCGCTCGATCCGGACACCGTGCCGGAACCGGTGCGGCGCGATGCGGGCCAGGTCGCCGCACTGGTCTACACCACCGGCACCACCGGCCAGCCCAAGGGCGTGATGCTGACCCACGCGAACCTGCTGTTCGTGGCCGCCACGTCGAGCACCTTGCGCGGCCTGCAGCCATCCGACGTGGCATGCGGCGTGCTGCCGATCACCCACGTCTACGGCTTCAGCTCGGTCATGCTCGGCACCCTGTATGCGGGCGCCTGCCTGCACCTGATGCCGCGTTTTTCCGCCGAGGCGCTGCTGGAACAGATCCGCTCGAACGTCCTGACGATCGTGCAGGGCGTGCCGGCCATGTATGCGCGCCTGCTGGCCCTGGCAGGCAGCGAGCCGGTCCCGTCTCGGCTGCGCTTCTGCTATGTCGGCGGTTCGCCGCTCGACCCGGTGCTCAAGCGCGAGGTGGAGCGCGTGTTCGGGCTGCCCCTGCACAACGGCTACGGGCTCACCGAGAGCGGCCCGACCGTGTCCCAGACGCGCCTGGACGCGCCGCGCGCCGATACCTCGGTGGGCCACCCGATTCCGGGCGTCGAGGTGCGCATCGTCGAGGGGACGGGCGAATTGTGGGTACGCGGACCGAACGTGATGGCGGGTTACTACCGGGATCCAGAGCAGACCCGCGCCGCACTGCGGCCGGGCGGCTGGCTCGCCACCGGCGACGTCGCGACCATGGGGCCGGACGGCGCGCTGTTCATCGCCGGCCGGCTGAAGGAACTCATCATCCGCTCCGGCTTCAATGTCTATCCGCTGGAAGTCGAGACGGCGCTCAACAGCCATCCTGCGGTGCTGCAGTCGGCGGTGGTGGGGCGGCCGGCGGGCGCTGGAGAAGAGGAAGTGGTGGCCTACGTGGAGCGTACCGGCGACATCGATGCGGCGGCGCTGCGGGACTGGCTGCAGACTCGCCTGGCGCCCTACAAGCGGCCCTCGCGCATCGTGTTCATGGACGCCCTGCCTGCCGCGCCGAGCGGCAAGGTGCTCAAGAGTAGACTCCCGTAGGGTGGGCGGCTTGACCGCCCACGCGGTGATAGTTTGCAGCAAGATCATCCGGCACGAAAACGGAGCCGATAGCGATCACCGCGTGGGGTGATCTGGTCCGGGGGACCAGATCACGACCCACCCACCCTACCGGCGCCGCTTCTTCCAGTTGTACTCCGGCCCCGTCACGTCCACGCCCGGATGGCCCACCAGGTCCGGGTGCTCGGACGACATAGTGATGAAGCGTATGCCCTCCCCTTCGCGCTGGCGCTTGCGCAGCTCTTCCATGTACTGCATTGCCGCCACCATATCGGTCGTCTCGAACAGCTTCTCGTGCGGCGTGCATTTGTCGGCTTCGACGATCGTCCAGTACACCATGTACATCATGTCCTCCTGTTTGGCCACATTGTCGCCGCTTCGCCGGGTGCACGGCGCACCGGTAAACATGGTTTGATGCCGATAGAAATTTCCAGATAGCAGAAGTTAGCCCCAGAAAAGCGGAACATGCTTACAAAAAGTAGGACTTGTCCGAAAAAGCCTTTTTATGTGTGCCATTTCACACAACCCATCGCAGTGGCCAATTAGGCTGGAGCCTGTCTTCACAAATAGCGGGTCAGAACATGAACACTGAGATGGTTAACCAGCCGAACCGAAGCCCGGAGCTTGAACTCTGGGGTGGACTCGAATGCACCGTAAACCGTGTGCGCGACAATTACTTCAGCCAGATGGACCGTAATGGTCACGCTGAGCGCCTGCAGGACATCGATCGTTTCGCCTCGCTCGGCATCAAGGCTATCCGTTACCCGGTGCTGTGGGAACGCACTGCTCCCGATGGCATCGAGTCCGCCGACTGGTCGTGGTCGGACGAGCGCCTCCCCGCCCTGCAGCAGCTGGGCGTCACGCCGATCGTCGGCCTCCTGCACCATGGCAGCGGTCCACGCGACACCAGCCTGGTCGATCCAGCCTTCCCCGAAAAGCTCGCCGAGTACGCCGGCGCGGTAGCCCGTCGCTACCCCTGGGCCGAGTACTACACCCCGGTCAACGAACCCTTGACCACGGCGCGCTTTTCCGGTCTGGCAGGCGTGTGGTACCCGCACGGCAGCGACGAAGCGACCTTTATCCGCGCCCTGATCAACGAATGCCGCGCCACCGTGCTGGCAATGCGGGCGATCCGCGAAGTCAATCCGGATGCCAAGCTGGTCGCCACCGACGACCTGTCGAAGACCTATGGCACCCCGGAGATGCAGGAAGTGGTCAGCTTCTTCAACGACCGCCGCTGGCTCGGCTGGGACCTGATGTGCGGGAAAGTCGACCAGAACCACGCGCTGTGGGGCTACCTGCTGGAGTCGAACGCTACCGAGGAAGAACTGCTCTGGTTCCGCGACAATCCCTGCCCGCCCGATATCATCGGCGTCAACTACTACGCCACCAGCGAGCGCTGGCTCGACCATCGTCCCGAGCGCTATCCGGAGAACCGGCGCCACGTCTATCGCGGCATCCCGCACGCCGACATCGAGACGCCGCGCGCACTGGCCACGCCGACGCCGGGCATCGCGCCGCTGCTGATGGAAACCTGGGAGCGCTACGGCCTGCCGATCGCCATCACCGAAGCGCACATCGACGCCAACCGTGAAGACCAGATGCGCTGGCTGCTCGAGATCTGGAATGCGGCGCGCAGCGCCCGCCAGCAGGGCGCCGACGTGCGCGCCGTGACGGTCTGGGCCCTGCTCGGCTCCTACGACTGGAACTGCCTGGTCACCGAATGCCGCGGCTACTACGAGCCGGGGCCGTTCGACGTGCGCGGCGGCGAACCGCGTCCGACCGCGGTGGCCACCCTGATGCGCGAACTGTCGACCGGCCGCCCGCTGACCAATCCGGTGCTGCAGGGCGAAGGCTGGTGGCGCCGTCCGGACCGCTTCCTGTGCAAGCCGGTTGCCACCCCGTCCGCTGTTGCAGACCTGGCGATCCGCAGCCAGTTCAAGTCGAACGTGGTGCAGCCGATCCTGATCACGGGCGCTACCGGCACCCTGGGCTCGGCCTATGCCCGTCTCTGCAAGAAGCGCAACCTGGCCTACCACGTGCTGACGCGCCAGGAGATGGACATCACCGATCCCGCATCGGTGGAAGCGGCGATCCAGCGCTACAAGCCATGGGCGATCATCAACGCCGGCGGTTACGTGCGCGTGGACGAGGCCGAGGGCGACGAGGAACGCTGCATGCGCGAAAACACGCTGGGACCGACGGTGCTGGCGCTGGCCTGCATCCGCCACCAGCTGCGCTTCATGACCTTCTCCACCGACCTGGTATTCGACGGCACCAAGGGCGCCCCGTATGTCGAGTCGGACGCCATGAATCCGCTCGGCGTGTACGGCCGCAGCAAGATGGAAGCCGAGCAGCGCGTGCTGGACGCCGACCCGCAGGCCCTGGTGATCCGCACCAGCGCCTTCTTCGGCCCCTGGGACCGCCACAACTTCGTGACCCAGGCGCTCAATGCGCTGGAAGCCGGCCTGCCCTTCCAGGCAGCGGGCGACATGACCGTCTCGCCGACCTACGTGCCGGATCTGGTCAACGTCTCGCTCGACCTGCTGATCGACCGCGAACGCGGCGTCTGGCACCTGACCAATGCGCAAGCCGTGAGCTGGGCCGACCTGGCCAAGCAGGCCTGCGAAGCGGCAGGGGTGGATGCGTCAAGGCTGGAAGTGGTCTCGTCCGAGGCCTGCGGCCAGGTGGCGCGCCGGCCGGAATACAGTGCGCTGTCGAGCGAACGGGCGATGATGCTGCCGTCGCTGGACGATGCGCTGCGCCGGTATGTGGAGGCGGTGCAGGACCGGGCGCATGGGCGGGATGCGGAGGTGCCGGGGGAAGCGGCGCATTACGCCAGCTGACCCGCCTGCGGTCGGATGTTCGTAGGGTGGGCAGGTTTCCTGCCCACGCGTTCAACTACTGCCAGCACGGCCGCGACATATCAAGCCGCAGCGATCACCGCGTGGGCGGCTAAGCCGCCCACCCTACGCCTCATCCGCGGCCACGAACTGCAATCGATACAAATTCGCATACGTCCCATTCGCATCCAGCAGCTCCGCATGCGTCCCCTGCTCGACGATGCGCCCCTGTTCCATCACGACGATCCGGTCGGCCCGCTCGATGGTCGACAGCCGGTGCGCGATCACGATCGTGGTGCGGCCGGCCATCAGGGTTTCCAGCGCCGCCTGCACGGCGCGCTCCGATTCGTTGTCGAGCGCGGAAGTCGCTTCGTCCAGGATCAAAATCGGCGCGTCCTTGTAGATCGCACGGGCGATCGCCACGCGCTGGCGCTGGCCGCCCGACAGGCGCATGCCGTTCTCGCCGATGCGGGTCTCGACGCCGTTTTCCAGCTTGGCCACCACATCCGTCAGGTGGGCCGCCTTCACGGCCGCCGCCAGGCGCTCGTAGTCGATGTTCTCCACGCCGTAGGCAATGTTGGCGGCCAGCGTGTCGTCGAACAGCACCACGTTCTGGCTCACCATCGCCAGCTGGGCGCGCAGGCTGGCGAGCTTGATGTCCTGGTAGGGCACGCCGTCCAGCAGCAGGCGCCCCGCTTCCGGATCGTAGAAGCGCGTCACCAGGTTCACGAAGGTCGACTTGCCGCCGCCCGAAATGCCGACCAGCGCCACCGTCTGGCCCGGCTGCACGTCGAGCGTGACGTCGCGCAGCGCCGGGTTGGCGGCGTTCGGATAGCGGAAGCTGACGTTCTCCAGGCGCACGTGGCCCCGGGCGCGGCCAAGCTCGCGCGTGCCGGTGTCGGATTCGGCCGGCGAATCGATCATGGTGAACACTGTCTCGGCTGCGATCATCCCGCGCTGCATCGGGCCGTTGACCTCGGCCAGCGACTTGAGGGGCGTGAGCAGCATCAGCATGTAGGTCACGAACTGCACGAATTCGCCCTGGCTCAGGTTGGCCTGGATGGCCAGCACGATCACCAGCGACAGGGCCATCGCGGTGGCGATCTGGGTCACCGGAGTGGTAGCGGCAAAGGCCACCGTCATGCGCTGCGAGAAGCCGCGCAGGGCTTCGCTGCGGGCGTGGAAGCGTGCGCGCTCGTAGCGCTCGCCCGAGAACACGCGGATCACCTGGTGGCCGCGCGTGGCTTCCTCGACCACCTGGGTCATCTCCGCCGTCACGCGCTGGTTCTCGCGGTTCAGGCGGCGCAGGCGTCCGGTGGTGGTGCGCACGATCACGGCGGTGAGCGGAACGACGATCACCGCCACCAGGGTCAGCTTCCAGTTCATCCAGAGCAGCGCGCCGAGCAGGCCGACCACCACCAGGGTGTCGCGCACGCAGGCCACGAACACCGACTGCAGCATGTCCACCACCTGGCGCACGTCGGCCACCACGGTGTTGATGATCTTGCCCGTCGACTCTTCCTGGAAGCGCGCCACGGGCAGCTGCAGCACGCGGTCGAACACCATCGCGCGCAGGTCGTTGAGCACGCGGCTGATGACCCAGTTGTTGAAGTAGGCGGTCGAGAAGGTACCGACGCCGCGCAGCACGAAGATCCCGACCAGGATGCCGGGGATCCACCACAGGCTGAACGGCACCTTTTCCTCGAAGCCGAGGTCGATCAGGAGCTTGAGCGCCCAGCCCAGCAGCGGCTGGGTGGCGGCGGTGAGCGCCATCGAGAGCAGCGCCAGCCAGGCGCGCCCCTGGTAGGGCCGGACGACGGCCAGCAGGCGTTTGACGACGATTTTATTGTCCACGCTTATTTTCCACGCTATTTTCCAATTCTTTCGCAGTCAAACAGAAGCCCATGAGCAGGGCCACCATGAGCACGTAGAACATGCTGCCTTTCAGGGACCAGAAGATGACTTCGGTGAGCCCGAAGCCGAAGTAACTGAGCACCACCAGCATCCCGGCCAGGGCCGGTGCGAACTGGGGGGAGGATTGCGAGCGGCCCTGGCCCGCCGCGCGCGCGAAGAAGGCGAAGGGCGCACCGAGGATGCCGAGGTAGGCCAGCAGGCCGAATATGCCGCCACTGGCCTGGGCCTGCAGCAGGTCGTTGTGCAGGTGCTCGAAGGGCAGCACCACGTCCTGGATCGCACCCTGCTCCGCCAGCTTGCGCAGCTCGGCGCGCACGCTCAAGGGATCAAGGCCGAATACCGGGTTCTCCGCGATGATCGTGCGCGCACCCTTCCACAACTCGAGGCGGATGCCGACGTTCGACAGCGCGCTGCCGCCATCGAGCCAGGTCTGCACGTCGTGCACGCCCTGCCCGACCCGCTCCTGGACCCCGAAGGCGGGAATGAAGAAGGTCGAGGCGAACAGCGCGAAGCTGCCGATCAGGAGCAGGCGCACGCGCCGGCTGCGCAGCAGGCGCGCATAGGTGAGGAACAGGATGGCCGCCAGCACCAGCGCGATCCAGCCGCCGCGGGTGCCGCTCAGGAGCGTGCTCGCGAGTCCGGCCAGCGCACCGAGCGCCGGCAGGATGGCCTTGCGGGTGCTGTGGCGGAAGTCGATGGCGGCGGCCAGCGCCACCAGCGCCAGGCACAGCGCGATGTCGCCGAAGGTGATCGGATTGAGGAAGCCGCCCGGCCGGTAGATCTCGAGCACGAGCTTCTGGTAGCCGATGAAAGGCAGCGCGGCGATACTGCCCGCGATCACGCCCCACCACAGGCTGGCCCGCGGGGGCCGCGCCAGCACCACCAGCAGCATAGCCGAGAGGCCCAGGAACATGCGCGACGGCTTGTCGAGGTAGCCCCAGCTGGCTTCGGGGCGCAGCAACACGCTGGCCAGCGCCAGCAGGAAGTAGAAGGCGAATGCCATCACGACCCAGCGGATCTCGAGCCAGTGCGGCTTGATGGCGGCCCACGCCCGGCGCGGCACGCACAGCAGGGCGAGCACGAACACCAGGCTGGAAAAGCCGATACCGGACGGGGTGATAAGGCTGAGGAAAGGGAACAGGAAAACCAGGAAGCCGATCCAACGCTGCATCGGCACTCCGATTTTCGTCGGATTATTGTTCATTCATGTTCTTGTGGGATATTCTTGCCAACCTTGCGCGCGCTTTTTTTCATCGGAACTTCATGCACCACGCCCCGACCATCTCTGTCGTGATCACCACCTACAACCGCCCGGATGCCCTGGCAGCAGTGGTGGAAGCCTGTTTCATGCAGGATGACAAGAATTTTGAAATCATTATCGCTGATGACGGCTCGACTGCCAACACGCGGGACACCATCGTCGCCCTCGCCGCGCGCTCGCCAGTGCCTTTGAAACACGTGTGGCAGCCGGACGAAGGCTTCCGCGCCGCCATGGCGCGCAACCGCGGCACGCTGGCGGCAACCGGCAACTATATCATCTTCCTGGACGGCGACTGCGTGCCGCAGCGCGACTTCATCCGGCGGCACCGGGCGCTGGCACGGCCAGGCTTCCTCGTTTCCGGCAGCCGCATCCTCCTGAGCCAGGCGCTGACGGAGCGCGTCCTGCGCGAGCACATCGACGTCGCCGACCTGGGTTTCGCCGAACGCCTGCGCTACCGCCTGCGCGGCGACATGAACAAGGTGCTGCAGACGATGCTGCGCTGGCCCGATGTCGGCCGCGTGCGGCGCAAGTTCAGCTGGCGCCGCATCAAGAGCTGCAACCTGGCCGTGTGGCGTTCGGACCTGGAGAAGGTCAATGGCTTCGACGAGAGTTTTGTGGGCTGGGGACATGAGGATTCGGACCTGGTGGTGCGCCTGTTCCATGCCGGCGTGCTGAGGAAGGACGGCGCCATGGCGACCGAGGTGCTGCACCTGTGGCACCGGGAGGCCAAGCGCGACGAAGAATCGAGCAACCGGAAGGTGGTGCTGCAAAGGGCGGAGGACAAGACCACGCAAGCGGTGCGCGGACTACGCGAGCATTGCAGTGCGTAGCGTGGGCGGCTTCGCCGCCCACGCGGTCAGCCAGCTTTAAGGCAGACGCGCGGGCGGAATTACCGTAATTTGACCGCGTGGGCGGCGGAGCCGCCCACCCTACAATCAATACTCGACTGCGACGTCTTTGGCGCCTAGCGTCAGCTCCAGCTGCTGCTTGAGCGTATCCGACGGCGCCACCCGCCAGTCGTCGCCCAGCTGCAGGATCGCTTCCACGCCCTGCGGCTTGATACGCAGACTGACCGGCAGCCCGTCCTGCTGGCGGTAGGGCTGCAGCACCTCGGCCAGCTTGGCCGGGTTCAGATCGCAGCCCACGTCCATTTCCAGCTTGAAGCCGTACTGGATGCGCGCCGCGGCGATGTCGAAGACCTTTTCGGCCGTGATGCGCAGGCCGCCGTTGAAGCGGTCTTCGGATACCTTGCCGACCACCAGCAGGAATTCGTCTTCCTTGAAGATGTTCTTGTTCGCTTCCAGGAGCTCGCTGTAGATCGTCACTTCGACCACGCCGGTCTTGTCGTCCAGCGCCACGATCAGGATCTTGCCGCGCTGGGTCATCTGGGTGCGCACGCCGGTGATCACGCCGCACAGCATGCGCGGGTCGCGCGACGGCTCCAGGTCTTTCAGCTTGGTCTTGGCGAAGCGCCGCACCTCGGCCGCATACGAGTCGAACATGTGGCCCGACAGGTAGTAGCCGAGCGCGATCTTCTCTTCGGCCAGCTTCTGGCGGTCGGTCCAGGGCGTCGCTTTCACGTATTCCGGCGGCGCCACCAGGTCGGAATCGTCACCGCCGAACAGGCTGACCTGGTTGGCGGCGGCGGCGGCCTGGCCGGCCGCTTCCATCGCGAAGCCGACGGAAGCGAGCAGCACGGCGCGGTCGACGCCGAATGCGTCCATGGCGCCGGCGCGGATCAGCGACTCGATGGTGCGGCGGTTGATCTGCTTGCGGTCCACCCGCATGCAGAAGTCGAACAGGTCCTTGAACTTGCCGCCGCTGGTCCGGGCGGCGATGATCGCCTCGATCGCGCCCTGCCCCGCACCCTTCACGCCGCCCAGGCCGTAGCGGATGTTCGACACCTGCTTGCCGGTGACGGAACGGGGCTGGCCTTCCGGCGTGAAGCGGAAGTGGGATTCGTTGACGTCCGGCGGCAGGATGGTCAGCTTGCAGACATCGATCGCGTCCTCGACCAGGATCTTGATCTTCTCGGTGTCTTCCATCGCCAGCGACATGTTGGCTGCCATGAACGCGGCGGTGTGGTGCACCTTCAGGTAGGCGGTGTGGTAGGACAGCAGCGCATACGCGGCCGCGTGCGACTTGTTGAAGCCGTAGCCCGCGAACTTCTCCATCAGGTCGAAGATCTCGTCGGCCTTCTCGGTCGACAGGCCGTCTTTCGCCGCACCGGCGCGGAAGATCTCGCGGTGCTCGGCCATCTCTTCGGCCTTCTTCTTGCCCATCGCACGGCGCAGCATGTCCGCGCCGCCCAGCGAGTAGCCGCCGACGATCTGCGCCATCTGCATCACCTGCTCCTGGTAGACCATGATGCCGTAGGTCTCGGACAGGATCGACTCGGTACGCGGGTCCGGGTAGTCGAACTTCTCGCCGTGTTTTCGTTTGCAGAAGTCGGGGATCAGGTCCATCGGGCCCGGACGGTACAGCGCCACCAGCGCAATGATGTCCTCGAAGCGGTCAGGACGCGCGTCCTTCAGCATGCCCTGCATGCCGCGCGATTCAAGCTGGAAGATCGCGACGGTCTTGGCTTCGGACAGCAGTTTATAGGACGGCCGGTCGGTCAGCGGCAGAGTCTCGAGGTTGAAGTCGGCGTCCTGCGGGTCGAGCGCGCGGATGTAGTTCACCGCGCGGTCGAGAATGGTGAGCGTGGTCAGGCCCAGGAAGTCGAACTTCACCAGGCCCACGGCTTCGACGTCGTCCTTGTCGTACTGCGACACCACGCCGGCGTCGCCGCCCTGGGTGTACAACGGGCAGAAGTCGGTGAGCTTGCCCGGGGCGATCAGCACGCCGCCGGCGTGCATGCCGATGCCGCGCGTGATGCCTTCGACCTGCTGGGCGAGGTCGAGCAGCTGCTTGACCTCTTCCTCGTTCTCGAGGCGTTCCTTGAGCAGCGGCTCCTCTTCGATCGCCTCGGCGATCGAGACTGGTTTGCCCGGCTTGAACGGGATCAGCTTGGAGATGCCGTCGCAGAAGTTGTAGCCGAAATCGAGCACGCGGCCGACGTCGCGGATCGCGCCCTTTGCCGCCATGGTGCCGAAGGTGGCGATCTGCGAGACCGCGTCGCGGCCATACAAATCCTTCACGTGCTGGATCACCAGTTCGCGCTTTTCCTGGCAAAAGTCGATGTCGAAGTCGGGCATCGAGACGCGTTCCGGGTTCAGGAAGCGCTCGAACAGCAGGTTGTATTTCAGCGGATCGAGGTCGGTGATCTTCAACGCATACGCGACGAGCGAGCCCGCACCCGAACCACGGCCCGGGCCGATCGGCACGCCGTTGTTCTTGCCCCACTGGATGAACTCCGCCACGATCAGGAAGTAGCCCGGGAACTTCATCTTGATGATGGTCTGGTTCTCGAACTCGAGGCGCGCCTCGTAGCGCGGGCGCTCCTTCTCGCGCTGCTCCTCGTTCGGATACAGCTGCACCAGGCGCTCTTCCAGGCCCTTCTTGGTCTCCGCCACCAGGAAGTCGTCGATGCTCATGCCGTCCGGGGTCGGGAAGTCCGGCAGCTGCGGTTTGCCCAGCGTGAGGGTGACGTTGCAGCGCTTGGCGATTTCCACCGAGTTGGCGAGCGCGCCCGGCAGGTCGGCGAACAGCTCCGCCATCTCGGCCTGCGACTTGAAGCACATCTCTTCGTTGAAGCGGCGCACGCGCTTGGCGTTGGCCAGCATCTCGCCCTCGGCGATACAGGTACGCGCCTCGTGGGCGATGAATTCGTCCTTGTTCAGGAACTGCACCGGGTGGGTCGCCACCACCGGCAGCTTCAGTCGCGAAGCCAGCGCCACCGAGTGGCGCACGCCCTGCTCCTGGTTTGCTTGGCCCGCGCGCTGGATCTCGATGTAGAAGTGGCCCGGGAAGATGCGCGCCCAGCGTTCCGCCGCCCGTTCGGCGCGCTCGATGTCGCCCTGGTCGATGGCCTGGCCGACGTCGCCGAAACAGGCGCCCGACAGCACGATCAGCGCATTGGCCTGGTCCACGTCCGGCTCGAGCGTGGATGTCGAGGTGGCGAGCGCTTCCAGCCACTCGACGCGGATCTCGGCGCGGCCCTTGTACTGGTTGGTGAGCCAGGCTTTCGACAGCAGGTCGCACAGCTGCAGGTAGCCGGTGCGGTTCTTTGCCAGGATCAGGAGGCGCGACGGCTTGTCGCGGTTCTCGTCATTGGTGATCCAGGCATCGACCCCGACGATCGGCTTGATCCCCTTCCCGCGCGCCGCCTTGTAGAAACGCACCAGGCAGAACATGTTGGCCAGGTCGGTCACGGCCAGCGCCGGCTGCTGGTCCTTCGCCGCGGCTCCGACGATGTCGTCGATGCGCACGAGGCCATCGACGATCGAGTATTCGGAGTGGACGCGGAGGTGGGTGAAAGTCGGGGAAGTCATCCGGACATTTTACCGCGACCGGAGCGGGCATGGCATGCTGAACTTGCCAGTCGGCATGCCACCGTGGCGATTTCGCCAAGCTTCGCGCCAGGGTCAGGCGGCCTTGCGCGCCCCACGCCGACGCATCGCCACCATGCCGGCAGCCGCCAGTCCCAGCAGCGATAACGATCCCGGCTCCGGCACGTCAGTGACCGTGATGTTGGTGAAATTCACCGTGATGTCATTGAGGTTGGCGGTACGGATGCCGAAGCTGGAAAAGGCGTTGAATCCGCTGTTGCCGGATGCGAATGCATCCGAACCGGTCAGGGAGGCTTTTTCCTGGGCGGTAGGGTTCAGCCAAAGGTCGAAGCGGTTGTAGTTGTTGCTCGTTCCCAGCTTGGACAGGCGCCCGAACAAGGTGTAGGTGGCAGGCAGCGGAGCGATATCGGAAGGATTCACGTAGTTCTGCGGTAGCCAGTTCGATCCGTTCATGCGAACGAACAGGTCGTTGTTGCAGCTGCTGTCGCAATTCGCCTTGAGCCCGATGTTCGGTCCGTCGCTGTTACCGAAATAAAAGACTGCGAAATCGTTGTTTCCGAGCGTCCCATCGTAACTGACAGTAAATTCGATCAGGATGTCGTTCCGGGCGGGAGAAAGGAAATTGAACGTTGCTGCTGGATTGGCATTGGTAGTCAGAGTCTGGTTCGGTACTGTGATCACACTGGCGTGCGCCGATTGCGCGAGGAGGCCGAATGCAAGGCTGGCGAGCGCCATTCGAAGTTTATTCATGGAAATCCCCTTTGGTTATCGTGGTGTAGCTACTACGGGTATGCAAACGCCGTGCCATACCATGAGTTACAGAGTGAAGGCAGGTAAATTCGCGTATGCCGAATGCATGGCGATGTAAGGAATGTCGACACTCGCCGGGTGGGAGGCATCAATAGCTTCGTGTCCGGCCCGTGGGACGAGACCGACGCCTACCTGGCCTGGTGCGCAGCTCAGGCCTTGCGCCGGCGGCCCAGTGCGCCTATCCCTGCAAGAGCCAGGCCCAACAGCGACAGCGTGCCCGGCTCTGGAACGGCATTGATGCTCACGTTCTCGAAGCGGACGCTCACGTCATTCAGGTTGACGGTGCGGATGCCGAAGTTGGTGAACGACGTCAGCCCGGTATCGCCCTTGGCGATCGCATCCGGCGTAATGAATTTCGTCATTTCATCCGCGGTCGGATTGAGCCAGATGGCGAAGCGGTCGTAGTCGCCCTTGGCTTCCGACTTGTACAGGCGGCCGAACACGTGATACGAGCCGGTCTGCGCCACCATGTCGGTGTTGGCGAGATAGGCGGAGGTCTCGAGGCCGGTACCGTACATGCGCGCAAACAGGTCATTGCTGCAGGAAGCATTGCCGCAGTTGGCCTTCAGGCCGATGTTCGGGCCATCGGTCTTGCCGAACCAGAAGGAGGCGAAGTCGTTGTCGCCCAATACGCCGGTGTAGCTGATGCGGAAGTCGACCAGAACGTCGTTGCGGGCTCCAGTGGCGAGCTTCCACTGGGCTGCGGTGTCGCTATTGGTGGTGAAGGTCATTGGTGCCGGCGTGATCGTCACGGCAGCGGCGCTACCGGCGGCAGCGGTCATGAAGAGTGCAACGAAGGCAGTGGTCAGCTTTTTCACAAAAACACCTCTGTTAAAGTAGATGCTTTCGCAAATGCAATTTTCATGCCAGTAAAGCAATACTATTGCAAATCAAACATTTAGTATTTCTTGATTGAACTCTTCGGTTCCGCCATGTAAAGAATTCCGACACGCGATGATCAGGGTTTGCTGCGCAATTTTTGAAACGGGCGGAACAGGTATTCGCGCACGTTCTGTGCTTCGTCGTACTCGTCCAGCCCGGTGTCCGGCCACTCGTTGCGCTTCGGGAAGTGGGCGGTGCGGAACACCAGGTCCCAGAACGACGAGAAGGAGCCGAAGTTGCGGTTCCAATGATGCTTCTCGACCGAGTGGTGGATGCGGTGGAAGCGGTTGTCGGCCACGATATAGCGCAGCGGCCCCAGCGACAGCTTGGTGTGCGAGTGGATGTACTGCCCCTGGGCGCCCAGCAGCAGCCAGGCCAGCACCGGCACGAAGCCCGGATCGACCCTGACCAGCAGGCTCATCGGGATGATCATGAAGGGGATGCGGAAGATCTCTTCGGTCCAGTGGTGATTGCTGTTCCACGCGCTCATTTCGCGGATCGCGTGGTGTTCGGCGTGGAAGACCCACAGGAACTTCCAGGTATGCTGGGCGCGGTGGAACCAGTAATAGAAGAAATCGCTGACGAGGAGGGACAGCAGCGGCGCCACGATCCAGCCCAGTACGGTGAGGACCTTGTTTTCGGAAGCGAAGTATTCGCTCAGGGTGATGCTGACCAGGGGCTGGATGCCGAGCTTGCCCCAGAAGCTGGTGAACGCGGTGAGGAAAGCGACCGTGATGACGATGTAGACGGTCCACAGCATGGCGCCCCGCAGCCGCGACTTGAGCGAGTACTTGTTCCAGCCGATGATCAGCTCGAGCACGCACAGGATCATGGAGACGTACAGGATACGCCATCCGTAATCGAGCATGTTGTGGCCGGCCTGGGTCAGGTACTCCATCGTTCGTCGTTTATCTGTTCAAGAATGCCGGACATGATAGCCGAAAATGTGTGCGGCCGCGTATCGCGGTAGGGTGGGCGGGTCTCCCGCCCACGCGGCGATTGTTATCGGTTCCGATCACGTGCTCGACGATCTTGCTGCCGCGTATCACCGCGTGGGCGGAGAATCCGCCCACCCTACGAAACCGAGGCTACCGGCATGGTGCGTCCGGCCCCATAACTACGTCGCATGCGCAGGAAAGGTTCTTCAACGATGTGGTAGCAAAGCGTCGCCAGCGCCCAAGTGCCGGCGTAGCACACTGCAAACATGATGGCGGCGTCCACCAGGGGCGTGCCCGTCGGCGCGATCAGGCGGAAGCGCACGGCCATGATGTGCAGCAAGGCCATGTGCAGCAGATAGAAGGAAAAACTCACCTTGCCGCCCTGGCTGAGCGCGCGTTCGATCGGTCCCGGCAGGCGTGGAGCGAACGACACCCAGGCCAGGATCAGCGCGGCCCACCCCAGGCTCTCGATCATCGACCAGTAGACCCAGAAGCCGGATTTCGGCGTGGCGCCGAAAGGCGCGATACGGTGCATTAGGGCCGTGTCCCACATCACCAGCGCGATGCTGGCCACAAGCAAAACGGGCGCGAAGCGCGCCAGCGACGCCTGCCAGCGCCCGTAGAGCATGGCCGCGGCCATGCCGATCAGGAACTGGTCGAAGCGGCCGACCCAGGTGCTGAAGTACATCAGCGTGCTGTTGTCGTTGACGGTGAAGGCCGCTACCTTGAAGAAGGCCATCAGGACCAGCCAGCCGCCCAGGTAGGCGATGCCGCGCTCGAGCGTAAAACGGGCCAGGAAAGGGAAGACCATATAAAACAGGAATTCCAGCGAAATGGTCCAGGCTGCGCCCGTGATCACCGTTCCCGAGGTCGGGGCCAGCCCGAGGTTCGAGACGAAGAGATACAGCAGGTCTTGCGGCTGGAACTTGTCGCGACCGATCGAGGTCGCCAGCAGATAGATGACGAGGTAAAGCGGCAGGATGCGCAGCACGCGGTTGCGCAGGAAGTCACGGTAGACGATCTCGCGCCCGGCCCCATGCTGGTGCAGGGCGATCTGCATGAACAGGAAACCGGACAGCGTGAAGAACAAGCCGACGCCGGTATGCCCTTCCGTGATCAGCGCCGTCCAGCCTCCGGTCAGGCCGGCGCCGCCCGCGCCGCGGTATTCAAGGTGAAAATGGAACAGGAAAACGAGAGTGGCGGCAAGCCAGCGCAGCTGGTCGAGGCGGGGGTTGTACTGAATGTTCGGCGAATGCATGAAGATGGGCCGGTGGCATGTTGTTCTAGTCCGACTATTCTAATGTGAAATGATCTATTCCTTTTGGAATCTTGCGGGCTTATGTATGCGTGATTTGACCGCGTGGGCAGGTTTCCTGGCCACCCTACCATTGTCGGCAGCCGTAGGGTGGGCGGGTTTTCCCGCCCACGCGGTGACCGGTAACCCGCACGGCACGATCAGCTGGCTTATAATAGCCGGCTGTCTTTCCTGCCGGTTCTTCATTCCGCCATGCACGTCAATATCGCCGCCTACAAATTCATCACCCTCGACAATCTCGAAGACCTGCGCCCTGCCTACCAGGCAAAGTGCAACGAGCTGGGCCTGAAGGGGACCGTCCTGTTGACGCCGGAAGGCATCAATATGTTCGTGTCCGGCCCGCGCGAACAGATCGACGGGTACCTGGACTGGGTCCGCAACGACCCGCGCCTGGCCGACCTCGAGTGGAAGGAAAGCCTGTCGAACGAGCAGTCGCACAAGCGCATGCTGGTGAAGATCAAGAAGGAGATCATCACGATGCGCATGCCGCTCATCAAGCCGGAACTCGGACGTGCGCCGTCGGTCGATCCAAAGACGCTCAAGCGCTGGCTCGACCAGGGCCACGACGACGATGGCGTGCCGGTGGTGATGATGGAAACCCGCAATGCCTTCGAAGTCGACGTCGGCACTTTCGAGAACACGCTCGACTACCGCATCGAGAAGTTCACGGAATTCCCGGAAGTGGCGGCCCGGCACAAGGATGAGCTGGCCGGCAAGACGGTGGTCACCTTCTGCACCGGCGGCATCCGCTGCGAAAAGGCGGCGATCCACATGAAGGACATCGGCTACGAGCGCGTCTACCAGCTCGAAGGCGGCATCCTGAAATACTTCGAGGAAGTCGGCGGCGACCACTACCAGGGCGACTGCTTCGTGTTCGACTACCGCACCGCGCTCAACCCCAAGCTCGAGCCGACCGAAACCGTGCAATGCTTCGCCTGCCGCGCCGTGGTCACGCCGCGCCAGCAACTGTCGCCCGATTATGTGGTGGGAGTATCTTGCCCGCACTGCGCCGGCAAGAAGCTGGAACAGGCAGGACAGGTGTCGGCCGCGCAATAAAGCCTTGCGCGCGCCGCCACCCGGCGCCTTGTTTGACAACCCGGGACGACCATGCTGCGATTGTGCGCTACCTGCGCCATACCGCGTCGTTCCGAGTCTCGGGACTGCTCGGCGGTTGTACCCGCCCTACTTCTCAAAAATTTCAGAAAACGTCTGTTTTTGAAATAATATTTCAGGCCACTGCCATCTCGTCGAAGCCCAGGCCGCTCGGGGTACCGACGATGCGTGCGATGGTGGCATCGATGTTGCCCGGGTCCATGTGCATGGCGATCGTGTCCAGGCTCTTGATGCCGGCGAGGTAGTCGATGGCGATCTTGTTGGCAGCCGCACCGCTGTATGCGGTTCGTTCGGCCTGGGTATCAACATGCGAGGTGAAGGATTCCGCGACCGCGACCTTGCCGTTTAGGACCAGGCGGTCATTGTTCTGGGAACCGGCGGCGACCTGGGTCACGACGTTGTCGATGGTGATGCGTCCGGTGGCCATCTGGCCTACCCAGTAATCCACACCCGCCTGTTCCGCCGGACGACCGAACAGGTTGTCGTACACCTCGGCGATGATCGCGCGGTTGTCCATGCCGGCGAAGACGAGCCGGTATTCATTGGTTGCCGAGAAAGTCGCAGCCATCTGCTGATAACCATTCGGATCCTTCTCCAGGATATTCGTCCAGTACGCCAGGCCCGCCGGGTCCGCAGGACGGCTGAAATATGCGACATACAGTTTCTGGACTTCGGCGACGTAATCAATTGCCATCATGGCCTCCTCATCAAATAAGTGATGAAAATATACCGTAACAAATCAAACAACAAGCTGAAATGCTCAACCGTGCGCGGTCAATTTCTTCAAGAAAATCAATTACATAGAGAAAAATATTGCAAGGCGGAAGGGGCACTCAGCAACATTCCCGATCTATATTATGGATGAGCGTAAACGGCTGAAAACCGCTGTCCATGCGCCTTCCAGCGTGTCGAAAAGCGGTTTTCCGAGGTCTTAAAAACTGTCCTCGGGAGCCGATAAAACTTGTTCGTTTGTAAAAAAGTTAGACCAGCGAAACTGACTTGCAGGGCTTCCGCAGGGGCAAAATGTGGTATCAAACGGACAAGATCAGAGACCTCAGCCGCAGCGCGCTGAGCTGGAGCTGGAGGATCAGTAGGGTGGGCGGATTCCGCCCACGCGGTAATGGCTGCGGGCGCCGATTTCATGCCCGATGATCTGCTGCCAACAATCACCGCGTGGGCGGAGGATCCGCCCACCCTACCATGGCGGAGGTTTAGCGGAAGTACGCCGCGATCTCGCGGATTTCCTGGGCGCCGATATTGCTGGTGAAGCTGCGCAGGCGCATCACCGCAACCAGGTAGGAGAAACGTGCCTGGGCCAGGTCGCGCTGGCTGGTGAACAGCTGTTGCTGGGCGTTGAGCAGGTCGAGGTTGATGCGGACCCCGCCCTTGATGCTCTGTTCGGTCGCCGTCATCAGGAGCTTGGCCGACTCGACCGCCTTCATCAAGGCGTCGACCTTGCGCACGCTGCTCTGCGCCAGGCTGTGGGCCTTGCGTACTTCCACCAGCAGGCGGTCGGTGCGCACTTCCAGGTCGGCCCGTGCGCGCTCGTAATTGGCGGCGGCCTGGCGCGTCTGGGCATTCACGGCGCCACCGGCGTACAGCGGAATGTTGACCTGCACGCCGAGGCTGCGGTTCAGGTTGTCCTGGTTGAGGGTGTTGATGGTCTCGTTGTCACCCTTGCTGTAGGTGCCGACGAAGTCGATGCGCGGCAGGTGGCCCGCCTTCTGGCGGCCGATCTCGAGGCGCGCGTTTTCCACCGCCAGGCGGGCGACTTCCAGCTCGTTGCTGTTGTCGACCGCGCGCTTGCTCCACTCCTCGAACGAACCCTTGACCAGCTCGCCGACGCGGAAGTCGTCGGACAGGCGGTCGAGCGTGCCCGCCGGGCCGCCGATGATGCCTTCCAGGACTTCGCGCTGGGCCCGCGCATTGTCCTGCGCCTCGATCAGCTGGGCTTCGGCCAGGTCGAGCCGGGCCTGGGTCTCGAGCATGTCGGTCTTGGTGCCCTCGCCCTTTTCGAACAGGCGCTGGTTGACCTTCTGGGTCTCGGCGAAGGCATCGCGCTGCACGCGCGCCAGCGCCACCTGCTCTTCGGAGAACAGGGCATCCAGGTAGGCGCCGACGACACGCACCGCCACGTCATTGGAATCGGCTTCGAACTGCTCGGCGCCCTGTTGCGTCTGGACCTTGCCCTGGCGGTAGCGCTGCACCGCATCCAGGTTCAGGATCGGCTGGCGCAGCTGCACCACGGACGAGCGGCTGATGTACTTCGAATGACTCGGCGGCCGAGCCACGCCGCCAAAGGTGGATTCCTGCTCCAGCACGTTCTTGCTGCCATTGAAGCTGGCCGACACGCTCGGCAGCAGCTGGGAGCGGCCGAGAATACGGTTTTCCTTGGCGGCCTCGTTGGCGTAGTAGCCCATGCGGTAGGCCGGATCGTTCTTCAACGCGGCCTCGTAGGCCTGCTGCAGGCTGACCGCGCCGGCATTGCCGGCGGCCAACGCGGCGCCGAGCGCCAGCGCTGCGAGTTTGAAGGGGCGGCGCATCATCAGTCTCCGCCCACCGACGCCTTAGCGCGATCGAACACCGGCTTGAGCAGGTAGTTCATCATCGTACGTTCGCCGGTCTTCACGAATAGCTCGACCGGCATGCCCGGGATGATATTCAGCTTGTGAGCGGCAACCTTCTTGGCGCCTTCCTTGCTCACCCTCACGCGCACTTTATAGTACGGCATGCCGGTGTGCTCATCGACCGAGCGGTCGGCGGAAATGGTCGTCACTTCGCCTTCGATGTGCGGCGTCGTATTGGTATTGAACGCCGAGAACATCAGCTCGACCGGCAGGCCTGGATGCACTTTGTCGACCAGGTTGGTCGGCAGCTGGCCTTCGACCACCAGCGGGTCGTCGCTCGGGACGATGTCCATCATCTTGAAGCCCGGCGGCACCACGCCGCCTTCGGTGAACACGGCCAGGCCGACCACGATGCCGTCGGCCGGCGACTTCACCTCGACGCTCTGCAGCTCGAACTTCTGGCCTTCCAGGCGCGCAGCCAATGCTTCCGCTTCTTTCTGCACATCGGTCAGCTGGGTGCGCACTTCCTTCTGGTAATCGGACAGGCGCTGGGCACGGCGCAGGCTCAGCTCCATCACCTGGCGCTGCGAGCGGCCGATATTGCCGATATCTTCCGAGATCGAACCGTTCAGCTGGGCGTAGGTGCGCTCGAGGTCAAGCAGGCGATTACGCGCTACATAGCCTTCCTTGGCCAGGTCGCGCATACCACCGAGCTGCTCCTTCAGCATCGTAACCTGCTCCTTCTTGCTTTCACGCGATTCCTGCAGGCCCTGGATCTGCAGCTTGAGGCCGGCGATGGTGGCGTCCACGCTGCCCAATTCATTCTGCAGCGACATCTGGCGCGACATCATGAGCTGTTCCTGCAGGCGCATCGCTTCCGCCACGCGCGGCTCGCTGGCGCGCTGCTTCAGCTCGGCCGGGAAATCGATGCTCTTGCGATTCGCCATCTCGGCGAGCAGTCGGGCTTCGACCGCGCGCGAGGTGAGGTATTGGCCTTCCGTCATGTCGAAGGCCGACTTGGCGATGATCGGGTTCATGCGCACCAGCACCTGGCCGCGCTTGACCACATCGCCGTCCTTGACCAGCAGGTCCTGGACGGTGCCGCCACCTTGATGTTGCACCGTCTGGCGGTTCGACTCCTTGGCCACCGTACCTGACAGCGGCACGCCCTTGTCGAGCGGCGCGGTCGATGCCCACACCAGGAAGCCGCAAAAGCCCAGCAACACCACGATCCAGCCGAAGCGTGCATAGCGGCGTGCGTCAGTATTCACTTCCACCGGAACGACGTCGTGCGAGACGACGTCAGCGGTGCTATCACTCTTGAGTAGTTTCATCAGTTGTTCTCTCCAGTCGCCGCATTCGCGGTTGCCTGATCTGCCTGGGCGCGCTGTTGTTGCGCCGCTTGCTGTGCTGCCTGCTGCTGAGCCGCTGCCTGCTGTTGGGCTTGCTGCTGTGCGAGCATCGCCTTTTTGTTCGCTTCCTGCAGCGCTGCCAGCACGTCATTGGTCGGGCCGAACATCTGGGCCGTACCGTCACGCAGGAGCAGCAGCTTGCTGGTGATGCCGAGAACCGTGGTGCGGTGGGTGATCAGCACGATGGTCTTGCCGCGCTGGCGCAAGTCGGCCACTGCCTGGACCAAGGCCTGTTCGCCGATGTCGTCCAGGTTCGAGTTCGGTTCGTCCAGCACGATCAGCGACGGGTCGCCATACATGGCGCGTGCCAGGCCGATGCGCTGCTTCTGGCCGCCGGACAGGCCGGCGCCGCCGTCGCCCAGCTTGGTGTCATAGCCTTCCGGCATGTGCAGGATCATGTCGTGCACGCCGGCGCGTTTCGCTGCCAGCACCACTTTTTCCGCGTCGATCTCGCCGAAACGGGCGATGTTCTCGCTCACGGTACCGCTGAACAACTCGATGTCCTGCGGCAGGTAGCCCACGTGCGGCCCGAGTTCACCTTTGTTCCACTGGTAGATGTCGGCGCCATCCAGGCGCACCTTGCCCATCGCCGACGGCCACACACCGACCAGCAGTCGCGCCAGGGTCGATTTGCCAGAGCCGCTCGGGCCGATCACGCCGAGCACGTCGCCCGCATTGATGCCGAAGCTCAGACCCTTGATAATCGGCGTCTTGGCGCCCGGCGGAGCGGCGGTCACGCCTTCCACTGTCAGCGCGCCTTGCGGCTTCGGCAGTTCCATGCCAGCGGGACGTTCCGGATTCGCTTCCAGCAGCTTGCTCAGGCGCTCGAAGGCGCTGCGGGTGCTTGCCCACGACTTCCAGACACCGATGACCTGTTGCACCGGGGCCAGCGCGCGGCCGACCAGGATCGAGGCAGCGATCATCATGCCCGGGGTCATCTTGTTTTCCAGGACCAGCAGCGCGCCGAAACCAAGCACCAGCGACTGCAGCGAAACCTGCACGAACTTGGTGGCCGACGCGATTTGCGCGGCTTTCTCGCTCGCTTCGGCCTGCAGTTGCAGGAACTTGCCATGGGTTTTGTACCAACGAGCGATCAGGTTCGGCAGCATGCCCATCGATTCGATGACTTCGGCATTGCGCAGATTGTTGGTCGCCATCGTGGTCGACGCGATCGCCATACCGTTGGCTTCGCTCAGCGGTTTCTTGGTCACGCGTTCGTTGACGATGGCCAGTACGACCAGCACAAGGGTGCCGCCAAGCGCAAACCAGCCCAGCGCCGGTGAGAAGACGAAGATGACGATCAGGTAGATCGGGAACCAGGGCGCGTCGAAGAAAGCGAACAGCGCATTACCGGTCAGGAATTGACGCAAGTTCGTCAGGTCAGCCAGCGCCTGGCCGGCGTTGGTGCCGGACTGCTTCAGGTTCTGCTCGAACGCCGCTGTATAGATGCGCTTGTTCATGTTCATGTCGAACTTCGCACCAACGCGCACCAGTACATAGGAGCGTACGAGTTCCAGGCCAACCATCAGGAGGTAAGCACCCAACATCAGCACGGTGAGCATCAACAGCGTCAGTTCGTTGCGGCTGGCCAGCACGCGGTCGTACACCTGCAGCATATACAGCGAAGGCACCAGCATTAGCAGGTTGGTAATCGCGCTGAAAGTTCCGACGGTCCAGAACGTGCTCTTGAAAGCGAGCAGGGCCTGCTCGATCTCGTTTTTCTTGTTGAAGAGTTTGGTATTCATGTAGTCCGATGAACGCGTAATAGAGACGCTTCCATCCTGTCAAACGGACTGAGCAGGAGAAGCGAGCGAGACATTATCGCGCAAATCCTGCCGGAAATGTGATGTGCATCACATTTTTTGAATATTTCGATAAGACGAATTTGTAACCGCGGGCTACTCCTGTCGCATCGTGGCGACAGGCGCTTGTCGATGACAAGCGCCTGATAGCGGTTTAACACTCGATTCGCAGTGTCTTCAGGATTGGCACGAGAATACGTTCGAAATTCATGCCGACTCGCAGCGCTTCGTCCATTTCCGCTTCCGGCGTTTCCGGAACCTTGCCGTCCTTCTGGACGATGCGTTGGCCGCTAAGCTTCAGGATATTGATCACATAACGCCCCGTTTCCTCCGGCGTTTTGGCACCATTGGCCCTGGCCAGCATGAACAGCTTGTCGACGCGCCCCAAGTTGATGCCGCCACCCGTCACGGGGGATGCCAGCACCGAGACCTCGTCGGAATACCTCGCCTGTTCGCATAGCATCCGGTTGAGCCGGGTGGTTGCCGGCAAGGCCGCTTTGATGATTTTTTCTTCCTGCGCCGGATAGACCGCCATTTTGCCGACCAGGATCATCATCGCCTGTTGCAATACGTTGAAGTCGATCGCGGTGCCTGCGAATGCTTCCTGCAGCTCGGCGAGGGAATGTGGACGGTGGTCAGCCATCCGCTCGAGGATTGGGCGATACAGATCCTCCTGCAGCGTTGCCTCGCCGCGCGGCCCGGCAACCGTCATGGCGACCTTATCGACCGGCACGGCCAGCACGAAACGCTGCCGGCGCAGAATCTCGACCCGCTCGACCATGGTCAGCGGACGCAGGCCGCGCACCCAGTAGTCTTTGCGGAACTGGCGGTTGACGATGAAGTCGCGCACGGTTTCACGGAAATTCCGGTCCGGGATTTCACTCAGCAATTGCTGCTGTTCAGGCGTCAGGTTGATCACGTTGATGTGATCGATGTGGTGTGCCGAACATGCATAGCTGAGCTTTGCGTCCTCGAGCCAGCTGTTCATGCGCGAGAACGGCATCGGCGCCCAGTCGCGGTTGAAATATTCATGCGCCAGGTAGTTCCGATTGTGCTGCTTCAGCTTGTCCAGGCGCTCCACGATTTGCGGGTTGGCGCTGAAGTACAGGGCGCCGCTGTCCTTGAGCTTGTCCGCGAAGGCAAGCGCCGCATCGATGCGCGGAACAATGCCGCCCCCCGGCGCGTTCATCACTGCAGCGTGTTCGGTCAACAGGTCGCGCATCGGGACCATCGCCCCCCAGCCGGGCTGGGTGTTATAGCTGATGTAGACCACGCCGCCGACCTTGAGCTTGCGGCGGATGAATTCGGTAATGATCTTGCGGTTGGCGTCCGATACCCAGCTCCAGATGCCATGCAAGCCGATGAAGTCGAAATCCGGGAGGTCCGGACGGTTGCAGAACTCGTCGAAGGCTTCATCGAACAGCTGTGCGCCGGCGCCGGAGACCGAAGCCAGTTCTTGCGCGAAGCTGGCCTGGGTCGGATTGAAGTCGGTGCCATACCAGCGTGTGACTGAAGCGGCAGCATGGACGTTGGTACTGATACCTTGACCAAAGCCGAGCTCGCATGCAGTGCCCGTCTCGGGAAATGCATACCCGGCATTCAAGAAAGCGAGCTTGAGGCGTTGCGGATTCAACTCAGGATAATAGCCGTGGGTATAGGCAATATCCGCTACATAGCCTCCAGTCCATTCCGACATACGATCTCCATGCATGCAAAAAGAATGAACATCCTAGCAGGTTCATTTGACAATGTTGCATAAGAAATGGAAAAAAAGCGCCGGGAGACCGGCGCCGATCGTCTAGACGAGCATCAAGGTGCCTGCACTCTCTTTGTTAAAAGATGCCGTGCTTAAGTCCACCAAGCCGGTGAGCTTCACGATGATATCGACGCCGCCGTCGAAATTGCCATTACCGTCAACGTCCTGGACGATGAAGGTATTGCCGCGATACTGGAACCAGGCGATGCCATGGCTGGCTGCCTTCGCGTCCGCAGCACGCGCCGCTTCGCTTGCATAGTTATCGAAAGTCGCTTCGTCGATCAAGGTGACGCGCGAGCTGACAAAATCGGCGCTGGCGCTGCTGGCGAAGGCGATCCGCTCGCCTTTTGCCAGGTCGGTAATCGTGACCGCCGCGCCGGCATTGGCGGCACGGAATTCGCTGACGTCGAACTTGTCCTCGCCCTGACCGCCAGTCAGGGTAACGGCACTGGCAGAGACCCCATAGACCTTGAGGACATCCTGGCCTGCGCCGCCTTGTAAAACCGCGTTGGCGCCACGTGCACTGAGCGAATCATCCGCAGCCCCGCCTTTGACCGTGACGCCCGTACCAGCAGTAATGCCCAGCACACCACCTGAGCCGGAACCATCGATCAATCGCACGCCGGCCAGGTCGGCGCTGTCCATCCACACGGTGCCGGTGCCGACCAGCTCAAGGGTCTCGATGTTTTTGCCGCCCACGAGCATCATGCCGTCCAGCCGCGTATAAGCGGCGATCACCAGCGTATCCTCCCCTGCCCCGCCGTCGATGACGTCGCTGGGGCCGAGGGTGTGCCAGCGGGAGTCTACGGTAGTGTCGATCGCGCCAAAGAAGCGGTCTTTTCCTTCCGTACCGGTCAGCGTGTCTTTCTCGGCGGTGAGGCTGTTCGGCAGTATGACCAGGGGCCCGGCTTGGGCGGCCTTGCTGATGACCTGTGCCAGGGCAATTGGTTCAATGGCTTTCGCAAGAGCCGTACCAGTGGTAATACCGGCCAACCACTCCTTGGCGACTGTGTTTGCCTTCATCCCGGCGTAGCCATCTGCTTCAAACGGTGTATCCAGGGCGTTCGTGAACGCATCCGACGCCGCCACCTTGCTCGCGAAACTGATGATGTCGTCGCCCGCTGCTGCGACGGAGATGCGCTGTACTGCGTTGTCGACCGTGATCGCGCCGGTATCGAGCGCATTGCCCCAGTATTCCAGCCCGGCGGGCTCCGGCGTACGGCCGAACAGATTGCGGTAAATCGTGTCGATGACAGCGACTCCGGATTTACCGGCATAGGTATCGCGGTATTCCTGCGACGCGGCGAATGCAGCGGCGACTGCTGAGATGTCACCTTGAGCGTTGCTGACGACCTGCTTCCAGTATGCAAGACCGGCAGGATCGGCAGGACGGCTGAAATAAGCAACGTAAAGCTTCTGTACTGCTTCGGTGTAGGTATCCATGTGCTGTCTGAAGTTTTGGCAATCAATCATGACAGACTTTTCTTCATTGCAACAGTGACAGTCGTCACCGGCAATAAAAAAACCCCGATGCCGAAGCATCGGGGTTTTTAGCATCCATCGAAAGGGAGCTTGCGCTCCCGATCTGTGGATTACAGGTACTGCAGGGTGCCCTGGCCGACTTCGTTGAACGAAGCAGCGCTCAGGTCGACGATACCGGTCAGCTTGACGATGATGTCGGTGCCGTTGTTGAAGGCGCCGTCGCCGTTCACGTCCTGAACGATGAAGGTATTGCCGTTGAACTGGAACCAGGCGATGCCGTGGTCAGCAGTTGCAGCGTCAGCAGCCTTGGCAGCTTCGGTAACGTAGTTGTCGAAGGTTGCTTCAGCGATCAGCGACACTTTCGAGCTGACGAAGTCTGCATCGGCGTCCGACACGAACTTGATCTTCTCGCCCTTGGTCAGGTCGGTGATCGACACTGCTGCACCGGCGTTGGCAGCAACGAAGCCGCTCACGTCGAACATGTCCACGCCTTCGCCGCCGGTCAGGGTGACAGCGCTTGCAACGCCGCCCATGACTTTCAGCACGTCGTTGCCAGCACCGCCCTGCAGGACGTCGTTAGCGCCCATTGCGGTCAGCACGTCAGCAGCCGAACCACCCTTCACAGTGGTAGCAGCGGTGTCGCTGGCCACGGTGGTGATGCTCAGGATGCCGGTAGCAGCGCTGCCGTCGATCAGGGTGACTGCCTTGGTGTCAGCCGACAGGGTCAGGGTCAGGTTACCAGCGCCGCCAACGGTGATGGTCGAAGCTGCGTCGGCATCCACGTTCAGGGTGTTGGTCGAGACGTTCGGCACGCCGCCAGTCGACGAAGTGTCGGTGTCGGTCACGTTGATCTTGATCGTTTCGACCTTGTCAGCGGTTGCGGTACCGATGTTCACGCCGGTACCAGCAGCGGTGACGAAGTTGACAGTGTCAGCGGTGCCCGAAGCATCGGCCAGCTTGACTTCGACGTCGCCCTGAGCTGCGAACTCGACGGTTGCGTTGTTCAGCATCTTGTCGAGGGTCAGCACGTTGGTGCCCGGCACAGCGGCGCCAGCAGCCGACACAGCGATGTCGGTGACGTTGGTGCCAGCGGTGGTGCTGGTGAAGGTCACGTCATTGGTCGAAGCAGCGCTCGGGGTCCAGCCGGTCATGGTGCCCGAGACGGTCACGGTGCCAGCGATGGTTGCGCCGGTGCTGCTGAAGGCGGTTGCCACTTGAGCTGCGGTCAGGGCGGTCACGGCGGTGACGGTACGACCGGCAACGGTGTAGCTCTGGCCTGCGGTCAGCGCGTTGAAGGTGATGACCGACGACTCGGTGACAGGACCCACAGCGTTGCCCTGGGTGGTGACCGGAGTCAGTGCAGTCGGAGCTGCGCCGACGCCAGCGGCCGAACCGTTCGAGATGACGTAATTGATGTCATCCAGGTTGTCCATGTTCACGGTGCTGTTGGTGCTGGTTGCGCCAACCGAGATCTTCTCGAAGCCGGTGAAACGGTCCTGGAAGGTCACGCCAGCCGAACGTGCGACTGCGGTAGCAGCCGACAGCGCCAGGGTGTCGGTGCCTTCGCCGCCGTTCAGTTCCACGGTCGATGCCGGGTCGATTGCCAGCACGGTCGACAGGCTCAGGGTGTCGTTGCCGGCGCCCAGGTTGATCGACTTGCTGATCGCGGTGTCGCCGTTGGTGATGGTGACGCGGTCCGAACCGGCGCCGCCGGCGTAGGTTGCCTTGTTGCCCTGGATGCTGACGGTCACGGTGCCAGTGGTGGCGGTGGTGTCAACCGATTCCAGGGTGTCGGCGGTAGCGGCAGCCAGGGTCAGGCCAGCGGTTTCGCTGACTTTGACGGTCTTCAGGCCAGCCAGGTCGGCATTGTTGTTCAGGGTGCCGGTGCCGGTGACGTTCAGGGTCTCAGTAGCAGCAGCGGTCAGGGACACGAAGTTCGAACCGGTGCTCTTCACGTTCAGGGTGGTCGGCGCTGCGGTCAGGGTGACTGCTGCACGAGCGCTGGTGCCGAAACCAACCTTGTTCAGGTTCAGGGCCAGGGTCGATGCGGTGTCAGCGACGGTCAGGCTTGCCACGGAGGTGACATTGCCGTCCACGTCGTAGAGTGCGCCGCTGTTCGACAGGTTCAGGGTTTCCAGAACTGCGCCGCCGGTGATCGACGAGGTACCGCCATACGAATCGATGGTAGCGGTTTTGATCGAACCAGCTGCGTCGTTGATGGTAACTGCGCCAGCGATGATGCCGAGTTGGCCAGCTGCTGCGTCAACGCCGGTCACACCAGCAACGCGGCCTTGTGCCACTGCGGTCACGGTAGCTGCGCCGCCACCGACGGTAGCAACGGTAACGTCCAGGTCAGCCGAAGCGGTGGTGCTGGTGAACACGACCTTCGAGGAGGTTGCGCTGACAGTTTCGACTGCGCCCGAGGTCCAACGGTTGGTCACGCCACCGGTTGCGTCGGTGTAGATACCCAGCTCAGCCGATGCCGAACCCTGGGTTGCGCCGCGGGTCAGGTTGGCGAATGCCGAAGCCACTTGAGCAGCGGTCAGGTCTTTCTTGGCGGTGAACCACAGTTCGCCGTCGCCGAAGTCAACCTTGACGATGTCGCCGGCTTTAGCCGCGCCGAACACGATCTCTTCGGTAGTCGACTTGGCAGCAACAGCGGTCACAGCTGCAAATTCAGCTTGTGCGACGTCTTGCTTGACGCTGACGGTGGTGGTAGCGGCGGTGCCGGTAACGCTCACTGCGCCTTGGGTGACGGTGGCGCCGGTGGTGTCAGCCACGGCAGCAGCAGCGCTGCTGGTCGCTTTTTCGGTCACGTTGATGCTGGTGCCGCCGGTGACGGTCACGCCAGCCAGGGTTACGTCGGTAGCAGCAACGGTAGCTGCGCCGGTGGTGGCGACAGCGACGGTGCCAGCAGCAGCCTGGCCGGCCGAGCCAACCTGGATTGCGCCGGTGGTTGCGGTCACGTCGCTCAGGGCAACATTGACGTTCTTACCGCCCAGCAGGGTGGTAGTAGCCGAGCTTGCCTTCAGGTTCAGGCCGATGTCGGTGGTCGCAGCGGTGGTCAGGCTGATTGCGCCGCCAGCACGAACGACGTTGACAGCCGAAACGCCGGTCAGGCCGGTGGTGTTCAGGTTGACTGCGTCAGCAGCTTGGACTTCGATAACTTCAACGTTCTTGATGTTTGCCAGTGCTGCGGTCGTCAGCGGGGTGCCCGAAGCTGCCGCGATCACCAGGGTGTCGACGCCTGCGGCGCCGTCGATGGTGTCAACCGAGCTCAGGGTGTTGACTTCTGCGTTGTTGTCGTCGATCGAAGCGATGATGCGGTCATTGCCGGCGGTGCCAGGGATGACGTCCAGGCCCTTGGTCAGGGTGTAGGTCTGGTTGGTAGTGCCGGCGCCGATCGACTGGTTGACGGTTGCGTCCAGGTTTGCCGGAGCAACGGCGGCTGCCAGGGTGGCAGCGTCGGTCACGCTAGCGATGTAGGTCTTGGCAACTGCGTTTGCCTTTTCGCCGCTGTAGCCCAGGCGCTCGTCGGTGGTGTCCAGAGCGTCGGTGAACGAGGTTGCTGCGGTGACTTTCGAAGCGAAAGCGGTCTTGTCGGCGTTCTGTGCGCCGGCCGAGATCATCAGGACAGCGTTCGACAGGGTCACGCGACCAGCTGCGATTTCGTTGTTCCAGTACTCGAGACCAGCTTCTTCAGCCGAGCGGCCGAACAGGTTCTTGTAGATGTTGTTGATGACTTGGCGGGTGTTCTGGCCAGCGTAGGTGTCGGTGTATTCTTTCGACTGGGCGAAGCTAGCTGCCAGTTGCGAGAGGACAGCAGTGGCGTTGCCCGATTTGGCGATGACGCCATCCCAGTACTGCAGGCCGTAGTAGTCGGCTGGGCGGTTGAAGAATGCCACGTACAGCTTCTGGATTGCTTCGGCATTTTGGAAAGCCATGTATTACTCCTAGATTTAGATCAATGATCAGAAAAGTTCAACCTGCAGCTTCTTCACTCGTGTGACTGCAGCCCAACGACCCGGATGATGACAGAGGTCAAGGACGCAGCTATGTGACGGCCGTCACATGAACGTACAATCTGTGGCGAAATTGCGGTTTTTTTTCCACTCCGTTTTAACGGCGGATCATTATCAGAGAAAGTTTCCCGTGACGCAATGACTTCGTAGCCACTGTCATAGGGGAAATCTCTGCCATAGTAGAGAAGGCATCAAGCGGGCACGAACAGCCATGCGGCGCGCATAACACGTGTGATGGGCGAAAAAAAACCGCCACAAAGTGGCGGTTTATCGAAATTCCCTTTTTTACTTCTGGGCGCCCCAGTAAGTCGCGCCATTGATTATGCGCTGGTCGTCGAGGCGGCGATCAAATATATATGCAGCGGCCCCACCGTTTTCATTACTCAGCTGGCCCTCGACGTTCATATTGGTAGGTGCCTTCCAGAGTTCGTTACCGGTCAGCCTTCCGTTATAACCCACGGCACCTTCGGAGTTCATTTTGAACAACTCGCCTGAAGCGGTAGTCAGGTCGAATCCCGTGGTAAACGTACGCGCCCCAAAATCCACATTCAGCTTGCCGTTGCTGATCTTGGCTTCGCTGGGCAGCGCCCCATCGGCCGTGTATACATAGGCTTCGCTGGCTTGCAGGTTGAAACCAACACTGCCGCGCTCGGGAACGACGTACTCGGCGCCAGGGGTCTGGAACAGCGCGTAATTGCGGCGCAGGGCAACCTTTTTGTTCTCAGAGTTCAGCTGCTTTTCCAGATCAAGCGTGATTTCCGCTCCGGCGAACGATTGCCAGCGGCCCCACACGAGCTGCTTCGGCGGAGGGGGAGGCTCGACCACTACCGGAGGCGGCTTGATCGGGTCCGGCTCCGGCCCGACCACGACCGGGTCGAGCGGCGGCGTAATGACCGGATCCTTGGACGGCGGCGGCTGTGTCGGCTGCGAAGGCCCCTTCACAAGCTTGTCGAAGTCATTGCTCTTGCGCGCATCCAGGACCGGCCCGGAAGCACTACTGCCTCCGGTACTGCCGGATTTCGCCACCGGTTCATCCGCACGCGGCGGCGAGACCTGGTCCGGGCCGGTGCTGCTGGACTGCAGCAGTTGCGGCGCGGTGTCGCCACGCTTGACCTGCAGCAGCTGGCCGCGCTGGCCTGCGAACAGTTCGCGGCTGGCGGCGCCCTCGCAGGGGCCGACGCCATCCGGGTTGCAGCCGCCGGCAAAGCCGCTGACCACCACGCCGCCGGTCAGCACCGTGACGCGCGAGGTTTCCTGGTCCGTATACACAGTAAAGTCGGTGCCGCGCACGCCGATCGCCGCCACCGGGGTGTTGAAGCGGAAGTTCTGGCGCGCCTGCTTGACCGCATCGCCCGACTTGCTGCGGGCCACGCCGCTGATCAGTTCGAGCTTGATGCGGTTGTTGGCGGGGTTCTTCTGGTCGATGTGGTAGGCGACGATGCGCGCCTTGGTGTTCGGACGCAGGATGAACAGGCCATTGTCGACCGTTTTCACATAGAGGAAGCCGTCCTTGCCCGTCATCAGAAGCTCGCCTTCCTGGACGGACGTGCCTTCCGCGCCGGCCTTGTCGGCAACCTGGGCCTGGCCGGCGGCAAAGATGACCTTGCCGGCCTCGGCCGCGTGCGCCGCGGCAGCGAATGCCAACGAGCTGATGATGAGTAATGGACGCAACATACTTTTTCCCCTTTTCGCGCTATTATCCGGGCCGCGCCAGCCTCTTCCGTGATGGCCGTCACATTTTAGAGCAAACTCATGTGTTACCCGATGTGCTTACAATTTGTAGCAATTGCCCTCGGAGCAACGCTTTGGCCTTATACTTCTAGTTTCTCGTCATAAATTTCTCGCTCCTACACTGGTCCTGACGGCGTGACCGATTCCCCTTCTTCCCAGAGCAAGCACCGGCTGGCGCCACGCCAGCAGGCGGTCTTCGCACGCGCGCTGATCGGCGTCGTGGCCGTGTTGCTGACCGTGCTGGTGCAATGGGGCCCCTCCTTCGGCCTGTCGCATCTGGACAACATCTCTTTCGGAAGCGAGACCCTGCGCGACCAGTTCATCCGCTGGCGCGCCACGACCGACGTTGAGCCGCGCATCCTGGTGGTCGATATCGACGAGGCCAGCCTGGCGGCGGAAGGCGCCTGGCCATGGTCCAGCTCGCGCATTGCCGACCTGGTGGAGATTTTGCTCAGCCGCTACGAGGCGCGCGGGGTGGCGCTCGATATCGTGCGCGAAAAGGCCGGCGACCCCGAGGGCGACATGCGGCTGGCGGCGCTGTCCACCCACGGGCCGCTGGTGCTGGGCCAGGCTTTCGACTTCGACTACGAGCAGCGCCGTCCCGAACCGCTGCGCCAGGGCGTGCCGGCGGGCGCCCTGCCCCAGCCGGCGCCGCAGGCACGGACGGCCGATGGCTACATCGCCAACCACGCGGGCTTTGCCGGGGCGCGCCACGTCGGCAACATCGGCTTCGTGCCCGACCGCGACGGCGTGCTGCGCCACGTGCCGCTGCTGACCCGCTTCGGCGGACGCGACTATCCGGCCCTGGGCCTGGCCCTGCTCGACTGCTGCAGCGGCGCCAGGGCGCCGGCCCTGCCGGACGCCGCCCACATGCGCATTCCCTTCAAGCGCGACTGGGAAGCCTTCACCATCGCCAGCGCCACCGACATCCTGAACGAAAGCATCGATCCGGCGAGCGCCAGGGGTCGGCTGGTGCTGGTCGGATCGTCCTCGCTAGGCCTGGGCGACCGCGTCACCACCCCGCACGCCGCCAAGCGCCCGGGACTGGGCGTGCAGGCGGAGATCCTGTCCGCCCTGCTCGACCGCCAGGCCGGCAGCACCCCGGCACCCTGGCCGGGACGCCTGATCGCCTGCGCCTTCGCCCTGCTGTCGGCGCTGCTGGCCACCCTTGCCTTCCCGCGCCTGCCGGCCTGGGCCAGCGTCGCGCTGCTCGGCCTGGTGTCGGCGCTGTGGCTGCGCGCCGCCTATGAGATCGCACCGCACGATCCGCTGTTCTCGACCACCGCTCCCTTGCTGAGCAACCTGTTCCTGCTGGCGGTCGCCGTGCCCTACCAGTGGCAGCTGGCGCAGCGCCGCTCGCGCCGCCTGCTCGGCACCCTGCAGCAGTACGTGGCGCCCTCGGTGGTGCGCGAGCTGCTGCGCAGCGACCTGGAAGACCCGCTGGCGCCGCGCCAGCTGGACGTCACCACCCTGATCGCCGACATGGAGGGCTATACCACCCAGGTCGAATCGCTGTCGATGGAAGAATCGGCGCGCCTGACGCGCGAATTCCTCGACTGCCTGACCGGTCCCGTGATCGCGGGCGGCGGCACCCTGGATAAATACACCGGCGATGGCCTGGTCGCCTTCTGGGGCGCGCCGCTGCCGATCGAGCAGCACGCCGACCGCGCGCTGGATGCGGCGCGCACCATCGTCGAACGGGTCGAGGCGCTGTCGCTGGTACGCGAAGCGCAGGGCCATCCGCCCCTGCGGGTGCGCATCGGGATCGAGAGCGGACCGGCGGTCGCGGGCGACTTCGGCACCTCGTTCCGCAGCATTTATACGGCGGTCGGCGACAGCGTGAACACGGCCTCGCGCCTGGAACAGGCGGCGCGCGACTTCCCCTACGACGTGATCGTCGGCGCCGGCACCGTCGAGCGCGCGCTGCGCCACGGCTTCATCGCGCTCGGCGAACGGCGCCTGCGCGGCAAGGGCAAGGCCACCGCGCTGTTCACCCCAAGCGACATCCCGCGCTCGCGCAGCGCGGCGCCCGACATGACAGAAGTGGCGGCAATGGCCGCAGTCAAAGGTAGTTCATGAGTTTCGCATCGCTGCGCGCCTGGTGCGCGCTTTCCATCCTGCTGTTCGCGACGGCCGTGCACGCCGCCGACGACCCGCAGCAGGCCGCACCCACTTCGAGCGAGGAGCTGTACCTGCAGGCCTTGCAGTCGATCGCCGAAGGCCGGCGCACCGACGCCACGGCCGAACTGCGCCGTGCGATCGAGCAGTCGCCAAACCACGCCGGCGCCTGGCTCGAGCTGGCGCTCACCCACTGCGCGCTCGGTAACTCGGATGAAGCCGAGCGCCTGTTCGCGGTCATCGAGATGCGCTTCAACCCCTCGCCCGCCCTGCTGGAACTGATCGCGCAGACGCGCGAACAGGGTTGCTCGCGCTGGGACCGCTTCTCGAGCACGGTGGTGATGGCCAGCCGCGGCTACGACCAGAACGTCAACCAGGGCGCGCGCACCAACCGCTACGTGGTCGATGCGCCGGACGGCCAGGTGGAATACGAACTGTCGGGCGACTTCCTGCCGCGCAGCGACCAGTACACCCAGCTGTCGGGCGAAACCATGCGCGAAGTCACGCCCAACGGCCTGCTCGGCTTCGCCCAGTACCAGCTGCGCCACAACGACAGCCTGCACCAGTACAACACCAGCTCGCTGTTCGCCGGCCTGGAAGCGCCTTATCGCTGGGGACGCTGGCGCGTGCGCGCCACCGGCACGCTCGGCCTGGTCACCCTGGGCGGCCAGCTCTACCAGCGCCAGGGGCAGTTGCAGGCGCGCGTGGTGCCGCCGCTGCGGCTGCCGACCGGCATGCAGTTAAACGTGGTGGGGGCGATCACCTACAATACCTTCCCCTCGCTGACCAATTTCGACTCGACCACGCAGGAGCTGCGCGGCCACCTGTCGTGGCGCCGCGGCGACCACACGGTGAATGCCGCATTCGGCGTGCAGAACGACCACGCGCTGGCCCAGCGCCCTGGGGGCGACCGCAAGGGTACGTACCTGAACCTGCTGGTGCGGCGCCACATGGGGCACGGCATCAACACCGAACTGGGCTACTCGCGCCAGACGTGGGACAGCAGCCGCGTCTATTCGCCGGACGTGATCGAGGTGGTGCGCGACCAGACCACGCAGGTGCTGCGCGGCAGCGTGAGCTACGCGATCAACCGGCAGCATGCGCTGGTGCTGGAAGCGCGCGTGGTGCGCAACCGCGAGAACATTTCGATTTTCCAATACAACAACAAGCAGTTGCAGCTGAGCTGGCAGTGGCAACTGCCCTGATTCGCAGACACACAACACGAATCGTTAAATCCGCAATCAATTCCGTAATTTGTTGATTTTGGGCATTACACTGGGTTGGCAAGCAATAACACGCCCAACCGGGCGCACAACCTGGAAGACACCATGATCAGCATTGCCAATTTCTTTAGCGACGTTCGCCTGCCCACCATTTCCGACGTGGCGCATGCGCTGATCGCCACCCTCGACAACGAGGACGCCTCGGCCAAGAGCGTTGCCGCCATCATCGCGCGCGATCCGGCGCTGACCGCCAAGCTGATGCGCCTGGCAAACAGCGCCCGCTTCGGCTCCAGCCGCAACGTCAGCTCGCTCGACGACGCGATCGCGCTGGCCGGCATGTCGCACATCCGCACGCTGGCGCTGGCTGCCTGCTTCGCCGAGTCCTTCCCCGCCCTGCCCGGCCTGGATACCGACGAGTTCTGGCAAAGCAGCATGGCCTGCGCCGGCTACGCCAAATGGCTGGCCAACGGCGCCGGCGCCGATCCATCCGACGCTTGGCTGTCGGGCATGGTGCTGCGCCTGGGCGAACTGCTGATCTACCAGGTGGCCCCCGGCGCCTTTGCCGAAATCGAACAGCTGCCGCACCTGCCGGGCGCGCGCTGGGAGCGCGAGCAGCGCCTGCTGGGCCTGTCGGAAGGCCAGATCACGGCCGAGCTGTGCCGCCGCTGGAACTTCCCGGCGCGTATCGCCGAGGCTGTCGAGCGCTCGTCCGACCCGATGGCCGCCCCGCCCTTCTGCAAGCTGGCGGGCGTGGTGCACCTGGCCAGCCTGCTGGCCGATACGCCGAGCGACGATCCGGCCATCCTGGAGACGCTGCCGGCGGACGTCGTCGCCGCCCTCGGCCTGGGCATGGACTGGATGCGCGCCCGTTTCCCGACCCATGCGTCGTTCGCCGCCGCGGCCTGACACCGCCCCGCCGCGTTGACAGGCTGACCATGCTTCGTTGCAGGCACGCGCCAGGCGCGGCTTGCGGCGGCCCCAAAACCACCTTAAGCAGGCTCGACCGTATACAATCACGGCTGTCGGAAATTCAGGAAGGGCCGTTTGATCGTGGTGGGAGACATGGTGTTGTTGGGCATGGCCGCGCTCGCTGTTTGCGTGGGATGCCTGGTTCCGAACCGCTGGCTGCCGCCGCTGCCGAACGATAAGTTCCTTCACTTTGCCAGCTTCGCCGTGCTGTCCGTGCTCGCACTGCGCGTGGCCAGGAGCCCGCTCGAGGCGCTATTCTGGCTGCTGGGGCTGCTCGTTGCGGGCTGGCTGATCGAGTGCCTGCAGGCGCTGGTGCCGGACCGCAGCTTCTGCTGGCGCGATATCGGCGCCAACGCGGCCGGCATCGCCTTCGCGGCGGTCGGCGCCCAAGTCTACGTCAGTTTTTTCTGAGGCACGCCATTTCAGCACACACCATGACCGCCACCGCCAAGACCGCCCCGGCCCGCCGGGCTCCCGCCGACAACGATGCAGCCGCGCCGGAAGAGCGCCAGGTGCAGGTTCACCTGCGCAAGATCCCGCTGCTGGCCGAGCTGTCGGACGAGGAGATCATCCGGGTCAAGCAGGACTTGCGCTATCGCCAGTACAGCAAGCGCGACATCGTGCTGCAGAAAGGCGGCCATGGCGACGGCCTGATGTTCCTGCTGTCGGGCCAGTTGCAGGTGATCGACGTCACCGAAGACGGCCGCGCCATCGGCCTGCGCATGCTGGCGCCGGGTGACTTCTTCGGCGAGATCGCCCTGATCAACAATTCGACCCGCTCGGCTTCGGTGGTGGCGATGTCGGACGCCCTGGTCGCCTTCCTGCCGGCGGCCACCGCCATGCACCTGTTCGCGCACTCGCCCTCGGTGGCGACCCACATGCTGAAACACCTGGCGCAAAAGATCCAGCGCGATTCGGAATTCCGCTCGCTGCTGAGTATCAACAATACCGCCAAGCGTATCTACACCTACCTGGTGCTGATGCAGAAGAACAAGCAGCCCGAGCCGGGCGCCCCGGCGGTGGTGGAAAACCTCCCGACCCACCAGGACATCGCCAACATGATCAACACCAGCCGCGAAACCGTGACGCGGGCGCTGACGGCGCTGGCGCAGCAGGGGATCGTGCAGAAGGATGCGCATCGCCTGATCATCGTGAAGCCGGATGCCTTGCAGAAGCTGGTGCAGGGTTCGTAGGGTGGGCGGGTGTTCCCGCCCACCCGTTCAGCTAGCGGCAAGTTCAACGCGCCTGGTCACCGGCTGATAACGATCACCGCGTGGGCGGGAATCCGCCCACCCTACGTGCGGCATGCTACATTAATGTCATGATGGCCACTCGCCGCTCCCCTGTCCCAAGGAGATGACAATGAGCACCATGACCGGCAATGAGCTCCACCTCAAACCCAGCCTCGCCAAAAGCCTGCTGACCGTCGCCCTGGTCACAGCGGCCATCCTGCTCATTCCGCTGGTCGCCATGCAGTTCACCACCGAGGTCGTGTGGACCGGCTCCGATTTCGTCATCGCCGGCATCCTGCTCGCCTTTACCGGCCTGGTCCTCACCTTCGCCCTGCGCAAGCTGCGCACCACCAAAAGTCGCCTGATCGCCGCCGGCGTCATCGGCCTGGGCTTCGTGTATTGCTGGGCAGAGCTGGCGGTCGGGATCTTTACCAATCTGGGCAGCTGAATCTGCCACTGCGCCCACGACAATCCATTACAAATCTTTCTTGACTTCAGACAAGATGTTACACCTGTAACAAGGGATCGGCTGTTGGATGAAGTATAATTTTGCGCTCATCCGGCTCAGCCATTCCAAATGTTGACAATCCTGACGTACCCGACCGGGGCGCTGCCAGAGCGGGCCGCCCCATGATCTCGCCACTGATGCTGCGCGGCCTGTGGGCCTATCGCGGTTTCGTGCTGGGCAGCGTCAAGCGCGAATTCCAGTCGAAATACGTGAACGCGATGCTGGGCGCCGTCTGGTCGGTGCTCAGCCCGCTCGCCATGATCCTCGTGTACACCGTGATCTTTTCCGAGGTCATGCGTGCCAAGCTGCCCGGCAACGATTCGAGCGCCGCCTATTCCATCTACCTGTGCGCCGGCATCCTGACCTGGGGCCTGTTCGCCGAGATCGTCGCCCGCGGGCAGAACATGTTCCTCGAGCAGGCGAATCTGCTGAAGAAGATCAGTTTCCCGCGCATCTGCCTGCCGGTCATCGTGGTGCTCAATGCGCTGGTGAACTTCGGCGTCATCTTCGGCCTGTTTGTGGTGTACCTCATCGTTTCCGGACACTTCCCGGGCGCCGTCTTCTTCGCCATCATCCCGGTGCTGCTGTTGCAGATCCTGCTGGCCATCGGGCTCGGCATGGTGACCGGCATCTTGAACGTGTTCTTCCGCGACGTTGGCCAGTTCGTGACGATCGCGATGCAGTTCTGGTTCTGGCTCACGCCCATCGTCTACCCGGCTTCGATCCTGCCGGAAGAAGTACGCCCGGTACTGCTCTACAACCCGATGGCGCCGATCGTGCAGGCGCACCAGGCGATCCTGGTCGAAGGCCGCCTGCCCGACTGGCACGCGCTGGTTCCGGCGAGCTTGCTGGCCCTGCTGCTGTGCATCCTGGGCCTGCGCCTGTTCCGCAAGCGCTCCGGCGAAATGGTGGATGAACTCTGATGGGCACCATCGTCGTATCGAACCTGGGCAAGGCCTATAAACAGTATCCGACGCGCTGGTCGCGCCTGGGCGAATGGCTGCTGCCCTTCCGCGGGCAGCGCCACAAGCTCAAGTGGGTGCTCACTGACATCAACTTCCAGGTCTCGCCGGGCGAAGCCGTGGGCCTGATCGGCATCAACGGCGCGGGCAAGAGCACGCTGCTGAAACTCATCACCGGCACCACGCAGCCCACCACCGGCAGCGTCTGGATGGAGGGGCGCGTGGCCGCGCTGCTCGAACTGGGCATGGGCTTCCATCCCGACTTCACCGGGCGCCAGAACGTCTACACGGCCGGCCAGCTGCTGGGAATGACGGTGGACGAGATCACGCAGCTGATGCCGCAGATCGAGGAATTCGCCGGCATCGGCGAGTACATGGACCAGCCGGTGCGCGTGTACTCGAGCGGCATGCAGGTGCGCGTGGCCTTCTCGGTGGCCACGGCGCGCCGCCCGGACATCCTGATCGTCGACGAGGCCCTGTCGGTGGGCGACGCCTACTTCCAGCACAAGTCCTTCGACCGCATCCGCCAGTTCCGCAAGGAGGGCACCACCCTGCTGCTGGTCTCGCACGACAAGCAGGCGATCCAGTCGGTGTGCGACCGCGCCATCCTGCTCGACGGCGGGCGCCTGGCCAAGGAAGGCCGGCCGGAAGAGATCATGGACTACTACAACGCCATGATCGCGGAGCGCGAGAACGCTCAGGGGCGTGACACCGTGCGCCTGCAGGAAACCGAAGGCGGCAAGGTGCAGACCATCTCCGGCACCGGCGAAGCGAGCGTCAGCGATATCGCCCTGCTGGACGAGACCGGGCAGCGCGCCGAAGTGGTCGACGTGGGCGCCGCCGTCACGCTCGAGGTGCGGGTCAAGGTCAATGCGCCGATCCCGCGCATGGTGCTGGGCTACATGATCAAGGACCGCCTCGGCCAGCCGATGTACGGCACCAATACCCACCTGAAGCAGCTGCCGCTCGAGAACGTCGCGGCTGGCGAGGAAGTGGTGTACCGCTTCGCCTTCCCGATGAACCTCGGCCCCGGCACCTATTCGGTCGCGACCGCGATCGTCAGCACCGAGACCCACCTGGTGAACAACTACGAATGGCGCGACCTGGCGCTGGTGTTCACCGTGATGAACATGCGCCGCCCCCATTTCGAGGGCTCGGCCTGGCTCGACCCGGCCATCGACATCCAACGCACATGACACTTATCTCCTACTCGCAGAATTCCGAAGACGTGCTGCTGTGGCGCGCGCTCGGACACGTGCAGAACGGCTTCTACATCGACGTCGGCGCCAACGACCCGGAAGAGCATTCGGTCACCAAGGCCTTCTACGACGCCGGCTGGCGCGGGATCAGCATCGAGCCGCTGCCCTCCTTCCACCAGGCCTTCCTCGAGCAGCGCCCGCGCGACGTCAACCTGGCGATTGCGGCAGGCGCTGCCAACGGCGAACTGACCCTGTACGACACCCCGCAGGTGCGCGGCTGGGCGTCGCCGGAAGCATCGGTGGCCGAGCTGCATCGCGCCGAAGGCCATGAAGTGGTCGAGATGACGGTGCCGGTGCGCACCCTGGCTTCGGTGTGCGAAGAGTACGTGCGGAGTGACATCCACTTCCTGAAGATCGACGTCGAAGGCTTCGAGGGCGAAGTCATCAAGGGCATGGACTTCGCACGCTGGCGCCCGTGGGTGCTGGTCATCGAAGCGACGCTGCCGAACAGCCGCGAGACCAACCACGCGGCCTGGGACGCCCTCGTCACCAGCCAGGGCTACCGCTTCGTGTGGTTCGATGGCCTGAACCGCTACTACGTGGCGGACGAGCACCCGGAACTGCTGCAGCACTTCGGCATCCAGCCGAATGTGTTCGACGAATTCATCTCGCACCACCTGGACAAGGCCTGGAAGAACGGCAAGGCGCTCGACAAGCAGCTGCGCGCCACCCAGGAAGACGCGAAGAAGCTGTCGGCCTGGCAGCGCGAACTGGAGACCCAGCTGAACGACCGCGCCGCCGAGCTGAAGGCACGCAACGAGCAGCTGCACGCCAGCATGGCGCAGGCGCTCGAGCTGGAGGAACAGTTGCGCGTCACCCGGCTGCAGGTCGAACAGGCGGAAGAAGCCAAGGCCCTGCTGCAGGACAAGCTGGTCGAGGCCCACGACGCCAACCGCCAGATGTCGCAATGGGCGCACAGCCTCGACGAGCGCCTGCGGGCCACGCTGTCGAGCACCTCGTGGAAGCTCACCAGGCCGGTGCGCGCCCTCGGCCTGCTGGTGCACTCGCTGCGCCAGCCGAAGCTGGCGCGCCGCGTGGTCAACCGCCTGACCGCCAACGAACGCCTGCGCCGCCTTGTGATCCCGGTGCTGCGGCGCCACCCGGTGATCGGCGAGCGCGTCTCGGCCTCGATCGCCGCCGTCAAGCTCGATCCGCCCCAGCAGGCGCCGGCCGGCATCGAGGTCCCGGAAGAACTCAAGGGCCTGCCGGTCTCGGTCCGCAAGGTGCTGGCCGACCTGCAGCACGCCAAGGCCAAACAGCAGGCAGGACAATAAATGCGTATCGTCATCGACTTCCTCGACCACCCGCAGCCGGAACCCGCGCTGCTTGCGCTGGCGCGCGAGCTGGCAGGGCACGCCAGGGACCACGAACTGTGGGTCGCGGCCCCGTCCGCGCCCGAAGGCGCCTTCGACGCCCTGCGCCTGGCCTTCGACGGCCTGGTGCCGCGCCGCCGCGTGCGTCCCTTCACCCTGCCCGCCGAGCCGCGCCTGGCGGCGCTGCTGCGCGACCAGGCGCTGGCCAGCCTCGTGCCCGACGTCGTCGTCACGGCAGGCAGCACGCCGGCCGCGGACAGCTTCGCCAGCGTGGCGCTGGACGGCACGGCCGAGGCATTGTGGCAGCGCGTGCGCGACGTTTCGGCGCCGCTTGCTGGAGCGCCCGGCAACAAGCCGCGCCTGGCCTACGTGTCGCCGCTGCCGCCGGAAAAATCCGGCATCGCTGACTACAGCGCCGAGCTGGTGCCGGAACTGGCCAGGTACTATGAGATCGAGCTGATCGTCGAGCAGGACCGCGTGAGCGACGCGCGCGTCGAGCGCTTCACGCAGCGCAGCGCGGCCTGGCTGCGCGAGCATGCCGCGTCCTACGACCGCGTGCTCTACCACTTCGGCAATTCGCCGGCGCACCGCCACATGTTCGAGCTGATCCGCGACGTGCCGGGCGTGGTGGTGCTGCACGACTTCTACCTGTCGAACGTGATCGAGCACCTCGAGAACATCGACTACCTGCCGCTGGGCTTCACCAAGGCCTTGTACGAGTCGCACGGCTACACCGGCCTGGCCGGCCACCTCAAGCTCGGGCGCCATCCGACCGTGTGGCAGTACCCGCTCAACAAGGGCGTGCTGGACAACGCCACCGGCATCATCGTCCACTCCGAATTCCCGAAAGGGCTGGCGGCCGAATGGTATGGCGAAGGCGCCGCCGACGACTGGCGCAGCATTCCCCTGTTGCGCGGCAAACCCGAAGGCGCCGCGTCGCCCGAGGCGCGCGCCGCGGCCCGTGCGCGCCTGGGCCTCAAGGCCGACGACTACGTGGTGTGCAGCTTCGGCCTGCTCGGCAAGACCAAGCTCAACGAAGAACTGCTGGACGCCTTCCTCGCCTCGCCGCTGGCGGCCGATCCGCACTGCTCGCTGGTCTTTGTCGGCGAGAACGACGCCGGCAAGTATGGCGCCAACCTGAGCAAGAAGATCCGCGCCGCCAGGTGCGCGGACCGGATCCGGATCACCGGCTTCGTCGACCCGGCCACCTATGCCGACTACCTGGCCGGCGGCGACTGCGCGGTGCAGCTGCGCGGTTCCTCGCGCGGCGAGACCTCGGCCGCGGTGCTGGACTGCCTGCTGTACGGCGTGCCGACCATCGTCAACGCGCATGGCTCGACCGCCTCGATCGACGACAGTCTCCTGCTCAAGCTGCGCGACGGCTTCGCCTGCGAAGAACTGGCCGAGGCGCTGGGCCGCCTGCGCGCCGACAGCGCGCTGCGCGCCCGGCTGTCGCAGCGCGCCCTGGCCTACATGGAAAGCCAGCATGCACCCGGCCACGCCGGCCGCATGTGCATGGAAGCGATCGAACACTTCGCCACCCGCGGCGCCCGCGCCGGCTACCGCCAGCTGATCGAGGCCGCGGCGCGCGCCTGTCCGATGGAGTCGCTCCCGGCGCTGGCCGGCGCGATCGCCGCCAACCGCGCGGCGAGCGGCCCGCGCCAGCTGCTGGTGGACGTCTCGGCCCTGGTCCAGCACGACCTCAAGACCGGCATCCAGCGCGTGGTGCGCAGCATCCTGCTGGCGCTGATCGCCAGCCCGCCGCCGGGCTTCCGCATCGAGCCGGTGTTCGGCACCGGCGGCAACCGCCCCTACCACTACGCGCGCAACTGGGCGCTGAACCTGGTCGGCGAGACCGGCCTGTCGGTCGAGGACGCGCCGGTCGAGCTGCGCCCGGGCGACGTGTTCCTGGGCCTGGACCTGTACATCAGCGGCGTGGCCCAGAACGAGCAGCTGCTGCAGTCCATGCGCGACCGCGGCGTCGAGATCTACTTCGTGGTCTACGACCTGCTGCCGGTGCTGCGCCCGGACGTGTTCCCGTTCGGGACCGAGGACGGCTTCGCCGACTTCCTGCGCACCGTGCACCGCGTCTCCGACGGTGTGCTGTGCATCTCGCGCGCCGTGGCCGACGAGTACGCGGCCTGGACGCAAGCCCAGGGCCTGCGCCGCACCATGCCGCTGCAGCTGGGCTGGTTCCACCTGGGCGCCGACATCAACGCCAGCGCGCCCAGCACCGGCCTGCCGCCGAACGCCAGCCAGGTGCTCGACGCCCTCGGCCAGCGCCCCAGCTTCCTGATGGTCGGCACGGTGGAGCCGCGCAAGGGCCATGCCCAGACCCTGGCCGCCTTTGACCTGCTGTGGGAACGCGGCGTCGACGTCAACCTGGTCGTGGTCGGCAAGCAGGGCTGGATGATGGAAGCCGTGGCCGAGCGCATGAACAACCACCCGGAAAAAGCCAAACGGCTGTTCTGGATGGCCGGCATCTCGGACGAGATGCTGCTGAAGCTCTACGGTGCCTCGGCCGCCCTGCTGTCTCCCTCGGAAGGCGAAGGCTTCGGCCTGCCGCTGATCGAGGCGGCCCAGTACGGCATCCCGATCATCGCGCGCAGCCTGCCGGTGTTCCGCGAAGTGGCGGGCGAGCACGCCTGGTATTTCGACGGCCTGGCGCCGGACGACCTGGCGCAGGCGATCGAAGCCTGGCTGGAGCGCCGGCGCGAGGGCAGCATCCCGGAATCAACAGGCATGCCCTGGCTGACCTGGAACCAGAGCGCGCGCCAGGTGCTGGCCGGCCTGGTCCGCCAGCGCTGGTACCGCACGCTGCCTCCGAGCGCGCCGGAAACGACCATCGACGATGAGCCCGAAGGCGATGCGAAAGCGGCCTGACCCCGCGCGTAGCGCAAGCCCGCTGTGGCGCTTCGCGCTGCTGCTGGCGCTGCTTCTCGCGGCCCTGTTCGCGGCGCGCCCGGTCTCGCTCAGCGGCGACATCCTCGAGTACTCGGTGAACACCGTGGGGATCGCCACGCACGGCACGCCCGACCTGCGCATCGAGGACTTCGAGCGCACCAAGGCGCTGGCGCCGGAGCGCTTCACGCCACTGTTCGCGATGCTGCAGGACGAAATGCGGCGCGGCGTGCAGGACGTCTACCCGGCCTTCCAGCGCGGCAGCAGCGGCCATGTCTACAGCGTCCACTTCTTCGGCTATCCGATGATGGCCGCCCTGCCCCTGCGCCTGCTCGAAGCGCTGGGACAGGAGCCGTTCAAGGCCTTCCAGGTAGTCAACCTGGTCTTCGTGTTCATTCTGGGACTGGCCCTGCACCGCTTCTTCGGCGCGAGCGGGCGCGCGGCCCTTGCCCTGGCGCTCTTCATGCTGTGCGGCGGCCTCCTGTACTGGAACTGGTCCAGCCCGGAAACCGTCGGCGCAGCAAGCCTGCTTGCCGGGCTGCTGCTGTTCACGGCCGGCATGCCGGTGGCGGGCAGCGTGCTGGCGGGCCTGGCGGCCCAGCAGAACCCGACCATCGTGTTCTTCTTCCTGTTCGCGCCCTTCATTCGCGCCGCTGTCGGACGGATGCAGCCGATTCCATCCGTATCGCTGGCGCGCCTCGTGAGCGCCCTCGGCCTCGGCCTGGCGGTGGCGGCGGTGCCGGTGCTGTTCAACCTGATCGAATACGGGGTGCCGAACCTGATCGCCAGCCGCTTCTCGCGCGCCTCCCTGATCAGTACCACGCGCCTGGTCTCCTTCTTCTTCGACCTGAACCAGGGCATGATCCTCGCGATTCCCGGCGTGCTGCTCGGCCTGCTGCTGGCGCGCGGCGCCGCGCTGCGCCTGCTGCTGCTGTGCTTTGCCTTGACGCTGGCGCTGGTGCTGCCGGCGCTCGCGGTGATCAACTGGAACTCGGCCGCCGCCGGCCCGATGCGCTACGCCTTCTGGGCTGCGATGCCGCTGCTGTTCGCGCTGCTGGCCATGCTGCGCGAGCTGCGCCGCTGGCGCGTGGCGGCGCTTGGCGCCGTGCTGCTGGTCCAGGGTGCGGCCATGGCCCACGCCGTACGCTACGAATACAATGAATTCAGCCCGCTGGCGACACTGGTGCTGCGCCACCTGCCCCGGCACTACTACCCCGAGCCGGAAATCTTCGCCGAGCGCATGGCCCACCACGACAACTGGGTCGAGCCCGACCGGGTCCACAGCTTCCATCTGGACGGCTGGCGTTTCCGGACCCTGGTCAACGACAGCGACCCGCATGCGGCGACGAGCCTGTGCGGCCCCGGCGCGCAGCTGGCGCCCGACAACGCGTTCACGCGCAGCTCGCGCGGCTGGCGCTACATCGACGGCCAGGTCGTGTGCCTCGCCAATGGCGTGCGCCAATATACGTGGCTGGTGGACGACATCGTCGCCGGCGGCCCGGTGCAGCTGGGCGCCGGCTGGCGCGGCCGCGAAGCTACGGGAGTCCCGTCCGACGGCGCACGCTCGCAGCTGCGGGTGCGTGCGCCTCAAGGCATCCGGCCCGCTGTCCTGGTATTACGCGGCAGTGGTCGCACGCACGTGACCGCCGGCGGCGTCGACCTCGGCTGGCACGCGCTCGATGCGGCGCCCGTCATCGCTCTGCCCGCGGCCGCGCAAGCCGCCGTACTGGACCTCACGCTCGAACATGAAGCCCCCGGCGCTGTCATCCTGCAGGAAGTCAGCGTCCGGCCATCCACCGGAAGTACCCCATGAACGCACCTTCGACCACCCACATGAACCTGTCCGCCGCCGGCGCCGACGCGAGCCTTGCTGCCCTGGCGGCGGCCGGCGCGATCGCCGTCGTGATCCCGAGCTACAAGGTCACCCGCCACATCCTGGGCGTCATCGCCGGCATCGGCCCGGAAGTCACGCGCATCTATGTGGTCGACGACAAGTGCCCGGACAATAGCGGCGCCTTCGTCCGCGAACACTGCCGCGACCCGCGCGTCGTGGTCCTCGAGCATGCCGAGAACCAGGGCGTGGGTGGCGCCGTGATGACCGGCTACCGCGCCGCGATCGCGGACGGCGCCAAGGTGATGGTCAAGATCGACGGCGACGGCCAGATGGACGGCGCCCTGATCCCGAACTTCGTGGCACCGATCCTGGCCGGCGAAGCCGACTACACCAAGGGCAACCGCTTCTTCAACCTGGAACGCATCGGCAGCATGCCGCCGCTGCGCCTGTTCGGCAACGCGGTGCTGTCCCTGATGACCAAGCTGTCCTCGGGCTACTGGGACCTGTTCGACCCGACCAACGGCTACACCGCGATCCACGCCGACTGCGCCCGCTTCCTGCCCTTCGACAAGATCAGCAAGCGCTACTTCTTCGAATCGGACATGCTGTTCCGCCTGAACATCCTGGGCGCGGTGGTGGCCGACGTACCAATGGACGCCGTTTACGGCGACGAGGTCAGCAACCTGAAGATCTCGAAGATCGTCACCGAATTCCTCAGCAAGCACATCCGCAACTTCGGCAAGCGCATCTTCTACAACTACTACCTGCGCAACATGTCGGTGGCCTCGATCGAGCTGCCGCTGGGCATCCTGCTGACCGCCTTCGGCACCATCTACGGCCTGTCGCACTGGATCGCCTCGGCGCGCTCGGGCGTGGAAACGCCGGCCGGCACCGTGATGCTGGCGGCGCTGCCGGTGATCATGGGCGTGCAGCTGATCCTCGCCTTCCTGGCGCACGACGTGGCGTCGGTGCCGCGCTACCCGCTGCACAAGAAGACCCTGTTCCGCAGCAAGCCGGCCGTGCCTGCGGCGGATCCGGCTGCATGAGCATGTCCGCACTGGCTTCCAAACTGCTCAGCCGCCAGTTCGCCGTCTTCCTCACCGGCGGCCTGCTTTGCGCCCTGACCGACATCGGCCTGATGCAGCTGCTGCTGCAGTACGGCGTGCAGGCCACCGCTGCGGCCAGCGCCGGCTTTGCGGCCGGCCTGCTGGTCAACTACGCCTTCCACAGTCGTGTTACCTTCAATGCTGCGGCCAACCCGGCCAACTTCGCACGCTACCTGTGCGTGGTTGGGGTCAATTATCTGTTGACCATTGCCTGCGTAGCTGGCGCGGAAGCCGCCTTTGCCAACCCGCTGGCCGGGAAGCTGCTGTCGCTGCCGCTGGTGGCGGTCAACGGCTACCTGCTCAGCAAATACTGGATCTTCAAGTGATGCAAGCCCTGCGTTTTGCTCCCGTCCGGAACGACCCCGCCGCCCTGGCCCAGTACGGCGCCCTGTTCGCCGCCTGCTTCCCCGGCACCGACAAGTTCACGCCGGCCTACCTGGACTGGCTGTACGTGGCCAATCCGGATGGCGCCGCCGTCGGCTACGACGCCTGGGACGGCGAGCGCCTGGCCGCGCACTACGTGTGCGTGCCGGCGCGGGCCTGGATCGAAGGGCAGGAAGTGCGGGTGCTGCTGTCGCTGAACACGGCGACCCACCCCGACTACCAGGGCAAGGGCCTGTTCACCAAGCTGGCGGCGATGACCTACGAGGCGGGCCTCGAGAACGGCTTCGACGGCTGCTATGGCGTGGCCAACGCCAACAGCACCCCCGGCTTCGTGCGCAAGCTGGGCTTCCAGCTGGTGCGCCCGCTGGAAGCGCGCGTCGGCCTGGGTGCGCTGCGCCATGCGCCGAAACCGGCGGCGAGCGCGCTCTCGTTCGAGCGCCGCTGGAGCGCGGAAGCCCTGGCCTGGCGCTGCGCCAATCCGCACAACCGCGTCTACCGGGGCCATAGCGGCAGCCGGCTGCAGTTCCACGCCGCCGCCGAGAAGGGCGTGCCGGCCTATGCCGAACTGGACAAGGCAAGCCTCGACCTCCAGCTGGACGGCCGCGACCCATCCGCCTTCCCGCTGCGCCTGTTCATCGGCCTGGCGCCGGACGCGACCAGCAATTACTGGAACTACGCCAGCATCCCGCAGCGCCTGCGTCCCTCGCCGCTGAACCTGATCTGGCGCGCCTTCAATGGCCGCGTGCCCCAGCTCGACCCGGCGCGCATCCAGTTCACCTTCCTCGACTTCGATGCCTACTGACACCGCGCACGCCGCGCTGTTCCTGTTCGCGCACCAGGACGACGAGTTCGGCGTGTTCCAGCGCATCCTGGACTGCCGCCGGCGCGGCCTGCGCGTGGCCTGCGCCTACCTGACCGACGGCCAGACCGCCAGCGCCAGCGCCGCCCAGCGCAACGGGGAGTCGCTCGCGGTGCTGGCGCGCCTGGGCGTGGCGCCGGACGACGTGTTCTTCGCCGGCGCCGAGCTGGGCATCGGCGACGCGCGCCTGCCCCTGCACCTCGGCCGGGCGGCGCAGTGGCTCATGCGCTGGCTGGACCGCTACCCGCTCATCGACTCGCTGCACGTGACGGCCTGGGAAGGCGGCCATCACGACCATGACGCCCTGCACGCGCTGGCCGTGAACATCGCCAGCGAACGCGGCCTGCTGGGCCGCACCCGGCAGTTTTCGCTGTACCAGGCCAAGGGACTGCCGGGCCCGCTGTTCCGGGTGCTGGCGCCGCTGCCGGAAAACGGCCCGGCGGTGGCGATCCGCATCCCCATGCGCGAGCGCCTGCAGCACCTGAAGGCCTGCCTGTCCTATCCGTCGCAGCGCACGACCTGGATCGGCCTGTTCCCTTTCGTGCTGATGCACTACCTGCTGCGCGGCGTCGAGCAGCTGCAGCCGGTGAGCGTGGAGCGCCTGCGGGAACGTCCGCACGCGGGCGCGCTCTACTACGAAAAACGCAAGTTCTTTAGCTGGGACCAGATGAAGCAGGCGCTCGACGCCTGGCGCTGCTCCCCTTCCCTCCAATAATAACGACCCGATGATGAAGACCGACGCATTCATTCACAGCGCCCATAGCGGCGCCGACAGCGCCGACAGCAAACGGCAAAGCCTGTGGCTGGGCGCCCTCCTGGTGGCCGTGCTGGCCTGGCTGCTCTACCGCAACCTGGGCCTGAACCCGGCCATCTTTGCCGACGAGTGGTACTACAGCAAGATGGCGCGCCTGATGCCGCTCAGCGAAGCGATCGTGCCGTCCTACCTCTACCTGTGGCTGGCGCGCGGCTCCCTGTCCTGCGGCACCGAGTTCCTCGACTGCGTGCGCGTCGGCAATGCCGTGTTCTTCGCCGGCGCCGGCGCCTTCCTCTACCTGGTGGCGCGCGCCTACCTGCGCCCGCTGCTGGCCCTGCTGGTGACGGCCATGGCCCTGCTGGCGCCGGTCAACATCTACACCGCCTACTTCATGCCGGAAGCCACCTATTACTTCGGCTTCGCGGTACTGGCCTGGGTCGCGCTGTCGCCGCGTCCCTGGACGCCCTTGCTGCGCGCGCTCATCGCCGGCGTCGTGCTCGGCCTGATGAGCCTGGTGAAGGTGCACGCCCTGTTCCTGATGCCGGCCGCCAGCCTCTACCTGGCCGCGAACGCCTGGATGGCGCGCCGCGACGGCGCCGCCGGTCCGGCGCTCGGCATGGCGCTCGCGTGCGCCGTGCTCGCTCCGGCATTGGCGCTGGGCATCAAGTTCGGCCTCGGCTACCTGATCGCCGGTGAATCGGCACTGAGCCTGTTCGGCAGTTTCTACAACGCCACCGCCGCCGGCAGCGCCCCGCGCTCGCGCCTGGACCTGATCGCGCCCGCCCTCATCAACGGCCGCGGCCACCTGATGGCGCTCGTCATCCTGCTGGCGCTGCCGCTGGCGCTGCTGGCGCACGCCATCGTCAGCCCCACGGCCAGGCGCGAAGCCAGCCCGGCGCTCAAGCGCCTGCAGCTGTTCGCCTTCCTGATGCTGGGCTCGGCCGCCGGCATGACCATCGCCTACACGGCCTCGATCGTGGCCCAGGGCCCGCACGAGATCTTCCGCCTCCACCTGCGCTACTACAGCTTCGCTTTCCCGCTCCTGATCATCCTCGCCGCCACGCTGCTTGGGCGCCCGGCCGGCCAGGCCAGGCCGCCGCTGGGCTGGCTGGTCGCGCTGCCGCTGGCGGCGGTGCTGCTGTTCGCCCTGTCGCGCCTGCCGGGCTTCTCGACCAACCCGGTCGACGGCCCGGAAATCTCGTCCATCAAGCTCAATGAATGGACCGGCTGGCTGGTGATCGGCCTCGACCTGGCGGTGCTGGGCTTGTGGGCGGCCGGCAACCGGCTTGCCGCGCCGCTGTTCGTGTTCCTTGCCGTGCCGCTGATGCTGGTGCTGGGCACCCAGGAGACCAACCGCTTCCTGGCCCAGCTGCGCCCGGGCTGGCCGACCGACCACGGCGCCCGCTTCGCGCGCGACTATGTGCCGAAGGCCGAGCGCAACGACATCACGGTGGCCACCACCGGCATCCAGGAAGTCATGCGTGCGCAGTTCCACATCGACGCGCCGGATACCGCCATGCTCGACCTGCCGGCGGATGCGCCGATTCCGGAATACCAGATCCCCATGCGCAAGAAATGGCTGCTGGTCGTCGGCAACCATGCCCTGCCGCCGGGCCTGAGCCCGGTCAAGCAGGGCGAGGGCTACCTGCTGGTGCGCCTGCCCAACGCCACCGACCGGCCGCTCGGCACCGCGCACCTGTCGCAGCCCTACGGCAGCGGCTTGCTGCGGGACGCCGAAGGCATGTCGGACGCCGAAGGCTTCGGCCGCTGGTCGGACGCCAAGCGCGTGGTGCTGCACCTGAACCGGCCGCTGCCGAAGCAGGCGCGGGTGATGCTGACGGCGATGGCCTACGGCATCAACACCACCCTGCCCTTCACCATGCACGTGGGCGAAGCCAGCAAGGAATTCCGCCTGGGACCGTCGCCGCAGGAAATCAGCCTGCGCTTCGAGACCGACGGCACGCAGCGCAGCCTGGTCATCGACGTCCCGCAGCCGGATTCGCCGTCCACCCGCGGCAGCACCGACAAGCGCAAGCTCGGCATCGGCCTCACCGACATCACCATTGCTGACGTCGGCGCCGCCGAAGCGCCCGCCCCGGTCCAGGTCCAGGCCGCACGCTGATCCACCAAAGGGCTGAGCCGCGTCAAGCGCGGCCAGCCCTGTGTGCGCTCACGAACGGAATCCCGCACGCCATCCCGATACAGTGAATCCCAACGCGGCCGCCATTGCGGCCGCATGATCGGGACACCATGGCAACTGGATCGGAAAAAGACGAACATCTCGACAAACCGCTCGATGTACAGGGCGGCGGCCAGAGCATGGGCGTGCAAGCGGTGGGCGAAGTCGACGGCAACACCGTCTCGCCGACCGGCGGACCTGGTGTCAACCACTGGCAGGCCGGCTACATCGGCCAACGTGGCCTGGACGACCGCGCCAACGTTTTCTTTGCCGCCGTCGAGATGACGCGCATGCCAATGCTGGTCACCGACCCCAACCAGGAAGACGACCCCATCGTGTTCGTCAACGGCGCCTTCCTCGACCTCACCGGTTACGAGGAAAAGGATGTCCTGGGCCGCAACTGCCGTTTCTTGCAGGGACCGGACACCGACCGCGCGACCGTGGACGAGGTCCGCAAGGCCTTGCGCGAACACCGTGCGGTTTCGGTCGACCTGCTCAACTACAAGGCCAACGGCGAGCCCTTCTGGAACGCGCTGTTCATCGGCCCGATCTTCGACCAGGACGGCAAGCTGCTGTATTTCTTCGCTTCGCAGATGGACATCACCGAGCGCCGCAGCATGCTCGAGTCGAACCTGCAAGCACAGAAGATGGAAGCCATCGGCCAGCTGTCGGCGGGAATGGCGCACGATTTCAACAACCTGCTGCAGGTCATCAACGGCAACCTGGAACTGGCCCTGCTCACCGCCGGCAAGCTCCCGGCCGCGGCCGACCCGATCCGCCGCGCCCAGCGCGCGACCATGCAGGCAGGCAAGCTCACCCAGCAACTGCTGAGCTTTGCGCGCAAGCAGCGCCTGGAGCAGAAGCGCGTCAGCCTGAATTCACTGGTGGTGGATTTTTCCGACATGCTGGTGCGCACCCTCGGCGACAAGCTCGAGCTGCGCCTCGACCTGCGCCCCGGCCTGCCCCCGTGCTCGCTCGATCCGACCTATCTGGAGATGGCGCTGCTCAACGTCGTCATCAATGCGCGCGACGCCATGCCGAACGGCGGCACGGTCACCGTCGGCACCGCCGTCGTGAGCGAGGAGCGGCGCCTCGCCAACCGGCTGGCGCCGGGCGAGTATGTCGCCATCTGCGTCAACGACGAAGGCGAAGGCATGCCGCCCGACGTGCTCAAGCGCGCCACCGAACCCTTCTTCACCACCAAGGGCCTCGGCACCGGCCTCGGGCTGGCAATGGTGCACGGCTTCGTCCAGCAGTCACACGGGCGCCTCGACATCGAGAGCGAAGCGGGGCGCGGCACGCGGGTGCGCATGATCTTCCCGGTGGCGCAGCAGCTGCGCGACGAGGCAGGCGGCGCCGACGGCATCGCGGCGGAAGCCGAGGAAGCCGGCCGCAAGTGCCGCATCCTGGTGGTGGAAGACAACGAAGACGTGCGCGAACTGGCCGAGGCCATGCTGGCGGCGGCCGACTACGAAGTGGTATCGGCGCCCAGCGGCGAGCGCGCGCTGGAACTGCTGGAATCGGAAAAGGTGGACCTGCTGTTCACCGACGTGATCATGCCGGGCGGGATGAACGGGCTGCAGCTGATCGAACAGGTGCACGCGCGCCGGCCGGGGATGCCGGTGCTGGTGACCACCGGCTACATGGACGAACTGCCGGCGCGCGGGGCGCGCGACAAGTCGCTGGACGTGCTGGCCAAGCCTTACCAGCACCAGGATTTACTGGATCGGGTGCATGCGGCATTGCATGCAAGACGCGCCGCTTAATCACCGCGTGGGCGGGGGACCCGCCCACCCTACAAAAATCAGTTCGACCGTGGTCCGCCACCGAGCAGGAAGGCCAGCTTCTGCTTGCCCGGCTTGGCTTGGGCCGGCGTCGGCGTCACGGTTTCCTTGCGCGCCGCGCTCGACGGCTCGTAGGGCTTGAGGAACCACGGATCGACCTTCTCGCGGCGCGGCGTCGGGCTGTAGCCGCTGCTGCGGGCCGGGCGCTCGCCGCGTTCGCCACCGCGCGAGCCGCCTTCTTCGCGACGGCCACGGCGTTCGCCGTCGCGGCCGGAGTCGCGGCTGCTTTCGCGTGCGCGCGCGGACGGCGCCACGAAGCCGGCCAGCTCGCCGCGCGGGATGGCCTGCTTGATCAGCTTTTCGATGTCGGCCAGCAGGCGCTCGTCCTTGTCCGAGTACACCGACAGCGCATCGCCCGAGGCGCCGGCGCGGCCGGTACGGCCGATGCGGTGCACGTAGTCTTCGGCGTTGTACGGCAGGTCGTAGTTGATCACGCAGGGCAGGTCCGAGATGTCGAGGCCGCGCGCGGCCACGTCGGTCGCCACCAGCACTTCCACCGCGCCGCCCTTGAAGGCGTCGAGGGCGGCCATGCGCTCCTGCTGGGTCTTGTCGCCGTGGATCGCGGATGCCTTGATGCCCTTCTGTTCGAGGTGGCGCGACAGGCGCGAGGCGCCGATCTTGGTGTTCGAGAACACGATCACCTGCTTCAGGTTGCGCTCGCGGATAATGTGCTCGACCACGTCGCGCTTGAGCTCCTCGTCGACCTTGTAGACGATCTGCGTGACCTTCTCGGCGGTCGCGTTGCTGCGCGCCACTTCGATCAGTACCGGCTGGTTCAGGAAGCTGTTGGCCAGCTTCTTGATCTCCGGCGAGAAGGTGGCCGAGAACATCAGGTTCTGGCGCTGTTTTGGCAGCAGGTTGATGATGCGCTGCAGGTCAGGCAGGAAGCCCATGTCGAGCATGCGGTCGGCTTCGTCCATCACCAGCATCTGCACCTGCGACAGGCTGATGTTCTTCTGCTCGACGTGGTCGAGCAGGCGGCCCGGGGTGGCGATGACGATCTCGACGCCGCCCTTCAGGACCACGGTCTGGCCCTTCATGTCCATGCCGCCGAACACGACGGTGGAGCGCAGCGGCGTGTGCTTGGCATAGGCCTTGACGTTGTCGGCCACCTGCACCGCCAGTTCGCGGGTCGGGGTCAGCACCAGCGCGCGCACCGGGTGGCGCGCCGGCGACATGCTGCTGTTGGCATGCGCCAGCAGCAGCTGGATGATCGGCAGCGAGAAGCCGGCGGTCTTGCCGGTGCCGGTCTGGGCGGCGCCCATCACGTCGCGGCCCTGCAGCACCAGCGGGATCGCCTTGGCCTGGATCGGGGTCGGATGCTCGTAGCCCTGGTCGGACAGCGCGCGCAGGATTTCCGGCGCCAGGCCGAGATCGGTAAAGCGCACGGTCGGCGCTTCATCGGCCTTCACCTGCTCGACCGGTACATTCAGGTCCAGGTCGGCGGTATCGGTGCTGGGAGTATTCTGGATATCAGACATATTCTTGTTGGACAGTATTTCGTTAGCTCTACGGCTGCGCCTGCGGGCACGCATCTGCCTGCACAGGAAGCTTCCAGATGGGACGGCGGGCCGGCAACCGGACCGCAGGGACCGCGGAGAGCGCCGGGCAGCGGCACGGGCAGGGGCGGACGTAGAGGCACTTTAGCGGGCTACACGATACCTGAAATCCACCCCCCTGTATATAAGGGCCTGTTTTCCGGGTATTTTCCCGTGTAAATACCCGGCATCATGCGATTCAGGGTGTCCAGCCGCGCTGCTGGGCCGCCCGTTCGGCTGCCGGGTCGAGGGTGGTGCCGACGATGCGGGCGTCGATCGCGGCCTGCACTGACGGCGGCAGGGTGGCGCCGTCGAGCCAGGCGGTGCCCGCTTGCGGCTGGGCCAGCACGGGAACCGTCCAGCGCCCGCCGCCGCGGCAGGCCAGGCCGGCCGTCGTGTCGACCACGAAGCTGCGGCAATAGCTGCCATCCTTCGACACGAAGGTGACGCCGATGCGCACCCCGGTCTCGGATGGACCGGGACTGGCCAGCTGGCCACCGAGGGCCTCCACCAGGCGCCCGCGCGCCACCAGGGCACCATCGCTGGCTTCGAGCATCACGATGCCCGGCTCGGGCTGCAGCTGCTGCCAGCCGAGCGCGCCGCCGACGGCGCCAAGCACCAGGGCGGCGCCCAGCGCCAGCCAGTGGCGCGGGGTCCAGCCTGCCTCGGCTTTCGCAGGCGGCGGTGGCGGCGGGGCCGTGCGTCCGGGACGGATGGCGTCGAGGTGGACCACCTTGCCGGTGGGTACCGGCGCCTGGCGGTGGCGGCTGCCGCCGTCGTGGCCATTGGCCGAGACGCTGAAGATGTGTGAGCGGCTGTCGCGTCCGGCGCCTTCTCGCCGGTGCTGGGCGATGCGCGCGGCCAGCACCGGATCGGCGCGCATGGCCCGCTCGACCGCTGCGCGCGCCGGCTCGGCCAGCTCACCGTTGATATACGCAATCAGGAGGTCGTCCGAGAATTTCATGCCAGCACTTGATGAGGTCTCAGGAAGTGATCAGGCCGTGTTCGTCCAGGACATCGTGCAGCAGTTCCAGCCGGATCACGGGATTGTCGAGCATGAGCATATGGTGCTTCTGCTGGTTGGGCAAGGGCAGCAGTTCGCACCAGCGGTTCGCCACCCAGCCGCAGTCGTCGAGACGGAACGGCGGCTGCACCGGCCAGCGGTGGCGCGGTACGTCGTGCAGCGAGGACAGCACGCGGTCCAGGGCGTCGGAGGCGCCCTGCAGTTCGGACGGGACGCGCACCTCGTGGTCGTCCTCGACCAGTTCGGCCTCGGCCATCCACAGTCCGTTCAGGCGCTGTTCGGCGGTCACCACCGAAAAGCGCGAGCCGCCGCGGCACAGCACCTGCAGCAGGCCGGGCGAGGTGGTGGTGGTTTCGGTGACGGAAGCGATGGTGCCGGCTGCGGCGAAGCGCTCCGGCTCGCCATCCGGCTGGCGCACCTCATGTCCCTGCGTGAGCAGCACCACCCCGAACGGCGTATCGTCCGTGAGGCAGCGGCTGATCATGTCGAGGTAGCGGACCTCGAACACCTGCAGCGGCAGTACCCCGTCCGGAAACAACACCGTACTGAGCGGGAACAAGGGCATGGTTATCGTGGACATGATGCCCATCATGACAGAATCGAGGGCGAAACGGGAGCACGATTGGGCTACCGCAGCGCCCGTAGGGTGGGCGGATTCCGCCCACGCGGTGATGGTTGACAGCAAGATCATCCGGCACGAAAGCGAAGCCGTTTCGTATCACCGCGTGGGCGTTCGTAATTCCGGGCATTGCCCGAAATTACCCCGCCCACCCTACTCCGGCCCCTGCAGCGGCAGCGTCCGGATCGCATGCGAGAAATTCCCGAGCCGCCAGCGCAGCCGCTCCATTCCCGGATCCGGCATCGGCACCACGCGCAGCCGCAGCACCCCGCCCGGCAGCAGCGGACAGGGAATCGCCTGCTCGCCCGCCGCTTCCACCGGCAGCCTGAACTCGCCGCCCGGCGCCAGCTGCACCGGCCCGAACACGAGAGGCGCGCGCGTCGCGTTGCGCAGCAGCAGCACATCCTGCACGCCCAGGGTCAGGCGCACCGTGGCGGGCGTTTCCGATCCCCGGATTTCCAATAGCAGCTCGTGGCTGGCGCCCCGCAGCGGCGCAAGCATGCCCCACAGCAGGACCAGCAGGATGGCGCCGCTCAGGGCCGCCAGCGGCCAGTGGCGGCGCAGGACCAGTGGGAAAGCGTGGGAATGTTGCATGAAATAAATTTTAAGCGATAATGCTGTTGTCAGACGCGCATGGTGGCGTGCGCCCCAGCACAGCAAGGATGCGTATCCTACCTTCTTCCGCGCGTTTCCGATCAACCAGCCTTCCGGCGCTCCGCGCGACTTACCCGATGCCGCAGTCCCAGCCCGCCCGCCCGTCCAGCCGCCTGCCCCTGCCCGATTCCGGACAGATGCCGCTGCTGCTGGCGATGCTGGTGCTGCTGGCGACCCTGGTGGTGACCTTTACCGCCTGGAGCAGCGCCAAACGCAGCGCCGAAAGCCAGCTGCTCGAGACCTTCGACTACCGCACGCGCGACATGGTGTACAGCATCAGCCGGCGCATGGCGATCTACGAACAGGTGCTGCGCGGCGCGCGCGGCTACCTGCGCGGCTCGGTCGAGCTCGAGCGGCGCGACTGGGAAGAATACTATCGCGTGCTGCGCCTGGACCAGTCCTTCCCCGGCATGGAAGCGCTCGGCATCGCCAGCATCGTGCCCCCAAGCGAGGTGGCCAGGCACGAAGCCCTCATGCGGCGCCGCGGCCATCCCGACTACACGCTGCACCCGCCCGGCCCGCGCGAGCTGTACACGGCAATCACCCACATCGAACCTTTCGGCGGGCGCAACCTGCGCGCCTTCGGCTACGACATGTTCAGCGAACCGGTGCGCCGCGCTGCGATGGAACGCGCGCGCGACAGCGGCCAGGCGGCCCTGAGCGGCAAGGTGGTGCTGGTACAGGAAGGCCTCTCGCACGAGGGTCCGGGCCGGCAGCAGGCCGGGGCCCTGATGTACCTGCCGGTGTACCGCGCCGGCGAGCTGGCCGGCACCGTCGAGCAAAGGCGCAGCGCGATCGTCGGCTGGGTCTATGCCCCGTTCCGGATCAACGACCTGATGCGGGGACTGGGCGGCGCCCATTCGCTCGACCTCGAGGTCGAGATCCACGACGGCGAGCCGGTCGACGGCGCCAGCTTGCTGTACCGCTCCCCGAACACCTGGAATGGTCCGAGCGACCGCGCGCGGCTGCGCACCAGCGCCCAGATCATCCCGGGCGGGCGCACCTGGACCATCACGATGCGCTCCAGCGCCGCCCTCGAGGCCAGCCTCGACACCACGCGTCCGCTCCTGATCGCGGCGACCGGCATCGGCCTCAGCGTCCTGCTGAGCCTGGTTGTCTGGCTGCTGGCCAGCGAGCGCCGCCGCGCGCTGCAGCTGGCGCAGGACATGACGCTCGAGCTGCGCCAGTCGCACGACCGCATCGCCAGTGAGCAGAAGCGCATCCAGGTGATCCTCGAGAACGCGCCGGACGCATTCGTCACGCTCGATGCGCAGGGCTGCATCACCGGCTGGAATACCCAGGCCAGCCGCCTGTTCGGCTGGAGCGCGGCGCAGGCGATCGGGCGCAACGCAGAGGAACTGCTGCCGGAAGAACGGCGCGCCGCCTTCCGCGCCGGCTTCGCGGTGTTCGCGCGCGGCGGCAGCTGCGCGATGCTGGGCGCGCCGACCGAACTGCTGGTCGTCGACCACGAGGGACAGCGTATCCCGGCCGAGGTGACCGTGGCGCAGCTGGTGGTGGAAGGCGGTTTCGGCGCCACCGCCTTCGTGCGCGACATCCGCCAGCGCAAGGAAGCGGAAGCGCGCGAGCAGCAGCGCCAGCAAGGCCTGGTCGAGGCGCGCCGGGCGCTGGCTCGCGCCCAGAAGCTGGAAGCGGTGGGCAAGCTGACCGGCGGCGTGGCGCACGACTTCAACAACATCCTGCACATCATCAGCGCCAACGTGCAGCTGATGCTGCGCGCCGACAACACCAACCGCAAGCGCCTGCTCAGCATCCTCGACGCGGTCGAGCGCGGCGCGAAGCTCGCGGGCCAGCTGCTGGCCTTCGCGCGGCGCCAGCCGCTGCACCCGCAGGAAGTGCACGTGGACGCGCTGCTGGAACGCATGGACAGCCTGGTGCAGCGCGCCGCGGGCGACCACATCACGCTGGAAAAGCGCGTCCCGCCCGGCCTGTGGGCCACCCTGGTCGACCCGAACCAGCTGGAAAACGTGCTGCTCAACCTGGTCATCAATGCGCGCGACGCGATGGAAGGCAACGGCCGCATCGTGCTGGCCCTGGACAATGTGCACATCGGCGAAGACCCCGACCTGGCGCCGGGCGACTACGTCACGGTGGCGGTCGCCGACAGCGGCCACGGCATGCCGCAGGACGTGATGGAGCGCGCCTTCGAGCCCTTCTTCACCACCAAGCCCGAGGGCAAGGGCACGGGCCTGGGCCTGTCGATGGCGCATGGCTTCGCACGCCAGAGCGGCGGCGACATCCGCCTCGCGAGCGAACCCGGCAAGGGAACGACGGTGACGATCTACCTGCCGCGCCACGTGACTTGACAGGATTGCATTTCCGTAGGGTGGGCGGGTCTCCCGCCCACGCGGTCGACCGAACGATTCCCGCCGCGCCCTTATTCCAAATGCATCCCTTCGCAGCATGGATTGCCTCCCCAATCCACTGCATAGATTCCGTCTCGCACATACCGTGCAAACGTCGAATACGGCCATTCCGACACTGCACCCACCAAGCCATGCTTCACCGGATTGAAGTGGATGTAATCGACGTGGCGCTCCATGTCGATTTCGTCCCGGATCCGATGTTCCCAGAAGCGCCGCTGCCAGATGGGAGCTTCACGCTTTTGCCGGCGTGATGTGGAAAGGCTTAACTCGTATGCATCGCGGCATGCGTAGGACACGGCATGCTTGATCTGAGACCAGCGTGTCGAGAAATTCGTGTCTCCGTCTGGTAGCGTCCAGATGCAATGCAAGTGGTCGGGCATCAGGACCATGGCGTCGATCTCGAATGGCAGACGGACACGGACCCGTTCGATCGCGGAGCGTAAGGCAACCCGTACCAGCTGATCGCACAAGATGGGCCGGCGCTTGTAACTGACGACCGTGAAAAAGTACGAAGTGCCAGTAGTGGCGCGGCGATAGCGGGACATCGGCGCATGGTACGGTAGAGCCGGACGTAAGCCGTGTGAGGGATCAAACGTGCGTTGACCGCGTGGGCGGGAGACCCGCCCACCCTACGGGAGAAAGCAGCCGTTGATTCAGGTTTGGTGGGCCGCCGTCACGCGGTTGCGCCCGTGCGCCTTGGCGTCGTACATCGCCAGGTCGGCCGCGTGCAGCAGGGCTTCGGCGTCCATGCCGTCGTCGGGGAACAGGGCGATGCCCAGGCTGCCCGAGATGCGCAGCACCAGTTCGCCGTCCTCGAAGGGCTGGTTTAGCTGGTACAGGATGTTTTCGGCCACGGTGGATGCATCGGCCAGGCTGTCGCAGCGCGGCAGCAGCACGACGAATTCGTCGCCGCCCACGCGCGCCAGCGTGTCGGCTTCGCGCAGGCCGGCGCGCAGGCGCCGCGCCACCAGCTGCAGCAGGCGGTCGCCGACGGCGTGGCCGTGGGTATCGTTGACCGGCTTGAACTGGTCGAGGTCGAAATAGATCACCGCCACCTTGTGGCCGTCGCGGATGGCGGTGCGGATGGCCTGGCGCAGGCGGTCGCCCAGCAGCACGCGGTTGGGCAGCCCGGTCAGCGCGTCTTCGTGCGCCAGGCGGCGCATGCGCGCTTCCTCGTGCTTGCGGGCGTCGATGTTGGAGAAGGTGCCGACCATGCGCATCGGCATGCCCAGTTCGTCGCGCTCGCTGACGGTGCCGCGCGCGTCGGTCCAGCTCCAGTCACCATTGCGCAGGCGTACCCGGAACTCGGCCGCGAAGTCCTCCGTCTTGCCCGCCAGGTGGCCGCGCAGTTGCGCACGCAGCTCCGGCAGGTCGTCGGGATGGACAATGGCGTCGAGCGCGCTGCCGTACCAGGAGATCACCGAGCGCTCGGTGTCCAGGATCTTGCGGGCGCGCGCCGACAGGGTGGCCAGGCCCGTCACCACGTCGCAGTCCCACACGCCGTCGCCGGTGGCGCTCAGCGCCAGCTTCCAGCGCGCCTCGGCCGCAGCCAGCGCCTTCAGCGCCCGGCGCCGGCGGTCGGTGGCGCCCAGGGCGGCCCAACCCAGCAGGGTCAGGACGAGCGAGACGGCGGCGCCGACCCAGGTCAGCACCGCGCGCTGCTGGGTGAAGCGGGCCTCGGCATCCTGCACCGCTTCACCGACCGTCACCACCATGCCGTATTCGGGTAGCTTGTGCCAGGTGTAGAAGCGCTCGATGCCGTCGATCTGGCCGACGCGGCGGAAGCTCCCTGTCACCGGGCTGTGCGACGCATGCGGATTGTCCTTCAGCACCTGGCCAGTGCCGTGGTTGATGCTGCCGCGGGTGCTGCGCGCGATGACCGTGCCGTCGGTGCGCATCAGCGACACCGAGGCGTTGGGACCGAGGTCGATGTCGTCGTAGAAGCGCACGAAGTAATCCGGCGCGACGGTGGCCATGACCACGGCCTGCAGGCGGCCTTGGGCGTCGCGGACCGAGCGGCTGAACTGCACCGCCCAGGCGTGCGTGAGCGGACAGATCACCGGCCGGCTCACGTAGATGCGGTCATCGCTGATTCCGAGGTGGGCCTGGTAGCTGATGGCCTGCTGCATGTCGCGCCCGCCATGCGAGGGGGCGGCATTGGTGTAGGCCACCCTGCCCTGCGCGTCGAACACGGTGACCATCAGCGGCACCCGCTGGCGCAGGTGGCGCGCATGTTCGCCGACGGCCTTGGGAAAGTCGGCGCGGTCGTTCTGCCAGATGCTGCGCAGCTGGATCAGCGACAGGTCGACGATGCCGACGGTGGCGCGCACTTCCTCGGTGAAGACGCGGGCATAGTTGCGCAGGTCGCGCTTGCTGCCGGCCTGGGCCAGGCTGGCGAAGCGCGACTGCTCGACCGCCACCAGGCCCCAGACGATGGGCAGCATCAAGGCCAGGTAGATGGCCAGGTCGCGCAGTACACGGGGCCGGAAGAAATCGCCCAGGCGTACGCGGGATGGGGGCTTGGCGGAGGGAGTAAGCGAAGGCATGGACGACGGACTGCGGCAGCGGAACAATGGCGAAGGAGGCGAAGCCGGGCGTCTTGCTTGCGCCTGCTATAAGTTCTCGATCGCGCCCGTCGTGATGGAGTCGATTATACCTGTCGTTTCCTTGTGGAACTTATTGTTGGCTTAAATTTGATGGATTTGATGCCGCAAAGCAACGCTATTCCCGGCCAGGAGCTGCATGCTAGAGTGCGAGCATGAAACCCTTCTATAACGCGGCGGGGGTGCTGGCGCTGTTGCTGGGCATCCTCGGCATCTTCCTGCCGCTGCTGCCGACCACGCCCTTCCTGCTGCTGGCGTCGTGGTGCTTCGCGCGCGGCTCGGAGCGCCTGCACGGCTGGCTGCTGTCGCACCGCGTATTCGGCGAATACCTGCGCAACTTCGAGGCCGGCCGCGGCATTCCGCTGAAGGCGAAAATCGTGGCCACGGCCATGTTGTGGACGTCATTGCTGCTGGCGATAGGCCGCCTGCTCGAGTCGGACCGCCCGCTGCTGGTCGGCGTGCTGCTGCTCACCGGCGCGGGCGTGAGCATCTACCTGTGGCGCTACCTGCCGACGCTGCGGCTGGAGCGCCCGGGGCGAGGCTAGGCTGCCTCAGGAACAGCCGCGCTTGAACCGTCCGCGGCTGTCGGCCGGATAGCTGAGCACAATGGTATCGGTGCGCTCGCCCGGCAGCCAGGTCATCTGGACATCGCCCTCGCGCGAGGCGAACCGGTGCGGGCCGACTTCGTCCAGCCGCACCCGGCTCCATTTGCCGAAATCGGCATACACCTGCTGGTCGAGGTCGATCAGCTCGAGCCGGCGGCCATTCGACAGCGCATAGCTGCCCTCGACTTCGCTGGCAAGCTGGGCGCCGGTGGCGATGAAGCCGTTCGGGCCGGCGACGGTGGCCCGTTGCGCGGTGACGTTCACCTTGCCTCCCGGACCGCACTGGGCGGCCGAGGCAAGGGGTGCGGCCAGCAGGCATGCTGCCGCGACGAGCGGATAAATGCTGCGCATGACATCTCCTTTGCATGGTCAGAAGGCAGCCGCACCATGGCGGCCGTCCTGCCAATTCAGACAGCGCAAGCACCTAGGAGTGCACGCGGTTCCCGTGGTTGCGAAAACGCTTTGAGACCGATCAAGGTTCATGACGTTTGCACGCCGCAAGCAAGCTGACGCCGCATTGGCGCGATTCCGGATAATGTCCTTACTTATGGAAATCCAATTCCTCGGAACCTCCTCCGGCACACCCACCCGGTCGCGCAACATGACGGCGATCGCCCTGCGCACGCACGGCGCAAAGCACTGGTCGCTGGTCGACTGCGCCGAAGGCACGCAACATCGCCTGCTGCGCACCAGCATGTCGCCGATGAGCCTGCGCGCCATCTTCATCACCCACCTGCATGGCGACCACTGCTACGGCCTGCCCGGCCTGCTGGCTAGCGCCGGCATGCTGAATCGCACGGCGCCGATGGCCATCGTCGGCCCGGCGCCGCTGCGCGGCATGATGGAATGCATCATGGAAGCGACCCAGCTCACGCTCCCCTACCCGATCGACTGGGTGGCGATCGAGGACCTGGCGCACACCGACATCCTTCCTGACCTGCGCGTGCACGCCACGCGCCTGTCGCACCGCATCGATTGCTGGGCCTACAGCTTCACCGAGGCCGCGGTCGAGCGCAAACTCGACATCGGCAAGCTGAAGGCGGGCGCCATCCCGGCGGGACCAGCCTGGGGCGAGATCCAGCAGGGCCGCAACGTGGTGCTGGCGGACGGGCGCGTCGTGGTGGCGGAGCAGTTCCTGCTGCCGCCGCGCCGCTCGCGCAAGGTGATCATCGCGGGCGACAACGACAGCCCCGAGCTCCTGGCGAGGGAAGCGATTGGTGCCGACCTGCTGGTGCACGAGGCAACCTATACCGAAGCGGTCCTGCACAAGGTCGGCCCCGGCCCGCAGCACAGTTCGGCCGCGATGGTGGCGCGCATGGCGCAAGAGGCGGCGCTGCCGAACCTGATCCTGACCCACTTCAGCCCGCGCTACCAGGACCGCGAAGGCGCGCTGACATTGAACGACATCGAACGCGAGGCGCGCGAGCACTATACCGGCACGCTGTTCCTCGCGCGCGACCTGGCCAGGTACGAGCTCGGGAAGGACGGCAGCCTGCATGCGCTGCAGTAAAGCGAGCCCGGCTACAATCGCCCCATGCCCAAGAAGACCCCCATTTTTCCCGGACCCCAGACCGCGCGCGGCGCCGTGCTCGCGGTGCTGCTGTCGAACGAAGACCAGCTGGGCGCCGAACCGCTACGCGGCCGCATCACCCTCGCCGCCATCGTGCGCGCGCTCAAGCGCAAGTACCACTGGCCGATCGAGACCGAAAGCTTCCCCTCGAACAGCGCCGACGGCCGCGCCACCTGGGCCACCGTCTACAGCCTGCCGCCGGAAGTTATCGCCAAGGCCCTGAAGGCGGGCGGGAGCGACTGGCTCAGGAGCCGCCGGTCGGGCGGCGGCGACGACGCATAGCATGGACAAGCGGCCCTTCGACATCGACCTCGCGCTCGAGCGCATCGAAGCGGCCGTGCAGCCCTGGCCCAAGGCGGCCCTGTTCCAGCTGGCCGAAGAAGGTTTCACGTCGACCTTCGAGCAGCTGCTGGCCTGCATCATCTCGATCCGCACCTACGACGAAGTGACGCTGCCGGTGTCGCGCCGGCTGTTCGCGCAGGCGCGCACGCCCTCCGCCATCGCGGGGCTCGGCTGGGAAGAACTGGATGCCCTGATCAGCCCTTCGACCTTCCACGAGCGCAAGGCGCAGCAGATGCTGGCGATCGCGCGCGAGGTGGTCGAGCGCTTCGGCGAAACCCTGCCGGGCGAGCGTGAGGTGCTGCTGTCGTTTGCCGGCGTCGGGCCGAAGTGCGCCCACCTGGTGCTGGGTGTGGCCTGCGGGACGCCCGTCATCAGCGTCGACATCCACGTGCACCGGGTGACCGGGCGCTGGGGCTATGTGAAGGCAGCGACGCCCGAGAAGACACTACTGGCGCTGGAAGCCACGCTGCCGCAACAGCACTGGATCACCATCAACCGGCTGCTGGTCCCGTTCGGCAAGCACATCTGCACCGGGACGAAGCCCAAGTGTTCGACCTGCCCCGTGCTCGACATGTGCCGGCAGGTGGGCGTGACGGAGCATCGCTAAGGCTGGCGAATCAGCGGCAGCTGCCCCAGCTCTTCCACCGCGAAATCGACGAAGGCCCGCACCCGCGGCGCCATGTGCCGCGCACTTGGGAAGACCAGGTGCACGGGAAGCGCCTCCGGTTCGTAGGCACTTAACAGGCGCACCAGGCTGCCCGCCTGCAGGTCGGGCGCCGCCTGGTAGGACAGCGCCTGCGCAATGCCGAAGCCCGCGCGCGCCGCGTTCAGGACACCCTCGATGTCGTTCAGCCGCAGGCGCGGCGTGAAGCGCACGATGTGCTCGCGCTCGCCCGTGCGGTAGCGCCACTCCGCCAGGCCCCGCACCGCGGTGCCGAGGATCAGTTCGTGCCGTCCCAGGTCCTCCGGCGTGGCCGGCTCGCCGTGCTGCGCCAGGTAGGCCGGACTGGCCACCGTCATGCGCCGCACCTCGCCCACCCGGCGCGCCACCAGGCCGGAGCTGTCGAGCGGCCCGATGCGCAGCGCGACATCGATACCGTTCTCGATCAGGTCCATGTTGCGGTCGCCCAGGACCAGCTCGACCTGGATTTCGGGATAGCGCATCAGGAAGCGGGTGACGACCGGCGCCATGTGACGGCGGCCGAACACCATCGGCGCCGTCACGCGCAGCAGGCCGCGCGGTACCGCCGCGTCGTGCTCGCTGATCGCCCCCTCGTAGTCCGCCAGCAGGCGCCGCGCCTGCTCGGCCAGGCGCAGTCCCTCGCCGATCGCCGTCAGGCGGCGCGTGCTGCGCTCGAACAGGCGCAGGCCGACGCGCTCTTCCAGGGTGGCGAGGCTGCGGGTGATGGCCGAAGGCGAACGGCGCAGCTTCTGCGCGGCGGCCGACATGCTGCCCGCGTCCAGGATGGCCAGGAAGACCTGCAGTTCGTCCAGACGGTCCATGATTCTTGCAAAGTTCGAAAGAGTGAATTGCGATTATACCCCATTCCGCAACGACGCTGCCGTGGATAGCATGACTCCACCTTCAATCACCTGGGCTCACCCATGACCACGACTGCCATTACCCTCCACGGCACTGCCCTGTCCGGCCACACCCACCGCGTCCAGCTGCTGCTGCACATGCTGCAGCTGCCCTACCGCTTCATCGACGCGCCGGCTTCGGTGCGCCAGAGCGAAGCGTTCCGAGCCATCAATCCGCTCGGCCAGATCCCTGTCCTGCAGGACGGCGAGCTGGTGCTGGCGGACAGAAATGCGATCCTGGTCTACCTGGCGAAACGCTATGCACCCGGCAGCGGCTGGCTGCCGGAGGATCCGGTCGGAGCGGCCCAGGTGCAGCGCTGGCTGTCGCTGGCGGCCGGCGAGATTGCCTTCGGTCCGGCCAGAGCGCGGGTGACGGCGCGCTGGGGCGATACCGGCATGCCCCAGGAGCTCATGCACAAGCTGGCCGGCAAGGTGCTGGGCTTCATGGAAGCGCACTTGGCGCGGCAGGACTTCCTGGCGGGACCGGCGCCGACGCTGGCCGACCTCGCCTGCTATTCCTATGTCGCGCACGCGCCGGAAGGCGGCGTGTCGCTGGCGCCCTATCCGCAGCTGCGTGCCTGGATCGCACGCGTCCAGGCGCTGCCGCATTTCGTGCCGATGCCGGAGAACTGAGCATGAACGACTACCGCATCCCGCAACCCTTCCACGCCGGCGAACTGCGCGCCCAGCAGCTGGCCGGCGGCGGGCCGCCCGGTGCGCCGATCCGCTCGCAGATGCCGGACCAGCACCGCCAGTTCTTTGCCCTGCTGCCTTTCGTGTGCGTGGCGCTGGCGGACGGCGAAGGCTGGCCGCTGGCCACGCTGCTGCATGGCGAACCCGGCTTCGCGAGCTCGCCCGAACCCGGCCAGCTGCGCATCGCCGCCCTGCCGGATGCCGCCGACCCGGCCCATGCCTGCCTGCACGCAGGTGCCGACGTCGGCCTGCTTGGCATCGACCTGGGCACGCGCCGCCGCAACCGCGAGAACGGCGTCGTCGCGCAGGTCGACGGCGGCGGCCTGCTGGTCGACGTGCACCAGTCCTTCGGCAACTGCCCGCGCTACATCCACGTGCGCCGGCTCGAGCGCGTGCAGCGCCAGGCCGGACCAAGCGAGGCCTTCGGTGCGCAACTGCCATCGGATGCCGCACGCCTGGTCGCCGCATGCGAGACCATGTTCGTGGCCACCTCGAGCGGCGCCACCGGGGAAGGCGCGGCGCGCGGCCTGGACATCTCGCACCGCGGCGGCGAAGCCGGTTTCCTGCGCCTGCAAGGCCATGTCCTGCACGTGCCCGACTACGCGGGGAACCGCTACTTCAACACCCTGGGCAACCTGCTGCTGGAGCCGCGCGCCGCGCTCGTGATGATTGATTTCGACAGCGGCGACATCCTGCAGCTGCAAGGCATGGCCGAAGTCGACTGGCACGGCGATGCTTCTCCCGATCCCGCCGCCGAACGCTGGTGGAAATTCAGCATCGAGCGCGGCTGGCTGAGGCGGGGCGCCTTCCCGCTGCGTGAGGCTTGGCCGCAGGCGTAAAAATCGGCTATCGTTCGGTGTTTGCAGCAGCCACCGAATGCCCTCATGATCAAGCCGCCGATTCCCGACAACGAGCAGGAGCGCCTCGCGCTGCTGTATGACATGCTGCTGCTCGACACGCCGCCCGAGGAGCGGCTCGACAAGATCGTGGCGTTTGCCGCGAGCGAGTTCGACGTCCCCATTTGCCTGATCAGCCTGGTCGACAGCGAGCGCCAGTGGTTCAAGGCGCGCGTCGGGCTGGAAGCCTGCGAAACCTCGCGCGACATTTCCTTCTGCGCGCATGCGCTGCACAGCAACGACATCCTGCTGGTGCCGGACGCCCTGCTCGACCCGCGCTTCCACGACAATCCGCTGGTGACGGGCGCGCCGCACATCCGCTTCTACGCCGGCGCGCCGCTGGGCAAGGACGACCTCGTGATCGGCACCCTTTGCCTGATCGACACCCGCCCGCGCACGCTCGACGCGGTCGAACTGTCGATCCTGAAGAGCTTGCGCGAACTGGCGATGCTCGAACTGGCTTCGCCGGGGGTGGAGACCGATGCATAAGCCGGGGGCCTTCAACCTGCTGCTGGTCGAACCGGCGAACCTGCTGCGCCGCACGGTGTCCCTCACCCTGCGCGACCTCGGCGCGGCCGACGTCACGGAAACGGCCACCTATCCGACCGCGCACCAGATGTGCGAGCTGCGCCGCTTCGACGGCCTGGTCATCGCGCTCGAATGGCCGGAGCCGAGCGATGCCTTGCGCGGGCTCACCCTGATCCAGCAGATCCGCTCCGGCAAGGGCGCGTGCCCGGCCACGATCCCGATCGCGGTGCTGGTGGAATCCGCCAATGCCGAGCTGATCCAGGTGCTGCGCTCCTGCGGGGTCAGCCGCATCCTGATCAAACCCTTCCGCGTGCGCGATGTGATCGAGACGGTCGAGAACATGAAGGGGCTGGCGCGCGCCGTCGCCACCAGCTAGACGGGCCCTGCGCTGTTACGCCGGAATCAGCCCTTGGCGCCGGTGGCGTTGAGCATGCACTGCGACAGCCTGTCGAAGTGCTGCAAGGCCGCCTGGGTCAGGTCGACCTGCTTGCGGCGGCTGTCTTCGGTATCGGTGAGCACGATCCAGCCCTTCTCGCGCATCGATTTCAGGCGGTTGTGCACGGTAGCCGGAGAACCCAGCTGGTCCTTGGCCATCATGTCGCGCACCGACAGGCGCTCGTTCTCCTGGCGCGCCCGCGCCACCAGGGCCAGGATGCGTTCTTCGAGGGGATCGAGTTCCGGCAGCGCAGGCAGGCCACGCAGTGCTTCGGTGAGCTGCAGGAAGCGTAGATAGATGTCGGCTGGGCGGGTTGGCTTCATCTCAGGCAGTTGCAAGTTGGTGAACAGATAAGCTATGCTCGGGTCCCTCGTCGCGGCTGGATTGGCCATTTTACTGTAGCGCTGTTCACAATGAACCAATTCAAGTTGCATACTGCCATGGTTGCGGTGACCATGCTGCTGTTTTTTGCGGTACTGAAGGTCAACCAGCTGCTGTTTGCGGCGCTCGAGTTTGCTCCCGGGATTGCCTGGATCTACCTGCCGGCCGGCGTGCGTCTGCTGGCCATCCTGCTCTTCGCCGAAGCCGGCGCCATCGGGCTGCTGTTCATTTCCTGGATCGTGTGCGTGGTCGAGTTCTTTCCGAACGATCCGGTGCGCTCCTTCGCGGGCGGGATCCTGGCCAGCGCCAGCCCCTACCTGGTGTACCGCGCGATGCAGCACTTTTCCGGCTTGCAGCCTTCGCTGCAGAACCTGACACCGAAGCGCCTGCTCATCCTGTCGCTCATGTTCTCGCTGGCGAGTCCTTTCCTGCACCACCTGTGGTTCGCGCTCTACGAGCAAAAGGAAAACCTGGGCGCCAGCTTTGTCGCGATGGCGGCGGGCGACCTTGGCGGAACGCTTGTCGTGCTCTACTTTGCGAAGTTCATGCTGTGGTGCCTGGCAGGCCGTATGCGTAGCAAATAAATTATGGTTGGTTCTTTACAGAAATATTGCAGTCCTGTAACTTGAACGCTCTAAAAACCATAACAGTTCAGCTGCCATGTCCAAAACCTTCAATGCCACAGTCCTCGCACTGTGCTTCGCTATTCCCCTCCTCTCCGCTTGCGACAAGAAGGCCGAGCCCGCCCCGGCCAGCGCGATCGACAGTCCTGCCGCACCAGAAGCACCGGCCGCTCCGGAAGCGGTGACGGCAACCGCCGATGGCGTGCAGGCCCAGGCTGCAGCAGCGCCCGCGGCGCCTGCCGCCAGCGCCAGCGCCAGCGTCGGCGCCAAGGGCGTGGAAGCCAGCGCCGGCGACGTCTCGGTCAAGCTGCCGGACTGATTCGCCCACATCCCACCTTCTCGCAGGACACAACATGAAGAAAACCCTTATCGCATCGGCGCTGTTCGCGCTCGGGCTCAGCATGGCACATGCGGAGCCACTTTCCGCCAACGGCTCGATCGAAGTGAGCGTCAAGGCGAACAACGGCGACCTGATCAAAGCGCGCCGCGTGGCACGCGAGCAGGCCGAGAACGACGCTGTCCTGCGCCTGCTCAAGCTGAGGCTCGGCGCCGACCCGTCCAGCGCCAAGGTGCGTGACGGGCTGGTGGACCTGCGCAAGCAGCTCGCCGACAACATGAAGACCAGCTTCAATGCCGAAGGCGACGTACTGACCGCAAAGACCGCGCTCGAAGTGGATGCCGCCCAGTTCATGGACATGGCCCGCGTACTCGGCATCACCTCGACCGCGTCGTCGGCCAGTGCGAAAGTGCTGTTCCTGATCGACGAATACTACGGCGTCGGCACCAAGCTTGACCCGTCGCAGCCCCTGGTGACGGAGATCGACTACTCGCACGACAAGAGCTCGATGTCCGACTACACCGCGACCAGCTCCGGCGCGAAGAGCGCATCGAGCAGCTCGGCCAGCGCCCAGAAGTCCAGCTTCGCCGCGGCCTCGTCCGAGAAGTCGGCCTTCGCCGCAAGTTCCCAGTCGGCCGTTGCAGCGCGCGACAAGTCCGCCTTCGCGGGTTCCGACAAGGCATCCTTCTCGGGCTCGGACCGCAGCTCGGCCGCCCTGCAGGATGGCTACGGCGGCGCGGCCGCGGGCGCACGCAGCACCCAGGTCGCCGGCGCCCGTGACACCCGCGTGGCAGGCTCGAGCGACTCCAGCTTTGCCGCTTCCCAGAAGTCGGCCGCGGCAGGAAGTTCGTCGTCCCAGGCCGCAGTGAGCGCCTCCTCGTCCAGCGCGAGCGCCGCGAAGTCCGCCAGCGCCTCGAGCTTTGCCACCCGCCAGAACGCCGTCGAGAAGCAGAATGACGTGGTGAACCTCAAGGTGCGCCAGGTGTTCCCGGGTATCGACAACGCCAAGCCATCGGACGATTCGGCTGCGATGATCAACCAGAAGCTGCAGCAGGTGGTGCGCGAATACAACCTCTCGTTCACGGACGAGAAAGACTTCCGTATTGAAAACGGCCGCCGCCTGACCAACTCGGAAATCGCGCGCCAGCAGAAGTTCGACATGTATCTGCAGAAGGCCGCCCAGGGCAACTACAAGGCCAAGTACCTGGTCTACGGCACCGCCGTGATGAACTCGGAAGGTACGACTTCGAGCGGCCACGTCTCCTGCGCCGGCCAGCTGATGCTGACTTCGTCCGACGTGGATACCGGCGAGGGCTTCATCTCCGGCACCATCGTCAAGCGCGCGTTGGGCTCGTCCGACCAGAACTGCCGCGCCAACCTGTCCGAGGCGATGGCGCGGGCCTTGGCCGACAACGTCGGCACCAATGCGCAACGCGAACTGCAGGTGGCGGCAAGCCGTGGCCGCACCTACGTGGTGGCGCTCTACAGCGACTCGCGCGTGCCGGCCAAGCTGCGCCGCGACTTCTCGGCCAAAATCAAGGACGCCGCAGGCGTGGTCGAAGTACAGGCCGACGATAACGCATCCGAAGGACTGCGCCGCTGGACCGTCGTCGCCAAAGGTAATTTTTCCGAGACGGTGGAAGACCTGATCGACGAGATCGCCGAGGGCGAGGGCTCGGTCTACAAGAACGCACGCTTCGAGCAGCGCGGCAACCGCATGGTGTTCTGCGTTGAGGGCAAGTGCCCGGTGGAGATCTGATGCGTCATGTGGCCCGCGGTATCGCTGCGGCCTGTGCGCTGGCGCTGAGCGCCGGCGCATCCGGTGCGCAGTTCTACCTCTTCCCCGTCAAGGAAATCGAAGGCGTCTCCAAGGAGGCGCGCGACAAGTACAAGCTGCTTGACCAGAAGCTCATGGCCAGGCTCTTCGACGACGAGGCCGGACGGCAGGCCCAGCGCCAGCTGATCAAGGGCTTCGTCGGGCGCCTGAACGCTGCCTATCCCGAATCGCTGGTGCATCCGCGCCAAGTGGCCGACGTGAAGGTGGTCGGCACGCACAAATTCATCGACGACGATAACCTGCAATGCAAGGCCTCGCCTTCCGTCGCGGTGGGCGACACCTATGCGGTCATGCTCGGGATTACCCGCGCCTCGGTCTACGAGGTGCCGAAGGGCGAGAACATCGACGTCCTGATCCCGATCACCCTGAACGTGCAGTTCGTCCGCCCGAGCCTTGGCAAGGTGGTCTACACGATCAGCGAAACGGTCTATTCGCCCTTTAGCCTGGGCCGCAGGGAATACGAGTCGGGCGCTGCCGACGCCGTTATCCGCCAGACCCTGATCCGCAACCTGGAAACCCAGGCCGCCAGCCTCGTCGCCAGCGCGCGCCAGGCCTTCGATCCGAAGGACGTGAACGTCAAGATCGTCGGGCGCGACGGCGACTTCTATGTGACCGACCGCGGCGCGGAAGCCGGTTTCGTCAAGGGCGAACAAGTCGAGGCGCGTGACGCGGCGGGCAAGGAAGCGATCTTCGACGTGCTGTACGCGGACACCGGCTACGCCGTCATCAAGGCCGCGGCCGGCAGTGTGTCGGTCGGCAGCAGCCTCAAGTTCATCTTCGAGAGCGCTGCCGACGCCAGCACCAAGCCGCGCATCATGCCGGTCGTCTCGCAGGATGGCAGCGACAGCTGGGCCAGCTCGGTGGCGGCGCTGTTCGAGAAGGATATCGGCTTCAAGGCATCCTTCCAGATGGCGCCGGTGGACGTGAACTTCGCCCAGACCAAGGAGCTCCTGACCCGCTCGGCCAACTGCGTGACCTGGCAGAAGATCGCCGGCATGGCCGAGGCGACCGGCTCGCCCAAGGATGCGCCCGACTACTTCCTGCGCTTCACGCCGACGGTCAGCCCGTCCGTAACCCTGGCCGGCGCCGGCGGCACCAAGACCGAGGAGATGTTCCGCACGCTGGTGACGGCGCAGGTGATCGATCGCCACGGGCGCGTCATTTATTCGGGGCTGGGCGACGACAACTACAGTATCAAGCGCATCGACGGCGAAGGCCTGGGCCTGGCACAGGCCAAGGAAGTGTCGCTCAAGAATGCGACCGCCAAACTGGCGCAGAACTTCCTGGCCAACGTGCGTTTCGCGCCACGCGACTACAAGATCGAGCGCGTCGACAAGGAGAAGGTGTGGGTGAGCGGCCTGTCCGGCATGCCGGCCGGCGGCAAGGTCGCCTTCGACATCCTGCACCCGCTCGACGCCAAGGTGGGGGGCAAGCCTGCCCTGCTCGACCTGGAAGCCGGCAGCGGCTCCGGCGGTGCCGCCACCGACGGCGAGCTGGTCGGCTTTCCCTACGCTGCCGTCAACCCGGCCTTGCCGCGCCCGCGCAGTGGCGACCTGCTGCGCCTGTACACCGAGGTGCCGCCGAATGCCACGCGGGTGATCGACTGCGACGAACCGGTCTATGTGGGCAAGGACAACCTGATCGACGTAGGCTACTTCTCGCCGCTGGCGCGCCATGCGCAATACCAGTCGAAGAAGTTTGCCTCCTACGTCGGCGATCCGAAATTCTACGCACAGGCCAACTCGCTGCTGAGCCTTGGGCTGTTCGACACCAAGCTCGAGCGTCCATCGGTGGACGTGTGCAGCCAGCCCGGCTATACGGTCCGCGAGGTGGCGGCGCCCCAGTGCGACGGCCCGCAGAGCTGCAAGGTGACGGTACAGACCGGGATGCTGGTGCACCTGAAAAAGGATAGCCAGGTACAAAAGACCTTTGTCTCCGGGCTGCGCACGGATTTCGGCGGCTTTCCGTCGTCGGAAAAGAATGCTTTCTACGGATATAGAGGGCTAGAAAACGGGCTGTCCATGCAGGCAGACCTGATCAACAAGATGAACTCAAACTAGGGAAAACCATGAATATGATTCGCAAAGCAATCGTCGTTGCCGCCTGCCTGATGGCAGCCGGCGCAGCCAATGCCCAACTGGGCGGCCTGGGCTCGATGCTGGCCGGCGCCAAGTCGCCTGTCGCCTCCGGCGGCGATATCGGTGCCGACGTCGGTACCTTCGTCGCGAAAAGCGCAGCGCTGGGCGAGCTGGCCGGCCAGTCGGTCACCGCCATCAATGCCGCTTTCGCGAGCGACCAGGAAATCGAAGGCAAGCGCGCCAAGCTGGCCGACATCAAGAAGATCACCGACCCGGCCGAGAAGGCAGCCAAGTTTGCTGAACTCTACAAGTCGGAGCAGGCGGCGGCACAGACCCTGCTGGATTCGGGCGAGATGGAAAAGCGCATCGGCTCGCTGAGCAGCGACAAGAAGAAGATGATCGGCCAGGCACTGCTGAACTTCGGCATCGGCGGACTGCAGGCGGTCGACCTGACCAAGACCGGTCAGTCGCTGATCGCGAAAGCCAGCGCAAACCCGCTGAGCCTGCCGAAACTCATCCCCGTGAAGGACTCGCTGCCGGTGCTGGGCAAGGTCGTGACCGATTCCGGCTCCTTCCTGGTCGGCGTGCTGAAGGTCGCCAAGGGCGCCAACATCGCGGTGCAGCCGGCAACGGCTTCGTCGAAAGCGGCTGACTTTACTTTCTAAGTTTCTGCCCTCGCTGATGAGAACCGGCCTTCTGGCCGGTTTTTTCGTTTACCTGTTCTGTCATCGGTCTGCTGTTATGCTTGGTTCATTCGTTGATGGGTTCTTTACCGAGGGAGCGTATGAAACGGTTGGTCGTCGGATTGCTTGCATGCTTCGCCTTCATTTCCGCCAGCTGGGCGGAACCGCAGTTCAAGCTGCTGGTGCTGGGAGGGCCCAACAAATACCACTACGAATACATCCCGGTGGCGCGCGACAGCCTGGAACAGATGGGCAAGCTGCATAACTTCGACGTCACCTGGGCCACTCAGATGCAAGCCCTCGAGGGCGAGCTGAAACAGTATGCGGCGATCGTGCTGATGAATTCTTCGGGCGAGGAGTTCAACGAGAAGCAGCGCAAGGCTTTTGAAGAGTACGTAAATGGCGGCGGCAACGTCGTGATTGTGCACCGCGCTGTCATCTTCAATCCGCCCGGCGCCTGGCCCTGGTATGAAAAGCTGGTCGGGCGCTCCTTCCGGATTCATCCGATGCTGCAGACGGCCGTCATCGATACCGTCGACAAGAACTTCCCCGCCACCTTCGGCGTCCCCCAGCGCTGGATCTGGAGCGACGAATGGTATGAGCTGACCAATCCCTACAACGTGAAGATCAATACCGTACTGGCGGTGGACGAGGCCAGCTACGACCCGACCAAAATCTGGAAGGGGCAAGTCGCGAACGGCATGGGCAAAGACCATCCGGTGGCTTGGTATCACCAGGTCGGGAAGTCGCGCGTGTTCGTGACGACGCTTGGGCACGATGTGCGGGCGTATCGCGATCCGCAGTACTTGGCGCACCTGCTGGGAGGGATGTATTGGGCGACGACCGGACGCGGGATCCGGTGAGCGCGATCGGGTCGCAGGATGAATTGGTAAGCCTCCCCGGAGTCGAACCGGGCACCAACGGATTATGAGACCTTGGAACGCGACTCGTGCGTGGGAGAGCACCTAAAGAATTTTCCTTTTGATTTCAGTGTGTTAGGACCTCGAACTCCGACATCAGTAGTTCACGATTAGCCGATTGATGAGGACCAGAACTGGACCAGACGAGCGCCGAAGACCGACGAAGACCATCCCAAACTAGTAGTCGGAAAAAGCTATCGCGCCGTAGATGTAACTTGCTCGTCGGGGAAGCATATACCGCAAAGTTACAGTGAACTCTACCTGGGTGACAGCAATCTGCCCCTACGCTGGACCTTTAAATCCTAATCAGCCATCTTCCCCTACTTGCGTAAGGCCAACAAAATTTATCATGGGGCTTGGCATAGCGATCTTCAGAACCGAGGCAATCATAACTGAGCTTATGCAAGAATTGAGCGGTAGTCTTATACCTTAGACCAATCAGTACTTTTCCTCACGGAAGATTGGGGGATAATCCCGATATCGGTATCAAAGGGAAGCATATGAAATTCGTCGCAAACGTTCTCAACGGCTGTCACCTTGGCGACGTCCTTCCAGGTCCAGAAGACGATGTTGACGGAGTGCTCGCTGCCATTGCCTATGGGTCTAACTCCACGAACGAAAAGGATGACTTCATTGGCAATTGCATTAAGCACCGACTACGTCTCGATCTGTGGATGCGTTACGACCACACTGTACCGGTCGCGGTCCCCCTGCTAGAACGCTTGCTGCGGCATGAACGCGATAACATCTTCTGTAAGTTCATCCCAGACCGCTTACATAGCAAAGTAATTTGGTGGAAGGGATACGGCGCTTACATAGGCTCTGCAAATCTTACAAGCAGCGCTTGGTTTACCAATATTGAAGCTGGCATCTTTTTTAGCGAAGATGATTTGCAATCGAATGGGATGGATGTCGAACTTGACGGATTTTTCGACGAACTCCGAAATTTGAACGTGGCCATTCCGCTAAGTCCTGCTCTGATTACGGAAATGAAAGCAATCGAGGCAAAGCGTGGAAAAACCTGGGACTTAGGAAAAGACATGAGAAAGACTCCAGTATGGGAAGGTCCCGTTTTCTTCGAAAAACGCAAGGCATTTGACAAACGGCGTGAAGAGTTTAAGAGAGAATGGCACGCGACACTAACGCATCTCGCACAAATCGGTGAGAGACTTGCACAACATCGCCCCAACTGGATCACAGAAGATGTTCCGTTAGGATGGCAGATCGACCAGTTTCTGCATGCGTATTACTACAATCATGTCGGTGAACGCAATGAGAAGCCGTACGAAGACTTCTTTCGTCGAAACTACCGAAATCCAAGGGCGGCTGTCGATGCTGCATTAAAGTGGTGGAAAAACACGCCCTCAGCACCGTCAAAAGAAGATGAAATGCTGTACGTTAATGCCCCCTTCATTAAGCGCCATCTTTCCCGAGAAAATCTTCAGAGAATAAATGAAGATGAGTTGGCAGGCGTTTGCATTCGAACTCATGCTACACGGGATCACGTCATCAAGATGAGTCTTGCGACGTTAGGCAAACCGGGAATCAAAACAATGACCCGCGACGAGCGGGTCCCACTCTACGCCAGTTGGTTGCTTCAACAAAGGAACGAAAAAGGATGGGGCGTTTTGGAACTGCTCGATTTCGTCTTGTACGGAGGGAAAGATGCCGACACTTGGGAACGCCTTTACATCGCTGCGCGAGACAAACAATTCCAATTGCCACACTACGGGCTGAATACTATGGCCGAGTTGGTAGGCTGGGTTCGTCCAGATGTTGCTCCACCACGTAACGGCCGAACAAGTAAGGCCTTACGTGCGCTCGGATATGACGTCAGAGTATATTAGAAAAAGATCGACGTTTATCTCTATCCTTTATCGCATATTCCTCAACTGTGGACTTACAGAGACGTATTCCGTTTAGCTAGTCCACCTATTTCTTATCACGCCAATCTTTGGTATAGAGCAGATCATTGTGGCCCAGCTTTAAACTTTAAATTGCTTTAGCATCTGCTCGGTTTTCGATCCAAATTTCTTTGCTTCGTCAAATAACAAAAATATTTGCTTCGATTTAACTGCGACAGATGCGAAGGATCCTTTTAGTAGCTGGGACTTCAATATTTTTATATATGACTAAGTCATGAATGACGAAAGGCAATCTAGTCAAAGACAACATAGCCAAATCAAATCCAATCAACCCGGCATATGACTTTCCAATGCCGGTATCCTGAGGCGACGTGAAGCTGTAAGAGTTAGCTGTTTTGAGCCGTAGTTCTGAGCTATTTCTGGATGGGCCGTACACCACTTTATTAAACTTTCTCAACTTAGAGTTGATCTTGCTTTTCCAGCATGACGCGATGAAGGCCGACACCTGTTGGGGGGACTGCGCTTGGTAAGGCAGCCCGCCCCACCCTCGCCAGTTGCAATAGTCGCAGGCTTTAGGGCAGCCAAAGCCACGCGGGTTTTGCTTTCCGAGGCCCCAGTTGACAAGAATGGTGTAGTTCGGATTTTGATCATACATATGAGCTCGAAATTATTTAGTAGGGTTGACAGGCTTCTGCGGCTTAGCCGCTACCGCCTTGTTATCCGCTGGACTGCCTGGTGCATCGGCTGACTGCGCAGACGGCGCATCCGTTTCGTCCTGAGTTGCCTCCAAACCCAGCACGGAGGCTTTCCATTTTGTCCAGGCCCCTGTGCACACGTGTTTGGTTTCGCTGTTGGCGGCGCGCGCGAGCAATCCTTCCGCAAGAAGAATGGCGGCTCGAAAGCCGGCGTTGTTGCTGCTCCTGCCAGTGAAGACGGGCTTGAGCGCCTTCGACGGGAAGTCCGATCGGTCGAGGTTGGCGAGTAGCTTCTCTATGCGAGCGACAGGGACGTATTCCCGGCTGAAGTAGCTGCCGCTTGAGTTGTTTGTGATTGCTAGGAACAGTGTTGTTCGCTCAAAGTCGCAAGCCACCTTGTAGCTGATCGTGCCGTCAGCGTGCTTCCCGAGCTTCGAGGCGGTCGCATTTTTCTGCGTGATGTACTGTGGTCCGGATGCTGACGCTTCATTGGTTGCAGTCTCGCTTTTCATTGGTAATTCAAGAATTGTTAAGCCCGCCGAAACGAGCGCAAATACGAAAAAGCCTATGACATCGGAATGTCATGGGCTCTGCTAGGACGCGGCATTAACTACCGCGAAGGGATGCGATTCCAGTTAGCGACGATATTTAAATTCGATAGACACATCGAGGTTGCGCGGGAGAAGCGTTTGCCAGATCGTCATCGGACCGGCGTTGACCGTAATCGGTATGCTGCTCTTCGAACTCAGCGGGTTACGCGAGCTCGTCAGTTGTTATTTAGGTACTGCTGTAATTTTCATCATGATGCGGCGATTCCTTCGCTTGAGTGTTCAGATATTGTTAATCAATTTGCATGGTAGGCGGTACCAGCAAATTCATAATGTGCCTGAAATTTCATCAATTCGGCCTTCTGGTGTCTCGATTCCGGTTAGTACCCCGGCGTTACATCGAAATACTGGTAGGAAAGCAAAAAACGCAGTACATTCGCAGCACATCAGTATCAGGATCAACTATGAAGCGCCCAAAAGACGAAACTCTGTCGATTAGAACGTCGTCGGAGGTGAAACAGCTGCTGCGTATGGCGGCCGAGAAGGAGCGCCGCTCCATTGCATCAATGGTGGAGGTGCTGATCCTAAAGTATGCGCAGGAGCAAGGTTGGGAATTCGATAAGGATGCTCTTGGGAATCAAGCAATGGAGTCAGCAGCGATCATTAGTTGATTACATCATAGAACTTAAGCAAGATCTGAAGTGATGCACCCCAGTCGGGTACGATATCCGGCGCTAAACGTATTACAAGCGAGTTAAGAACACGATGGCACAGAACGACACGACAAAGAACAACAATGGAGGCAACCTCGGTTTCGAGGCAGAGCTCTTCCGAACAGCCGACAAACTGCGCGGTAATATGGAACCCTCCGACTACAAGCACGTCGCACTCGGACTCATCTTCCTGAAGTACATCTCCGACGCCTTCGAGGCAAAGCATAAGGCGCTCTTAGCCGAAGACATCCAGGCTGCCGAGGACAAAGACGAGTACCTTGCCGACAACGTGTTTTGGGTGCCGAAAGAGGCACGCTGGTCACACCTACAGGCCAACGCAAAGCTGCCCACCATTGGCACCTTGATCGATGACGCGATGCGCGCCATTGAGAAGGACAACGAGTCGCTCAAGGGCGTACTACCCAAGGACTATGCCCGGCCCGCGCTAAATAAGGTGATGCTGGGCGAGCTGATCGACCTGATTTCCGGTATCGCACTCAACGAAGAAGGCGACCGATCTAAAGACATCCTCGGGCGTGTGTACGAATATTTCCTAGGCCAGTTCGCCGGAGCTGAAGGCAAGCGTGGCGGCGAGTTCTACACGCCGCGCTCCGTAGTGCGCGTGCTGGTTGAAATGTTGGAACCGTACTCGGGCCGCGTGTACGACCCGTGTTGCGGCTCGGGTGGAATGTTTGTGCAGTCGGAAAAGTTTGTTCAGGAGCACGGCGGCCGCATTGGTGACATCGCAATCTACGGACAGGAATCGAACTACACCACGTGGCGGCTGGCCAAGATGAACTTGGCCGTGCGCGGCATTGACTCTGATATTCGCTGGAACAACGAGGGCAGCTTTCATAAGGACGAACTGCGCGACCTCAAGGCCGACTATATCCTCGCCAATCCCCCATTCAATATCTCTGACTGGGGCGGCGACCGCCTGCGTGAAGACGTACGCTGGAAGTTCGGCGCGCCACCCGTGGGCAACGCCAACTACGCATGGCTCCAGCACATCTACCACCATCTTGCACCCAACGGCACGGCGGGCGTGGTACTGGCCAACGGCTCGATGAGTTCCAACCAGTCCGGCGAGGGCGATATCCGTAAAGCGATGATCGAGGCCGACGCGGTAGATTGCATGGTGGCGCTGCCTGGGCAGCTTTTTTACTCCACGCAGATTCCCGCGTGCCTGTGGTTCCTGGCCCGCAACAAGAATCCTGGCAAGGGACTGCGCGACCGACGCGGACAAGTATTGTTCATCGACGCCCGCAAGCTCGGCATGCTAGTGGATCGCACCCGGCGCGAACTAACCAACGAGGACGTCCAGAAGATTGCCGACACCTACCACGCTTGGCGAGGTGAAGAAGGCGCGGGCGAGTACGCCGACGTGGCGGGCTTCTGCAAATTGGCATCGATGGACGATATCCGTAAGCACGGGCATGTGCTGACACCCGGGCGCTATGTAGGCGCGGCCGAGCAAGAAGACGATGGCGAGCCCTTCGAGGAGAAGATGCTGCAATTATCTGCGCAGTGGCGTGAGCAGCGGGCAACTGCCGCCAAACTCGATGTCGTGATTGAGGCCAACCTGAAGGAGCTTGGGTATGGCGAATGAATGGCTGACAGTTCGCGTTGAAGACATCGCAGAAAAGATTGCAATGGGGCCGTTCGGCTCAAACATCAAAGTTGAAACGTTTGTAGAGAAAGGTGTTCCCGTTATCAGCGGCGCACACCTGCGCGGCGTTCGATTGGAAGATGGCGATTTCAACTTCGTCACCGGCGAACATGCCGAAAAAATGAAGAATTCGAACGTGTTCCGTGGTGATGTGATCTTCACGCACGCAGGCAATATCGGTCAGGTCGCCTACATTCCGTCCAACTCTCAATACGAGCGATATGTGATTTCGCAACGCCAGTTTTACCTGCGCTGCGACTTGGCTAAGGCTGACCCAGCTTTTGTTTCCTACTTCTTCCATAGTGCCGAAGGGCAGCACAAACTACTCGCCAATGCGTCACAAACCGGCGTTCCATCAATCGCACGGCCATCTTCCTATCTGAAGACGATTGAGTTATCACTCCCCCGACTTACAGAACAGCGCGCTATCGCTCATATCCTCGGCACGTTGGACGACAAAATCGAACTCAACCGGAAGCAGAACGAAACGCTGGAGGCGATCGCCCGTGCCTTGTTCAAGGCGTGGTTTGTAGATTTCGAGCCAGTGCGCGCCAAGCTGGAAGGCCGCTGGCAGCACGGTCAATCCCCGCCCGGTCTACCTGCACAAATCTACGACATCTTTCCCAACCGGCTCGTTAAGTCTGAGTTGGGGGAGATTCCGGAGGGCTGGGAAGGCGTATCGGCGAGCCGACTCATCGAGTTCAATCCGTCCGAGCCATTGCGGAAAGAGACGGAAGCTCCGTATCTCGAAATGGCCGCATTGCCAACGTCTGGAAGCTGGCCTGAGCCGCCGATATTGCGGCCGTTCGGTAGTGGCATGCGTTTTCGCAACGGCGACACCCTGTTAGCCCGGATTACACCTTGCCTGGAGAATGGCAAGACGGCTTTCGTCCAGTGCTTGCCGGATAATACAGTAGGCTGGGGTTCCACTGAGTACATCGTGATGCGCCCTAAGCCGCCAGTGCCACCGGAATTCGGATACTTGTTGGCACGCGATGCGACCTTTCGAGAGCAGGCCATCCGGAGCATGACTGGCACTTCCGGTCGACAGCGTGTTCAGGCGGACTCAGTGGCTACGTTTAAGCTCGCGGCCCCTAGGCACGAGGCGGTATGGGATGCTTTCTCACGTGTTGTCGGGCCTATATTTATAAGCATTAAAGACAACGCGGAGACAATTGCAACGCTCGCCAAACTCCGCGACACCCTGCTGCCCAAGCTAATCTCAGGCGAGCTGCGCGTACTGGACGCCGAACGCATCCTCGGGGCTTGACCAGATGAAGCTTCAGCTTGATCCCAACAATTATGAGGCTTGTCCGTCATACAACGAATGGTTGGATGAGCAGTATTCAGAACAGTCGGGCGGATCACTCGACATTCTTGGTTATCAGCCAAGACCAAGTTTTGTTCTTTTCACCATGAGTCCAGACACTTATGAAGCTGCTTTTTCAGACTTCACACAACAGCGCGAAGAAGCAATAAAGGAATCCGTATGTAATCAATTTCCATCGCCAATTGCCTATTATTTCTACCGATTCGAGAACGGATACGAGAGCGACCTGCAACGCTTACACCTTCTTCGAGATACCTGGGAGTCGGTCATCGATATTCTTCATGCGCTAGCCGTGGCGGAATGTCGCCATCGAAATATTGCAGTCGTAGATCCACTGAAATTTAAGGACTTGTTCACTGATAGCGCCGCAAAGAGGCTCGAGAACATTGAAGGGATCACTAGCCAGTTGAGTGCTGCAGGAATTTTTCCCACCGTTGGGAAAATCTCACCGGCGGCGACACTTGCTGCAATCAAGGAGCTCAACCAGTCCCGAAATGCCTTCTCTCATAGCGCAGCGCAATCTGAGGCGCAGGCTCGAAGTTGGATTAGCGAATGCTATGTGGATGTGGTGGAAGTTCTTGCAGATCTTGACGGCCTAGAAGACGTCCAGATTGTTCGATATTTAAGCCAGGTTGATGGAACAACTCTGCGATGTGAAATATTCAGGGGACATAGCTCCACCAGAACAATCCAGAACATCAAAATTAGCCATCAGCAAATGATGGACTCAGCGAAGTATTTTCAGCAAGGACAGATGCTTGTGATTGCTGACGGACTTATTTTTGGTCTTCGCCCGATGATTTACTTTCGCGAGGACGGCGTCGGCCATACGACTCGTCTTTGTATTTTTAGGAAGACGAGGGGTGAAGCCCCAGATCGGCGGCTTGAGTACGAAATTATTGGCGAAGCCGCTCGTCATGAAGAAAATCGGAAAAACTTCGCAACAGAAATAAACGAGCTGCGGGGGCTGTTTGGATTAGAGGTGGAATAGAAATGCACGAATCGACAAATGGCAGGAGACAATAATGGCGTTTCTATCTGAGGCCGCAGTGGAGCAAGCCTTGCTGGATCAGCTGCGCGCTCTCGAGTACACCATCGAACGCGAGGAGGACATTGGCCCCGATGGACATCGACCGGAGCGCGAAAGTCACGATGAAGTCGTGCTCAAGAAGCGGTTAGAGGACGCCGTTGCGCGCTTGAACCCTGGCCTCCCATTGGAGGCACGTCAGGATGCAATTCGGAAGGTGACGCAGTCCGAACTGCCATCGCTGTTAGAAGAGAATCGTCGTCTTCACAAGCTGATGACAGAAGGTGTAGATGTCGAGTATTACGCGGACGACGGCACGCTGACCGCTGGCAAGGTCGCGCTCATCGGCTTCGAACATCCGGAACTGAACGACTGGTTGGCGGTAAGCCAGTTCGTGGTAATCAACGGCCAGAAAAACCGACGGCCCGATGTGGTGGTGTTCGTGAACGGCTTACCGCTGGGGGTGATCGAGCTGAAAGCACCGGGCAGCGCCGGGGCACATCTGCTGGGCGCATTCAACCAACTGCAGACCTACAAGAAACAGATTCCGGCGCTGTTCAACACCAATGCTTTGCTGGTCACGTCGGACGGCATTGCGGCTCGGGTGGGATCACTATCGGCAGACCTTGAGCGCTTCATGCCGTGGCGCACCACGGACGGGACGGACGTTTCCCCGAAAGGTGCGCCAGAACTCTCGACACTGATCGAAGGCGTTTTCGAGCGCCGCCGTCTGCTCGATCTGCTATGTAACTTCACGGTCTTCGGCGAAACCGGTTCCGGGCTGGCCAAGATCATTGCAGGTTACCATCAGTTCCATGCGGTGGCCAAGGCAGTGGAATCTACCGTGCGTGCCGCAGCGCAATGGCAAGGCGCGCAGGAAGACCCGGCGGACTACGGTCTGTCGAGCGTGAGAACACAGGGTAAGGGTGATAAACGCGCAGGGGTGATCTGGCACACGCAAGGCTCTGGCAAGAGCCTGCTGATGGCGTTCTACGCCGGGCAGCTGGTCAAACATCCGGCGATGGCCAACCCGACATTGGTGGTGCTGACCGACCGGAACGATCTTGACGACCAGCTTTTCTCCACGTTCTCGATGTGCCGCGACCTGATCCGGCAGACGCCGGTTCAGGCCGAGAGCCGCGAAGATTTGCAGAAGATCTTGAGCCGGGCTTCAGGTGGCGTAATTTTCACGACTTTACAAAAGTTCGGCGAGATCGCGGAGCCGCTCACCACGCGCCACAACGTGGTCGTCATCGCGGACGAAGCGCACCGTAGTCAATACGGTTTTAAGGCCAAAGTGGATGCGAAGACCGGCGAAATCTCCTATGGTTTCGCCAAGTACATGCGCGATGCCCTGCCAAACGCATCATTCATTGGCTTTACCGGTACGCCCATCGAAGCAGACGACGTCAACACTCCAGCAGTGTTCGGCAACTACATCGACGTTTACGACATCAGCCGTGCAGTCGAGGATGGCGCGACCGTACCGATCTACTACGAGTCGCGGTTGGCGCGTATCGAACTCAACGAGGAAGAAAAGCCGAAGATCGACGCCGAGGTCAACGAATTGACAGAGGAGGACTCAGAGGCCGAACAGGAACGCTTCAAGAAGAAGTGGTCAACGGTCGAAGCCTTGGTTGGCAGCGACAAGCGCCTAGCTCTAGTGGCCAAGGACATGGTCGTCCACGTCGAGGATCGCGTGGCAGCCCTCGACGGCAAGGCGATGGTAGTGTGTATGAGTCGACGAATCTGCGTAAAGCTTTATGACGAAATCGTCAAGCTGCGTCCGGATTGGCACAGTGCGGATGACAACGCGGGCGCGGTCAAGATTGTGATGACGGGAGCTGCTAGTGACTCCCAGGAATGGCAGCAGCACATCGGCAACAAGGCCCGCCGAGATTTGCTCGCCAAACGCGCCCGCGATCCCAAAGACCCGCTTAAGCTGGTAATCGTTCGGGATATGTGGCTAACCGGTTTTGACGCGCCGTGCATGCACACAATGTATGTGGACAAGCCGATGCAGGGTCACGGGTTGATGCAGGCGATTGCGCGAGTGAACCGTGTGTTCCGGGATAAGCCGGCCGGGTTAATCGTGGACTACATCGGCATTGCGCAAAGCCTCAAGTCGGCGCTGCAGCAGTACTCCAAGAACGACCAAGAGAACACTGGCGTCGACGAAGCACAGGCCATCGCGGTGATGATCGAGAAGTACGAGGTCGTGCGGGACATGTACCACGGCTACGACTACGGCTCAGCACTGAGCGGCGCGCCACAAGAGCGCCTGGCAATGATGGCGGGAGCCGTCGAGTGGATCCTCGACCTGCAACAGCAGTTGGCTGCGAAAGAGAAATCCAAGGAAGGCAAGAAAAACGCCCACCGTCGATACCACGATGCCGTGCTGGCGCTAACCAAGGCGTTCGCCCTGGCGTCTGCTTCCGACGAGGCCCACAAAATCCGAGAGGAAGTCGGATTCTTCCAGGCCATCCGCGCTGTACTGGCCAAGAACAGCACGGGCTCCGGCGTGATTCAGCAAGAGCGTGAGTTGGCGATCCAGCAAATCGTCAGCCGTGCGGTGGTCTCAACGGAGATCGTGGACATCCTGGCCGCTGCGGGTATCAAGAGCCCGGATATTTCCATCCTCTCCGACGAGTTCCTTGCCGAAGTTCAGCAGATGGAGAGGAAGAACCTTGCGTTAGAAGCCTTGCGCAAGCTGATCAACGATGGCATTCGCTCGCGCAGCAAGGCCAACGTGGTGCAGACCAAGGAGTTCTCGGAACGATTGGAGGACGCGGTAGCGCGCTACCACGCCAACGCCATCACCACCGCCGAGGTACTGCAGGAGTTGATCCAACTGGCCAAGGACATCCGTGCAGCGCGTCAGCGTGGCGAAGAGTCCGGCCTGTCGGACGAAGAGATCGCCTTCTACGACGCCCTGGCCGAGAACGAAAGCGCCGTACAGATGATGGGGGACGACAAGCTCAAGCTGATCGCGCATGAGCTGCTGATGAGTCTGCGCGAGAACGTTTCGGTCGATTGGGCCCACCGGGACTCTTCCCGTGCCCGGATGCGGGTGCTAGTAAAGCGCATTCTGCGGAAGTACGGTTACCCGCCTGACCTCCAGGAAACGGCCGTTCAAACGGTGCTGCAACAGGCTGAGGCGTTGTCCTCAACTTGGTCAGGGTTGCGTGGGAAGTCTGCCTACGCTTGAATCTGGACCAGAAATGGACCAGAAACAAAAATGGCTTACGCGGAAAATTCGCGTAAGTCATTGTTTTATTGGTAGGCCTCCCCGGAGTCGAACCGGGCACCAACGGATTATGAGTCCGCTGCTCTAACCAGGCATGAGCTAGAGGCCCAGAAATCGGGACAGTGGCTAGAAAGAGTTCTCGCCACCCGCTTCAGCGGCGCGGTATCGTGAAGCAGAGTGGCGAGAGGATATTGCTTTTAGTGCAGGTCCGTCAAGGCTCGATTACAACAATCAGCTGCTGCCCTCGAGGAAGCTCTTCAGCTTGTCCGAACGCGACGGGTGGCGCAGCTTGCGCAGGGCCTTCGCTTCGATCTGGCGGATGCGCTCGCGGGTGACGTCGAACTGTTTACCCACCTCTTCCAGCGTGTGGTCGGTCGACATCTCGATGCCGAAGCGCATGCGCAGCACCTTGGCTTCGCGCGGGGTCAGCGAGTCGAGCACGTCCTTCACCACGCCGCGCATCGAGGCGTGCAGGGCCGCATCCGACGGCGCCAGCGTGTTGTTGTCCTCGATGAAGTCGCCCAGGTGCGAATCGTCGTCGTCGCCGATCGGCGTCTCCATTGAAATCGGTTCCTTCGCGATCTTCATGATCTTGCGAATCTTATCTTCCGGCATCTCCATCTTGATGGCGAGGGTGGCCGGATCCGGTTCGGCCCCGGTCTCCTGCAGGATCTGGCGCGAGATCCGGTTCATCTTGTTGATCGTTTCGATCATGTGCACCGGAATACGGATCGTACGTGCCTGGTCCGCGATCGAACGGGTGATGGCCTGGCGGATCCACCACGTCGCATACGTCGAGAACTTATAGCCGCGACGGTATTCGAACTTGTCCACCGCCTTCATCAGGCCGATATTCCCCTCCTGGATCAGGTCGAGGAATTGCAGGCCGCGGTTGGTGTACTTCTTGGCGATCGAGATCACCAGGCGCAGGTTGGCCTCGGTCATCTCGCGCTTGGCCTTGCGCGCCTTCATTTCGCCGGCCGCCATCTGGCGGTTGATGTTGCGCAGGTCCGGCAGCGGCAGCACGACACGGGCTTGCAGGTCGATCAGGCGCTGCTGCAGTTCCTTGATGGTCGGGATGTTACGGCCCAGGATGGCGCTATAGGCGTGGCCGGCGTTGACTTCGCCGTCGACCCATTCCAGGTTCGTCTCGTTGCCCGGGAAGACCTTGATGAAGTGGGCGCGCGGCATGCCGCAGCGGTTCACGGCCACGTCGAGAATCTGCTTCTCGATATGGCGCACTTCGTCCACCTGGCCGCGCAGGGTGTCGCACAGCTTCTCGACGACCTTGGCCGTGAAGCGGATGCCCAGCAGTTCGTCGGAGATGGCATCCTGGGCCTTGACGTAAGCCTTGGAGTTGTAGCCGTCCTTTTCGAAGGCCTTGCGCATCTTGTCGAACTGGTCGGCGATGTTGTTGAACTTCGTGAGGGCAGCCTGCTTCAGCGCCTCCAGCTGTTCGACCGAGTAGCCGGCCGCGCCCGATGCAGCGCCGCCTTCTTCTTCCTCTTCCTCGGCTTCTTCCGCTTCGTCCTCGTCCTCGTCTTCGTCGTCGGTCGTGGTCGGGGCGACCGCCGTCGGCGAGGTGTTTTCGTCCTCGTCCGGGTCGACCATGCCGTCGACGATCTCGTCGATCTTGATCTCGTCCTTCTCGATGCGCGACGCGGTGTCGATGATCTCGGCGATCGTCACCGGGCAGGCGGAGATGGCCTGGATCATGTCCTTCAGGCCGTCTTCGATGCGCTTGGCGATCTCGATCTCGCCCTCGCGGGTGAGCAGCTCCACCGAGCCCATTTCGCGCATGTACATGCGGACCGGGTCGGTGGTGCGGCCGAAGTCGGAGTCGACGGTCGAGAGCGCCGCTTCGGCGGCCGCTTCGGCTTCGTCGTCGCTCGTGACGGTGGCGACATTGTCGGACAGCAGCAGCGTTTCCGCGTCAGGGGCATGCTCGTAAACGGCGATGCCCATGTCGTTGAAGGTGCCGATGATGCCTTCGATCGCTTCCGGATCGACGATGTTGTCCGGCAGGTGGTCGTTGATCTCGGAGTACGTGAGGAAGCCGCGCTCCTTGCCCGACTTGATCAGGGCCTTGAGCTTGTTGCGGCGGATCTCGAGCTCTTCTTCGCTCGCTTCGGTATCCGACGAGAACGCGTCTTTCAGCAGCGCTTTTTCCTTGGCCTTGCGGTCCTTGGCCTTGGCCTTGTCCGCGGCCTTCAGTTCGGCGCGCTCGACCGCGTTCAGCGCGGCGATCTCATCGTTCTCGGGCGTGAATTCCTTGGGCTTGCGGCCACGGCGTCCGGGGACCTTGACGGATGGCAGGACGTAACCGGACGTATCGATGGCGGCCAGTGCGGCCGCATCGGTCGTCGCGTTAACCGGTGCCGGGCTCGCCGTACGAACCTCGGCCTGGTCTTGGCCTTTGTCCACCTTGGCGGACGCTCGCGTGGTCTTTGCAGCCACTTTGGTTTCGGGTTTCTTGGTTGGCACAGGCGCTTTCGAAGTCACAACGACTAACTTTACGATGGTTAAAGATAAAGTTTTGTTACCTTACATCACCCTGCAGGCAACAATCTGTTGCCTCGCTAACTGAAACTCCACGCCGCGATTGAAACGAAAAATGGTTTCAAAGGTTGCAATAGTTAGCGTTTTATTATAGCACGCACCCCTGCTTTTTCCAGTCGCGAACACTGGCCGTCGAGGCCGCGGTGCCAAGGCTTATCGGGGCGACATATCCGCGGCAGCTTCTCGGGCCAGGAGGTCCTGCTGAGCGGTAATTTCGCGGTAGCGAGTACTCACCTGATCTGGGGTCAGGCCCGAGGAAAACAACTGGTTAAGTTCTTGTTTTAACGCGTCCATCTTGATTTGGCGCACCGCACTGAGCAGCCAGACACGGTCTGCGTCAACGTCCGACTCTGGCTCAGCGGCAATTTCCGAGATCAAACTGTCGTATTCTGCCGTCACTTCCTTTAACTGTTGTGACAAGGCTGCAAAAGTGCCGTACTCGCCCAGGCTTTGGGCCAGGTGCACCAGGTGGCGCAGCGCGTCCGCGGCTTCCTGGCCGAAGTAGTCGAAGGAGGCCAGCGCCTCGTCGTTCAGCAGGTGCGCCAGGTGCGGGTGCGAGACCAGGATGCGCAGCATCTGCAGCTCGAGTCCCACCGGTTTCGGACGGCCCTGGCGCGGCGGCGCGCGGCGCACCACCGATACCGGCTTGGACAACTCAAACAGCGATTCGATCTCGGCCGATGTCGATTCGGTGAGGTTCGCCAGGCCGCGCACGATCTGCAGCCGCAGCGCGGTCGGCGCCATCGCCTGCAGCATCGGCTTGGCCTCGTGCTGGGCATGTGCCCTGCCTTCCGGCGTATCGAGGTCGTGCTCGGCGCTGACTTCGCGCAGCAGGAACTGCGACAGCGGCATGGCGTCGTGAATTTCCTGTTCGAAGGCTTCGGCGCCGCGTTCGCGCACGAAGCTGTCCGGGTCGTGTTCCTGCGGCAGGAACAGGAACTTGATGGTCTTGTCGTCGGTCACCTGCGGCAGGCAGGCTTCCAGCGCACGGCGGGCGGCGCGGCGGCCGGCCTTGTCGCCGTCGAAGCTGAAGATCACGGTGTCGGTCTGGCGCAGCAGCTTTTGCACGTGGGTGCTGGTGCAGGCGGTACCGAGGGTCGCCACGGCCTGCGGGAAGCCGAGCTGGGCCAGGGCGACGACGTCCATGTAGCCTTCCGTCACCAGCACGTAGCCGGCGTCGCGGATCGCTTGCCTTGCTTCGAACAGGCCGTACAGCTCCAGGCCTTTCTGGAACAGCGGGGTTTCGGGCGAGTTCAGGTATTTCGGTTCGCCGCCGTCGAGCACGCGGCCGCCGAAGCCGATCACCTGGCCCTTGGTATTCCGGATCGGGAACATCACGCGCTCGCGGAAGCGGTCGTAGCGTTTCTTGTTGTTGCCGTCCTCGTCGACCTTGTCGATCACCAGGCCGGACTCGACCAGCGCCAGCGCGTCGTAGTCGGAGAAGACCGAGCGCAGGTTGTCCCAGCCGCCGGGGGCGTAGCCCATGCCGAAGCGGGCGGCGACCTCGCCGGTCAGGCCGCGGTTCTTCAGGTAGGCGATGGCGTGAGGGGCTTCGCGCAGCTGGGCACGGTAGTAGGCGCAGGCCTGGGTCAGGGCTTCCGTCATCGCCAGCGACTGCGCCTGCTGGGCGGCGCGCTGTTGCGGCGGGATCTTGTCGTCCTGATCCGGGACCACCATGCCCACGCCCTGGGCCAGGTCCTTGACGGCATCGACGAAGCCCATGCCCGAGTATTCGATCAGGAAGCCGATCGAGGTGCCGTGGGCGCCGCAGCCGAAGCAGTGGTAGAACTGTTTCGTTGGGCTGACCGTGAAGCTGGGGGATTTTTCGTTGTGGAACGGGCACAGGCCCATGTAGTTGGCCCCGCCCTTTTTCAGCTGGACGTAACGGCCGACGATGTCGACGATGTCGACACGGTTGAGCAAATCGGTAATGAAGGATTGCGGAATCACTAGGAGGTACTCAGTGTTTGTCTCAACTCAGACTATACCGCAGCGCTGACTGCAAATTGATTTATGACAAGGCAGAAGGCCTTGATGGGATCGCTGTCGTAAGCGTGCACCGGAGTGACGCTTCGGTTGCTTGACCGCGTGGGCGGGAGACCCGCCCACCCTACAACGGCGATTCCGTAGGGTGGGCAAGTTTCTTGCCCACGCGGTCAACGGACGTCGAATCAACCGCCCGACAACGCCTTCTTCACCAGACCCGAAACCACGGTCATGTCCGCACGCCCCGCCAGCTTCGGCTTGAGCACACCCATCACCTTGCCCATGTCCGCCGGACCAGCCGCGCCGGTGGCGGCCACGGCCGCGGCCACTTCGGCGGCGACTTCCTCGTCCGACAGCCCAGCCGGCATGTAGGCCGACAGGATCGCCAGTTCCGATTTCTCGATATCGGCCAGGTCGGCACGGCCGCCTGCTTCGAACTGGGTGATCGAATCCTTGCGCTGCTTGATCATCTTTTCGACGATGGCCAGGGTCTGGGCGTCGTTCAGTTCGATCTGCTCGTCGACTTCCTTGCGCTTAATTTCCGCCAGGATCAGGCGAATGGTCGCCAGGCGGGCGCTTTCCTTGGCGCGCATCGCGGTTTTCATGTCCTCGGTAATCTGGGCTTTCAGGCTCATGTCATCTCCATGCTCGAATGATATAAACGACAAAACCCGCCGCGGTAACAACCGGAGCGGGCTTGCGGACGCTCAGCGACTCGCCGGGACAGTGCTGTCACCGGACCAAGCCGTGGATGCAGTCGGATTAGTACAGCTTCTTCGGCAGCTGCTGGCTGCGGATGCGCTTGTAGTGACGCTTCACTGCGGCGGCCAGCTTGCGCTTGCGCTCTGCAGTTGGCTTCTCGTAGAACTCGCGAGCGCGCAGTTCGGTCAGCAGACCGGTTTTTTCGATAGTGCGCTTGAAGCGACGCATAGCGACTTCGAACGGCTCGTTTTCTTTAAGGCGGATAGTGGTCATGTAAAAATGAAACCGTTGGATTTGGGAAGAACGAAAGTGTAGCACCATTTGCGGATCAGTGGAAGCTTTTAACAACGTGTGCCGCAATTGCTACAGCTTATACACTGCTGCCCGCCACATAGCCGGAAGCCCATGCCCACTGGAAGTTATAGCCGCCCAGCCAGCCGGTGACATCCACCGTTTCGCCGATGAAATACAGCCCCGGAACCTTGTTCGCCATCATGGTCTGCTGCGACAGTTCGCGCGTGTCGACGCCGCCCAGGGTCACCTCGGCCTTTTTATAGCCTTCCGACCCGGTCGGCACAATGGCCCAGCGGTTGATGGCGTCGCCCAGCTTGCGTAGTTTGGCGTCGGCTATGTCGGCCAGGCGCGCGTCAGGTGCGAAACCGTTCGCCACCAGCAGGCCTTCGGCCAGGCGCGCCGGCAACCATTGGGACAGCACGTTGCCGAGCTGCTTCTTGACCGTGGTTTTTGAGGAGATCAGTTCCTCGGCCACGTCCATCTCGGGCAGCAGGTCGAGCACGATCGGAGTGCCCGGCTCCCAGTAGCTCGAGATCTGCAGGATGGCCGGGCCCGACAGGCCGCGGTGGGTGAACAGCAGGTCTTCGCGGAAGTGGCCGCCGCTCTTCTTGCCCTTCCCTTTGCCGCCGCCGGTGCTCACCTCGACTTCCAGCGCGATGCCGGCCAGCGGGGCGAAGGCTTCCCAGCTGGGGCCGTCAAAAGTGAGCGGCACCAGGCCCGGACGCGGCTCGACGATCTGCAGATCGAACTGTTTGGCAATGCGATAACCCAGGTCGGTGGCGCCGATCTTCGGGATCGACAGGCCGCCGGTGGCAATCACCACGCTGTCGCATGCGATGTCGCCACCTTCCGCCGTGATGTGGAAACCGGTGTCGCTCTTTTCGATGCTGCCGATCTTGCAGGGCATGCGCCAGCTGACCTCGCCCTGCTCGCATTCCGCGCGCAGCATGCGGATGATCTGCTCGGACGAGTCGTCGCAGAACAGCTGGCCCTTGTGCTTCTCGTGGTAAGCGATGCGGTGCTTCCTGACCAGGGCAAGAAAGTCCTGCGCGGTGTAGCGTGACAGCGCGCTGCGGCAGAAGTTGGGGTTCTGCGACAGGAAGTTGGCCGGACCGGCGCCCACGTTGGTGAAGTTGCAGCGGCCGCCGCCGGAGATGCGGATCTTTTCCGCCAGCCGCGTGGCATGGTCGAGCAGCACCACGCGCTTGCCGCGCTGGGCGGCTACGGCCGCGCACATCATGCCGGCGGCGCCTGCGCCGATGACCGCTACATCGTATTGTTTTGCCATGCTTGAGGGTGTTCGAGAATCGCCAAACCGGCCATTGTATACGGTTCAGAGGGTGGGGTGAAAGCCCAGGCTGGGCCCATCCTGCGCCCGCACATCCAGATCGCGCGCGTTGAGCACCGTGCCATCGCGCCCGATCGTGATGATGTGCATCCCCGTATCCGTCAGCCCCAGCCGCTTGAGCTGTTCCGGCGACACTCGCAAAAAGTACTCGCCAGGGAAGATGCCGGAAATGACGTAATAGCCATCCGCCGCGCTGCTCATGCTTGCCACCACCTTGCGCGAGGCATCCACCAGCTCCAGCTTCAGGTCGCCGACGGCGCGCCGCTTGCCGTCGGCGTACAGGTAGGTGGTGCCGTCCACTTCCCCCGTCAGGTTCACGGCGAACTCGACCTGGTTGACATTGCCGGGACGCGGCACGATGCGCACGCCGGGTGTGCGCGGCTGCCATTGCGGGTCTTCCAGGGTGTCCCGGTCGAGGGCGATGTCGGTGTAGTGGTGGGTCAGCAGGCGCGGCAGGTAGGCAATGCCGCTGGCGTCGGTGCGTACCGCGGCGTAGGAGCCGTTGACGGTAAAACCGGCGCCGGGGATGGCTTCGTCAGCGCCGTCCATGATGCCGTTCAGGTCCTTGTCGAGGAACACGCGGATCGAGGCCGCGCCCATGTTCGCCATCGGCTGGGCGTCGGTCACCATGCGGCCGCTCCTGGGCTCCAGCCCCATCGCCATGAAGAACTGCATGCCGAGCCCGTACTCGCCGCGATTCGAATAATAGCCGTTGATGCCGAGACCGTAGCTGCCCAGGCTCTTGTTCAGCGCGCCGGTGGCCCGCAGTTCGCGGTCCTTGAAGCTGCGCGCCAGGCCAAAGGTCAGCAGGTAGCCGCTGTGCAGGTAGTAGTCGGCAGACACCGCTGCTCCGCCCAGCGTGGTCTCGGGCGACAGCAGGTACTGCAACTGCCCGGTCAGGCCGACGCCGGCGACGCGCCGGCTCACCTGGAACTGGCCGTCGGCCAGTTCGTCGACGCCCAGCCGCTGCCAGCGCAGCGCGTTGGTCAGCGCAAAGCCATTGCGGTAGGCCGAGATCCGCCCCTGCACCTCGAGGTTGCGGGTGCTAGAAGCCAAACGGTCATGCCGCAGCTGCAGCGACAGCGGAAAGAACTGCGCTCCGCCGCCAAGCACGCCATCGGCGCGCACTTCGTCGCGCGAGCGTACCGGGTCCGGGCTCCGGTGGAAGAAATCGCTGGTGAAGCCATCCAGGCGCGCGTGGCTGGCCGACACCGACACAGGGCCGAGGCGCGTCTTCAGGCCCAGCTGCGCCAGCGTGCCGCCGTCGTCCGCCCTGGCCGCATCGGCTGTTGCAATGAAACTGTTCCAGTAGCCACGCAGGCCGAGGTTGGCGTAGCTGCGCTCGGCGCCATCGAAGGACGGCACGCGCTGCCAGCCGGCAACGGCGTTCAGCTGGTCACTTAAACCCCACTCGAATTGCGCGATGGCGCGCTTGCGCCCGAACCCGTCGCGGTGGGCGCCGACGTCGTAATACAGGGCGCCGCGCGGCACGGCCGACTGCTCCAGCAGGAAGTTCTGGCGCTCGACGCGCAGCTGGCCCAGCGGGCCGTGGAACACCAGCCTGAACTCGTTGGGACCGTAGGCCAGCGGCTGGTCCTCGAAGCTGTACTTGCCGTCCGGGCCCGACTGCCGGACCCCGACCAGGGCGTCGTTGTAGTACAGCTCGACATCCCAGCCTGGCGGCAGCGCGCCCTGCAGGGTGTGGCGGTCGAAACTGGTCGGCTGGTTGAGGGGACGGTTGCTGAGCACCACGCCGTTGCCGGTCGGGCTGCTCGAGGAAATATTGCTCACACCCGGCAGCGGCACGCTGCCGAACAGCGCGGTACGCGCATGGAGTGGGCCCAGCAGGCCGGCCTCCGGGTCGTGCCGGCCCAGCGTCAGGCGCAGCCTGGACGCGGCATCGTAGCGCTCACTGCTGGCATACAGGGCCGCCTCCATCCCCAGCAGGTCGGTCGTCAGGTAGGCGGTGTAGCTCGCGTCCGCCTGGCGCCGCCCGCCGCCGTTGCTGGCCGTGAGCCCGAGCGTCTGGTCGATGACGGGCACGCCGGCCAGCCGGTAGGGTGCGGCCAGGCGCGGGTAGCCCGGATCGACATAGGCCGAGCCTGGGCGGTTGCCGTGCTTGCGCCGCTCCAGCCTTGCCTGCAGCGGCAACTGCTCGCGCGGGCGCACCTTGAGGGCGAGGCTGGACATGTCGAGCTCGAGGTCCAGCGGCAGCCAACGGGACAGCAGCTTGCTGGCCACATAGATCTCGTCGGCCTGCAGCTTGAACTGCGAACGGTCGAGCTCCTCGTGCTTGCCGTCGATATCGGCGACGCCGCCGGGGACGTCCAGGCTGAAACCACGGCTTTCCGAGATGATATAGCCGCTGGCACGGCCTTCCCCGGGCGTCACCCGGATGGCCAGCGTCAGGAGGCGCGCCACCTCGCCGAGCGGCAAGTAGACGTCACGCCCGATTTCGTAGCCGGTGACGGCGTCGGACAGGAGCTGGTTGCCGAGCCGGACTTCAAGCAGGATGAGGTTGTCCTCGGATTGCTTCGACGACGCTGCGGCCGCCTCCGGCTGTAAGGCCGGCAGCAACATCAATCCTGCAACAAATAACCCCGTTCGGAAAACCTGCATGGTGCCTGGATGCGCATATTGCCGGCCAACCGGCGGTCGGCCCGGCAATATGATTATTGCTCAAAAAACATCTATTGGGGAAGCTCAGCCCGCATCACGGCAGAGCGAGACTGGCCTGTGCCAGCAGCTTGCCGCCCGCTTCCGGACGATCGCGGTAGGCAACCTCGATCATGCCGCCGGCCAGCGCGACGCCTGGCGGCACCTGCAGCGGCAGCATCGCCTTGCGCACGCGGTTCGGCGTGAACACGGCGATGCCGCTGACCTGCGCCAGGGTCTGCGGCTTGCCGCCGCGCGGCGTGAACGTCACGCTCAGGTCGCCGTACACCGAGCTGCTGCCCTCGCGCTGCAGGCGCAGCGCCAGCAGCGGGCGCTTTGCTTCATCCTTCTGCAGGGCGAGCCCGTCCAGGCTGACGTTGGCGCTGAGGTTCCCGTGGCGGACGATCACCGGCATCGCGGCGCCGACCAGGGTCTGGATCACCACGCCAACCTGGCCGTCCCCGGCGCTACGGTTCTCGATGCTGGCGCTGCCTTCGACATCCGGCAGCTTGTCGAACAGCAGGTGCGAGCGGTATTCGCCTTCGGCCAGTTCGGCGGGCTTGCGCAACATGACGCGCACCGTCTGCGCGGTGCCCGGCTGCAGCGTGACCTGGCGCGGCGAATAGCGCAGCATGTCGTCGGCGAAGCGTTCGCCTTCCATGGCGGTATCGGCCGGCTCGATCTGGCCGGTCTCGGTCATGCGGCGGTTCACCACCGAGATCCGGTAACTTGCCGGCTTGCTGCCGTTGTTGATCAGTTGGACCTGGGCCGCGCGCGCGTTCTTGTCGAAGACGATGCGCGTCGGATGCAGCATGAGGTCGGCAAACGCAGGCGAAGACGGGCCCAGCAGCAGGCAGGCGAGCACCAGGGATAGCGCCCGGCGCAGGCGGCCGAAGGAAGCGGATGCGAACGTGGGGTAAAACATGGTGGTTTTCTGTGCCTGTTCTAATTGACGGACACGATGAACGTGCCGGTGTACCTGCCCGCCGGCTGGTTGGGCGTCACGACCAGGGTCGCGCCGATCGCCAGGTCCGTACCGACGGCCGGCACTGAAGCCATGGTCGGCGCAGGCGGGTTGCTGTTGAAATCATTGAGCGCCATGCTGCTGGCGCCACTGCTCAGCCGGACACTGCCATTCGTAGGCAGGGAAATGATGGCGCCCTTGTCCTTGGCGCCACTGTTGTTCCGGCGCACGTTGACGCTGGCAGCCTGGCCGAGCGAGGAATTGAGAAGGATGACGCCGCCGGAACTGCGACGTTCGCCGTTCGGCAGGAGGGTGACTGTGCCGGCGCTGGTGACAACGAAACTTCCGAAGTCCAGGCTGCGGCTCGGGGTAAGCAGGAGCTGCTGGGCCTGGGCCGGATGCTGGCCAAACAGGACCAGCGCCGCCAGCACGATCGTGCTGGCGGCGCGTAACGCGTGGTAACGGCGTGCCGACATGATGCGGGTGGAGACTGCGCCGCTACCGCTGCGATCAGCTGCCGTAGTTGACGGTTGCGGTCACGGTGCCGGTGTATACGCCGCCGACCTGGGCCGCGTCAACGGTCAGGACACCGCCGACGTAGATCTTGGTGCCGCTGGCGCCGATGGTGCCGCCAGTGACCGTTCCCGAGGTTGCAGCCGTTTGGGTCAGGGTGCTGATCGGGGTGAAGCTCATCGTCTCGGTACCGCTGGTGCGGGTCAGGACAGTCGGGGTGACGCTGACCGTGAAGTTATCGCCCGTGTTACCCGTCACGTCGAACTCGGCGACGGTTGGCGCACCGGCGCCCGCTGCCACCACGCCATTGAGGGTGCGGGTGCCGTCCGTGGCGAGGGTGACCGTACCACCAGTACCGCGTCCGAAGCTGCCGAAGGCCAGGTCGTTCACTTTGTTGATCGCGATCGGGACGATCACGGTGGCGGAGGTATTGGCGACGCCGTCGGCGGCAACGGCACTGCCGGTGGCAGCGGCGATCGCCAGTGCCAGGGTGGCTAGCGAAAGATGGGTTTTGGTAAAGCGAGCTTGCTTGGTCATTCTGGTCTTCCTTCAGATGGTGATGGAGCGGCAGCTAGCCGATGTGTTCTGACGATCCGGACCGCACTTGCATCCACAGAAACCATAAATCTTGCAGTTCGGTATCGTTTTGCTATGTTGCAAGAAAATAATAGCGGCTTTTTGCACTAGATCACTATTTCCTTAAACCAACGGCAAGAAAAACTTTGTCAAATTCATCAATAATTGTTAATAGATTACTTGTCTGTACAAATGTGCGGAGGTTGATCACCTTACGTTCGCGGCATATAACGAAAATTCATGCGATATCGGGACAATTTTGGGGCAATCGGGTTTCTGATATGCGCGACATATAAAACCAACAAACATTTGTTTATGGCAACCAAATGTTGTTCTGATCCAACGTTGCTATTCGCTCTGAAAACAACAAAGCCACCGCGAAGGTAAGCCGGTCAGTTAGTGAGTACTGTAGGGTGGGCGGCTTGCCCGTCCACGCGGTGATAGTTGTGATATGAACAGCCGCACAGGCTGCAGTACTGTGATTTGACCGCGTGGGCGGAATATAGTCCACTGGACTATATTCCGCCCACCCTACGGATGAGCGATGGCCTTAAGTGACTGGCATTAACCGTGAAGGTGGCTTTGGCAGGCATGCAAACCCGGCGTGGGCCGGGCCAGCTGTCAGGATCGGAGGGAACGGGCGACGCGCACGCAGTGGGCGACCTGGGCCACGATCGGCGGCGGAATCGGCACTTCGCCGCGTAGTGCGGCCGCGATCCAGGCAGCCGTGGTAGCGGCATCGCGCGCTTCCGGCACCTCGGCCAGCAGGTCGGTCGGCGCATCGCGTTCGACCAGTAGCGTGCGCTGGCCGCCATGGAACCAGTCGATCTGCGGGGCGCGATGCGGGTTGGCCACGGTTTCGCCTTCGGTGCCGCGCATCAGGAAGGCGTCGCCGCGGGCCGGCGGCGCGGCCGTCGTGAAATATTCGCCCAGGGTCTGCAGGTATTCCGGATGGGTGTAGGACACCAGGCGCAGCGCCGGGCCATCGTAGGGCTGCAGGATCTTGACCAGGGTATGCGTCGAGTTACGCACGCCGAGAATGCGGCGCAGCGACAGCATGTGGGCCAGGCTCGGGGCCAGAAGTTCGATCGGGATGAATACGGGGCGGCGGTTGGCTGCGGCATCCAGAATGTCGCTTGAGGAGGCCGCCTCGGCCAGGCCGAGTTCGGCCAGGATCTCGCTGGTCGTGATGCGGCCCGGGTCGGTGCGCACGCCGTGCACCAGGGTTGGCACGCCCTCGCGCGCCAGCAGCAGCGCCAGCAGCGGGGTCAGGTTGGCCAGCTTGCGCGCGCCGTTATAGCTCGGGATCAGCACCGGGGCAAACTCCCCCGGCGGGCTCGGCAGGGGCGCGAAGGAGGCTTCCGCCGCATCCATGAAGCCGGCCAGCTCTTCCACGGATTCGCCCTTGATGCGCATCGCCAGCAGGATGGCGCCCAGTTCGAGGTCGGAGACCCGGCCTTCTAGCATCGCTACATAGAGCGCGCGCGCATCCTCGCGCGACATGCTGCGCGCGCCTTTCACGCCGCGGCCGATTTCCTTGATAAAAGGGGCGGCGGCAAATCGTTCGGTGTTCTTGTCCAGGTCTTCGTTCATCATGCAAGCATACAACGCTTGCGCCGGCCGTGAGCGCGCCTTGCAATTTTTGGGCACCATTGTGCAAGTGCAGCATTTTCGGTCTACACTGGATAGTTCCTCCAGAACTTATCGCGCCATGATTAACACGCCAGCCATTGAAAACACCAACGTCAGTTCGTTCGCGCAGATGCCCACGCCGAACGAGCTGCACGCCACCCTGCCCCTGAGCGACCGCGCCTTTGCCACCGTGATGGGGGGCCGCGAGACGCTGCGCAATATCCTCGACCGTAAGGACCAGCGCCTGTTCGTCGTGGTCGGGCCCTGCTCGATCCACGATCCGGAAGCCGGCCTGGACTATGCGCGCCGCCTCAAGGCGCTGCAGGCCGAAGTTGCGGACACCATGGTGTTGGTGATGCGCGTGTATTTCGAAAAGCCGCGCACCACCACCGGCTGGAAGGGTTATATCAACGACCCGTTCATGGATGATTCCTTCCGCGTCGAGGTCGGCATGGAACGCGCGCGCCGCTTCCTGCTCGACGTCTGCGAACTGGGCCTGCCGACCGCGACCGAAGCACTGGACCCGATCTCACCGCAATACCTGGGCGACCTGATCGCCTGGACCGCCATTGGCGCGCGCACGACCGAGTCGCAGACGCACCGCGAGATGTCGTCCGGCCTGTCGACCCCGGTCGGCTTCAAGAACGGCACCGACGGCGACGTGAGCATCGCAGTGAATGCCGTGCTGTCCTCGGCCAATCCGCACGCTTTCCTCGGCATCAACGGCCAGGGCACGGTGTCGATCGTGCGCACCAGCGGCAACGCTTACGGCCACGTGGTGCTGCGTGGCGGCGGCGGCCGTCCGAACTACGATTCGGTGTCGGTGGCGATCGCGGAGCAGGCGCTCAAGAAGGCCGGGCTGCCGGCCAACCTGGTGGTGGATTGCTCGCATGCAAACAGCTACAAGAAGCCGGAACTGCAGCCGCTGGTGATGTCGGACGTGATCCAGCAGATCAAACACGGCAACCGCTCGCTGGTGGGCGTGATGATCGAATCGAACATCGTCAGCGGCAGCCAGGCGATTCCGGAAGATTTGTCGCAGCTGAAGTATGGCTGCTCGGTGACGGATGGCTGCATTGGGTGGGAAGAGACGGAAGAGATGCTGCGCAGTGCGCATAAAGAACTGTTGCAGCGTCCGTAAGCTGTAGGGTGTTCGGCTATGCCGAACGCGCGTTCAAATCACGGATGAATTGACGCATCGTCCATTTTCACTCAGGTTGAACGCGCGGTCGGCGAAGCCGACCACCCTACGGTAAAATCTCCCTTTTCCTCCCTGCTGTTTCCCCCCATGATTGTTCTCGGCGTCGAATCCTCCTGCGATGAAACCGGCCTGGCTCTGTACGACACCGAGCGCGGCCTGCTGTCCCATGCCCTGCATTCGCAGGTAGCCATGCACGAAGAGTACGGCGGCGTGGTGCCGGAGCTCGCCTCGCGCGACCACATCCGCCGCGCCCTGCCGCTGCTGGAAGAGGTCTTGAAGCGCGCGGATATTCCGGCTACCAGCATCGACGCCATTGCCTACACCCAGGGCCCGGGCCTGGCGGGCGCGCTGCTGGTCGGGTCCTCGGTGGCCTGCTCGCTGGCCCTGGCGCTGGACAAGCCGGTGCTGGGCGTGCACCACCTCGAGGGTCACCTGCTGTCGCCGCTGCTGGCGAGCGAGCGTCCGGAGTTTCCCTTCATCGCCCTGCTCGTCTCGGGCGGCCATACCCAGCTGATGCGGGTGGACGGCGTCGGCCGCTACACGCTGCTCGGCGAGACTCTGGACGACGCCGCCGGCGAAGCCTTCGACAAGTCGGCCAAGCTGCTGGGCCTGGGCTATCCGGGCGGCCCGGCGATCTCGCGGCTGGCCGAGTTCGGCGACCCGATGGCCTACACCCTGCCGCGTCCGATGCTGCACTCGAAGGATTTCAATTTCAGCTTCTCGGGCCTGAAGACCGCCGTGCTGACGGTGGTGAAGAATCACGAGGAAAAAGTGGTGGCCAATATCTGCGAGCAGGACAAGGCCAACATCGCGCGCGGCTTCGTCGACGCCATCGTGGAAGTCCTGACCGCCAAGTGCGTGAACGCGCTGAAGCACACGGGCCTGAAGCGCCTGGTGATCGCCGGCGGCGTCGGCGCCAACCGCCAGCTGCGCGAATCGCTGAACGCGGCCGCCGCCAAGCGCAAGTTCAAGGTCTACTACCCGGAGCTGGAATTCTGCACCGACAACGGCGCCATGATCGCTTTCGCCGGCGCCATGCGCCTCGAACGCAAGCCAGAGCTGGCCCAGCGCGACTACGCGTTCAATGTGCGCCCGCGCTGGCCGCTGGACGAGCTGGAAGCCGCCTGAGCGCTGTCTGAACAGGCTTACAATACCTGTTATCAATATTGAACTTGCATACTTAACATCGATCCTACCGTGTGACCGCCCCTTGCCAAACAATGGCAATATCCGACGGTTAAGTTTTACGGAGGTTGCACGATGCGCGTTGTAAGTTGGAATATTCGCTGGGGTTGTGGCAAGGACGGAAGGATTCGCATCCACGCGATTATCGACGTTCTGCGCCGGCTGAATCCGGATGTCATCTGTCTGCAAGAAGTGGCGGCCAATCACCCGGAGCTGGAAGGCGGCGCCACCGCCAACCAGTTCAAGCAACTGGGTGGCGCCTTCGGCGGTTTCCACCTGATGGAGCATGCCCCGAGTGAACTCTACAAGAACAATTCCCCGCGCCTGTTCGGCAACCTGATCCTCTCGAAGTACCGTATCTCGCAGGTGCACCGCCACCTGCTGCCCTGGCCGGCCGATCCGGAGCACCCGGCCGGCATGCCGCGCGGCCTGATGGAAACCGTGATCGATGCGCCCAGCGGCAAGCTGCGCCTGATGACCACCCACCTCGAGTACTATTCGGCGCTGCAGCGCATGGCGCAGGTGCGCCGCATCCGCGAGCTGCACGTCGAGGCGAGCGCGCGTGCCCGCATCTTCCAGCCCGATCCGAACCTCGACGCGCCCTACCAGCTGGGCTTCCGTCCGGCATCGAGCATCCTGTGCGGCGACTTCAACTTCGCCCCGGACGCGGAGGATTACCGCGCGCTGCTGGCGCCGATGGAAGGCGGCGCTCCGGCCTTCCTGGACGCCTGGCGCGTCGCGCACGGCAACGTGGCGCGTGCGCCGACCACCGGCCTGCACGGTTATCCGTGGCCGGAGCGGCCGGAATGCTACGACCACTTCTTCGTCACCGAAGACCTGGCGCCGCGCGTGGCCTCGGTCGACGTGCAATCCGAGACGGCAGCCTCGGACCACCAGCCGGTGGTCCTCGACCTGAACTGACTCTTACTGCTGCGGGGTGTCGTCGCGCGAGGCGATCTCGCGCAGCGCCTGCTCGAACACTTCCGGCGGCTGCCCGCCCGAGATCAGGTGGCGCTGGTTGATGATAATGGCCGGGACCGAATGGATGCCGGCGCGCTGGAAGAACTGCTCGCGCTCGCGCACTTCGTCGGCGTACTCGTCGCTCGCCAGGATGCGCGCGGCGGTCTCGCGGTCGAGGCCCACGCGCTCGACGCAGCGCAGCAGCACGTCGTGGTTGCTGGGGTCTTCGCAGCGGGTGAAATAGGCTTCGAGCAAGGCCATCTTGAGGTCGCGCTGGCACCCTTCGCCCTCGGCCCAGGACAGCAGGCGGTGCGCATCGAAGGTGTTGTAGATGCGACCGCGCCGCTCCATGTCGAAGGTGAAGCCGACATCCAGTCCGCGCTGGCGGATCATCTCGCGGCTGTTGGCCTGCTGCTCGGCGGTGGCACCGTATTTCTCGGTAACGTGCTCGACGATATCCTGGCCGTCGGGCCCCATGTTCGGGTTCAGCTCGAAGGGCTGGAAGTGCATGTCGGCCTGGACCTCACCCTTGACGCGGGCCAGCGCCAGTTCCAGCGAGCTGAGGCCGATCGCGCACCAGGGGCAGGAGACGTCCGAGACGAAGTCGATGCGGAGTTGCTTGGTCATGGGGTGCCACCTTTCATGTTCGTTGCGGCACGGGGGTGCCTGGTGGCGACATGGTAACGCGATGTGGGTTTGGGTGTTGGTGGGGGGAGAGTTTGCGGTGTGCTACGAACTTGGGTCCCGGCCTGCGCCGGGACGACGGCTCATAGCGTAGTGGCCAGCTCAAAGACCGTCATCCCGGCGCAGGCCGGGATCCAATTTCAGCCAGCAGGCCGCAAGCTTATTTCTTCTTCGCCCCCGCCGCCTTGCTGCCGATCTTCGACTCCTTCCCCGCCATCAGATTCGCGATGTTGCCGCTGTGCCGCCACAGGAGCAGCGCGCTCATCGCCGCCACCGCGAACAGGATCTCGTCCGCCCCGAACAGCAGGCCGTAATAGAAGGGCGCGAAGATCGAGGCCACCAGCGCGGCCAGCGAGGAATAGCGGAAGGCATAGGCCACGATCAGCCAGGTCGCCAGCGTCGCCAGTCCCAGCCAAACATTAATCCCCAGCAGCACGCCGAGCGCAGTGGCCACGCCCTTGCCGCCGACGAACTTGAAGAACACCGGCCACAGGTGGCCCAGGAACACCGCGATCGCGACCAGTGCGATGCCGTCTTCTTCGAGGCCGAATTGCGGGCCGTAGTGGACCGCCAGCCAGACTGCCAGCCAGCCCTTGGCGGCGTCGCCGATCAGGGTGGCGATCGCGGCTTTCTTGCTGCCGCTGCGCAGGACGTTGGTGGCGCCCGGGTTCTTGGAGCCATAGGTGCGCGGGTCGGACAGGCCGAAGGCGCGGCTCATCACGACGGCAAAGGAAATCGAGCCGATCAGGTAGGCGGCGATGGTGGCGATCAGGGTATTCATGTCTCTCTGTTCTTATGGGTCTGCTTATGTGTCTTGGTAATCAGGCGGCTGGGACTATACACCATCAGCCATGCCCTTTGGCAATCACTCGGCCAGCGCGCACTGCACCGCGCGTGCGCCGAGGGTCTCGGTGAGCACCGCCGGGACAATGCCGATCAGGTAGCCGCGGCGGCCGCCGTTGATGTAGATCTTGTCGAGCACCAGGATCGATTCCTCGACGTAGACCGGCATCGCCTTGCGGATGCCGAAGGGCGAGGTGCCGCCGACCATATAGCCTGAATGGCGCTGCGCCACCTCTGGGCGGCAGGGCTCGACCGACTTGCAGGGAATCGCGCGTGCCAGGTTCTTGGTCGAGACCTTGCAGTCGCCGTGCATCAGCACGATCAGCGGACGCGCGGCCTCGTCCTGCATCACCAAGGTTTTGACGACATTGTGCTCGGGCACACCGAGTTCACGCGAAGAAACGGCTGTGCCGCCGTGCTCTTCGTACTCGTAGGGATGCTCGGTAAAAGCCACGCCATGCTTGCGCAGGAACTGCGTCGCGGGTGTCTCAGAAACGTGCTCTTTCTTGGCCATGCGTGGTACGCTAAAGATGAATATAGGGGCTTTCTATTATGCAGCAAGAAATTCGCTTTGCCACCTTCAACACCTTCAACCTGGCGCCGCCGGGGATGCGCTGCTACGAGAATCTCGATCCGTGCACGCCGGAGGAGTTCGAGGCCAAGCTGGCGTGGACGGCGCACCAGATCGACCTGCTCAATGCCGACGTGATCGGCTTCCAGGAGATCTTTTCGCAGGCCACCTTGCGCGAAGTGCTGTCGCGCACCCGCCGCTACCGCGATGCGGCGCACCTCGGTTTCGATCCCGATCCGGACGCGCCGCGCCTGACGCCGAGCGTGGCGCTGGTGTCGCGCCTGCCGGTGCGCAGCCTGGGCAAGGCGCTGACCATGTTCCCCGAGAACGTGTCGATGCCGCCGGGCAGCCGCGACCCCGACCGCTTCACGCGCGCCCCGCTGCATGCCGAAGTCGAACTGGCGCCGGGCATCATCATCGACGTGGTGGTGGTGCACCTGAAGTCGCGCCGCCCCGACTACCGCGCCAGCGACACCGGCGAGGATCCGAACCTGTACGCCCTCGCCTGCCTGCGCTCGCTGGTGCGGCGCGGCACCGAGGCCACCGCGCTGCGCGTGCTGCTCACCGACATGGCGCGCGACAAACAGCGCCCGCGCATCGTGCTGGGCGACTTCAACGACGTCGCCGATTCGGTCACCACCGAGATCGTGCTGGGCGAAGGCGCGCCGCTGGCCGAGCGCATGTTCGACGCCGCCCGCCTGCACATGCACCAGGATAACCTGCGCAACGTGGGCTTCTCGATCGTGCACGAAAGCCGCCACTCGACCATCGACCACATCCTGGTGTCGCAGGAATTCAATCCGGTGCTGCCGAACGCGATCGGAGAAGTGGTGGACGTGGTCTACCTGAACGACCACCTGAACCTGGGCTTGCCGGAAGCCTCGGACCACGGGCAGGTGCTGGCGCGCATCCGCCTGTATTCCCGGTCGGAACAGTTCAATCGGCTGGATTGAGCACACGGCCGTTACATTGTGCGCATTAGCCGGGCCGATAAATCGCTAGACTGCACTCCTGGAACAATATGGAGGTGCAGGTGGTAGCAACAGCCCAGATCAATGGTATTGCCGATGAATTGCTCGCACAGGCGCGCGCCAGCAAATTCGGCTACACCGACCCGTCCGGCGTGCCCGTGCCGTCGATGTACCAGTGCGAGGACCTGGCCCGCCTGCCGAACGGGCTGCAGTCGGACATCGTGAGCGCCGCGAGCCGGGCCGTCGGCACCAGCCCGGCATTCCTGCTGAGCGTGCTCGGCCTGGTCATCGCCATCATCCTGATCTTTGGCGCCGCGCGACAGCTGGCCGGCACCGCCCTGCCCTATTCCCTCATGCTCTGCATCGCACCACTGGCCCCGCTGCTGCAAGTGATGCTGGTGCGGCGCGCGGTCAGGCGCATCGCCGCCCGGGTCGCGGCCTCCTGGCCGGCCGCCGCGCGCGTCTAACAGCTCTCCCCCTCAGCGCACCGCCGGATTGAAATCCGGCCGGCTGCTCGCCCCCGCCGCATAGAAGCCCTGGTAGTGGTCGCAGCCGTGCCGGCGCAGGAAACGCAGCTGCTCTTCGGTCTCGACGCCTTCGGCTACCACGCGCAGGCGCAGGCTGCGCGCCACCGCGATGATGGCCGGGATCAGGGCCGCGTCCATGGGGTCGTGCTCGATGTCGCTCACGAAGCTGCGGTCGATCTTCAGCTTCGAGAGCGGAAAACGGCGCAGCGACGACAGGCTCGACAGCCCAGTGCCGAAGCGGTCGATGGTGAGTTGCACGCCGCGTCCGCGCAGGGCCGCCACCGTTTCGTCGAGTACCTGGTCACCGCGCATGATGGCGCCTTCCGTGATTTCGAGGTCGAGCCAGGCCGGCGCCAGCCCGGACTGGGTCAGCGCGGCGTCGACCGTGTCCAGCAGGCGGCTGTGCAGGAACTGGATATCGGACAGGTTCACCGCCACCGTCACCGCATGCCCCGCGTCACGCCAGGCCCTGGCCTGGGTGCAGGCTTCGCCCAGCACCCATTCGCCGATCGGCACGATCAGCCCGCATTCTTCGGCCACCGGCAGGAATTCGTGCGGCAGCAGCAGCCCGCGTTCCGGGTGGCGCCAGCGGATCAGCGCTTCCATGCCGATCACCTTGCCGGAGCCGACGTCGAGTTCGGGCTGGTACTCGAGCACGAACTCGCCGCGCTCGAGCGCCTGGCGCAGGCGCCCTTCCAGTTCGCCGCGCTCGACCACGCGCGCGTTCATCTCGGGGCTGAAGAAGCGGAAGCTGCTGCGGCCGCTTTCCTTGGCGTGGTACATCGCCACGTCGGCGTGGTGCATCAGGGTGTCGACATCCTGGCCGTCGGTGGGACAGATCGCCACGCCGATCGAAGTGGTGAGCGAGAGCTGCTGGCCGGCCGCGTCGATGGGCCGCGACACGGCCTGCATCACCGCGCTGGCGACGTGGGCGGCCTGGTCCACGCCGCCGATATCGGCCAGCAGCATGACGAATTCGTCGCCGCCGAGGCGGCTGATGGTGTCGACCCGGCGCACGCAGCCGCGCAGGCGCGCCGCGACTTCGCGCAGCACGGCGTCGCCGGTCTGGTGGCCGTTGGTGTCGTTGACGGCCTTGAAGTGGTCGAGGTCGAGGAACAGCACGGCGAAGCTGTCGCGCTGGCGGCGCCAGGTGGCCAGCGCGTGGTGCATGCGGTCGAGGAACAGGGCGCGGTTGGGCAGGCCGGTGAGCGCGTCGTGCTCGGCCTGGTGGCGCACCCGCTCTTCCACGCGCTTGCGTTCGCTGATATCGGACAGCATCGCCATGTAGTTGCTGGCCTGGCCGTGCGGGTCGCGGATGGGGGTCAGCGCCACCCAGGCCGTGTAGGACTCGCCGTTCTTGCGCACGGCGGGCAGCTCGCCCTGCCAGCGATCGTGGCCGTCGAGCTGGGACCAGATCTTTTCGTAGAAGCCGCCACCCTCCTGACCCTGCCCCCAGGGCAGGCTGGCCAGCGTGGAACCGATGATGTCGGCTGCGGAGAAGCCCGTGATGCCGGTGAAGGCCTGGTTGACAGCCTGCACCCGGTACTCGGCATCCATCACGATGATGGCTTCGTGCGCGTTCTCGAATACGCGCGCCGCCCGCACCAGGTTGTCCTCGACCTGCTTGCGCGCCGTGATGTCCACTTCCATGCAGAACACCTGCTGGGTGGCGCCGTCGCGCTTGACGGGGAAATGGTTCGAATGCAGCCACAGGCGCCGGCCGGCCGCGGTCTCGACCTGCCAGTCGCGCGGTGCCGGTGTGCTGCCCGCCTGCCAGATGGCGGCGATGGTGCTCTCGAACTCGGCCTGGCGGTCAAGGTGGGAGACCAGTTCGCGAAACGGCCGGCCCAGCGCATGGCTGGCCGGGATGCCGAACAGCTGCGCGCAGGCGTGGTTCCAGAAGCGCACGGTGCCTGCCGCATCGGTGGAGTGGACGGCCACCGCCGGCGCCAGCTCGATCGCGGTCACGAAGCGGTACAGCCAGTCGAGCGCCTGGCGCCCGGGGCCGTCGTACTCGCCGGGTTCGGCAAGGGCGCCGGCGCCGGCGCCGGGGGCCGAAGCAACCGGCACGGCGCCCTGCGGCGCCTCGGACAGCCGCGGATCGCCGGGCAAGTCGAGCCCGCGTGGCCCGCCGGGCCAGCCGCTCGAGTCTTGCACTTGTTCGCTCACGGAAGAATCCTTTTCAGACAGAAACGGTCATGGCTGCGATGACAATCCCATCATTCTTCCCGCTCCGTGACAGCGGCGTTTGCGGGTGCGCAAACGCCCTTTGCGCCTGCATTTCGTCGCGCTTTTCGGCATTCCAGACCCGCCGGTCAACCGCCTGTCGCATCCGACTGGCGGTGCGCGCCGCGACTCACTACATTGACACCATGCGCGAGGAGCTCCACCCTGCTTCCAGGACGGAGCCTGAGCGCGATGAATTCTTCAGGCCGCGCGGGACGCGTTCAGGCGTCCTGGGCGGCCGGTTCCTGGGACGGGTCCGTGTCCTGGGCCTCGCCGGCGGGCTCACCTTCGCCCCCTTCGCCCCCTTCGCGCTTGGCTTCCTGCTTGCGCCGCGCCTTTTCTTCCGCCTTGCGCTTCTTCTCGAGCTCGCGCTGCCGCTTTTCGTACTGGAAGTTCGTCCGTGCCATGTTCACCTCTTGCCTGTGGTTGGAGGGATATTGCGGTTTGCCGTGCCATTATGGCCGACTGGCGACGCGGCGGCTTGAATTAACCCCGCGGGTGGTGCTGGGCGTGCAGGTGCTTGAGGCGCTCGCGCGCAACATGCGTATAGATCTGTGTGGTCGAAATGTCGGCGTGCCCCAGCAGCAGCTGCACCACGCGCAGGTCGGCGCCGTGGTTCAGCAGATGGGTGGCGAAGGCGTGGCGCAGGGTGTGGGGCGACAGCGGCCCCTGGATACCGGCCTTTTTCGCATGTTTCTTGATCAGGATCCAGAACATCTGCCGTGTCATTGCTCCCCCGCGTCCGGTGACGAACAGGGCGTCGTCGATCTGTCCTTTCAGGATGATGCCGCGCGCATCCTTCAGGTAGCGCTCCAGCCAGGCGCGCGCTTCCTGCCCGAAGGGCACCAGGCGCGTCTTGCTGCCCTTGCCCGTGATGCGCAGCACGCCGTCGTTCAGGCTCACTTCGACAAGTTTCAAAGCGACCAGTTCCGACACCCGCAGCCCGCTGGCGTACATCAGTTCCAGCATCGTGCGCTCGCGCAGGCCCAGCGGGGTCGACACGTCCGGCGCCTGCAGCAGCGCCTCGACCTGGGCTTCGGTAAGCGTATGCACGAAGCGGAGCGGCTGCTTGGCCGAGGCCATCTGCAGGCAGGGGTCGTGCGGAATCTGGTTGCGGCGCAGCGCCAGCTGGTAGAAGCGCTTGAGTACCGACAGGCGCCGGTTGGCCGTGCTGGGCCGGGTGTCGGCATGGCGCTCGGCGAAATAGGCGGCGATGTCTTCAGCCTCGACTCCCAGCAGGCTGGTGCGCTGCGGGCGCTTGGCCGCAAGCCAGCCGGCGAACAGCTTGAGGTCGCGGCGGTAGGCGTCGAGCGAATTTTTGGCCAGCCCCTGTTCCAGCCAGAGGGTGTCGCAGAACTCGTCGATCAGTCCCAGATCGATTGCTGCTGCCATGGAGATGCGGTGGCGCCTTCGTGGCGCAGCAGCCAGCGCTTGACCGAGAGGTGAAAGCCGTTCTCGTCGTCCTGGTTCGAAAAGCCGCCCAGGCCGCCGGATGCGGTCACGCGGTGGCAGGGAACGATGAGGGGGAACCAGTTGGCGCCGCAGGCCTGGCCGACCGCGCGCGGGGCGGAGGCGATCAGCTTGGCCAGCTGGCCATAGGTCTTGACGCTGCCGCGCGGGATGGACGAGATCTCGGACCAGACGCGGCGCTGGAATTCGGTGCCGGCATCAAACAGGGGCAGGTCGAAGCGGAAATCGGGGTCTTGCAGGTATTGGGCGACCTGTTGCGCGGCCAGCGCGGCGACCTCGTTGTCGGCCGCTTTTTCCTCGAACGAAGGCGGCAAATAGACCAGCTCGCGCACGCGCCCGTCGCTGGTACGGATGCCGATGGCGCCGAATGCCGCAGGGACAATGGCGTTGAACAAGGTGCTGGCTTGGTCGTTCTTCATCCCCTCATCTTAACCGCTGGGATGGCGCCCGGCCAGTCCCGGGGCAGGCGCCAGGCGAAAAAAAAGCGCACCCTCAGGTGCGCTCCAATTCGGGTCACGTCCCCGGCCGTTTAGCAGTGCTAACGGCTTCTGTAAAACGTGTGTCTCCTCGATTTGTCTCCGGTATGGATTACCGTGATTTTATCTATGCTCCCCAAAACTGTGTGTGTTCTGTTCGCGTACGCACCATGTCAGTGCGAGAAGGCCCCATCATATCGCAAGCTTTTGCCACAAACGTATCTTTTCGACCACATTACAGAAAATTATTTTAGTTATGAAGAAAACGCATGATCGTTCGCCTCACTTGTGTTACCCCATGTCATACGGATGTCATGCAGGGGCCTAACGATTCGCCTCGCGCCGGATCGCCTCCACGATGTCCTTGCCGATCCGGTCTTCCATCTGCGTATACACAGGCTGCATGGCGCGCCGCCATTCGGCCTGCTGCTGCGGGCTGAGCGTGTGGATGGTGGTGGTGCCGGCGCGCCGGATCGATTCCAGCGCCGCGTCGTTGGTGCGCTGGGCGATGGTCTTCTCGTAGGCGGTGGCTTCCAGCATGGCGCGTTCCAGCTGCTTGCGGACGGCGCCCGGCAGGCCGTCCCAGAATTTCTTGTTGACGATCACGGCATAGCCCAGGTAGCCGTGGTTCGACACCGTCAGGTGCTTCTGCGACTCGTGCATGCGCTGGGTGAACATGTTCGAAGGCGGGTTTTCGGTGCCCTCCACCACCCCGTCGCGCAGCGCGGGCGCGGTTTCCGAGAAGGCCAGCGCCACCGGCTGGGCGCCGAGCGCGCGCATCTGCGCGTCCAGCACCCGGGAGGCCTGGATGCGCATGCGCAGGCCGCGGAAGTCGCCAGGCGCCAGCAGAGGCTTGTTGGCCGACATCACCTTGAAGCCATTGTCCCAATAGGCCAGGCCGGTAATGCCCTTCGATTCGAGCTTGCGCAGCAGGCCGCGGCCGATGCGGCCCTCGGTCACCGCATACAGCGCCTCCTTGGACGGGAAGATGTAAGGCAGGTCGAAGGCTTCGAATTCCTTCACGCCCAGCGGCGAGAACTTGGCCAGCGAGGGCGCCAGCATCTGCACCGCGCCCAGCTGCAGGGCTTCGAGCTCTTCGCGGTCCCTGTAGAGCTGGCTGTTCGGGTAGACTTCCACCTTTACCCGTCCGCCGGTCATCTGCTCTGCAAGCAGCTTGAAGCGCTCGGCCGCGCGCCCTTTCGGGGTGTCCGGCGCGACCACGTGGCTGAACTTGATGACGATCGGCGCCTGCGCCCTGGCAGCACTGGTAGCAGTGGCGGCGCAGGCCAGCAAGACGGTGGCCAGCAGCTTGAGGTAGGGGGCGCTTCGGTTCATCCTGATCGCGATGGGAATATGATGGGTGGGCCCAGTCTGCGCGGCATACCGCCGCCCTGCCATCGTGGACTTCCACAATAGCCCGACAGTGTAACGAAAACCGGAGTCTTGATGAAATTTCCGTTCACCCAGCAGCCAGACCCGCTGGGCGCCACCGAGCGCGCGCGCTCCTGGCGCTGGCTGGTGCCGGTGCTGCTGGTGCTGCTGTTCCTGGCCGTTCTAATCTGGCTGCCGTGGCAGGCGCGCCAGATGGAAGCCACCGAGCGCCAGGAACAACTGATCGCCGATACGCTGTGGGTCGAGCAAACCCTGCGCTTCGAGCTGGCGCGCAGCGAAGAAGCGCTGGCCGGCCTGGGCACCGACCTGGTCGCGCGCCCGCCCTCGCCCCAGGTATTGCAGGCGCGTTTCCAGCAGATGTTCAACAACGGCCACGAGCTGGTGCGCATCGTCTGGTACGGCCCGGATGGCGGCGTGCTGGCCAGCCACGGCCTGGAGCCGCCCGCCGCCCTGCCCGCGCCGACCCGGCTGGCGGCCAGCGTGGCCGTGCCTTCCAGGCGCGGGCGCTATGGCGAAGCCTACGGCGCCACCCCGGCCACGTCAGGCCTGATCGACTACTACCTGCCGCTGTACGCCGACGGCAAGCCGGCGGGCAGCCTGGTCGCCACCTACAGCCTGCAGGTGCTGCTCGACGAGACCGTGCCCTGGTGGTTCGCCCAGGACAATGCATTGACCCTGCTCGACCGCGACGAGCGCCCCGTGGCCCGCCGCGCGGCCGGCGGCCCGGGACGCGGCGTGTACACCCACCGGCGCGAGCTCGACCTGCCCGGCGCCCTAGTGGTGCTGTCCACCGACAGCGTCAAGGGCGCGCCGAAGCTGCTGCCCAACCTGCTGGTGGGCTCAGTGATCGTGCTGGCCCTCGGCCTGGTGCTGAGCCTGGCCTCGCTGTGGCGCCACATCTCGCGCACGCTGGCGGCCGAGCGCGCGCTGCGCCAGCAGATGGCCTTTCGCACCGCGATGGAAAATTCCCTGATCACGGGCCTGCGCGCGCGCGACCTGGAAGGGCGCGTCACCTACGTCAACCGCGCCTTCTGCGAGATCGTCGGCCTCCCGCCCGAAGAACTGGTAGGCAAGAAGCCACCCATGCCCTACTGGGCGCCGGAAGTCATGCTCGAGTACGAGGAGCGCTTCCGCGGCGTGCTGGCGGGAACCATCACGCCCCAGTTCGAGACCGTGTTCCAGCGTCCCGACGGCACCCGGGTGCCGGTGCTGGTCTACGAGGCGCCGCTGGTCGATGCCGACGGGCGCCAGACCGGGTGGATGAGTTCGGTCCAGGACATCACCGACCGCAAGCGCGCCGAAGAACTCAACCGCCAGCAGCAGGAAAAGCTGGAAACCAGCGCGCGCCTGGCGACCATGGGCGAGATGTCCTCGATGCTGGCGCACGAGCTGAACCAGCCGCTGGCGGCGATCTCGAGCTACACGGCGGGCGCCCTCAACGTGCTGGAGCGTACGAATCAGGCGGGCGAACCGGTCAATGCGGGCATGCTGCGCCATGCGCTGGAACAGGCGCGCCAGCAGGCCCAGCGCGCCGGCCAGATCATCCGCAGCATCCACGAGTTCGTCAAGAAACGCGAGCCGCGGCGCGAGCCGGTCACGATCCGCAGCGTGGTCGACGGCGTGCGCGCCCTGGTCGAGCTGCAGGCGCGCCAGGCTGGCGTGACCCTGCGCGTGGAACTGCCCTCGCTGCTGCCGCAGGTGGAAGCGGACCGCGTGATGCTGGAACAGGTGCTGCTCAACCTGACGCGCAATGCGATCGAAGCCATGCACGACACGGCGCCGGATCAGCGCGTGCTGCGCATTGCGGCTTTTCAGGAGGACGGCAAGGTGGCGGTGTCGGTGATCGACCGCGGCCACGGCATCGCGCCGGAAGTGGCGGCCGGCCTGTTCTCGCCCTTCTACTCGACCAAGGCCGAGGGGATGGGCATGGGCCTCTCGATCTGCCGCACCGCGATCGAGTTCCACGGCGGGACACTGACCCATGCGCCGAACCCGGAGGGCGGCACGATCTTCACCTTCGCGCTGCCGGCGCAAGCGGCGAGCCGGGCGCTGGGCTAAAATCCGCCTGCGGCCCGCGCATCACAGCACCACGGCACCATATAACGAGAAACGCAGGAGACACACCACATGCTGCACATCGTCGACGATGAAGACGTCATCCGCGACGCCCTTGCCTGGCTGGCGCAGTCGCGCGGCCTGGAAGCGCGCGGCTACGCCAGCGGCGAAGCCTTCCTCGAAGCGATCGGCGCCGCCGGCGCGCTGGGCACCGGGGGGGACTGCGTGCTGCTGGACGTGCGCATGCCCGGCATGAATGGCGTCGCGGTATTTGACCAATTGGTCAAAAATGGCCTGATCGCGCGCCTGCCCGTGATCTTCCTGACCGGCCACGGCGACGTGCCGATGGCCGTCGATTCGCTCAAGCGCGGCGCCTTCGACTTCTTCGAAAAACCCTTCAACGACAACGTGCTGATGGACCGCGTGGACGAAGCCCTGGGCGCATCGCGCAAGGCGGCGGAAGCGGCCGTGGTGCAGGCGCGCCTGGCGACCCTCTCGGCGCGCGAGCGCGAAGTGCTGGACCTGATCCTGGCCGGCATGATGAACAAGGTCGTGGCCGACAAGCTCGGCATCAGCATGCGGACGGTGGAAGTGCACCGGGCCCATATCTTCGACAAGATGCACGTCAAGACGGCGGTGGAATTGGCAGGACTGTTGAAGTAACAACAGCGCAACCGCGTGGGCAGGAAAACCTGCCCACCCTACGTCTTGCAACTGTTTCGTCCGCCCTCAATTGCCCTCTGTTCTCCTCTTTTTGCACACGGCAAGCGTCCCTGCGATTTGAAGGAAGCCTTGTAAAATGAACCGGAACGCACCGCGACGCCGCATCGTGCGTCGCTCGCGGAGCTATTGCATTTAGGAATTCTCATGAGCGAAAAAACAGTTGCAGACAAGATGTTCCTGAGGACGGCGAAATCGATGCTGATCCTTAATGGACAGGCCAATCCGGGTGTGACGGCGCAAATGCCGCCCAACCTGGTCAAGGAAGGCGACGGCCCCTTCGACGTGATCATGATGTTCGCGCTCAACCGCAAGGAGCTCGAGCAATACCTGCCGCTCGCCAAGGAGCGGCTGGGAGAAAAGGGTTCGCTGTGGATCGCCTACCTGAAGCAGACCGCTTCGAAAGCGACCGACATCAACCGCGATTCCATCAATGCCTATGCCAAGGAAAACGGCATCACGGCTGTGGCGATGATCTCGATCGACGGCGACTGGTCAGCCCTGCGCCTCAAGCGTATCGAGTGAAACCCCATGGCGCGCCAGCGCCCAGGCCACATGCTCGCGCACCAGGTTTGACGGGTGTTCGGCGCGCGCGCGCAGGGCGGCAAGGATCGTCGCCTCTCCCTTGAACGCGTCGCTGGCGGCGGCATTGCCCAGCCCCACGGCCAGGTTGCGCAGCCAGCGCTCGTGGCCGATACGCCGGATCGGACTGCCTTCCATCCGGCGATTGAATTCTTCCTCTTCCCACCCGAACAGTTCGACCAGGCTTGCCTCGCCCAGACCATTCCTCTCGTCGAAGTCGGGCAAGCTGGCCCGCTGCGCGAACTTGTTCCACGGGCAGGCCAGCTGGCAATCGTCGCAGCCGTAGATCCGGTTGCCGATCAGGGGACGCAGCTCTTCCGGGATGCTGCCCTTCAGTTCAATGGTCAAATAGGAAATGCAGCGCCGCGCGTCCAGCCGGCCTGGGCCGAGGATGGCTTGGGTCGGGCAGACGGCGATGCAGGCCTGGCATTGCCCGCAATGGGCGCCCGTGGGCGGATCGACGGGCAGCGGCAGGTCGACCAGGATTTCGCCGATGAAGAAGGTGGAGCCGGCCGCGCGCGACAGCAGCAGGGTGTGCTTGCCGCGCCAGCCCAGCCCGGCTTTTTCCGCCAGCGGCAGTTCCATCACCGGCGCCGAGTCGGTGAACACGCGGTAGCCGAGTTCGCCCACTGCCGCCTTGACCCGTTCGGCCAGGGCCTGCAGGCGGTTGCGCAGCACCTTGTGGTAGTCGCGTCCCCGGGCGTACACCGAGACGACGGCGGCGCCGGGTTCGCGCTGGCGCGCATGTTCCTGCTCGCGCCAGTCTGCGGCGCGGCTCATGGGCAGGTAGTCCATGCGCGCCACGATCGCGCGCACCGTGCCGGGCACCAGTTCGCCGGGCCGCGCACGCTTCATGCCGTGGCTTGCCATATAATCCATCTCGCCATGGCAGCCGGCATCCAGCCAGGCCTGCAGGCCCTCTTCCGCATGCGCCAGGTCGACGTCCGCGATGCGCACGTCGGCGAAACCGAGCTCCGCGCCCCAGGTCTTGATGGTGCGGGCTAGCTCGTGCAGGTCGGGTGGGGATGTCAACATGGCAGGATGGAACAACACGGCGCGGGAACGCGCGGAACAACCTCGTATTTTATTCGATGCAGCCCTTCAAAGCCTACTTGCCCGACGAATCCGCCACCGCCGCCCTCGGCCAGGCCCTGGCCCGTGCCCTCCAGCCGGGCCTGGTGATCTACCTGCACGGCGACCTCGGGGCGGGCAAGACGGCGCTCACGCGCGCCCTGATCCAGGCGGCCGGGCACAAGGGCACGGTCAAGAGCCCGACCTATACCCTGTCGGAGCCCTACCGCGTGCAGGTCGATGGCCAGTCCGTCAACATCATCCACTATGACCTGTACCGGATGTCCAGTCCGGAGGAATTCCTGGATGCGGGCTTCCGCGAGGATTTCGACGGCAGGAACATCTGCATCGTCGAATGGCCCGAAAAAGGCGACCCGGTGTTGCCGCCACCCGACGTCCGCGTATTGCTGGAAGTCAGCGGTCTCGGCCGTGAGGTAGAATTGCAGGCGTTGTCCCAATTAGGCCTGCTATGCCTCGACCGTCTCGCCTACACCCCCTAGATCCCCTGATTCCCGGCTCGCCGCGGCGCCGCACCCTGCTCAAGGCCGGCGGCACGCTGCTGCTGTCCGTCGTCGCCCCGCTGCCGGCCAGCGCGGCGCAGATCCTGGCCGTCCGGGTCTGGCCCGCGCCCGACTACACCCGCGTCACGCTGGAAAACGACAGCGACCTCAAGGCCCAGCACTTCCTCGTGCCCGACCCGCCGCGCCTGGTGGTGGACATCGACGGCCTGGGCCTGAACAACACCCTCAAGAGCCTGGTGGCCAAGGTCGAGCCGAACGACCCCTACATCAAGCAGGTGCGGGTCGGCCAGAACCGCCCGAACGTGGTGCGCCTGGTGTTCGACCTGAAGGAAGACGTCAAGCCGCAGGTGTTCACCCTGGCCCCGGTGGCCGGCTACCAGCACCGCCTGATCTTCGACCTGTATCCGACCAAGCCGGTCGACCCGATCGCCGCCATGATCGAAAAGGGCGACTGGAAGCTCGACGGCGCGGCCGCGGCCGACAGCGCCAACCCGGCCTCGCCCCTGCCGGCCACGCCGCCGGCCCAGACCGAGGTCGCGCCCGATGCGATCGCCAAGCTCGAATCCGAGATGTCGGCCCTGAACGGCACCCCGCCGCCGCAGCCGGTGCAGCCGACGCCCTCGAAAGGCGTCAAGCAGCCGGCCCAAAAGGTGGTGCGCATGGTGACCATCGCGCTCGACCCGGGCCATGGCGGCGAAGACCCCGGCGCGATCGGCGCCACCGGCGCGCGCGAGAAGGACATCGTGCTGGCCGTGGCCAAGCGCCTCAAGGACCGGCTCGAGCAGCTGCCGAACACCCGCGTGATGCTGACCCGCGACGGCGACTACTTCGTGCCGCTCGGCCAGCGCGTGCAGAAGGCGCGCAAGGTGCAGGCCGACCTGTTCGTGTCGATACACGCGGACGCCTTTGTCTCGCCGACGGCGCGCGGCTCCTCGGTGTTCGTGCTGTCCGAAAAAGGCGCCAGCTCGAGCGCGGCGCGCTGGCTGGCGAACGACCAGAACAAGGCCGACCTGATCGGCGGCGCCAACTTCGCGGTGCAGGACAAGCAGATCGCCAGCGTGCTGTTCGACCTGTCGACCACGGCCCAGATCAACGACAGCCTCAAGCTCGGCAAGGCCGTGCTCACCGAGATCGGCGGCATCAACCGCCTGCACAAGAACGCGGTCGAACAGGCCGGCTTCGCAGTGCTGAAGGCGCCTGACATTCCCTCGATTCTGGTGGAAACTGCATTCATCTCCAACCCCGACGAAGAAGCCAAGCTGCGCGACGACGGCTACCAGAACCAGCTGGCCGACGCCATCACCAAGGGCATCAAGCGCTACTTCGCCGACAACCCGCCGATGGCCAAGAGCCGCCTGACCTGACCCTCTTTACCATGACCCTCGCCACCCATACCACTTTCGGGCAGCTGCCCGCGATCCACCTGAGCGCGCCGGACGGCGCCGAAGCCACCATCACCCTGTACGGGGCGCACCTGGTGTCGTGGAAGGGGGCGGACGGGCGCGAGCGCATGTTCGTGAGCGCCAAATCGGCGCTGGATGGGAGCAAGGCCATCCGCGGCGGCGTCCCGGTGATCTTTCCCCAGTTTGCCGAACGCGGCAAGGGAATGCGCCATGGCTTCGCGCGCGTGAGCACCTGGCGCCTGGAAGACAGCGGCCTGGAAGACGGCGCGGCCTGGGCCTGCTTCGACCTGGCCGCGGGCGACCTGCCCACTACCATCGCCGACGCTTGGCCGCACACCTTCGCCCTGTCGCTGCGGGTGGCGGTGCGCGCCAACGAACTGACGATGACGCTCACCGTGCGCAACCTGGGCGCGGCGCCCTTCCCCTTCTCGGCGGCGCTGCACACCTACCACCTGGTGCCGGACGTATGCGAAGTGCGCATCGAGGGCATTTCCTCTGACGAGATCTCGGTCATCGACAAGCTCGACGAGGTCTACCAGCATGTGACGGGACGCGCCCAGATGACGACCAGCACCGGCACCCTGGTGCTGGAGCAGAGCGGCTTCCTGGATGCGGTGGTGTGGAACCCGGGCGCGGTGGATGCGGCGGCGCTGGCGGACATGGAGAACGACGAGTACAAGCGCTTCGTGTGCATCGAGCCGGCCTTGCTCGACCCCTGCACGCTCGATGCCGGGCAGGCTTGGGTTGGTACGTATCGGGTGAGCTGAGGAACTTGGGTTCCGGCCTTCGCCGGAACGACGGTCTTTGGGCTAGCCACTACGCTATGAGCCGTCATCCCGGCGAAGGCCGGGATCCAATTTTGCAAGCGAACCGACGGATCGACCGTCAGTTCGACTCCTTGATCATCCTGCCATTACTCGGCTGCACCGGCCGCGCATTCAGCGGATACAAACGCGAGAACAGCGCCATCTGCGCCGGCGACGCCTGCATCGGCTGCTTCATGACGATCCACAGCACATCCTCCGTGCAGGGCGGTTCGGTCAGCGAGCCCATATAGGTAAAGTATTCACGCTTTTCCGGCAGGCCTTCGTTCGGATCGAGCACGATCGAGGGCGACACGCTCTGCTGCTTTTCCAGCGGCAGGTGGTTCCACACGGTCTGGATCAGCGGGTTGGCCTTGCCGCGCTCGAGCAGCACGGCCAGCACCAGCAGCTTGCCTTCGAAGCTGCGGTGCACGAAGTGGATCACCATCTCGGTGCCGCGGCCGTTGATCCGCTCTTCCGACGGGCGATGGAAGTGGAACTGCTGCAGCTCGTAGGCCTGGTTACCGACCGTGAGGAAGTTGCCGCCGCCGACCGTCACCTGGATGGTGTGGCCGTTGTCGATCTCGCTGAACGAGGTGGGACGGTAGTCGAAGGCGATCTGTTCGAGGTCGACCTTCATGCCGTCGCGCAGGTCGATCGGCGACTGGCGCTTGCCGGTGCTGCACTTGGCCCAGCTCGAATTGATGTTGGACCAGTTGGCCGGGCCGTACTCGCCCTCGTAAGACCAGTGGGTGCCGTTCTTCGGCTTGTTGGCGGCGGCGATCGCGGCCTCGGCTTCCTTGCGGCGTTTGGCGTCCGCAGCTTTCTTCGCCTTGGCGGCCGCGGCGGCGCGCGTGGCCTGCTGCTCGCGCAGCTGGGCCAGGCGTTCGGCGATGCGCACCGACAGGTCGACTTCCGACTGCTCCTCGTCCGCTGCGGCCGGCGCAGCCGCTTTTGCGGGCTCGGGCCTGGCCGGACGCGCGTCGGCCTGCGCGGCCAGGGCCTTGATGTCCGGCTTCACCGACGCGTTGGCCTTGCCTTCGAGGATGGCCTTGACGTTCGCGGTCTTGCCGTCGGCCGGCTTGGCAGCGTGGGGAGCGGAGTCGCGCGCGCTTGCCGAGGCCATGACAAGGCTGCAAGCTAACAGGGCGATGAGGTGGCGCATGAGAATCCAGGAATGAGTCTGTCCTCATGCTTATCGGCAATAAGCGGCGTAAACTTGAGTGCGCTGAAACAACAACGCCCCGAAAATATCGGGGCGCTGCAAGGATGGCAATGCCTGTTATCGGCTCAACACACGGCGGCCGAACTTGTAGAGGCCGCCGATCGCCAGCGGCACGATCGCCGCCGACACGCCGACCAGCACGATCTCGGTCAGGTGGTCCTTGATAATCGGGATGCCGCCGAAGAAGAAACCTGCCGTGACTAGGCTGGCCACCCACAGCACGGCGCCGGTCACGTTGAACATCTGGAAGCGCGCATGCGTCATTTCCGACACGCCGGCCACGAAGGGCGCGAAGGTGCGCACCACCGGCACGAAGCGGGCCAGGATGATGGTCTTGCCGCCGTGCTTCTCGAAGAAGTCGTGGGTGCGCTGTAGCGCATCCTTGTTGATCCAGCGGTAGTTGTGCGTAAACACCCGGTGCCCGATGGCCTGCCCGATGTAGTAATTCAGGGTATTGCCCGTGACCGCCGCCGTGATGAGCAGCGCCATCAGGAGCGGATAGTTCATCTGGCCGGTGGCGCAGAAGGCGCCGGCAATGAATAGCAAGGTGTCGCCGGGGAAGAAAAACAGGAGCACCAGGCCGGTTTCGCAGAACACGATCGCAAACAGCACGATGTAGACGTAAGTGCCGTACTGGGCCAGCAGCGTGCCCAGCGTCTTATCGACATGCAGGACCATGTCGAATAATTGCATCAGATCCATAATTTTCCTAGAAGGTAGCCTTGCATCATACCATCTCCCGCTCTGGGACCGACCGGCAGGCACTGGCATCCGGAGGATATGTGCGCTGTGATGAGCTTTACGTTTTGACCACATTCCAGCACAATCGACCGGATAACAAACCATCAGGAGACCGCATGAGCACGATGTCCACCGCCCTTCGCCTTGCCCTGGCCGCGGGTGCGCTGGCCGCTAGCGGCAGCCAGGCCGCCCCGGCCACGAAGGAACTGCCGCCCAGGGCCACGGTGGCCGACGTGGTCAAGGCGTCCAAGCCCACCGACTGGCGCGCACTTGACCCGGAAAACACGCTCTACATGGACCTGCCGACCGGGCGCGTGGTGATCGAGCTGGCGCCCGCGTTTGCGCCGAACACGGCCGCCAACATCCGCGCGCTGGTACGCGAAAACTACTTCGACGGCCTGTTCATCATCCGCTCGCAGGAAGGCTTCGTGGTGCAGTGGGGCGACCCGGACGAGGAAAAACCGAAAGCCTTCAAGGCCGCCAAAACGGTCAAGGCCGAGTTCACCGCGCCGATCAAGTCGGCCGGCACGTTCACCCGCCTGAAGGATGGCGACGTGTATGCGCCACAGGTCGGCCACGTGAACGGCTTCCCGGCCGCGCGCGACCCGGCCAGTGGCCAGGCCTGGCTGGTGCACTGCTACGCCATGATCGGCGTGGCGCGCGACACCGATGCCGACACCGGCAACGGCTCGCAGCTCTACACGGTCATCGGCCATGCGCCGCGCCAGCTGGACCGCAACATCACCGTGGTCGGCCGGGTCGTGTCCGGCATGTCCCTGCTCTCGGTGCAGCCGCGTGGCACCGGCGCCCTGGGCTTCTACGAGAAGCCGGAACAGCGCATGCCCTTGAAACTGGTGCGGATGGCGGCCGACGTGCCGGAAGCCGAGCGCAGCAAGCTGGAAGTGATGCGCACCGACAGCGCCACCTACCAGGCCGTCATTGACGCCCAGCGCAACCGCGGCGGCCCGTGGAACAAGTTCTCGGCCGGGAAGATCGACCTGTGCAGTGCGCCGATTCCGGTACGCGAACAGAAGCCTTGAGTCCCTTCTAATCCGCTTCGCGCAGGCGGCGCGCGCGCACCGCCGGCTCGATCCCAAGTCGGTGCACTACCTCCGCCAATACCCGCCGCGCCACGCCCACCTCGGCCGGCGGCAGACTCGCCAGTACTTCCGCCGCTACCTGTTCACGCAGGGCGCGCGTGGTTTCCACCATGCTCCAGCCGCGTGCGCTTAGAACTACCATGCGGCGCCGCGCGTCCTCGCCGGCGACCTCTTCCAGCAAGCCCAGGCCCAGCATCTCTTGCAGCCGCTTGGTGGCCGCCTGCTGGCTGATCCCCATCAGATTCGCCAGCTGGGTGGCGCTCTTCGGTCCTGACAGCAGGTGCTGGACGACGTAGCCGAATGCCTGGCGCACTTCGGGATAGCCGGCGGCGCGCAAGCGCGCAGTGACCGTGTGGTTGAAGCCGGTGCCTGCAATGAAGGCGAGCGTGCCGAGGTCGAGCGAAGCAAGATCGCTTGGCGGCTGGGATGGGGGTATTGGCAAGAAGCCTCCTCTCTGTCAGTATACACAACCATAGTTGTGCAATCGGAGGATAACATGTCTATCGAGATCGTGCGGCGCCTGTTCGCCGCCATCGAGCAGGGTGAGCTGGCCGCCATCGAGGCGGCCTACCATGAGGACGCCGAGCAGGTCGAACACCCGAACCGCCTGCTGCCTGGAGGAGCACGGCGCGACAGGGCCGCGCTGGTGGAAGCGGCGCGGCGCGGCAAGGCGCTACTCGCCACGCAGCGCCTTGTGATCGACAACAGCGTAGCCAACGGCGACAAGCTGGCGCTCGAGGCCAGCTGGAGCGCCACGCTGGCGGTCGACGCGCCGCCGCTCGGCCTGAAGGCAGGCGACGGCATGCAGGCGCGCTTCGCGCAGTTCTTCCAGTTTCGCGACGGGCGTATCCTGCGGCACCACACCTACGACTGCTTCTCGCCTTGGGGAGACAGCCAGCCATGACGCGGTCGATCCACAATCTCTAGCGACAGGCACGATTTGGCACCCGCGGGGCGAGCTATAATCGCCGGATGAACGCCCCAGTGAACACCCATCGCCCCATCCAGCAGCTCCCCGACCAGCTGATCTCCCAGATCGCCGCAGGCGAGGTCGTCGAACGACCTTCCGCCGTGGTCAAGGAACTGCTGGAAAACGCGCTCGATGCGGGCGCGACCCAGATCACCGTGCGCCTGGAAGAAGGCGGGGTCAAGCGTATCGCCATCACCGACAACGGCCGCGGCATCGAGCCGGAGCAGCTGCCGCTGGCCCTGGCGCGCCACGCCACCTCCAAGATCGCTTCGCTGCACGACCTGGAACACGTCGGCACCCTGGGCTTTCGCGGCGAAGCGCTGGCCTCGATCGCCTCGGTGGCCGCGGTGCGCATCACCTCGCGCACGCCGAACGCGCCGCACGCCTATGAAATCGTCGGCTCGCACGAGGGCACCGTGGCCCCCTCGTCCGGCGCCTTCGGCACCACCATCGACGTGCAGGACCTGTACTTCAATACCCCGGCGCGGCGCAAGTTCCTCAAGTCCGAGCAGACCGAGTACGGCCACTGCGCCGAAGTCGTGCGCCGCATCGCGCTGTCGCGTCCGGACGTGTCCTTCAGCCTGACGCACAACGGCCGCACCATCGACCACTGGAACGTGAGCGAGGCGGCCAAGCGCAGCGCCCAGATCCTGGGCAACGAGTTCGGCGAAGCGCGCCTTGCGCTGGACGAAGCGGCGGGCCCCTTGCGCCTGCACGGCTACGTCGGCCTGCCGACCGCCTCCAAGGCGCGCGCCGACGGCCAGTTCTTCTACGTGAACGGGCGCTTCGTGCGCGACAAGCTGCTGGTGCACGCGGTGCGCGCGGCCTACCAGGACGTGTTGCACGGCGATCGCTTCCCCTGCTATGTGCTGTCGCTCGACCTTGATCCGGCGCTGGTCGACGTCAACGTCCACCCGTCCAAGATCGAGGTGCGCTTCCGCGACAGCCGCGCGGTCCACCAGTTCGTGTTCCACGCGGTGCAGCGCGCCCTGGCCCAGACCTCGGCCACGGCGCATGGCAGCGCCCCGGCGCCGATCTCGGCCGCCGAAGTCAGGCCGAGCGGCACGCCGGTGTGGGCGCCGCGCCCGCACGAGCAGACTTCGTTCGGCGCGCAGCTGGCGCCGAGCTTCTCGCCTTCGCCCTTCGCGCCGGGCAGCCGCTGGGACGATCCGCGGCCGCAGCCCACTACCGGTGGCGTGGCCCAGCGCACCGAAGCGTATGGCGCGCTGTTCGCTTCAAATGCGCCCGCGAAAGCGGAAGCGCCGGTGGGCGTGCCGCTGTCCGCCTCCGAGCGTCCGCTGTCGAACGAGGACTTCCCGCTCGGCTTCGCGCTGGCCCAGCTGCACGGCATTTACATCCTGGCCCAGAACACCAAGGGCCTGGTGCTGGTCGACATGCACGCGGCGCACGAGCGCATCCTGTACGAGCAGATCAAGAACGTGCTGGACGCGCGCGCCGACGGTGAAGAACTGCAGGTGCAGCAGCTCCTGATCCCGGTGACCTTCTACGCCGACGCCATCGAAGTGGCCACCGCCCAGGATCACCAAGAGACCCTGAAGACGCTCGGCTTCGACATCGCCGCGCTCTCGCCCACCACCCTGGCCGTGCGCACCGTGCCGACCCTGCTGAAGAACGCCGACGCGCAGACCCTGGCGCGCGACGTGCTGCGCGACGTGCGCGAATACGGCGGCTCGCGCGTGCTGATCGAGCGCCGCAACGAACTGCTCGGCACCCTCGCCTGCCACACGGCGGTGCGCGCCAACCGCATCCTGTCGAACCAGGAGATGAACGCTCTGCTGCGCCAGATGGAAATCACGGAACGCTCCGACCAGTGCAACCACGGCCGTCCAACCTGGGTCCAGCTCGAGATCTCGGCGCTCGACAAACTCTTCCTGCGCGGTCAGTGATGGAAAAGAGCAGCAAGAAGCCGATGGCCGTGGCCATAATGGGCCCGACCGCGTCCGGCAAGACCGCGGCCGCGCTGGCGATCGCACAAACGCGCCCAGTCGAGATCATCTCGGTCGATTCGGCCCTGGTCTACCGCGGCATGGACATCGGCACCGCCAAGCCATCTGCCGAGGAACTGGCGAGCGTGCCGCACCACCTGATCGACATCATCGACCCGCTCGACGCCTATTCGGTGATGCAGTTCCGCGAGGATGCGATCCGCCTGGTGGGCGAGATCAGCGCGCGTGGCGCGCTGCCGCTGCTGGTGGGCGGCACGATGATGTATTTCAAAGGCCTTACCGACAGCCTGGACGAGCTGCCGACCGCCGACCAGGCGGTACGCGCCGCCATCGAAGAAGAAGCCGCGCGCGTCGGCTGGCCCGCCATGCACGCGAAACTCAGCACGCTCGATCCGGTCACGGCCGAGCGCCTGAAACCGAACGACGCCCAACGCATCAACCGCGCGCTCGAGATCATCCAGCTCACGGGCAAGCCGATGTCCGAGCTGCTGGGCCTGCGCGCAAAGCCCGAGCTGCCCTTCGAGCTGGTCTCGTTCGCGCTGGAACCCTCGAACCGCGCCGTGCTGCACAAGCGCATCGCGCAGCGTTTCGACCAGATGCTGGGCGAACGCGACGACGAAGGCCTGGTGGCCGAAGTGGCACGCCTGCGCGCACGCGGCGACCTGACACCCAACCTGCCCTCGATGCGCTGCGTCGGCTACCGCCAGACCTGGGACTACCTCGACGGCAGCATCAGCCGCGCCGAACTGCGCGAACTGGGCATCATCGCCACCCGCCAGCTGGCCAAGCGCCAGATCACCTGGCTGCGCGCGATGCCGGAGCGGATCGTGATAGACTGCCTCGGTACGGACCCGACGGGCGAGCTGATCGATCGGCTGGCGCAGTTGGAAAAATGACATTGGCGCGAGATTTTTGCGCTTGGGAAGGGCGTCCAGCCTTGACAGCTGGCGCGGCGCCCCCGATAATGCCTGCCGTTGCGGTGATATAGCTCAGCTGGTTAGAGCACAGCACTCATAATGCTGGGGTCGGTGGTTCAAGTCCACCTATCACCACCACAGAATTCCAAACGGATGGCTTGACTCCCGGAGTCAGGCCATTTTGTTTTACCGCTCAAGGTGATATAGCTCAGCTGGTTAGAGCACAGCACTCATAATGCTGGGGTCGGTGGTTCAAGTCCACCTATCACCACCAAGACGAAACGGCCCGGTTCTCGCAAACCGGGCCGTTTTTCTTTGCCAAAATCTGCAGATCAGTGCTTCTTGCCGCCACCCGAGATCTTGTTCTCGGTGGCCCAGGCGCGCCGCTCGGCTTCCTTCTTGCCGACGCCCTTCTTCTCGTAGCCTTCCTCGATGTGCTTGACCTGGCGCTTCTGCTTGTCCGTGTAGGACGATTTATCACCTTGAGGCATGATGATTCTCCTTTGAATCGTGGTTCACGCCCCTAGGCTACGCTCCCGTTCGCCCCTGTAACGTTCGGTATCTCACGCAAAACGACGATCTACTCATCCGTAAACGACTCGTCGAGGGCATAGTCGCCGCGCGCCAGGCCCGCCAGCACGGCGCTGGCCTGCTCCAGGTAGTCCGACGGCACCAGGATGCGCACGCCGCCCAGCGCGGGCGCCAGCAGCAGGTCGGCCTGCATCAGGTGGGCGTCGGCCAGCACGGCGGGGATGCCGGCGGCGACCAGGCAGCCTTGGGCCAGCGTGGCGTCCATCGGGATCAGGTAGCGGGCGATGATGAACAGGTCGCGCCCCGGGATCTGTTCGACCTCCGGGTTCGCCGCCAGCCAGGCGTCGAGTGCGGGTGCTTCCATTGCTGCCTCCTTGGATGATCAGAACAATGCGGGCGCCTGCGACAGCAGGTACAGGGTCACGCCGATGAGGCCACCGACGATGGTGCCGTTGATGCGAATGTACTGCAAGTCCTTGCCGATGTTGAGTTCGATCTGCTCCGACATCTCGCGGTCGTCCCACTGCTTCACCGTATCGGCGATGTGGCGCGTCAGGAAGCCGGCGAATTCGGGCGCCACGCCGCGCGCGGCCGATTCCAGGCTCTCGCTCAGGGACGCGCGCAGCTGCGGGTCCTCGGCCAGCACCTTGCCGACCCAGGCTCCAGTGGCCACCAGGCGCCGGCGCAGGGTGGAATCCTCGCTGTGCAGGTCGTTCCTGAGCCAGGTTTTCAGTTCGGTCCACAGGCTGCCGAGGTAGCCGTTCAGGGTTTCGTCGCCCAGCAGGTAGGCCTTGATCTCGTCCGCCTTCACGGTAAAGGACGGGTCAAGCTTCAGGCGCTCGATGAACTCCTGGGTGAACACGTCGAAGCGCTGGCGCAGCGGGTGGCGGGGATCGGCCGCTACCTTGTTCAAGATACCGGAAGCCAGCCGCACCGCCAGGTAGGCGCCCTTGCGGCCGATGAGCTCCGAAGGCAGCATGCGCTCGATGAAGGCATAGTCTTCCTTGAGCCAGTCGACGATCCCCTGCGAGATGGTGGCCTGGGTGTCCTCGTTGTCGAGCAGGCGCGCCAGCTGCACGATGCCTTCATTCAGGAGCTCCTGGTGGCGCCCGTCGCGCGTCAGGCTCTCGAGGATGGTGCCGGCCGACTTCGACAGGTCGACGCTGTTCACCATCGCGTGCACGGCGCGCCGGATGAAGCCCTGCACCGCGCCGTCCTCGATGAAGTCGAGCAGCCAGGCGCCCACCCGCACCAGGTGCTGCCCGAGCAGCTCGGTGTTGGCGGGCTTGACCAGCCAGTCGGCCACCTTCTGCATCGGGTCGTGGCGCTGGATCAGGCGCACGATCGACTCGGTGTCGAGGAACTTCTCGTGCACGAAGCGCGCCAGGTTGTCGGCGATGCGCTCCTTGTTCTTGGGGATGATCTCGGTGTGGCGCGAGACGATCGGGATCGGCACGCGCCGGAACAGCGCCACCACGGCGAACCAGTCGGCCAGCGCGCCCACCATCGCGGCTTCGGAAAAGGCGCGCAGCAGGCCGCTCCACCAGTTCTGGGGCAGGAACAGGGTCAGCACGAACAGCGAGACCGCGCCCGCGAAAAACGCGAGTGCAAGCAGTTTCGATCGCCGCAGTTCGGCTTCCTTCGTCATAGGCTCCCGGGGGTGGTCGGCGGGCAGTCCCGCCCTACCCCGCATGCTAAATGACTTCGCCTTTTCTCAGCGCTTCGATTGACTGCTGGGTAAAGCCCCAATCGGCCAGGATGGCGTCGCTGTTCGCGCCGGCGCTGGAGGGCGCCGCGGGCGTGCGGGGCACACTGCGGCTGAAGCGCGGCGCCGGCGCCGGCTGGGTCACGCCGTCGATGTCGACAAAGGTGCGGCGCGCCGCATTGTGCGGGTGGCGCGGCGCCTCTTCCAGGTCGAGCACCGGGGCGAAGCAGACCTCGGTGCCTTCCAGCAGGCGGCACCATTCGTCGCGCGTGCGCGTCGCGAACAGCGCGGCGAAGCGCTCCTTCAGCTCGGGCCAGTGCGACTTGCTCCAGCGTTTCGTGAACACGGGGTCGGTCTGGCCGGTGAGCTTGAGCAAAGTGGCGAAGAACTGCGGCTCGATGGCGCCGATCGAAATGAATTGGCCATCCTGGCAGGCATAGGTGTCGTAGAAGGGCGCGCCGCCGTCGAGCAGGTTGCCTTCGCGCTTGCCGCTCCAGGCTCCGAAACCGCGCAGGCCGTACATCATGGAGCCGAGCAGCGCCGCACCGTCCGTCATGGCCGCGTCCACCACCTGGCCCTGGCCGGAGCTGCGCGCTTCCAGCACCGCGCAGAGCACGCCGAAGGCCAGCATCATGCCGCCTCCGCCGAAGTCGCCCACCAGGTTCAGGGGCGGTGGGGGCGGGCTGTCGGCGCGGCCCGTCGCATGCAGCATGCCGGACAGGGCGACGTAGTTGATGTCGTGACCGGCCGCCTGCGCCAGCGGCCCGGTCTGGCCCCAGCCGGTGACACGGCCGTAGACCAGCTTCGGGTTGCGCTCCAGGCAGTCGTCCGGCCCCAGCCCGAGGCGCTCCATCACGCCCGGGCGGAAGCCTTCGAGCAGCACGTCGGCCTGTTCGATCAGGCGCAGGGCAGTGGAACGCCCGGCCGGCTTCTTGAGGTCGAGCGCCAGCGAGCGCCGCCCGCGCGCCATCACGTCATGGCGCGTGCCCAGCACCGGGTAGGGATTGTCCTCGCCGGGTTTGGCCTTGCGGTCGATGCGGATCACTTCCGCCCCCATATCGGCGAGCATCATCGCGGCAAAAGGGCAAGGCCCGATGCCGACCATCTCGACGACCCGCACTCCTGACAATGGTCCTGTCATTTCCGGATCTCCTTCAGAGCGAACGGGCGATGATCTCTTTCATGATCTCGTTGGCGCCGCCATAGATGCGCTGCACCCGGGCGTCCACGTACATCTGGGCGATCGGGTATTCCAGCATGTAGCCGTAGCCGCCGAACAGCTGCAGGCACTGGTCGACCACCTTGCACTGCAGGTCCGAAATCCAGTACTTGGCCATCGAGGCGCGCACGGTGTCCATGCGCCCTGCCAGCATGTCCTCGATGCAGCGGTCGATGAAGATGCGCGCGACCGTCGCCTCGGTCTTGATCTCGGCCAGCACGAAGCGGGTGTTCTGCATCTCGATGAGGGCCTGGCCGAAGGCGCGGCGCTCGCGCGTGTGCTCGATCGTCAGCTGCAGCGCGCGCTCGATGGCAGCCACGCCGCACACGCCCAGGATGGTGCGCTCGTAGGGCAGCTCGGTCATCAGCTGGGCAAAGCCCCTGCCCTCTTCTCCGCCCAGCACGTTCCCGAACGGGACGTGGGCGTCGTCGAAGAACAGCTCGCAGGTGTCCTGGCCCTTTTGCCCGACCTTGTCCAGGATGCGGCCGACGCGAAAGCCCGGATTCTCCTTTGTCTCGAGCAGCAGCAGCGACACGCCCTTGGCGCCGGCGGCGGGGGCGGTCTTGGCCACCACCAGGATCAGGTCGGCCATGTAGCCGTTCGAGATGAAGGTCTTGGAGCCGCTCACGCGGTAGCCGTCGGGACCGCGCACCGCCGTGGTACGGATGCCCTTCAGGTCGGAGCCGGCGCCCGGCTCGCTCATGGCGATCGCCGCGATCATCTCGCCGCTGGCCAGTTTCGGCAGGTAGGTGCGCTTCTGCTCCTCGGTGCCCTGGTTCAGCAGGTAGTGTGCGACGATCGCGTGCACGTGGATGCCGAAGGCGGTGTCGCCGCCATAGGACAGCTCTTCGAATACCACCGCCATGTGGGCGAAGCTGCCGCCGGCGCCGCCGTATTCGTCCGGGATGTCGGCCAGCAGCAGGCCCATTTCGCCGGCCTTGTGCCACAGGTCGCGATCGACGTGCTGCTGCTCCCGCCAGGTGTCCTGGTGCGGCGTGATCTCGCCCGCCACGAAGCGGCGCACGGCGTCGCGGAAAGCGCTCAGCTCCTCGTTCATCCAGGGAGACGTCGTCAAGTCCATGTGCTCGCCCTCAGCCGTTACGGTACATGGTGACGACGCAGGCGCCGCCCAGGCCCAGGTTGTGCTGCAGCGCCACGCGCGCGCCCGCGACCTGGCGCGCTTCGGCACTGCCGCGCAGCTGGTGGGTCAGCTCGTAGCACTGGGCCAGGCCCGTGGCCCCGAGCGGGTGGCCCTTCGAGAGCAGGCCGCCGGACGGATTGGTGACCACCCGCCCGCCATAGGTGTTGTCGCCATCAAGGATGAACTTGTCGGCGCCGCCCTCCGGGCACAGGCCCAGGGCTTCGTAGGTGATCAGTTCGTTGTGGGCGAAACAGTCGTGCAGCTCGACCACGTCGAGGTCCTCCGGGCCCAGGCCCGACTGCTCGTAGACCTTGTGGGCGGCGGCGCGGCTCATGTCGTAGCCGACCAGGCGCATCATGTCGCCGGCCTCGAAGGTATCGGGACGGTCGGTGGTCATTGCCTGGGCGGCGATGTGGACGTCGCGGCGCAGGCCGTGCCTTGCTGCGAAGGCTTCCGACACCAGCAGGGCCGCGGCTGCGCCGCAGGTCGGCGGGCAGGCCATCAGGCGGGTCATCACGCCCGGCCAGATGGCGGGGGCGTCGAGCACGTCCTGGGCTGTCACCTCCTTGCGGAACAGGGCCAGCGGGTTGTTCACGGCGTGGCGGCTGGCCTTGGCGCGGATGCGGGCGAAGGCCTCCAGGGGCGTGCCGTACTTTTCCATGTGCGCGAGGCCGGCGCCGCCGAAGTAGCGCAGCGCCAGCGGGATCTCGGGCTTGCCCACCAGGCGGTCGGTGACCTCGTCGAAGGCGTCGAACGGGGTCGGACGGTCGGTGAAGACCGAGCCGAGGGCGCCGGGGCTCATCTGCTCGAAGCCGAGCACCAGCACGCAGTCGGCAGCGCCGCTGGCGATCGCCTGGCGGCCCAGGAACAGCGCGGTCGAGCCGGTCGAGCAGTTGTTGTTGACGTTGACGATCGGGATGCCGGTCATGCCGACCGCATACAGGGCCTTCTGGCCGCTGGTGGAGTCGCCGTAGACGTAGCCGGCGTAGGCCTGTTCGACCAGGTCATAGTCAATCCCCGCGTCCTGCAGCGCGGCGCGCGCCGCCAGCGCGCCCATCTCGTGGTAGGGGCTGCTCGCGCCTGGCTTGGCGAAGGGGATCATCCCGACGCCGCTCACATATACCTTGTTCATCCCGTCTCCTCTTTCTTGTTCGATTAGGTCGCGCGACCTATAGTTGGTCAATTATAGGTCAGTCGTACTATTTATGGTATGCCTCTGCGATAATCGCGCCATGACGCTCATACTCGATACCACCCTGCGCCGGAAGCCCTCGACCACCACCGAAAAGGGACTCGGACGGGCGCGCGACATCCTGCTGGCGGCGCGCGCGCTGCTGGCCAGCGAAGGCTATGCCGGACTGTCGATGCGGCGCGTGGCCCAGGATGCCGGGATGAGCCTGTCGAACGTGCAGCACTACTACGGCAGCAAGGAGCAGCTGCTCGAAGCCCTGCTGCTCACCATCATGGACGAGTTCCAGGCCAAGATGGACCGCATCGCGGTGGCGATGGCCGGGCGGCCGCAGGTCGAGCGCTTCCTGAGCACCGTCGACATGTTCCTCGACGAGATCACCGATCCGACCATGCACGCGATCTTCTTCGAGATCTGGGCGCTGGCCTCGCGCCATCCCTTTGCGTCGAACCTGATGGCCCGGATGATGGCGCGCGAGCGGCGCGCCGTGTATGGCCTGATCCGCGGCCTGAACCCGGCCATCGACGACGAGGCGGCGATGGAGCGCGCGGTGCTGGTCGCGGCCCAGATCCAGGGCCTGATGCTGTTCCGGCTGGACCGCCATGCGCGTCCGGAGCAATACGCGAGCGTGCGCGCATCCTTGCACAACGTGCTGCTATCGCTCGCGACCGTGCCGTGATCTGCATTTAATTACTGGCAGTCGGCAATAAAAATGCCGATGATGCAGCCTGCGTCGCTTATACTCGACGGGTTAATAACCTGTCACGGAGGCCGCACGGATGCACCATGAACTCAGCCTGATCACCACCATCGCTGCCGCACTCGGCTTCGGCCTCCTGTTCGGCATGCTCGCCATCCGCCTGAAACTGCCCGCGCTGGTCGGCTACCTCGCCGCCGGTGTCCTGATCGGCCCCGCCACCCCGGGATTCGTCGCCGACGTGCAGCTGGCTTCGCAATTGGCGGAAATCGGTGTGATGCTGCTGATGTTCGGCGTCGGCCTGCACTTCTCGCTGGGCGACCTGCTCGACGTGAAGAAGATCGCCCTGCCCGGCGCGCTGCTGCAGATCGCCGTGGCGACCCTGATGGGCATGGGTCTGGCCCACTGGTGGGGCTGGAGCCTGGGCGCCGGCCTCGTGTTCGGCCTGGCGCTGTCGGTGGCCAGCACCGTGGTACTGCTGCGGGCGCTGGAGGCGCGCGGCGTGCTCGATTCCATGAACGGCCGCATCGCGGTGGGCTGGCTGGTGGTCGAGGACCTGGTGATGGTGCTGGTGCTGGTGATGCTGCCGGCGCTGGCCGGTCCCTTGGGCGGCAAGGGGGACGCCGGCGCCGAGCTGTGGCCGGCGCTGGGCAAGACCTTGCTGCAGGTGGGCGCCTTCGTCGCCTTCATGCTGATCGTCGGCCGCAAGCTCTTCCCGTGGTTCCTGTGGCGCGTGGCCAAGACCAACTCGCGCGAGCTGTTCACCCTGTCCGTGATCGCCGCTGCGGTCGGCATCGCCTATGCATCGTCGCACCTGTTCGGCGTCTCGTTCGCGCTGGGCGCCTTCTTCGCCGGCATGGTGCTGCGCGAGTCCGAACTGAGCCACCGCGCCGCCGAAGAATCGCTGCCGCTGCGCGACGCGTTCTCGGTACTGTTCTTCGTCTCGGTCGGCATGCTGTTCGACCCGATGGTGCTGGTCCAGTACCCGCTGCAGGTGCTGGCGGTGGTGGCGATCATCCTGTTCGGCAAGTCGCTGGCCGCCTTCGTGCTGGTGCTGGCGCTGCGCTACCCGATCAATACCGCGATCACGGTGTCGGCCTCCCTGGCTCAGATCGGCGAGTTCTCCTTCATCCTGGTGGCACTGGGCATGCAGCTCGAACTGCTCCCCGCCCTGGGCCAGAACCTGATCCTGGCCGGCGCCATCATCTCGATCGCCGTCAATCCGCTGATGTTCAGCCTCGGCGCGCCACTGGAAAAGTGGCTGAAATCGAAGCCGGAGCTGGCGCGCAAGCTGGAGCGCCCGGCCGACCCGCTGGCCGAACTGCCGATGGAAACCGCGCACGAAAAGCTCAGCGGCCAGGTGGTGCTGGTGGGCTTCGGGCGCGTCGGCCGCCGCATTGCCGACGACCTGGCGGCGCGTGGCGTGCACTTCGTAGTGGCGGAGCAGAACCGCGAGATCGTCGAACAGCTGCGCGCCGACGGCATACCGGCGGTGGTGGGCAACGCGGCCGAGCCGGCGGTGCTGATCCAGGCCCACATCACGCATGCGGCCCTGCTGGTGATCGCCACGCCGGACACCTTCCACGTGCGCCGCATGGTGGAGATCGCGCGCATGCTCAATCCGGCCGTGCAGGTCGTCGTGCGCAGCCATAACGAGGGCGAAGCAGCGCTGCTGCGCCAGGAGACCGGGGGCAAGGTGTTCGTCGGGGAGCAGGAACTGGCGGCAAGCATGACGCGGCATGTGGTGGAGACGCTGAAGGAACACGCAGTGGCGCATTGAACGAAGTCCGCAGCCTTGCAATTTTCCGGAACTTCTCCAACGTCGTCCCGGCGCAGGCCGGGACCCAAGTTCGTCGCATCATGTTGACCGGTGCACGCAAGCAGTAGTAGACCGCAAAGGAAATTGGATTCCGGCCTTCGCCGGAAGTCGTGGGCGCCAGTGGCGCACATGACGGTTTTAAAGCTAGTGGTGCTACATCTTTGGCTATCTCCATAGACGTAAAAAAACCCGCCGGCTTGCGCACGGCGGGTTGAAGAACAGCAAGGAAAAAACGTAAAAGCTTAAGCGGCGACTTCTTCCACGCACAGCTTGAGGTTGGCGTGGCGGCCGTGCAGTTGCGAGTGGATCAGCTCGCTGCGCTCTTCCAGCAGCGCGAACACGGCGTCCTTCGACAGCACATACTCTTCCATCAGCGTGTCCTTGAGCGACTCGATCACCAGCTTGTAGTCGCGGATCGCGTTCAAGGTGTAGCTGTACAGCTCGTCAGCCTTTTCTTCCACCAGGCGCATCGTGTGCTCGCCGCCCAGGTCCTTCTGCAGCTGGGTGTAGTCCAGCTTCGAGCGCGAATACATCGACAGGCGGCTGACCATCAGGTTCAGCATCTTGGTGATCTTCTCGATGTCGTTCTGGCTGCCCACCGAGATGCCGCGCGGGCCGTAGAACAGCTCTTCCGCCGCCACGCCGCCGTACAGGCCGATCACGTCGCGCTCCAGCTCTTCCAGCGTGCGCAGCGACATGTCTTCACCCGACTGCAGCACATAGCCCAGGGCGCCGATCTTCGACACCGCTTCGGTGCTGATCTTCAGCAGGTGCGACTTTTCCTTCACTTCGGCCAGGCTCAGGCCGGCGCGCAGGTAGGGGTCGATCTGCATGAAGAAGTGACCCAGCTCGTGCAGGGCGATGCGCTCGCGCTGCTTGGTTTTTTCAAGCGTCGTGGCGCGGTCGGTCAGGCCGATGGTGGCGCGCTCGTAGGCACGGAACAGCAGGTTGGTGTTGATGATCGTCTTTTCCTGGATCGACAGCATCGATGCACGCTCGACCACGGTTTCCAGCAGCGCCGGGCTCAGGTTCTGGGTGATTTCCGCCACCTGGTCCAGGTTGGTGTCCTTCCAGTCCACCAGGCCCTCTTTCTTGCGCGACAGGAAGCTGCGCAGCAATTCCCTGCGCTCACCCTTGTTCGGCAGGCGGAAGTTGATCTTGACCGAGAAGCGGCGCAGCATCGCTTCGTCCATCTCGGTGCTCGAATCGTCGAAGTTCGAGGCCACGACCCAGATCACGCCCTGGCCCTTGTCGCTTTTCACGCCGTCCAGCAGGCCCAGCAGGGTGTTGGCGGTGTCGTCTTCCCACTTCTTTTCGCTGCGGCCGCGCGGCATGAACAGGCTCTGGGCCTCATCCAGGAAGATGATGCACTTACCCTTGGCGCAAGCCTTGCGGTACAGGGCGTTGAGGGCCTTGGAGCCGCCGCCGACATAGCCCGATTCCAGCGCCGAGCCGGAGGCCGAGATCAGCGGCATGTTCAGGCGCTTGGCCAGGTAGCCCACCAGCTTGGTCTTGCCGGTACCGGCCGGACCGGTCAGCATCACATTGAACGGCTTGTCGATGTTGTGCGACTGGTATTCGTCGCGGTTGCGGATCATGTCTTCCAGGTGCAGGACTTCCTGCTTGATGTCTTCCATGCCGATCAGGTCGTCCATGCTGCCCTTGAGCTTGTCCGGGGTAATGAGCGAGGCGCTGGCATTCATACCCGGCACGCCGAATTTCAGCAGGTAGAGCACCAGCAGCACGATGGCGATGTTCAGGCCGTGGTTCTTCAGGAAGGTGCCGGTCTTCTCGAGGGCGGATTCGCCCTCGTCCATCACGGCCTTGTGGCTGGCCAGGAATTCGTCCTTGGCGATCGAGTACGGGATCGCGTTCTTCAGCAGCACTTCGCGCTCGAGCGACAGGTGCGAGGTGCTCGGCACCTTCACCACGTTGATGGTGGCGGCGTCCTTGAACTTGTAGACGTAGCGCGGCGATTCGGACAGGGGCTTGGCGATCACCAGGTAGTCCAGGCGATCCTTGCTGGCTGCCAGTTGGGTGATCTCGGCAATGTTCTGCGAATGCACGACCGGACTCGGGTCCTGGGCGACATTCGATTTCCAGATTGCCACCGCTGCGATCACGCCGAACAGCGTCGCCAGGGCGATGCGGACGTAGATACTCTTAAAAGCGTTCTTGAAAGCAACCTGAATCTGGGCGAAATTGGGCATCGTTTGATCTCTTGCTAAGTGAGTCGGACAGCGCTACTTCTGGGTGCCGTGCCGGCGTGGTCTCGCGGGATCGGCTGCGGCGCGTGATGGCCGCTTGGGTTTCCAAACGTGTGCGTTTGGTATTGTTTTGATGCCCGAAGGCAATGGGATAAGGAGACTATACCCTCAAAAAAAACCGGCGTGTATACCGTGCGTCGAAAAAAATGACGATCGCGCCGATAGTAGAAAAAGGAATAAGGGATTTAATTGGCAGATTATCAGCGAAAATTATCGAACATTTAAATATATTCGATTTTTTTGCCAAAACAGCATGGCAATTCATGCATCGGATTGCAATAATGTCAGCAATGCACGAGGTTAATACGCGACACTGAAAGATTCTTTGACTGATCGCAACATGAGCCCATCTGCCCGCATCCTGATGACTTCTTTTAACAACTCAGCCATTCAATTGAGCGCAGCAATTCGTCGGGTTTTGATATGCTGATTCGACCACATTTCGTCCTGCGACCTTTTATATATGAGGCCGCACGGGCTGGATGCAAGTCTCGGCAAGAGCAACAGCAAGAGGAACGGCTATGAAAAGATATGCACTGGCAGCAGCAGCGGCGATTTGCCTCGGCAGTCCCGCGCAGGCCGCCGTAATCGATCTCAGCAGCGCCAACCCTGCCGTCGTGCGGGTACAGGCTCCCGTGCGCAACCTGTCGGTCACCCAGCGCCAGGATGTCGTCACGCCCCCGGCCAACATGTCGGAATTGCCCGAACCGGAAGTGTTCGCGATGATGCTGCTGGGGCTGATCCTGATCGGCTACAAGGCGGGCCGCGACAGCAGCGAGAAGTTCAAGTGAAATAAACAATACCGGCCGGGGCCCTGCCCGGCCGAAGCGACGGGCAGGGCGCCCGGCCGTGGCAAAGCAGTACGGCAGCGGCGCTCATGCTTCGGCGCACAAAGCCTGCAGTTTGAGCATCGTGTTCCAGTTCCGGGATGTCGTCCCGTCTCCTAGAAGTTTCCCGAGCGATTTAGCCGGCGCGCTATCCAATATCCCTTCTGGACACCAGACATAGGCCGCGCGCTCGCCCACTGCCAGGCGTTCGCTGCCCCAGTCCTGTCCGTCGAGCGCCGCCAGCTTGTCGCGCTGGACGGCGCCTCCCAGCAGAAAGGCGAACAGGCGCGAGTGGTCCGTGGCCACGCCCAGCAGCGGATTGCTCTCGATAATGGCGCTCAACTCCGTGTGATCGAGCACGAACACACGCGCCGCCACGCCCAGTTTCAGTACCAGCGCTTCCTCGATTGCCTGCGCGGCCGCCGAGGGCGTGAAGTCCGCGGCGCGGAACACCAGGTTGCCGCTGTTGAGCAGGCTGCGCACGCCGGTAAAGCCGAGACCTTCGACCAGCAGGCGCAGGTCGGCCATGGCGATCCGCTTGGCGCGCCCAACATTGATTCCGCGCACGAGCGCGACATAGCAGTGACTGTTCATGCGCCGATGCTACCGGAAGTCAGCGATGGCGTGGCGCATTCATCCGGCCAGGCCTTCGGCACGCATTGCCTCCTGCACCGCCGGGATCGCGCCGACTCTGGCCTGGTAGGCCTGCAGCGCCGGCCAGTCGTCCAGGCTGAATTTCGCGAACAGGGCCCAGTTCAGCACGGTGAACAGGTAGGCGTCGGCGATGGTGAAGCCGCTGCCGGTGAGGAATTTGCCGCCGTCCAGCTTGCCGGCAACATAGCCCAGCGGACGCGCCAGCGCCGCCCAGGCGGCCGTGCGGCCCTCGTCCGTCACGCCCGGGGTGAAGATCGGCGTGAAGCGCTTGTGCAGTTCCATCGCGATGTAGTTCAGCCACTCCAGCACCTGGTAGCGCTCGAAGCTGCCGAAGCCGGGCAGCAGCTGCGCCTGCGGAGCCTGGTCGGCGATGTACTGGAGCAGGACCGCGGCTTCGGTCAGCACCTGGCCATTGTCCAGCTGCAGGGCCGGCACCGAACCCTTCTCGTTGATCGCGCGGAAGTCGCCGCCGCTGGCGATCGCCTTGGTCTTCAGGCTGACGCGTTCGATCGAGAATGGCAGGCCGGCGGCGATCAGGGCGATGTGCGGGGCAAGCGAGCAGGCGCCCGGGCTGACATACAGTTTCATGGAATCCTTTCTAGTGATGAGGGCGACCGGGTCGCATATTGCAAGCGTACAACAATTGCTGCAAGCGCTGCAGGATCGCCACAGTTCCTGCGGCAGCACCGGTCGCGCGGGCAGGCGGGTGTTAAGATCGCCCTGTTTTTTACTGGAGGGAAAATGAGCGATAGCTACGAACTGGTGCCCCTGGCGCACCTGTATCCGGGCATGGTGCTCGCCGATGCGCTGCTCGATGCGCACGGGAACGTGCTGCTGGCCGAAGGCGTGACGCTGGGTGAAGCGACCATCGCATCGCTGGCCCGGCATGGCGTCGCCGCAGCCCCGATCGCGCGCGCCGTGCCGGTCAGCGCGCCGGCGCCGGAAGCCATCCAGGCCAGGCTCGACCATTTGTTCCGCCGCAACGACCGCGACGACCATGCCGACTGGGCCACCGGGCTGCTGCGCCGCTACGTCGAGGACTACCGCCTGCGCCGCGAGGTGACGCCATGAACGCTCCCATCGACAAGGCCGACCTGCTGGGCGGCGTCGACGAGCTGCCCTCGCTGCCGGCCGTGGTCATGGAACTGCTCGGCTCGATCGAGCAGGAAGACATCGACATCGGCGTGCTGGCGAAGAAGGTCGCGAACGATCCGGCGCTGACGGCCAAGACCCTGCGCCTGGCCAACTCGTCCGCCTACGGTTTGCAGGTGAAGGTGACCACGATCCAGCAGGCCATGACCTTCCTCGGCTTCGAGGCCACGCGCAAGCTGATCACCGCCGCCGCACTGACCGGCTGCTTCCCGGCCGGGCGCTGCCCCGGCTTCAACGACAAGGCCTTCTGGCGCCATTCGATCGCGAGCGCCGCCTGTGCCCGCGCACTGGCGCGCCGGGTGCGCTTCAATGCCGACTACGCGTTCACGGCCGGCCTGCTGCACGACATCGGGCGCCTGGTGCTGGTGGCGCGCTTCCCGGAGCGCTACCAGGCGGTGCTGTCGCTGCGCGACAAGAACGATGGCGAATTGATCGATGCCGAGCGCGCCCTGCTGGGCGTGGACCATGTCGACGCCGGGGTGGCGCTGGCCGCGCACTGGAATTTTTCCGACACCATGCGCCAGGCAATCGCTTACCACCATGCGCCGGAGGAGCCGGGCGCCGGCTTCCTGGCCACGATCGTGCACGTGGCGAGCGGCGTGGTGCATGCGCTGGACCTGGCCGGCAATCCGGACGAGCTGGTGCCGCGGATATCGTCGGTGGCCTGGACGGCGCTGGGACTGACGGAAGAGGCGTGGCTGCAGGTCTTCCATGAAACGGAGCTGCAGTACGAGGAGATTGCGGCCATCCTGATGGCCTGAAGGAGAAACGACGACATGCGCAGAAGATGCGCATGCGGGAAAAGCCGGCCGAACCGGCGCGGCACAGCGCTCAGGGCGCGGTGCCGCAGCCCGCTGGCACCGAAGGCATGACAGGCGCGGCCGTCATGCCCACGGTATCAGTGAGCATAATTGCCGGTCGACGGGTTTGCTTCGTTACCCTGCTGCTGTTGCTGCGGTTGCTGCTGGGCTGCCGCTGCGGCGGCTGCCTGGGCTGCCTTCTCTTCTGGCTTCGGGCGGCCCTGGGCATCCGACAGGCGGTACTTGGTGCGGCGATCGCCCATCAGGTCACGCAGGTCGCGGATGCTCATGCCGGTCACTTCGTGCATGCGGATCAGCAGCGAAGCGCCGACCGGCAGGCGGTGGTGACGGATCTTGCTGATCACCGGCGGTGCGACTTCGAGCATGCGCGACAGCGCTGCATCGTTCTTCAGCTGCATCTTGCCCAGCAGGATATCCAGCAGGTGGTTCGGGTTGTAGCTTTCTTGCGAAGACAAAGCATGGTGCTGTTGTGCCATGATGTTTACCTCTTCAGTTTGGTTAAAATAGTTCCTTTACGAACTTTTGTTAAAGACTACATTTCGTCAACATAAGTTCCCGGGCTTCCCTTGAGAAATTAAACAGCTTGTGCCTGAAGAACTCCTTAAGGGCCCGTACCGGACTGCATGCCCCCGCGTACCCCTCCGCATGCGCACTTGTCTTTCAAACAAATTATCAGCTTCATACGTCATCAGTACATCCGAGCGGCGCATGTGACTCATTGTCTGAAATCAAGCTATCGTGCGGAAAGCTTGTCACATAGGCATTTCAGCACATGGGGATTATTTGTGGCGCACGCAAGAGATTTCTTTAATAAATTTTCCTAATCAGAATTTGACTCGAAGCTATTGATTTACAAGAAGAAATACATGTAAACAGCTTGACTATTTTTGACCGGTTTCGGCAGGTCAGTAGCGGGTCATCATTTAACAATCTGAGCACCTTGGCAATTACTTTAGGTTAAGAAACGACCCATTCCGGATGGCATTGAAATCTGGGATGGATACGCCGGGCCGGCGTCCCAAGCGGGGACCGCAGGCGATTTACGGTAAACTGGCCACCTTGTTTTGCCCAAGCAAGCTCCCCTTTCAATACAGCGCTCCATGCAGAAAAAAGTATTCATCAAGACCTTCGGCTGCCAGATGAACGAATACGATTCGGACAAGATGGCCGATGTCCTCGGCGCGTCCGAAGGACTGGTCCGTACCGACTCGCCCGAAGATGCCGACGTCATCCTGCTGAACACCTGCTCGGTGCGCGAAAAAGCCCAAGAGAAAGTGTTCTCGGACCTGGGCCGCTTCAAGGCGCTCAAGCGCGCCAAGCCGGACCTGGTGATCGGCGTGGGCGGCTGCGTGGCTTCGCAGGAAGGGCAAGCGATCGTCAAGCGTGCGCCGCACGTGGACGTGGTGTTCGGGCCGCAGACCCTGCACCGCCTACCGCAGCTGATCCGCGAGCGGCGCAGCTCTGGCGCGGCACAGGTCGACATCAGCTTCCCGGAAATCGAGAAGTTCGACCACCTGCCCCCGGCCAAGGTGGAAGGTCCGGTGGCCTACGTGTCGATCATGGAAGGCTGCAGCAAGTACTGCAGCTATTGCGTGGTGCCTTACACCCGCGGCGAGGAAGTCTCGCGTCCCTTCGGCGACGTGCTGACCGAATGCGCCGGCCTGGCCACCCAGGGCGTGAAGGAAATCATGCTGCTGGGCCAGAACGTGAATGCCTACCGCGGCGCCATGGAGACTGGTGAGTTCGCCGACTTCGCCCTGCTGCTGGAATACATCGCCGAGATCCCCGGCGTCGAGCGCCTGCGCTACGTCACCAGCCACCCGAAGGAATTCACCCAGCGCCTGATCGACGCCTATGCCCGCATCCCGCAGCTGGTGAACCATATTTATCTGCCGGTGCAGCACGGGTCCGACCGCGTGCTGGGCGCCATGAAGCGCGGCTATACCGCCCTGGAATACAAATCGATCATCCGCCGCATCCGCGCGGTGCGCCCGGAGATGACGTTCTCGTCCGACTTCATCGTCGGCTTCCCCGGTGAAACCGATGCCGACTTCGACGCCATGATGAAACTGGTGCAGGACGTCGGATTCGATAACAGTTTCAGCTTCATTTTCAGCAAGCGCCCGGGCACGCCGGCCGCCAATCTCGAGGACGATACCCCGCACGAGGTGAAATTGGCGCGCCTGCAGTGTTTGCAGGCCTTGATTGACGCAAATACGCGCAAATATAGTGCTGCAATGGTGGGCAGCGTCCAGCGCGTGCTGGTCGAGGGCCCGGCCAAGAGAGACCCGGCGCAGATGCAGGGCCGTACCGAAAACAACCGCGTGGTGAATTTCCCCGCCGACCATGGCAGCGAGCTGGTCGGCCAACTGGTCGACGTGCGCATCGTCACCAGCCACGACTACTTCCTCAGCGGCGAACTCGTCGCCAACCTAGACACGATTGCCAAAGCCAGTTGAAAAACACACCTACCCAGCCTTCGTATTTCATCCCCGAGCCGCTCGACAACACGCGGCTCGCCCACCTGTGCGGTCCCCTGGACGAGAACCTGCGCCAGATCTCGGCCGCGCTTGACGTCACCATCTTCCGCCGCGGCGAGAAATTCATCGTCAGCGGCAGCAATGCCGAGCGCGCAGTCGAACTGCTGGAGCGCTTCTACGCAGTGGCCAACAAGGTCGTCCCGATCGAGGAAGTGCAGCTGGCCCTGGTGGAACAGCGTTCCGGCCTGAAGCCGCGCGTGCCCGGCGAAACCGACGCCCCTGCAGAAACGGCGGACAAGGAAGCGAAGGACGGCGCCGAAGCAACCGGCGACGAAGCGCCGTCCGAGCTGGTCAGCCCGACGCTGAAAACCCGCCGCAGCGACCTGCGCGGCCGCACCCCGCACCAGATCCAGTACCTGAAGGCCGTGCTCGAGCACGACATCAGCTTCGGCGTCGGTCCGGCCGGTACCGGCAAGACCTACCTCGCCGTCGCCTGCGCCGTCGATGCACTGGAACGCGACGCGGTCAAGCGCATCATCCTGACCCGTCCCGCGGTGGAAGCGGGCGAGCGCCTCGGCTTCCTGCCGGGCGATCTGAGCCAGAAGGTCGATCCTTACCTGCGCCCGCTGTACGACGCGCTGTACGACCTGCTCGGCTTCGACCGCACTCAGAAGCTGTTCGAGAAACAGGTGATCGAGATCGCCCCGCTGGCCTACATGCGCGGCCGTACGCTGAACCACGCCTTCGTGATCCTGGACGAAGCCCAGAACACGACGGTCGAGCAGATGAAGATGTTCCTGACCCGCATCGGCTTCGGCAGCAAGGCCGTGATCACCGGCGACGTAACGCAGGTCGACCTGCACAAGTCGCAGCGCTCCGGCCTGGTGGACGCCATCCACGTGCTGAAGAACGTGCGCGGCATCGCCTTCACCCATTTCGCGAGCGAGGACGTGGTGCGCCACCCGGTGGTGGCGCGCATCATCGATGCCTACGAAAAGAACTCCTCGATCGAGGAACTGGCCGCCTTACCCAAACCGACCCCTGTGAAAAATGCAAGAAAAAAAACATAAGCTCGACCTCGAAGTCCAGTACGCCGACACCCGCCTCGAACAGGAAGTGACGGAAGCGATGCTGCAGCGCTGGGTGGAAGCCGCCCTGCTCGGCCCGGCCGAACTGTCGATCCGCTTCGTCGACGCGGAAGAAGGCCAGTCCCTGAACCGCCAGTACCGCGGCAAGGACTACGCCACCAACGTGCTGACCTTCGCCTACAACGAAGGCGAGGAACTGGGCGAGGACGATCCGACCCAGGCCGACATCGTGCTGTGCACCGACGTGCTGATGCGCGAAGCCGAGGAGCAGAAGAAGACGGTCGAGGAACACGCCGCCCACCTGGTGGTGCACGGCGTGCTGCACGCCCAGGGCTACGACCACGAGCACGATGAGGAAGCCGAAGAGATGGAGCAGTTCGAGCGCGACATCATGGAAGTGCTCGGCTATCCCGACCCCTACGCTGATTGACCGTAGGGTGGGCGGGTCTTCCCGCCCACGCGGTGATCGCCGACGGCTCCGCTATCGTGCTCGATGATCTTGCTGTTAACTATCACCGCGTGGGCGGCGTAGCCGCCCACCCTACAACCCATTCTTTACAGCAACAGCACCTAAAATTGGGCCATCTGCCCTTTTCGTGTATCCTATACCCATCGTAACAACGGCTTCACGCCAACTATGCCCGAGTATCCCAGTGACGTCCGATCGGACGCCAAACCCCACCACCGGTCGCTGTTCGAACGGCTGACCGCACTCATCTCCCCCGAGCCTGAAAACCGCGCAGAACTCCTCGAAGTCCTGCACGAAGCCCACGAGCGCAACCTGATCGACGCCGACGCACTCTCGATGATCGAGGGCGTGTTCCAGGTCTCCGACCTGTCCGTGCGCGACATCATGGTGCCGCGTTCGCAAATGGACGTGATCGACATTACCGACCCGATCGAGCAGTGGCTGCCGATCGTGCTCGAGACCCAGCACTCGCGCTTCCCCGCCATCGAGGGCGAGCGCGACAAGGTGGTCGGCATCCTGCTGGCCAAGGACCTGCTGCGCTACTACGCCGAGGACTCCTTCGACGTGCGCAAGATGCTGCGCCCGGCGATCTTCATTCCCGAATCGAAGCGCCTGAACGTGCTGCTGCGCGACTTCCGCGCCAACCACAACCACATGGCCATCGTCGTCGACGAGTACAGCGGCGTCGCCGGCCTGATCACCATCGAGGACGTGCTCGAGCAGATCGTCGGCGACATCGACGACGAGTACGACGTCGACGAGGACGAAGACAACATCCTGTCGATCAAGGAGGGCCAGCTGGGCCCGCGCTGGCGCGTCAAGGCGCTGACCGAGATCGAGCAGTTCAACGAAGAGATCGGCGCCGACCTGCCCGAGATCGATGCCGACACCATTGGCGGCCTGGTCGCCAGCCACCTCGGACGCATGCCGCACAAGGGCGAAGTGTTCGACCTGCAGAACCTGCGCTTCGAAGTGCTGCGCGCCGATGCGCGCCAGATCCACGTGCTGCTGGTCGAGAAGCTGCCGCTGGACGAAGCCGACCACGACTGATGCTGCGCCGCCGGAACCAAGCCAAGACTGCCCCTGACCCAGCACTACGTGGCACCAGGCCTTCCCTCAGGGCCCTGGTGTTGATGGCGCTCGCAGGCAGCACCTCCCTGCTGTCCTTCGAGCCCTTCGGCTGGTGGCCGCTGCAGTTCCTGGCCCTGGCCTACTTCTTCTACCAGGTCGGCATGGGCACCTCCAGCCGGCGCGGCCTGTGGCTCGGCTGGGCCTTTGGCTTCGGCTGGTCGGTGGCCGGCATGCACTGGCTGTACATCGCCATCACCCGCTTCGGCGGCCTGCCCGCCATCCTCGGTGCGATCGCGATCGCCCTGCTCGGCCTGTACATGGGCCTGTTCGGCGCCTTTGCCGGCGGCGTCGCCAGCTGGCTGCGCCGCAAGTGGTCGCTGCCGGTGTCCGCCTTCGTCCTGCTGGTGCTGCCCGCCGTATGGGGCGTGTCGGAATGGATGCGCGGCTGGGTCTTCACCGGCTTCCCCTGGGCCGCATCGGGTTATGCCCATAACGTCTCGCCGCTTGGCGGCTATGCGCCGATCGTCGGCGTGTACGGCCTGGGCGTGCTGGCGGCCCTGTGCGCCGGCTGCCTCGTGATGCTCACCCAACGCGCGCGCTGGCCTGCCATCGGCCTGTTCGCTGCCGTGATGGCGGCGGGCTTCGGCCTGAAGCACATCGCCTGGACCCAGGAAACCGGACAGCCGCTCAGCGTGCGCCTGCTGCAGGGCGACGTCGCGCAGGACCAGAAGTTCGACATGGCCTACCTGACTGACATCGTCACGCGCTACCAGGGCATGATCACGGCGGCACCCGCCGACCTGATCGCCACGCCGGAGACCGCGATTCCCGTCACGCCGCAACAGCTGGCGCCCGAGTACCTGGGCAGCCTGCAGGCCTTCGCGGCGCAGACGCGCAGCCACCTGATGATCGGCATCCCGACGATGGACAGCCCGACCAGGTACGGCAACAGCGTGATCGCCTTCGGTCCGCGCAGTTCCAGCACCTTGCAGCCCTACCGCTACGACAAGCACCACCTGGTGCCCTTCGGCGAATTCATCCCGCCGGGCTTCCGCTGGTTCACCGACCTGATGCACATCCCGCTGGGCGACCAGACCCGCGGCGAAGCGCTGCAGGCGCCCTTCCCGATCAAGGACCAGCTGGTGCTGCCCAACATCTGCTACGAGGACGCCTTCGGCGAAGAGATCGCGGCCCAGCTGCGCAATGCACCGAAGCCGGCGACCTTGCTGCTGAACGTGTCGAACCTGGCCTGGTACGGCGAATCGGTAGCGATCCCGCAGCACCTGCAGATCTCACAGATGCGCGCGATCGAGACCGGCCGCCCGATGCTGCGCTCGACCAATAACGGGGCGACCGCCGTGATCGACGGCCGCGGCAAGGTCCTGCAGCTGCTGCCTTTCTACGAGCGCGGCGTGCTGGCGGCGACCGTGCGCGGCACCGAAGGACTGACGCCGTATGTCCGCGCCGGCAACCTCGCCTTCCTTGCGCTCAGTGCACTCATGCTGGCAGCCGCATGGTTTGCTGGTCGTCGTAGGGTGGTCGGCTCTGCCGATCGCGCGTCCAGCTAACGGGCGCTCAGTGGCAACGCATCTGATAGTTGAACGCGCGGTCGGGGAACCCGACCACCCTACAAATAATTCGCCGATTCCGTACGGCTGAGTCGAATCGCCCCCAGAGAGGCGTGAAAATTCAGTAGAATTGGTTATTTGGCAAATTTACCGTGACCGCGGCATGAACACCGCGGCGCCCCACATCCGATGCTCACATTCCAACAAATCATTCTCACCCTGCAGACCTACTGGGACAAGCAGGGTTGCGCACTGCTGCAGCCCTACGACATGGAAGTCGGCGCGGGCACCTTCCACACCGGCACCTTCCTGCGTGCGATCGGGCCGGAGCCCTGGCGCGCGGCCTATGTGCAGCCATCGCGCCGTCCGAAGGATGGCCGCTACGGCGAGAACCCGAACCGCCTGCAGCACTACTACCAGTACCAGGTGGTGCTGAAACCTGCGCCGGAAAACATCCTCGACCTCTACCTCGGCTCGCTCGAAGCGCTGGGCCTGGACCTGAAGAAGAACGACGTGCGCTTCGTCGAGGACGACTGGGAAAGCCCGACCCTGGGCGCCTGGGGCCTGGGCTGGGAAGTCTGGCTGAACGGCATGGAAGTCACCCAGTTCACCTACTTCCAGCAGGTCGGCGGCCTCGATTGCAAGCCGGTGCTGGGCGAGATCACCTACGGCATCGAGCGCCTGGCCATGTACCTGCAGGGTGTCGAGAACGTGTACGACCTGGTGTGGACCGAGTGGGAAGAAAACGGCGTGAAGAAGACCCTGTCGTATGGCGACGTCTTCCACCAGAACGAAGTCGAGCAGTCGACCTATAACTTCGAGCACGCGAACACCGAGCTGCTGTTCCAGGCTTTCTCGAACCACGAAGCCGAAGCCAAGCGCCTCGTCGAGCTGCAGCTGACGCTGCCGGCCTACGAACAGATCATGAAGGCTTCGCACAGCTTCAACATGCTGGACGCGCGCGGCGCCATCTCGGTCACCGAACGCGCTGCCTACATCGGCCGCGTGCGCACGCTGTCGCGCCTGGTGGCCCAGGCCTATTACGATTCGCGCGAGAAGCTGGGCTTCCCGATGCTGCCGGGTGCTGCGAAAGCTGCCGCCTAATAAGAACAGAACAAGACCATGAATCAGACTCTCCTCGTCGAAATCCAGACCGAAGAACTGCCGCCGAAAGCGCTCGTGAAACTCGGCGCCGCATTCGCGAACGGCATCGCCAACGGCCTCAAGGCGCGTGACTTCCTCGAAGGCGACAGTGTCGCCACCGCCCACGCTACCCCGCGCCGCCTGGCCGTCACCATCACCAATGTGCGCGGCACCTCGCCCGACAAGCCGATCCGCGAAAAGGTGCTGCCGGTGTCGGTTGCGCTGGACAAGGACGGCAACCCGAGCGCGCCGCTCGCCAAGAAGCTGGCCGCCTTGGGCTTTCCTGACCTGAAGATCAGCGAGCTCGAACGCGCCCAGGACGGCAAGGCCGAATCCTTCTTCTACACCTACACCGCCAGCGGCAGCCAGCTGGCCGGCGCCCTGCAGGACGTCCTGCAGGACACCGTCGCCAAGCTGCCGATCCCGAAGGTGATGAGCTACCAGCGCCCGGACGGCGCCACCGTGCAGTTCGTGCGCCCGGTGCACCTGCTGCTTGCCCTGCACGGCGAACAGGTGCTGCCGCTGTCGCTGCTGGGACTGGACGCCGGGCGCCAGACCATGGGCCACCGCTTCCTGTCGCACGGCGGCGAAATCACCGTGCCGCACGCGGACAACTACGCTGCCGTGCTCGAAAGCGAAGGCAAGGTCTTGTCCTCCGCCGAAGCGCGCAAGGAAAGCATCCGCAAGCAGCTGCTCGAGAAAGCCGGTGCCGACCAGGTCCTGATGCCGGAGTCGCTGCTCGACGAAGTGGCGGCGCTGGTCGAATGGCCGGTGGTGTATGAATGCCGCTTCGAAGAGGAATTCCTGTCGGTGCCGCAGGAATGCCTGATCCTGACGATGCAGACCAATCAAAAGTACTTCGCGCTGACCGACGCCTCCGGCAAGCTGCGCTCGCGCTTCCTGATCGTGTCGAACCTGGAGACAAGCGATCCATCGGCCATCATCGGCGGCAACGAGCGCGTCGTGCGCCCGCGCCTGTCGGACGCCAAGTTCTTCTTCGAGCAGGACAAGAAGAAGACCCTGGAATCGCGCCTGCCGCAGCTGTCGAACGTGGTCTACCACAACAAGCTGGGCACCCAGGCCGAGCGTTCGGAGCGTGTGACCAAACTGGCGACCAGCATCGCCAAGCGCCTCGGCTTCGACGTGGCGCTGGCCGAACGCGGCGCGCGCCTGTCCAAGGCCGACCTGCTGACCGACATGGTGGGCGAGTTCCCGGAACTGCAAGGCATCATGGGCACCTACTACGCGCGCCACGACGGCGAGCACGAGGAAGTCGCCAAGGCCGCCTCCGAGCACTACCAGCCGCGCTTCGCCGGCGACGCCCTGCCCTCGACCAACACGGGCCTGGCGGTGGCGCTGGCCGACAAGCTGGAAACCCTGGTCGGCATCTGGGCCATCGGCCTGCAGCCGACCGGCGAGAAGGATCCGTTCGCGCTGCGCCGCCACGCCCTGGGCGTGATGCGCATGCTGGTCGAGAAGCGCCTGCCGCTGTTGCTGTCGGAGCTGCTGGGCGATGCGAGCGCCGTGTTTGCAGGCCAGGCCGCGTTCAAGGACCCGACTGCCGAGGTGAAGGACTTCATGCTCGACCGCCTGCGCGGCATGCTGCGCGAGCGCGGCTTCTCGCCGAACGAAGTCGAGGCCGTGCTGGCCCAGAACCCGGACCGCGTGGACGACGTCGTCCAGCGCCTGGAAGCGGTGCAGGCCTTTGCCGCGCTGCCGGAATCGAGCTCGCTGGCCGCCGCCAACAAGCGCATCACCAACATCCTCAAGAAGAACGAGGAAGCGATGCCGCAGGACGCCGCGGTCAAGCAGGAGCTGCTGGTCGAGCCGGCCGAAGCCGCCCTGGCCGCCAGGATGACTTCCCTTGCGGGCGACGTCACCAGCGCTTTTGAGAAGAGCGACTTCACCGGGGCGCTGAAGACCCTGGCGCTGATGAAGGACGAGGTCGACGCCTTCTTCAACGACGTGATGGTGATGGCCGAGGACGTCAACCTGCGCAACAACCGCCTGGCGCTCCTGTCGCAGCTGCACGGCATGATGAACCGCGTCGCGGATATTTCCAAGCTCGCCGCATAAAGCATTAAGGTCGTCTCATGAAACTCATCATCCTCGACCGGGATGGGGTCATTAACCACGATTCGCCGGACTTCATCAAGTCGCCGGCGGAGTGGATTCCCATCCCCGGCTCGCTGGAAGCGATCGCCCGCCTGAACCAGGCGGGCTACCGGGTCGTGATCGCGTCGAACCAGTCGGGCATCGCGCGCGAACTGTTCGACATCACGACCCTGAACGCGATCCACCAGAAACTGCACGCCAGCGCCCAGCTGGTCGGCGCCGACATCGACGCCATCTTCTTCTGCCCGCATGCGGCGATCGACAACTGCGACTGCCGCAAGCCCAAGGCCGGCATGTTCGAAGAGATCAGCAAGCGCTTCAAGCTGAGCCTCAAGGGCGTACCCACCGTGGGCGACTCGCTGCGCGACCTGCAGGCCGGCTTCATCATGGGCTGCGTGCCCTACCTGGTCCTGACCGGGAAGGGCGAGAAGACGCAGCAGACCGGCGGCCTGCCGCCGGGCACCCAGGTATTCCCCGATCTCGCGTCGATGGTGAATGCCTTCCTCAAGACCGCGGCACAGCGGCCTGAGTAGACAAGACGACATCCAAAACCAGAACTGTCCGGAGCCCCTTTGCGTAACTTCACCCTGTTCCTGCGTTCCCTGCTCTTCACGATCGTGATGATCGCCTCCACCGTCGTGTGGGCCTGCGTGTGCTTCCTGGCCGCGCCCCTGCCCTACAACAAGCGCTTCTGGGTGACCTCGCGCTGGAACGTCTTCATCATCTGGTGCGCCAAGGTGATCTGCGGGATCCGCTACCAGTTCAAGGGCTACGAGAACCTGCCGGACGCGCCGGCCGTCGTGCTGTCCAAGCACCAGTCGGCGTGGGAGACCATCTTCCTGCTGCCGAACCTGACCCGGCCACTGGTCTTCGTCTTCAAGAAGGAAATCCTCTACATCCCCTTCTTCGGCTGGGCCATGGGCCTGCTGCGCATGATCCCGATCGACCGCAGCCAAGGCAAGAACGCCTTTGCCCACGTGGTCCGGCACGGCAAGCGTCGCCTGGCGGACGGCCAATGGATTATCATGTTCCCGGAAGGGACGCGCATCCCGGTGGGCCAGGCGGGCAAGTACAAGAGCGGCGGTACGCGCCTGGCTGTCGAAACCCAAACCGTAGTCGTGCCGATCGCGCATAATTCAGGTGAGTGCTGGCCAAAGAATTCCTTCATCAAGCGCCCCGGCCTGGTGACGGTCTCGATCGGCAAACCGATCTCGCCAGAAAACCACACCCCCGACAGCATGATGCAAGAGGTCGAAAATTGGATAGAATCCGAAATGCGCGTTATTTCGCCCCACGTCTACAGAGGTGGCTGAGCGACGTCAGCGCCCAGATCAGGAATTCGAAACCGCAGCACGACATGAGCTCCTCCAAGATCGACGGGCACCAGCTGGAACTGTTTGCACAGGATTTTTTCGCGGCGCTCAG